>NZ_JBIVDZ010000008.1:156273-416421 GCF_044747345.1 Streptomyces sp. NPDC090088 | reverse complement strand
GCCAGACGGCCGCGGCTCCCGGCCATGCGACTGCGGCTCCCGTTCATGTCACTGCGGCCGGCGTTCATGCCGCCGTGGCCCCCGCCCGTGCCGCCGCCCGCGTGGGCGGCGGTCCCGTGGCGGAGGGTGCACCGCCCATCGGACGGCCGCTGGACCACGTACGCGCCTATGTGCTCGACGGCTCTCTCCGCCGGGTGGAGGCAGGCCGCCAGGGCGAGTTGTATCTGGCGGGGGAGAGCCTCGCCCGGGGATACCTGAGCCGGCCGGGGCTGACCGCGGAGCGGTTCGTCGCCGACCCCTTCGGTCCGTCCGGCGAGCGGATGTACCGGACCGGTGACCTGGCCCGGCGGCGCCCCGACGGGCAGCTCGACTTCCTCGGCCGCGCGGACGACCAGGTCAAGGTCAACGGTTTCCGCGTCGAACCCGGCGAGGTGGAGGCGGTGATCGCCGGGCACCCGGCCGTCACCGAGGCCATGGCCTGTGTCCGAAAGGGGGCGAGCGGCGACGCCCGGCTCGTGGCCTACCTGGTGCCCGCGGCGGGAGCCCGCGTCCCCGGCCGCCGCGAGCTGCGGGAGTGGGTGGCCGAGCGGCTGCCGGCCCATCTGGTCCCGGCCGAACTGGCGGCCGCCTCCGCACTGCCGCGTACGGGCAGCGGCAAGCTCGACCGCGAGAAACCGCCGGCAGGCGTCAGGCCGTTGGCGGACGGCCCTTCCCCCGCCTTCGGCCGGGAAGAGCCCCGCCCCGCCGCGCCCGCCGCCGACGGAGCGCGACAGGAGCAGGTGGCGCGGGTGTTCCGCGAGGTGCTCCGGCTCCCCGAGGTCGCCGCCGACGCGAGCTTCTTCGAGCTCGGCGGCGACAGCATGATGTCGGTCCAGGTGGTGAGCCGACTGCGCCGGGTGGGTCTTCACCTCACCCCGCAGGACGTCCTCGAACACAAGACGGCCGGAGCGCTGGCCCGGGTCGTGCGGGAGACGAACCGGCCCGTGCGGCGCTCCACCGCACGGTCGGCCGAGGCGGCCGCCGAGCCCGCCACCGCGGGCAGCGGATGGGGCGGCGTCCAGGAGACGTCCGACAGCGACATCGGAGTCCTGCTGCCGCTGCGGGAGTCGGGCGACCAGGCGCCGCTGTTCTGCGTGCACGCGGCGGCGGGCTTCTCCTGGGGCTACGCGGGACTCACCTCGCCGCTCGGCACCGCTCGGCCGGTGTACGGCCTGCAGGCCCGGGGCCTGGACGGCACCGAGGCGCTGCCGGCCTCCGTCGCGGAGATGGCGGCGGACTACCTGGACCATGTCAGGTCCGTCCGGCCCACCGGCCCCTACCACCTCCTCGGCTGGTCCTTCGGGGGAGTGGTCGCCCACGAGATGGCGGTGCAGCTGGAGGAGAGCGGCGCGTCGGTGGAGACGCTGGCGATCCTCGACGCCCACCCCGAGGCCGCGCCGGGTCCGGACGCCGACCGGGACGTCCTCGCGATGCTCCTGGAGTTCTTCGGCTACGACCCTTCCCTGTGGGCCGGTGAACCGCTGACGTATCCGCGGTTCGTGGAGGTCATCCGTGCGCGGGAGGGACTGCTGGCCTCGTTCGACGAGCGGCGGATCGCCGCGCTGGCCCGGGTCTGCGCCAACAACGTACGGCTCGCCGGCCTGCACAGGCCCCGCCCGTTCGGCGGGAACGGCGTGATGTTCACCGCGCGGGGCCACGCGCGCGAGACCGCGCTCGGTCTGTGGCGCCCGCTGGTCAAGGGGGAGCTGGAGATCCTGCCGGTCGACCGCACGCACGCGGAGCTGGGCCGCCCCGCCGCACTCGGCGACATCGGCCGCGTACTCGTCGAACGGTGGGCCGTCAGGACACCACAGAAGGGGTCGGTGAACACTCCGTGAGCAACGAGCCGGAGCACGGGCACGCGCCGGATCACCGGTCGGCGCCGCTCACCACGATGCAGTCCGGGATCTGGTGGGCGCGGCAGCTGGCGCCTCCGGTCCGGTACCAGCTGGCGAGTGCGTTCGAGATCGCGGGAGACCTCGATCCGGAGCTGTACGAGGCGGCTTTCCGGTTCGCCGTCGCGGAGACCGAGCCGTTCCGGTCGCGGTTCGCCGTCACGGCCTCCGGGGAGCCGAGGCAGTGGGCCGGCCCGCTCCCCGCCTGGCATGTGCCGGTCGTCGACCTCCGGCGGGAACCCGCGCCGATGGCCGCCGCGCTGGACTGGATGCGGGCGGACCTGCCCCGCCCGCTCGACCTGGAGAACGGTCCGGTGTTCAGGACCGCGTTCCTGCGCCTCGCCGAGGACCGGGTCTGCTGGTACCTGCTCGTCCATCACCTGGTGGTGGACGGCTTCGGCCTGGCGCTGTTCGCCCGGCGGCTCGGCGAGATCTACGCGGCGCTGGAGCGCGGCGAGTCCCCGGAGCCCGGCCACCGGATGCCGTTGGACACCCTGCTCGACGCGGAACAGGCCTACCGCCGCACACCGGACTTCGAAACCGACCGTGCGTTCTGGACGGCGCGGATGGCCGGTTGGCCGGGAGCCGCCGGGCCGGGTGGGTCCCGGCCAACCGCACCTGGCCGGAGCGACACCGGAGGGACGGGCGGGGCGCCGGTGCGCGCGGAGTCCCGGCTGCCCGAGGACCGGGTGGCCGCCCTCCGCGCCCGCGCCCGCGAACTCGACGTCCCCTGGACGGTGGTGGCGACGGCCTCGGCGGTCCTGCTGGACCATGCCCGCGGCGGCGGGGGCGACGAGGTCGTCGTGGGGTTCCCGGTGGCCGGCCGCACCTACAAGACGGCGGGCGCGGTGACCGGCGCGGCGTCGAACGTGCTCCCGTTGCGGGTACCGGTCGACCCGCGCCGGCCGGCCGCCGAACTGGTCCGGACCGTCGGTGCGGCGACCACCCTCGCCCTCGACCACCAGCGCTACCGGTACGAGGACCTCCGCCGTGACCTCGGCCTCACCGGGTCCGCGCACGCGCCGTACCGACTGATCGCGAACATCGTCCCCTTCAGCTTCGGGCGCGGATTCGCCGGACGGCCGATGACCCTCAGACAGCTCAACACCGGCGCGGTGGAGGACCTCTCCGTCATGGTCAGGCCGGAACGCGGCCGGGCCGGCCTGATGGTGGAGGTGCATGCCGAGGCCGGGCGGTACGAGCCCGAGGAGGTCGCGGCCGAGGCCGGTCGCTGTGTACGTCTGCTCGACCAGCTGATCGACGCACCCGGGCGCCCTGTCGGAGAGCTGGATCTGCTGGCACCGGAGGAGCGCAGGCTGCTCGTACCGGGCGTCGGCACCTCCGAACCCCTCTCGCCCCGCACCCTCCCCGAGCTGTTCGAGCACTGGGCCGCGCGCACCCCGCACGCCCCGGCGGTCGGCCACGGTGACCGGCAGCTCACCTATGCCGAACTCAACGCGCGCGCCAACCGGCTGGCCAGGACACTGATCCGGCGCGGCGCGGGACCCGAACGCACCGTCGCCGTCCTGCTGCCCCGCTCCGTGGACATGGTCACCGCGATCCTGGCGGTGTCCAAGACCGGCGCCGCCTACCTCCCCCTGGACACGGGCTGGCCCGCCGAGCACACGGAGCGGATCCTCGCCGACGCCCAGCCGCTCTGCGTGCTCTCCACGACAGACCCGACCGGAGCCGCCCCGGACCCACACCCGAACGTGACCACGCCCGCGACGACCGACCCCGACCGGCCGGACAGCGACACCGGCCCCGCGGACAGCGACACCGGCCCCGCGGGCAGCGACGCCGACATCACCGACGCGGACCGCATCGCGCCGCTGACGCCCGATCATGCCGCCTACGTCATCTACACCTCGGGATCCACCGGCCGCCCCAAGGGCGTGGTGGTCCCGCACCGCGGTCCGGTGGCGTTGCTGGGGGCCGGCGCCGCCGGGTTCGGGTTCGGACCCGACGACACCTGGACGATGTTCCACTCCTGTGCTTTCGACTTCTCCGTGTGGGAGATGTGGGGCGCCCTCACCCACGGCGGCCGACTGGTGGTCGTACCCCGCGAGGTGAGCCGCTCCCCCCGCGCCTTCCTCGACCTGCTGGTACGGGAGCGGGTGACGGTGCTCAACCAGACGCCGTCCGCCTTCCGGTCGCTGGAGCGGGCCGACGCCGAAGAACCGGAGCGGGGGCGGGAACTGGCCCTGCGCTGGGTCGTCTTCTGCGGTGAGGCGCTCTCTCCGGCCGTCGTGCGTTCCTGGCACGGGCGGCACCAGGACTCCGCGCCCGTGCTGGTCAACATGTACGGCATCACCGAGACCGCGGTCCTCTCCACCCGGCTCGACCTGGACCACCACCACGGCAGGGCACCGACGGTGCCGATCGGCAAGGCCGTCGCGGGCACCCGGCTGTACGTGCTGGACAGCGGGCTGCGCCCGGTGCCGCCCGGGGCGGCCGGTGAGCTGTATGTCGGGGGTGCCGGTGTGGCCAGGGGCTATCTCCACCGCCCCGCACTGACGGCGCAGCGCTTCGTGGCCGACCCCTTCGGCCCCGCCGGGTCCCGGCTGTACCGGTCGGGCGACCTCGTGCGGGCCCGTCGGGACGGCTCACTGGAGTACCTCGGCAGGGCGGACGACCAGGTCAAGATCCGTGGCTTCCGGATCGAGCCGGCCGAGGTCGAGGCGGCGCTGCTGGCCGCCCCCGGCGTGGCGGGCGGCGCCGTGCTGGCGACCTCCGCTGTCCCGCGGGGGCCGGACCACTCCGGGACGGACGACGGCCGGGGAGCCGACGGAGCCGACGGGGCCGACGGGGCAGACGGGGCCGCACGGCTGGTGGCCCATGTCGTCCTCACCCGGGAGGCGGCGCACGATCCCGCAGCGGCTCTCGCCCGGGTGCGGGAGCGGCTGCGCGAGCGGCTTCCGGCGCATCTGGTCCCGTCCCTGTTCGTCCCGCTCGACAGTCTGCCGCTCACCCCGAACGGGAAGGTGGACCGGGCGGCGCTCCCCGCACCCCGCGCCGGCGCGCACCTGCCGTCACGCGCCCCGCGGACGCCGCTGGAGGTCGGGCTGGCCGGGCTGTACGCCGACCTGCTGGCCGTGGAACAGGTCGGCGCCGACGACGACTTCTTCGATCTGGGCGGCGACAGCCTGCGGGCGACACGGCTGGTCACCCTGGTGCGCCGGGCCGGCCTCGGCACCCGCGCGGAGCTGGATGTCAGGGACGTCTTCGCCCACCCGACGGTCGCCGGGCTCGCCGCTCGTCTGGGCGGCACAGGCCATCCGGACGACCCCTTCGCCGCATCGGGGCCCCGGCTCCGGCCCCCGCTTCCGCGCGCCGAGGACCGGGGCGCCGAGCCGGTCCCGCTCTCCTTCGGCCAACGGCGTTTCTGGTTCCTGCACAGGCTCGCCGGCCCCGACAGCACGTACAACGTCCCCCTGGTGCTGCGCTGGGACGGCGAGCTGGACCAGGAAGCGCTCCGTGCCGCCCTGGGCGACCTCACGGCCCGGCACGAGCCGCTGCGGACCCTTGTCCGGCAGCGGGACGGCCAAGCCGTCCAGCACATCCTGCCGGTCACGGCGGCGCGCCCGGTGTTCGTCGTCGAACCCGTCGCCCCGGACCGGCTTCCGGACGCGCTGAGCGCCGCGGCGGGCCGCCCCTTCCACCTGGAGAGCGAACTCCCCCTCCGTACCGTTCTCTTCACCACCGAGCCCGCGCGCGGGCAGACGCTGCTCCTGCTGCTCCACCACATCGCCTGCGACCGCGCCTCGCTGCCCCGGCTCCTGGCGGACCTCGCCACCGCCTGCCGGGCGCGCGTCACCGGTGCCGCCCCCGACTGGCCGCCACTGCCCACGCAGTACGCCGACTTCACCCTGTGGCAGCGCGAACTGCTGGGCACCGACGGCGAGCCCAGCGCCCTGCGGGCCGGTCAGCTCGCCCACTGGGACAAGACCCTGGCCGGTCTGCCGGAGCGCATCCCGCTCCCCACCGACCGCGGCGAACAGACGCCGTCCGGGCGCCCGGCGCACGCCGCCGGAGACACGGTCGCCTTCACCGTCCCCGCGGACGTGCACGCGCGGCTCCTGGAGCTGGCCGCGGACGAGCAGGCCAGCCTCTTCCTGGTGGTGCACGCCGGACTGGCCGCGCTGCTCACCCGCCTCGGCGCGGGGACGGACATCCCGATCGGCACGGCGGTCTCCGACCGCGCGGACGCGGAACTCGACGGCCTCGTCGGCTTCTTCGTGAACACGCTCGTGCTGCGCACCGACACCTCGGGGGAGCCGACCTTCCGTGAGCTGCTCGGCCGGGTCCGGCAGGCCGATCTGGCGGCCTTCGCCCACCAGGACGTGCCCTTCGACCTGGTCGTCGCCGCGCAGGGACCCCGGCGGGCGGCCGGCGGCCGCGCGGTGTTCGGCCGGGCCCTGTTCCAGGTGATGCTGGTGCTCGCCCCGCCCCTCCCCGAGAGGCTGGAACTACCGGGCGTGTCGGCCACGGTGGACCTGGCCGGCCGGGGTTCCGCGGGCTTCGACCTGACCTTCGGCCTGTCCGAGCGGCGGGACGCCGACGGCACCTGCCGCGGACTCGACGGCGTGGTCGAGTACCGGACCGAGCTGTTCGACCGGTCCACCGTCGAGACCCTCTGCGCCCGCTTCACACGGCTGCTGCGCACGGCCGCCGCCACCCCGGACATCCCGGTCCACGCCATCGACCTGTCGGGGTCGGAGGAGCCGTAGGGGTCGTAGGAAAGGGCCGACGGAGCACATGTAATGCAGCGGACAATTCCGAATTCACGGGGTGTTTATCGTGTCATTGCAGGAACGCATCAAGGTGCGGGTCGCCGCCGCCGAAATTCCCCATCACGACCCTCTGGAACTGTACGAGCGTCTGCGTGACGCGTGCCGGGCGGAGGACGTCTTTCTCTTCGAGAGCAGGGACGGCGCCGCACCCGACCGCCGGTCCGCCGTCGTCGGTCTGGGCCGCCTCGCCGAGATCCGGGTCTTCGCCGCGCACGTGGAGATCGACGGTGTGCCGGGCGTGGCGTCGGTACTGGCCCGGGCCGCCGAGGAGGCGGGGCTCCTTCCCGGGGAGTCGCCGCCGTGCGGCGGCGCGGGCACCCGGCGGCTGCGCATACCCGACCCGGCCGCCGTCCGGCGGTTCCTGCCCCTGGCCCAGCACGTCTTCGAGGTGGACACCGACCTGCCGGAGACCTCGTACGCCTTCGGGTTCCTGACCTCGCTCGCCTACGAGTCCGTCTGGCACATGGAGACGCTGCCGCCCCGGACCAAGCAGGCGAACGGGCCCGACATCACGCTCACGCTCTTCCGGGACGCCGTCTGGTACGACCTGACCACGGCCACGGCGCGTCATCTCGCCGCGGAGAGCGCGGCGTTCGGGGACCGCCCGTCGGACGCCCCGTCGGTGGAGTCGGCCGCGCGGGCCGCCGGCGAGCCGGGCGCCACGGGCGTCGCCCCGGTGCCCGCGGCGCCCGCCCCCTCGTCCGTGCGCGACACCGTCAGCCGTGAGACGTTCCTGTCGTGGGCCCACCGGTGCCTGGAGCACATCCGGGTCGGGGACGTCTACCAGATCCAGATCGGCCACCGGGTCGACGTACGCACCGCACTCACCCCCGTCGAGGTGTACCGGCGGCTGCGCGGCCGCAACCCCTCGCCGTACATGTATCTGATGCCCCGCGCCGGCAACCTGCTCATCGGCGCCAGCCCCGAGCTGTACTTCCGGATCGAGGGCGACGAGATCGAGATGCGCCCGATCGCGGGCACTGCGCGCCGGGGACCGGACGACGAGGAGAACGCCCGGCGCGTCAAGGAGATGCGGGAGAGCACGAAGGAACGTGCCGAACACATCATGCTGGTCGACCTCTGCCGCAACGACATCGGCCGGGTCAGCCGCCCCGGCACGCTGCCCGTGGACCGGCTGATGGCCGTGGAGTCCTACTCGCACGTCTTCCACCTCGTCTCCACCGTCACCGGACGGCTCGACGAGGGCATGGGCACCTGGGAGGCGGTCCGCGCCACGTTCCCTGCCGGGACGATGACCGGCGCCCCCAAGGTGCGGGCCATGGAGATCATCGACGGTCTCGAACGGGAGCGGCGGGGGAGCTACGCGGGCGCCGTGGGGCTGGTGGACGTGCGCGGGTGGAGCGAACTCGCGCTGTGCATCCGCTCGATCGAGTACGACGGGACCACGTACTCCACGCAGAGTTCGGCGGGCCTGGTGGCCCAGTCGGACCCGGAGTCCGAGTGGCGCGAGACGCTGGCGAAGATGGGTGCCGCCTACTGGGCGCTCACGGGGGAGGAACTGCGATGAAGGTGCTGCTGATCGACGCGTACGACAGCTTCGTGCACATCATCGACCGGTATCTGCGCCACCTCGGCGCGCAGACGCGCGTCGTGCGCTCGCTGACCCGCTCCGCCGGGGAACTCGCCGGCTGCGAACCGGACGCCGTGGTCCTCGGGCCGGGCCCCGGGCATCCGGCGGAGTCGGGGCATGTGGAGCTGGTGCACGAGTTCGCCGGGCGGGTGCCGCTGCTCGGCGTGTGCCTGGGCCACCAGGCGATCGCCCTGGCCCACGGCGGCCGGATCGAGGTGGCCGACCAGGTGATGCACGGGCGGACCAGCACCGTGCGGCACGACGGCACGGGCCTGTTCGCCGGTCTCGGCCACACCCTGCAGGCCACCCGCTACCACTCCCTGGTGGTCGCCCGGCCGGTTCCGGAGGTGCTGGAGACCACGGCCGTCGCCGTCGACCACGGCTATGTGATGGGCCTGCGCCATCGCACCCTGCCCGTCGAGGGCGTCCAGTTCCACCCCGAGTCCGTGATGACCGACGGAGGCCTGACCCTGCTGGAGAACTTCCTGGCCATGGCGGTGGACGAGCGCGGCCGGAAGCGGTCGCTCAGCGGGACATGACCTCCGCCAGGACCCGGACGGCCTCGGTGATCCCCGAGCGTGGCAGATGGGCGTGGCCCACGACGAGCGCGGGCGCGTCCCGGCGCGGCCGGGCGTGGCAGGCCGCGCCGCCCCGCACCGCGACCGAGCGGCGCAGGGCCCCGGAGACCAGGGCCTCCTCGTCGGTGTGCGGGGGGAGTCTGAGGTACGCGTGCAGCCCCGCCGCCGGGCCGGGCACCTCGGCGCCGGGCAGCTGCCGGCGGACGGCCTCCACCAGGGCCTGACGGCGGCTGCCCGCCCGGGAGTTGAGCCTGCGCAGATGACGGTCGAGCAGCCCGCCGCGCAGCAGCTCGGCGAAGGCCAGCTGGGTGAGGGTCTCGGTGCCGAGGTCGTGCCGGGCCCGCTCGCGCAGCAGCCGGTCCAGCAGCTCGGGCGGTGCGGCCAGCCAGCCGAGCCGCAGCCCGGGGGCGAGGGACTTGCTGGCCGTGCCCGCGTACACGACACGTTCGGGGGCGAGGCGTTGCAGCGCCGATGGACGCCGGCCGCGTTCGTACCACAGGCCCCCGTCGTAGTCGTCCTCGATGATCAGGCCGTCGGTCTCCCGGGCCCAGCGCACGAGTTGCTCGCGCCGGTCGTCGCGCAGGGTCACGCCGGTCGGGTACTGGTGCGTGGGGGTGACCAGGACGGCGCGCAGGTCCGTCGCGGCCAGCGCCGTCACGTCCAGACCCGCCTCGTCGACGGGCAGGGGCAGCGGACGCACCCCGCACTCCCGCAGGAACCGCCGCTGTCCGGGATGGCC
Source organism: Streptomyces sp. NPDC090088 (assembly GCF_044747345.1). Taxonomy (NCBI): domain Bacteria; kingdom Bacillati; phylum Actinomycetota; class Actinomycetes; order Kitasatosporales; family Streptomycetaceae; genus Streptomyces; species Streptomyces sp. NPDC090088. The sequence goes on along the minus strand of NZ_JBIVDZ010000008.1, from coordinate 406,786 downwards.
GGGGTCCTCCACGCCGATCGCGCCGACCCCCTGCCGGCGGAGCACGCCGCACAGCAGACCCAGCCCCTGCGCGAACCCTCCCACCACGGCCAGCCGTTCGGCGGTCGTCCGCACGCCGCGGGCCCGCCCCAGGTACTGGGCGAGTTCGAGGCGCAGCGCGTCGGTTCCGGCCAATGGAGGACAGGCGTGCGCCGAGGGGGCGCCCGACCGCAGCGCACGCTCGTAGCAGGCGAGCCAGTCACGGCGCGGAAAGTCGGGCAGACTGCCGCCGCCCGGCCGCAGGTCCCAACGCACCCCCGGCACCCGGTCCGCCCCGGGAAGCGCCGGTACGACCGACTCGGCGGCCAGGTGTCCGACGACGCGGGTACCGGCGCCCTGGACGGCTTCCAGGTAGCCCTCGGCGACGAGTTGGCCGTACGCCTCCACCACCACGCTGCGTGAGACGTCCAGGTCGTCCGCGAGGCGCCGGCTGGAGGGCAGCCGGGTTCCCGCGTGCAGACCGCCGGCCGCGATCTCGCTCTTGATGAAGCCCTGTATCTGTGCGGTCAGGGAGATCTCGGAATCCCGGACTACTTCGACCGCCATATGGAGGGACATGAATTTCTCGCTCCTTCGGAAATGGCCTGTGCTTCTCGCCCGGCAGTGGTCTGGCCGGGGTGCGCGCCCGGACGGGAAACTGGTCGTCCGGATCGGCGATCGACATCCGATCCGTGCCGCAGATGTCCGAGGAGAATTCACGTGAACACCGGACCGCAGACCTTTACTTGGCCCGAATTGCTGAATTCACTGCTCGACCTGAAGGACCTTTCCGCGCGGGAGGCCGACTGGGCGATGGACCAGGTGATGTCCGGCGTCGCGGGGCCGGTACGGCTGGCCGGACTGCTGGTGGCGCTGCGGGCGAAGGGCGAGACCGTCGAGGAGATCGAGGGTCTGGTCAGCGCCATGCGGCGGCACGCGGTGCCGCTGCACGTGCCCGGCCCCACGGTGGACATCGTGGGCACCGGCGGGGACGGCTCGAACAGCGTCAACATCTCCACCATCTCGGCCGTCGTGGCGGCCGGAGCCGGGGCCCGGGTGGTCAAGCACGGCAACCGGTCGGCGTCCTCCTCCTGCGGATCGGCCGACGTCCTGGAGGAGCTGGGGGTGGCTCTGGGGCTGCCCGCGGAGGACGTCGGTGCCGTCGCCGAGGAGGTCGGCATCACGTTCTGCTTCGCGCCGGCGTTCCATCCCGCCATGCGGCACGCGGCGGCGCCGCGCCGTGAACTCGGGGTACGCACCGTCTTCAACGCCCTGGGCCCGCTCCTCAATCCGGCCTCGCCCACGGGTACGGCGATCGGAGTGGCGGACGCGCGGCTCGCGCCCCTGCTGGCGGAAGTCCTCGCCCGGCGCGGGTCACGTGGGCTGGTGTTCCGGGGCGACGACGGAATGGACGAACTGACGGTCACCACCACCTCCACGATCTGGGCGGTCACGGAATCCGGGGTGCGCGAGGAGACCTTCGACCCGCGGGACATCGGCATCTCACTCGCCGCGCCCGACGCCCTGCGCGGCGGCGACCGGGCACACAACGCCCGGGTGGCACGCGAGGTCCTCGCCGGTGCGCGGGGTCCGGTGCGCGACGCCGTACTGCTGTCGGCGGCGGCCGGTCTCGCCGCGCTGGACCCCCACGACGGCCGCCCGGTCGGCGACCGCCTGGCCGCGGGACGGGAGCGGGCAGCCGAAGCGGTGGACTCGGGCGCCGCGGCAGCCGTCCTGGAACGATGGGCCACCGTCACGACCAAGCGAGCACAGTCGGCGGCACCGCCGGCCCGGTGAGCCGTGGCCGCCGCCGGCCGCCCTGTTCCACGAGCCCCGAGCGGGCCCACCCCGCGAAACCCGGGCTCCGGTCCCGCGTCGACCGGCTCCGCGTCGACCGGTCCCATGCCGACCGGCCCTGGGACGACCGGTCCCATGTCGGTCGGGCCCATGCCGACCGGTCCTGCGTCGACCGGCCCCACGCCGACCGGCCCCACGCCGACCGGCCCCACGCCGACCGGGCCCGCGTCGACCGGGCCCACACCTGCCGGGCCCACGTCGACCGGCCCCACGTCGACCGGCCCCGAAACGCGGTGCCGCGCGCTCGGCCCATGGCCCCGGCGTCATCCGGCGGCCGGATCCTGGGCGTGGGGTGTGGACAGGAGTTCGGTCACCGCTGTTCGGGGGCTGCCGTGCGTCACCAGGGACTCGCCGACGAGGACCGCGTCCGCGCCCGCTCGGACGTGGGCCGCGACGTCGGCGGGGCCGCGGACGCCGGACTCGGCGATCCGTACCAGGCCCTCGGGGATGTGCGGGGCGACCCGCGCGAACGTGCCGCGCTCCACCTCCAACGTCGTCAGGTCGCGTGCGTTGACGCCGATCACCGTGGCGCCGGCGGCCACCGCGCGCCCGGCCTCGGCCTCGTCGTGCACCTCGACCAGCGGCGTCAGCCCCGCCTCGCGCGCCAGCGCGACGAACTCGGCCAGCTGGGCCCGGCCCAGGGCCGCGACGATCAGGAGCACCATCTCGGCGCCGTACGCACGCGCCTCCCACACCTGGTAGGGCTCCACGACGAAGTCCTTGCGCAGCACGGGCACGTCCACCCGGGCGCTCACCGCCGCCAGATCCGCCAGGGAGCCCCCGAACCGGCGCCCTTCGGTCAGGACGCTGATGGCGGCCGCACCGCCCGCCGCGTAGTCGGCGGCGAGGGCCGCCGGGTCGGGGATGCCGGCGAGCGGACCGCGGGAGGGGCTGGCCCGCTTCACCTCCGCGATGACCCGCACGCCAGGCCCGCCGCGCAGCAGCGGCACGCAGTCCCGCCCCGCCCCCCGGGCCAGGGCCCGCTCCCGCACGGCCGCCTCGGGCGTGCGCGCCCGGCGTGCCGCCACGTCCTCGCGTACGCCCCTGACGATGTCGTCGAGAGCACTCATCGCCGTGTTTCCCCTCCCTGACCCGCGGGCTGTGACCGACCGGACGATAGGCGTCCGGAGCGGGCCGGGAACACGTCCTTAAGCAGCGGCGAAAACGTCCACGTGAGCGCGCGGACGGTGCGAGGAGCCGTCGTCAGTGGCCTGTCAGTGCCGGTCGACAGCATGGTCACGAAGGCGATACCGAGCAACACATTCCTCCGTCCACTCCTCCGTAGGTTGGCGATCACGTGTCGAAGACTTTGGGCTGTTCGGTCGCGGCCGGGACGACGGCCGTACGCGTTCCGCGGTGGACCTCGGGCGACGGGACGGACGAGCGGCGGGAAGTGACCGCCGAACTCGTTCTCCCTCCCGGACCGACCGCCCGGCTGCGCAGGGTGGCCGCCGAGAGCGCGGCCCCGCTGGACGCCGTGCTCCTGGCCGCGCACCTGCGGGTGATCGCCGCGCTCACCTCCGACCGGAACCCGGTCACCGGGTTCGTACCGGCCGACGGCGACCCCGGCGCGCCCCGCTCGCTGGGCGTCAGCGGTGTGCTGCGCGAGAGCTGGCGCGAACTCGTGCGCCAGGCGGCCGCGGAGGCGGGCCGCCGTGCCCCGGCGCCGGAGGCGGCCGCCGCGGCGCACCACGAATCCGTCCTGGACCTGTCCGCGACGGACCCGCGGCCGCTGGACGCACCGCCCCTGTGGGTGCGGATCGCCGTGCACGCGGACCGGGTCACCGTCCGCGCCCGGTCCCGCTCGGACGTCATGTCCGAGGAGCAGCTGACCCGCGTCGTCGGCTACCACGGGCGGGCCCTGGAACTGCTGGCCACCCATCCCGACGCACCGGCGGGCGAGCGGAGCCTGCTCGCCGAGGACGAACGGCACCACCAGATCTACGGGCTGGCCGGCGAGGCGGAGCCCTTCGACGGGCGGCTGTTCGTCGAGCGGTTCGAGGAGCAGGTCCGGTCCACCCCCGACGCGGTCGCGGTGTCGCACGGGAGCCGGTCATGGACGTACGACCGGCTCAACACGAGCGCCAACCGGATCGCCCACGCGCTGCTGACGGACGGGCTCGGCGACGAGGACGTGGTGGCCGTCGTCATGCGCCGCGGCCTGGAGTGGGCGGCGGCCACGATAGGCGTGCTCAAGGCGGGCGGCTGCTATCTGCCGGTGCAGCCGGACCTCCCGGCCGCCCGGATCGCCGCCCAGCTCGACGACGCGGACTGCCGGTTCGTGCTCGGCGAGGGGGAGGGCCCGTACGCCCCCGTGCCGGACGGGGACGACGCGCGCCGCATGGTGGACGTCGCGGCCCTGTGCGCCGGGACCGGTGGCCACGGTCCGCGGACGCCGGCGACGGGCAACCCGGGCCGGCCGCCCGCACCCGGCCGCCTCGCCTACATCTACTTCACCTCCGGCTCCACCGGCACGCCGAAGGGCGTGATGTGCGAGCACGCGGGGCTGCTGAACCACCTGCTGATGAAGGTCGCCGACCTCGGACTCGGCCCCGGTGACGTGGTGGCGCAGACCGCCGCGCAGTCCCTGGACATCTCGCTGTGGCAACTGATCGCCCCGCTGCTCACCGGCGGCGCCTCCCGCGTCGTCGACACCGACGTGCTCCTGGACGTCGACCGTCTCGTCGCCGAGCTGACCGCGTCCCGTGTCTCCGTCGCGCAGTTCGTCCCGTCCTACTTCGACGCGCTGATCACGGCCCTGGAGCGCGGTCCCCGCGATCTCGGCGTGCTGCGCGCCGTCTCGGTGACGGGGGAGGAGCTGAAGCCGGCGCTGCTGCGGCGGTGGTTCGGGTGCCGTCCGGACATCCGGGTGGTCAACGCGTACGGCGCGACCGAGGTCTCGGACGACACCATGCACGAGTTCCTCGACCGGGTGCCGGAGCACGGGCCCGTCACGCTCGGCCGGATGCGGCGCAACGTGCACGGCTATGTGCTGGACGAACAGGGCGGGCTGGCGCCGCTCGGCGCGACCGGGGAGATCGTCTTCTCCGGTGTCGCGGTCGGCCGCGGCTATGTGAACGACCCCGAGCGGACCCGGGCCGCGTTCGTGCCCGATCCGTTCCGGCCGGGCCAGCGGATGTACCGCACCGGTGACTTCGGACGCTGGCTGCCCGGAGGCAGGCTCCAGTTCCTCGGCCGCCGCGACCAGCAGGTCAGGATCCGCGGATTCCGGGTCGAGACCGGTGAGATCGAGAACCGGCTCATGGCCCTGGACGAGGTGAAGGACGCGGTGGTCGTCGCCTCCGGGGCGGGCGACCGGCACCGGGTCCTGGTCGCCTTCCTGGTCGGTGCCGTCCGTCGTCGGACGGCCGACGTCCGGGCCGGTCTGGCCCGCCATCTGCCGGACTACATGATCCCCGCGCACTGCCACTGGCTCGACGCCCTGCCGGTCAACGACAACGGCAAGGTGGACCGCAGGACGCTCGTCGAGCTGGCGGGCACGCTCGGCCACGCCGGGGTGCCCAGCACGGCACCCACCACACCCACCGAGCAGCGCCTCGCGATGGCCTGGGCGGAGGCGCTCAACGTCCCGTTGCAGGGCATCGGGCGGGCCGACAACTTCTTCGCGCTCGGCGGTACGTCGCTCGCCGCGACCTGGCTCGTCGTGAAGCTGGACCGGCTCGTGTCGCTGACGCAGATCGTCGCCCACCCCGTGCTCTCCGACCTCGCCGCCGCCGTCGACGCGGGTGAGGGCGCGGCGGCGCGGGGCCCGGAGCCCGTCCTGCTCCGCCCGCTCACCGGGGTGCTCCCCGGCCGTACGGAGGTCGAGGGCCGCCTGGTCTGCTTCCCCGGCGCGGGCGGGAACGCCGTCAACTTCCTCGCCCTGGCCCGGGAACTCGCCCCGAGCGGCATCGAGGTGTACGGCGTGGAGCCGCCCGGACACGACTTCGTGCCCGGCGCCCAGGATCTGGCGGAGGTGCCCGAGCTGGCGCGCCGGGTGGCGGCGGAGCTGGCGCGGCTGACCCCCGTACCACTCGTGCTGTGGGGCCAGCGGGAGGGCGCGGCACCCGCGCTCGCCCTGGCCCGGCTGCTGGAGGACGGCCCCTCGGCGGTCCGCCGGGTCGTCGTCGGCGGGGCCGGCGCGGACTGGCCGGCCGGGGTGCGGGCGGCCATGGACCGGGCCCGTGCCCTGAGCGACCAGGAGGTCGCCGCGACCCTCCTGGGCGAGGGCGCGTACGTGGAGTTCGACGGGCTCAAGCCGGAGCGGGCCCGGCTGCTCGGGCCCGCCTACCGGCACGACGTGCGCTCGGCCGGAGACTTCCTGCTGGCCGCCCGGGAGCGCCCGGAGGCCCACCGGGTCACGGCCGGCATCGAACTCGTCGTCGCCGAGGACGGGGCGGCCGGGGAGCACGGCCGCGGCCACTGGGACTGGCGGCTCTTCTCCGACGAGGTGACGCACCGCCGGCTTCCGGGCGGCGGAGCCCACTTCCCGCGCACACGGGCGACCGACGCGAAAGACGCGGTGCTGACCGCGCTGAACCGAACCGCCCCTTCTTCCCCGTGAGGAAACCGATGCCCAACGACCATGACACGACGGCCCGTTCGGGCGGCGCGGGAGGGCTGACCGGACGGATCACCGCCGGGCCCGACGCGCTGCTGCGCGCCGAGGTGCTCGAACCGCAGCTCCGCTTCGAGATCGACGCCCTGCTGCCCTGGTACGTCCAACTGGAGAAGGTGCTCCTGCTGGAGTACCGCCGGCTCGGCCTGCTGGACGGGGCCCAGGTCGGCGCCGTCGCCGACCTGCTCGACCGGGTCACGCCCGAGGCGGTGGCCCGGGAGGCCGAGGAGAGCATGAGCGACATCGCCTTCACCCTGGAGCGGCACGTCGCCCGCCGGCTGACCACGGTGCCGCCCGCGTGGCACGTCGACCGCAGCCGCAACGACCTCCAGGCCACCGCCCAGTTGATGCAGGGCCGGGCCCGGCTGCTGGGGTGCGCCGAGGAGCTGATCGCGTTCGGCCGCGCCGCGCACCGGCTGGCCGGGCGCGGCGCCGACCTGGTGATGCCGGGGTACACCCATCTGCAGCCGGCCCAGGTGATCAGCCCCGGCTTCTACTTCGCGGCCCTGTGCGACCAGGTACTGCACACCCTCGACCGGCTGGAGTCGGTGTACCGGACCGCTGCCGCCTCGCCGCTGGGCGCGGGCGCGATGGCGGGACAGGAACTGCCCTGGGACCGGGCCCGGATGGCCGCGCTGCTGGGCTTCCCCGAGGTCCGTACGCACGCGCTGCGGGCGGTGGCGCAGCGCGACTGGGCACTGGAGGCCTGCGCCGAGTTCTCCCTGCTGGGCGTCGTGCTGAGCCGCTTCGTCACGGACCTGATGACCTGGGGCAGCGCGGGATACGGCTTCATCGACCTGCCGGACCAGTGGTCGGGCATCTCCTCGGCGATGCCGCAGAAGAAGAACTACCCGGTGCTGGAGCGGATCCGGGCCCGTACGGCGCATCTCGGCGCGGCCTACACGGCCATCGCCACCGGGCAGCGCTCCACCCCGTACAGCAACTCCGTCGAGATCTCCAAGGAGGCGGGAGCGGGGGTACCGGCCGCCTTCGACACCCTCGGGTCCGTGCTGCGGCTGTTCGGCGCGGTGCTGGAGAACCTGCGGTTCCGGGAGGACCGGATGCGCGAGGCCTGCGAGAGCGAGTACCTGGGCGGGTTCACGCTCGCCAACCTGCTGACCCTGCGGGCCGGGGTGCCCTGGCGCACCGCCCAGGTGGTCGCCGGACGGTACATCGTCCAGGCCGTCGAGCGCGGGCTGTCTCCCGCGGAGCCGGACGGAGCGCTGCTCGACACGATCCTGGCCGCCGAGGGGCATTCGGCCGACCACGCGGCGGGACTGCTCGCCGAGGCGATGGACGTGCGGGGCGGACTCACGGCGAAGCGTTCGGACGGCTCGGCCCGTCCGGACGCCGTACGGGCCCTGCTCGCGGACCAGGAGACGGCGTTCGACGCCTGGGACAAGCGCTGGTACGGGCGACGGGCGCACATCGACGCGGCGGCGGCCGAGGTCGACCGGCTGCTCGCCGGACCGGAGGGACGGCAGGAGTGGTGAGGTCCCCCGACGCCGTCCTGCGGCAGGACGCCCAGGGGCGCGCCCCGGCGCCGTTCACCGCGGTGACGGGGATGAGCACCGCGTCCGGCACGTTCGGCGAGCTGCTCCAGGGCGTGCTGCCCGAGGAGAACAGCGACTTCCTGGTCACCCTGCCCATCGCCCGCTGGGCCCGGGTGACCTTCCACGGCACACCCGGAACCGACGAGCTGGAGGTCCGGCCGGCCCACAAGGTCAAGGCGCTCCGGCTCACCGAGATGATCATGCGGTCCGCGGACGCGCCGATGGGCGGGGTGCTGGCCATCGAGAGCACGCTGACCGAGGGCAAGGGACTGGCCAGTTCGTCCGCCGACCTGGTGGCGACGGCACGCGCGGTCGCCAACGCGCTGGGCGAGCCGATGCCGCCCCGGCGGATCGAGTCGCTGCTGGCGCGGATCGAGCCCACCGACGGCGTGCTGTACCCCGGCATCGTGGCGTTCTACCACCGCCGGGTGGCACTCCACACCGAACTGGGGTCCCTGCCGCCGATGACCGTGGTGGGCGCCGACGAGGGCGGCGAGATCGACACGATCGCCTTCAACCGCATCCCCAAGCCCTTCTCCGCCGCGGACCGGGCGGAGTACGCCCGGCTGCTGGAGCGGGTGGCCGGGGCGGTGGCCCGCGCGGACCTCGCCGAGGTGGGCGCGGTGGCCACGCGCAGCGCCCTGATGAACCAGGTACTGCGTCCCAAGCGGACGCTCGACGACATGATCGGCATCTGTCGGCAGGTCGGCGGGCTCGGGGTGGTCGTCGGCCACAGCGGGACCTGTCTCGGGGTGCTCCTGGACACGGCCGACCCCTCGTATCCGCAGCGGCTGGTGGACGCCGCGAGCGCGTGCTCCGAACTCGTCGGCAACGTCACGGTGTACCGGACCTTGAGCTTCGACCGATGAACTCCGGCGTTTCGCCGGTCCGGCGCAGGGATGGGAAGAGAGAGCGCACATGCTGAGCCAGAACGTGATCGAGGCCATCGGCCACACCCCGCTGGTACGTCTGCGGCTGGGGGCCGACCGGGGCGTCCGGGTCTACGCGAAACTCGAGATGAACAACCTGTTCGCGATGAAGGACAGGGTCGCCAAGCAGATCATCACCGAAGCGCGCCGCACGGGGGACCTGGCCGAGGGCGCCCCGATCGTGGAGAGCTCCTCGGGCACCATGGCCCTCGGCGTCGCCCTGGTGGGCACCGCGCTCGGCCATCCGGTGCACATCGTCACCGACCCGCGGATCGACCGTACGACGCTGGCCAAGCTGGAGGCGCTGGGCTGCGAGGTGCATGTGGTGTCCGCGATGGACGACCACGGCTGGCAGGGCGCCCGGCTGACCCGGCTGCGGGAGATCATGGACCGCAATCCGGGGGCGTTCTGGCCGCGGCAGTACGAGAACCCGCAGAACCCGGCCGCCTACCGGCACCTGGCCGAGGAACTGCTCGCCGACCTCGACACGGTGGACGTCGTGGTGGGCGCCGTGGGCAGCGGCGGCTCGCTGTGCGGCACCTCACGCGTGCTGCGCGCGTCCCTGCCGGAGCTGTACGTGGTCGGGGTGGACTGCGTCGGCAGCGTGCTTTTCGGCCAGCCCGACCGGCCCCAGCGGCTGCAGAGCGGGCTGGGCAACAGCCTGCACCCGAAGAACCTCGACCACTCGCTGATCGACGAGGTGCACTGGCTCAACGACCACGAGGCGTTCGGCGCCACCCGCGAACTGGCCCGGGCGGAGAAGCTGTTCGCCGGCAACACCTCCGGATCGGTGTACCGGGTGCTGGGCGCCATGGCGCGGCGGGCGACTCCGGGCACGACCGTCGTCGGGATCTTCCCGGACCGCGGGGACCGCTACGCCGACACCGTGCACAGTGACGCGCACTGGGCCGAGCAGGAGCTGCGGCGGCTGCCGGTCGCCACGGTGCCGCGGCAGATCCTCGACGGCACGGAGGCGCGCAGCTGGTCCTTCCGCCGCAACCGGGCGGACGCGCCGCGGCCGGCCTTCGTCTTCGTGGAGTCCAACACCACCGGGACCGGCATGCTGGCGCTGCGGATCGCGGCCGAGGCCGGCTACGAGCCGGTGCTCGTGACCGGCGACTCCACCCGGTACCGGGGGCTCGCCGAGACCGGCGCGACGGTCGTGGACTGCGACACCGACGATCCGGACGCGCTGGTCCGGGCGGTGACCAAGGCCTTCGAGCCCGGCTGCGTCGCCGGAGTGTCCACGACCAGCGAGTTCTACCTGGTGGCGGCGGCGACGCTGGCCGCCGCGGTGGGGCTGCCCGCGGAGCGTCCCGAGGCGATAGCCGGCTGCCGGGACAAGGGGCGGCTGCGGGAGACCCTGCGGCGGGCCGGGCTCGGGCAGCCGCTCTTCGAGGTGGTCGAGGACGGGCCGTCCGCCGCCGCGGCCGCCGAGCGGATCGGAACTCCCTGCGTGGTCAAGCCCGTCGACGACTCCGGCTCGACGCGGGTGCGCCGCTGCGACTCGCCGCGGCAGGCCGCCGAGCTGGCCGAGGAGATCACCGCCCGGACCACCAACGGACGCGGGCAGGCCATGGCGGGCCGGGCCCTGGTCGAGGAGTACCTGGACGCGCCCGAGTACAGCGTGGAGATGTTCGGGGCCGACGGCGCGCACCGGCTGATCGGCATCACCGAGAAGACCGTGACCGGCGCACCCCACTTCGTGGAGTCCCGGCACCTCGTGCCCGCGGAGCTGACCGACGAGGAGGCGCGGGAGACGGCCGAGGCGGTGTCGGCCGCGCTGGCCGCGACCGGTCTCGGCCGCGGCCCGAGCCACACCGAGGTGAAGCGCACGGCGGCCGGCACCGCCGTCGTCGAGATCAACCCGAGGCTCGCGGGCGGCCTCATCCCCGAGCTCTACCGTCTCGCCACCGGTGTCGACCTGCTCGCCGCCCAGGTGACCCAGGCCGGCGGAGGCGAACCGCTGCTGCCCGACGGCTTCGCGCTCCACGCCGGCATCCAGTTCATCCTGCCCGCCGCGCAGGGCGTGCTGGAGCGGGTGGCCGGACTGGAGGAGGCCCGGGCGGTCCCGGGAGTGGAGCGGGTGACGGTCACCGCGGCGGCGGGCACGCCGGTCTCCCCGCCCACGGACGCGTACGGGCGGATCGGCCACATCGTCGCCGTCGGCGCGAACCGGGCAGCGGTCGTCGAGGCGCTGGACCGGGCCACGGCGCTGCTCAGCGTCGAACTGCGGGACGTCTGACCCCGCCTTTCCGCTGTCCCCACGGTCCCCGCCCCCGAGTCCGGGAGGCGGGGACCGTGCTGAATGGCCGGATGCCGCCCAACCGCCGTCCGGGGAGGCGCGGATGGCGTGAAGAACGATTGACGGCCACTCTTACGCCTGTAAGCTCGGACTTACATGTAGAAGCAGGAAGCGACGTGAGTAAGGGGCTGGAGACAGTGGAGAAACGCTCGGTCACCGTCAGGGTGGCGAGGTGGAGCGCGGCTCACCCCTGGCGCGCCATCGTCGGCTGGTTCGTCTTCGTCGCGCTGTGCTTAGGAGCGTCGGCCGCCGCCGGGACCCACAGCGCCACCACCGAGGACTACCGGGTCGGCAAGGCCGGGAAGGCGGAGGCGATCGCGACGGAGGGCGGGCTGCAGCGCCGGCCGGTCGAGCAGATCGTCATCGACTCCCCGTCCGGCACGCTGGACGTGTCCGCGGCCCGGGCGGCCGCCGCCGACGTCACCACGAGGATGCGGAAGCTCCAGGAGGTCGACCGGGTCGAGAAGCCCGTCCTCTCCCGGAACGGCAAGGTCCTCATGGTCCAGGTCGTCATGGCGGGCGAGGAACTCGCCGCCCGCAAGAAGGTCGGCCCGCTGGTCGAGCAGACCGCGGCCGTGCAGCGGGCCCACCCCGGCGTGCGGGTGCAGGAGACCGGCAGCCCCTCGATGAGCAAGGGCCTCGACCAGCAGCGCAGCGACGACCTCGCGTTCTCCGAGATGCTCACCCTGCCGGTCACCGTCATCACCCTGATGATCGCCTTCGGCTCGGTGATCGCCGCCGGTGTGCCGGTCCTGCTGGCGCTCTCCTCCATCGCCGCCGCCATGGGACTGTCCGCCGTCGCCTCGCACGTGCTGCCGGACGCCGGCGTCGGGAACAACGTCATCCTGCTGATCGGCCTGGCCGTCGGCGTCGACTACTCGCTCTTCTACCTGAAACGGGACCGCGAGGAACGGGCCCGGGCCGGCGGCCGTCTCGGTTCCGAGGCCGTCGTGGAACTCGCCGCGGCCACCGCGGGCCGGGCCATCGTGGTCTCCGGGTTCGCGGTGATCGTCTCGACCGCGACCCTGTACCTGGCGACCGACGTCATCTTCTCCTCACTCGCCACCGGCGCCATCATCGTCGTCATGGTCGCCGTGGCCAGTTCGCTGACGGTGCTGCCCGCCCTGCTGGCCAAGCTCGGTGCCCGCGCCGAGCGCCGTACGGCCCGCCGCGCGGCCCGGGGCAAGCGGACACGGGCGCACGGCGAGACGAGCAGGGCGTGGACCGCGCTGCTGCGGCCGGCGACCCGGCGCCCCCGGATCACCCTGCTGGTCTCGGTGCTCATCATGCTGGGCCTGGCCGCGCCCGCCCTCGACCTGAAGCTGAGCGTGCTGGGGAAGGACACCTTCTCGCGCAAGATCGCGGCCGTGCGGACCTACGACCGGCTGACCGCCGCCTTCCCGGAGATGCTCGTCCAGCACCAGGTGGTCGTACGGGACGACGCGGACCGCGCGCCGCAGGTGCTGAAGGCGATGGAGGACCTGCGCGAACGGGCCCAGGCGGACCCGCTGTTCGCCAAGGACGTCCCGTTCAAGCTGAGTTCCTCCGCCGACCACCGGATCACCAGCCTGACGCTGTCCGTGCCGTTCAAGCCCAGCTCGCCCCAGGCGCTGCAGTCGCTCGACCGGGTCCGCGACGACTACCTGCCCGCCACGGTCGGCAAGGTGCCCGGCGCCGAGGCCTATGTCACCGGTGACATCGCCCGCGACTCCGACTACCTGGACCACCAGAACTCCAAGCTCCCGCTGATCGTCGGACTGCTGCTGCTGGTGACGTTCACGGTGACGGTGCTGGCCTTCCGGTCGGTGGTCATCGGCGTGATCGGCACCCTGCTCAACCTGCTGTCCGCGGCATCCGCCTTCGGCCTGCTGGTGCTGGTCTTCCAGGGGCACTGGGCGGAGGGCATCCTCGACTTCCACTCCACCGGATCGATCGGGGCGCGGGTGCCCCTGTTCCTGTTCGTCATCCTCTTCGGGCTGTCGATGGACTACCAGGTCTTCGTGGTCAGCAGGATCAGGGAGGCCGTCCTGCGCGGCCTGGACACCCGCAGGGCCGTGATCGAGGGGATCGGCAGCTCCGCGGGCGTGGTGACCAGTGCGGCCGTGGTCATGGTCACCGTCTTCGCCAGCTTCGTCTTCCTCACCCTGGTCGAGATGAAGCAGATGGGCTTCGTCCTCGCCGCCGCGGTCCTGCTCGACGCCTTCATCGTGCGGATCATGATCCTTCCGTCGATCCTGACCCTGCTGGGCGACGCGAGCTGGTGGCCGTCGCGAGGCGTGCGGTCGGCGCGGTCGAAGCCGACCGGACCGGCTGGTTCCGAGACGGTCGTCTCGTACCGCCCGCAGGAGTCGGGGCGTATCTGAGCCACGGCTGTCGCTCCAGGCAGCCGTACTGAACAGCCCTCCAATCCCCCGGGAGGGCCAGGTGCTGGGCCGCTCATGGACTGGGCGGCCCAGCACCGTCTAGGGGGTAGAAGCATTCCGGAGTGGCTTATTCCGCTGTCATATCTTTCCGGTATGGCGGAGTCGTAAGTTTGATATTTCTCATCCGCGATGAGGCGGACAAGGATGTGGATCAAACGAAGACGGGGGTGTCGAATCGTGGAGATCCATATACTTGGCTCACTTTTGCTCACGCGAGGCACGCAAAGCTGGGGCGTGACATCGAAACGGGTGAGCTCGGTGCTCGCCCTGCTGGCCCTGACTCCGGGGCAGGCTGTTCCGTTCGACCAGCTCGTCGACGAGCTGTGGGGCGACGACCGTATCGCCAACGCGAAGAACGCTCTGCAGGCCAACGTGACCCGGCTGCGCAAGCTCCTGGCGTCCGTGGCCGGGAGCGAGGGCCGGGAGCTCGTGCGCACCGTCGGCACCGGCTATCTGCTGGACATCCGGCCCGAATCGATCGACGCCCACCACTTCGTGGCCCTCGCGGACGAGGGCGCGGCCCTGCTGGGCCACGATCCCGCGGTAGCGGCACATGTGCTCGAACGGGCGCTGGGCAGGTGGCGGGGCGCGGCACTGCTGGACGTCGGCGAGGGCTTCCGTTGCCGGACCGCGTCCGTACGCCTGGAGGAGCGACGGCTCACTGCATACGAAGACTGGGTCACCGCGAAACTGGCGGCCGGCATGGAAGGCGCGCCGGTGCCGGAGCTGCGGCAGCTGGCCACCGAGCATCCCGGCCGCGAACGCCTCAGTGAACTGCTGATGCTGGCCCTGTACCGGGACGGCCGGCAGACCGAGGCGCTCGACGTGTTCCACCAGGCCCGCAGGCGCCTGGCCGAGGACCTCGGGGTGGAGCCGGGGCGTTCCCTGCACGCGGTGTACCAGGCGATCCTCCACCAGGACGACGCCCTGGGGCGTCCCCGCGGCTCCCTGAGCCTCATCGGCTGACCCGCCCCCGCCCCCGTCCCCCGGAGGCGGTAGTTCCGTCGAACTTCCCTGACCAGCGAGATCCAATTACATTGGTGTAACGTCGGTTGGGGCGTGTGCCCCTGCAACGGGGCGGAACGCGCCGTCGTATGTGTCCGGGAACTGGGGGCTGGGACCGAATGCGCGTCGAGTTACGGCATGCCCGACTCGTAGCCGCCATCGCGAGCGCCGGGAGCATATCGTCGGCCGCCACCCAGCTCAATCTTCCGCAACCCGCCCTCTCTTCCCAACTGCGCCGACTGGAGCGTGAGTTCGGAGGGGAATTGTTCATCCGGTCGCACAGCGGAGTGGTGCCCACCCCGCTCGGCGAACGGCTGATCCCGATGCTCGTGGACCTGGCCCGGCGCGGTGACGCCGTCATCGCCGAGGTGGCCGCGCAGAGCACCGACACCCTGCGCATCGGGAACGTGGAGTGGACGCCGCCCACGCTGAAGGACGCGATCGCCGCGTGCCTGCCCTCCGTCGAGGTGCAGACCGAGACGGTGGATCCGGCCGACGCGATGAGCGCGGTCGCCGAGGGGCTGCTCACCCTGGCGCTGGTGCCCAGCCCGCCGGACCGTCAGCAGCCGGCCGACGTCCGCAAACTGCCGCTCAGCACGGCGGTCGTGGTCCGCGAGCCGGTGTGGCTGGCCGTGCCGCCCGACCACCCGCTGTCCGCGACCGGACCGGTCGGCGCGGCCGAGGTACGGTCCCTCAAGTGGGTGCGCTACGCGCGCGGCCACTGGTTCCACGACCACGAGGACGCGGCGTTCGCCGACCTCGTCGAGGGCCGGCCCGTGCCGGCCCACCGGGTGCGCGGCCACCACGAGGCGATGAGCTGGGTCCGTGAGGCGGGCGTGGCCGCGCTGACCGTCCCCACCGGTGCCACCAAGGACGTCAGTCTCGTCCCGGTCGCCGACGCCCATGTCTGCGAGCTGCTGCTGGTGTGGCGTACGGGGTCGCTCGGCCGGGCGACCGTGGCGACCCTGGTGGAGAACGTACGCCGCTACTACTGCGAGTACGCCCGTACCATCCCGCGCTTCTGGTCCTGGATGGTCGCCCACCCCGAGGACTTCCGCGAGGTCGAGCGCTATCTGACGAACCCGCCGCAGGACCCGCCCGGTTCGGACTGACCCCCTCCCGACTCCCCGCGCGACCACGTCAGTTCGCGGTCAGTGCGCTGTCAGCCGCTTGCTCCAGCATCGTCTCCATGACTACCGCAGCCACCGGCGCCGAACGGCGTACCCAGATCAAGGGCATCATCTGCGACATCCTCGAGATCGAGCCGTCCGACATGACCGGCACCAGCCGGTTCAAGGAGGACCACGAGGCCGACTCGATGGGCGCCATCGAGATCCTCTCCACCCTCGAACGCACGTACGGGATCGATCTCGACCAGAGCGTGCTGCCCCGCATGGTCCATCTCGACGCCGTGGTCACCGTCGTCGACGAGGCCGTGGCCGCCAAGTAGCGGGTGCTGCCCGGCCGGGCCCGCCCGGGTCGGGCGTGAGGGACTGGAGTGCAGGGTGTACGACAACGATCAGCGGCCGCGCCAGGTGGTGATCACCGGACTCGGCCTGGTCACCAGCATCGGCCTCGGGGCCGAGGAGTTCCTGGCCGGCCTGCGGGCCGGCCGCA
The DNA here is from genome assembly GCF_044747345.1 of Streptomyces sp. NPDC090088. Taxonomy (NCBI): domain Bacteria; kingdom Bacillati; phylum Actinomycetota; class Actinomycetes; order Kitasatosporales; family Streptomycetaceae; genus Streptomyces; species Streptomyces sp. NPDC090088. The sequence goes on along the minus strand of NZ_JBIVDZ010000008.1, from coordinate 390,461 downwards.
GCGGGGCCAAGCCCATCACGGCCTTCGACACCAGCGGTTTCGCCCACTCCTACGGGTGCGAGGTCGCGGACTTCGACCCGGCGGAGTGGATCCGCACCTTCCGGCCGGAGGAACTGGGCCGGGCGACCCAGTTCTCCGTGGCGGCGGCCAACATGGCCGTCGCCGACGCGGGCATCGGCGCGGCGGAACTCCGCGGCCGGCGGACCATGGTGTCGGTCGGCACCACGGACGCGGAGTCCCGCGACCTGGACCTGCTGGCCGGTGAACAGCTCGACCGGGGCCCGGAGCACCTCACCCCGGGGATCGCCCGCCGGGCCCACGCGAGCAGGCTCTCCACGAGCATCGTCCGCGAACTCGGACTGACCGACGTCGAGGCCCTGACCATCCCCACCGCCTGCGCGGCCGGCAACTACGCGATCGGCAGCGGCTACGACGCGATCCGGGCCGGCGACGTCGACGTGGCGCTGTGCGGCGGAGCCGACGCGGTGTGCCGCAAGACCTTCGCCGGCTTCTACCGGCTGGGCACCATCGCTCCCGAGGTGTGCCAGCCCTTCGACCGGGACCGCAAGGGCATCCTCACCGGCGAGGGCGCGGGCATCCTCATGATGGAGAGCCTGGAGTCCGCCCGGGCCCGCGGCGCCCGCATCTACGCCGAGGTCCTCGGATACGGACTCACCTGCGACGCCCACCATCCCGTCGCGCCCGACCAGGACAGCCTCGCCCGCTGCATGGCCCTGGCCCACCGCAACGCCGGGATCACCGAGGCGGACGTCGACTTCATCTCGGCCCACGGCACCGGCACCAAGGCGAACGACGTGACCGAGGCGGGCGCCATCCGCCAGGTCTTCGACACCCCGCCGCCCACCGTCTCCATCAAGTCGATGGTCGGGCACAGCATGGGCGCGGCCAGCGCCCTCGGCTCGGCCGCCTGCGCCCTGGCCATCGCCGAGGGCTTCATCCCGCCCACCATCAACCACCGGGAGACCGACCCGGACTGCGGCCTGGACTGCGTGCCCAACGAGGCGCGTCCCGCCGAGCTGACCGTGGTGCAGAACAACGCGCTCGCCTTCGCGGGCAACAACGCCGTGCTCATCCTGGGCCGGCACCGGGAGGCCGCCTGATGTCCGCACTGGTCTTCTCCACCTGGTCGGCGGTGTCCCCGTACGGTGTGGGCGGCGAGCCCTTCCGCACGGGCATCCGGGCCGGCCGCGGCGCGATCGGCACCCTCGACCGGACGGCCTTCCCGGGGCCGTTCACCGAGGGCGCGCTCATACCGGACTTCGACGCCGCCGACCACATCGGCCGCAAGGGCACCCGCACCATGGACCGGGTCACCGGCATCGCCGTGACCGCCGTCGGACTGCTGCTGGCCGACGGCGGACCGGAGCTGACGTCCCGGCCCGAGGAGACCGGGCTGGTGCTCGGCACCGGCTCGGGCAGCGTGCAGAGCATCATGGACTTCACCCGCGACTCACTCGTGGGGGAGCGCCCCTACCACGTCGACCCGGCCCGCTTCCCGAACACGGTGATGAACCGGGCCGCCGGGCAGAGCGCCATCTGGCACGGCATCAAAGGGCCGAACACCACCATCGCCGGCGGCCGCCTGACCGGACTGACCGCGCTGAGCTACGCCGCCCGGCTGCACCGCGGCGGCCACTGCGCGCGGGTGCTGTGCGGGACGGCCGAGGAGTACTCCGAGCAGCGGGCCTGGCTGGAGTGGCACGGCCGGGACGGCGAGGACCGGACGTCCCCGCTGGGCGAGGGCGGCGCGGTGTTCCTCCTGGAGAGCGCGGCGGACGCCCGGGCGGCCGGCCGGCGGGTGCGAGCCCACCTGCTGACCACCCGGTTCCGCGCCTTCGCCGAACCGTCCGACGCCCGCGCGTCCCTGGCGGAGTGCGTACGCGACGCCCTGAAGCAGGCCGGTGCGCGCGCCGGGGACGTGCGCGTGGTGGCCCCGGCCGACACGGGCGGGCGGCTGGCCGGTGTCGAGGAGGCCGCGATCGCGGACGTGCTCGGCCCGGCAGGGCCCCGCCCGCTCGGCAGCCGCGCGCTGCTGGGCGACACCTCCGCGGCGACCGCCGGCCTGCAGCTCGCGGCGGTGCTGTCGCTGCTCGACGACGAGGAGACCCCGCCCGGCGCGCTCGCCCTGGTCACGGCGGTCGACCGGGACGGCACGGTCGGCTGCGCGCTGCTCGCCGCCGCGACGAACGAGGAGAGCTGAGTGGAGACGAACGCCCGCAGGGTGGCGCTGGTGACCGGGGGTTCCCGGGGCATCGGACGGCACGTGGTCACCGCACTCGCCCGGGACGGCTTCGACGTCGCCTTCTGCTACCGGTCCGACGAGGAGGCGGCCCGGTCGGTCGCCCAGGAGGCCGAGAAGGAGGGCGCGGGCGTGTTCACCGCCCGCGTCGACGTCGCCGACGCCCGCGCCGTCCGGGACTTCGTCCGCGGCACGGAGGACACGCTCGGCCCGCTGCACGCGGCGGTCTCCTGCGCCGGCATCGTCCGGGACAACCCCCTGGTGATGATGGCCGAGGACGACTGGGACGCCGTCCTGCGCACCAACCTGGACGGCACCTACCACCTGTGCAAGGCCGCCGTCTTCGCCATGATGAAGCGCCGGACGGGCACCGTCGTCACGATGTCGTCCGTGGCGGGGGTGTACGGCAACGCCACCCAGACCAACTACTCCGCGTCCAAGGCCGGGATCATCGGCTTCAGCAAGGCGCTGGCCAAGGAGTCCGGGCGCTACGGCGTGCGGGTCAACGCCGTGGCGCCGGGCTTCATCGACACCGACATGCTCTCCGGGCTGGCGCCCGAGCACACCCGGAAGATGACCGAGCGCATTCCGCTCGGCCGCCTCGGCCACCCCCGGGAGGTGGCGGACCTGGTGTCGTTCCTGGTCTCCGACCGGGCCGCCTACATCACCGGACAGGTCTTCGGCGTCGACGGCGGCCTCGTCGTCTGACCCGCTTAAGGAGCAGCATGCCCAAGAACAGGACACCGCGCTTCTACTTCTCCCTGCGCAGTCCCTACTCCTGGCTCGCCTACCAGGAACTGACGGAACATCACAAGGATCTCGTGGAGCGGCTGGAATGGCTGCCCTTCTTCGAACCTGACGAGACCAGCGCGCGGATGCTGCGCGAACGCGGCGGACGGTTCCCGTACTCGGAGATGTCGCGGGAGAAGAACCGGTACGTCCTCCAGGACGTCGGCCGCATCACCAAGGCCCGCGGCATCACCGTGAACTGGCCCGTCGACGTCGACCCGGTCTGGGAGGTTCCGCACCTGGGCTACCTGGTGGCGGCCCGGGAAGGCCGGGGGCACGACTACATCGCCGCGGTCTACCGGGCCCGGTTCGGCGCGGGGCGTGACGTCTGCGACCCGGCGACCATCGCGGACATCGGCCGCGAGCTGGGCATCCACCCCGAGGTGATCTCCCGCGCCCACGAGGACCCCGCGCTGCGGGAGCAGGGCGCGGACATCCTGCTGCGGGTCTGCACGGACGGCGTCTTCGGAGTGCCGTTCTTCGTCCAGGGCTTCACCCGCTTCTGGGGGCTCGACCGGCTCGACGCCTTCGCGGAACACGTGCGCACCGGGGCCGCCTCCGCGGCCTCCCTGGCACCCGCCACCGCCGGCGCGGTGGGCGTGGGCCGCTCGGCCGACGACGGCCACGCGGGCGGCTGCGGCTGACCGGGCCGCCACGAACCGTCAGTTCTCGGTCAGTGCGCTGTCAGCGCCCTCGACCACCATCGATCACGACGCTGCCCCGCCCGCTCCGGACAGCCGGACGGGGCAGCTCTTCATGCAGGGCCCCGAGCCCTTGAGCGTCGAGCGCCGATCGCGCCGCGCCGGCCGGGACGGTCGCATGGACCTGAACCTTTCCGAGGGGATTGCAATGACGCGTGTGCCGACGGCCGGCCTGCCGCTCACCGCTGGCCAGAAGGACATCTGGTTCGACGAGAAGCTCACCGGCGGCGGTGCCACGTACAACACCGCGATCTACTGGGACATCAAGGGCCCGCTGGACCGGGAGCGGTTCACGGCGGCGCTGGCCCGGCTCGCCGAGGAGTCGGAGTGCCTGCGGGCCCGTTTCTTCGAGGTCGACGGCGAGCCCCGCCAGGTCGTCGAGGAACTCTCCGAACTGCCGCTGACCGTCACCGACGTCAGCGGCGCCGCCGACCCCGAGGCCGCCGCCAACGAGGCCATCCGGGCCGACCTGAAGGTGCCCTTCACGGTGGGCGGCGAGATCCCCCTGTTCCGGTTCAGCGTGTTCACGCTCGCCGCGGACCGCACGATCTTCTGCCTGCTCAACCACCACCTGGCGTCCGACGGCTTCAGCTACGTCATCTACTGGCAGCGGCTGTCCGCGATCTACGAGGCGATGACCGCGGGAACCTCGCTCGACGAGGGGCGCTTCGCCCCGCTGAGCACGCTGATCGAGGCGGAGGCCGCCTATGCCGGCTCCCCGCGCCAGGACCGCGACCGGGCCTACTGGCAGGACCACTTCGCCGACGCCCCCGAACCGGTGACCCTGGCCCGCCGGGACGCCGAACCGGCCCAGTCCTTCCTGCGCGAGGGGACCGTCCTCGCGGACGACCTGGCCGAACGGCTGCGGTCCGTCGCCTGGGACGCCCGGGTGACCTGGCAGACCGTGCTGGTCGCCGCGCTCGGTTCCTACACCCAGCGGATGACCGGGACGGACGACGTCATGCTGTCGCTGCCGGTCACCGCCCGGGTCGGCGGCACCCTGCAGAACATCCCCGGCATGGTCGTCAACTACCTGCCGCTGCGGCTGCGGACCGGGCCCCGAACGACCCGCGGCGAACTGCTCGCCGCCGCGCACCGGGAGATCACCGGCGCCCTCAGGCACCAGCGCCACCGCGTCAGCAAGGTACGCCGCGGCATGGGCCTGGCCAGCGACGACCGGCGCCCGTTCGGCCCGTTCCTCAACATGATGCCGCAGATCGAGAAGCTGACCATCGGCCCCTGCGAGGCCGTCCTGCAGAGCCCCTCGACCGGACTGGTGGACGACCTGGAGTTCACCGTCGCCGACAAGGGCGCGGCCGGTGTCGGCGTGGACCTCAGCGCCAACGAGAGCCGCTACGACCGCGACGAGGCCCGCGACCACCTCCAGCGGTTCATCGCCTGGCTCGACCGCTTCGTGACCGCCGGCGCCGACGACCGGCTCGGCGCCCTGGACCTGCTGGCGCCCGGCGAGCAGACCCGGCTCACGCGCGTACTCACCGGCCCCGAACGGCCCGAACCGTACCTCGGTGTCGTCGAGCGGGTACGCGCCCGGGCCGCCGAGCGCCCGGACGCCGTGGCCGTGACCGACGACGCGGGCAGCCTGACCTACGCCCGGCTGGCCGGCCGGGCGGGCGCGCTCTCCCGGCGGCTCACCGGATCCGGCCCGGTGTCCCTGCTGGTCGAGCCCGGACGGGACTTCGTCGTCGCCGAGCTGGGCGTCCTGGGCTCCGGCCGCGCCTTCCTGCCGCTCGACGCGCGATCGCCGCACGCCCGGCTGACCGCGCTGCTCGCCGACAGCTCGGCCACCTGCCTGGTGGCCGACACCGCCAACCGGGAGCTCGCGGAGCGACTGGTGGCGGAGGCCGGGCACGGGCTCCGCCTGCTGGTCCTGGACGGCGCCGAGGACGCGCCCGAGGACCTCCCGCCCGTCCTCGGCGGCCCCCAGGACCTGGCGTACGTCATCTTCACCTCCGGCTCCACGGGCAAGCCCAAGGGCGCGATGGTGCAGCGCGGCGGCATGATCAACCACCTGCTCGCCAAGGTCGAGGAACTCTCCCTGACCCGGTCCGACAGCCTGGTGCACAACGCCCCGGTGACCTTCGACATCACGGTGTGGCAGACCCTGACCACCCTGCTGGTCGGCGGGCGGATCCGGGTCGTGAGCCGGGAGACCGCGGCCGACCCGGACGCCCTGTTCGGCGTCATCGGCGACGAGGGCCTGACCACCCTGGAGGTGGTCCCCTCCCTGCTGCGCGCCACGCTCGACGCCTGGGACACCACCGGCAGCGCCCCCGAACTGCCCGGCCTGCGCTGGATGATCTCCAACGGAGAGGCGCTCGCCCCCGAGCTGTGCGACCGCTGGTTCGCCCGCTACCCGGCGATCCCGCTGGTCAACATGTACGGCCCGACCGAGTGCTCGGACGACGTGACGCACGCCTACGTCCGCCGCGGCGACCTCCTCGACGGCGCGTACGTCCCGATCGGCCGGCCGCTGCGCAACACCCGGCTGTACGTGCTGGGCGACGAACTGCGGCCGGTGCCGCAGGGGGTGCCCGGCGAACTCTTCATCGGCGGCGCCGGCGTGGGCCGCGGCTACCTCGCCGACCCGGGCCGCACGGCCACCACCTTCGTGCCCGACCCGTTCGCGGGCGAGGGCGCGCGCATGTACCGCACCGGCGACCGGGTGGTGCTGCGCGCCGACGGACAGCTGGACTTCATCGAGCGCCGCGACCACCAGGTCAAGATCCGCGGCCACCGGATCGAGCTGGGCGAGGTCGAGGCCGCGCTGCGCGCCCTGCCCGGCGTCTCGGACGCGGTGGTCACCGCGAACGCCGACCGGGCCGGGCAGAAACGGCTCGTCGGCTACTACGTGCCCGAGCAGTCCGCGGAGCACGGCGACCCGCGGCCCGCCCCGGGCGCCGACGAGGTCCGTGACGGCCTCGCCCGCGTGCTGCCCGGCTACATGGTGCCCGCGGCCCTCGTCGCCCTGGACCGGCTGCCGCTGACGGCGCACGGCAAGGTGGACCGCAAGGCCCTGCCCGCCCCCGAGTTCGCGGCACCGACCGCCGCCGTCGCCGCGCCCGCGGCCCCGCGCGGCCGCACGGAGCAGATCGTCGGCCAGGTGCTGGCCGAGGTGCTCGGACTGCCCTCGGTCGGCCCCGACGACAGCTTCTTCGCCCTCGGCGGCGACAGCATCAGCTCCATCCAGGTGGTCAGCCGGGCCCGCAGGGCAGGGCTGGTCATCACCTCCCGGGACGTCTTCCTGCACCGCACGCCGGCGGCCATCGCGGCGGCCGCGCGGCCCGTCGAGGACCGGGCCGCGACGGCGGCCCGGGACGGCATCGGCGAGATCGAGCCGACCCCGATCGTGGACCAGCTCCGCGAGGAACTCGCCGCGACTCCGGCCGCCGCACGGGAGTTCAGCCAGTACGTGACGGTCACCGTTCCGGCCGGAGCCGGCACCGAACGGCTCACGGCCGCCGTACAGGCGCTGCTGGACACCCACGACACGCTGCGGATGCGGCTGTCCGTCCCGGCCCCCGGGCTCTGGTCCCTGGAGACGCTCCCCGTCGGCGCCGTGTCCGCCGCGGACACCGTCACCCGGGTCGACGTCTCCGGCGCCGACGAGGATCCGCTGCCCGTGCAACTCGCCGCCGCGCGCGCCCGGTTGCGGCCCGAGGACGGGCTGATGGTGCAGGCCGTGCTCCTCGACCCGGGCCCGGACCGGCCGGGCCGCCTGCTGATCGTGATCCACCACCTGGCCGTGGACGGGGTCTCCTGGCGCATCCTGCTGCCCGACCTGGAGGCCGCGTGGAACCAGCTGGCACAGGGCCGCCCGGTGCGGCTCGACCCGGTCGCCACCTCCTACCGCAGCTGGGCCCAGGCCCTCTCGCAGGAGTCCCGCACCGCCCGGCGCGCGGCCGAACTCGCCTGGTGGACCGCGCAGTCGGGCCCCGACGAGCCACTGCTCGGCACCCGCGCCCCCGACCCGGTCCTGGACACCCGCGCGACCGCCGGCGAGGTCACGGTCGAACTGTCCGCCGAACAGACCGCCGAACTCCTCACCAGCGTCCCGGCGGCCTTCCACGCCGAAGTCGACGAGGTCCTGCTGACCGGCCTGGCGCTGGCGATCGCCGACCGGCGCCGACGGCACGGCGCCCCCGCCGCCCGGACGGTGGTGGAACTGGAGGGCCACGGCCGCGAACCGATCCCCGGCGAGCCCGACCTCTCCCGCACCGTCGGCTGGTTCACCAGCGTGTACCCGGTCGCCCTGGACCTCGGCGACCTCGACCACCACGAGATCGCGGACGCCGGCGAGAGCTGCGGCACGGCGCTCAAGCGCGTCAAGGAACAGCTGCGCGCGATCCCGGGGCACGGCCTCGGCCACGGCCTGCTGCGGCACGTCAACCCGCAGACCGCCCGCGTGCTCTCCCGGCAGACCGTGCCGCAGATCGGCTTCAACTACCTGGGCCGCTTCACCGCCGGCACGGGAGAGGCCTGGCGGATGGAGTCCGGGGCCTCCGGCCAGAGCGCCCACCCGGACACCCCGCTGCGCCACCCCGTCGAGCTCGTCGCGGTCACCGAGGACCGCCCCGGGGGACCGGTGCTCTCGGCGACCTGGACGTACGCCGGCGGGCTGCTCGCGGAAGAGGACGTCCGGGAACTCGCCGAGGGCTGGTTCCGCTCGCTGCGCCTGCTCGCCGCACACTCCCGGCGCCCGGGGGCGGGCGGTCGTACCCCGTCCGAGTTCCCGCTGGTCACCGTCGGCCAGGACGAGATCGAGGCCTACGAGCGCGAGGTCGAGGAACTGACGGACATCCTGCCGCTGTCGCCGCTGCAGCGCGGGCTGCTGTTCCAGGCGGAGTTCGACCGGCACGGGATGGACGCCTACACGCTCCAGGTCCTCATGGACATCCGGGGGCCGCTGGACAAGGCCGCGCTGCGCCGGGCGGTGTCGGCCCTGCTGGAGCGCAACGACGCCCTGCGGGCCTGCTTCCGCGACCGGGACGCCGGTGAGCCCGTGCAGCTGATCCCCGGAACCGTCGAGGTGCCCTGGTACGAGGTCGACCTGACCGGCGTCGCGGCGGACGGCCGGGAGGACGAGACGGTCCGGCTGACCGACGAGGAGTGGCTGCGCCGGTTCGACGTGGCCGAGGCCCCGCTGACCCGGTTCACCGTCTACACCCTGGGGCCGGACCGGTACCGGGTGGTGTGGACCGCCCACCACATCCTGGTGGACGGCTGGTCCCTGTCGGCCGTCCTCGCCCACGAACTGGTCACGCTCTGGTCCAACGGCGCGGACACCTCGGCACTGCCACCGGTCGCCCCGGTGCGCGGCTATCTGGAGTGGGCCGGCGCACAGGACAAGGAGGCCGCGCGGACGGCGTGGCGGCAGGAGCTGGCCGGAGTGGCCGAACCCACCCGGCTCGGCCCCGCGGACCGCGACCGGGTCGACTCGCTGCCCGGGACCTGGAGCGTGGAGCTGCCCGAGGACCTGACGCGGGCGCTGACCTCGTGGGCCCACGTCCGCGGCCTGACGATGAACACCGTCGCGCAGGGCGCCTGGGCGGTGGCCCTCGGCCGGCTGACCGGGCGCCGGGACGTCACCTTCGGCGCGGTCGTCTCCGGACGCCCCGCCGAACTGCCGGGCGTGGAACAGATGGTGGGCTCGTTCATGCACACCCTGCCCGTGCGGGTGTCCCTGGCCCCGCGGACCACGTTCGAGGAGATGCTGACCGACCTGCAGTCCCGGCAGCTCGCCCTCGAACCGCACCAGCACCTGGGCCTGGCCGAGGTGCAGCAACTCGCCGGAGTGGGCGAGCTCTTCGACACCGTGGTGAGCTTCCACAACTACCCGACCGGCGTGCTCGACCGCATCGGCGAGCACATCCCCGGACTGTCCATGCTCGACTGGCAGGCCCGGGTGATCGCCGAGTACCCGCTGGCGCTCGGCGTGTTCCCCGGTGACCGCCTGCGGCTGGAGGCCCAGTACCGCACCGACGTCTTCGACGCCCCGGGCGTCGGGGCGATCGTGGACCGCTTCGTGCACGTCCTCCGCGCGCTGGTCGCCGCGCCCGGCGCCCGGCTGGGCACCGTCGACGCACTGGGCGACGAGGAACGCAGCCTCCTGCTGGGCGACTGGGCCGGCCACCCGGCGCCGCTCGCGTCCCGCCCCGCGACCGAGGTCTTCGAGGAGCACGCCGCCCGCACGCCGCGGGCCGTCGCGGTCGTCGACGGCGACGACGAACTCACCTACGCGGAACTCGACGCCCGCGCCAACCGGCTGGCCCGACTGCTGATCGACCGCGGCGTCGGCCCCGAGGACCTGGTAGCGGTGGCCCTGCCGCGCTCGGCGACGATGGTGGTGGCCGCGCTCGCGGTCCTCAAGGCGGGCGCCGGCTATCTCCCGGTCGACTCCGCCTACCCCGCCGACCGCATCGGGTACATGCTCCAGGACGCCCGCCCGGTCGCCGTGCTCACCACGGAGGAGATCGCCGCCGGGCTCCCCGGCACCCCGGCGGCCGTCGTCACCGTCAGCACCGACGGAACCCCCGGCGACCTCGCCCGCCACGACGACCACGTCGTCGTCGACGCCGAGCGCCGCGAGCCGCTGGACGCCCGCCATCTCGCCTACGTCATCTACACCTCCGGCTCCACCGGGCGGCCCAAGGGCGTCGCCGTGACGCACCAGGGACTGCTGGCGATGGTCGCCAGCCTGGTCGAGCGCTTCGGGCTGGACAGCGACACCCGGGTGCTCCAGTTCGCCTCGTTCAGCTTCGACGCGTCGGTCTGGGAGATCATGCTGGCGCTGCTCAACGGCGGCACGCTGGTGATCGCCGACGAGGAGTGCCGCACCCCCGGCCGGCCCCTGGTCGACCTCATCGCCGAGGCCCGGGTCAACCTGGCCGGTCTGCCGCCGGTGGTGGTGGGCGGACTGCCCGAGGGCAGCACCCTGCCCGCCGATCTGCGCCTCGCGGTCGCCGGCGAGGCCGTGCCCGCCGAGGTCGTCGAACGCTGGGCGGACAGCGTACGGCTGTACAACGGGTACGGCCCCACCGAGGCCGTGGTCAGCTCGACGGTCGCCGGACCGCTGTCCGGCACGGGCCGGCCGCCCATCGGCCGCCCGACCTCCGCGCACCGGGTCTACGTCCTGGACCGCGACCTGGCACCGACCGCGGTCGGCGTGACCGGCGAACTGTATGTCTCCGGCGGACTCGCCCGCGGCTATCTGGGCCGGCCGGACCTCACCGCACAGCGGTTCGTCGCCGACCCGTACGGGCCGCCCGGCGCGCGGATGTACCGCACCGGCGACCTGGTGCGCCGGCTGGACGACGGCCAACTGGACTACGTGGGCCGGGCCGACGACCAGGTCCAGCTGCGCGGCTTCCGCATCGAACTCGGCGAGATCTCCTCGGTGCTGCTGGCCCAGGAGGGCGTGGCCCAGGCCGCGGTCACCGTGCGCGAGGACGAGAGCGGGGACCGGCGGCTGGTGGCGTACGTCGTCCTCACCGACGCGGACGCCGTCGCCGACGGGCTGCGCGAGCGGCTGGCCGGCGAGCTGCCCGACTACATGGTCCCCGCCGCGGTCGTGGCCCTGCCCCGGCTGCCGCTGACCCCCCAGGGCAAGCTCGACCGCAAGGCGCTGCCCGCGCCGAGCGCGCACACCGCGGCACAGGGACGCGAGCCCCGCAACCCCGTCGAGGACATCCTCTGCAGCCTGTACGCCGACGTGCTCGGGCTGGACCGGGTCACCATCGACGACGACTTCTTCGACATCGGGGGCCACTCGCTGCTGGCGACCCGGCTGGTCAGCCGGGCCCGTACGGCCCTGGGCGTGGAACTGCCCATCCGCGCGCTGTTCGAGGCGCGCACGGTGGCCGCCCTCGCCGGACAGCTGGACACCGCCGACACGGCCCGCCCCGCCCTGGCACCGGCCCCCGCGGACGCCGGCCGGCCGCTGTCCTTCGCCCAGCAGCGGCTCTGGTTCCTCAACCGCCGTGAAGGGCGCTCCACCGGCACGTACAACTCGCCGATGACCTTCCGGCTCACCGGGCGGCTGAACGCCGAGGCGCTGCGCGCCGCGCTGCGGGACGTCGCGGCCCGGCACGAGGTGCTGCGCACCGTGATCCCGGAGACCGACGGCATGCCGTCGCTGCGGGTCCTGGACGCCGACGACGGTGCTCCGGAGCTGAAGGTCCGGGCCCTGTCCGAGGACGCTCTGGCCGCCGCCCTCGCCGCCGAGTACGACCTCGGCTTCGACCTGACCTGCGAAACCCCCCTGCGGGTACGGCTGTTCAGCCTCGGCAGGACCGAGCACGTGCTGCTGCTGGTCTTCCACCACATCGCCTTCGACGGCTGGTCGATGGCACCGCTGCTGGCCGACCTGTCCGCCGCCTACCGGGCGCGGTGCGCCGGCGGGGCCCCCGACTGGGCGCCGCTCCCGGTGCAGTACACGGACTACGCGGTCTGGGAACGGCGACTGCTCGGCTCCGCGGACGACCCCGAAAGCCATCTCTCCCGGCAGCTGGCGTACTGGAAGCGGACCCTGGCCGGGCTGCCCGACGAACTGGCCCTGCCCGCCGACCTCCCGCGGCCGGCGGTGAGCGGCAACTCCGGCGGCGAGGTCATGTTCGCCCTCGACGCCGAGCTCTACGCCGCCCTGGTGGCCATCGCCCGGCAGGCCGGCGCCACCGAGTTCATGGTGCTCCAGGCCTCCTTCGCCGCCCTGCTCACCAAGCTCGGCGCCGGGACCGACATCCCGGTCGGCACCTCGGTGGCCGGCCGCACCGACGACGCGCTCGGCGACCTGGTCGGCTTCTTCGTCAACTCCCTGGTGCTGCGCACCGACACCGCGGGCGATCCGTCCTTCACCGAACTGCTGGCCCGGGTCCGGGAGACCGATCTGGCCGCGTACTCCCACCAGGACGTGCCCTTCGAGCAGATCGTGGACGCGCTCAACCCGCCGCGCTCGCTGGCCAGGCACCCGCTGTTCCAGGTCCTGCTGACGCTGCAGAACAACGAGGACGCACCGCTGGTGCTGCCCGGTCTGACGGTGCGCCCCACCTTCGTCGAGTCCGGCCGGATCAAGGTCGACCTCGCCCTGCAGCTGCTGGAGTGGCCCGAGGACGGCTCCATGCGGGGCCTGCTCGGCTACAGCTCCGACCTGTTCACCCGGGCCACCGCCGAGCGCCTCGTGGCCGGCTTCGTACGGCTGCTGCGCGCGGTGGCCGCCGACCCGCACGTCCGGCTGAGCCGGCTCGACGTGCTCGGCGAGGACGAACGCGCCCAGGTGCTCACCGGGTGGAACGACACCGCCCGGGAGGTGCCCGACACCACCCTGCCCGAGCTGCTCGCCGCGCAGACCGCACGCACCCCGGACGCCGTCGCGGTGCGGGCCGAGTCGGGCTCCCTCACCTACGCGGAGCTCGACGCCCGCTCCAACCAGCTGGCCCGGCACCTGATCGAGGCCGGCGCCGGCCCGGAGAAGGTGGTGGCGCTCGCCCTGCCCCGGTCGCCGGAGGCGGTCGTCGCGGTGCTCGGGGTCCTGAAGTCCGGCGCGGCCTACCTGCCCGTCGAGGCCGACGAACCCGTCGAGCGGATCAAGCGGCTGTTCGCCGGGGCCGCGCCGCTCCGAGTGGTCACCACCGGTGCCCTCGCCCGGCGGATGCTGGCCACCGGGACGACCCCGGTGGTGGTCGACGGGCCGGCGGTGAAGGCCGCGTCGACGGCGGCGGTCACCGACACCGACCGTCCGGACCCGCTGCGCCCGGCCCATCCCGCCTACGTCGTCCACACCGCCGGCGCGGGCGGCCGGCCCAGGGGCGTCGTCGTCGAACACCGCGCGGTGGTCAACTACCTGACGTGGGCCGGGGAGACCTACCACCGCGCCGGCGACGACGCGCTGCTGGCCACCCCGCTGTCCTTCGACGTCTCGGTCACGGGGCTGTTCCTGCCGCTGCTCACCGGCGGCACGGTGCGGCCGGCCGAGCTCGCCGAGGACGACGCCACGGCGCGCGGCGGAGCCGCGTTCCTCAAGGGCACCCCGAGCCACCTCGCGCTGCTGGGCGCGCTGCCCGCGAGCTGCTCGCCGAGCGGCGAACTGGTCCTCGCCGACGAGCCCGTGCGGGCCGAGCGGCTGGACGAGTGGCGCGCGGCCCACCCGCGGGTGCGGGTGGTGACCGAGTTCGGCCCGACGGAGGCCACGGTCGGCGCGCTCTCCCGGACCGTCGAGCCCGGCGCGGAGACCGGCACCGGCGTCCTGCCGCTGGGCCGGCCCATCGGCAACGTACGGGCGTACGTCCTGGACCCCTGGCTGGGACCGGTCGGTCCCGGAGTGCCCGGTGAGCTGTACCTAGCCGGCGACGGACTGGCCCGCGGCTACGCCGGCAGCCCCGCGGCGACCGCCGAACGCTTCGTGCCCTGCCCCTACGGCCCGCCCGGCGCCCGGATGTTCCGCACCGGCGACCTGGTGAAGTGGGACACGGACGGCGAGCTGAGGCATGTGGGCCGCTCGGACGACCAGGTGCGGGTGCGCGGCTTCCGGGTCGGACTCCGCGAGATCGAGGAGGTGCTGGCGGCGCAGCCGGCGGTGGACCGGGTCGCGGTGGTGGCCCGTGCGGACCGTCCGGGCGACGTCCGGCTGGTGGCGTACGTCGTGCCCGCCGACGGGGCCGTGGTGGACACCGCCGCCCTTGCCGGGGCCGCGGGTTCGGCGCTCGCCGCGTACATGGTGCCGTCCGCGTTCGTGGCGCTCGACGCCCTGCCGCTCACCGCGGACGGCCGGGTGGACCGGGCCGCGCTGCCCGCCCCGGAAGCCGCCCGGGACACGGCGGGGACCGCACCGCGCGACGCGACCGAGTCGGTGCTGCACGACATCGTCACCGAGGTGCTGGGGCTGGACCGGATCGGGGTCGAGCAGAGCGTCTTCGACGCGGGCATGGACAGCATGAAGTCGCTGCTGCTGGTCAGCGGCGCCCGCAAGGCCGGGCTCGACGTCACCGTCGCCGATGTGTTCGTGCACCAGAGCGTGGCCGAACTCGCCGAGGTCTGCCGGGGCGGTCCGGTCGAGGCCGCCACCGGGCCGGCGCACCGCAGCGGCGCGGAGCTGATGACGCAGGCGCTGGCCGCCCCGGCGGAGCCCGACATGGCCGATCCGTTCAGCGCGATGCTGTGCATCAGGCCGACCGGCGGCCTGCCGCCGGTGTTCTGCGTGCACAGCGGCGTCGGCTTCAGCCTGCCGTATCTGCCGCTCGCCCGGCACATCGGTGCCGAGCACCCGATCTACGGCATCCAGGCGCCCTGTGTGGTGGACTTCGCGCCGCTGCCCGGGTCGATCGAGGAGATCGCCGCCGACTACATCCGCATGATCAAGGAGGTCCGGCCCGAGGGCCCGTACCACCTGCTCGGCTGGTCCTTCGGCGGCATCATCGGCTACGAGATGGCCGTCCAGCTGCGGGCCGCCGGCGAGGAGGTCGGCGTCCTCTCCGTCCTCGACGCCTATCCGCGCACCGGGGTGCCGGACGACCGCGAGGAACAGTCGCTCTACGCCTGGCTGCTGGAGGGCATCGGACACCATCGCTCCGAGTTCGGCGACCGGGACCTGACCGTCCAGGACATCTTCGAGACCCTGCGCCGCGACGACAGCCCGCTGGCGCGGATGGGGGAGCGGCGGATGGCGGCGATGGTCGACCTGATGAGCCATCACCAGACCCTGAAGTCCCGCTACGCCCCTGGGAGTTACGAGGGGAAGATGCAGCTCTTCGTCTCCGAGTCGCCGCTCTCCGACGGTGAGCGCGCCGACAAGGTGGGGCTGTGGAAGCCGGTCTTCGACGGGCCGATGGACGTCCACCACCTGGCCTGCACCCACGACGAGATGATGAGCCACGGACCGCTCCAGGAGATCGGCCCGGCCGTCACCGCCGAACTGGCCCGCTGGCACGCCGAGCACGCCGAGCACGCCGAGAACGCCGAGAACGCCGAGAACGCCGAGAACGACGGGCGGCGGTCATGACGGCCGCCGCCACCCGGCCCGCTCCCCTGGCGGCGCTGGTCACCGAGATCTCCGCCGTGACCGGCCGCCGCCTGCGGCACCTGCGGCGGGCACCCGCCCGGGTGCTGGGCGTGGCGCTCAGCCCGCTGGTGAGCATGGTGATGCTCGGCTACCTGTTCCGGGACTCCATCACCCTGCCGGACGGAGGCACCTACGGGGAGTACGTCTTCGCCGGCGGAGCCGTCCAGGTGGCCCTCGCCTGCGTGGGGCCCACCGCCGTCTCCGTGGCGCTGGACCTGCACGGCGGCATGACCGACCGCTTCCGCTCGCTGCCGATCAGCCGCTCCGCGGTGCTCTTCGGACACACCCTCGCCGACCTCCTGGTGGGCCTGCTGGGGCTGGCCGTCGTCACCGGCGCCGGACTGCTGCTCGGCTGGCGCCCGCACACCGGGCCGTGGTCCGTGCTCGCCGGCTTCGCCCTGATCGGCGCCTTCATCTACGTGATGCTCTGGCTGGGCGTGCTGTTCGCGCTGACCCTGCGCAACGTGGAGACGATCAGCGTGATCACCCCCTTCGTGGTGATCGTGCTGCCCTTCCTGTCCACCGCGTTCCTGGCCGCGCGGAACATCCCGTCCCTGATCCGGCCGGTCGCGGAGTGGAATCCGGTGAGCGCCGTGATCGCCTGCTGCCGCCGGCTCTGGGGCAACCCCGCGAGCACCGGCGGCACCTTCCCCGCCGACCACCCCTGGGCGGTGGCCGCGGTGTCCCTGGGCCTGCTTCTCGCCCTCTGCTCACTGGTGAGCCTCCGCCGCTACCGCACCGCGGGCGCCTGACCCCTGGAGAGACAGCACATGACCACCCCACCCCGGCAGACCGTGGACGACCTGGCCACGGTGGACCTCACCGATCCGCAGACCTTCCTCGACGTGGACCTGCCGGACATGTGGCGCAGGTTCCGCACCGAGCAGCCCGTCTTCTGGCACCGGGCCACCGGACACGGCCCCGGATTCTGGGTGATCTCCACCTACGACGACGTCGTCACCCTCTACCGCGACAACAAGCAGTTCACCTCCGAGCGGGGCAACGTCCTGGCGACCCTGCTCCAGGGCGAGGACTCCGCCTCCCGCAAGATGCTCGCCGTCACCGACGGCGTGCGGCACCGCGAGATCCGCAATCTGATGCTCAAGTCCTTCTCGCCCCGGGTGCTGGAGCCCGTGGTCGAGGGCGTGCACCGGCGCACCCGGGCCCTCGTCGCCGAGGCACTCGCCCACGGTGAGCTGGACTTCGTCACCGACGTGGCCGACCACATCCCCATCAACACCATCGGCGACCTCATGGACGTCCCCCAGGAGGACCGTGAGCAACTCGTCGCCTGGAACACCCGCACGCTCTCCCGGCACAGCGCCGACGACAGCGAGATGGAGGAGTGGCTCGCCCGCAACGAGATCCTCATGTACTTCTCCGAGCTGGCCGCCAAGCGCCGGCGCCATCCCGGCGACGACGTGATCAGCGCCCTCGCCACGGCCACCGTCGACGGCGAACCGCTGACCGAGGACGAGATCGTCTTCAACTGCTACAGCCTGATCCTGGGCGGCGACGAGTCCAGCCGGATGTCCTCGGTGGGCGGTCTGATAGCCCTGGCCGAACACCCCGAGCAGTGGCACGCGCTGAAGTCCGGCGTGGTGAGTGTCGACAGCGCCACCGAGGAGGTGCTGCGCTGGACCACCCCCGCCATGCACTTCGGCCGCCGCGCCCTGGTGGACGTACCGCTGCGCGACCGGACCGTCCGGGCCGGTGACGTGGTCAGCCTGTGGAACAGCTCGGCCAACCTCGACGAGACGGTCTTCACCGACCCGGACGTCTTCGACCTGGCCCGCACCCCCAACAAGCACGTCGCCTTCGGCCACGGCCCGCACTTCTGCCTCGGCGCCTTCCTCGGTCGCGTCCATGTGAACGCGATGCTCGACGCGCTGCGCGCCCAGGTGGCCGGCATCAGCCTCCAGGGCCCGCCCGAACGGCTCTTCTCCAACTTCGTCAACGGCTACAGCGGCCTGCCGGTCTCCCTGACCGCCGAGCGGGCGGCCGAAGGGAGCGCCGTATGAACAGCGGTACGGACATCGGCATCGGCGCGATCCACTGCCTGCTGCCCGACAGCAGGGTGGCCGTCGAGGACCTCCCCGAGTTCGCGATGCTGGACACCGCGTCGGCGGACTTCGCCCGGGGCAGCGGAGTGCGGACCGTCGGGGTCTTCGACGAGACCGAGCAGGCGCCGCTCGCCGCGCGGGCCTGCCGGGAACTGTTCGAGGCTCATCCGGGGGACCCGGACGTCCTGTTGCTGGTGGCGCCGCGGGCACCGGACGTCCTGCTGGGCTCGGACGTCTGCCGGGTGCAGAGCGAGGCGAAGCTGAACACCGCGTACCCCCTCACCGTCGAGGGGCTGGGCTGCACCGGATCCAGCACCGCCTGGGCCCTCGCCAGGGACCTGCTGGTCGCGGACCCGCGCCGCGAGCAGATCGTCATCACCCACGCCAGCCGCCCCACCGGCGTCGACCGGATCCGGTTCCCCGTCACCGTCGTCGGCGACGGCGCGTTCGCCATGACCATGGTCCGCGGCGGGCGGCCGGTGCTGCGGGCCCACCGCGAGCAGGCGGACGGCAGCTTCCACGACCTGTTCCGCGTCGAGTACAAGGAGACCCCCTGGTACGAGTGGCGCGAGGTGTGCCAGGACCTGTCGCGCTACCGCTTCCAGCTCGCCACGCTCAGCTCGCGCCGGCTCGGCGCGATGGTGGACCAGGTGCTCGCGGACGCCGGCGCGGACCGGGACCGGGTCAAAGCCACGCTGATGCAGAACGTCACCGCCTCCGCCTACGACTTCTACACCTCGCTGCTCGGCCTGCCCATCCACCCCGTGTGCGGCCGGCACCTCGCCGAGTACGGCCATCTGGGCGCCGCCGACGTGGTGCTGAACATGGACGCCCTGCTGGCCGGCGGCGAGCTGGACCAGGGCGACCTGGTGCTCGTCCTCAACAACAGCCAGGTGGCCGCATGGGCGGTGACCCTGTGGGAGGTGTGAGCCGCCCACCGCTTCGGACCTCGCTCCCCGACCACGGAGAAGACTGATGGATTTCGCACCCACGCCACAGCAGCGGGCGCTGCGCGAGAAGGTCGTCCGGTTCGCCCGGGACAGCCTCGGCGCCCACGCGGCCGAGCACGACCGCGAGGCCACCTTCGACGAGAGCGGCTGGAAGGCCTGCGCCGACTTCGGCGTGCTGGGCTGGCCGATCAGGAAGGAGTACGGCGGCGGCGGTCTCGACCCGCTGACCGCGATCATGGCCTACGAGGCGCTCGGCGAAGGCTGCGTCGACAACGGCCTGGTCTTCGCGATCAACAACCACCTCTTCGCCTGCGCCGTCTACATCGCCGACCACGGCACCGAGGAGCAGCGCCGCCGCTGGCTGCCCTCGCTCTGCGACGGCTCGCTGGTCGGCGCGCACGCCCTGTCGGAGCCGGAGACCGGCTCCGACATGCTCTCCCTCACCACCACCGCCGTCCGTGACGGCGACGGCTATGTGCTGAACGGCACGAAGAAGTTCATCAGCAACGGCCCGCGCGCGGACCTGTTCATCGTGTTCGCCCGCACCGGCGGCGACGACGTCGCGCCCCAGCGCGCCCTGTCCGCCTTCGTCGTCCCGGCGGACACCCCCGGACTCACCGCCCGCGACATCCCCAAGGCGGGCCTGCGCTCCACCCTGATGGGCGAGATCACCTTCGACGGCTGCGTGGTCGGGGAGGACCAGCGGCTGGGCGCGGAGGGAGCCGGGTACCAGCTGTTCACCTCCACCATGGAGTGGGAGCGCGGCTTCATGTTCGCCAGCCAGGTCGGCGTGCTGAGCCGGCTCACGGACCGCTGTGCCGCGTACGCCGCCGGCCGCCGCCAGTTCGGCCGCCCCATCGGAGCGTTCCAGTCCGTCTCCCACCGGATCGCCGACATGCGGGTCCGTCTGGAGCTGGCCCGGCTGATGCTCTACAAGGTGGGCTGGCTGCGCTCCGAGGGCCGCCTCGCCATGCAGGAGGCGTCCATGCTGAAGCTCTACGTCAGCGAGAGCCTGAAGGCCACCGCGCTCGACGCCATGCAGATCCACGGCGCCCGCGGTTACACCGAGGAACTCGGTGTCGAGCGGGAGGTGCGGGACGTGCTCGCGGGCACGATCTACGGCGGCACCTCGGACATCCAGCGGTCCATCATCGCCGGCCTCATGGGCCTGCCGACGACGGCGTAAGGACGAGAGGCCGACATGCACTCCTACCGACTCACCCTCGACGAACCGGTCTCGGGGGCCCACCTCGACGAACTCAGCCGGCGCGTCTACTACATCTCGGAGGCCATCACCGGCTTCCGGCTCGTGCCCGGCGACGGCGACGGCGACGCGGTCGCCGAGATCGAGGTGACCACCGGGCATCCGGTCGACGCGGAGGCCCTGGGCAAGAAGCTCCGGCACGTCGTCGACACCGAGGTACGCCCCCAACTGCCCACCCCGCCCAAGGTGCTGTGGCGCTCCACCACGGACCGCACCCCGGCCGGCGACACCTTCGAGCGGCTGCTGGCCGAGGGCGTGGTGCACGAGATCGGGCCCGGGCAGGTGGCGCTCGGCGCCCCGGCACTGGCCGCGCTCGACGCGCTCGACGGACTCCTGCGGGACATCATCCGCGAGGAGTTCGGGGCCCGGGAGTACCGCTACCCGACGCTGCTGCCGGTCACCGCGCTGCACCGCAGCGGATACCTGTCCTCCTTCCCGCAGCACATGATGTTCGCCGCCCGGCTCGACGGGGACGTCGACACCTACCGGGCCTTCGCCGAGGAGGTCGGGGCGCGGGACACCATCGGGGACCGGGTGCTGCACCGCTGCGCCCCGGTGGACAGGTGCCTGCCGCCCACGATGTGCTACCACACCTTCGACCAGTTCGCCGGGGACACCCTTCCCGACGAGAACACGGTGGTGACCGCCAAGGGCGGCTCCTTCCGGCACGAGTCCCGCTACCACCGGACCCTGGAGCGGCTGTCCGACTTCACCATCCGCGAGACGGTCTTCCTCGGCACGGCCGGGTTCGTCCGCGAGGCCCGCGACCGGTTCCGCCGGCGCGCCGTCGAACTGGTCGAACAGCTCGACCTGGCCGGCCGCGTCGAGGTGGCGAGCGACCCCTTCTTCGCCGGGGCGGCGACCGCGGCCCAGGTCTCCTCGCAGCGTCTGCTGGAACTCAAACACGAACTCCATCTGGACGTCGGCGCCGGGGACAGCATCTCGATCGGCTCCTTCAACCTGCATGAGAAGCACTTCGGCGACGCCTTCGGCATCAAGGGACCCGACGGCGCCACGGTGTACTCCGCCTGCGTCGGTTTCGGCCTGGAGCGGTTCACCTACGCCGTGCTCTGCCAGTACGGATGGGATGTCGCCGACTGGCCGGCCCCGCTTGCCGAGCGGTGCCGCACCACACCTCGACCGGGCAAGGGAAAGCGATGACTGATACCAGCCAGATCCGGCGCGTGGCCGTCCTGGGCGCCGGCACGATGGGCGTCGGCGGTGCCCACGCCTTCGCCGCGGCGGGCCTCTCGGTGGTCCTCGTGGACACCACGGACGCCGCCCTGGCCCGGGCCCGCGGCCTGATCGGGGAGAACGCCCGGCTGTACGCGTTGCTCGACCGCGAGCTGGCCAGGAGCACCCCCGAGGAGGTGCTCTCCCGGATCGAGTTCCGCACCGATCTGGACGGGCTCGCGGACGCCGACTTCGTCGTGGAGAACGTGACGGAGAACTGGGACATCAAGGAGCGGCTGTACCGCGAGATGGACGCGGTCGCGCCGGAGCACTGCGTGTTCGGCGTGAACACCTCGGCCATCCCCATCACCCGGATGGCCTCGGTCACCGGCCGCGCGGACCGGGTCGTCGGCACCCACCTGATGAACCCCGTGCCGCTGAAGAAGCTCGTCGAGGTGATCCGCGGCTTCCACACCTCGCCGGAGACGATCGAGCTCACCCGCGGGCTGTTCCGCGCCGTCGGCCAGGACATCGTGGTGGTCGAGGACTCCTCGGGCTTCGTCACGAACCGCGTCGCCATGCTCAGCGTCAACGAGGCGATCCTCCTGCTGCAGGACAACGTGGCGCAGGCCGGCGACATCGACCGGCTCTTCCGGCAGTGCCTCGGCCACCAGATGGGTCCGCTGGAGACCGCGGACCTGATCGGCCTGGACACCGTCATGTACTCGCTGGAGGTCCTGCTGGACAACTTCAACGACCCCAAGTTCGCTCCGGCACCGCTGCTGCGCAAGCTCGTCGCCGCGGGCCGCCTGGGCCGCAAGAGCGGTCACGGTTTCTATTCGTACGAGCCGGTCACCACCGGAAAGAAGGCAAGGGCCTGATGACAGACGACATCGCCAAGACCGTGCGCAGCTTCATCGGCGAGCACGTCCGGGACACCGAGCTCGGGGACGACCACGACATCTTCGCCACGGGCAGCGTCAGTTCACTGTTCGCCGTGCAGCTGGTGATGTGGGTCGAGCGGACCTTCGGCATCGCGGTGCACCCCGCCGACCTCGACATCGAGAACTTCCGCACGGTGAACCACGTCGTGCGTTTCGTGGCCGCCCGCCAAGCGGCAACTCCCGCCTGACGCGCGGTTTCAGGTGGCGGTCAGTGCCGTGTCAGCGGGCCTCGACACGATGTTCGTATCGGGGCCCGCCACGGCCCTGTTCCCCGAAGTTTCCCGAATTCCTCAGATTGGGAGAGCGCGAAGTGACGAACCCCTTCGACGACCAGGACGGCACGTTCCTCGTACTCGTCAACGACGAGGGCCAGTTCAGCCTGTGGCCCGCCTTCGCCACGGTGCCCGACGGGTGGACGGTGTCGCTGGGGGAGGGCACCCGAGCGGCCGCCCTGGCCCATGTGGAGGAGCACTGGACCGACCTGCGGCCCAGAAGCGTCCGCGAGCCCGCTGCGGGTCTCGGCGCCTGAGCCGGCGTCGCGGACACCGCCGAGACCCGTGAAGACCGCGATCCGGGCCGAAGGCCTGCGCAAGCGATTCAAGAGCCATCAGGCACTCGACGGCGTCGACCTCGACGTCGTGGAGGGCTCCGTCCTCGGCCTCCTCGGCCCCAACGGAGCGGGCAAGACGACCACCGTCCGGGTCCTCGGCACCCTGCTCGAACCGGACGGCGGCCATGCCGAGGTGGCCGGCTTCGATGTCGTCCGCCGCCCCGCGGAGGTCCGCCGCCGGATCGGCCTGGCCGGCCAGTACGCGGCCGTGGACGGGCTGCTCACCGGCCGCGAGAACCTCACCCTCATCGGCGTGCTGCTGCACCTCGGCCGGCGCGGCGCCCGGCACCGGGCCGGGCAGCTGCTGGAGCAGTTCGACCTGACCGGCGCCGCCGACCGGCCCGTCCAGACCTACTCCGGCGGCATGCGGCGCCGGCTCGACCTCGCGGCCTGTCTGGTCGCGTCGCCCTCGGTGCTCTTCCTCGACGAGCCGACCACCGGCCTCGACCCGGTGAGCCGCATGTCGCTGTGGACCGCCGTGCGCGATCTGGTGACCGACGGCATGACGGTCCTGCTGACCACCCAGTACCTGGAAGAGGCGGACTTCCTCGCGGACCGTGTCGCCGTCGTCGACAGCGGACGTGTCGTCGCCGAGGGCACCCCGGACGAGCTGAAGCGATCCGTCGGACCGGATCGGCTGGAGATCCGGGTGGCGGGCCACGGCGCCGTCGCCGACGCCCTGGCGGCCCTGCGGACCAGCGCGTTCGACGACGCGGTGGTGGGCCGGGACGAGGGTGTCATCTCCCTCCCGCTCGATGCCGGCCTGGGCGGGATCGCCGCCGCCGCGACGGCACTGGAGAAGGCCGGAGTGACCGTCCTGGATTTCGCCGTGCGTCGCCCCACACTCGACGACGCGTTCGTCCGGCTCACCGGACAGTCGCACTGATTCGGTCGCACACGACCGCACACCTGGCTGAATGTCGTGCACAACACGGGGGTATTGCCTTGCAGCGGATTCATTTCACGACAGCCGACCTGGCGCGGACACGACTGCAGTCCACCGCCGGACCGGAAACGGAGTCGAGACTGGCCCGGGAGCTGTTCACGCGGGGCGTCGGCACCATCTACGCGCGATGGCAACGCCAGGTCTACGCGAGGCTCCGCGCCAAATCGGGCACCGAGCCGGCGTCCGCGCTGACCCCGGGCGATTTCTGGCGGGCCGCGGTGGCCCCCTACTGGAGCCGGCTGCTGGCCCACTACGAGGCGGAGTGCGACGCCCGCGGGCGGATGGTCATGGCCGGCGGTGTCGAACAGCTGCTCGCCGGACTGGGACGGCGGGCGCTCTGGAACGGCCAGGTACTGGAACTGCCCGACGGCCCTGACAACGATGTACGCCTCGACGGGAAGGGCCTGGTGCTCAGCCCGTCCGTGTTCCTCGCCCACCGCCCCGCCCGGCTCTACGGCGCCGACGAGCAGCGCGGCCAGGCCGTCCTGGTCTTCTCCGCGCCGCCGACCGCCGAGCAGTCCGCCCTGCTGTGGGACGACACCAGCCTCCCGTCCCAGGCACTGGCCGCCCTGGTCGGCCAGACCAGGGCGGCGGCCCTGCGCGAGCTGCGCGCCTCCCGCACCACCAGCCAGCTCGCCGACCGGCTCGGCGTCTCGGCGCCCTGCGCCAGCCAGCACGCCTCCGTGCTGCGCGAGTCCGGGCTGATCACCACCCGGCGGGTGCGCAACACCGTGCTGCACTCGGTGACCCCGCTCGGGCTGGCCCTGCTGGACGGCATGACCGTCCCCTGGGGCCACCCGCACGGCCGCAGGCCCGTGCCGTCCTCGGCCGGGGTCTGATGCGCCGGCCGGCCGCCCGTCCCGGGACCGCGTCGCCATGTGCTGCCGGGACAGACAGGGCGAGTTGTCAGCCGGTTGTCAGTGGCCGGT
The DNA here is from genome assembly GCF_044747345.1 of Streptomyces sp. NPDC090088. Taxonomy (NCBI): domain Bacteria; kingdom Bacillati; phylum Actinomycetota; class Actinomycetes; order Kitasatosporales; family Streptomycetaceae; genus Streptomyces; species Streptomyces sp. NPDC090088. The sequence continues at coordinate 365,762 of NZ_JBIVDZ010000008.1, read as the reverse complement.
TGGTCTAATGGGGCCGGATCGGCGGCGGCGCGGAACGCGGCCCGCGGGCGGCGAGCAGGAGGCTCCTGATGTCCTGGACGGAATGCATCGAACCCCGGCCGTTCGCCGCGACACGGCTGATCTGCTTCCCGTACGCGGGCGGGTCGTCGTACTTCTTCCGGGACTGGCGCAAGGGGCTGCCCGAGTTCGAGGTGCACGCGGTCTGCTACCCGGGCCGGGCCGACCGGTTCGGGGAACCGGCCGCCACCGACCTGGTGGCGATGGCGGGCGAGATCGCCGAGGCCGTCAGGCCGCTGACGGACCGGCCCACCGTGCTCTTCGGGCACAGCATGGGCGCGGTGGTGGCGTACGAGACGGCCAGGGCACTGGAGGCCGCGGGGTCCCGGCCGGCGCACCTGTTCGTGTCGGGTGCCCGCGCCGGCCATCTGGTACGGCGGGACGCCCGGGCGGCCGGGAAGAACGAGGAGACCGTCATCGCCGCGCTCCAGGAACTGGGCGGCACCGACACCGAGCTGCTGGACCACCCGATGTTCCGTGAGCTGATCCTGCCGTACGTCCAGGCCGACTTCCGGATGCTGGGCGGCTACGAACACCGCGCGGGCGCGCTGCTCGACTGTCCTGTCACGGCGGTGGCGGGAATGAGCGACCCCCGGGTGACGGCGGAACAGGCGGCGCAGTGGGCGCAGGTGACCGAGGGGCCGTTCCGGCAGTTGATGGTGCCGGGCGGGCACTTCTACCTCGCGGACTCGCCGCCCTACGAGCTGGTGCGGGAGGTGTGCGCCGAGCGGGGTGAGACACCGAGCCGGTAGACCGGTTCGGCAGCCGGACGGCGGGTGCCGGTCATCCGGCCGGCACCGACGCGACGAAGCGCGACCACTGGGGGACACAGGTGCGGGTCAGGAACGGGCAACGGGCTGCCATGATCGCGATGATCGTGCTGCCACTGGCGGTGATCGTGTGGGCCGCGGTCGCGGTCGCCGCGTCGAAGTCGTCGGCCGGGGTGGCGGTGCACGAGGCGACCCGGCTGGACAGGAGCGGTCATTTCTTCCTCGCGGTCGCGGCCATCCTGCTCGCCGTCCTCGCGGGCGGATGGCTGGCCGACCGGCTGGCGCAGCCACGGGTGATCGGCGAGATCTGCGCGGGGCTGGCCATGGGGCCGACCTTGCTGGGACGGTTCGCACCCGACGCCAAGGACTGGCTGTTCCCGGCGGACAACCTGCCGATGCTCGACGGGCTGGCCCAGATCGGCCTGGTCTTCTTCATGTTCGGGGTGGGCCGGGAACTGAACGGCATGACGTTGCGGGGTGTCGGACCGCAGGTGCTGATGGTGAGTCAGGCCTCGCTGCTGATCCCGTTCGCGGCCGGCACCGCGGCGGCCGTGCCCCTGGTCGAGGACTTCGCGGGACCGGCGGGCCATCCGATGGCCTTCGTCCTGTTCGTGGGGTGCGCGCTGAGCGTCACCGCGCTGCCCGTGCTGGCCCGCATCCTCACCGATCTGCGGCTCACCCGCACACATCAGGGGCAGCTGAGTCTGTTCGCCTCCGCGTTCGGGGACGGCGTGGTGTGGCTGGTGCTCACCGCGATCCTGGCGGTCGTGCACGGCAGCAGCCCCATGGGAGTGCTCTGGAACGGCCTGTTCGCCGCCGCCCTGACCCTCGTCTTCCTCGGCCCGCTGCGCCGGGGGCTGGCGCACTGGGCCCGGTCCCGGCAGGCGGCCGGCGAGGGCGCCGAGGGCGCCGAGGGCGACGCCACGCTGATGCTCCTGCTGGCGGGCGGTATCGCCGCGACGGCCACCCTCACCTCGGTCGTCGGCGTGCACCAGCTGATCGGGGCCCTGCTGGCCGGACTGGCCTGGCCCGCCGGCAACGCCCGTATGACGCGGGTGGCGGACCGGCTGTCGAGCATGTCCAAGACCGTGCTGCTGCCGTTCTTCTTCTTCGGATTCGGTCTCACCATCGATCTCGGATCGCTGCGCTTCGACCGTTCCTCCGTGCTGGCCATGGCCACCCTGCTGTTCCTGGCCGTCGTCACCAAGGTGTGCGGCCCCGCGCTGAGCGCCGTCCTCACCGGTATGCGCCCACGGCCGGCCCTCACCCTCGGAGTGCTGCTCAACGCCCGCGGCCTGACCGAACTCGTCATCCTGCAGATCGGCTACCAGGCGGGCGTCATCGACCAGCGCCTGCTCAGCATCCTCACCCTTGTCGCGCTGGTCACGACGATCCTGACGAGGCCGCTGCTCCGGCTGATCGGTCCGGACGGCGTCGAGCCCGCACCCGCGCCGCACCGGCCCGAGCCGGACGAGGTGTCCGCGAAGGGGGCGCCCGAGCGCTCCACACCGTCCCGCTAGCGGACCGGCCGCAGGCGGCTCACATGATCGACGAGATACTTCCCGCGGCCGTCATGAGCGCCGAGTCCTTCGGGGACGAGCCGGACGCGTGGCTGTTCCCCGAGGAGCGGACCGCGCTGGGCGAGGTCGGCGAGGCGCGCCGCCGGGAGTACACGACGGTACGCCACTGCGCCCGCCGGGCCCTGGAGGGGCTGGGCCTGGCGCCGGCGCCGCTGGTGGCGGGCGTGCGCGGGGCCCCGCGCTGGCCCGCGGGCGTCGTCGGCAGCATGACCCACTGCGCCGGATACCGCGCCGCCGCCACCGCGCGCCGGTCCGAGGTGCGCACCCTCGGCATCGACGCGGAGCCCCACGGGCCCCTGCCGGACCGCGTACTGGAGTACATCGCGCTGCCGCGGGAGGCGGCGGAGGTCGCCCGGCTCGCCCGGCACCACCCCGAAGTGCACTGGGACCGGCTGCTGTTCTGCGCCAAGGAGGCCGTGTACAAGGCATGGTTCCCCGCGACCCACAGCTGGCTCGGCTTCGACGGGGCGGTGATCTCACCCGCGCCCGACGGCACCCTGCACGCGCGTGTCCTGTCCCCGGCCCCCTCGCAACAGGAGCCCGCACCGCGGGAGTTCACCGGGCGATGGCTGGCACGGGACGGCCTTCTGCTGGCGTGCGTGGTGTCCCCGGCCCTTGATTGACTGCGTTTCTGCCACGTGTAAGATTTGCCTTACACATGCGGTTCGGGGTGGCGGGAGGTGGGGTGTTGAACAGCGAGGAGCTTCTGGCCTTCCTGTCCGCCGTCGGTCATGTCCAGCGGCTCCGGGCCATCGCGGGCCTCGCCGACGGCCGAATGTACGTCAGTGAACTGGCCCGGCAGCTGGGCATGTCCCGCCCCCTGCTGTACATGCATCTGGAGCGTCTGGAGAAGGCCGGCCTGGTCGCCGGCCACCTCGAACTCTCCGACGACGGCAAGGCCCTGAAGTACTTCGAGCTGGTGCCGTTCGATCTGCACATCAACCTGCAGACGATTCTGGAGACCCTGCGCGCGGACGAGCCGCAGTCACCTGCGGCGGACGGGCCTGCCGATGAGGAAGGTTAGAACGTTATGAGGGGGACCCTGACATGACCGGCGCTGTTGTCGCCATCGCCATCGTCCTGATCGTCGTCGGAGGTATCACGGCGGCGGTGGTCTCGCACTTCAGACTGCAGCGCCACCGCGCCGACGCCGTGGCCATGGCCTCGTACCGCAAGCTCGCCGAAGAGGCAGTCGCCCGGCAGGAGGCCTTGCAGGCCGAACTGGCCGAGCTGAAGGCCCGGGTGAGTTCGATCGACGACATGCTGCGGAGGATCGAGTGAGCCGGGCGGTACCCGGGCGCCTGCGCCCGCCGGCCTCCCTGGTCAGACTTCCGCTGTCCGCCGCCCCCTGGCTCGCCGCCGCCTACCTCGCCAGCTATCCCCTGGTCGGAGGTGCCCTGTTCGCCGTGGCGACGGCCGCCTTCCTGGGCGGCGTGGTGTTCAGCCAGTTCACGGTGACCGTGCCGCTGATCGTCGGCTCGGTATGGGTGATCCGGGGCTGCGCGCAGGTCGAGCGGGGCCGCGCCACCCTCGTCGACCGGCCGATACCGTACCGGTACAGCGAGGTCACCGAGCCCGGCCTGGCCGCCCGCCTCAGGATCCGCTGCGGGGATCCCGCGATCGCCCGCGACTGCGCCTACCTCATCCTCCTCTTCCCTCCGCTGCTGGTCCTGGACCTCTTCGCGCTGGTCGTCTGGCTGGTGTCCCTCGGCTGTCTCACGCTCCCCCTGTGGTACCGGGCGACGGACATCCCCGGCGGGCTCTCCGACGCGGACGGCCCGCTCGCGTGGGTCCACACCCTCCCCGGGGCACTGACCCTCGCGCTCGTCGCGCTCGTCCTGCTTCCCTTCACCGCCCGGCTTCTCCTGGCCACCGCGCGGCTGCACCTGACCGTCGCCCAGGCGGTGCTCCGCCCGCCCGGCGACCCGCTCGCGGAAGCCAAGGGCGTGCTCGACCGCCCTGGTCCGCTCTCCGTCGTCGCTGGTGGCCTTCGCGCCGACACCCCCACAGAACCGACAGAAAACGGGGAATCCCATGAACCGAACACCGGCCGGGCCTTCTGACACGGTCATCCACCTGGACTCCGTGCACAAGGTCTACGGCGGCGGCAAGAACAAGGTGACCGCTCTCGACGGAGTCACCATCAGTCTGCGGAGGGGGACCTTCACCGCGGTGATGGGCCCGTCCGGATCGGGCAAGAGCACCTTCCTGCACTGCGCCGCCGGGCTGGACCGGCCGACGTCCGGCTCGGTCCGGCTCGACGGCGTGGACCTGTCCCCGCTCAAGGAGAAGGAGCTGACCAAGCTGCGACGCGAGCGCGTCGGCTTCGTCTTCCAGGCGTTCAACCTGATGCCCGCGCTGAACGTACGGGACAACGTCACCCTGCCCTTACGCCTGGCGGGACGCCGCCCCAAAGCCGCCGAGGTCGACGAGGTCATCGAACGCGTCGGCCTCGCTTCACGTCAGAAGCACCGCCCCGGCGAACTCTCCGGCGGCCAGCAGCAGCGGGTGGCCATCGCCCGCGCGCTCGTCACCCGGCCCGCCGTGGTCTTCGGCGACGAGCCGACCGGAGCCCTGGACACCCGGACCGCCCGCGAGGTCCTCGGACTGCTGCGCGAGGCCGTCCAGTGGTCCGGGCAGACCATCGTGATGGTCACGCACGACCCCGTGGCCGCCGCGCACGCGGACCGCACCCTCTTCCTCGCCGACGGCAGGATCGTCGACGCACTGGAGCGTCCGACCGCCGACGTGGTCGCCGAGCGCATGACCCACCTCGGTGCCTGGGCCGAGGAACGGACCACGCACGACCGGCAGTACGGAGCGGCCCAGTGATCGGCCTCGCGCTGCGCTCCCTGAAGTTCTACAAGGGGGGCTTCGTCGCCTCCTTCATCGCGCTGTTCTTCGGCGCCGCCATCGTGATCGCCTGCGGCGGGCTGCTGGAGACCGGAGTGCGCGAACTGGCCGCGCCGCAGCGGCTCCAGGCCGCCCCGATCGTCCTCACCGGGGACCAGGGCTACCCCGGTTCCAACAAGGTCTTCCGGGAGCGGGTCCGGCTCGACGCGTCCGCGGTGTCCAAGGCCGAGGCGGTGTCCGGTGTCCGGGCGGCCGTGCCGGACATCTCCGTCCCGGCCGTGGTCGTCCCGGCCGGCGGCAAGGGCGGCGTCACCGTCACGGGCCACGGCTGGGACTCCGTCCGGCTCGGACCGTACCGCCTGGTCCAGGGCAGCGCGCCGAGCGCCGCCGGCCAGATCGCGCTCGACTCGCGGCTCGCCGCCCGGGCCGGTGCCAAGGCGGGCGACCAGGTCACCCTCGGCGTGCACGGCACCCTGGCCACGTACCGGGTGACCGGGCTGGTCAGCGGTCCCGGTGCCGCCGGGACGCTGTTCCTCGCGGACACCGACGCGGCACGGCTGGCCCCGCAGCAGGGCAAGGTCGACTCCATCGGCGTCCTCACCCGCCCCGGCACGGACGACAGCCGGGTGCGGGCCGCGCTCGCCGACGCGTTCGCGGGCGACCCGGTCTCCGTGCTGACCGGCGACCAGCGGGGCCGTGCGGAGTTCCCCGACGTGGTGATCCACGGCAAGAACCTGGTCTCCATGTCGGCCGTGTTCGGCGGACTGGCCGCGATGGTCACGGTGTTCGTGGTGGCCAGCACACTCGGACTGTCCCTGCAGCAGCGGCAGCGGCAGATGGCCCTGCTGCGCGCGATCGGCTCGACACCCGGCCAGGTCCGCCGCATGGTGCTCGCCGAGACGTTCACCGTCGCCGTCCTCGCCACCGCGCTGGCCTGCGTGCCCGGACCACGTCTCGGGCACTGGCTGCTGGGCCGGTTCGTGGACGCGGACGTGGTGCCCGACGTGATGATCTACCGCAGCGGATGGATCCCGATGGTGGCCGGCGCCGGGGCGGCGCTGCTGACCGCACTGGGCGCCGCCTGGATCGCGGCCCGCGCCGCCGCCCGCACCCGCCCGACCGAGGCGTTGGCCGAGGCCACGCTGCAGCGTCGCGGGCTCAACTGGATCCGGGCGGTCTTCGCCGTGCTCTGTCTGGCGGGCGGCACCGCGCTCGCCCTGGTCACGATGAACGTCGACGGCGCCACGGCGGGCAGCACGGCCACCCCGGCCGCGATGCTGTGGGCGGCCGGCTTCGGTCTGCTGGGTCCCGTCCTGACCCGGCTGATGACGGCCCTGCTGCGCTGGCCGCTGCGCGCTGTCACCGGCCTCTCCGGGCAGCTGGCCGTCCTCAACGCCAAGGCCCGGGCGACCCGGCTGGCCGGCGCGGTCATGCCGGTCATGCTCGCCACCGGCATGGCCACCGCCCTGATCTACCTCCAGACGACCCAGAACCAGGGCGCCCAGCAGGCCTTCGAGGAGAACCTCCGCGCCGACCTGGTGCTCACGTCGGTGACCGGCGGGGTGCCCGCGTCCCTGGCCGCCCGTCTCGACAAGGAGCCCGGCGTGGCGGCGGCCTCCGCCTATGTGCCGAGCTCCGGCTTCCTGGAGCCGTCCAAGGCCGCGCTGGCGGCGTACGACGGCAAGGGCCGCAAACCGAAGGGCACCCCCGTGCAGATCACCGGAGTGTCCGCGACCGGCATCGGGCGCACCACGGCGATCCGCGCGGTGAGCGGCAGCCTCTCCGATCTGACCGGGGACACCGTGGCCCTGCCCGAGTCCTCCGCCGGGGGACACCGCATCGGCGAGCGGATCCCCATGCGGTTGGGCGACGGCACGAAGGTCGAGCCCCGCCTGGTGGCGACCGTCGGCGACCAGCGCGGATACGGCGCGGCCCTGATGCCGGCCGCCACCGTGGCCGCGCACACCACCGACGGCACGGTGCCGCAGATCCTGGTCGCGGCCGACGCCGGCTCCGACACCGCGCGGCTCGCCACCGAACTCACCGGCTCCACCGCACCCTTGCCCGGGCTGCGCGCGGCCGACCGCGCCGACCTGGTCAGCGCCTCGGCCGAGCAGAACGACACCCAGACCTGGGTGGCCTACCTCCTGGTCGCCCTGGTCGTCGGATACGCGGCCATCGCCCTGGTGAACTCGCTGGTGATGGCGACCGGCGAACGACGACGGGAGTTCACCCTCCAGCGACTCGTCGGCGCGACCCGGGGCCAGGTGATGCGGATGATGACGGTGGAGGCACTGCTGACCGCGCTGGCCGGCCTGGGGCTCGGCATGCTGGTCGCCGTCGCGACCCTGGTTCCGCTGAGCCAGGCCGTGCTCGCCCGGTCGACGCCCGCCGGTCCGCCGTCGATCCTGCTGGCGGTCCTCGCCGCGGCACTCGTCCTGACGGTCGGTACGACACTGCTGACCGCCCGGCTGGCGCTGCGCACCCGGCTCTCGTCGGCCATCGGCAGCCGCGATTGAACTGAACCCCGACTGCCTCACCTTTTCCACCAGCGTATTTCGTCCACCACTTAACAACGTGGTGGACGAAGCCTTGTCAAACCTACGCTCGCTCTTATGGCGTTGCAGCCCATCGGAATCCATCTCGTCGCAGAATTGGAGTATTTCGGTGCTGAATAGAGTAGTGATCGTGGGTGGTGGTACCGCCGGCTGGATGACCGCGTCGTACCTCAAGGCAGCCTTCGGTGACCGGATCGACCTCACCCTCGTCGAATCCGGAAAGGTCGGCACCATCGGCGTCGGCGAAGCCACGTTCAGCGACATCCGGCATTTCTTCGAGTTTCTCGGACTCAAGGAATCGGACTGGATGCCGGCGTGCAACGCCACATACAAGCTCGCGGTGCGTTTCGAGAACTGGCGCAAGCCGGGTCATCACTTCTACCACCCGTTCGAGCAGATGCGGTCCGTCGACGGCTTCCCGCTGACGGACTGGTGGCTCAAGAACGGCCGCACCGACCGGTTCGACGCGGACTGCTTCGTGATGGCGAACATCTGCGACGCCGAGCGCAGCCCCCGGCACCTCGGCGGCGCCATGCTGTCGCAGCCGTACGACGAGCACGGCGACGAGCCCCAGGGCCTGACGATGTCGGAGCACCAGGGCAAGACCCAGTTCCCGTACGCCTACCACTTCGAGGCCGCGCTGCTGGCGAAGTTCCTCACCACCTACACGGTGGAGCGCGGTGCGAAGCACATCGTCGACGACGTCAAGGACGTCAAGCTCGACGAGCGCGGCTGGATCAGCAGCGTGGTCACCGCCGAGCACGGCGAACTGACCGGCGACCTGTTCATCGACTGCACCGGTTTCCGCGGACTGCTGCTCAACAAGGCCCTGGAAGAGCCCTTCGTCTCCTTCCAGAACACCCTGCCCAACGACAGCGCCGTCGCCCTCCAGGTGCCGCAGGACATGGAGGCGCGGGGCATCCGGCCCTGTACCACCGCCACCGCGCAGGACGCGGGATGGATCTGGACCATCCCGCTGTACGGCCGTATCGGCACCGGGTACGTGTACGCGAGCGACTACCTGTCCGCCGACGAGGCCGAGCGCACCCTGCGCGAGTTCGTGGGTCCGGGCGCGGCCGACGCCGAGGCCAACCACATCAAGATGCGCATCGGCCGCAGCAGCCGCTCCTGGGTCAACAACTGTGTGGGCATCGGCCTGACCAGCGGCTTCGTCGAGCCGTTGGAGTCGACCGGCATCTTCTTCATCCATCACGCGGCCGAGCAGCTGGTCAAGAACTTCCCCGGGGCCGACTGGAACCCGGTGCAGCGCGACAGCTACAACAGCTCCGTCGCCCATGTGATGGACGGCGTCCGCGAGTTCCTCGCCCTGCACTACGCGGCCGCCGCGCGCGACGACACGCAGTACTGGAAGGACACCAAGACCCGGGAGCTGCCCGACGGTCTGGCCGAGCGGATCGAGCACTGGAAGTACCAGCTGCCGGACTCCGAGTCGGTCTTCCCCTACTACCACGGGCTGCCGCCGTACTCCTACATGTGCATCCTGCTCGGGATGGGCGGCATCGACCTCAAGCCGTCCCCGGCGCTCGCGCTCGCCGACGGCGGCGCGGCGCTCAAGGAGTTCCAGTCGGTGCACGACCAGGCCGCCGCTCTCATCGGCCGGCTTCCGACGCAGTACGAGTACTTCACGCACATGCGCCGCTGACCCCGCGGGCGCCGCGGCGGCCCCTCCGGCCGTCGCGGCGCCGCGTCCGTCGCCCCAGGGAGCCACCCCCCGTGACCGAACTCACCCGCCTCAACGAATCCGCACGGCCGGCGGCCCCGGCGTCCGTCGCCGAGGGCCAGCGCGCCATGATGAGCGGCTTCCCCACCGGGGTCGCCGTCCTCACCACGACCGAACCCGACGGCACACCCCGCGGGATGACGATCTCCTCGGTGTGCAGTGTCACGCTGGACCCGCCCGTCCTGCTGGTCTGCCTCCGCGGCGGCAGTCCCACCCTGCGCTCGGTCCTGGACACCGGCCGGTTCGCGGTGAACCTGCTGCACGGCGCCGCCCGGCCGGTCGCCGAACTGTTCGCGTCGGGCGCGCCCGACCGGTTCGACCGCGTGCGCTGGGAGTACGACGCCGACGACCCGTACACGGCGGGCCCCCATCTCCTCCACGACGCACACGCCGTCGCGGACTGCCAGGTCAGTGACGAGCACCGCAGCGGGGACCACCTCGTGGTCTTCGGCAGCGTCCTGCGCGTCACCCCGTTCGCGGATCGGCAGCCGCTCGTCTACGGCAAGCGCCAGTACCGGGCGTGGCCGGTAGGCACGGACGTCCACTAGCCGCGGGGGAAGTCAGCGGGGTTCGAGGCGGAGGGTGGAGGCGCGGGCGGTGTCGGTCAGGACGTGTTCGACGACGGCCGTGTACCGGCCGTACTTCTCGCGGTAGGCGGCGTCCACGGCCGGGTACTCGCCGGGATCGGCCGGGCGGAAGGCCACGTCCCGGCGTACACCGCCCGCGGTGACACGGCCCTGGTGACGGGACCGGACGCCCCGGTACCAGGGGCCGGCGGTGCCCTTGACCGAGCGGACGTAGAGCTGGCCACCGGAGCGGACGACCCACATGGTCACGGGGGCGCGCAGGGTGCCGTCCGCGCGCTCGGACTCCAGGTCCAGTTCCTCCGCGGCGCCGGCCTCGGCCAGGTCCGCGTCGTTCCAGTGCGTCATGGTTTCTCCTCCATTTCGGCGAAGGTCGCCCCGTCGGCCCGGTCAGGCTTCGGGGATGGCGCGGCCGTAGGTCGCGAGGGTGACGTTCTCGGGTTCGGGGCCGCCGCGGCGGCCGGTCTCCAGCGCGTCGAGGGCGGTGAGCTGCTCGGCGGTGAGCTCGAAGTCGAAGACGTCGATGTTCTCCGCGATGCGTGCGCGCCGGGTCGACTTGGGGATGACCGAGCGGCCCTGCTGGAGACCCCAGCGCAGCAGCACCTGGGCCGGGCTCTTGCCGTGCGCCTCGGCGATCCGGGTGACGGCGGGGTCCTGGAGGACGCTCCTGCGGTCCTCGCCGTAACCCGGGTAGAAGGTGATCCCGCCGATGGGGGACCAGGCCTGGTCGAGGATGCCGTGTTCGGCGTCGAGGTCGAGCACGGCCCGCTGCTGGAAGTAGGGGTGGATCTCCAGCTGGTTGACCGCGGGGACGACGGAGGCGTCGTCGAGCAGCGCGGTCAGGTGGCCGACCATGAAGTTGCTGACGCCGATGGCGCGGACCCTGCCGTCGGCCAGCAGCTTCTCCAGGGCGCGGTACGCGGCGAGCGTCCGCCCGAAGTCGGACGGCAGGGCCTGGTGCAGGATCAGCAGGTCGATCCGGTCCACACCGAGCTTGGCGGCACTCTTGTCGAAGCCGTGCAGGGTCTCGTCGTAGCCGTAGTCGCTGATCCAGATCTTGGTCTCGAGGAAGATCTCGTCGCGGGGCACGCCGGAGTCGCGTACGGCCCGGCCCACCTCGCGTTCGTTGCCGTAGGCGGCGGCCGTGTCGATGTGCCGGTAGCCGAGGTCGAGCGCGGACCTGACGGCGGCCATGGTCTCGTCGGGCGGTGTCTGGAAGACACCGAGCCCGAGCGCGGGCATCTCGACGCCGTTGTTGAGGGTGAGGGTCTGCATCACAGGGACCTTTCGTGGCGGGTGGCCCGGGCGGGCACGATGAGGACGAGGACGGTCAGGACCGCCAGTGCGAGCAGCACGGCGGAGCCGGTCAGGGCCGTTCCCGAACGGGCCGCGATGTCGGCGGGCGCGTGGCCGGTGGAGACGGCGGCGACGGTGGTGGTCAGGATGCTCAGGCTCAGCGCGCTGCCGATCTGGTGCACGGTGTTGACCAGGCCCGAGCCGGCCCCCGCGTCCTCCGGGGCGATGCCGCCGACGCCGCTGGAGGTCAGCGGGGCCAGCGTCAGGCCCTGGCCGGCGCCGATGAGCACCATCGGCAGCGCCACGCCCGTCAGGAAGGGGGTGTGCAGGCCGAGGCGGCTGAGCCAGGCCATGCCCGCCGCGGTCAGGACGACTCCGGTCAGGAGCACCAGGGGCCGGCCGGCCCTCTCCAGCAGCCGCGGCACCTGCACGGCGAGTACGAAGTTGACCAGCGTCATCGGCAGGAAGGCGAGCCCGGCCTGCAGCGGCGTCCAGTGGTAGACGCTCTGCACGAACTGCGCGGTGAAGAAGAAGAAGCCCATCATCGCGCCCATGTAGAGCATCCGGGTGACGTACGCGCCGCTGCGCTCCCGGCTCGCGAACAGCCGCAGCGGCACGATCGGCTGCGCGGCCCGCCGCTCCACCCCGACGAACGAACCCAGCATCACCACGCCGGCCACCAGCGGCACCAGGGTGGCGGGAGCGGTCCAGCCGAAGTCGGCCGCGTCCACGATGCCGAGGACCAGCGCGGTCGAGCCCAGCGTCGCCAGCAGCGCCCCGGCCACGTCGAAGCGGCCTCGCCGGCGCTCGGTCTCGGGCAGGAACCGCGCCGCCGGAGCCATCATCAGGACGCCGATCGGGACGTTCAGGAAGAACCCGGCCCGCCATGAGACGAGGTCGGCGACCAGCCCTCCGACGACCAGGCCGAGAGCGGCACCGAGACCGGCGACGGCGCTGTAGGCGGCCATCGCCCGGTCACGGGCCCTGCCCTCGGCGAAGCCGCGCGTGAGCAGGGACAGGGCGGAGGGGGCCAGCACGGCGGCTCCGACGCCCTGGAGGGCGCGTGCGCCGATCAGCCACCACGGGGTCTGCGCGGCGCCCACCAGGAGCGAGGTCAGTGAGAAGACGGCCAGCGAGAACAGGAACACCCTGCGGTGTCCGAACAGGTCACCTGCCCGGGCCCCCAACAGCAGCAGTCCGCCGAAGACCAGGACGTAGGCATTGGTGATCCAGGACAGACCGGTCTCGGAGAACCCCATGTCGGAGCGGATCCGCGGCAGCCCGGTGAAGACGATCGAGTTGTCGAGGATGACCATGAAGTAGCTGACGCAGATGATCGCGAGGATCACCGTCGCGTGGACCGGCGCACCGTCCGGCCGCTCCGTCGCGGCCGGGGAGTTCACCGTGCTGATCACACGCGGCCCGTTCACGGTCGTACCAGCGCCTTGAGGGCCTCGCGCGCGTCCATGGCCCGGTATCCCTCGGCGACCTCGTCGAGTCCGACCGTGCGGTCGAAGACCCGGCCCGGCTCGATACGGCCCTCCAGGATGTCGGGGAGCAGCTCGTCGATGTAGGCGCGGGCCGGGGCGGGGCCTCCGGTCAGGGTGATGTTGGGACCGAAGAGGCTGCCGAAACCGACCGGGGCCTCCTCGTACTGGGGGACGCCCACCCGGCTGATGGTGCCGCCGGGGCCGACCACGCCGTACGCCTGCTCGTAGGCGGGCCGGTGGCCGACCGCTTCGAGGACGATCGGGCTGCCGCCGCCGGTGAGCTCGCGCACTTTCTCGATGCCTTCGCCGCCGCGCTCGGCGACCACGTCGGTCGCGCCGAACGCCCGGCCGAGGTCGGTACGGGCCCGGTGCCGGCCCATGAGGACGATCTGCTCGGCGCCGAGCCGCCGGGCGGCGAGCACGGCGAGCAGGCCGACGGCGCCGTCCCCGATCACCGTGACGGTGCTGCCGGGCCGCACCCCGCCGCGGACGGCGGCGTGGTGGCCGGTGCCGAGCACGTCGGACAGGGTGAGCAGGGACGGGACGAGCGCGTCGTCGGCGCCCACCGGCAGCCGGACCAGGGTGCCGTCGGCCAGCGGCACGCGGACCGCCTCGCCCTGACCGCCGTCGACGCCGTCGCGGGCCCAGAATCCGCCGTGCTCGCAGGAGGTCTGCAGCCCGGCCCGGCAGTAGGCGCAGGTGCCGTCCGAGTAGGCGAACGGAGCGACGACGAGGTCGCCCTTGCGCACCGTCCGGACGTCGCCGCCGGTCTCCTCGACCACGCCGATGAACTCGTGTCCCATGCGAACGGGGCCGTCGGAGCCGGGCATGGACCGGTACGGGTGCAGGTCGCTGCCGCACACACAGGCCGTGGTGACGCGGACCACCGCGTCGGTGGCCTCCTTGAGGGACGGATCGGCGACCTGCCCGACGCGGACGTCGCCGGCTTCGTACATGAGTGCTGCGCGCACGGTGTTCCTTCGGTTCGGTGTCGTGTTCGGGCCGGTTCCGGACTCGCGGGCCCGGGCCTCCTCCAGAGAACCGCGCCCCGGCGCGCGGGTGGGAGTCACTGCTCTTCCAGGTAACGGCAGTACCTCGCAGGCGCTCGCCGACGGACCTACCGTGAAGTGGCCGGCAGAGATCGGTACAGATCCACGCCGCCCCATCAGGAGGAGCCCCCGTGCCCGACAGCGACAAGAAGAACCAGGCCGCCGAGGTGCGCGAGTTCCTGAGCACCCGGCGGGCGCGCATCACGCCGGAGCAGGCCGGGCTGCCGGTCCACGGCGGCGGCAACCGCCGGGTCGCGGGTCTGCGCCGGGAAGAGGTCGCCCTGCTGGCGGGCATGAGCGTGGACTACTACATCCGGCTGGAGCGCGGGAATCTCAGCGGCGCCTCCGACTCGGTGCTCGAATCCCTCGCCCACGCGCTGCGGCTCGACGAGGCCGAACGCACGCACCTCTACGACCTCGCCCGGGCGGCGACCCCGTCGGTCCGCCGGTCCGCGGTGACCGCGTCCCGGGTGCGGCCCACGATCCTGCGGCTGCTCGACTCCATGACCGGCGTGCCGGCGTACGTACGCAACGCCCGCTTCGACCTGCTGGCCGCCAACGCGCTGGGGCGGGCCCTGTACGCACCCGTCTTCGACTCGCCGCTGTTCGCCCGGCGCGGGCCGGTCAACAGCGCTCGCTTCATGTTCCTGGACCCCGCCAGCAGGGATTTCTGGGCCGACTGGGACAAGGGCGCCGACGATTCGGTGGCCTTCCTGCGGACCGAGACGGGCCGGGCGCCGCACGACAAGGCGCTGACCGACCTGATCGGAGAGCTGACGACGAGGAGCGACGACTTCGCCCGCCGGTGGGCACGCCACGACGTGAAGTTCCACCGCTCCGGTGTGAAGAACCTGCACCATCCGCTGGTCGGCGATCTCGCCCTGCCCTACGAGGCGATGGACCTGCCGTCCGACCCCGGCCTCCGGCTCAACTTCTACACCCCCGAACCGGACTCGCGGGAGTGGGAGGCGCTCGCCCTCCTCGCCAGCTGGTCGAGCACCGGCACGGTCGCCTCCGCCGGGAACGACTGACCGGCGAACGACCGGCTCCCCGAGTCCGCCGGGCGGTCGCTGTCAGTGGTGGCCATTAGTTTGGGATCACTGGAGATCGGCCGCACCGGCCGGCCAGGCCTTGGGGAGGGGTGTGCGGTGTCCGCTGCGCAGGCACGACAGTCGGGGAGCACGACGTATCTGGAGCTGTCCCAGGAGAGCGGCGGTGCCCACAAGTTCTACGAGGTGACCGTGGAGGGCCTGGTCGTCTCCGTACGGTACGGACGGATCGGCGTGGACGGGCAGCGCCAGACCTCGTCCTTCGCCACCGTCGAGAAGGCGCAGGCAGCGGCGGCGAAGAAGATCGCCGAGAAGGTCCGCAAGGGGTACGCGCCCGCCGTGCGGGGGCAGCGCGCGGCCCGTCCCGTGACCCGCCGTCAGGTGACCTCCGCCCCGTCCACGGCCCGGGCGACCGCCCCGGTGCTGTGGCGGTTCCGCACGGGTGCCTCCGCGTTCGGCATCCATGTGGACGAGGACCGCTGCTGGGTCGGCAACCAGCAGGGCAGCGTCTACAACCTGAGCCACGACGGCGAGGTGCTGGCCCACTACTCCCTGCCCGACGGTGTGAAATGCCTGGTGGCGGACGACTTCTGGATCTACGCGGGCTGTGACGACGGCCGGGTGTACGACCTCTCGGCGAAGGTGCCGTTCGCCGCCTACGAGATCGCGGCCGAGGTCGACATCTTCTGGCTGGACATCCACGCGGGCGTGCTGAACGTCTCCGACCGCAACGGCGGCCTGACGGTCATCGACCACGAGGACGAGCTCCAGTGGTCGCGCAACTCGTCCGGGGAGCAGGGGTGGATGGTGCGCGCCGACGAGCGGGCCGTGTACCACGGGCACAGCAGCGGTGTGACGGCGTACGCGGCCGACGGCACCAGGCAGCTCTGGCACACCGCGACCAGCGGCAACGTGCTCTTCGGCTGGCAGGAGCAGGACGCGGTCTACGCCGGGACGGGGCGGCGGGTCGTCCAGCGGCTCGCCAAGTCCTCGGGGGCCGTCGAGGCCTCGTACCAGTGCGACGCCGCGGTGTACTCGTGCGCCACGTCCCCCGGTGGCCGGTACGTCTTCGCGGGGGACTCCGCCTCCTCCGTCTACTGCTTCACCGCCGACGGCACCCGGCTGTGGAAGCTCGGCACGGGCGGCGGCTCGGCGCTCTCCATGCAGTACCACGACGAACGG
Organism: Streptomyces sp. NPDC090088; assembly: GCF_044747345.1. Taxonomy (NCBI): domain Bacteria; kingdom Bacillati; phylum Actinomycetota; class Actinomycetes; order Kitasatosporales; family Streptomycetaceae; genus Streptomyces; species Streptomyces sp. NPDC090088. The sequence continues at coordinate 349,553 of NZ_JBIVDZ010000008.1, read as the reverse complement.
CTCTACCTCGTCTCCACCGACGGCTCGCTCGCCTGCGTCGACGCGAGCGAGGCCGCGATCAACGCCGCCCAGTCGGGCACCGTCCCGGTCGCCGCGGACATCAAGCTGGCGGCCGCCCTGCCGACGTACGCGCCGCTGACCACCGCCGCCTCCGTCGCCACGGTCAGCGCCGTGCCCGAGGCGGGCGGCGGGGTCGTCGTGGAGTGCTTCGAGCAGAGCGGCCGGGTGCGCGTGCGGGTGGTCTCCGACGGCTACGAGCCGGGCTGGAACGTCCAGTTCCCGCGTGCGATACGCCAGCCCGGCGCACGCTATGTGGTGGACGCGCTGCACTCCTCCTCGGGCGGCTTCTACCGCGTGCGCGGAGAGATCAGGCGTCTGGTGTGAGAGGCCCCGGCCTCCGGCTCCATCTGCCCGACTAGGTCCGCTTTAGTACCTTTCCGTGGTGTTTATGCGTCAATGCCCTGTCCTGAAAGTGTGTCAGCGTACAGGTGTGGCACGTGTGTCGGGGAAGCCTGAGAGTTGGCGAATGTGAAGTAGATTGCAATGACGGTGCCTTGACCCCGGTGGCCTGAATCAGGCAGGTTTCAGACAGTGGATGCCATCCACGGGTCTGCCGAGAAAGCTGCGTGTTATGGGTGCCTACTTGTCTCCTCCCGTCGTGATACACGGCGAACATGACGTGACGACCGGCCGGATCCTGGAGGAGGTGCGCGGCAGGCACGCACAGGCGCCGTGGGTGTCACGGATCGACGGCATCGCCGAGAGCACCGGGATCGTCTCGCGCGGGTGGATGCTGCCGCTGGAGACGGCCGTCGCACCCGGCAGCGGGAGCGGCCTGCGCACCCCCGGCGCAGGTCAGGCCCGTGCGGCGCTGCTCCGCGGCGGGTTCACCGACGGCGAGGTGAACCGCGTGATCGCCGAACTGGAGGCGATACCGGCGCCGCAGACCGTGCAGGAGCGGACCGCGCCGGCCTGGGCGGCCGTGCAGGCGTACGGGGAGCGCGCGGCGCGCGGGGCACTGGACAGCGCCGGACTGACGGCCGCCGACATCGACTGTCTGATAACCAGTCACTCCACCACCCCGGCCCTGCCGGGCCTGGACCTGTCCCTGCTCAACCGCCTTCCCTTGCGCAACGACGTGCTGCTGCTGCCGGCCACCCAGTGGGCCTGCATCGCCGGCACCCGGTCGCTGGCGCTGGCGGCCGACCTGGTCGCCGCCGATCCCGACCGGGCGGTGCTGGTCGTGATATCGGAGGCGCTGAGCACCACCTACCAGCCCGGCGACGACACCCTGGAATCGCTCATCGTCCGGCTGCTGTTCGCGGACACCGCCGTCGCCGTGGTCGTCACCGGGCGCCCCAGGACGGAGTCGGTCCTGCGGCTGGACGCGGTCTGGCACCACACCCTGCCCGGCACCACCGACCTGCACCGGCTGGAGACCCGGGCCGACGGCACGCACTTCGTGATGGACCGCCGCGGACCGCGTGCCGTGCAGGAGACGGTCGCCGCGATGTGGGAGTGGCTGCGCCTGCGCCACCAGGACGACCGGCACCCCTGGCACCCCGATCTGCTGCTCGCCCATCCCGGTGGCACACGGGTGCTGGAGTACATGGAACAGACCATGCCCGACGAGTGGCCGGCGGGACTGCTGGACTACAGCCGGGACAGCTACACCACGGGCAACCGCGGCGGTGCCGCCGTCCTCGACATCCTGCGGCGCGCGTACGACGCCGGCCAGAAGTCGGGCAGCCGTACGGTCCTGTACGCGGCCGCGCCGGGGCTGACCGCCACGGCCGTCGAGGGGGAGTGGCTGTAGCCGGAGCCCCCCGCCGCGCTCACCGCACGGGCGTCACACCTCCAGCTCCGCCCAGACGGCCTTGCCGGTGTCGGTCCAGCGCACCCCCCAGCGGGTGGTCAGCTTGTGGACGACGTGCAGCCCCCGCCCGCCGTCGTCGAGCAGCTCACCGCGGCGCAGCCGCGGCCGGCCGCTGCCGGTGTCGCCGACCTCGCACGACAGCCGGTCGCCCGCGCTCACCAGCCGTACCGTGACCGGCCCGGTGCCGAACCGGACGGCGTTGGTGACCAGTTCACTGAGCACCAGCAGCACGCTGTCCCGGGCCGGTCCGCCGAGCTGCCACTGCCGCAGCAGCGGAGCGGCCAGGGCGCGGGCGCGGGCGGCGGTGTCCTCGCGGGCGGGCAGCCGCCAGGCGGCGGTGTCCCGGCCGCGGCGCCCGGCCATCCGGGCCAGCAACAGGGTCACGTCGTCACGCAGCCGGCCCTGCGGGGCGAGCCGCGCGACCACGCGGCGCGCGGCCTGCTGCAGGTCGTCCCAGGGATGCACCTCGCGCACCACGTCCGTCAGCCGGCCGATGCCGTCGTCGATCGAGGCCGCCGGATCCTCCACCAGGCCGTCGGTGTACAGGACGAGCAGCGAGCCGGGCGGCGCCGCGAACTGGTGCACCTCGAACGGCTCCCGTACGACGAACTCCGCGCCCAGCGCCGGATGCGGCTGCGTCGCGATGGTCTTGGCGGACCCGTCGGGACGGACGAGGACCGGTGGCAGATGGCCGGCGTTGGAGAGCACCACCCGGTGGTCGACCGGATCGTAGACCGCGATGCAGCAGGTCGAGCCCAGCGCGCTGTACCCGGCCGCCAGGCCCGCGTCCGTGTCGTCCAGCAGGGTGACCGTCTCGTCCAGCCGCGCCAGCACCTCCCCGGGACCCAGCCCCGCCGAGAGCAGCGCGCGGGCCTCCATGCTCAGCTGCCCCATGGCCGCCGCCGCCCCCAGACCGTGCCCCACCACATCACCGACCACCAGCGCGGTACGGTCCCCCGGCAGCGGAAAGCTGTTCACCCAGTCACCGCCGACGCCCGCGCTGTCGGGCGTGGTGGGCTGGTAGACGCTGGCCACCTCGATGGTGTCGCTGCCGGCCCGGGGCAGCAGCCGGCGCTGCAGCGCCAGGACCTGGGCGTGCTCGCGCTGGTGCTGGCGGGCCAGGTCCACGTGCCGGGCGGTCTTCGCCACCAGTTCCTGCAGATCGAGCAGCTCACCGTCGCGGAAGGGGTGCTCCGGCCGCCGCCAGACCTCCGTCACGCCCAGCACGATCGGCCCCGGTGTGCCGTGCGGCCCCTCCACGACCAGCGGGATGCAGGCGACGCTCACCGGCCGCTCGCCCGGCACCAGGGCACGCACCAGCTGCGGATCCTCCAGCGCCCGCTCGATCGTCCCCCGGTCGGGGATGACGATGGCCTGCGGCACGTCGTCCCGCATGACCGCGCCGGCCAGCAGCCCGCTCGCCTCCCGGGGAAGGTTGTCCCCGGGCGTCAGATACCCCTCGGGCCAGGCCCGGTCCGGCGCCAGGGCCGCCCGCCGCAGCCGGATCCGCTCATGCGCCTGTTCGGTGACCGCCTCGCCCGTCCACACGGCGTAGTCGAGGTCGACGGCGGCCACGTCCCCCCAGGCCAGCAGCGACTGGGCCAGGGACTGCGCGGTCTCCCCGACGTCCAGCGAGGTCCCGATCGCGGTGGCGGAGGCGTACAGGTGCAGCCGCTTGGCCATGGCGATCAGGGAGACCGTCAGCCCCTCCTGCGGCGAGGCGGCCGGCAGGATGCTCATCGAGACCACCAGCTCCGTCCCGTCGTCCCGGCGCAGCCGCTGGACCCGGGCGACATGCGCCTCCCGCGTGTCGAGAACCCGCCGCAGCCGCTGGGTCACCGTCGGCACGTCACCGGGCGGCAGCAGATCGGTGAAGGCGGACCCCACAGGAGCACTCACCCCCGCGAACGGCGCGGCGTCCAGATTGCAGCGGGTGATCCGCAGCTCCCGGTCGAGATTGACCGCCCCGAGGATCTGCTCCCGGCCGTCGCTCTCCTCCCGATCGCTCTCCTCCCGATTGCTCTCCCGCCCTTCGCTCTCCCGCCCTTCGCTCTCTTGCCTGTCGCTCTCCCGGCCGTCACCCTCCCCGTCCGCACTCGCGGGCCGCCGCGCGTGCTCCGCGCCCGCCGCCCCGCTCCTCGGCAGGTAGCTCGCCAGGGCGCCGCTGACCATGTCGAACGGCGAGGAGGAGGGAGACGGGGGAGAGGACGAAGGGGAGGGTTTGGGATCCATGCGGCTCACGCAGCTCGCTGACTCCGGCACCGGCCGGACGACGTTCCCGAGTCCATGCGGCCGGACCCCGAGATCCCGCACCGCACATCTCATGGGTAGCACAGATGGCCTGCCCGCCGAAGGGCCGGAAGTGCCGGAAGTGCCGGCGCCGGCGCCCGCCAGGTGCCCCTCCTCAGCTCCCCCGGCAGCTCCTCCGGCAGCTCCTCCGGCAGCTCCTCCGGCTCACGAGGGCGGTTCCGTTCCGGCCTGCTCGCTGACCAGGTAGCGCGCGTACCAGTCCGGCCAGTCCGGGTCCTCCGCGCCGGTGCGTGCCTCGTGCTCACCGTGTGCCGCCGCGGCCCGCCGGAGGGCGCTCGCCAGGTCGTCGGCCGAGGCGAACCCGGTGACGGCGGGATCCAGCCGCCCCGGGAGCCGGGTGGTGACCTCCTGAAGGACCCAGCCGTTGCCGTCCGGGTCGCTGAACGACAGGAAGGAGCCGTAGCTGCCGTGCTGCGGCTCGGGTCCGGGCACCCGGGCGTCGGTGCCCTCGTGGTGGAAGATCCCGCCGGCGTCGTGGAACACCTCGCTCGGTTCGGCGCCGTGCTTCGCCAACTCGTCGTGGGCGGCCTCGATGTCGTCGACGATCAGGTGCAGGCCCCGGGCCGAGCCCGCCGCCTGCTCGGTGACGGACGTGCCGAAGATGACCGACGCCGGTGAACCCGGCGGGGTCACCTGCACCACCCGGAAGCCGTCCTCGGGGGCGAGGTCGGCGTCCAGCCGCCAGCCCAGCGCCGTGTAGAAGTCCTTGGCCCGGTCGACGTCGGACACCGGCACCACGACTACCTCGAGTTTCATGTCCATCTCTGTCTCCCGTCTCCAAGGCGCGCCGGCCCGCGGACCGGATCGGAACGCCGCGCGCCCCGGGGCGGCATCAACGCGCGACGAGCTGCTGGCCGCCGTCGATGTCGTAGGTGGCGCCGGTGAGGGCGTCGTTCGCCATGATGTGCAGTGCCAGGGCGGCGATGTCCGCCGGACCGACCACCCGGCCGATGGGCAGCGTCTGCCTCAGCTGCTCCCGGCGCGCCTCCAGCCGGTCGCCGAGCAGCGAGGCCGACAGCGGGGTGTCCACGAACCCCGCGGCGATGAGGTTGACCCGGACCGGGGCGACCTCCAGCGCCAGGTTGGCGATCAGCGCGGGCAGCGCCGCGGTGAGGGCGCCCGTCACCGCCATCCCGGGAGCGGGCCGCCGGCCGCCGGTGCCGCCGATGAACAGCAGCGTCCCTCCGGCCCTGACCTTCTCCCGGCTCGCCCGCGCCGTCGCCAGCACCATCGCCAGCCGCCCGCCGAAGTCGCGCCCGGCATCGGTCAGGTCGAGCTCGTCGAGCGGGGTGTACGACGGGCTGCCCGCCGTGACCAGCACATGGTCGACCCGCGTCGGCAGCTCGTGCAGAAACCGCTCCAGGCGCTCGGTGTCCAGGGCGTCGAACGACGCGGTGCTTACGGGGTCCAGTTCCTCCGCCGCCTGCCGCAGACGGTCGGCGTCGCGAGCCGTGAGCACCACCTCGCCGCCGGCCGCGCGCACGTGGCGGGCGGTCTCCAGACCGATCCCCGCGCTGCCTCCCACCACCACGACCGTCTGCCCCGCCAGCCCTCCGCGCGCCGGACGGGCCTCCCCGCCGGCCGCGCTCACAGGAGGTCACCGCCGCCCGAACACCGTTCCCCCGGTTCCGGGGCGGGGCTGGGTCTCCGGTCGCCACGCATGCTCACCTCCGCGTGTCGCGCGATCCTTCCGCGGACGCCGGGCCCGCCGCTGCGGAACCCGGCTGACCTGGGCAAAGGCCCGCAGACTCGGCTTCAGTCTGTCACCCGTCCGGCCGACGTGCATCCGGACCCCGCCGGTGCGCCGGGTCACAGGGTGAGGGTCCCGCGGACCAGCACGACCGCCTCGCCCGTGACCCAGACCGTACCGTCGGGATCGGCGCCGATCCCGACGGTCGCGGCCCGCCCCAGGCGCGTGCCCTGGGAGACGCGGTAGGCGGCGGGCGCACGGCCGGAGGCGGTGAGCCACTGCCCGACGGAGGCGTTCATGCTGCCGCACGCGGGGTCCTCGGGCACCCCGCAGCGGGGCGCGAACGTACGCAGCTCGAAGTCGGAGCGAGCACCTCCTCGGCCGTGGCCGGCTGGACGACGGCCCAGCCGGGCCACGGTGACCAGCTACGTCACCATGAAGACGCTCTCCGCCGAGCCGGCCTGACGCTTCGCCCGCTCACGCCCCGGAAGCCGGCCCCCGCTGCCCGTCCCGGGAGAGGGCGTCGCGGAGCTGGGCCCTGGCGCGGACGCCGAGCTTGGGGAAGACCTTGTGCAGGTGGTAGCCGACGGTACGGGGGGAGAGGTGCAGGCGGGCCGCGATGTCGCGGTTGGTCAGACCCTGGGCGGCCAGTTCGGCTATCTGGCGTTCCTGGGAGGTGAGTTCGCCGGCCGGTGCGGCGGCCGTCGTGGCCCCCGCCGCGCGCAGCTCCGCCGCCGTGCGCTCGGCCCAGGGCCGGGCGTCGAGGCGCTGGAAGCACTCCAGCGCCTCGCTGAGGTACGGGCGGGCCTCCGCGCTGCGGCGGCGCCGGCGCAGCCACTCGCCGAAGTCCAGCCGGGTGAGGGCCTTCTCGAAGGGCCAGCAGTCGGTGGCGGGGTCGGCGAGGGCGGCCCGGAAGCTGCTCTCGGCGTCGTCGTCCGTGCCCGAGTCCGTACCCGTGCCGGTGCCGGTCAGCAGCGCGGTGGCCCGGTGGAGTACGGCGGCCAGGCGCGGCGAGGGGTCGGAGTCCAGACCGTGCCCGACGGCGTCGACCACCGTGCGCGCGTCGTCCGCCCGCCCGGCGCGGACCGCCGCCGCGGCCAGGTCGCCGAGGTAGTACAGGGACGCGTGGTAGTGAACGGGGGCGGGCCGGACATCGCGGGTGAAGGCGGCGCGCAGCTGCTCGTAGGCGTCGGTGTGGTCACCGGCGGCGAACGCGGCCATGCCCACGGCGTGCCGGTGCCGGACCTGGAGACTCAGCGACCTGCGCAGGTCCACACCGCGTACCGCGTCCATCGCCCGGGTCCGCGCGGCCGCGTGGTCGCCCCGGAGCGCGCACAGCGTGGCCCGCAGCAGGCGGGCGCCCACGGTCACGTTGTCGGCACCCGCCTCCGTCGCCATCCAGAACGCCTCGTCCGCCGCCTCCTCGGCCGCCGTCCAGGAGCCGTTCTCGAACAGCGCCAGGGCGAGCGCCTGGGTCACGGTCGCGTTGGTGCCCGCGCTGCCGGCCCGCCGCAGGAGGTCGATGGTCCGGCCGAGGATCCGCACGGCCTGCTCGGTCTCGTCCAGGATCCAGGTCGTGCCGCCCAGCGCCGTGAGGTTCCCGAGCGACTCCTCCCGGTCCAGGGCGGCCAGCCCCTCCTTCAAGTGCCCCAGGAGAAACGGCCGTTCGTGATGGGGGTCGATGACCGCGCGGGCCCAGGCGCAGCCCGCGGGGTCGCCGTCCTCGTCGATCAGGCCGCCGATCCGGCGCAGTTCCGCGCGGTGGTACGGCGCACCCGAGTTGTAGACGGACGTCGCCGCGGTGCTCAGGGCACCCATCGCCAGCTCCGGGGCCGGACCGGCGCAGCCCTCGGCGACGCCCAGCAGCAGGGCCAGCGCGTCCTCGTGGCGGAGCGTGACCCCGAGGGCCCAGCCGCCCAGCAGCGAGGCCTCGGCACGCAGCCGGGGATCGTCGGTCAGTGCGCCCACCCGGCCGCTCATCTCGCCGACCCACTGCGGATGACCGGCGAACATGGCCGACTGCGCGGCCGTCAGCAGCCGCCGGGCGCGCGGCTCCGGCGCCGGGGTCAGCTCGGCGGCGCGTTCCAGCGCGGTCGCGGCGGCCGCGTAACCGCCCCGGCCCCGGGCCCGTTCCGCGCTCTCCGCCAGGGCGTCCGCGACCTCGGCGTCCTGACCGGTCGCCGCGGCGGCCAGCTGCCAGGCCCGGCGGTCCGGCTCGCCGGCCAGCGCGGCGGCCAGGGCGAGATGGGCCTGCCGGCGTTCGAGGAAGGAAGCGGCGTGGTACACGGCCGAGCGGACCAGCGGGTGGCGCGGCAGCACCCGGCCGTCCACCACCCGGACCAGACCGGCCCGCTCGGCGGGGTCCAGCGCCCGCACGACGTCCAGCGCCGGAGCGGCCCGGACGAGTTCGGCCAGGTCCGCCGTGCCCGCCGCGGCCACCAGGAGCAGCGCCTCCCGGGTGGCCGCGGGCAACCCGGCCAGATCGGCGGCGAACAGCCCCTCCAGACGCGCCGTGAGCGGCAGGACGGCACCTGCGGCGGCCTCGGGGGTTCCGGGAGCTCCGGTGCCTTCGGGGGTTCTGGTGCTCCCCGGGGCCAGGCCCCGGGCCAGGGCGCGGGGGAGCTCGATCAGGGCGAGGGGATTGCCGGCCGCCTGCTGCAGGATCTCCGTGCGTGCCTTGCCGCGGGGCGGGTCCGGCTGGGCGTCCAGCAGCTGTCCGGCCGCGCTGCGGCTCAGCGGGCCGACGGTCACCTGGGGGAAGTCGCGGTCGAAGCGGGCCGGTACGCCCTCCTCGCGGGCGGCCAGCAACAGCACCACCGGTCTGCCCTCCAGCCGCCGGGCGAGGAAGGCCAGCACGTCCACCGAGCCGAGGTCCAGCCACTGGGCGTCGTCGACCAGCAGGAGCAGGGGCCTGTGCGCGGCGGCCTGGGTGACGAGGCCCAGTACGCCCACGCACAGGGAGAGCTGGTCGAGTCGCGGTTCGTGGTGCGCGGACCCGGAGCCGAAGGCGCGGTCCAGCGCCTCCCGCTGCGCCGCGGGCAGACCCTCGCCGGGCAGACCGTCGCCGGGCAGCAGCGGATGCAGCAGCTGATGCACCCCCGACAGACCGAGGCCCGACTCGCCCTCGCTGCCGCGCACCCGCAGGAGGCCGAGACCCCGGGCCCGGCCCCGCTCGGCCGCCCACTCGACGAGGGTGGTCTTGCCGGCGCCCGGCTCCCCGGTCAGCACCAGCACCTGCGGTCCGCCGCCGTCCACCGCCCCGAGCAGCCGGTCGAGGCGGTCCAGCTCCGTGGCCCGGCCCAGGATGCCCGGAGCGGAGGGATGGTCGGTGCCGGCGTGCATGAACGGTCCTTCGTCGTCGATCCTCTGCCCGCCCATCCTGCCAGCGGCCACCGGCACGACCGCCGGGAGGGTGACCGGTCATATGACAGAAGCGGCCCGCCCCCTTCTCCGAGACAATGGCGCTGGCCAGGCAGAACGCCACGGGGAGCACACTGAATGACGGTCCACCCACCGCAGCGGTCCACGATCGCCGGCGAGGCCGCCGCGCCTTCCCGGCCCGATGAGGCCACCGCGCCGGGCCGGGACACCGGGACCGAGCGGATCCCGCCGCGCGTGGCCCGCGAACCCGGCACTCCCCGGCCCCGGCCCCGCGTGCTGACCACCCGCTCGGTGCCGCCCGGGGAGAGCCTGGACTACTGGCACGACGCCGTGCTCGACACCCTGGTGGGGATGGACATCGCCACCGAGGGCCGTACCTACGACGCCACCATGCGGACCGACCACCTCGGCAGCCTGCAGATCACCACGGTCGAGTGCGACCCCGGCGAGGTCCACCGGGCACCGCGCTTCATCGCCCGCGGCGACGGCCGGCAGATCTTCGTGGCCGTCCAGAGCACCGGCCGGGCCCGGGTCGAACAGGACGGCCGCACCACCGAGTTGAGGACGGGCGACATCGGCTTCTTCGAGACCGTACGCCCCTTCCGCACCGCCTTCCCGGAACGCTTCCGGCTGAAGATCTTCGCGGTCCCGCGCCGGCTGCTGGAGATCGAGGAGGCCGACCTGGGACGGCTCACCGCGCGGGCCGTGCGCCCGGGCGGCGGGCTCCCCGCCCTGCTGGCGCCGTTGCTGGAGCGGCTGGCGGACACCTCCGAGTCGTACGCGACCCCGACGGCCGAGCGGCTGGCCGAGAACGTCATCGACCTGGTCGCGGCCACGGCGGCCGACCAGCTGGGCGAGGAGCCCGCCGAACTGCCGGGCGCCGACGGCGTCCTGCTGCTGCGGATCAAGACGTACATCCGCTGGCAGCTGTCGGACCCCGCGCTGACCCCGGCCGTCATCGCCGGTGCGCACGGCATCTCGGTGCGCTATCTGCACCGGCTGTTCGCGGCCGAGGACAGCACCGTCTGCCGGTGGATCCGCGAGCAGCGCCTGCGCGCCTGCCGCAGGGAACTCGCCGCGCGGCCACCGGGCTCCGTCGACCTGGGCCAGACCGCCCGGCGCTGGGGCTTCACCGGTTCCGCCGGGTTCGGCAAGGCCTTCCGCGGCTCCTTCGGCCTGTCACCGACGGAATGGCTGGACCGGACGCGGGCGGACGGGCCGCCGTGCTGACGACCGTGTCCTGCGCCGCCCCGGAACCGGCGCCCGGCGAGCGCCTCACCGCCTGGCGGCGCGCCCTGTCCCGGACCTTCGTGGACGTCGAGGTCAGCGTCGCGCCCGACCGCCCGTGGACCGGCACCCTGACCGCCGAACGCCTCGGCGCCCTGCAGATCGCCACCGAGGAGTTCGGCCCCGGGACGATCCTGCGCGGCGCCGCCGCGGTCGCCGCCGACCCCCGCGGCCACATCCTGGTCCGCCGCCAGCTGGAGGGCACCGCCCTGCTGCTCCAGGACGGCCGCAGCGCCGAACTGCACCCCGGTGACCTGGCGTTCCACGATGCCCGGCGCCCGTTCCGCCTCGTGCTGCCCGAGCCGCAGCGGGCCCGGGTCCTCATGGTGCCCCGGGCCCTGCTGCGCCTGGAGGAGCGGCACCTGCCCGCCCTCACCGCCACGGTGGTGGACGAGACCGCGGGGGGCGCGGCGGCCCTGCTGCTGCCGCTCCTCGACGGACTCGTCGACGAGGTCGCCCGGGCCGGGCGGGAGCGGCGCGAACAACTCGCCCGGACCGCGGCGGAGATCCTGGCCACCGTGGCCCTCGAACAGAGCGGCCGGCAGCCCGAGCCGGCCCTGTGGGAGCGGATCACCGCGTCGCTCGGCTCCCGGCTGGGCGAGCCCGGACTCACCCCGCAGGACATCGCCGACCAGCACGCCATCTCGCCGCGCTATCTCCACCGCCTCTTCCAGCGCCAGGGCACCACCGTGGGCGCCTGGCTGCGCGCCCGCCGGCTGGAGGCGGCCCACCAGGAACTCGCCCGGCCCGCCGCCCACCGGTCCATCGCCACGGTGGCCGCCCGCTGGGGGTTCACCAGCCCCTCCCACTTCAGCCGCGCCTTCCGCGAGACCTACGGCATGTCACCGGCCCAGTGGCGCAGGACGGCGGGATCTGCCGGGACCACGACAGCACCGGTGGCCCCGCCAGACCCCGCCGCCCGACTCCACCGGCGCCCCCAGGCCGCGCCGTGAGCCACGCCCTCCGCCCACCGGCCCCCGCCGACTGGCACCCTCCCCGGCGCCCTCGGGCCCGCTTCGCCGATCGCACCGTCCGACCGGCCATGACCTCCTACGCTTTCCGGTTGACGGCCGGATCGAACCGATGGCCCGAGTGACGATGGAGCGCGCATGACCGACGAGGCGATGGGTGACGAGGTCTACCAGCCGGACGGTTCGGAGGTGCAGGACGACGCGGGTCTGCTGGACGCCTCCGACACCCTGGACTACCGGGCCGGCGAGGAGGCACTGGACGAGGGGTACTCGCCGCCGGAGCGGCCCTGGGCCGTGGAGCACACCGGCGTCACCGCGGCCGAGGCACAGCGCGGGGAGACCCTGGACGAGCGGCTCGCCGAGGAGGTGCCGGACCTCGCCGTCCCGGAGGGCGACGACCTCGGCGACACCTGGGACACGGACGGCGAACTCCTCGACGACGAGGTGGGCGACGACCGCGCCGGACGGCTGCTCGCACCGGACGAGGGCGCGCACGAGGTCACCGACTCCGACCTGGTCGCCTCCGACCGGGGCCTGGACGGCGCCGGGGCCTCGGCGGAGGAGGCCGCGATGCATGTGATCCCGGACTCCGACACCTACTGACGCGTCGGCGGGAGCGCCTCGGCGAGCCCCCGGCGGCGGTCAGACGATGTGGCGCAACAGCGCCGCGACCGCCGCCGGGGGCTCGCCCGGCGGCCGTACCACCATCACCTTCCAGTTCGGCGCGTGCCGGCCGAACCGGTAGGTCGTCAGGTCCGGGAAACGGCCGGCGATGGTCGGCGGCATGATGCAGACGCCGAGGTCGTTGCGGACCAGTTCCGACGCGGCCACGATGTCGTTGACCTCGAAGGTCGTGGCACGCTCGACGCCGGCCGCGCGGAACGAGCGGTCCGCCGCGTCGCGGATCGCCCAGCCCGGGGTGAACTCCACCTGCGGCAGCTCCGCGATGTCGGCCAGGTCGACCGTGCCCTCCGGGCCGCGCGGGATGAGGCTCCGCCGGGGCGAGGTCACCAGGACCATCTCCTCCCGTGACAGCAGCTTGGTGACCAGCCCGCGCTGCTGCCGGCGGTCCAGCGCCACCACCGCCAGATCCACCGTGCCCTCGCGCAGCGCCTGCCGGATGTCGACGACCGCGGCCTGCCGCAACCGGACCACCACCCGCGGGTGTTCGGCCCGCAGCGAGGCCAGCGCGCGCGGCAGGTTCGCCATGGCCCCCTGCATCGTGCCGACCGTCACCCGGCCGCGCAGCTCGCCCTTGGCCGCGTCGACCGCCTCGCGGGCCAGCTCGGCCGCGCGCAACGCCTGCCGCGCCGCCGGCACGAACGCCTCACCGGCCGGGGTGAGCCCGACCCGGTGGGTGGTCCGGACGAACAGCGCGGTGCCCAGCTCGCGTTCCAGCGTGCGGACCGCTCCGGAGACCGCGGACTGGACGACGTGCAGCTGCCGCGCCGCCGCCGTGAACCCACCCGCGTCCGCCACCGCGACGACGACTTCCATCTGCCGTAGGTCCATCGCCCGCTCCCACCGACCCCGCGCCCGCCTCGGCCGGGCGGCGATCACCGCTGCATCCTAGGCAGGCGCCGGCGTTCCCCGGCGCCGGACCGGGGGAGTGTCGACGAGACCGACGGGACACCCTCAGCGCCCCCCGGCGCACGACACGGGCCATTACGCCGACCGCGCCTCGCCGTCTCCGCCCCGACGGCGTTCGGTGAGCCAGTACAGGAGGGCCAGCACCGGCAGAGCGGCCCCGAACAGGCTGACGGCGGTCCAGCCGTCGGCGCGGTAGGCGACCGAGCCGGCCTGGGAGCCGACGGCGCCGCCGATGAAGAAGATCGCGATGAAGGCGCTGTTCAGACGGGCCCGGGCGAGCGGGTCCAGCTGGTAGACGGTGTGCTGGCCGAGGATCAGGCTGGTCTGCACGGCCATGTCGAGGGCGACGGCCGCGAGGGCGATCAGCACGACGCTGTGCTGCCCGAAGCCCGCCGCGGCGAAGGCCAGCGCGGCGAGAGCGAACGCGGCCCCGGTCATCGGCCGGGTCAGCCCCTGGTCGGCCCAGCGCCCGGCCATCGGGGCGACGGCCGCACCGGCCGCCCCGACCAGGGCGAAGACACCGACACCGACGGCGGAGTAGTGGAAACGCGGCCCGGTCAGCACATACGAGACGGTGGTCCAGAAGGCGCTGAACGCACCGAACATCGCCGCCTGGTAGAGACCCCGGCGCAGCAGCGCGGGGTGGGTGCGCACCAGCGCCACCGTGGAGCGCAGCACCTGGTGGTACGGCACGGACGTGGTCGGCGCGTGCCGGGGCAGCGCCGCCCGCAGGGCCACCGCCAGCAGGGCCATCAGCACGGCCGAGCCGAGGTAGACGACCCGCCAGCCGGCGACGCTGGAGACCAGGCTGCTGAGCGTGCGGGACAGCAGGATGCCGGTGAGCAGACCGCTCATCACCCGGCCCACCACCCGGCCCCGGGCGTGGTCGGGCGCCAGGCTCGCCGCGAACGGCACGAGTATCTGCGCCACCACCGACGTCGCACCGCTGATCAGCGAGGCGGCCAGCAGCATCGGGAACCCGGTCGCGAGACCGGCCGCCACCAGGGCGAGCGTGGTCACCGTCAGCAGCGCGGTGATCAGGCTCCGCTTCTCCAGCCGGTCGCCCAGCGGGACCAGGAAGATCATGCCGATCACATAGCCGACCTGGGTGAGCGTGATCAGCGTGCCCGCGGTGGCCTCGCCGATGTGGAAGACACCGCGCAGCTCGGAGAGCAGCGGCTGGGCGTAGTACAGGTTGGCGACCGTCATGCCGGAGGCGACGGCGAACAGCGCGATCAGCCAGCCCGGCACCCCGTGCGCGGGCTCGGCGGCTGCCTTCCGGCGGGGGGAGCGGACTTCTGGCGACGACTGGGACACAAGGACCTTCTTCACAGGAGGTGTGGCTCTCACCCTGCACCAGCGCTCCGCCGCCCACGATGCTTCCCCCGAGGCGGCGATGGTTCGGGATGTCAGTCATCTCGACAGGAGATGACCGGATGACCGCCGCACCCGCCTGTGCGCTGCCGGGGTGCCGACTGTGCGCTCCGGGACAACTGCCCGCCCCGCACGGCTCCTACCGTGACGCGCGGGGCGCCGGAACGACCGGTGTGCCCGACGCATTCCCAGGAGACTCGTATGTCCGAAGCCTTCACGCCCGTCACGCCGGTGCTCGAACCCGCAGCCCAGGCGTTCGTCGAGGCCACCGCGAACCCGCCGTACCTCTTCGACCTGGCCCCGGCGGACGGTCGCAAGGCGGTGGACGAGGTGCAGTCCGGCGAGATCGCCAAGCCGGCCGTCGACGAGGAGTGGATCACGGTCTCCGGCGGCCCCACCGGCACCGTCCGGGCGCGGATCGTGAAGCCCGCCGGTGCCACCGGCCCCCTCCCCGTGATCATCTACATCCACGGCGCCGGCTGGGTCTTCGGCAACGCCCACACCCACGACCGCCTGGTCCGCGAACTCGCCGTCGGCGCCGAGGCGGCCGTCGTCTTCCCCGAGTACGACCTCTCGCCCGAGGTCCGCTACCCGGTCGCCATCGAGCAGAACTGGACCGTCGCGCAGTGGATCGTGGAGCAGGGCGCGACCAAGGGCCTGGACGCCGGCCGGATCGCGGTGGCCGGTGACTCGGTCGGCGGCAACATGACGATCGCGCTGACCCTGATGGCCAAGGAGCGCGGCGGTGTACCGCTGCTCCAGCAGGTGCTGTTCTACCCGGTCACCGACGCGAGCTTCGACACCAACTCCTACCACCAGTTCGCCGAGGGCTACTTCCTGCGCCGCGACGGCATGTTCTGGTTCTGGGACCAGTACACGACCGACGAGGCCGAGCGCGCCCAGATCACCGCCAGCCCGCTGCGCGCCACCACCGAGCAGCTCAAGGACCTGCCCCCGGCCCTGGTCGTCGTCGCCGAGGCCGACGTCCTGCGCGACGAGGGCGAGGCCTACGCCAACAAGCTCCGCGAGGCCGGCGTGCCCGTCACCGCCGTCCGCTTCCAGGGCATCATCCACGACTTCGTGATGCTCAACGCCCTGCGCGGGACCCACGCCGCCGAGGCCGCCATCTCGCTCGCCGTCCGCACCCTGCACACGGCCCTGCACACCGCCTGACCCGCAGCGCGGCTCCGCCGACAAGGAATCCCCATGACCGACTCCACGCCCACCGTCGTCCTGGTGCACGGCGCCTTCGCGGACGCCTCCAGCTTCGCCCGGGTCGTCCCGGAACTGCAGGCCGACGGCCTCAAGGTGCTGGTCCCCGCGGTGCCCAACCGCAGCCTCACCGGAGACGCCGCCTACCTCGCCTCGGTGGTCCGCGCCGTGCCCGGCCCCGTCGTCCTGGTCGGCCACTCCTACGGCGGTGCCGTCATCACCGTCGCGGGCGCCGAGGCCAACGTCCAGGCCCTGGTCTACCTGGCCGGCTACGCCCTGGAGGAGGGCGAGAGCCTCGGCGAGCTGCAGGGCCGCTTCCCGGACTCCGAGCTGGCCTCGGCCCTCGTGTACACGCCGTTCCCGGTCGAGGGCTCCGACGAGCCCGGCACCGACGTGACGGTCGACCCCGACCGGTTCCCGGAGATCTTCGCCGCCGACGTGGACCCGGACCTCGCCAGGGTGCTGGCCGTCTCCCAGCGTCCCCTGGCGGGTGCGGCCTTCGCCGAGGCGGCCCCGGTCGCCGCCTGGAAGACCAAGCCGTCCTGGGGCCTGGTGTCGTCCGCGGACCGCACCATCAACCCGGACGTCGAGCGCTACGGCTACGAGCGGGCCGGTATGACGACCGTCGAGGTCGACTCCTCGCACCTGGTCATGCTCGCCCACCCGCAGGAGGTCGCGGACGTGATCCGCGCGGCCGTGCTGTCCCTCGGCACGGAGTAAACGGCGCACCCCGCAAGGGTGACGCAGCGCGGGCCGCGCACCGGTGTCGACCGGGCGCGGCCCGTCCGCGTGTAGGTACGTGATCATGCGGACACCGATGCGATCCCCCTGGACCTGGGCGGCCCTCGCCGTCGTGACGGCGGTGTGCGGGGCGCTCCCGTTCACCGTGACCGGCGGCGACACCCCCCGCCCGCTCTCGGCGGACGAGGCCCGGCGCATGGCCCTCACCCGGTTCCGCGCCTACCGGGACAGCCCGGCCGAGGTGACGGTACGGGCGCCGCTGCCCGGCGGAACGGCCGTGGTCCGCGCGGTGGTCGACGAGCACCGGCACCGGGCGGTGGGCTGGTTCGACACGGGCGACGCGGCCGAGCGGGGGCTGCTGGCCTGGGACGGCACCGGACTCTCCATCGCCCGCCCCAGGATCGACGGCAGCGCGGGCCCCCTCGCGAAACCCGCGTCCCTGGCGGAAGCGGTACGGGACGCGGCCCGCGTCAGCCCGGCGGCCTGGATCCGCCGCGCCTACGGCCCCGCCTCGCTGGACACCGCCCTCCGCCTGACCCTCAGCCTGGCCGCCGCCCGCCCGGACAGCGCACGGCTGCTCGCCCGCTCGGCGCCACGCCATCTGCGCGAAGACCGGATCAACGGCCGGATCTACGACGTCTTCTCCGGCCCCCCGCCGACAACCCAACCGTCCGGCCCCTCGCCCCTCACGTACTGGATCGACCGGACCGGACACCTACGCCGCGTCCGAGCGGACCTCGACGACGACCGCACGATCGTCGTCGACGTGACGGGTGAGAAGGTCCACCCAGCGGTTCCGGAGGGACCATGGACGGGGCTGAAGAGAAACGGCTGAGGAGCGCCCCGCCAGGGGCGCGGGGAACTGCGCGACCAGCCCCCACCGAACCCGCACCCGACCGCCGACCGTTCCACCCGAGCTATGAACCCCCCCACCCCGCCTATGAGTTGAGCACACCACCTGTGGATCCCCGTACCACTCCCCGAAGGAGACCTCGCCGGATGCGAGGATGATGCGCCATGACGGCAGGTTGGTGCGCACGCACAGTACGGTCCGCGGTGTTCGCGGCCGTCTGCGTGCTGCTCGCCGCCGTCGGCCACGTCCTGATGTCCGGCAGCCCGGTCCCCGCCTGGGCGCTGGCCGCCGGCACCGCGGTCACCACTGCCCTCGGCTGGACCCTGTCGGCACGCGAACGCGGCCTCGCGCTCGTCGCGTCCGCCGCGGTCGGCGCCCAGACCGCCCTGCACTCCGGCTTCTCGGCCGCCCAGGTGTGGACCACCAGCACCACCTCCGTGGGCACCACCTCCATGGGCGCCATGCATATGGACATGGCCGGCGACATGTCCGCCATGCACATGGGCCCCGCCCACATAAGCCCCGCCGAGTACCTCGGCCTCGGCACCGGCGGCACCGCCTCCACCGGCATGCTCGCCGCCCACCTCCTCGCCGCCCTGCTGTGCGGACTCTGGCTCGGACACGGCGAACGCGCGGCCTTCCGCATCAGCCGGGCCGCGGCCGCCCGGCTCACCGCACCGCTCACCGCCCCGCTGCGGCTGCTGCTCGCCCTGCCCGTCGCCCCCGGGCGGCCGCGCCCCCGGCCGCACCGCCGCCGCTCGGACCGGGCACCACGGCTCCTTCTTCTCGTCCACGCGATCACTTCCCGGGGTCCGCCCGTGCGGACGGCTGTCATCTGACGACAGCCGGTGTTCCGGGACCGCCCCTGCGCGCCCCGGACGAACACGACGGCCGTACGCCCGCTCAAGCACCGCGAGCGCCACCGGGCCGTCGCCCCCTTCACCTTTCTCACAAGGACACCGAGTGATCACTTCCGTCCTGCCCGCACGCCCTGCGCCGGACGAGAAACGCGACGAGTCGATCACGGCCTGGGCCCTCGCCGCCCGGTCCGGGGACACGGCCGCCGTGGACGCGTTCGTACGGGCCCTGCACCGCGACGTCCTGCGGTACGTCGCCCATCTCTGCGCCGACCCGCAGGCGGTCGACGACCTCGCGCAGGACACGTTCCTGCGCGCGCTGGGCAGCCTGCACCGCTTCGAGGGACACGGTTCGGCCCGTTCCTGGCTGCTGTCGATCGCCCGCCGGGCCGTCGTGGACAGCCACCGGTACGCCGCCGCCCGGCCGCGCCCGGCGGACGTCCCCGACTGGCAGCTCGCCGTCGAGCGCGCCCAGCCGTACGGGCTGCCGGGCTTCGAGGAGGGGGTCGTCCTGCTCGACCTCCTCGCGGCGCTGCCCGACGAACGGCGTGAGGCGTTCGTCCTCACCCAGCTCGTCGGGTTGCCGTACGCGGAGGCCGCCGAGGTCAGCGACTGTCCCGTCGGCACGGTCCGCTCCCGGGTGGCCCGGGCCCGCGAGGCGCTCCAGGATCAGCTGGCCTGAGGCCCTTCGGAAGACCCCGCGAGAGGCCCTTCGGAAGGCCCTTCGAACGCTCGCAGGATGCGTTCGGCGGCCAGGGTCGCCGTCAACGAGCCGTCCCTGACCTGCTGTTCGAGGTCGGGGGCGGCCGCGCGCACCGCGGGGTGGGCGGACAGCCGCCCGAGCAGCTCGTCCCGCACCATCGACCAGGTCCAGCCCACCTGCTGCTCACGGCGCTTGTCCGTGAGCCGCCCGGTGGAGTCCAGCAACGCCCGGTGCTGCTCAAGCCGTTCCCAGACCAGCTCCAGGCCCGTCGACTCCCGCGCGCTGCAACTCAGCACCGGGGGAGTCCAGAACACGTCCTTGCCGTGCATCAGCCGCAGCGCGCTCGCCAACTCCCGGGCGGCCGACCGGGCGTCGCGCTCGTGCGGGCCGTCCGCCTTGTTGACGGCGATCACGTCGGCGAGTTCCAGGACGCCCTTCTTGATGCCCTGGAGCTGGTCGCCGGTGCGGGCCAGGCTGAGCAGCAGGAAGGAGTCGACCATGTCGGCGACCGCGGTCTCGGACTGCCCGACGCCGACGGTCTCGACCAGGATCACGTCGTACCCGGCGGCCTCCATGACCACCATCGACTCCCGGGTCGCCTTCGCGACCCCGCCCAGTGTGCCCGCGCTCGGGGAGGGCCGGACGAAGGCGTTCGGGTCGACGGCCAGCCGCTCCATCCGGGTCTTGTCGCCGAGGATCGAGCCGCCGGTCCGGGTGGACGACGGGTCCACGGCGAGCACGGCCACCCGGTGCCCCAAGCCCGTCAGCAACGTGCCGAACGCGTCGATGAACGTCGACTTGCCCACGCCCGGCACCCCGCTGACGCCGATCCGCCGCGCCCGGCCGCTGTGCGGAAGCAGCTCGGTGAGCAACTCCTGTGCCAGCGCCCGGTGCTGTGGACGGGTGGACTCGACGAGGGTGATGGCGCGGGCGATGACCGCGCGCTTCCCGTCGAGCACACCCTTCACATAGGCGTCGACATCGATCACAGGGCGTGCCCGAGTTCCGCCGACAGCCGCTGGACCAGGTCGTAGGCCGCGTCCGGGATCACCGTCCCGGGCGGGAACACGGCCGTGGCGCCCATCTCCAGGAGGGTCGGCACGTCCTGTGGCGGGATGACACCGCCGACCACGATCATGATGTCCTCCCGGCCCTCCTCGGCGAGCTGCTCGCGCAGTGCCGGTACGAGGGTGAGGTGGCCGGCCGCGAGCGAGGACACGCCGACCACGTGGACGTCCGCCTCCACCGCCTGGCGGGCGACCTCCTCCGGGGTCTGGAACAGCGGGCCGACGTCGACGTCGAAGCCGAGGTCGGCGAAGGCGGTGGCGATCACCTTCTGGCCCCGGTCGTGACCGTCCTGGCCCATCTTGGCGACCAGGATGCGCGGGCGGCGCCCCTCGGCCTCGTCGAACGCGTCGACCAGGGCCCGGGTGCGGTCCACGTTCGGGGACTCGCCTGCTTCGTTGCGGTACACACCGGAGATCGTACGGATCTGGCTCGCGTGCCGGCCGTACACCTTCTCCAGGGCGTCCGAGATCTCACCGACGGTGGCCTTGGCGCGGGCCGCGCGCACGGCCAGCTCCAGCAGGTTGCCGTCGCCGTCCGCCGCCCGGGTCAGCGCGTCCAGCGCGTCCCGGCAGGCCGTCTCGTCCCGCTCGTCCCGCAGCCGCCGCAGCTTCTCGATCTGCTGGGCGCGGACGGAGGAGTTGTCGACCTTGAGGACCTCGATGGCCTCGTCGCTCTCGACCCGGTACTTGTTGACACCGATCACCGGCTGCCGTCCGGAGTCGATCCGGGCCTGGGTGCGGGCCGCCGCCTCCTCGATGCGCAGCTTGGGGATGCCGGCGTCGATCGCCTTGGCCATGCCGCCCGCCGCCTCGACCTCCTGGATGTGCGCCCAGGCCTTGCGGGCGAGGTCGTACGTCAGCCGCTCCACGTAGGCGCTGCCGCCCCACGGGTCGATGACCCTCGTCGTGCCCGACTCCTGCTGGATGAGCAGCTGGGTGTTGCGGGCGATGCGCGCGGAGAAGTCCGTCGGCAGCGCCAGGGCCTCGTCGAGGGCGTTGGTGTGCAGCGACTGGGTGTGGCCCTGGGTCGCCGCCATCGCCTCCACGGCCGTACGCGTGACGTTGTTGAAGACGTCCTGCGCGGTCAGCGACCAGCCCGAGGTCTGCGAATGGGTGCGCAGGGAGAGGGACTTGGTGTTCTTCGGCTCGAACTGGTCGACCAGCTTGGCCCAGAGCAGCCGGGCCGCCCTGAGCTTCGCGATCTCCATGAAGAAGTTCATGCCGATCGCCCAGAAGAAGGAGAGCCGGGGCGCGAACGCGTCCACGTCCAGGCCCGCCTCCCGGCCCGCCCGGATGTACTCGACGCCGTCCGCGAGCGTGTACGCCAGCTCCAGGTCGGCCGTGGCTCCGGCCTCCTGGATGTGGTAACCGGAGATGGAGATCGAGTTGTAGCGGGGCATCCGCTGGGAGGTGAAGGCGAAGATGTCGGAGATGATCCGCATCGACGGCTTCGGCGGATAGATGTAGGTGTTGCGGACCATGAACTCCTTGAGGATGTCGTTCTGGATGGTCCCGGCCAGCTTCTCGGGCGGTACGCCCTGTTCCTCCGCCGCCACGATGTACAGCGCCAGCACGGGCAGCACCGCGCCGTTCATCGTCATCGACACGGTCATCCGGTCCAGCGGGATGCCGTCGAAGAGCTGGCGCATGTCGTAGATCGAGTCGATGGCCACGCCCGCCATGCCGACGTCGCCGGTCACCCGCGGGTGGTCGCTGTCGTAGCCCCGGTGGGTGGGCAGGTCGAAGGCGACCGAGAGGCCCTTCTGGCCGGCCGCCAGGTTGCGCCGGTAGAACGCGTTGGACTCCTCGGCGGTGGAGAAGCCCGCGTACTGGCGGATGGTCCAGGGCTGGTTGACGTACATCGTCGGGTAGGGGCCGCGCAGGTACGGCGCGATGCCCGGGTAGGTGCCGAGGAAGTCCAGGCCCTCCAGGTCGCGGCCGGTGTAGAGCGGCTTGACCCCGATGCCCTCCGGGGTCTCCCACAGCGGCAGGTCACCGCCGGCCGCCCGCCACTGATCGGGGCTGCCCTCGGTGACGGGGGTCCCCAGTTCGATGCCGGAGAAGTCGGGGATTCCCATCAGGACACTCCCATGCGGTCGAGGGTCTCGGACAGCACGGCCACGGCGTCGCAGCCCGCGAAGACGGACGAGTCGATGCCGGGGAAGTCGCCCCGGCCCGCGAGGACCACGTGCCGGGCACCGGCCGCCTTCAGCGACTCGGCCGTCCGCGCGGCCTGTTCGGCGTACTGCGCGTCGCTGGAGCAGAGCACCGCCTCGGTGGCACCGCTCTCCTCGAAGCTTCCCCCGGTGACCGGCTCGATGCCGCCCGCCTGGAAGAGGTTCGAGGCGAAGG
The DNA here is from genome assembly GCF_044747345.1 of Streptomyces sp. NPDC090088. Classification (NCBI taxonomy): domain Bacteria; kingdom Bacillati; phylum Actinomycetota; class Actinomycetes; order Kitasatosporales; family Streptomycetaceae; genus Streptomyces; species Streptomyces sp. NPDC090088. The sequence goes on along the minus strand of NZ_JBIVDZ010000008.1, from coordinate 327,289 downwards.
TCGCGCGGCCCGTGTACTCGGTGGCCGAGCCGAGCGTCGCCAGGTAGATCCGGGGGCGGGCGCCGGTGGCCGCGAGATGGGCGTCCGAGCGGGCGCGCAGCTCCTCGTACGCCTCGTCCCGGCGGACCCGGGGCAGGCCTCCCGACGGCGGCTCGGGCGCGGGCTCGCGCTCCACCGGCTTCTCGGCCAGGAAGGGGAACTCGCTGACGCCGGTGATGGGTTCACGGCGCTTGGCGAGCTTCTTGGAGCGCTCGGCCCAGGTGGTCGCGAGGTCGGTGCGCAGCCGGCCGGAGCGCAGGACGGCCGCCTGGCCGCCGTCGCGCTCGATCGTCCGGAAGAACTCCCAGCCCGCGTGGGCGAGTTCGTCGGTCAGCCGCTCGACGTACCAGGAACCGCCGGCCGGGTCGACGACCCGGGCCAGGTGCGACTCCTCGACCAGGATCGTCGAGGTGTTGCGGGCGATCCGGCGGGCGAAGGCGTCCGGCAGGCCCAGCGCGTGGTCGAACGGCAGCACGGTCACGGAGTCGGCGCCGCCCACCCCGGCGGCCAGCGTCGCGATCGTCGTGCGGAGCATGTTCACCCACGGGTCGCGGCGGCTCATCATCACCGGCGAGGTGACCGCGTGCTGCGTCTGGGCGCCCGCGTCGGCCGCCCCGCTGACCTCGGCGACCCGCGCCCACAGCCGGCGGGCCGCGCGCAGCTTGGCGATCGTCAGGAACTGGTCGGCGGTCGCCGCGTACCGGAACTCCAGCTGGGCCAGGGCCTGTTCGACGCCGAGCCCGGCCTCCGTCAGCTCCCGCAGATACGCCACCCCGGTGGCCAGCGAGGCGCCCAGCTCCTGCGCGGCCGAGCCGCCCGCCTCGTGGTACGGCAGCGCGTCCACGGTCAGCGCCCGCAGCCCCGGGAACTCCCCGGCGCACCGCTTCGCCAGTTCGGCGACGGGCGCGAAGGGGAGGGCGGTGCCGGTGCGGGCCTCGTGGCCGAGCGGGTCGGCGCCCAGGTTGCCGCGTACGGCCTCGGGCGCGACGCCCTTCGCCTCGTACACCCGGAACAGCTCGGCGGCGGCCGTCTCGGCGTCCCGGCCCGCGTCCAGGACGACCGGCGCCAGGTCGAGGTAGACGCCCTCCAGCGCGCGGCCCAGGCCGTCGACGGGGATGCCGCCCTCGCCGAGCACCAGCCAGAGCGAGGTGACGCCGTTCTCCAGGTCGGCCAGGACCGCGCCGTCGGGCGCCGCCGCGTGCCGTTGCCTTATGTCCCAGCCGCCGTCGGTGCCGCCCTCGGGGCGGCCGCCGCGCACGAAGGGCGCGAAGCCGGGCAGGCCGGGTTCGGGCGCGGTGTCGCGCGCGGTGTAGAGGGGACGGGTGCGCAGCCCGTCCTCCAGCGTCGTGGACAGGGCGTCCTCAGCGGCCTCGCCCGAGACTTCCTTGCCCGACTTGCGCAGCACACCCTCGACAAGGCGTTGCCACTGCTCGTGTGTCGCGTCAGGGAACTCGGCGGCCAGGGAGAGCCCGTCGTCAGGCAGGACCGTCATGCTCGGATGCTAGGGCAGACGGTCAGAAGTGCATGGGTGGCGGGGCTGTGACCTTGCCCTCCCTGTGGCTGTGACCTGCGCCTCTAGGGGGTGAAGTGGCCTGATTCGTGCGGTCCGTGCGTGTCGTCCGCGAGCTCCGGTACGAGCGCGCACAGCGCCTGGCGCTGCTCGGGGCCGATGACGTGGGCGACCGCCTGCCCGACCGTTTCGGCCAAGGTGGCGGAGGTGTCCCTGAGGAGTCCGCGGGCCTTGTCGGTGAGGGCGACCTCGATGCCCCGCTTGTCGCCGCAGACCGACTTCCTGGTGACCAGGCCGCCGTGCTGGAGGCAGGCGATCTGGTAGGTGAGGCGGGTCTTGGGGCGGCCCAGCAGCTCGGCGATCCGGGTCATGCGCAGCCCTTCCCGGGGCTGCTCGGCCAGCAGGCACAGGATCAGGAACTCGTCGTGCGAGACGTCCAGGGTCTCCTTCACGACCGACCGCAGCCGCTGCTCCACCGCGCCCGTCGCGGCCAGCAGCAGCATCCAGGCGCGCAGCTCGGCGGGGAGCAGTCCGTCACCCCTGAGGGACGGACATTCGGGCAGCTCGGCGGGGTGTTCCTGGGAGGCGGCCATGCCGTCGATTCTACCTGTTGTCCAAATTTGCATATTGAGCTAGCGTGACATCATCCAAATTTGAATCATCAATTGATCGGAGTACGGCCATGCCCGTCACCGTGGAAACCGGCCTCTGGCAGCTCGACCCGACCGCCTCCGCCGTCGCCCTCCGGCACAAGACGATGTGGGGCCTGGTCACCGTCAAGGGCACCTTCGCGGGCGTCACCGGCCGGGGCGAGGTCGCCGCCGACGGCACCGCCACCGGCTCGCTGGCGATCGACGCGGCCTCGCTGGACACCAGGAACAAGAAGCGCGACGACCACCTGCGTTCGGCCGACTTCTTCGACGCCGCCAACCACCCCGAGATCACCTTCGCGGTGCGCGGTGCCGTGCGGGGTGCGGGCGACGCGGTGGACGTCGACGGTCAGCTGACCGTGCGGGGCATCAGCAGGCCGCAGAAGATCACCGCGAAGCTGGTCTCGGCGGACGCCGACGGGCTCACGCTGGAGGCCGAGTTCACGGTGGACCGGAACGAGTTCGGCATGGGCTGGAACCAGGGCGGCATGATCCGCGGCCTGACCACGGTCACCGGCACGCTCCGCTTCACCCGCGCGGCGGCCTGACCCTCACCGGCCGGTCGCCGTCCTGCGCAGCCGCACGTCCTGGCTGGACAGGGTCTGCGGGTCCGCCGTGAAGGCGCGCAGCCGGATCCGGGTGCTCGGCTTGGTGGGGATCCCGAACCGGCCGTTCGGCGGGCGGAGTTCGACGCTCGCGGTGCCGTGCCCGGGAATCGTCGCCGGACCCCGCACGAGCAGCCAGTACATGCTCATGCCCTGGCCGGTGGTGAGCGTGTAGTGCGGGGTGAGCGCGGCGCTCCCCGTGTTGACCACCCTCAGGGTCATCTCGCGCACCACCGCCGCCGACTTCCCGGTCCGGCGCAGTGCCGTGACCTCCATCCGCAGCGGAGGCCCGCCGGACGCCGCGAGGGCCGCGCTCGCCAGCGCCGGGGCGAGCAGCAGCGCGATCGTCGCGACCAGGGCGGGCCGGCGCCGGGGTCCGGTCAGGAAGGCCGGGCGCGGCTGCCAGGCCCGCTCGAACTCCGACAGCGGCGCGGTCACGGCCGCGGCCAGCCACAGCGGCGTCATCATCAGGTAGTAGCCGTCCTGGGAGCGCGTCGCCAGGTAGAAGGCCAGCCAGGGCAGCACGGTCGCGGCCGGGCCGAGGCGCCGTACGAACAGCACGAACAGGGCGAGCAGGGCCGCCGCGAGCAGCATGCTCGCGTGCGAGTACCAGTCGATGCGGTCACTGCCGTTCGTGTAGTACAGCGTGATGTCCACCAGGCCCTGGCCGTGCACCACGGCACCCTGGGTCAGCGGCAGCGCGATCCCGGCCAGCCAGCGGCCCGGCTCGGACACGATGAAGTACGTGTTGATCAGCAGCCACACGGTGACGGCGACGCCGGTGATCCGCAGCACCACCAGACCGGCCGCCCGGCCGCCGAGCTCACCGCGCCGCACCGCGTAGACCCCGGCCAGCAGGAACGGCGTGACGAACCACGGCAGTTGCTGCGCCGCGCACGCGGCCCCCAGGCACGCGGCCCGGGCGATGCCGGCCGCGCCCAGCCGGCCGCCCTGCCCGATCCGCGGCCAGCGCACCGCCGCCGGGATCAGCAGGGCCAGCGCGATGACGGCCGGGTAGCCGACCCGGGCGTACGTCGAGAGGAAACCGAAGCCCAGGCAGGCCATCGTCGCCGCCGACCGCCACGGCGCCGGGAGCATCCGCCACAGCGCGATCGTGCCGGCGATCAGCGCGCCCGTGCAGACCGCCGTCGCCGGAGCGCCGTGGTGGCCGAGCCAGAGCAGCGGGGCGGTCAGCAGCGGGGCGAGCGGCGGATAGCCGTAGGTGTAGTCGTAGCTGCCGCCTATCGTCGGCGTGAGCGCGATGCCCGTGCCGTGGAACAGCCAGGGCCACGGCTGTCCGTAGACGGCGTGGCCGGCGACGAGTTCCCTGGCGGCCTGGGTGGTGAGGGCGCCCTCGTCGCCGCCGGTGTGGTTCAGGGCCCAGGCGCACAGGGCGAGGGCCACGGCCGTGACCAGCACCACCAGGTCGACACGGGCCAGCGAACGGGTCCTGCGGACCGTCAGCGCCAGCACGCCGGAGACCAGGATCGACACGTAACAGACCGAGATCGCGGCCGCCAGGACCAGGTGGTGCGTGGCCGCCTGCGTCCAGATCGAGCGGGTCCCGATGAACAGACTGATGTCGGCGAGGACGGTCAGGACGCGGTGCCATTGCGCGGGGGCCCCGGTATCTCCCGGAGCGGCGGACACCGCCGACTGTGTCCGCCGGTCGGGTGTCACCTGTTGTGTTTCTGCCAAGTGCACGCACCGGACGGTAATCGCGGGGGGTGAGCGGGGTGTTCCTGGAGGAGAAGAGTCCGGTGTGAGGGCGGTAAGAAGCCCCCAATGCGCGGCAATCGCCTGAATAGTGAAAAGATCACGCCTTTGTGCATCGATCAGCACCGATCGCCGCCCGGACCCGCTCGCCCATCGTGTCGCTGTTGGGCCGAACGGGTGACTTGGCGTAAGAATTGGCTGGTGCAGGCATCGAGTGCGAGTCAGGTCAGGGGGAGCCGGTGAGCCGTTACGACGTCACCGATGAACAGTGGGAGGGGCTCGCCCAGGTCGTGCCGCTGCGGGGCCGTGACGCGTGGCCCTCCGCGGTCGGCCACCGTGCGCTGCCGGACGCGGAGACCGAGACGCGGCGCCGTTTCGTCGTCCTGCGGGTCAATGTCTTCGCCGACGCCCGCGAGGTCGCCGAGACGCTGATGGCCGGGATACCGGTCCTCCTCGACCTCACCAGCGCCGAGACCGAGGTCGCCAAACGCGTCCTCGACTTCAGCACCGGCGTGGTCTTCGGCCTCGCCAGCGGGATGCACCGCGTCGACCGCAACGTCTTCCTCCTCACCCCACCCGGCACCGAGGTCAGCGGGCTGATGGAGGGTGCGGGGGTTTCGGGGACCTGAGGGCGGGCGGCGCCGACATCGCCGACGGCGGGCTGGCGGGCTGGCGGGCTGACGGGCTGAGGCGCGGCCTAGAGGCCTGGCGGGCTGGCGGCGGGGCCTGGAGGCCTGGCGGGTCTCCCGGTCCGGCTGAGGGACGGACGTCTCTTCGGGTTTTCGGCTGCGGGGTGGGCGTCATTGAACGGCCGCTCTGATTGAGGGTCGGGTGCCCTCGGGGGCGCTCACGGGCGTCTCCGGCACCCCCGGCGGCGGCTCGGCCATCGGCGTGCCGGCCGTGGAGCCGGCGCCCGCCCGTCCCCCGATCGTAGGAAGGTCCGGACGACGGAACGGTTCGCCGCTCACCCGGAGCCCTACGGTCCGCATATGGCCGTGCCCTCCGCGTCGTCCGCGCCCTGCCCTTCCCCGTCCGCCGAATCCGCCCCGAGCGACACATCGTCGCCGTCTCCGTCTCCGTCGCCCGGGGCTCCACCGCCACCGGCGGCCCCGAGCACACCGGCAAGGCCCGACAACCCGCCGTCGCCGGGACCGTCCCACCGCGCGCGTTCGCGAGACGAAGCACCCGCCTCGTCGCCGGCGCCCGAAGTCGGGGTGTCACCGGGAGCGTCAAGCGCGGTTGCGAGGCCTGATGGTTCGTCGTCGGCCGGGCGGTCGCGTCGTGCGGGTTCGGGCGTTGCGCCGGGCGCCCCGTCGCTTGGAGGCGGGGTGTCACCGGGAGCGTCGAGCCCACCGTCGAGGTCTGGTGGTCCGTCATCGTCCGGTCGGTCCCGCCGTGCGGGTTCGGGTGATGTGCCGGCCGTTGTGTCGCCGTCGCCCGAAGTCGCGGTGCCACCGGCGGCGCCGAGTGTGTCGGTGAGGCCCGACGGCCCGTCGCGGCCCGGGCAGCCCCTTCGCGAGCCCGGGCAGCCTCCTCGCGCACGCACGGATGCGTCCGCTCGGCCGTCGGAGGCCGTTCCCCGTGCCGGATCGCGTGCGTCCGCCCGGTCGTCGGAGGCTGTCCCTCGCGCCCGTTCGGGACGCGGGGAAGTGCCGACGGGCGCGGGGGCTGCCGCTCAGGGCGGTGGTGGTTCGGGGGTTCGGGTGGGGCGGGAGCCGTCGGCGCCTGTGGCGGTGCCCCGCCGTGATCCTCGGCCTCGGGTCACGGAGTTGCGGCTGTCTGCCTTCGCCCGGCATCGGGGGGCGAGCATTCCGGTGGGGCAGGTGACGTTGTTGGCCGGGCCCAGCGGGAGTGGGAAGTCCGCGGTGCTCGCGGCGTACGAGGCGCTGGCACGGCTCGGGGGCGGGGCCGAGCTGGGCGAGGTGTTTCCCGACCCCGTCGCGCTGGTGCCGGAGCGGGCGCGGCCCGATGCGCAGCGGCGGCGCGGGTTCCGGATCGGGTGTACGGCGGACGGTCCCGAAGGACCGGTACGGCTGGACGTCGCCGTACAGGCGGAGCCGGAACTGCGGATCGTGGGGGAGCGGCTGACCTCCGGCGGACTCGTGCTCCTGGAGACCGCGCTGCGGGATCCGGGCCGGCGGGCCGTGCAGGCCGCCTGGCACACGGCGGGCTCCGCACCGGTGACCCGGGCCCCGCTCCCCGACGACCGCCTCGGTACCGCGCTGCTGCCGCTGCGGGTGGCCGGGAAGACGGACGGACAGCGGCAGGTGCTGGCCGCCGCCGAGCAGATGGTCGTCGCGCTGCGGTCGGTGTTCGCCTGTGATCCGCGGCCCGAGGGCATGCGCACCCCCGTCCTCATCGGCTCCGGACGCCTGCTGCGCGGCTGCGACAACCTCGCCGACGTCCTGTGGCGCACCCGCGCCGAATGCGGGCGGCGGCACGGGCTGCTCGTCGACGCCGTGCGCACCGGCTGCGCCGGCCCCGTGGCCGACCTGCTCGCGGAGCCGCTCGGCGACGGCACGGTACGGGCGCTGCTCGACCGCGGCGACGGCCACCGCTCGGAACTGGAACGGCTCGGCGACGGCGAACTGCGCTACCTCGCCCTTGCCCTGGTCCTCTTCACCGGCCCCGGCGTCCTGGAGGTCGACGCCCCCGGCGAGGTCCCCGACGCCATGCGCGGCCTCACCGTCCTCGCCGACGGCTTCGACCGCTGCCTCGACCCCCGCCAGCGCGCCGAACTCCTGCGCACCGCCGTCCTGATGGGCGAGCGCGGCCACATCCGCCTCGTCGGCGCGGTGAGCGACGCCTCCTGGGCCGCCGGGGCCGGGGCGATCACAGTGGTACACCTGGACGCGTGACCGACGAACCCCTCGACGTGGCGAGACTCCAGCGCAGGCTGGCCGAGTTCGCCGCCGCCCGCGACTGGCGGCAGTACCACACCCCCAAGAACCTGGTGTCCGCGCTCAGCGTGGAGGCCTCCGAACTGGTCGAGATCTTCCAGTGGTTGACCCCGGAACAGTCGTCCCGGGTGATGGCCGACCCCGACACCGCGCACCAGGTCACGGACGAGGTCGCCGACGTCCTGGCCTATCTGCTACAGCTCTGCGAGGTCCTGGACATCGACCCGCTGGCCGCGCTGGCCGCGAAGATCGACCGCAACGAGCGGCGGTTCCCGCGTGCCTGACGGGTAATCAGGGCGCCCTGGGAGGGAGCCGGGCAGTCCACATTAACGCTCCGTAGCCGGAACCCTGCTCGAATCCGAATTGTTGTCCACAGATTTCCGTCTTCCTCTGGCTTCGCGTCTCGCGCACCCTCACTCTGGGTAGTGAACTACTGAGTGCGGCAAGGCAGTTCGGACCGACGGGGACGGGGCGGCTGATGGACGCGATGCGGCTCATCGTGGTGAGCAGACGGGCGCTGGCGCACGGCGCCGGCGTACCGGAACTGATGACCGAGGTATGGCAGGCCCAGGCCCTGGCCCAGGCGATCGGCAGCAGACTGGCCGTCTCCGGTCCGCCCGAGCTGCGCGGCGAGGCGCTCGGCCTCACCGAGCTGGCGGGCCGGGGCTGCGGTGTGCTGGGCACCCCCGACCTGGACCCCGGCGCCCTGCGCGCCGCCCAGCTCACCGAACTGGACGACGCCCGCCAGACCCTGCTGAGCCTCGGCGGCCTCCTCGGCGAGGTCGGCATCACACTGGTCGGCATGGCCAGCACCGCGGCCGACGAGGCGACGTACTGGCAGTGCATGGAGGCCATCGACGCCGCCGACGAGTCCCGGGACCGCGTGCTGGAGATGCTGCGCAAGCTGGCGGCCCGGGAGGAAGTCCGCGACGGCTAGCGGGGGTCCGGTGGATCACGCCGGACGGCGTTCAGCTCTCGATCGCCGATCCTCGCGCCAGTCCCGCCTCCTTGTGGAGGTCGGACAGGTCCGCGTTCAGCGCCGCCATGAGCTCCTCCATCTGCTGGAGCAGACCCTTCGGCCGACCGGCCGCGCCACCCTGCTGCGGAACGGAATCCGGAACAGAACCCGGAAAGGACCCCGGGCCGGAACCCGGAAAGGACCCCAGACCGGACCCCAGACCGGACCCCAGACCGGAATCCGGGACGGAATCCGGGACGGACTCTTCGGACAAGTCGGCCTCCTCGGCCCCCCGGCCCGCCGTGGCGGCGGGCCATCTGACGCGCGGCGGAGACCGTCCGGCGCGGGTGCCGGACGGCCCGGCACCGCCCACCCAACGATCACCGAAGAGGCCGGTCACTGGCCCGTACGGCCCCGCGTCCCGCCGTCGGCGATATTCACCCGCGGCGGGGACGCGCGGGTCGGCCGATACCAATGCGGTTGACGGGGGCAAGGAGATGCAGGATGGACGCATGGACCTTCGCATCTTCACCGAGCCCCAGCAGGGCGCGAGCTACGACACCCTCCTCACCGTGGCCAAGGCCACCGAGGACCTCGGCTTCGACGCCTTTTTCCGCTCCGACCACTTCATGAAGATGGGCGACGTCGACGGCCTGCCCGGCCCCACCGACGCCTGGATCACCCTCGCCGGGCTCGCCCGGGAGACCAAGCGGATCCGCCTCGGCACCCTCATGACCGCAGGAACCTTCCGCCTGCCCGGCGTGCTCGCCATCCAGGTCGCCCAGGTCGACCAGATGTCCGGCGGCCGCGTCGAACTCGGCCTGGGCGCGGGCTGGTTCGAGGAGGAGCACAAGGCGTACGGCATCCCCTTCCCGAAGGAGAAGTTCGGCCGGCTGGAGGAGCAGCTGGCGATCGTCACCGGCCTCTGGGAGACCAAGGTCGGTGAGACCTTCGACTTCCACGGCACCTACTACGACCTCACCGACTCGCCCGCGCTGCCCAAGCCCGCCCAGGCGAAGGTCCCGGTGCTGATCGGCGGCCACGGCGCCACCCGCACCCCGAAGCTGACGGCGCGTTACGCCGACGAGTTCAACATGCCGTTCGCCTCGGTCGAGGACAGCGCGGCCCAGTTCGGCCGGGTGCGCGCCGCTGTCGAGGCGGCCGGCCGCAAGGCGGACGAGCTGACGTACTCCAACGCCCTCGTGGTCTGCGTCGGCAAGGACGACCAGGAGGTCGCCCGCCGTGCCGCCGCGATCGGCCGCGAGGTCGACGAGCTGAAGACCAACGGCCTGGCCGGCACCCCGGCCGAGGTCGTGGAGAAGATCGGCCGCTACGCCGAGATCGGCGCCCGGCGCTTCTACCTCCAGATCCTCGACCTCTCCGACCTGGACCACCTGGAGCTGATCTCCGCCCAGGTCCAGTCCCAGCTGTCGTAACCCGGCCGGGTCCGCGCGTCCGGTCGGCTGTGACACGGCTGTGACCGGAGCTGTGGCTTCCGCCACAGTCGCCCGCCGCTCGCCCTGATGAGGTGACCGGATGCGCAGACCCCACCCCCGTCTCCTGGCCCCGGCCGCCGTCCTGCTCCTGGCCACGGCGTGCGGGACGGAGCACGCGGACCCGACCGGCGGCGCGGGCGCGGCCGTCCCGGCACCCCGCGTCACCGTCACCGACCCCCCGGTGGACGGCGTCCGCATCACCTCGGTCACCCTCCCCACCGCCTCCCCGAGCCCGTCCGCGTCCCTGGGCTCGGTCCACGCGGACCGGCTGCCCGGCGACTCGGGCATCTCCGCCGCCTACCAGGTCGCCAACGACGGCGCCGAGGCGATGACCTACACCGTGATCTTCGCGTTCACGACGGACACCGGCGCGGTCATGGGCGACAAGAAGGTGACCGTGAGCGGGGTCGCGGCGGGCGGCAGCAGGAACGGGACCGTCGACCTGGGTGTCCTCGCGCCCGGCGCCTCCCCGGTGACCCGGGTGAAGGTCGAGCGGGTCACCAAGGTCCTCGCCGACGAGGCACCGTCCGAGACGGGCGCCTGCCCCGCCTCCGGGCTGCGGCTGTGGGCCGACGACGGCGACGCCGCGATGGGCCTGCGCGTCGTCGGACTCCACCTGGAGAACTGCGGGAAGCGGGACTACGCGCTCGACGGCTATCCGCGGCTGAGCCTCCTGGACGAGAACCGCGAGCCCGTCGACGGCATCCGCATCCGGCACGGCGGCGCCGCCATCGCCTCGGGCACCGGCTTCGACGACCCGCCCGCCCCGCTCACCCTGAAACCCGGTGAGAGCGCCCGGTCCGGCCTGGTCTGGCGCAACACCACCCTGGCGGGCACCGCGGTGAACGTCCCCTACGTCCGGGTCGTGGCGAAGCCCGGCGCCCGGCCCGTGACGGTCACCCCGGAGCTGGATCTCGGCACCACGGGACAGCTCGGCGTCGGCGCCTGGAAACGAGCCGACGGTTGAGCGTTCCGCTCGCCGTCTGCCGTCTGCCGTCTGCCGTCTGCGGCGCCGTCGTGGCCGGTCGCGCAGTTCCCCGCGCCCCTTCGGGGCGCTGCCGCACCGAAATTCCGCGCGTCCGCCCCGCGAACCTAGGTACGTTGGGACCGCGGACACGCGCACGACCAGCGCTTTCGCACTCTTCCCTGACCCTTTTCGAGGCGATCCACCGTGTTCCTGACGATCACCACCACCGGCACAGCCGACCGTCCCGCGACCGACCTCGGGTACCTGCTGCACAAGCACCCCGACAACGCGCAGACCTTCTCGACCTCCTACGGCGTCGCGCACGTCTTCTACCCCGAGGCGGACGCCCCGCGCTGCACGGCGGCGCTGCTCCTGGAGGTCGACGCGGTGGCGCTGGTCCGGCGCGGCAAGGGCAAGGGGCGCGGCGGGGCGCCCGACGCGGCGCTCGCGCAGTACGTCAACGACCGCCCGTACGCGGCCTCCTCGCTGCTCGCCGTGGCGATCGGCAACGTCTTCTCCAGCGCGATGCGCGGGGTGTGCCGGGCCCTGCCCGACGCCCCGGCACAGCCGAGGCCGTTGCGCGTGGAGGTCCCCGCGCTGCCCGCCCGCGGCGGCCCCGACCTGGTGCGCGGCCTCTTCGAGCCGCTCGGCTGGACGGTCACCGCCGAACCGGTCGCCCTGGACACCGCGTTCCCCGAGTGGGGGGACTCGCGCTACGTCCGCCTGGTCCTGGAGTCCGCGACGCTCACCCTCTCCGAGGCGCTGCGCCACCTCTACGTCCTGCTCCCCGTCCTCGACGACGCCAAGCACTACTGGGTGACCTCCGAGGAGGTCGACAAGCTGCTGCGGGCCGGCGAGGGCTGGCTGCCCGCCCACCCGGAGCAGAAGCTCATCACCAGCCGCTACCTCTCCCGCCGCTGGTCGCTGACCCGGCAGGCCATGGAACGGCTGGAGCTGGTCCGGCTCGCCGAGGCCGACGACAGCGAGGTCGAGGACCTCGACAACGCGGTCGAGGACGAGACGGAGACCGAGGAGAGGCCGACCCCGCTCGCCGTGCAGCGACGCGAGGCGATCGTCGCCGCCCTGAAGCGCTCCGGCGCGGCCCGTGTCCTCGACCTCGGCTGCGGGCAGGGCCAACTGGTGCAGGCGCTGCTGAAGGACCCGTCCTTCACCGAGATCGTCGGCGTCGACGTGTCGATGCGCGCGCTCACCATCGCCTCCCGACGGCTCAAGCTCGACCGCATGGGGGAGCGGCAGGCCGCCCGCGTCAAGCTCCTCCAGGGCTCGCTCGCCTACACCGACCAGCGGCTCAAGGGATACGACGCCGCCGTGCTCAGCGAGGTGATCGAGCACCTCGACCTGCCCCGGCTGCCCGCCCTGGAATACGCGGTGTTCGGCACGGCCCGCCCCCGCACGGTCCTCGTGACCACCCCGAACGTCGAGTACAACGTCCGCTGGGAGACTCTCCCCGCCGGACACGTCCGGCACGGCGACCACCGCTTCGAGTGGACCCGCGAGCAGTTCCGCGCCTGGGCCCACCGGGTCGCCGAACTCCACGGCTACGGCGTCGAGTTCACCCCCGTCGGGCCGGACGACCCCGAAGTCGGGCCGCCCACCCAGATGGCCGTGTTCGAGATCAACACCACCACGTCCGCCGCGAAGGAGGCGAAGGCAGCATGACCGGGACACAGCGCACCGGACGGGTCCTCCCCGTCACCGACCTCTCCCTGGTCGTCCTCGTCGGCGCCTCCGGTTCCGGCAAGTCCACCTTCGCGCGCCGCAACTTCAAGCCGACCGAGGTGATCTCCTCCGACTTCTGCCGGGGCCTGGTCTCCGACGACGAGAACGACCAGAGCGCGACCAAGGACGCCTTCGACGTCCTGCACTACATCGCGGGCAAGCGACTGGCCGCCGGGCGCCGCACGGTCGTCGACGCGACCAGCGTGCAGCAGGAGTCGCGAAAGCAGCTGGTCGACCTGGCCCGGACGTACGACGTGCTGCCCATCGCCATCGTCCTCGACGTGCCCGAGGAGGTATGCGCCGAGCGCAACGCGGCCCGCACCGACCGGGCCGACATGCCGCGCCGGGTCATCCAGCGCCACATCCGCGAACTCCGGCGCTCCGTCAAGCATTTGGAGCGCGAGGGCTTCCGCAAGGTGCACATCCTGCGCGGTGTCGAGGAGGCCGAGTCCGCGACCGTCGTCACCGAGAAGCGGTTCAACGACCTGACCCACCTCACCGGCCCCTTCGACATCGTCGGCGACATCCACGGCTGCGCGAGCGAACTGGAGTCGCTGCTGGCCAAGTTGGGCTACGCCGACGGTGTGCACCCCGACGGCCGTACCGCCGTCTTCGTCGGCGACCTCGTCGACCGCGGCCCGGACAGTCCTGGCGTGCTGCGCCGGGTGATGTCGATGGTCGGGTCGGGCAACGCCCTGTGCGTGCCCGGCAACCACGAGAACAAGTACGGGCGGTATCTCAAGGGCCGCAAGGTCCAGCACACCCACGGACTCGCCGAGACCATCGAGCAGATGGACGGCGAGAGCGAGGAGTTCACGAAGCAGGTAAGGGAGTTCATCGACGGACTCGTCAGCCACTACGTCCTCGACGGCGGGAAACTGGTCGTCTGCCATGCCGGGCTGCCCGAGAAGTACCACGGCCGCACCTCCGGCCGGGTCCGCTCGCACGCCCTGTACGGCGACACCACCGGCGAGACCGACGAGTTCGGCCTGCCGGTGCGCTACCCGTGGGCCGAGGACTACCGGGGCCGCGCGGCCGTCGTCTACGGCCACACCCCGGTCCCCGAGGCGAGCTGGCTGAACAACACCATCTGCCTGGACACCGGCGCGGTCTTCGGCGGCAAGCTGACCGCGCTGCGCTGGCCGGAGCGGGAGCTGGTCGACGTACCGGCCGAGCGGGTCTGGTACGAGCCGGCCCGCCCGCTGCGGACGGAGGCACCCGGCGGCCAGGACGGACGGCCGCTGGACCTGGCGGACGTCCAGGGCCGGCGGGTCGTCGAGACCCGGTACCAGGGCCGGATCGCGGTCCGCGAGGAGAACGCGGCGGCGGCCCTGGAGGTGATGAGCCGCTTCGCGATCGACCCGCGCCTGCTGCCGTACCTCCCGCCGACCATGGCGCCCACCGCCACGAGTCACGAGGAGGGCTATCTGGAGCACCCGGCGGAGGCCTTCGCCCAGTTCGCGCGGGACGGAGTGGCCCGGGTCGTGTGCGAGGAGAAGCACATGGGCTCGCGGGCGGTGGCCCTGGTGTGCCGGGACGCCGAGGCGGCACAGAAGCGCTTCGGCGTCGCCCCCGGACCCACCGGCTCCCTGTACACCCGTACCGGACGCCCGTTCTTCGCCGACGAGTCGGTGACCGAGGAGATCCTCGGCCGGATCCGCGCGGCGGTCGACGCGGCCGGTCTCTGGGACGAACTCGCCACCGACTGGCTGCTCCTGGACGCCGAGCTGCTGCCCTGGTCGCTGAAGGCCTCCGGCCTGCTGCGCACCCAGTACGCGGCGGTCGGCGCCGCCTCCGGCGCGGTCTTCCCGGGCGCGCTGGCCGCCCTGGAGGGCGCGGCGGCGCGCGGTGTCGACGTCGGCGAACTCCGCGACCGGCAGCGTGACCGCGCCGCCGACGCGGCCGCGTTCACCGACGCCTACCGCCGCTACTGCTGGACCACCGACGGCCTGGACGGGGTGCGCCTCGCCCCCTTCCAGATCCTCGCGGTCCAGGGCCGCAGCCTCGCCGCGCTCCCGCACGACGGGCAACTCGCCCTCCTGGACCGGCTGGTGGAGCACGACCCGAGCGGTCTGCTGCAGACCACCCGCCGCCTGTACGTCGACACCGGCGACCCGGAGTCGGTGCGGGCCGGCGTCGACTGGTGGCTGGAGATGACCGGCCGGGGCGGCGAGGGCATGGTCGTCAAGCCGCTCGGCGCGGTCGTCCGCGACCGGGAGGGCCGCCTGGTCCAGCCCGGCATCAAGTGCCGCGGCCGGGAGTACCTGCGGATCATCTACGGCCCCGAGTACACCCGCCCCGACAACCTCACCCGCCTGCGCGGCCGCTTCCTCAACCACAAGCGGTCCCTGGCGATCCGCGAGTACGCCCTGGGCCTGGAGGCCCTGGACCGCCTCGCGGACGGCGAGCCGCTGTGGCGGGTCCACGAGGCGGTGTTCGGGGTGCTGGCCCTGGAGTCGGAGCCGGTCGACCCCCGGCTCTGACCGGCCTCAGGGCCTCAGCCGACCAGCCGGAGCCGCCGGTCGCAGGCCCCCACCCGGACGGTCTGTCCCCAGGTCAGCTCCAGGGCGTCGGTCTCGATGCCGTCGCCGAAGGCGATCAGGCGGTCCGACTCGACCGTGAGGGTCAGGGACGCCGAGTCCTTCAGCTCCCCGGCGACCAGGGAGGTCCCGGTCGCCGGGGACGGCCAGGCCTCCCGGACGAACCACAGCAGGCGGTCCTCGGTGGGGGAGGGCAGCGGCAGCCGGGTGCCGCGCTCCTGCCACAGCGAGCGCAGCCAGCCGGTGGCCCCGGTGCCGGTGCCCACCAGCACCCCGGAGGATGCCTGGGCCTCGACGACACCCCCGTCGTTCTCGAGGCCCAGGCGGTATCGGGCGGTCTGATGACCGGCGGTACCCAGGTAGATCTCGTTGAGCGCCACGAGCCGCTGCGTGTCGTCGGCGACCGCCTCGACCATCGTCAGCTCGTCGACGCCGGTGGCCACGACCGAGGCCAGCAGCACGGCCGCCTGTTCGGGCCGGTGCCGTACCAGGACACCGGGGTTGCGGCCGGGGTCGGTGTCGATGCCCACCACCGGCTGGCCGTCCAGGTACTTGGCGACGTTCGCCACCAGCCCGTCCTGGCCGACCACCACGACCACGTCCTCCGGCGCGAACAGGAAACGGTCCAGGTCGGACCGCTCCACCCGGGCCTGACGCCAGGTCAGCGGCACCGCCGAGGTCACCTCGGCGAGCGCCCGCCGGGTCCGCCGGTGCCGTTCCGCGACCTCCTCGATGCTCCGCCCCCGGGAGGACAGGAAGAACGCGGCCTGTCCGTGCGTCCCGTGGTGCGCCACCAACTCCTCGTACTCCGTGGTCCGATGAACAACCACTGCACGCGGCGCAAGACTCACGGCCCCACCCCCGAAAGCCCCCCCGACCATCCGACAGAAACCGACGAGCCGCCCCGCCAACCACGCCACCCCTCCGGCCCACCGCCGACCAGTCCGCGGGCACACTCGGCCGAGACAGACACCTCGGCACCGCCCGCCGCCCATGCCCTCGGCCGCGCCGCACTCGCCGCCCCCGAAAGCCGGCGCGGCCGAGCGAAGGGAGCCGCCGAGCCATCTCGGCGCTCGCGCCACCCCTCCGGCCCACCGACGGGCAGTTCGCGGGCAGGCGCGGCCGAGGCAGACGGCCCGGCCCCGCCCGCCACCCGTGCCGCGCGCCTCTCGGCCAGAAGCCCGGGCACCCGCGCCCGTGCCGTCGGCACCGCCGTACGCCTCTCGGCCCGTACCCCCCGCACTCCGCGTACCCCGTTCACGCCTGCTCCCCCGAGCCCAGCTTCGCGAGCAGTCCTGTCAGTACGTCCGGGGACACGGTCACGCTGTCGATGCGTGGGAGGTTCTCGGCGAGCCGGGTGCCGGTGAGGGCGTGCAGGGTGGCGACGTCGACCTCGCTGTGCACGCGCAGCCAGGCCGCCTGTGCCGCGGCTCGCGCCTCGCCGACCTCCCGCGCCCCGGCGGCCTCGGCGCGGGCGAGCGTGATCGCCCGGGCCGCCTCGGCGTCGGCGAGCTTCACGGACCGGACCGCCTCGGCCTCCGCGAGGGTCACGGAGCGGGCCGCTTCCGCCTCCGCCAGTTTCACGGAACGGGCGGCCTCCGCCTCCGCGAGCTTCACCGTGCGGGCGGCCTCCGCCTCCGCGTGGACCGCGTCCGCCGCCGCGGCCTCCTCCGCCTCGCGGCGCGCGTTGGTGCCGCGCTGCTCGACGAGTTGCTCCTCGCGGCGGGCCAGTTCGATCTGGCTGGCCAGCTCGTTCTCGGCGATCGCCCGTTCCCGCTCGACGGCCACCGCCCGCCGCTCGTAGGTGGCCCGGTCGGCCTCCTGCTGGATCTGTTCCCGGGCCGGGGTGCGCAGCGCCCGCTCCACCTCGGGCTCCGGCCGCAGTGCCATCACCCGGACGGCCACCACCTCGATGCCGGTCGCCGGCAGCCGGGGCTCGGCCCCCAGCCCCGCCGCGATCCGCTCCCGCACCGCCGCCACCCCGTCGACCAGCGCCGCCGACAGCGGGGTCCGGGCCAGCACGTGCAGCGCGTGCTGCTGGGCCGTCTCCGTGAGCAGCGTGCCCAGCTGTTCCAGCGGGGTGCCCCGCCACACCCCCGTGTCCGGGTCGATCGAGAAGTCGAGGCGGGCGGCGGCCGCCGCCGGGTCGCCGATGCGGTAGGTGACCGTCGCCTGCACCGCCACGTCCTGGAAGTCGGCCGTACGGGCGTGGAAGGTCATCGCCAGTTCGCGGTCGTCGACCGGTATCTCCGAGATGGCCGCGGTGAGCGCGCGGAACCAGAAGCTGAGCCCCGGTCCGTCGTGCACCAGCCGCCCGTCCCGGTGGTGTCGGACGTGCGCCGTCGGCACCCCGCGCAGATGCCGCCTGCCGAGGCGCCGGGTGATGTCGGCCATGGTCCCCCCTCGTAATTTAGAGTCAGTACGACCATAATCCAGCGTGCGGCGCTTGTCGTCAAGAGGACGAGAAAAGGAAACGGTCAAGCAGGGGGTGAACGCGGTCCCCGATGGTCAGGATGGAGACATGGGATTCCATGTCGACTCCGAGGCCGGGCGGCTGCGCCGCGTCATCCTGCACCGGCCGGACCTGGAGCTGAAAAGGCTCACCCCGAGCAACAAGGACGCCCTCCTCTTCGACGACGTCCTCTGGGTGCGCCGGGCCCGGGCCGAGCACGACGGCTTCGCCGACGTGCTGCGCGACCGCGGCGTCGCCGTCCACCTCTTCGGCGACCTGCTGGAGGAGGCGCTGGAGATCCCGGCCGCCCGCACCCTCGTCCTGGACCGGGTCTTCGACGAGAAGGAGTACGGCCCGCTCGCCACCGATCATCTGCGCGCCGCCTTCGAGAAACTGCCCGCACGCGAGCTGGCCGAGGCGCTGGTCGGCGGGATGACCAAGCGGGAGTTCCTGGGCGCGCACGAGGAGCCCACCTCCGTTCGTTTCCACGTCATGGATCTTGACGACTTCCTCCTCGAACCGCTCCCCAACCACCTCTTCACCCGGGACACCTCCGCCTGGGTCTACGACGGGGTCTCCATCAATGCCATGCGCTGGCCGGCCCGGCAGCGCGAGACCGTGCACTTCGAGGCGATCTACCGGCACCACCCCCTCTTCCGTGCGGAAACGTTCCACGTCTGGTCCGAGGGGCAGGCCGCCTACCCCTCCACCATCGAGGGCGGCGACGTCCTGGTGATCGGCAACGGCGCGGTCCTGATCGGGATGAGCGAGCGCACCACCCCGCAGGCCGTCGAGATGCTCGCGCACAAGCTGTTCGCGGCGGGCTCGGCGCGCACGATCGTGGCCCTGGACATGCCGAAGCGGCGCGCCTTCATGCACCTCGACACCGTGATGACGATGGTCGGCGCCGACACCTTCACCCAGTACGCCGGGCTCGGCATGCTCCGCTCGTACACCATCGAACCGGGCGTCGGCGAGAAGGAGCTCAAGGTCACCGACCACCCGCCGGAGCACATGCACCGCGCCATCGCCGCCGCCCTCGGCCTGAACGAGATCCGCGTCCTGACCGCCACCCAGGACGTCCACGCGGCCGAGCGCGAGCAGTGGGACGACGGCTGCAACGTCCTCGCCGTCGAACCCGGTGTCGTGGTCGCCTACGAACGCAACTCCACCACCAACACCCATCTGCGCAAGCAGGGCATCGAGGTGATCGAGATCCCGGGCAGTGAACTGGGCCGAGGGAGGGGCGGGCCGCGCTGTATGAGCTGCCCGGTGGAGCGGGACGCGGTGTGACGGATCCGGCCGCACGGCCGACTGTATAGAAATGTGGAACATCGTATAGACTTCCATGGTCCCTGAAGCTGAACCCTGTCCCCCTACCGCTGGAGCGCCCCATGGCGACTGTCCCGACCGCCCTCGCCGGCCGCCACTTCCTCAAGGAACTGGACTTCACCCAGGAGGAGTTCCGCGGGCTGGTCGAGCTGGCCGCCGAGCTGAAGGCGGCCAAGAAGGCCGGGACCGAGACCCAGCGGCTGCGCGGCAGGAACATCGCGCTGGTCTTCGAGAAGACCTCCACCCGCACCCGCTGCGCCTTCGAGGTCGCCGCCGCCGACCAGGGCGCCGTCACCACCTACCTCGACCCGGCCGGTTCGCAGATCGGGCACAAGGAGTCGGTGAAGGACACCGCCCGGGTCCTCGGCCGGATGTTCGACGCGATCGAGTACCGCGGCCACGGCCAGGGTGTGGTGGAGGAGCTGGCCGCGTTCGCCGGGGTCCCCGTCTACAACGGCCTCACCGACGAGTGGCACCCCACCCAGATGCTCGCCGACGTGCTCACCATGACCGAGCACAGCGACAAGCCGCTCACCGGCATCGCCTTCGCCTACCTCGGCGACGCCCGCTACAACATGGGCAACTCCTACCTGGTCACCGGCGCCCTGCTCGGCATGGACGTACGGATCGTCGCCCCCCGCGTGCTGTGGCCGGACGACACGATCGTCGACCTGGCCCAGCAGCTCGCCGCCGCCTCCGGCGCCCGGATCACGCTCACCGAGGACGTCAAGGAGGGCGTGCGCGGCGCCGACTTCGTCGCCACCGACGTCTGGGTGTCGATGGGCGAGCCCAAGGAGGTCTGGGACGAGCGGATCGCGCTGCTCGGCCCCTACGCCGTCACCATGGACGTGCTGCGCGCCACCGGCAACGCCGACGTCAAGTTCCTGCACTGCCTGCCGGCCTTCCACGACCTCGGCACCGACGTCGGCCGCGAGATCTACGAGCGGCACGGCCTGACCGAGCTGGAGGTCACCGACGAGGTGTTCGAGTCCGAGCACTCCGTCGTCTTCGACGAGGCCGAGAACCGGATGCACACCATCAAGGCCGTCCTGGTCGCCACCCTGGCCTGACCAGCCCTATCCTTTGCGGCGGCCCCGCACCACCCCTCGCCGGGGCCGCCGCCGCGACCGACCCCGGATCGCACCGCACCACCAGAAACGAGCACCACCCGCATGCCCCGCATCAAGTCCCCGCACCTGCTGGTCGCCGAATCCGGCGCCGACCGCGCGGGCCACGGCCTCCGCCGCACCATGGGCCTCTTCCAGCTGATCTGCTTCGGCATCGGCGCGATCGTCGGCACCGGCATCTTCGTCGGCCTCTCCGACTCGGTCGCCCAGGCCGGCCCCGCCGTCGTCGTCTCCTTCGTGCTCGCCGCGCTCACCTGCGTCTTCACCGCGCTCTCCTTCGCCGAGCTGGGCGGCGCGATCCCGGTCTCCGGATCGTCGTACTCCTTCGCCTACGCCGGGCTCGGCGAGTCCACCGCCTTCCTGGTCGGCTGGTGCCTGCTCCTGGAGTACGGCGTCTCGATCTCGGCCGTCGCGGTCGGCTGGAGCCAGTACGTCGACGAACTGCTGCACAGCCTCACCGGCCTCCAGCTCCCGCACGCCCTGGCCGCGGGCCCCGGCGACGGCGGGATCGTGAACCTCCCCGCGGTGGTCGTCATCGCGCTGGCCGCCGTGCTGCTGGTGCGCGGGGTGCGGGAGAGCGCCTGGGCCACCGCCGCGATGGCGGCCGTGAAGCTGGTCGTCCTGGTCGCCTTCTGCGCGATCGGCTTCAGCGCCTTCAAGGACGGCAACCTCGTCCCGTTCTCCCCGGCCGGGCTCGGCGGCATCGGCGCGGGCACCACCGCCGCGTTCTTCTCGTACATCGGCTTCGACGCGATCACCACGGCCGGCGAGGAGGCGAAGAACCCGCGCCGGGACATCCCGGTCGCGATCCTCGTCTGCATGGGCGTGGTCACCCTGCTCTACTGCGCGGTCGCGCTCGCCGCGACCGGCGCCATCGGCGGCGACCAGGTCGCCGGCCGCCCCGCCGCCCTCTCCTACGTCGTCAACGAGGTCACCGGGTCCACCGTCGGCGGCGGGGTGATCGCCTTCGGCGCGGTCGTCGCCATCGCCTCCGTGGTCCTCGCGGTGATGTACGGCCAGACCCGCATCCTGATGTCCATGTCCCGGGACGGACTGATCCCGCGCGTCTTCGAGAAGGTCTCCCCCAAGACCGCCACCCCCGTCGCCGGCACCCTGATCGTGGCGGTGGTCTTCGCGCTCCCGGCGGCCTTCGCCTCGCTGGACGCGGTGATGAACCTCTGCACCGTCGGCACCCTCGCGATCATGGCCGTGGTGAACATCGCGGTGATCGCCCTGCGCCGCCGCGAACCGGCCCTCGCCCGCACCTTCCGGGTCCCGCTCTACCCGGTCGTGCCCCTGCTGGGTGTCGGCTTCTGCCTCTATCTGATGTACGAGACCGGGTGGACGACCTGGCTCCAGTTCGCCGTCTTCCTGGCGGTGGGCCTGCTGGTCTACCTCGGCTACGGGCGCCGCAACTCGACGCTGGCCACGGCGGCGGTCGTCGCTACGCCGGACGCCACTGACGCGGTACTACAGGAAGCCTGAACCACACCGCCTTGCCGGACTCGGTGGGGCGGTGCCCGCAGGACGAGCTGAGGGCGCGGATCAGCAGCAGGCCGCGCCCGCCCTCCTGCATGGGGTCGGGCTCCTCGATCACCGGACGGGTGAGATGGCCGGGCGGCGCCGGGTCCGGGTCGTGCACCTCGACCTTGCAGCCGCTCGGCAGCAGCTCGACGACCAGCTCTATCGGGCCCCTGCCCGCGGTGTGCTCGACGGCGTTGGCGACCAGCTCCGCAGTGAGCAGCTCGGCGGTGTCGGGGTCCGCCGCGTGCTCCGTCTCCTCCATCGCCGAACGCACCAGGGCACGGGCGACCGGCACGGCCGCGACGGTGTGCGGCAGCGCGATGCGCCAGGAGGCGGTGGAAGGTGGTTCGTACACGGCGATTCCGTTCATGGCGCAGGCGATCACTGCTTGTCCTGCTTTCAACTGTAGGAATGGTACGGGGCCGGTCCCGGAGGCTCTCGGCGCCCCCCGGACGGGACCTTCGCCCCGGTAACGGGTGGCTTACCCCGCCCTCCGGCCCGTCTCGCATGCCCGGCTCCACTGTTACCGCCTTATTGACGCGCCGTGACCTTGTGACGCGGTGACCGCGCACACGAAGATGCCCCCGGCGATCGCCGGGGGCATCTTCGTGTGCGCGGACGGCTGGGTTCAGCCGAACTCGACCATGCCCGCCGTGAGCGTCGCGCCGTCCGCCGGGTCGATCAGGATGAACGCGCCGGTACGACGGGAGACCGCGTAGGCGTCCAGCGGCAGCGGCTCGGCACTGCGCAGGGTGATCCGGCCCAGGTCGTTGGCGGTCAGTTCGCCGGCGCCCGCCAGGTCCCGGACGATCGCCTTGACGGTCCGGGTGGCGTGCTTGAGCAGCACCCGGTCGCCGACCCTGAGCGGCCGGTCGGCCAGATGGCAGACGGCCGCCGTGACGTCCTGGGTGAGCACCGGCACCTCGGTTCCGGCGGTGATCATGTCACCGCGCGAGACGTCCCGCTGGTCGGCCAGGCGCACCCCGATGGACTGCGGGGCGTGCGCCGACCCGACGGCGGTGCCCAGCACGTCGATCGCCGCGATCTCGGAGGTCTCCCCGGACGGGTGGACGGTGACCCGGTCGCCGACCCGCAGCGAGCCGGAGACCAGCTGGCCCGCGTAGTGACGGATGTCACCGTGACGGATGACGTACTGGACCGGGAAACGGGCCGGGGCGTCGGCCGCGTCCGCGGCGACCGGGACGTTCTCCAGGAACTCCAGGAGCGCCGGGCCGTCGTACCAGTCCATCCGCGCGGACCGGTCGACGACGTTGTCGCCGACGAGCGCGGAGACCGGGATCGCGGTGACCTCCGGGAGCCCCAGCTCGGCGGTCTGCGCGGCGAAGTCGGCGACGATCCGCTCGAACTCGGCCCGCTCGTACCCGACCAGGTCCATCTTGTTGACGGCGAGGACGACGTGCGGGACCCGGAGCAGGGCGGCCACGGCCGCGTGCCGGCGGGTCTGCTCGACGATCCCGTTGCGGGCGTCGACCAGGACGATCGCCAGCTCGGCGGTGGAGGCGCCGGTGACCATGTTCCGGGTGTACTGCACATGCCCGGGGGTGTCGGCGAGGATGAACCGGCGCTTCGGGGTGGCGAAGTAGCGGTAGGCCACGTCGATGGTGATGCCCTGCTCGCGCTCGGCGCGCAGCCCGTCGGTGAGCAGCGCCAGGTCGGGGGCGTCCTTGCCACGGCTGAGGGAGGCCTGCTCGACGGCCTCCAGTTGGTCGGCGAGGACCGACTTGGAGTCGTGCAGCAGCCGTCCCACGAGGGTGGACTTGCCGTCGTCGACCGAGCCGGCCGTCGCGAACCGCAGGGTGTCGATGGTCGTGCTCATGCTTAGAAGTACCCCTCGCGCTTGCGGTCTTCCATCGCGGCCTCGGAGAGCTTGTCGTCGGCACGCGTGGCGCCGCGCTCGGTGAGCCGGGAGGCGGCGATCTCGGCGATCACCTTCTCGATGCTGTCGGCGTCGGAGTCCACCGCGCCCGTGCAGGACATGTCACCGACGGTCCGGTAGCGCACCTGGCGCTTCTCGACGGTCTCGTGCTCACGGGGGCCGCCCCACTCGCCGGCGGTCAGCCACATGCCGCCGCGCCGGAACACCTCACGGTGATGGGCGTAGTAGATCTCCGGCAGCTCGATCTCCTCGCGGGCGATGTACTGCCAGACGTCCAGCTCGGTCCAGTTGGAGAGCGGGAACACGCGGACGTGCTCGCCGGCCGCGTGCCGGCCGTTGTAGAGGTTCCACAGCTCGGGCCGCTGCCGCCGCGGGTCCCACTGCGAGAACTCGTCCCGGAGCGAGAACACCCGCTCCTTGGCGCGGGCCTTCTCCTCGTCCCGGCGGCCGCCGCCGAAGACCGCGTCGAAGCGCTCGCTCTGGATCTTCTCCGTCAGCGGCACGGTCTGCAGCGGGTTGCGGACGCCGTCCGGGCGCTCGCGCAGTACGCCGCGGTCGATGTAGTCCTGCACGGAGGCGACGTGCAGCCGCAGCCCGTGCCGCTCCACCGTGCGGTCCCGGTACTCCAGGACCTCGGAGAAGTTGTGCCCGGTGTCGACGTGCAGCAGCGAGAAGGGGATCGCCGCCGGGGCGAACGCCTTGAGCGCCAGATGCAGCATGACGATGGAGTCCTTGCCGCCGGAGAACAGGATCACCGGCCGCTCGAACTCGCCCGCCACCTCGCGGAAGATGTGGACCGCCTCGGACTCCAGCGCGTCCAGGTGGGACAGCGTGAAGGTGCTCATGCCAGCCCCCGCTCGACCAGCAGCGCGTGCACCGCGTCGGCCGACTCCTGCGGGGTCTGGTGCTCGGTGTGCAGCACCAGCGCCGGGTCGGCGGGCGGCTCGTACGGGTCGTCGACGCCGGTCAGCCCGGTCATCTCGCCCGCCGCCTGCTTGGCGTACAGGCCCTTCACGTCCCGCTCGCTGCAGACCTCGACCGGGGTCGCCACATGCACCTCCAGGTACGGCGTCCCGCTCTTCTCGTGCCGGGCCCGCACCGCCTCACGGCTGTCCTCGTAGGGGGCGATCACCGGGACCACGGAGAGCACGCCGTTGCGCGCGAGCACCTCGGAGACCAGTCCGATGCGCTGGACGTTGGTGTTGCGGTCCTCCCGGGAGAAGCCGAGGCCGGCCGAGAGGAAGCGGCGTATCTCGTCGCCGTCGAGAACCTCCACGCGATGTCCCTGGGCCTTGAGCCGGTCGCCGAGGAGCCGGGCGATCGTCGTCTTGCCCGCGCTCGGCAGCCCCGTCAGCCAGACCGTGGCCCCCTGAGCCCTTGGCGTGGTGGTCATCCGCAACAGACCTCTTCCTTACCTACTACTCAAACTCGCGTACGACCCGTCGAAGAGTAGGTAAGAAGTCTGAGAGGAGTGGTTAAGGAAGCTGAGGTTTAGCTGAGTGACTCGTGGTACGCAAGAGGTCACAGGGTCCTGCAATGAACATTTCACAGACTTGGTTCCATTCACAGCGGGTGTGAGTGTTCACAGGCCGACGAAGGCGCCCCCCGCGTCCCGCAGCCGCTCGTGCAGCGCGCGGAAGACGGCCGCCGAGCGGATGCCCGGCCAGTCGGCGGGCAGCAGGTCCGTCGGCAGCCCCGGGTCGGTGTACGGCAGATGGCGCCAGGAGTCGAGGGCGAGGAGATAGTCCCGGTAGGCGTCCTCGGGCGGGGTGTCCGTCCGGTGCTCCCAGCCGCGCAGCACCGGTTCATGGGCGTCGAGGAACTGCTCGTGCGCCTTGGCGATCGCCGTCAGGTCCCACCAGCGGGCGACCGCCTCGGTGGTGGGCGCGAAGCCGAGATGGTCGCCGCGGAAGAAGTCCACGTACGGGTCGAGGCCGAGCCGGCGCAGGGTGTGCCGGGTCTCCTCGAACAGCCGGGCCGGGGCGATCCACACCCCCGGCGCGGCCGTGCCGAAGCCGAGCCCGGCCAGCCGGGAGCGGAGCACATGCCGCTTCTGCCGCTCCGACTCGGGCACCGAGAACACCGCGAGCACCCAGCCCGCGTCCTGCGGCGGCGCCGCCGCGTACACCCGGCGGTCGCCGTCGTCGAGCAGCTGCCGTGCCTCCGCGGAGACCTCGTACCCGGCGGCGCCCAGCGCGGTTCTGGCCGGGGACAGCAGCCCGCGCCGTTTCAGCCGGGACACCGACGAGCGTACGGACGGGGCGTCCACGCCCACGGCGGCCAGCAGCCGGATCAGCTCGGCGACGGGCACCGGGCCGGGCAGGAAGCGGCCGTACGCGCCGTAGAGCGTGACGATGAGGGACCTCGGGGCGTGTGGCTCGGACACGTTGATCATTTTAGGTCCCCGGCATCACTGCTGGTCACCTCAGGTGCCCGGCTGAACGTGAGTCAGGAACGCGGGGCCCGGCCCCAGGCGGCGACCAGGGCCGGCGCGAGGTCGGTGAACGCGGGGTCCGCGAAGCAGGCGAGCCCCTCCTCGACCTGGCGCCCGGTGGCCGCGCCGCCGTCGACGATGGCGTCCCGGACCTGTTCCAGGGACCGGCGCCACAGCACCCCGTCCGGGCTGTCCGCCGTGACCGGGCCGCAGTGCACCCGCAGTCCGACGTCGGTGAGGCCCCGGGCGAGCAGCGGGGCGGGGTAGGAGCGGGCCCAGCCGTCGAGGTCGCTGCCGACGGTACGGCCGACGGTGGCCAGGCCGGCCCGCATCAGCGTCCGGTAGGCGGTGTGCGGCGAGGAGTCGACCGGGAAGAACGACACGTCCTCGACGTAGAGGAAGCCGCCGGGGGCGAGCCAGCCCACCAGCCGGGTGAGCACCCGCTCGCGGTCCGGGAGGTGGGCGAGGAGGTTGCGGGCGTGGATCAGGTCGAAGGAGCCGGCCGGGAGGTCGGCGGTGCGGACGTCGAGCCGCCGGACGTCCAGCCGCGGATCGGCCGTTCCGTCGAGGAACCGGGTGTCGAGGTCGGCGGCGGTGACCCTGCCCTGTGGACAGCGGGCCAGCAGCCGGCGGGCGATGGTGCCGAGGCCGGCGCCGACGTCCAGACAGCGGCTGTCCGGGGCGAGCGGGAGGGCGTCGAGTACGGCGAGGGTGGCCGGGTCGCAGGCGTCCGCCAGGGCCGCCAGGCGGTCCGCCTCGCCGGGCCTGGACTGCCCGAGCAGCCGTTCGCCGTAGCCGCCGTGGTCGTCGGGGAGGGGCATGCGGCCTTTGTACCGGCGGCGCGGCCAGTACTCCCCCCGACTCGCCCGGCGCCGGCTCAGGCGGCGACGGCGAGCCGCTCGGCCGGGCCGCGCCGCGGCGGCACCACACTGCCGTCGGGGTGCAGCTCACCCGTGTCGTCGAAGACGATCGCCCCGTCGCACAGCAGGGTCCAGCCCTGCTCGGGGTGGGCGGCGACGATGTGCGAGAGGCCGCGGTCGGCCGTCGCGCTCGGGAACTGGTGGGAACACATGGCGCACCTCCACGGGAAGCCTGCGGCGCGTTCGCCGAGAGACATACCCAGACCATGCTCCGGTCGTGAACGCCGGGGAACCACCCATCGCGACCTGTGACAACACGCGGACAACTCACAGACACCCCGGACACGGACGCCGCCCGTCCGGGATGAACCACCGCCTCCGGTCCGGCGCGGTCGGTGTCCGGGCCCGGGTGGGACGCGCCACCGAAGGGGTGACGGTCACGCCTCGCGGCCAGGGTGCCCGGTATGCAGGGCATACCCCCACCCCCTGATCCGGGAAGGAAGCCATGCGCGTACGCCCCCTCCTCGCCGCGGCCCTCGGTTCCGCCGCCCTGCTGTGTGCCGCGGTCGGCCCCGCCACCGCCGCCCCCGACGAGTCCGTCACCGTCGACCGGGTCGGCCGGCTCGCCGCCGACGGCACGGTCACCCTCAGCGGCACCTACACCTGCACCGGCGGCACGGGCCCGGTGTTCATCAGCTCCTCGCTCAGCCAGGACTCGCCGAACTACCGCCACGGCATCGGCGGCACCCGGGCCGTGTGCGACGGCGCCGAGCACCGCTGGACGAACACCAGCAAGGTGACCTCGCAGAAGCTGGAGCCCGGCGCGGCCCACGTCGAGGCCACGATCATGGAGCTGCGCTCCTCGGGCGGCCTGCCGCTGCCGACCTTCCACGCCACCGGACAGCGGGACATCACCCTCTCCGAGGCCTGACCCCCGGCCGAAGGCGGCCCGGCACCCCAGCGGTGCCGGGCCGCCCGCCCGCTCAGCGGGAGAGCAGCTTCCCGATCGCCGCGGTCACCTCCTCCGGCGCCTCCTCCGCCATGAAGTGCCCGCAGCTCACCGTCCGGTGCTCCAGCTCCGGCGCCCAGGCCCGCCACAGCCCGGCCGCGTCGTAGCCGAGGGCGGCACCCCAGTCCTGCTGCAGCACGGCGACCGGCATCCGCAGCACGTTCCCGGCGGCCCGGTCGGCCCGGTCGTGCTCGGTGTCGACGCCCGCCGAGGCCCGGTAGTCGGCCACGATCGACGGCACCGCCGCCCGGCAGGCCGCGAGATAGTCGGCGCGGACGTCGGCGGGGATCGCCGAGGGGGTACGGGACCACAGGTCCAGGAAGTGACCGAAGAAGAGGTCAGGGGCCGCGCCGATCAACCGCTCCGGCAGACCCGGCGGCTGGGCCATCAGATACAGGTGGAAGGCCACGGCGGCCGTGCTCCCGCGCAGCACCTTCCACATGTCCAGCGTCGGCAGGACGTCCAGCAGGGCCAGGTGCGTGACCGCGTCCGGGTGGTCGAGGCCGGCCCGGAACGCGACCAGCGCGCCCCGGTCGTGCCCCGCCAGGGCGAAACGCTCATGCCCCAGAGCCCGGGCGAGCGCCACGACATCGGCCGCCATGGTCCGCTTCGCGTACGACGTCCCGTCAACGTCGGCCGGCTTGTCGCTGGCGCCGTAACCGCGCAGGTCGGGGCAGATCACGGTGTGGTCGGCGGCGAGACCGGCCGCCACGTGCCGCCACATCAGACGGGTCTGGGGGAAACCGTGCAGCAGCACGACGGGACTGCCGGTGCCGCCGACGGACGTGTGCAGGGACACGCCGTCCGCGACCGGGACGCGGTGCTGCCGAAAACCGGGGATGTTCATGCGCCGAGGCTCCCGTGCCCGGATCAGCAGCCGATCAGCAGCACGTACGGTGGGCGGGTGAGCAGGGACAGGGACCAGGTCGCCTTCGGGGTGCTCGGGCCGGTCACGGCCGAGCACGACGGTGTGCCGCTCGCCCTGAAGGGCCCCCGGCACCGTGCCGTGCTGGCCCGGCTGATCGTCGCCCGCGGACGGGTCGTCCCCGTCGCCCGGCTGGTCGCCGACCTCTGGGAGGAGCCGCCGCCCACCGCCGTCGGTACCGTCCGCACCTTCGTGGGCGATCTGCGGCGCGCCCTCGAACCCGGCCGCCCGCCCCGCACCCCGCCCCGGCTGCTGGTCACCGACGGCCCCGGCTACGCCCTGCGGGCCCAGGCGGTGGACGCCTGGCGGTTCGAGACGGCCGTGGAGACGGCCGCCGAGGAGGAACCCGCGCGGGCCGCGCTGTCGCTGCGGGCGGCGCTGGAGCTGTGGCGCGGCCCCGCCTACGCCGAGTTCGCGGACGAGGCGTGGTGCGCGGGCGAGCGGGCGCGCCTCGCCGAGCTGCGGCCGCGGGCGGTGGAACAGCGGGCCGGGGCGCTGCTGGCGGCGGGCCGGCCGGCCGAGGCGGTGCCCGATCTGGACGCCCACCTCACCGGGCACCCGTGGCGCGAGGAGGGCTGGCGGCTGCTGGCGCTCGCCCTGTACCGGACCGGCCGCCAGGGCGACGCCCTCGCCGTGCTGCGCCGGGCCCGCGCCAGCCTCGCCGACCAGCTCGGCGTCGACCCCGGCCCGGCCCTGCGCCGCCTGGAGGCCGACGTCCTCGCGCAGCACCCCGGCCTGGACGCGGAACGCGGCGCCACGGCGGCACGGGTGTGGTCCCGGGCGGCCGAGGCGTACGACCGTACCGTCGCCGCCGGTGCCCGGGCCCGGCTCGAAGCGACCGTCGGCCTGCTGCGCACCCTCGCGGTGACCGGCTCCGGCGGGCTGGCCGCCGCCCGGGAGCACCGGCTCGCGGCGATCACCGCGGCCGAGGAGTCCGGCGACCCGGAACTCACCGCCCGGGTCATCGGCGCCTACGACGTCCCCGCGATCTGGACCCGCTCGGACGATCCGGCGGGCGCCGCCCGGATCGTCGAGGCCGCCGAACGGGCACTGGCCCGGCTCCCCGCCACCCCCGCCCAGGACACGGCCCGCTGCCGGCTGCTCGCCACCGTCGCCCTGGAGTCACGCGGCACCCGGTCGGCCCGCGCCCCGCAAGCCGCCGCCGAGGCCGAACGGCTCGCCCGCCGCCTGGACGACCCGGCCCTGCTCGCCTTCGCCCTCAACGGCGTCTTCATGCAGTCCTGCACCCGGCCCGGCCTCGCCCCACGCCGCGACACCATCGGCACCGAACTGGTCACCCTCGCCCAGCGGCACGGCCTGACCGCCTACGAGGTCCTCGGCCACCTGATCCGCGTCCAGGCACGGTCCGCCCTCGCCGACTTCCCCACGGCCGACGCACACGCCGAGGCGGCCGACCGACTGGCGGACCGTCATGAACTGCCACTGGTACGGGTGTTCACGACGGGATACCGGGCGGTGCGGCTGGCGGCGGAGGCGAGACCGCCTGTGGGGAGCGGAGCCGTCGAAGACGCCTACCGCGAGGTCGACCGGCTCCTCGACGGGCCGGGGATGCCCGGGGTACGCGACGGTCTGCTGCCGCTCGCGTTGCTCTGCCTCCGCCTCGCGGGGCGACCGTACGGCATCCGGGAAGCCCTCGGCCCGACCGCCGACTGGGGGCCGTACCTCCCCTGGATCCGTCCCGCGCTAGCCCTCGCCGCCGACGACGAAAGGGCAGCCCGCGAAGCACTCCGCGGGCTGCCCGAGCCCCCTGCCGACCTCGTGCAGGAGGCGCTGTGGTGTGTCGTGGCGGCCGCCGCCCTGGACCTCGACGACCGCCCGACACTCCACCGCTGCCAGGAAGCCCTCCGCCCGGCCATCGGCCAACTCGCCGGCGCGGGCAGCGGATTGCTGACAGCAGGCCCGGTCGACGCCTGGCTGAAGGCGCTTGGAGACGCCCTCGACTGACCAGCGCCCCGAGCTGAGCCGCGCCCCGAAAGGGGCGCGGGGCAGTATCTGACATGCGGCTACCGCCGCGTGGGCGCGACCAGCCACGACGGCGCCGCAGCCGAACAACACTCCCAGCGCAACTCCTACGCCGCGAGCCCCTTCCTGATCCGGTCCAGCATGAACGCAGAGGACTCGCGCGCCCGCTCCTCCCAGGCGAAGACACACGCCGTGGCGACCCCGTCGAAGTCCAGCTCGCGCAGGGTGCCGAAGAACGCGTTCCAGTCGACCTCGCCCTGGCCGATGTCCAGGTGCTGGTGGATCCGGGCCGCGGTGCCGGGCGGGTTGAGGATGTAGCGCAGCCCGCTGGAGCCCTTGTGGTTGAAGGAGTCCGCGATGTGCACATGCCGGAGCTTGTCCCCGGCGTACCGCATCATCGCCGCGACGTCCGCCGTCGGGTCGGCGCCCGACAGGTGGAAGGAGTGCGGGGCGCAGTAGAGGTAGTTCACCCACGGCTTGTTGATCGCGCGGACCAGGTCCACCGCGGGGGTGTTCTCCTCGCAGAAGTCATCCGGGTGCGCCTCCAGGTTGAGGGCGATGCCCTCGCGCTCGAAGAGGGGGAGGAGTTCCTCAAGGGAGCGCCAGAAGGCCGCCTCGCTCTCCGCCGCCCGCTCCGGGCGCCCGTTGAACTCACTGTTCATCAGCGGGCATTCGAGGTCCGCCGTGATCTCGATCATCCGCTTCCAGTAGCGGACGGCAGCCTGCCGCTCGGCCTCGTCCGGGGAGGACCACTTGTACAGCGGCAGCACCGAGGACAGCCGCACCCCGTGCGTGCGCAGGGAGTTCTTCAGCTCCGCGATCCGCTCGTCGTCCGCGCGCGGGTGCAGGAAGAACGGCATGAAGTCGTCGCGCGGCGACAACTCGATGTACTCGTAGCCGAGTTCGGCCACCGTGCGCACCATGTCGTCGATCGGCAGGGCGCGGAACATGTACGGGTCGAGGGCGATCTTCACGCGGTGCCTCCGTAGAAGGCCGGGCGGGGCTTGATGTCGGTGGCGACGACGCTGCCGGACTCCAGGGCCTCGACGGTCGCGGCGGTGATGACGGTGGCGGCGTAGCCGTCCCAGGCGGAGGGGCCGGTGGGCTCGTCGCCGGTGGCGAGGCTGGTGATCCACTCGCGGAACTCGGTGTCGAAGGCGTCCCGGAACCGGCCGACCCAGTCGGTGAGGACCTCGGTGCTGTGCCGGCCGGCGGTGCGGACGCCGACCGCGGCGGGGTCGGGGAGCCGGACCAGGCCCTCCTCACCCACCGCCTCGCACTGGATGTCGTAGCCGTACTGGCAGTTGACGAAGACCTCCAGGTCGATACGGACGCCCTTGGCGGTCTCGAAGAGGATGATCTGCGGGTCCTTGAGGTGCGCGAACCGCTTGCTCGTCGCACGCGGCGTGATCACCTGGGTGGAGACGATCTCGTCGTCGAGGAGCCAGCGCAGCACGTCGACCTCGTGCACCGCCGTGTCCAGCGAGGCCATCTCGGAGGTGTACGACTCCGGGACGGTCGGGTTGCGGTGGGCGCAGTGCACGATCAGCGGCTCGCCGATCGTCCCCGCCTCGATGACCTGCTTCATCTGGCGGTACCCGGCGTCGTAGCGGCGCATGAAACCGACCTGGACCAGGCGGCGGCCGTGCGCCGTCTCCGCCTCGACGATGCGCAGACAGTCCTCCGCGGTCGTCGCGAGCGGCTTCTCGCAGAACACCGGCTTCCCGGCGGCGATCGCGTTCAGGACGTGCTCGGCATGGGTGGGGCCCCAGGAGGTGACGAGGACGGCGTCCACGTCGTCCGCCGCGACCACGGCGGCGCCGTCGGGCAGCACCCGGGCGCCGACCGGTCCGGCGGCCTCGGCGGCGCGGGCCGGGTCGATGTCGGTGACCGCGGTGACCCGGGCGCCGGTGACGGTGTGGGTGAGGCGCCGGATGTGCTCCTTGCCGATCCAGCCGGCGCCGATCACTCCTACTCGAACAGTCATGGTGATTCCTTCATGTGGTCAGGAGAAGCGTGCGCGGAGCTCGGCTTCGAGGGTTTCGAGGGTGCGGCCCTTGGTCTCGGGGACGTAGAGCTTCACGAAGGTGAGCGAGAAGATCCCCGCCACGACGAACAGGAAGAACGTGTTGGAGATCCCGATCGCGGCGACCAGCGACGGGAAGACCAGCCCGATCACGAAGTTGGTCAGCCACAGCACCACGGCCGCGACGCCCATCCCGAAGCCGCGCATCCGCATCGGGAAGATCTCCGAGAGCATCAGCCAGGTCACCGGGGAGATCGCGCCCTGCTGGAAGGCGAGGAAGGTGACCGTCATGGCGAGCACGGCGTAGGCCCGCCCGTCGCCCGTCGGCAGCACCAGCGAGAACACGCCGATCAGCAACAGGGCGGCCGTCGTACCGATCTGACCGGTCATCAGCATCGGACGGCGGTCGACCCGTCCCAGCAGCCAGATGCCGACGAAGGTGGCCAGCACCGAGATCACCCCGTTGGCGATGTTCGCGGTCAGCGCGGTGTCCGAGGCGAAACCGGCGTCCGAGAGGATCTGCGTGCCGTAGTACATGATCGTGTTGACGCCGGTGATCTGCTGCACGATCGCGATGCCGAAGCCGACGAGCATCAGCTTGCGCAGCCACGGCGTGTTCCGCATGTCCTGCCAGCCGCCGAGCTTCTCCTGCTCCTCCTTCACGGCGAGCGCGGAGACCTCGGCCAGCTCGGCCTCGGCCCGCTGCCGGGAGCGGACCTGCCTCAGGACGTCCAGCGCCTCGGTGAACCGGGTCTGGGAGGCCAGCCAGCGGGGGCTCTCGGGCATGACGAGCATGCCGAACCAGAGCACCACGGCCGGGACGGTGGCGATCACCAGCATCCAGCGCCAGATGCCACCGGACTCGCTGCCCACGTTCGCGATGACCGCGTTGGAGGTGAAGGCCAGCAACTGACCGCTGACGATCATCAGTTCGTTACGGGTGACCAGGGCGCCGCGCCGCTCGGCGGGGGAGATCTCCGCGAGGTAGACGGGCACGGTCACCGAGGCGCCGCCGACCGCGAGGCCGAGCACGAAGCGGGCCACGATCATGACCGCGGTGGTCGGTGCGAGGGTGGCGCCGAGCGCGCCGACGAAGAACAGCACCGCGAGGGTGAGGATCGTACGGCGGCGGCCCCGCGCGTCCGAGAGGCGGCCGCCGGCCACCGCGCCGAGCGCGGCACCCAGCAGCAGCGAGCTGGTGACCATGCCCTCGGTGACCGAGTTCAGCCCGAGGTCCTTGCTCATGTAGGGCAGGGCACCGTTGATGACACCGGTGTCGTAGCCGAAGAGCAGACCGCCGAAGGTGGCGATGATCGTGATGAGCCGCAGCCGCCGGGAGACCGCCGCGGAGGGCTGGTCGGCGACGGCGGCGGTGGCCTGGATCGTGTCGTCCCTGACGTTCATCGGCCGCCTCCTACCGGTTCGGGTTCAGGGCGGGGCGCCGAGTACCGGACAGGCCGTGGCCGTTCAGGTACGCGCGCGTGCTGGTGGCGATGGGCAGCGGCACCTCGGGGGCGCACGGGTAGAGGTCCTGCTCGACGATCACGAACAGCTCGGCGTCGAGCTTCGCCAGCTCCGCCACCACGTCGGCCGGGTCCGGCACACCGGCCGGCGGCGACACGCACACGCCCCGCTTCACGGCCTCGCCGAACCCGAGGTCCTCGGCCGCGACCTGGGCGAGCACCTCCGGGTCCATCTGCTTGATGTGGACATAGCCGACGCGCTCGCCGAAGCGGCGGATCAGGTCGACGTTGTCACCGCCGCCGTAGGCCACGTGCCCGGTGTCCAGGCACAGGTTCGTGTACCGGCCGTCGGACTCGTTCAGCAGCCGCTCGATCTCCGGCTGGGTCTGGATGTGGCTGTCCGCGTGCGGGTGGACGACGAGCCGTACGTCGTACTCGTCGAGCAGCAGCCGGCCCAGCCGGTCGGCGGCCTTGCCGAAGCCCGCCCACTGCTCGGCGGTCAGCTCGGGCGACTCGGTGAACGCGCCGGTCTTCTCGTCCCGGTACATCGGCGGGATGAGGACCAGGTGGTGCGCGCCGGCGGCCTGGGTCAGCGCGGCCACCTGGCGGACGTGGGCGAGCATCTCGTCCCAGGCCCCGGGGCGGTGCAGCGCGCCGAACGCGGTGCCGCCGGAGACCTTGAGCCCACGGGCGCCGAGCTCCTCCTTCAGCCGCCGCGGGTCGGTGGGCAGGTAGCCGTACGGCCCGAGCTCGAACCACTCGTAGCCGGCCTGCTTCAGCTCGTCGAGGAAGCGGGTGTACGGGACCTGGTGCTCGTCCTCCGGGAACCAGACGCCCCAGGAGTCGGGCGCGGAGCCGAGGCACAGGTTGCCCACGGTGGTGCGGAGGGGGGATGGCGCCGTCGCCATGGTGTGTCCTTCGGGGAGAGGGGACGGAGAGTTCTGCCGTGAGGCGGCTGCTGCGCTCTACTAGCGCGCTCTAGTGCGAGTACGATGACTCCTGTCCGAATGTCATGTCAATACCTTGTTGCCGGGGGATTTCCTGGAGCCGCCGAGCCCAGGGCCTAGGCTGGGGCTCCGTCGAAGGGTGGGTGCTCAGGTGGATGCAGCGGGCCGGCGGCGGCCGACGATGGCCGACGTCGCCGACAGGGCGGGGGTCTCCCGGGCGCTGGTGTCGATCGTGTTCCGCAACCAGCCGGGCGCGAGCCAGGAGACCCGTGAGCGGGTGCTGCGGGTCGCCGACGAGATCGGTTACCGGCCCGACAGCGCGGCCCGGCTGCTGGCCCGCGGGCGCAGTCGCACCCTCGGCGTGATGTTCACCGTGCACCAGACCTTCCACACCGACCTCATCGAGGGCATCTACCCGGAGGCCGAGCGGCTCGGCTACGACGTGCTGCTCTCGGCCGCCGCCCAGGGCCGCAGCGAGGAGAAGGCGGTCGAGGCGCTGCTCGGCCACCGCTGCGAGGCGCTGATCCTGCTCGGCCCCGAGACGGACCCCGCCTACCTCGACGGGCTCGGCCAGCGGGCCGTCACGGTGTCGGTCAGCCGCCGGGTGCCGCGGGCCCGGGTGGACTTCGTGCACAGTGCCGAGAGCAAGGGCGTCCGGCAGGCCATGGACTACCTGGCCGAGCTCGGGCACCGCAGGATCGTGCACATCGACGGCGGCCGGGGTCCCGGCTCGGCCGAGCGGCGGCGCTCCTACCGGGCCGCGATGCGCCGGCACGGCCTTGAGCCGGAGATCCGGGTGATACCGGGTGAGCACACCGAGCGGTCCGGTATCGAGACCGGACGGCTGCTGCTGGCGGAACGCGACCGCGGGCTGCCCCTGCCGACGGCCGTGCTGGCGGGCAACGACCGGTGCGCGATGGGCGTGCTGATGGCCATGACCCGCGCCGGTGTCGATGTCCCCCGGGACATCTCGGTGGTCGGCTTCGACGACAGCCATCTCTCCCACCTCATGCCGGTCGGCCTCACCACCGTGCGGCAGGACGCGGGGCTGATGGCCGAGTACGCGGTGCGGTTCGCCGTGGAGCGGCTGGAGGACCCCGAACTGGAGCCGCGCGAGGCGGTGCTGGACCCGAAGCTGGTGGTACGCGGCACGAGCGGGCCGCCCCCCGAAGGGGACGGCCCGAGTGCCCGCTGATCACTGACGGATCGTCAGCGGGTGCCGTTGGCGGCGAACTTGGCGATCGTGTCGGCGTTGTCCTTGGTGACGAACGCGGGGCCGGTCAGGACGGGGGCCGCGCCACCGCCGCTGTAGTTGCCGTTGTTCTTGTACAGCCACAGGGCGTCGACCGCGAGGTAGCCCTGGAGGTACGGCTGCTGGTCGACCGCGAACTCGACCGAGCCGTCCTGGATGGCGGACACCAGGTCCTTGTTGAGGTCGAAGGTGGCGATCTTGGCCTTGCTGCCGGCGTCCTTGACGGACTGGACGGCGGTCAGGGCGATCGGGGCGCCGAGGGTGACGACCTGGTCGATCGAGGAGTCCTGCTGGAGCTTGGCGGTGATGGTGGACTTGACCGAGGGCATGTCGGTGCCGTTGACGTAGATCTTGTCGGTCTTGCCCTTGAATCCCTTGGCCAGACCCGCGCAGCGGGCTTCCAGGGCGACCTGGCCCTGGGCCTGCACGACACACAGGGCGTGCTTGGCGCCGAGCTTGTTGAGGCGCTCGCCGAAGGCCTGGCCCGCGATGTTCTCGTCCTGGCCGAAGTACTCGAGCATGCCGAGCTTCTTCCAGGCGTCCACACCGGAGTTGAAGCCGACGACGGGGATGCCGGCCGCCTCGGCCTTGCCGATGACGGACTTCAGCGCGTCGGGCGTGGCGGCCGTCAGGGCGATGCCGTCGACCTTCTGGTCGATCGCGTTCTGCACCAGGTTGGCCTGGTTGGCGGCGCTCGGGTCGGCGGAGTAGACCAGCTTGATGTTGTCCTTGGCGGCCGCCGCGGCGGCGCCCTTGCGGATCAGGTCCCAGAAGGTGTCGCCGGGCTGGGCGTGGGTGATCATGGCCACCGTCATGCGGGGCGTGGACGCCTTGCCGGCGGACGCGGCCGCGCCGCCGTTCTCGGACTTCTTGCCGCCGGAGCTGCTGGAACAGCCCGTGGCGAGCAGGACGCCCGCGAGAACGGTGGCGGCCATGGCGGCGGCTCGGTGGTTTCTGTGCATGTCCCTTGCACCTCGCTGTGCGGTCTGGATCGGCTCTGGGGAGCGGAACGAGCGGGAGATATACGGGGAGGGGATAAGCGGTCCGCCGGTGGTGGCGACCGCGGCACCGGTGGCCGGCCGGGTACCGCGCACGGGCGGGGACGGAGCTCCGTGCCGACGGCCAAGGGGTGCGGCCGCCGACGTCCGCTGCTGCCCTAGAGCGCTTTATTAGCGCGCTCTAGTGACACGTACTATGGGGCGGCCCCCAGGGGATGTCAATGACTTTGTCATGACGTTCCAACAAAGAGGCCGGGTGGCCGCGCAAGCCGTTCAGGATGCGTTCAGGTCGGTTCTGCCAAGGTCGGTCGTGGTGGCCGTCCGCGCGCGGTCATCCCCCCCCCGCGGTACGACGGAAACTGAACAGGAACCCCCCACCTTGGAACAGTCCGAAGTCCTCGCCGACCCTGATGTCCCGGGCACGGCCACGTCGGTGATGAAGAAACTCCCGGAGGTGACGCTGGCGTTCTGGATCATGAAGATCGCCGCGACCACCCTCGGCGAGACGGCCGGCGACCTCTTCTCCCAGACCCTGAAGCTGGGCTACTTCCTCACCACGATCGCGCTGTTCCTGATCTTCGTGGTGACCCTCGTCGTCCAGCTCAGGTCCCGCCGCTACAACCCGTTCTTCTACTGGACGGTCATCCTGTCGACCAGCATGGCCGGCACCACGATGTCCGACTTCATGAACCGCGACGCGAGTGCCCAGTACCTGTCCGGCGGCGCCACGTCCCTCGGCTGGGGGCCCCAGGGCCTCGGCCTCGGCTACCCGGCCGGCGCGGCGATCCTCATCTCGATCCTGCTGGTCGTCTTCGCCGTCTGGCGGCTCAGCGGGATGACCTTCCAGATCCGCGACATCGTCACCTTCCGCGGCGAGGCCCTGTTCTGGTCGGCGATCCTCGTCTCCAACACCCTCGGCACCTCCATGGGCGACTTCCTGTCCGACAGCTCCGGCCTCGGCTACGCGGGCGGCGCGCTCCTGGTGACCGGGCTGCTCGCCGTCCTGGTGGCCCTGATGAAGGTGCCCGTGGTGCCGAACGTCCTGCTGTTCTGGATCGCGTTCGTCCTCACCCGCCCGCTCGGCGCCACCGCGGGCGACCTCCTGACCAAGCCGGTCGCCAAGGGCGGTCTCGACCTCGGCACGGCCGGGTCCTCGGCCGTCCTGCTGGCCCTGCTGCTCGGCCTCATGGCCTATGCGCAGGTCCGGGAGCGCAGGGCCGGCTGAGAGCCGGCCGGGCGGCGGGCTCAGCCGGCGGGCAGGTCGGCCAGGAAACGCGCTCCGCCGGTGTGCCCGGGGTCGTGGGACACCTCGCCGCCGACGGCGCGGGCCAGGCGCCGGGCGAGCGGCAGCCCGAGGCCCGCGCCGTCGTGCCCGTCGTCCCGGTCGGCGCGGCGGCCGGGCTGGAAGAGCTCGCCGAGGAACGCCTCCGGCACGCCGGGACCGTCGTCGGTGACGTCGATCCGCACCCCGTCCGGCAGCCGTCGCGCGGACACGGTCACCGTGGCGCGGGCGTGCCGGACCGCGTTGGCCAGCAGCGGACTGACGATGCGTTCGAGGAGGGCGGGGGCGACGCCCGCCGCCAGCGCCGGATCGCCGACGTCGATGACGGCCGTCACCCGGTCCTGCGGGCCGAGGTTCCCGACCAGCCGGCGCAGCACCGGGACGACCTGGGCGGTACCGGGAGCCGTGCCCGCGCCGAGCGCGTCCTCGCGGACGTCGTCGAGGAGGGTGTCGCAGATGGTCCGCATGGAGCGGGCGGCCTCGGCCATCACCTCGTGGGTGGCGCGGGTCTCGGCGGCGGAGCGCGGGCGGGCCCGCCACCAGTCGAGCTCGATCATGATCCGGGTGAGCGGGGTGCGCAGCTCGTGGGAGAGTTCCCCGGTCAGCTGCCGCTCGTGCCGCAGCACCGTCCGGATGCGGTCGAGGAGCGCGTCCAACGAGGCGCCCAGGCGGGCCAGTTCGGCCGGCTGCCGGGCCGCGCCGAAACGCTCGGCGGAGCCGACGGCGCTCCACTCGGTGGCCTGGTCGGTCATGGTGCGCACGGGGCGCAGCGCCCGCCCCACGGCCAGCCGGGTCAGCGCGTAGGTGCCCGCGAGCATGACGCCGTCCAGGACCAGGGACCCCACCAGCAGGGTGTCCGCCGAGTTGCGGTACGGCGCGAGGTCCAGGGCCGTGACGACGGTGGCGGTGCTGCGGCGGCCGGTCACGGGGCGGGCGCAGAGCCGGACGAAGCGGGGGTTCGCGGCCTCCACGGTCGTACAGCCGTCGTGCCGTCCCGCGGCGAGCCGGCCGGCGGCCCGGGTCAGGGGGGCGGCGGCCGCCGGTGGTTTCTCCAGGAGGCGGGTCCCGGTGTAGATCCAGGCGTTCGCGTCGAGGAGGCCGTCGTTGACGGTGTCCAGGATCCGTACCCGCCGGCCGCTGGTGTCGACGGTCGTGGCGACGGCGGCCGCCCGGGTGCGCAGCTCGTCGTCCGCCTGGTGCCGCAGATGCCGGTCCATCACGGTGGTGAACGCCACGGTCAGCACGGTGATCAGGAGCGCCGCGATGGTCACCGCCACGAGCGAGAGCCGGCCGCGCAGGGTGCGGGGGGCCAGGTGGCGGAGCGGGGTGTTCATGAGAGCCGGTGGCCGATCCCGCGCGCCGTGCCCAGGCTCAGGCCGCTGCCCGCCTCGCGCAGCTTGCGGCGCAGCCGGGTCAGGTACTGGTCGAGGGTGTTGTCGCTGACCTGGGCCCCGTCCGGCCAGGCGGCGCGGACCAGGTCGCGGCGGCTCACCAGGGTGCCGCCCGCGGCGGCGAGGGTGGCCAGCAGCCGGAACTCGGTGGGGGACAGGTCGACGTCCACGGCGCCGACGCGCGCCCGGTGCCGGGTGGCGTCGAGCACCAGGTCGCCGGCCCTGGCCATGGCCGGCGGGGCGGCCCGCTTGAGCGTGGCCCGCAGCCGGGCGACGAGTTCGGCGAGGTGGAACGGCTTGGGCAGATAGTCGTCGGCCCCGGCGGAGAACCCGGACAGCCGGTCGGTGAGGCCGTGGCGGGCCGTCAGGAAGATGATCGGGGCGGCGAAACCGCCCGCGCGCATGGCCTGGCAGACGTCCCGGCCGTCCGCGTCGGGCAGTCCGACGTCCAGGACGGCGGCGGCGATGCCGTGGTCGGTCAGCCGCAGCGCGGTGGCGCCGTCGGCGGCGGGCACCGGTTCGAAGCCCTCCTCGGCCAGGCCGCGGCGGAGCACGTCACGCAGGGCGTGATCGTCCTCGACGACAAGGATCCGGTGCGGCATGACGGTCCGTCAGTCCTCCGGCCGTACGGGCGGCGCCCCGGTCACCTGTCCCCGCCCTCGGGCCGGGCGGTCCGGGCGGTGCGGCGGCCCCGGTACACCTCGGCGAGCAGCGGGAGCAGCGACACGACCACGATCAGCGCCACCAGCGGCAGCAGATAGCGGTCGACGTTCGGGATCGTCGAACCCAGCCCGTAGCCCGCGAGGGTGAGGCCCACGCTCCACACGAGCCCGCCGACGGCCTGCCAGAGCGTGAACGTCCGTACCGGCACCTCCAGCGCGCCCGCCAGCGGATTGAGCACCGTCCGGACCACCGGCACGAACCGGGCCAGGACGATGGCCTTGGCGTAGCCGTACCGCTCCAGCAGTTCCTCGGCGCGTTGCGCGCCCTCGCGCAGCCGCTGCGAACGGCCGCGGGCGAGCACGGTGGCGCCCGCCTTCCGGCCGAGCAGATATCCGCACTGCGCCCCGGCCAGCGCGCCCGCCGCGGCCGCGAGGAGCAGCGGGCCCAGTGACAGGTGCACGGTCCCCTCGGCGGTGCCCGTGCACAGCAGGCCGGCCGTGAACAACAGGGAGTCGCCGGGCAGGAAGAACCCCACCAGGAGCCCGGTCTCGACGAACATCACCACCCCGACGCCCAGCACGCCGAAGGCCGCCAGCAGGGAATGGGCGTCGAGTACGTTCACGGCCAGCTGCGAGGCGGCGGTGATCGGTGTCGTCATGGTCGGAGGGCCTCTCCTGGGAAGATCCGACAGGGTCACGGTCACACGAATGACTACAGTCCTGTAGACGTCTGCTGGCACTGTAGACGATCGCGCGGTACACCGTGCGCCGACGGCCCCGCCGCCGGGCCGGAAACTCTCCTGCCTATCAGCACGCCGACCGGCCTGAACAGGGGATTCGCCGCGGTGTTCAGGTTGCGGTCAGGTTGGCCGCGCGCCGGTGAAACTCATGCACCAGAAGCCCCAAAACAATGGCAAAGGCCTCTGTGGCACCGGGGATCCGCCG
Organism: Streptomyces sp. NPDC090088; assembly: GCF_044747345.1. NCBI lineage: Bacteria > Bacillati > Actinomycetota > Actinomycetes > Kitasatosporales > Streptomycetaceae > Streptomyces > Streptomyces sp. NPDC090088. Next base: position 285,659 of record NZ_JBIVDZ010000008.1, on the reverse strand, counting down.
TGTCATCGTGCCGCTCATGACCACAGAGCACCTCCTCGACGACCCGCCCCGTGTTCCGCTCCGCGCCATGGCGAACAAGGTGCCGGAAGTGACCGTCTACTTCTGGATCATCAAGGTGCTCACCACCGGGATGGGCGAGACCGCCTCGGACCTGCTCGCCCACGTCCTCGGCCCGGTGCCCGCGGTCGCCCTCGGCGGTGTCGCGTTCGCGGCCTCGCTGGCCGTGCAGTTCGCCGTCCGCCGCTACATCGCCTGGGTCTACTGGACCGCCGTCGTCATGGTCAGCGTGTTCGGCACGATGGCCGCCGACATCCTGCACGTCGGCCTCGGCGTGCCCTACACGCTCTCCACGCCCTTCTTCCTCCTCGCGCTGACCGGGGTCTTCGCCCTCTGGTACGCCGTCGAACGGACCCTGTCCATCCACAGCATCCGCACCCGGCGCCGCGAGGCCTTCTACTGGGCGGCCGTCCTCGCCACCTTCGCGCTCGGCACCGCCGCCGGCGACCTGACCGCCACCGCCGGCCTCGGCTACCTCGGCTCGGCGGTGCTCTTCGCCGCCGCGATCTGCGTGCCCGCGATCGCCCACCGGGCCGGCGCCCTCAACGCGGTGGCCGCCTTCTGGACGGCCTACGTCATCACCCGCCCGCTCGGCGCCTCCCTCGCCGACTGGATGGCGATCACCCCCGCCCGCAGCGGACTCGGCCTCGGCCTGGGGCCGGTCACCCTCGCCTGGACGGTCGCCATCGTCTGCTTCGTCGGCTACCTCGCCGTCTCCCGCCGGGACACCGCCTCCGCCGCCGGTTGATCTACAGTGCTGTAGAAATTCCTCCGGGGAGTGATCACCGGACCAGCCCGCCTTCCGGCCGAGTCGGCCGGAAGGCGGTGTTCGTGCGACAAGGAGCCAGGGCACCACGATGCCGGAGCAGTACGACCAGACGAACGCCGTCGAGTTACGATCCGTCCGTCCGGACCTGGCACAGCGGTGCCGCGCCGTCACGGAATCCCGCTGGTTCGCCCTGACCGTCTTCGCGGTGATCCTCCTCAACGCCGTACTGCTGGGCGTGGAGACCTACTCCGGCCTGGTCGAACGGTGGCAGTTCTGGCTGCGGCTCGTCGAACACGCCTGTCTGGCCGCGTTCACGGCCGAGATCCTGCTGCGCCTCGGCGCGTACGCCGACCGCCCGCGGGACTTCCTCAAGGATCCCTGGAACCTCTTCGACCTCGCCGTGGTCCTCTGCGCCTTCCTGCCCGTCGTCCGCGAGAACGCCACCGTGCTCCGGCTGCTGCGGCTGGCCCGGGTGCTGCGCACCGCCCGCTTCCTGCCCCAACTGCGGATCGTGCTGGTCGCGGTGGCCCGCAGCCTGCCCGGCACACTGAGCTTCCTGCTGGTCGGCGCGCTGCTGCTGTACGTGTACGCGATGGTGGGCTGGGTCTTCTTCGGCCGCCACGACCCCGGGCACTACGGCTCCATCGGCCGCGCCGTCCTCACCCTCTTCCTCCTGATGACCCTGGACGGCATCGGCGACGCGGTCCACGCGGGCCTGGAGATCTCCCGCTGGAGCCTCGTCTACTACGCCTCGTACGTCCTCATCGCCTCCTTCGTCCTGGTCAACGTCCTGATAGGCGTGGTCATCACCTCCCTCGACGAGGCCCGGGAGATGGAGCAGGAGACGGCCGAGGCCTCCCGCCCGGCCGCCGCCCCGGCCGACGGCCCGCTCCTCCTCGCCCGCATCGCGGCGGCCCGCCAGGCCCTCGACGCCCTCGAACGCGACCTGGCCGGCGCCCCGCCGGAGCAGCGGGACCGCCACGCGGACCTGACCGGCCGTTGAACAGCCGGACCGCAGGCCACGTACCAGTCGACGTGGACGGCGCGGTGCTGCCCGGAAGAGGGGTCGGACGATTTCCGTGGATTCGAGTCGCCCGGGCGGCAGCGCCCTCGACCTGGCACCCCCGGTACTCCGGGAGGAGGCGGAGAGCGCGGCGCGCGTCCCCCGGCAGGTGGCCGGCCTGGACGGGCTCCGCGGCCTGGCGGCGCTCTATGTGGTCCTCTTCCACTGCTGGCTGTACACCTTCCCGGGCTACCCGGACAGTTCGGCGCCCTTCTGGCTCGACGGGCTGATGTTCGGGCGCCTGGCCGTCGTCTTCTTCCTGGTGCTGTCCGGGTTCTCCCTGGCGATCTCCCCGGCGCGCCACGGCTGGCGGCTGACCGGCGTCGGCGAGTTCCTGAGGCGCCGCGCCTGGCGGATCCTGCCCCCGTACTGGGCCGCACTGGCCCTGAGCCTGGCCGTCTCGTGGTTCGTCGTACCGGCCTCGCACTTCGGGCCGCCCACCGGCGCGACGGCCTTGGTGTACGGCCTTGTCGCCCAGGACGTGTTCACCGCCCCGACGCCGAACGGCGCGTTCTGGTCGATAGGCGTGGAGGCCGAGCTCTATCTGCTCTTCCCCCTCCTCCTGTTCCTCCGCCGGCGCCGGGGTGCCGTGGTCCTGGCCGTGTGCGTGACGCTTCCGGTGGTCGCCCGCGGGCTGCTGGCGGCGCACGCGAACCCGGTGGAGGGCGACAACTGGCTCGCCCCGCACCTCGCCCCCGTGTTCGCCGCGGGGGTGATCGGCGCGGGCATCGTCACCGCGTCGGACCGGATCCGCCGCCTGCCGTGGGGATGGCTCGCCGCCCTCGCCGCACTGCCCGTGCTGGCCCTCGGCGTCCTCCGGGGCTCCGTCTGGACGGTGAACCACTACTTCTGGATCGACCTCGCCATCGCCCCCGCCATGACGATGCTGCTCGCCGCCGTCGCCACCGGCCGTCCCGCCGTTCTCGTCCGGCTCCTGACCGCCCGCCCCGTGCACCGCCTCGGCGGCTTCTCCTACAGCCTCTACCTGATCCACCTGCCGATCGTCCTGGCCGTGATCCGCCGGGTGGCCCCGCACTTCGTCGCGCGCGGACTGCCCACCTTCTGCTTCACGCTCGCCGTGGCCCTGCCGGTCTCCGTGCTCGGGGCGTGGCTGTTCGCGAAGGTCTTCGAGACACCGTTCAAGCGGAACAGGTCCTGGAAGTCCCTGCTCGCACCGGGGAGTTTCCGCGGGGAACCGACGGTGTGACGTCCCCCGCGGTCATCGTGCCGAGGCGATCGAGCCGCCGCGGTCGTGCCGCAGCCCTCGGGCCGCGGGCGTCAGCCCGTCGCGGTCGACTTCTGTCCGGACGGGGTGACGGCGTACCACGCGCCGTCCTTCCCCTGGCCGTTGACCTGTCCGGCCGCCGTGTCGCCGACGTACCGGTAGAGCGGCCAGCCGGAGAGCGTGAGCTGGGTCAGGCCGTTGCGGTGCACCGTGCCGAGGAGGCTCTTCTCCACTCCCGTGGTCCGCACCGAGTCCTGCACGATCACCGGGATCCAGGTCTTCGTGCACGCCCCGGAACACGTCCACTTGGAGGGGTTCGGCTCGTCCTTGTCGTAGCGGTAGAGGGTGAGCCCCTGGTCGTCGGTGACGATGCTGCCGATACCCTGCGCCGCCACCGCCGTCACCCCGGCCGTCGTGCCCGACTGCCCGCTCCCGGAGCCGGTGCTGCCGGTCGCGGCCGGAGCGGAGGTGGCGGAGGTCGCGGGGGCCGACGTGGCCGGCGTGACCGGGGCGGCGGCCCCGGCGGTACCGGTGCCGCCGGACGAACCGCACGCCCCCAGCAGGCAGGTGGCGGCGAGCCCTGCGGCGAGGCTCAGGACGATGCGTCGCGAGATCAAGGAGGTGCCCTTCGTCGGGAGTCGCGGTCACTCGCCTCCCTAGTACGTGGACCGGCTCCCGCCCTCTCAGCCGCCGAGATCACGTGACGCAGTCTTGACCATCGCCGCGCCCGCCCGCCGGGGGAGCGGTCCGGCTCCTCACTCCGCCTTCGGCGGCGCGGTGCTCGCCCGGATCACCAGCTCGGGATCGAAGAGGAGTTCGCCGACGGGGACCTCACGGTTGCCCAGCAGCGCGAGGACGCTGCGGGCCACCTCGGGGGCGAGCCGGTCGGCCGGCTGGCGGACCGTGGTGAGCGGCGGATCGACGAAGTCCATGATCAGGGAGCCGTCGTAGCCGACGACCGAGACGTCCCCCGGGACGTCGTACCCCTGCCTCCGGGCGCCGCGGATCGCGCCCAGGGCCATGTAGTCGCTGGCGGCGACGACGGCAGTGGCCCCGCGGCCGAGCAGCGAGAGCGCGGCGGACTGGCCGCCCTCGACGGTGTACGACTGCCGGACCACCCACTGCTCCGGATCCGCGATGCCGCGCCGGGCGAGCGAGGCGACGAAGCCGTCGACCCGGCGGTCGGCCGGACGGTTGCCGACCGGGCCCGAGGCCATGCCGATACGGCGGTGCCCGAGCCGGTACAGGTGGTCGACGGCGAGTTCGGCGGCCAGCAGGTCGTCGGTGGAGAAGACCGGGGCGTCGTATCCGCCCTCGAACTGGCCGTTGATCCCGACGAACGGAATCCTGCGGGTGCGCAGCAGTTCGTACGCCTCGGGGTCCGCGTCCTCGATCGTGTTGCTGGCGGAGAGGAAGACGACGGCGGCGACACCCCGGTCGGCGAGGGAGGTCAGGTAGTCCGGCTCCTGCACTCCGCCGGGGAAGCAGGGGCACAGGATCGTCTTGAGACCGTGCGGGGCGAGCGTGGACTCGATCCGCTCGCACATGTCGGCGAAGAACGGGTTGGAGACCAACTCGGTGATGATCGCGACGAGTTGGCCCCGCGTCTGCCGCTCGTACCCCAGGTCGGCCATGGCCCGCTCGACCGCCTCACGGGTCTTGCGCGACACCCCCTGGCGCCGGTTGACGACCCGGCTGACCGTGGCCTCGCTGACCTGCGCCCGGTCCGCGACCTCGGTGATGCCGACCTTCATGCGGTTCCCTCCGTCGGTCCCCTTCTCCGGCTTGCAAGATTAGGGTGAAAACTCTCGGTTCTGTACGGCATGGAGAACCATGGCGTCGTACCGCGAAGAACTGCTCTCTGCCGCACAACCTTCTGGAAAGCCGCGGGTCTGAACAAACACACACCTACGCGAACTACCGGGGGGTAGCCATGCGACGGATGGGACGAACAGGTACGGCACTGGTCGCGATGATGCTGGCGGGTGGCGGCCTGCTGGCCGGCACGGTTCCGGCGGTGGCCGCGCCGACGGCGGTGGACTGCGCCGTGACATGGGGAAGCCTGGCCAAGACCGGCGACTCCACCGCCTCCAGGCGGCTGACCGACGTACGGACCGGACAGCACGAGTGCTACGACCGCCTGGTCTTCGACGCCCAGGGCACGTCGGCCGACCCGATCGGCTACACCGTCCGCTACGTCGACGTACTGCACCAGGACCCGAGCGACGCCGTGATCCCGATCAAGGGCGGAGCCATCCTGGAGATCTCGCTGTTCGCCCCGCGCTACGACCCGGCGACCGGAACGCCCTACCCGCCGCTTCCGTCCGTCGACGTCACCGGGTACCGGACCTTCCGCGAATTCAAGATCACCGGCGGCTCCGAGGGCTACACCCAGGCCGGACTCGGCGTCCGCGCCCGCCTCCCGTTCCGCGTCTTCCAGACCGCCAACCACCTCGTGGTGGACGTAGCCCACACCTGGTGACCCCGACGCGTGCCGCCGCACCCCTCAGGAGGGGCGCGGCGGCACGCGCGCGCGTCAGATGTCGCGGAAGATCTCGATCTGTGCCCCGATGGTGTTCAGGCGCTCCGCGAGGTCCTCGTAACCGCGGTTGATGACGTACACGTTGCGCAGTACGGAGGTGCCCTCGGCGGCCATCATGGCGAGGAGGACGACGACGGCCGGGCGCAGTGCCGGCGGGCACATCATCTCGGCGGCGCGCCAGCGGGTCGGGCCCTCGACCAGGACCCGGTGCGGGTCGAGGAGTTGCAGACGGCCGCCGAGGCGGTTCAGGTCGGTCAGATAGATCGCGCGGTTGTCGTAGACCCAGTCGTGGATCAGGGTCTTGCCCTGCGCGACCGCCGCGATGGCCGCGAAGAACGGGACGTTGTCGATGTTCAGGCCCGGGAACGGCATCGGGTGGATCTTGTCGATCGGCGCCTCCAGCTTGGAGGGGCGGACCGTGAGGTCGATCAGGCGGGTACGGCCGTTGTCCGCGAAGTACTCGGGGCTGCGGTCGTGGTCGAGCCCCATCTCCTCCAGGACCGCCAGCTCGATCTCCAGGAACTCGATGGGGACGCGGCGCACCGTCAGCTCCGACTCCGTCACCACCGCCGCGGCCAGCAGGCTCATCGCCTCGACCGGGTCCTCGGAGGGGGAGTAGTCCACGTCCACGTCGATGTTCGGGACGCCGTGCACGGTCAGCGTGGTCGTGCCGATGCCCTCGACCTTGACGCCCAGCGCCTCCAGGAAGAAGCAGAGGTCCTGGACCATGTAGTTGGAGGACGCGTTGCGGATGACGGTGACGCCGTCGTGGCGGGCGGCGGCCAGCAGCGCGTTCTCGGTCACCGTGTCGCCGCGCTCGGTCAGCACGATCGGGCGGTCCGGGCGGATCGCGCGGTCGACCTGCGCGTGGTACTGCCCCTCGGTCGCCGCGATGTCCAGGCCGAACCGGCGCAGCGCGATCATGTGCGGCTCGATGGTCCGGGTGCCGAGGTCGCAGCCGCCGGCGTACGGCAGCTTGAAGTGGTCCATGCGGTGCAGCAGCGGACCGAAGAACATGATGATCGAGCGGGTGCGTACGGCGGCCTCGGCGTCGATCGACGCCATGTCGAGGTCGGCCGGCGGCACCAGTTCCAGGTCGACGCCGTCGTTGATCCAGCGGGTGCGCACGCCGATGGAGTTGAGCACCTCCAGCAGGCGGTACACCTCCTCGATCCGGGCCACCCGGCGCAGCACCGTGCGCCCCTTGTTGAGCAGTGAGGCGCACAGCAGGGCCACGCACGCGTTCTTGCTGGTCTTCACGTCGATCGCGCCGGACAGCCGGCGACCGCCGACCACCCGCAGATGCATCGGGCCCGCGTAGCCCAGTGAGACGATCTCGCTGTCCAGGGCTTCACCGATTCGGGCGATCATCTCAAGGCTGATGTTTTGATTGCCGCGCTCGATGCGGTTGACAGCGCTCTGACTGGTGCCGAGCGCCTCCGCCAGCTGCGCCTGTGTCCAGCCGCGGTGTTGCCGGGCGTCACGGATGAGCTTGCCGATGCGTACGAGGTAGTCGTCTGACATGAGGCCGAGGTTATCTCAGATATGAGATGGTGCCCGGCAGGGGGGCCGTTCGGGTGACGGGCTGTCAGCGGGGCCCCGTGGCAGGGCTGGTCGAGGATCGGAATGTCCGGTGTGTCGCCGTATGCGGAAGTTTCGGGCGAGTGTGGGTCCCGAAACTCCGTCGGACGGCGGTCCGGGCATGACCATCCGGCCCCCGTGTACTAGAGTTATCTCGACATCGAGATATCTGCCAGGCGCACCGTGACCGCCACCCCAGTGAGGGTTACCTAACTTAGCCTTACCTTAGTGGATCGGCCAAGTCGGCGTGGCGGCAGGATCGTGGTGGTACGCGCACATCAATGAAGGAGACTGTCGTGTCGGCGAACAGCTTCGACGCCCGCAGCACGCTGCAGGTGGGCGACGAGTCGTACGAGATCTTCCGGCTGGACAAGGTGGAAGGCTCGGCTCGCCTTCCGTACAGCCTGAAGGTGCTGCTGGAGAACCTGCTCCGCACGGAGGACGGCGCGAACATCACCGCCGACCACATCCGCGCCCTCGGCGGCTGGGACTCGCAGGCCCAGCCCAGCCAGGAGATCCAGTTCACGCCGGCCCGCGTGATCATGCAGGACTTCACCGGTGTCCCGTGTGTCGTGGACCTCGCCACCATGCGTGAGGCCGTCAAGGAGCTGGGCGGCGACCCGGCGAAGATCAACCCGCTGGCCCCGGCCGAGCTGGTCATCGACCACTCCGTCATCGCCGACAAGTTCGGCACCAACGACGCCTTCAAGCAGAACGTCGAGCTGGAGTACGGCCGCAACAAGGAGCGCTACCAGTTCCTGCGCTGGGGCCAGACCGCGTTCGACGAGTTCAAGGTCGTCCCCCCGGGCACCGGCATCGTCCACCAGGTGAACATCGAGCACCTGGCCCGCACGGTGATGGTCCGGGGCGGGCAGGCCTACCCCGACACCCTGGTCGGCACCGACTCGCACACCACCATGGTCAACGGCCTCGGCGTCCTCGGCTGGGGCGTCGGCGGCATCGAGGCCGAGGCCGCGATGCTCGGCCAGCCGGTCTCCATGCTCATCCCGCGCGTCGTCGGCTTCAAGCTGACCGGTGAGCTGAAGCCCGGCACCACCGCCACGGACCTCGTCCTCACGATCACCGAGATGCTGCGCAAGCACGGCGTCGTCGGCAAGTTCGTCGAGTTCTACGGCGAGGGCGTGGCCGCCACCTCCCTCGCCAACCGCGCCACCATCGGCAACATGTCGCCCGAGTTCGGCTCCACCGCCGCGATCTTCCCGATCGACGACGAGACCCTGAACTACCTGCGCCTCACCGGCCGCTCCGACCAGCAGGTCGCGCTCGTCGAGGCGTACGCCAAGGAGCAGGGCCTCTGGCTGGACCCGAAGGCCGAGCCCGACTTCTCCGAGAAGCTGGAGCTGGACCTCTCCACGGTCGTCCCCTCCATCGCCGGCCCGAAGCGCCCGCAGGACCGTATCGTCCTCGCCAACGCCGCCGAGCAGTTCAAGACCGACGTCCGCAACTACGTGGACACCGCCGACGAGGCGGGCAAGGAGTCCTTCCCGGCCTCCGACGCCCCGGCCACCACCAACGGCGTCCCGACCAACCCGGTCACCGTGACGGCCCCCGACGGCACCACGTACGAGATCGACCACGGCGCGGTCACCGTCGCGGCCATCACCTCCTGCACCAACACCTCGAACCCGTACGTCATGGTCGCCGCCGCGCTCGTCGCGAAGAAGGCCGTGGAGAAGGGCCTGACCCGCAAGCCCTGGGTCAAGACCACCCTCGCCCCGGGTTCCAAGGTCGTCACCGACTACTTCGAGAAGGCGGGCCTGACCCCCTACCTCGACAAGGTCGGCTTCAACCTCGTCGGCTACGGCTGCACCACCTGCATCGGCAACTCCGGCCCGCTGCCGGAGGAGGTCTCCAAGGCCGTCAACGACCACGACCTGGCCGTGACCTCGGTCCTCTCCGGCAACCGCAACTTCGAGGGCCGGATCAACCCCGACGTCAAGATGAACTACCTGGCCTCCCCGCCGCTGGTGGTCGCCTACGCGCTCGCGGGCTCCATGAAGGTGGACATCACCAAGGATGCCCTCGGCACCGACCAGGACGGCAAGCCGGTCTACCTGTCGGACATCTGGCCGACCGAGGCCGAGGTCAACGACGTCGTCGCCAACGCGATCGGCGAGGACATGTTCAACAAGTCCTACGCCGACGTCTTCGCCGGTGACGCCCAGTGGCAGTCCCTCCCGGTCCCGACCGGCAACACCTTCGAGTGGGACGCCGAGTCGACCTACGTCCGCAAGCCCCCCTACTTCGAGGGCATGCAGCACGAGCCGTCCCCGGTCACCGACATCGCCGGCGCCCGCGTCCTCGCCAAGCTCGGCGACTCGGTCACCACCGACCACATCTCGCCCGCCGGCGCCATCAAGGCCGACACCCCGGCCGGCAAGTACCTCACCGAGCACGGTGTGGAGCGTCGTGACTTCAACAGCTACGGCTCCCGCCGAGGCAACCACGAGGTCATGATCCGCGGCACGTTCGCCAACATCCGCCTGCGCAACCAGATCGCGCCGGGCACCGAGGGCGGCTACACCCGCGACTTCACCCAGGCCGACGCGCCGGTGGCGTTCATCTACGACGCCTCCCGCAACTACATCGAGCAGGGCATCCCGCTGGTCGTCCTGGCCGGCAAGGAGTACGGCTCCGGCTCGTCCCGCGACTGGGCCGCCAAGGGCACCGCGCTGCTCGGCGTGAAGGCCGTCATCGCCGAGTCGTACGAGCGCATCCACCGCTCGAACCTCATCGGCATGGGCGTCCTCCCGCTCCAGTTCCCGGAGGGCGCCACCGCCGAGTCCCTCGGTCTGACCGGCGAGGAGACCTTCTCCTTCACCGGTGTCGAGGAGCTCAACAACGGCACCACCCCGCGCACGGTCAAGGTCACCACCGACACGGGCGTCGAGTTCGACGCGGTCGTCCGGATCGACACCCCCGGTGAGGCCGACTACTACCGCAACGGCGGCATCATGCAGTACGTGCTGCGCAGCCTGATCCGCAAGTAAGCGGTACGGAACGGCAGCCGAGGGCCGCCTTCCCGGTACGCCGGGGGGCGGCCCTTCGCCGTACCCGGACCGCTACGGCTACACCCAGCCCCGCTGGGCGGCCCGCACCCCCAGCTGGAACCTGCTCGCCGCCCCCAGCCGCTCCTGCAGCTCGCTCACCCGCCGCCGCAGTGTCCTGAGGCTCACGCCCAGATGGCGGGCCACCGCCTCGTCCTTCATCCCGGCCGACAGCAGCCTGATCAACGTTCTCTCGCCCGCGGTGAGTTCACCGTCGCCGACCGGTCGGCCGAGCGGCGTCGCCTGCTGCCAGGCCAGCTCGAAGAGCTTCTGGAGGGCCTCGGTCACCGCCGAGTGCCACACCACGACGGCGCAGTACCCGCCCGCCTCGGAGGCGGTCAGCGGGAGCATCGCCCGGCATCCGTCGACCACCAGCAGTTTGAGGGGCACGGAAGGCAACACCCGTGCCTGCTCGCCGAGTTCCGCCATCGTCCAGGCCCGCGCGAGGACCTTCGGATCCTCCAGGGCGGTCGCCGCGTAGACACCGCGAGAGACGATCCCGCGCCTGAGCAGATCGGCCTGGAGGTCCACCTGCGGGGCCGGCGGGGCGAGATACGGCGGCGTGTCGAAGAGGCACACCTCGTACTCGGCGCGCGCGTACAGCTCCTCCAGGCGGGCCGCGATGGCGCCCTCGCCGGACGCGACCTCGACCAGCCGGGACGGCTCCTCGCGCAGCAGTCCCGCCTCGTACGCGGTCGCCATCTCCTCGGCGGTGGAGGCGAGCAGTTCGGACTCCGTCTCGCGCCGCCGGATCAGCGCGCGGATCGCCACCCGCGGGTCGACCGCCCGCAACCCGCCCATCGAGTCGGGCGCCTGGAGCAGCCCGAGCCCGAGCAGCCGGTTGCAGGACTCGCGGACCTGGGCCGGGGACGCCCCGGCCAGCAGCGCCCAGCCGCCCGCGCCGATGTCCGGCTGCTGAAGGATCGTCCGGTACACCCGCTCGTCGAAGGCGGAGACCCCCACCACGGCCCAGGGGCTCGTGGCGGGGGTCTGTCTTGCCTGTTCGTGTGCCGTGTTCACCATGGCCCGGTACGGTAGGCGATCCTTGTTAAGGCTCGTCGTACAGAGGCGGGCCATGACTCACTTCAAGCCGCGCCGCTCACTTCAGGCCGAACGCCCGCAGCACGGTCTGGTCGATCCGGTTGCCGTCCCGGTCGGTGGCCCGCACCCGCAGCGACACCGACTCCGCGCCCTTCGCGGGCTTGAACCGTGCCTCGCCGTGCCTGACCTTCACCTCCTTCCAGGACGTGCCGTCGTCGTACGAGACCCAGGCCTTCAGCTCGCGTGCCTTGACGTTCCCCGACTGGTCGGTGATCGAGAGGCCGACCACCGACTCCTGTCCGCCGTCGACGCGGTTGAGGAGGTCGAGCCTCTTCGGGGTGATACCGAGGCTGAGCAGCGGCAGCGCGGTCGTGGTGGCGGTGTGCGCCGAGGCGAAGGACCACTCGGTGTGCGTGCTCGTGGAGTACACGGCCCAGTCGGCCGTGCGCCGTGCGTCCAGGACGAAGCGGTACGAGGCCTGGTCCGCCGGTACGTCGAAGGTGCCGTACCCGCCGAGGGCCGAGTCGCCGACCACCTGCCCGTTCGCGTACAGCGTGCCGGTCGCGGTGTTCTGGGTGCCGTCCACGGATCCGTAGTGGCCCGGTGTGGAGTCGGTCAACTCCGGTATCCGCAAGGTGAGTTTGTCGCCGGTGCGCTGGGAGAGGCCGTATGCCGCGCTGGACGCCGGACGGACGACCTGGCGCAGCCAGTCCTCGGCGGGCTCCGTGGTCGCCCTGTCGTAGGTCTTCAGGGGGCTCCACTCGCCCTTGAGCGCCTTCGAGTCGGGGTAGACGGAGTGCACGGTACGGGTGTCGGGGTCGGCGTAGTAGTACTCGGTGCGTTCGGTGCCGAGTTGCAGGCGGTTGGGGGTCTCCAGGCTGAACTGCTGCCAGGGGCGGAACGTGAACAGGGTGTCCATGCCCGTCTCGCCGGCCGTGGCCCCGTAGTAGCGGGCCGTCCGCTTCGCCGTGTCGGAGCCGTCCAGACGGTACGTCTGGTCCGCCGTGATGGAACCGCTCTGCGCGGCGAGCAGGTTGTAGACGTACGGACTGACCGGCGTGCCGCCCAGCTTCAGCGTGACCTTCTTGCCGGTCCGCAGGAGACCGGTGAGCTCGGCGCCCTCCTCGCCGGTGGCGATCATCGTCGGGACGGTGGTGGCCTTGTCCACGGCCTCGATCCAGAAGCCGGGCGTCTTGCGGTACACGATGAGGTAACCCGCGCCGGCCTTGGTCGCGTTGTCCAGGGCGCTCTGCGCCCGCTCGGTGGCGCCGACCCCGACCACCGCGACCTTGCCCTTGACGTCCAGCCCCGCGAAGTCGGCCGCGGTACCGCCACCCGCGTCCACCGCCTGCACCGTGTGCTCACCGCTGATCTTCAGCGGGAAGCCGTTGTAGGTCTGCGAGTAGTAGAGCGACGACAGCGCCGTCTTCCGCGGGCTGGTGACGCTCGCCGTCAGCTCCTTCGCGTACAGCCGGAACTTGGCGGAGAACTCCAGGGTCCCCTCGGTGACCTTCGGGGTCGGCGCCACGTAGATGTGGTCCGTCCACCAGCCCTGGCTGTACGTCACCCCCCAGGCGCCGCCCGGCCCTTCGCGGTGCCAGGAGGTGCTGAAGCCCTGGAACTCGGAGTCCTCCTTGGTCTTCGGCTTGATCTCCACCGCCTTGCGGGCGTCGAGGACGACCTCGGTGTTCCCGTCGACCTTGATCTCCGGGTTGCCGACGACGGAGGTACCGACGGCCGTCCCGCCCGCGTCGCGGTCCGGGATCCAGGCCGCGATGGAGTAGGTGCCGGCCGGAACCTGCCAGGTCCAGCCCGAGCCGATGAAGCCGTACTCGTTGGGGTAGGCGCCGTTGATCTCCTGCAACGTGTAGATCGAGGCGCCGGTGGACGGGTTGCCCTGCCGGTTCACGAGGGACACCTTCAGGTCGTACGTCTTCGGCGCCTTCTCGAAACCGACGCCCGTGGTGACCTGGACGCCGTCGGCGGTCGCGGTGACATGACCGGTGTAGCGGCCCTGGGCCTCACCCGCCGGGTCGACGCCGACCGGGACCGTGGCGGTGCCGTTCGCGGGCACCGTCACCGCACCGGCCCCCAGCGCGAGGTCCGCGAGGCTCGACGCGACCTTCAACTCCACCGCCTTGTCGGTGGTGTTGGTGTACGTGATGTCCTTGGAGACGACATCGTTGTCCCCGTCCTCGAACCTGCCGAAGCTCAGCGTCGGGGTCGCGAAGACGCCCTGCCGCACCGCCCGTACGGCGTCGACCCGGCCGTCGCCCTGCTCGAAGGCCGTGGCGTCCGTCATGGTCTTCGCGGTGCTCGCCAGGTCGGCCTTGATCTGCTGGCCCGTCCAGTCGGGATGCGCCTCGGCGACCAGCGCCGCCGCGCCCGCGACGTGCGGGGTCGCCATCGACGTACCGCTGGCCGTCGTGTAGTAGTCGTCCACCGGGGTGCCCATGCTGGTCCCGGCCGCGCGGGCCGCCGTGATGTTCACGCCCGGCGCGGTGATCTCCGGTTTGACCGCGAAGTCGCCGGTGCGCGGGCCGCGGCTGGAGAACGAGGCCAGGTTGTCGGACTTGTCGACGGCGCCGACCGTCAGGGCCGAGTCCGCGATGCCGGGGGTGCCGACGGTCTGGTCGGACGGGCCCGCGTTGCCCGCCGCGATCACGAAGAGGGCGCCCGTGGCGGCGGACAGCTCGTCGACGGTCTCGCTCATCACGTCCGAGGCGCCCGAGGCCGTACCGCCCAGGGACATGGAGACGATCTTCGCGCCGGAGTTCGCCGCCCACTCCATGCCGGAGATGATCCAGGACTCCTGGCCGCTGCCCGTGTTGTCCAGCACCTTGCCGACCAGCAGCTGCGCGCCCGGCGCCACGCCCTTGTACCTGCCGTCCGAGGCGGCGCCCGAACCGACGATCGTGTCGGCCACATGGGTGCCGTGGCCGAAGCCGTCCTGCACCGTCTCGTCCGGTACGAAGCTCTCCGAGTCGGCGATCCTCCCGGCGAGATCCGGGTGGCCGGTGTCCACACCGGTGTCCAGGACCGCGACCTTGACGCCCGTGCCGTCGTAGCCCGCCTTCCAGACCTCGGGTGCGCCGATCTGCGGCACGCTCTGGTCGAGCGACACCTTCACCCTGGCGTCGAGCCAGATCTTGTCGATGCCGTCGCCGAGCTGCCCCGCGGCCTTCGCGGTGGGCTCGGTGCCGGCGGCGGGGGCGACGTCCGCCCAGAAGGCGGTCGACTTCTTCGCCGCCAGCGCGGCGCCGTCGATCCCGGGCAGCGCGAGCGTACGGCGTGCGCCCTCGGGGATCTCGCTGCCCTTCCTGTACGTCGCGATCACCGGAGTGGTGCCGGTCCGCTCGTCCGCGTACCCCTGCTTCACCAGTTGGGTGACATTGAACAGGGCCGGGTCGAGACGGCCCGCCCGGAGCAGCGGGATGGCGTCCGACGGTACGACACTGACCTCGCCGTTCTGCTCACTGGACAGGAAGGTGACGGCGTCACGGCCCTTGCCGTGCCGGACGTCGACGCCGTACTTGCCGTCCGCGGCGGCGGTGAGGGTCACGGTGTCGCCGGTGACGAGGGTGATGGTCTGCGCGCTCGTGGCGCGGGACGCGGTGACGCTCCGGGCGGCGGTGGCGACCGGTCCGTCGACCGGGGACACGGGACCGGCCGCGGCGGGAGCGACAGCCCCCGCCAGCAGTCCGGCCGCCCCTGCCGCGGCCCAGAGGGCGTGGAGTCTTCGCATGTGTGGACTTCCTCCCCTGAACGCTGAAACGCTTCCGGCCCGGTGGGCGGAAGCCAGTGATCAGAGTGAGCGCTGCACGGAAAGCGGCTCAAGGGATCGCTGTGGCCGAGGCGTGCCAATGCCCGCTTCGGCCACGGCGGTTGGTGGGGAACGGTGCGCCCCGGGCCGGAGCGGCGATCGGTTCTGGACGTTCCGGTGCGGAACGCCGTCCAGGAACGCGGCCCGGTCACATGGCTGTGGCCCAGTCGGAACACAGGATTCCCTCAGCGGACCGGGACAGTATCGAGACATGTCTGGCACCTCCGCGTCCCGAACCGGCCGAGTCCGCGTCCTGATCGTCGACGACGAGCCCGCTCTCACCGAGCTGCTCTCGGCCGCCGTCGCCGACGCGGGCTGGCGCCCCTACCCCGCGCTCGACGGACAGACGGCCCTGCGGCTGGCCCGCGGCTGCGCCCCGCACGCGGTGGTCCTCGACGGGATGCTGCCCGACCTCGACGGCCTCCAGGTGCTGCGCAGACTCCGTTACGAGATGCCGAAGCTGCCCGTCCTGATGCTCACCGCCCGCGATGCCGTCGAACACCGTATCGACGGTCTGGAGGCGGGGGCCGACGACTACGTCACCAAGCCCTTCTCCGTGGCCGAGGTCGTGCTCCGGGTGCGCGGACTGCTGCGCCGGGCCGGCACCGAACGGACTTCCGTCGAGGACTCCGTACGCGTCCTGGGCGACCTGGTGCTGACCGGGGAGTCCCGCGAGGTGCAGCGGGCCGGGACCTCGATCAGGCTGACCGCCAAGGAGTTCGACCTGCTCAGCCTGTTGCTGGACCATCCCCGCCAGGTGCTCAGCAAGGCCCAGATCCTCGAACACGTCTGGAGCACCTCCTTCGACGGCGGCGGCAACCTCGTCGAGGTCTACATCTCCAGCCTGCGCCGCAAGCTCGACCGGGGCCGCGCCCCGATGATCCACACCGTGCGCGGCATGGGATACGTCGTACGACCCGTGGAGGACGGCAGATGACCGCCCGGTTGCGGAGCCGGTCGCTGCGTACGCGACTGCTCGTCTTCATCACCGCCGTCCTGGTCTGCGTCTGCGCGGCGATGGCCCTGACCACCGTCCTCGCCCAACGCGCCTATCTGATGGGCAGCCTGGACAACCGGGTGAGCGACGCGGCCGAGCGCGGAGTGGGCGGCGCCGCCCTGCACCCCGAACTCACCCGCGATCTGACCTTCATCCACGAGAGCGGCCAGCCGGCCGGCATGCTCGCCGCCCGCCTCGACGCCCAGGGCAACATCCTGAGCGCGGCCGTCGTCACCCAGGACGCGCCCCCGACCTCGCTCACCACCGCCCAGACCGCCGCTCTCCAGGGCATGGCCCAGGACGGCTCCACCCACACCCGCCAGGTCCCCGGCCTCGGCACCTACCGGGTCACCGCCCTGAACGCGAGCGGCATCCGGGTCCTGGCCGGCCTCCCCATGGACGACGTGCTGGACACCATCGGCGGCCTGGTGGCGGTCGAGACCGTGGTCGCGGCGGTCGGACTCACGGTCGCGGGCTGTGTCTGCGCCGTGGTGATACGACGGCAGCTGCGCCCCCTCGGCCGGGTCGCCGCCACCGCCGTGGAGGTCTCGCACGCGCCCCTCGGACGGGGCCAGGTGACCGGCCTGACCAGAGTGCCCGAAAAGGACACCGACCCCGGCAGCGAGGCCGGCCAGGTGGGCGCCGCCCTCAACCGGATGATCGACCACGTCGAGGCGTCACTGGCGGAGCGCCAGCGCAGCGAGGAGCAGGTGCGCCGGAGCGAGGAGCGCATGCGCCGCTTCCTGGCCGACGCCAGCCACGAACTGCGCACCCCGCTGGCCTCGATCGCCGGATACGCCGAGCTGATGAACCGCGGCACGGACCGGATCGAACCGGGTCTCGCCTGGCGCCGGGTCAACGCCGAGTCCGCCCGCATGCGCAGCCTCGTCGAGGACCTCCTGCTCCTGGCCCGCCTCGACGAGGGCCGCCCGCTCCAGTCCGCCGAGGTGGACATGACCGCGTTGGTCGCGGAGGCGGTGTGGGACGCTCGGGCCGCCGGCGTCGGACACCACTGGCAACTCGAACTCGGCCCGGGCGAACCGGCGCTGGTACTGGGCGACGAGGCCCGTCTGCACCAGGTGGTGGCCAACCTGCTGGCCAACGCGCGGATCCACACCCCCGAGGGCACGACGGTGACCGCCACGGTCGAGGCCACCGCCACCACCTGTGTGATCCGCGTCCGCGACGACGGACCGGGTATCCCGCCCGGCCTTCTCCCCACCATCTTCGAACGCTTCACCCGGGCGGACACCTCCCGCACCCGTGCCGGTGTCCTGGAGGGCGGTTCGGGCCTCGGTCTCGCGATCGTCGACGCGATCACGACGGCCCACGGCGGCCGCATCGACGTACAGAGCGCGCCGGGCCGTACGGAGTTCACCATCGAGCTGCCCATCGCCGAACTCCCGCCCACGGACACGGCGGTACGGGCCCGCCCGGCATCGGTCTAGGAAGCGCCGTGCCGGAAGGAGCGTGGTCAGAATCCGACGAGGGCGGCGAGGTCGATCTCAACCGGGAACGGCAGTTCGGTGAGGAGCTTGCCGTGGTGCACCGGGTGCATGGGGGCCGGGATGTACGTCAGGGTGTCCGCGTTGAGCCAGTACTCGTGCACCGCCAGTTTCTGGTCCCTGTCGAGTTCGACTCGCCAGTAGCACGGGACCTTGGCGGCGGCGAACTGTGCGGGCTTGCTCACGCGGTCGTCGCGGCGGGAGCCGGGGGACACGACCTCGACCACGAGGGCGAGGTGGGCCGTTGGAATGCACTCCGCCTCGAAGAAGTTCAGCTTTCGGGGATCGAAGACGATCACGTCGGGTTTGACGACGTTCCGGTCGTCCAGCATGACGCATTGTTCGTTCAGGACCCGGTAGGGCTGCACGAGGGCCGTCCTGAGGGCATCGGCGATACCGTCCCGTACGGCGTTGTGCCAGACGTTGGTCTGCCCACGGGCCACGATCACTCCGTCCACGAGTTCCCAGTCGAAGGGCAGTTCCAGGTCTTTGACCTGATCGAATGTCCAGCCGTCAGCAGGCGGGAACATCCAGTTGTCCTCGTTGGCCGGTCCCTGCTGGCGTGTCGTCATCACTGCTCCCATGGGCGAGAGTGTGGACGCGGTGACGCGTCGTGATCCTCTGTACGAAGGTATCGCCACCCGAAGCGGTGAAGCCATGCCGCGCCGTTTACACCCGCCCCCGTCCGCGCTAGCTTCACAGGAGAGTGGGGTGGGAGCGCTCCCATCAGCCTCGGCGGACCGGAACCCGCCCGGCGTGCCGGGTCCGCTCCCGCCCCGCGTCCATCTCCCCGACCCGCGCACGACCGTTCACCCCACGCAGAGGGAGTTGCCTGTCATGGCTATGACAAGAGAACCCCGATTACCCCTCCCCACCCGAGGCCGAGCCCTCTTCCTCGCCCTCCTCGCCCTCCTCACCACGGTCCCCGCCCTCGCCCTGATCCTGGCCGCCGGTGCTCCGGCCCAGGCGCACGGCACCCCGATGAAGCCCGGCAGCCGTACCTTCCTGTGCTGGCAGGACGGGCTCACCGACACCGGTGAGATCAAGCCCGTCAACCCGGCCTGCAAGGCGGCCCAGCAGGTCAGCGGGACCACGCCGTTCTACAACTGGTTCTCCGTGCTGCGCTCGGACGGCGCGGGGCGCACCCGCGGCTTCGTGCCGGACGGCTCGCTGTGCAGCGGCGGCAACCCCAACTTCACCGGCTTCGACCTGCCCCGCGACGACTGGCCGGTCACCCACCTCACCTCGGGTGCGACCGTCGACTTCTCCTACAACGCCTGGGCGGCACACCCAGGTTGGTTCTACGTCTACGTCACCAAGGACGGCTACGACCCGACCCGGCCGCTCACCTGGGACGACATGGAGGACACCCCGTTCCTGACCGTCGACCACCCGCCGCTCAACGGCACCCCGGGCACGGTCGAGGCCAACTACTCCTGGACCGGGCGGCTTCCGGCGAACAAGACCGGCCGCAACATCATCTACATGGTGTGGCAGCGCTCGGACAGCACGGAGACCTTCTACTCCTGCTCCGACGTGGTCTTCGACGGCGGCAACGGGGAGGTCACCGGCATCCACGACCCGGGCAACCCCACCGAACCCCCGCCCGGCACCTGCACCGCCACCCGGACCACCACCAACAGCTGGCCCGGCGGCTACCAGTCCCAGGTCACCGTCACCAACAGCGGTGATGTCGCGATGCTCGGCTGGATGGTCGACTGGACGCTCCCGGCCGGCCAGTCGGTGGCCAGCCTCTGGAACGGCAACGCCACCTACAGCGGACAGGGCGTGATGGTCCACAACGCCGACTGGAACGGCTCGCTCAGTCCCGGGCAGAGCACCACCTTCGGCTACGTCGTCCAGGGCGACGGCGGGGACAGTGCGACCGACCTGCCCTGTCAGGTCGGTTGACCTGGGTGACCGCTCTGGGCGGACCCGGTGTCGGTGCACACCGGGTCCGCGAGCCGGGCAGGCGAGGGGGGGATGGGTGGCCTGTCCGGGGGGAAGTGGTTCGGCTTGTGTCGACGCTGTGACGTGCGACAACGTTGTCTCATGGTCTGTACATGACTCTACCGCCTCAACCGACAACGATGTCAACCCACTTGGGGTAGCCCGACCGGGTGAAACGCGTCGGTGCCTGCCCCGGCTCACACGGGCACACGCGGTCTTCCGTGTTACCGGTGGCGCACGTTACTGTCCCTGCGGCTTGTGCGACCTGTGGTGCGCGACCCGTCCGGAGGAGGAAGGGCCGCGTCATGCGTTTCCGACCCATGTCCCTGCTGCTGGCCGCGGTACTCGCGGCCGGCGGTGCCACCCCCGCCCTCGCGGCGACGACCACCAGCGCACCCCCCGAACTGGTCAAGGACCCCACGGCGTACGTCGATCCGCTGATCGGCAGCAGGAACGGCGGCAACACCTTCCCGGGCGCCGTCATGCCCTTCGGCATGCTCTCCTGGAGCCCGGAGAACACCAGAGGCGACGCGACCAGAACGGCCGCGCCCGGCGGTTACCAGTACGACGCCACCCGTATCCGCGGCTTCAGCCTGACCCACATGTCCGGCACCGGCTGCGCGGGCGGCAGCGGCGACATCCCGTTCTTCCCGTACGCGGGCGAGGTGACCTCGTCGCCCGCGAGCGACACCAAGGACGCCGTCTACGCCTCCGACTTCAGCCACGCCGACGAGACCGCCGAACCCGGCCACTACAAGGTGGGCCTCGCCTCCGGCGTCACCGCCGACCTCACCGCGACCACCCGCACCGGCTCGGCCCGGTTCACCTACCCCGCCGACAAGCCCGCCTCGCTCCTCGTCCGCACCGCCAACTCCGAGGTGGGCTCGGCCGATTCGACCGTCACCATCGACCCCGACACCCGCACGGTCTCCGGCTCGGTCACCTCCGGCGACTTCTGCGGCTACCTCGACCCCGAGGGCCAACGCGCCTACTACACCCTCTACTTCACCGCCCGCTTCGACCGCGCCTTCACCGCCACCGGCACCTGGCGGGACGACCGGCTGAGCCCGGGCTCGACCACCGCCTCCGGCGGCACCGGCGGATTCTCGGCCGGTGGACGGCCGGTGGCGGGCAAGGGAGCCGGTGGGTACGTCCAGTTCGCGCCCGGCGCCGGGCCCGTGAACGTCAAGGTCGGCATCTCGTACGTCAGTCAGGCCGCCGCCGCGGCCAACCTCAGGGCGGAGAACCCGCCCGGCCGCTCCTTCGACGCCGTCCGGGACGCGGCCCACCGCGCCTGGCGCGACCGCCTCGACGCCATCCGGGTCGGCGGCGGCACGGACACCGACCGCACCACCTTCTACACCGCCCTCTACCACGCGCTCTTCCACCCGAACGTCATCAGCGACGCCGACGGCCGCTACCGGGGCAGCGACGACAAGGTGCACCGGGTCGCCCGCGGTCACCGGGCGCAGTACGGCACCTTCTCCGGCTGGGACGTCTACCGCGACCAGGTCCAGCTGCTCACCCTGCTCGACCCGCGCACCGGCTCGGACATCGCCCAGTCGCTGTACGAACTCGCCCGACAGAACGGCGGGGTCTGGGACCGCTGGCTGCACGGCGCGAGCGGCACCCACGTCATGAACGGCGACCCCGCGCCCACCGCCCTCGCCGGCATCCGCGCCTTCGGCGGCACCGGCTTCGACCTGAAGGGCGCGCTGGACTCACTGGTGAAGGCGGCGACGGTCCCGACGGCCCAGGACCTGTCCGCCGCGGGCAAGCCGGTGCTCTCCGTCGGGCAGCGCCCCTCCCTCGACAAGTACCTGGACAAGCACTACATGCCGTCCGTGTCCAACGCCTGGGGCGGCGCCGCCGAGACCCTGGAGATGTCCACGGCCGACTTCTCCCTCTCCCAACTCGCCGCGGCGGCAGGGGAGAAGGACACGGCGGCCGCCTTCGCGGACCGCGCCCAGTGGTGGCAGAACAACTTCAACATCGCCGCCGACCCCAGCGGCGGCTACATCGCCAACCGCAAGGCGGACGGCAGCTGGGTCACCGGTTTCACCCCGGCCACCGGCAACGGGTTCGTCGAGGGCACGGCCGCCCAGTACACCTGGATGGTCCAGCACGACCCGGCCGGGCTCTTCGCCGCGATGGGCGGCACCGAGAAGGCCCTGGCCCGCCTCGACTCCTTCTTCCACAACAGCGACGGCAGCTGGGCCTTCACCGGCAGCGGCGGCGACAAGTCCGAACTCGACAACGAGCCCTCGCTCAACGTGCCCTACCTGTACGACTACGCCGGCGCCCCCTACAAGACGCAGGAGACCGTCCGCGCGGCGATGACCCGGCTCTGGTCGACACAGCCCGGCGGCATCCCCGGCAACGACGACCTCGGCGCCATGTCGTCCTGGTACGTCTTCTCGGCGCTCGGCATGTACCCCCAGGTCCCGTCCCGCGCCGAACTCGTCCTCGCCTCACCCCTGTTCGAGCGCGTGGAGATCGACCGCCCGGGCGGCAACGACATCTCGATCCACGCGCCGGGAGCGGCGGCGGACGCGCCCTACGTCCAGTCCCTGAAGGTCGACGGCCGTACCGGCGACCGCCCTTGGCTGGCCGGCTCCTTCGTCCGCGACGGCGGCCGCCTGGACTACACCCTCTCCGCCACCCCGAACCGCACCTGGGGCACGTCCTCCGCGCCGCCGTCCTTCCGGACCGGCGAGCAGCCGTACCAGATCGGCGTCGGCCCGACGACCGCGACGGTGGCCCCCGGTGACAGCACCGAGGTCGACGTCCGGGCGCTGTCCCTGACCGGCGGCACCGGCCCGGAGGTCCGCTTCCACGTCGAGACCCCGGACGGCGTCGAGGCCACCCCCGCCGAGGGCACGGTGACCGACGGCGCCCAGCGGATCACCCTCGCCACCACCTCCGGCACCCCGCAGGGCTACTACGACGTCAAGATCACGGTGACCTCCACCCACACCGCCTACTCCCAGCCGGTCGCCCTCACCGTCGCCGCACCCGGCACCCTCCTCGCGGCCTACGACAACACGGGCGTCTCGGACGACTCCGGCGAGCACGACGAGGCCGACTTCGACGGCGGCGGCTGGAGCTACTCCCGCCAGGCCCTGGCGGCGGCCGGCCTCACCGCGGGCGGCCGGGGCACCGTGGACGGCCTGACCTACACCTGGCCGAACGCCCCCGCCGGCCGCCCCGACAACGCGACGGCGGCCGCCCAGACCATCGAACTCCCCACTCCCGCAACCAAGGTGTCGTTCCTCGGCAGCGCCACCAACGGCAACCAGTCCACCACCGCGACCGTCACCTACACCGACGGCACCACCGCCCCCCTCGACCTCTCCTTCACCGACTGGACCATCGGCGGCGGAGGCGGCACCGTCCAGTACGGCAACCAGATCGTGGCGAGGAGCGCCTACCGCAACGTCGCGGGCGCGGACAAGGACCCGGTGGCGACGTACGTCTTCGCCACGAAGCCCTTCGAGGCAGCGGCCGGCAAGACCGTCAGGAGCGTCCGGCTCCCCGACAACAGCGACCTGCACGTCTTCACCCTCGCGGTGGGCTGAGCGTCGCCCCACGTGCCCCGGCCGGTTCCCGACCGGCCGGGGCACCACCCTGCCTGGGACCATCACCGGATGGCCAAGCGACCTGACCTGCCGCAGGAGTTCCGGTCGGAAGAAGGACGTCTGGCTTGAGGACCTGTACACCGGCACGCGGCGGCCCTGCGGCGCGTGCTGCCGCTGATCGACGGGGGGATCCCGGAGGTCTGAACGACGAGCGGGGCGGGCCCGAGTGTCCTCCGGGCCCGCCCCCCTCCGTGCCGGTGTGTCAGGCCAGCAACTCCACCTCCGCCAGGGTCGATTCACTGTCCAGGACGAGCCGGTAGTGGGCGTACGTGCCGGACTTCTGGATGGTGAAGGCCCGGGTCTGGAGGTTCCAGGCGAAGGCCTCGCCCGAGCGGCGGTCCACGGTCTTCCAGTCGGTGCCGTTCGCCGATGCCTGGAGGGTCCAGCCCGTCGGGGCCTTGGTGTGGTCCGACGGTGAGGTGAGCGTGTACTGGACGCCCTTGGCCGACTTGGTCACCGGCAGGTCCACCGACGTCAGGGTCTGCTGGGTCGCCGAGGTGTTGTCGAAGAGGGAGCCGTCGGGCTTGAGGACGTCCGCGCGCGGGGCCGGGACCTTGTCGTTCTGGGCGATGGAGACCGGACCGGCGTTCTTGCCCGTACCCCAGGTCGACGGCTTCGGGCCCATCGTGAAGTCGATGACACCGCCCTGGGAGATGAGCGAGTGGGGGAGCGAGGTCGACGTCCAGATGCGGCCGTTGACCCGGACGCCCTGGACGTACACGTTCCGCGCGCTGTTCTGCGGGGCCCGGATCACCAGGTCGCGGCCGTTCTCCAGGTGCACGGTCGCCTTCTTGAACAGCGGGGAGCCGATCGTGTAGTCGCCGCTGCCCATCACCAGCGGGTAGAAGCCGAGGGCGGAGAAGAGGTACCAGGCCGACTGCTCGCCGTTGTCCTCGTCGCCGTGGTAGCCCTGGCCGATCTCGCTGCCCAGGTAGAGCCGGGAGAGCGCCTCACGGACGGTCGCCTGCGCCTTCCAGGGCTCGCCCGCCGCGTCGTACATGTAGATGACGTGGTGCGCGACCTGGTTGGAGTGGCCGTACATGCCCATCCGGACGTCCCGGGCCTCGGTCATCTCGTGGATGACCCCGCCGTAGGAACCGACGAAGTCGGGGGAGGCCGTCTCGGGCGTCGCGAAGTACTCGTCGAGCTTGTCCGCGAGGCCGGACCGGCCGCCGTACAGGTTGGCCAGGCCCCGGCTGTCCTGTGGGGCGGTGAAGGCGTAGCCCCAGCCGTTGGTCTCCGTGTAGTCGTAGCCCCAGACACGCGGGTCGTACGACGACGAGTCCACCCGCCAGTCGCCCCGGGCGTCCTTGCCCTGGAAGAAGCCGGCCTTGGAGTCGAAGAGGTTCACATAGTCCTGGGCGCGGTTGAGGAAGTAGTCCGACTCCTCCTTGTAGCGCTTCTCGCCCGTCTTCTTGTACAGCGCCTTGCCCATCTGGGCGATGCCGTAGTCGTTGACGTATCCCTCCATCGCCCAGGACAGGCCCTCGCGGGTGTCGTCGCTGGTGTAGCCGAGGAAGGGGGAGGTCGACATGCCCTTGCGGCCGACGCCCGAGGAGGGCGGTACGACGGTCGCGTTCTTCACGGCCGCGTCGTAGGCCGCCTTGGCGTCGAAGTGCACGCCCTTGACGTACGCGTCCGCGAACGCCACGTCCGAGGAGGTGCCGGTCATCAGGTCGGCGTAGCCGGGGGAGGACCAGCGCGAGGTCCAGCCGCCGTCCTTGTACTGCTGCACGAACCCGTCGACCATCTCACCGGCCTGAGAGGGCGTCAGCAGGCTGTAGGCCGGCCAGGTGGTCCGGTAGGTGTCCCAGAAGCCGTTGTTGACGTACACCTTGCCGTCCACGATCTTCGCGCCGGTGTGCGTCGGGGTGTCCTGGCTGGTCATCGGCGAGAACGGGGAGGCGTACTGGTACGTCGAACCGACCTTCTCGAAGCCGGAGTTGGGGTACAGGTACAGCCGGTACATGCTGGAGTAGAGGGTGGTCAGCTGGTCGGCCGTGGCGCCCTCCACCTCCACCTTGCCGAGCAGCTTGTCCCAGACCTTCCGCGCCTGCGCCTTCACCTTGTCGAAGGAGGTGCCGTCCGGGATCTCCTGGCGCAGGTTGTCCTTGGCCTGGTCGACGCTGATGAGGGAGGTGGCCAGGCGCAGGGTGACGGTGTGGTCGGAGCCCGCGTCGAAGCGGAGGTAGCCCTTGACCCCGGCGGAGTCCCCGCCCGTCACCGGCTTGTCGAAGACGCCGTAGACGAAGAGCCGGGTGGCGCCCGTCGACAGGCCCGACTTGACGTCGGAGTAACCGGTGACGATCCCGTGCTCCTTGTCGAGGGTCAGGCCCGCCTGCTCGGTCACGTTGTCGAAGATCACGCTCGCGTCGTCGCCCGGGTAGGTGAAGCGCAGCGCGGCCGCGTGGTCGGTCGGCGTTATCTCGGCCTTCAGCCCGTTCTCGAACCGCACCCCGTAGTAGTAGGGCCGCGCGGTCTCGTTCTCGTGCCGGAAGGCCAGTTCCCGTGCCTCCCGGCCGGTGTCCGGGGTGCCGGAGGCGGCGGACGGCATCATCTGGAAGGTCTGCCGGTCGCCCATCCAGGGGCTCGGCTCATGGCTGGCGCTGAACGCCTGGATCGTCGGCAGGTTGTCGTCGTTGTTGGCGCGGGCGTATTCGTACAGCCAGCTCTCCGAGGACGCGTTGGTCACCGGCGTCCAGAAGTTGAAGCCGTGCGGCAGGGCCGTCGCCGGGAAGTTGTTGCCGCGCGAGAAGCTGCCGCTGGAGTTGGTGCCGCGGGTGGTCAGCGCGTAGTCGGACAGGTGCGCCTTGGGCTTCTCGGGGGCGACCGGCTTCAGGGACACGTCGTCGATCCAGCCGCGGAACTTGGCGGGCCCGGCGGGGGAGTCGTAGCCCACCAGGATCCGGTCGACGGTCTTGCCGGCCGCGACCGAACCGATCACGGACGACACGTTGTTCCACTGGTTGACGTAGAGCGCCTTCGACGCGCCCTGACCGCGCGGGGACAGCGCGAAACCGTGCTGGTCCGTGGCGCCCAGGCCGCTCAGATAGGTGCCGTCGGTGAAGGCCAGGTCCACGGAGACGTTGGTGGCGTCGTAGTCCAGGTCGCCGTCGGCCATGGACGGGAAGATCCGGTACGACAACTGCGTGTCCCGGCCGACCTTCACGTCCACGTCGAAGACCTTGTTGTACGAGTACGCCCGGCCGCTCGCCGTGTGCCGTCCGGCGTAGCGCAGCGCGTGCGTCCCGCTGAACCCGGCCCGCGCCTTCGCCGTCGGCGAGCCGCTCGGGCCCCGGTCGACCAGCGAGAGCATGTCCTGGGGCACGGGACCGCCGCTGCCGCCCGTGGAGAACTGCACGTCGGCGAGTTGCAGGATGTCGGAGGCGCCGTTGTTCCGCGTCACGTCGAGCCGGAAGTGCTGGTACTCGGCGGGGGTGGCGAGGTCGTACGACTTGGTCTGGAACCGCTCCGCGAAGGTCTCGTCGGTCCGGGTGTCGAGGGTCTTCCAGTCCTTGCCGTCCGTGGAGCCCCGCAGGGTCCAGTCCTTGGGGTCGCGCTCGTCGTAGTCGTTGGCCGAGGTGAGGGCGTACGTCACCAGCTTGACGGGCTTGTCGAAGTCGAACTCGACCCAGCCGGTGGGCTCGAAGGTCAGCCACTTGGTGCCCGGCTCCCCGTCGACGAGGTTCTCCTTCACCTCGCCCGCGCCGGTGTTCTCCCCGCTCGCCCGCTCGTCGGTCACATGGTCGGTGACGTTGCCCGGGATGCCGGTGCTGTAGCCGCCGTCCACGCCCGAGGCGCGCGGGGCGCCGCCCGGGTCGGTGTCGACGGTGTCGGTCCAGTCGGGTGACGGATCGCCGGACTCGAACGAGGAGGCGAACTGGGTGGCGGCGGCCGGCGCCCGGTCCGGCAGGGCGACCGCGGCACCCTGGGAGCCCAGGGTCATGACTACGGCGGCCGTGATCACGACCGCCGTACCAGATCTGTGTCCTGTTCTTCGCTGCGTTGTCCGCTGCATCACAACGGGTACCCTCCCTGCCACATGAGACAACGTTGTCAGCTGCGTGGCGCAGGAACCAGTAGGTGGTCAAGTGACCCGTGATGTCAAGGGTGTTGGCTGCGGCATTCAGGGGGCTATGTCGGCTCTTTTTCCGGCAAGGCGTACACAGGTCGCTCATATTTCCGACAGGTCTCAACTAGGAAAAGACCGACGGCGAACCTTGCATTCGATCTTGCCCCGCTGGCGGGAAGTGGACTATACCTGTCGGCGTTTCCCGCATGACTTCCTGCACGACCCAGCACTACCCGACCGCGGTGCCGGGGAGGATCCGGTTCACCGCCTGAGTCCTGGAGAGGGCGAGGACTTGAGCATGGGATCCACTTCCGCAGCGAACCACGGTTCCGAGGGTGTCGGCCGCCGCGATCTGATCAAGCGTTCGGCCGCACTCGGCCTGGTTTCGGTCCCCACCGTCGGATTCCTCTCCGCCTGCGCCAGCAGCGGCGGAGGCGGCCAGTCCAAGGACAAGGCCGGCAAGAAGACGACCAAGAACCCGCTGGGCGTCAACGACACCGCGCAGATGGAATTCGTCCTCTTCGACGGCGGTTTCGGCAAGGAGTACGCCGAGGACGCGGTCAAGATCTACGAGAAGAACTTCCCGAAGGCCAAGGTCAAGTTCTCCGCCACCCAGAAGATCCAGTCCACCCTCCAGCCCCGCTTCAACCAGGGCACCCCGCCGGACCTCATCGACAACTCCGGCGCCGAGCAGATGGACATGGGCGTCCTCGTCGGCAAGAACCAGCTGGCCGATCTGACCCCGCTGCTCGACGCGCCGTCGTACGACGACCCGAACAAGAAGGTCCGCGACACGCTGCGGCCCGGGATCGTCGAGATGGGCCAGTTCGACGGCGACCCGGTCTGGATCATGTACTACGCCTACACGGTCTATGGCGTCTGGTACTCGCAGAAGGCCCTGGACTCGCTGGACGCGGAGTACCCGCAGACCTGGGACCAGATGATCGCCGTCTGCGAGAAGGCCAAGAAGAAGGGCATGGCCGGCTGGACCTACGCCGGCAAGTACCCGTACTACCTCCCCTTCTCGCTGTACCCGATGATCGGCAAGGTCGGCGGCGTCGAGGTCCTGAACGCGATCGACAACCTGGAGCCGAACGCCTGGAGGCACCCGGCCGTCAAGGCGTGTTTCGAGGCCTACTACGAGCTCTACAAGAAGGGCTACATCCTCAAGGGGACCCCGGGCCTGGACCACATCCAGTCGCAGACCGCCTGGGCGCAGGGCAAGGCGCTGTTCATCCCGAACGGCTCCTGGGTGGAGAACGAGTCGGCGAACGTCATCCCCTCCGACTTCAACCTCGCCGTCTCCGCGCCCACCGGCATCGACAAGAACGACAAGATGCCCTTCGGCACCATCTGGGCCTCCGGCGGCGAGCCGTTCGTCGTCCCGGCCAAGGCCGCGAACGCCGAGGGCGGCATGGAGCAGCTGCGCATCATGCTCAGCGAGGCCTCCTCCAAGAACTTCACGTCGAAGGTGAAATCGCTGACCGCGTACAACGGCGGCACCGACGGCATCACCCTCACCCCCGGCCTCACCTCGGGTGTCGCCGCGCTGAA
Organism: Streptomyces sp. NPDC090088; assembly: GCF_044747345.1. Taxonomy (NCBI): domain Bacteria; kingdom Bacillati; phylum Actinomycetota; class Actinomycetes; order Kitasatosporales; family Streptomycetaceae; genus Streptomyces; species Streptomyces sp. NPDC090088. The sequence continues at coordinate 256,774 of NZ_JBIVDZ010000008.1, read as the reverse complement.
ACTGGCCGGCTCGAACGTGGTCAACCCGCGGCTCCAGGACTGGTACGTGCAGCTCCAGAAGGAGAAGATCGGAGTCTCCGGCCTCGGCGAGATGATGGCCGGCCGGCTCACCCCGGCCGAGGCCATCAAGAAGATCCAGGGCTTCGCCGACGAGGCCGCCAAGGACAGCTCGATCAAGCACTACAAGCACCAGTAACCAGAAACCCGACGGCACCGGAGTGGCGATGCAGCACGGCAAGTACCGGTTCATTGTGGGGTTTCTGGCGCTGCCCCTCGGACTGTACGCGCTCTTCGTGGTGTGGCCGTTCATCCAGTCCATCTACTACTCGTTCACGGACTGGACCGGCCTGAGCCCCGAATTCAAGATGGTCGGCCTGGACAATTACCGGAGGATGCTGCACGACGACATCTTCTGGAAGTCCTTGCAGCACAGCTTGATGTTCGCGCTCGTGCTGCCGCTGGTGACGATCAGTCTCGCGCTGTTCTTCGCCTTCATGATCAATGTCGGCGGCCGGAGAAGGAGGGGCGGCCCGGTCATCTCCGGGGTCCGGGGCTCCTCCTTCTACAAGATCGTCTATTTCTTCCCGCAGGTGCTCTCGATCGCGATCGTCTCGCTGCTGTTCGCCTTCGCCTACAACCCGGACAGCGGCGCGATCAATTCACTGCTCCGCGGAATCGGTCTGGACAATATCCAGCCGCTCTGGCTGGGCGACCCGAGCCTCGCCCTGTGGTGCGTGATGGCCGTCCTCGTCTGGTCGACGGTCGGCTTCTTCGTCGTCCTCTTCTCCGCGGGCATGGCCTCGATCCCCACCGACCTCTACGAGGCCGCCCTGCTCGACGGCGCCGGCCGCGCAGCCACCTTCTTCCGCATCACCCTGCCGCTGCTGTGGGACACGGTGCAGTCCGGCTGGGTCTACATGGGCATCCTCGCGCTCGGCGCCGAGTCGTTCGCGGTCGTACAGATCATGACGACCGGACCGGGCGGCCCGGACTACTCGACGACCGTGATGGTCCTGTACGTGTACCAGAAGGCGTTCCGGGACGGTCAGGCCGCCTACGCCACCACCATCGGCGTCGCCCTGCTGGTCGTCACCCTCGCCTTCGCGGCGATCGTGATGCGGCTGGGCCGTCGCGAGCGGCTGGAGTACTGAAGCGATGACGACGACCGAGACCGATGTCACTGTCACCAAGGTCGAGCCCCCCGCGTCGAAGCCGCCCCGGCCCGGGCGTGAGGGCGGGGTCCTCAACGTCTTCTCGCACGGCGTCCTGGTCATCTGGGCCGTGATGGTGGTCACACCGCTGCTGTGGGCGGTGATGACCTCGTTCAAGGACGACAAGTCGATCTTCAGCTCGCCCTGGGCGCTGCCCGACAAGCTGCACTTCGACAACTGGTCGCGGGCGTGGACCCAGGCCAACATGAGCGACTACTTCCTGAACACCGTCCTGGTGGTCGGCGGCTCGCTCATCGGCACCCTGGTCCTCGGCTCGATGGCGGCCTACGTCCTCGCCCGCTTCGACTTCCCGGGCAACCGCTTCATCTACTACCTCTTCGTCGGCGGCATGAGCTTCCCGATCATGCTCGCCCTGGTCCCGCTGTTCTACGTCGTGAACAACCTGGGCCTGCTGAACACGATCCACGGCCTGATCCTGGTCTACATCGCGTACTCGCTGCCGTTCACGGTCTTCTTCCTCACGGCGTTCTTCCGCACGCTCCCCACCTCCGTGGCCGAGGCCGCCTTCGTCGACGGCGCCTCGCACTCCCGCACGTTCTTCCAGATCATGCTCCCGATGGCCAAGCCCGGCCTGATCAGCGTGGGGATCTTCAACTTCCTCGGCCAGTGGAACCAGTACATGCTCCCCACGGTCCTCAACACCGACCCCGACAAGCACGTCCTCACCCAGGGCCTGGTCCAGCTGGCCGTCAGCCAGGGCTACAAGGGCGACTGGTCCGGCCTCTTCGCGGGCCTGGTGATGGCGATGCTCCCGGTGCTCGCCGCCTACATCGTCTTCCAGCGCCAGGTGGTGGCGGGACTTACCGCGGGCGCCTTGAAGTAGGCGCTGCGTTTCCCTACCTAAGGGGCGCGGGGAACTGCGCGACCAGCCACGATGCACCCGCGCGCGCCCTCCGACCGCCACCGCTCGCCCCCTTCTGACCTGCTCCGCAATGGCCTAGACATGTCCTTGACGTGGCCATCAGGCAACCCCCGAACCGCCAACGATTTCTGTCAAGGTCTTGACGGCGGTAACCCGTTCAGCAGAGCTTGGAGTTCATAACTTGTAAGTGACCCGGTTCCAGTGATGTGGCCTGGGTCACGTTGGCGGCACCGTGGCCGCCTCCGATGGCGGGAGTGGATGGGTCGATGGAGACTCCGGGGTCGCAGTCGTCGCTGCACCGAGCCAACCTGGAACGTGTCGTACGGGCCGTACGTCTGGCCGGATCGCTCACGCAGGCGGAGATCGCGCGCACGACCGGCCTGTCGGCGGCGACGGTCTCCAACATCGTGCGCGAGCTCAAGGACGGCGGAACCGTCGAGGTCACGCCCACGTCGGCGGGTGGCCGCAGGGCCCGCAGCGTGAGTCTCAGCGGAGACGCCGGGATCGTCATAGGGGTCGACTTCGGCCACACCCACCTGCGCGTCGCGATCGGCAACCTCGCCCACCAGGTGCTGGCCGAGGAGTCCGAGCCCCTCGACGTGGACGCGTCGTCCAGTCAGGGCTTCGACCGCGCGGAGGAACTGGTCAACCGCCTGATCGCGGCGACCGGCGTGGACCGTTCGAAGATCGCCGGCGTGGGTGTCGGCGTCCCCGGCCCGATCGACGTCGAGTCCGGCACCCTCGGCTCCAGCGCGATCCTGCCCGGCTGGATCGGCGCGAGACCCGCCGAGGAGCTCAGGCTCCGCCTCGGCGTCCCCGTCCACGTCGACAACGACGCCAACCTCGGCGCCCTCGGCGAACTGGTCTGGGGCAGCGGCAAGGGCGTGCGTGACCTCGCGTACATCAAGGTCGCGAGCGGTGTCGGCGCCGGTCTGGTGATCAACGGGAAGATCTACCGGGGTCCCGGCGGCACGGCGGGCGAAATAGGGCATATTACACTCGACGAGTCCGGCCCGGTCTGCCGCTGCGGCAACCGCGGCTGTCTGGAGACCTTCGCGGCGGCCCGCTACGTACTGCCGCTCCTCCAGCCAAGTCACGGCTCCGACCTGACCATGGAGGGTGTCGTGCGGCTGGCCCGGGACGGCGACCCGGGCTGCCGTCGGGTGATCGCCGACGTCGGCCGTCACATCGGCAGCGGTGTGGCCAATCTCTGCAACCTGCTGAACCCCAGCCGGGTGGTCCTCGGCGGCGATCTGGCCGAGGCCGGAGAGCTGGTCCTGGGGCCCATCAGGGAGTCCGTGAGCCGTTACGCGATCCCCAGTGCGGCCCGGCAGCTCTCGGTGCTCCCGGGGGCCCTCGGCGGCCGTGCGGAGGTGCTCGGGGCGCTCGCTCTCGCGCTCAGCGAGATGGGCGATTCGACCCTTTTGGACGGGTCGTTGCCGGCCGTCGCACCTGCCTTCACTTAGAGAACGAATGGCGCCGTTGCCATCTCGTTAAGTATTTACTTCTTGACGTCGAACTTTCGGCCGAGTTGACTTCGAGCCACCTCGGCCGCAGCGTTGCGGCCCTGTCAGGGAGGCACCCCCAATGAACGCAACGATGCGTAGAGTCGTGATCGGCACCGCCGCGGTTTCCATGGCGCTGTCGCTCGCCGCCTGTGGCAAGGCCGGCGACGACAAGAAGAGCGACTCGTCGAGCAGCAGCTCCTCCGGTAGCAAGACCATCGGCCTGCTGCTCCCCGACAGCGTGACCGCGCGCTACGAGAAGTTCGACAAGCCGTACTTCGAGGCGCAGGTCAGCTCGCTGTGTGCCGACTGCAAGGTCGAGTACGCGAACGCTGCCGGTGACGCGGCCAAGCAGGCCCAGCAGGTCAGCAGCATGGTCACCAAGGGCGTGAAGGTCATCGTGATCTCCGCCCAGGACTCCGCGGCCATCAAGTCCTCCATCGACGCGGCCGTCGCCAAGGGCATCAAGGTCGTCGCGTACGACCGCCTCGCCCAGGGCAAGGTCTCGGCCTACGTCTCCTTCGACAACGTCAAGGTCGGCCAGCTCCAGGGCGAGGCCCTGCTGTCCGCCCTCGGCTCCAAGGCGACCACCAAGTCGAAGATCGTCATGATCAACGGTGACGACGCCGACCCGAACGCCGCCCAGTTCAAGGCGGGTGCCCACAAGGCCCTGGACGGCAAGGTCGACATCGCCTACGAGCAGTCCGGCCTGTGGAAGGACACCGTCGCCGCGCAGAAGGTGAAGGCGGCCATCACGCAGCTCGGTGCCAAGAACATCGCGGGCGTCTACTCCGCCAACGACGGCATGGCCGGTGGTATCGCCACCACCCTCAAGGGCGCCGGCATCAGCGGCATCCCGCTGACCGGTCAGGACGCGGAGCTCGCGGGTATCCAGCGCATCGTCGCCGGCACCCAGTCCTCCACCGTCTACAAGGCGTTCAAGCCGGAGGCCGACGCCGCCGCCACGATCGCCGTGGACCTGCTGGAGGGCAAGAGCATCTCCTCGCTCGCGACCACCACGCAGACCAGCGGTTCCGGCGAAAAGGTGCCCTCGCAGCTCCTCACCCCGGTGTCGGTCACCAAGGCCAACATCAACGACACGGTGATCAAGGACAAGCTGTACACCGTCGCGGACATCTGCACCGCCGAGTTCGCCAAGGCCTGCAAGGCCGCCGGCCTGCAGTAGTCAGCACCGGAGCCGTACGGCTCCGGCCGCCAGCGCCCGGGTGATCGCAGTACGACACCCGGGCCCCGGCCGCCCGACGTGCCCGGCCCTTCCGCAAGGTGCCCACCCCGTCCGGCGGTCTCGCGAAACCCCTCCGACGCCCGCTCCGGCCTTCATACCCCGCTGCCGGAGCGGGCGTCGGACGGACCCGTTGCCAAGCGCGACGGATTCGCGCATGTTCATCTTGTAAACCGCGTGCGAACACCGACGACACCCCGAGGTACCGCACGACCCTCCGCGCCTGATCAACAAGCGCGGCATCCCCGCCGGTCAGGCGGCGAAGGAGATGGTTCACGTGTCCGCTACGCCCGTGCTGGCGTTGCGCGGAGCCTCCAAGCGATTCGGTGCGGTCCAGGCCCTCACCGATGTCGACCTGGAGGTCCACGCCGGAGAAGTGGTCGCCCTGGTGGGCGACAACGGCGCAGGAAAGTCGACCCTGGTCAAGACGATCGCGGGTGTGCACCCCATCGATGAGGGCGTCATCGAGTGGGAGGGCAACCCGGTCAGCATCAACAAGCCGCACGACGCCCAGGGGCTCGGCGTCGCGACGGTCTACCAGGACCTCGCGCTCTGCGACAACCTCGACGTGGTGGGCAACCTCTTCCTCGGTCGTGAGCTGCTGCACCGCGGCGTCATCGACGAGGTGACGATGGAGAAGCAGGCGCGCGAGCTGCTCAGCACGCTCTCCATCCGCATCCCGAGCGTGCGCATCCCGATCGCCAGCCTCTCCGGCGGTCAGCGCCAGGTCGTGGCCATCGCCCGCGCCCTGATCGGCGACCCCAAGGTCGTCATCCTCGACGAGCCCACCGCCGCCCTCGGTGTCGAGCAGACCGCGCAGGTCCTCGACCTCGTCGAGCGACTGCGCGAGCGCAACCTCGCCGTCATCCTGATCAGCCACAACATGGCCGACGTCAAGGCGGTCGCCGACACCGTCGCCGTGCTGCGCCTGGGCAGGAACAACGGGTTCTTCCCCGTGAAGAGCACCAGCCAAGAAGAGATCATCGCCGCGATCACGGGCGCCACGGACAACGCCGTGACCCGTCGTGCGGATCGTCGCACTCCGGAGGCGGCAAAGTGAGCGAGACGTCCAAGACCGTGAAGGGCGAAGAGTCGCCCGAGCTCGGCAAGACCGAGGTGGCCGAGGCCGCCCCGACCACGGTGGCCCCCGCCGACGACCCCACGGCCGCGCCGGTCACGGTCGTCGACCCGCGGCTGCTGGTCCGTGAGGAGGGCTTCAAGGGCTACCTCACGGAGTTCAAGCGCCGGGTGCGCGGCGGTGAGCTGGGCTCGCTGCCGGTGGTCATCGGCCTGATCATCATCTGGACCATCTTCCAGGTGAAGAACAGCCTGTTCCTCAGCGCGGACAACCTCTCCAACATCAGCTACTTCCTCGCGGCCACCGGCATGCTCGCCATCGGCCTGGTGTTCGTGCTGCTGCTGGGCGAGATCGACCTGTCCGTCGGCTCGGTGAGCGGACTCGCCTCCACCGTGTTCGCGGTCTTCGTGGTCAACCACGGAATGAACCAGTGGCTGGCCCTGATCCTCACGATCATCACGGGCATCGGCATCGGCGCGCTGCACGGCTGGTTCTTCGCCAAGATCGGCGTACCCGCATTCGTGGTCACCCTGGCCGGCTTCCTCGGCTGGAACGGTCTGATGCTGTGGCTGCTGGGCGACAGCGGCACGATCAACATCCCGGCCGACAGCGGCCCGGTGCACATCCTCGGCCAGTCCTCCTTCTTCATGGACCAGGCCATCATCGGCGCGTACCTGCTGGCCGGCCTCGGTGTCGTCCTCTCGGCGCTGGGCCAGTTCAACGAGCAGCGCCGGCGTCGTGCCGCCGGTGTGCCGTTCCGGCCCACCAGCGAGATCGTCATCCGCGTCGCCCTGCTGGGGATCGCGTCCTTCGTGGCCGCGGCCGTCCTCAACAACGCGTCCGGTGTCTCCAACGCGCTGGTGATCTTCCTGGCCTCCCTGGTCATCGTCGACTTCGTGCTCCGTCGTACGACCTTCGGCCGCAAGGTCTTCGCGGTCGGCGGCGGCATCGAGGCGGCCCGCCGTGCGGGTATCAGCGTGCCGCTGGTCCGGATCACGGTCTTCGCCATCTCCGGCGGCTTCGCGGCGATCGGCGGTATGTTCTTCGCCGGTCAGACCGCGAGCGCCACGCTCAACGCCGGTGGCGGCAACACGCTGATGCTCGCCATCGCGGCGGCGGTCATCGGTGGCACGTCGCTGTTCGGCGGCCGCGGCACGGTGTGGTCGGCCCTCCTGGGCATGCTGGTCATCCAGTCGATCCAGACCGGCCTCGACCTGCTGAACATGAACACCTCGATCCAGTACATGATCACCGGTGGTGTTCTGCTGGGTGCCGTCGTCATCGACTCGGTCTCCCGCAAGAGCCAGAAGGCGGCGGGGCGCGGATAAGCGCCTCCAGAGCCAGCCAGCTGTGCCCGGCGTCCGAAAAGGCGCCGGGCACAGCTGTGTCTCAGGAACCCTTTCGATGGGTACGGCCGTTCGCGTGACGTATGACGTACAGCCCGGCGTCGTCCCGCCCGGGCGGAACATTAGACTCGACGAGCCCGGCAACAGCTCGATCAGCTCTACTGCAAGGAGGCACGGGTGCCGCTGCTGACCCGTATCAGGGGACCGCGCGATCTGGACCGGCTCAGCCCCGAGGAGCTGGTCCAGCTGGCAGAGGAGATCCGGAGCTTCCTCGTGGAAGCGGTCTCCAAGACCGGCGGACACCTCGGTCCCAACCTGGGCGTGGTCGAGCTCACCATCGCCCTGCACCGCGTCTTCGACTCCCCGAAGGACAAGGTGCTCTGGGACACCGGCCACCAGTCCTACGTGCACAAGCTGCTCACCGGCCGGCAGGACTTCTCGAAGCTGAAGCAGAAGGGCGGCCTGTCCGGCTACCCCTCGCAGGCCGAGTCCGAGCACGACGTCATCGAGAACAGCCACGCCTCCACCGTCCTCGGCTGGGCCGACGGCATCGCCAAGGGCAACCAGCTGCTCGAACGCGACGCCCACGTCGTCGCCGTCATCGGTGACGGCGCCCTGACCGGCGGCATGGCCTGGGAGGCGCTGAACAACATCGCCGACGCCAAGGACCGCCCCCTGGTCATCGTCGTCAACGACAACGAGCGCTCGTACGCCCCGACCATCGGCGGCCTCGCCAACCACCTGGCGACCCTGCGCACCACCGACGGCTACGAGCGGTTCCTCGCCCGCGGAAAGGACCTGCTGGAGCGCACCCCGGTCGTCGGCAGGCCGCTCTACGACACCCTGCACGGCGCCAAGAAGGGGCTGAAGGACTTCATCGCCCCGCAGGGCATGTTCGAGGACCTGGGCCTGAAGTACGTCGGCCCGATCGACGGCCACGACATGGAGGCCCTGGAGTCGGCGCTGGCCCGGGCCAAACGGTTCGGCGGCCCGGTGATCGTGCACTGCCTCACCGAGAAGGGCCGCGGCTACCAGCCCGCCCTCCAGGACGAGGCCGACCGCTTCCACGGCATCGGCCCCATCCACCCCGACACCGGCCTGCCGGTCAAGGCCTCCGGCGCCGACTGGACCTCCGTCTTCGGCGACGAGATGGTCGAGCTCGGCAAGGAGCGCAAGGACATCGTCGCGATCACCGCGGCCATGCTCCAGCCGGTCGGCCTGAAGAAGTTCGCGGACACCTTCCCGGACCGGATCTACGACGTCGGCATCGCCGAGCAGCACGGCGCGGTCTCCGCCGCCGGCCTCGCCACGGCGGGCCTGCACCCGGTCTTCGCCGTGTACGCCACTTTCCTCAACCGCGCCTTCGACCAGGTCCTCATGGACGTGGCCCTGCACAAGTGCGGGGTGACCTTCGTCCTGGACCGGGCCGGCGTCACCGGCACCGACGGCGCCTCTCACAACGGCATGTGGGACATGTCGATCCTCCAGGTCGTCCCCGGCCTCAGGCTCGCCGCCCCGCGCGACGCCGAGCAGGTCCGCGCCCAGCTCCGCGAGGCCGTCGAGGTCGACGACGCCCCCACGGTCGTCCGCTTCTCCAAGGGCGCGGTCGGCCCCGCCGTCCCCGCCGTCGGCAAGGTCGGCGGCATGGACGTCCTGCGCGAGCCCGGCACCGACACCCCGGACGTGCTCCTCGTCTCCGTGGGCGCCCTCGCCCCCATGTGCCTGGAGATCGCCGGCCTCCTCGACAGGCAGGGCATCTCCACGACCGTCGTCGACCCGCGCTGGGTCAAGCCGGTCGACGAGGCCATGGCCCCGCTCGCCGAGCGCCACCGGGTGGTCGTCACCGTCGAGGACAACAGCCGCGTCGGCGGCGTAGGCTCCGCCGTCGCCCAGGCCCTGCGCGACGCCGGCGTCGACGTCCCCCTCCGCGACTTCGGCATCCCGCCCCGCTTCCTCGACCACGCGTCGAGGGCCGAGGTGATGGCGGAGATCGGCCTCACGGCCCCGGACATCGCCCGCCAGGTCACCGGCCTGGTCGCGAAGCTGGACGGCCAGCCGACGGACGTCAGCTCGGTGGAACCGGCGAGGGATTGATCTGAGGCGTCCCTAGCTGGGGCGTGCCCCGAAGGGGCGCGGGGAACTGCGCGACCAGCCCCCACCCACCCGCAGCCCCCGACCAAACCCGAACCACCCCGATGGGTCGGTCCCGCTTCCCCTCCGGTGGCGAGACCGGCCCATCTGCGTGAACCTGCCTTTGCCGGGCATACGCACACCCGGCCCTCTCGGGAGGTAGGCACGTGAGCAGCACGCTCTTCAGGACCAAGAACGTCGAACAGTCCATCAAGGACACCGAGGAACCGGAACACGCGCTCAGGAAGTCGCTGTCGGCCCTGGACCTCACGGTCTTCGGCGTCGGCGTCATCATCGGCACCGGCATCTTCGTCCTGACCGGCACCGCCGCGAAGAACACCGCGGGCCCCGCCGTCGCGCTCTCCTTCGTCGTCGCCGGCGTCGTCTGCGGCCTCGCCGCACTCTGCTACGCCGAGTTCGCCTCCACCGTCCCGGTCGCCGGTTCGGCGTACACCTTCTCGTACGCCTCGCTCGGCGAGTTCCCCGCGTGGATCATCGGCTGGGACCTGGTGCTGGAGCTGGCGCTCGGCACGGCGGTGGTCGCCGTCGGCTGGTCGGGGTACATCCACTCGCTCCTCGACAACGCCGGCTGGCATCTGCCCGCGTACCTCAGCGGACGCGACGGCGCCCACGGCTTCGGCTTCGACATCCTCGCCGCCGCCCTGGTCCTCGTCCTCACCGCGATCCTGGTCGTCGGCATGAAGCTCTCCGCCCGGGTCACCTCGGTCGTCGTCGCCATCAAGGTCGCCGTCGTGCTGGTCGTCATCATCGCGGGCGCCTTCTTCATCCACAGCGGCAACTACAGCCCCTTCGTCCCGCCCAAGGAGCCCGTCGCGGCCGGCGGCAACCTCAAGGCGCCGCTGATCCAGCTGATGTTCGGCTGGGCCCCCTCCAACTTCGGCGTGATGGGCATCTTCACCGCCGCCTCCGTCGTCTTCTTCGCCTTCATCGGCTTCGACGTGGTCGCCACCGCCGCCGAGGAGACCCGCAACCCCCAGCGGGACGTGCCGCGCGGCATCATCGGCTCCCTGATCATCTGCACCCTGCTGTACGTCGCCGTGGCCATCGTGGTGACCGGCATGCAGAAGTACACCGAGCTGTCCGTGGACGCCCCGCTCGCCGACGCCTTCAAGGCCACCGGGCACCCCTGGTTCGCGGGCCTGATCAGCTTCGGCGCCGCCATCGGCCTGACCACGGTCTGCATGATCCTGCTCCTCGGCCAGTCCCGGGTGTTCTTCGCGATGAGCCGGGACGGGCTGCTGCCCCGGTTCTTCTCGCACACCCACCCGAGGTTCCGCACCCCGTACCGGCCGACCATCCTGCTGGGTGTCGTCATCGCGATCGTCGCCGGCTTCACCAGTCTCAGCGAACTCGCCGAACTGGTGAACATCGGCACCCTCTTCGCCTTCATCGTCGTCGCGATCAGCGTGATCATCCTGCGCAACACCCGCCCCGACCTGGAGCGCTCCTTCCGCACCCCGTGGGTGCCGGTGCTGCCGATCGTGTCCGTGCTGGCCTCGCTGTGGCTGATGCTCAACCTGCCCGCCGAGACCTGGCTGCGGTTCGCCATCTGGATGGTCATCGGCTTCGTCGTCTACTTCCTCTACGGCCGCTCGCACAGCCGTCTCGCCGGACAGGAGCGGACACCGGTGGACGCTCCGTGAACACCAGGCTCGCCACTCCGGCCCCGTATGTCCCGTCCGGGTGGGACTGCGGGGCCGGATAGCGTGCTCTCCATGCTTGTCGCACCCCTCGTCCCGCCACGGTCCGTAGTCGCAGGGAAGGGGTACTGGGCGCGGCTGCTGCCGCTGCTCGCGCTGCTGGCCTGTGTGACCCGGGTGCCGTCCTTCCTGCGCCCGCTGTGGAACCCGGACGAGGGCTATCTCGCCGTACAGGCCCGCATACTGGCGCGGGGCGGACAGCTGTACGAGACGGTGGTGGACCGCAAGCCGCCGCTGCTGCCCTGGCTGTACGAGGGGGTGTTCGCGGTCTTCGGGTCCGGGTCGCTCACCCCGGTCCGGGTGCTCGCGGTGCTCGCCCAGCTGGCCACGGCGGTGCTGCTGGCCTCGATCGCCCGGCGCCGCTGGGGCGGCCGCGCGGGCCGCAGCGCCGGGGTGCTGTATCTGCTGGTCTCGGTGGGGCTCAACCCGGAGGACGCGCAGGCGGCCACCTTCGAGGTGTTCATACTGCCGTGCACGGCCGCCGCGATGTGGTGCGCCGACCGCCGCCGCTGGGGCGCGGCCGGAGCCGCCGTCGCCTGCGCCTTCCTCACCAAGCAGACCGGCGGCGCGGTGCTGCTGCCGGTGCTCTTCCTGCTGCACCGGTACGGCACCCCCGGCCGAGCGCTGCCGCGGCTGGCCGCCGGTGTCGTCCTGCCCGTGCTCGGCGCGGCTCTGGTCACCGACCCGGCCGGTTTCGCCTTCTGGACGGTCACCGGCTCCGGCGCCTACGCCTCCTTCACCGGCTCCGAACTCCACGTCCTGGCCCGGGCGTTGACCAACACCGCGATCCTCGCCGCGGCCTGCGCCGGACTGCTGCGGCCGATCGCGCGCGCCCTGCGGATCGCCCGCACCGGCGCCGCCGACCTGTGGCTGTGGCTGGCCGCGTCGGGGATCGCCGTCACCCTCGGCTTCCACTTCTTCGGCCACTACTTCCTGCAACTCACCCCGCCCGTCGCCCTGTTGGCCACGGCCGCGCTGCAGATCCTGCCCCGGGAACGGACCTCGGCCGCCGTCCTCACCTCGGCCTGCGCCTGCGTCCTCTTCCTGACCTGGGGCTTCCTCGCCCCCCGGCCCGAACTCGCGCACGCCCAGCGGCTCGCGGTCACCCTCGACCGCCGTACCGCGCCCGGCGACCCGGTCCTGGTGTGGGGCATACACCCGGAGACGTACTGGCTCGCCGACCGCACCCCCGCCACCCGCTACCTCACCGCCGGTCTCCTCACCAACTTCAGCGGCGGCCGGGACGGCCCCCAGGTCGGCGAGAAGTACGCCGTCGAGGGCAGCTGGCCGGTCTTCCGCGCGGAACTGGCCGACCGGGCCCCGGCCCTGGTGATCGACGACTCCCGGGGCAAGCGCTACGGCCCCGACCGCGTCCCCAGCCTGCGCCGCTTCCTCGCGGCACGGTACGAGCAGGTGGGCGAGGTCGACGGGGCGGTGCTGTACGCACGGGTGCCCTGAACGTCGGCGGCCGTCCGGCGGCGGGTCCTAGCCCAGCACCGAGCGCGGCCCGACCACCTCCGCGCCCAGTTCCGTCACCCGGCGCCGCAGTTCGCGGTCGGCGGTGACGACGAGGCGGGGGCGGCCGGGGTCGTCGGCGGCCAGCTCCACGATGCGGTCGTCGCCGCTGCCGGGCGCCGACTCCACCCGTACCCCGGGCACCGACTCCACTCCACGGGCCGCGCCTTCCACGACGAGCACCAGTTCCACCGGGGTCGGATGCCCGGGCAGCCCCTGCTCGGCCAGCCGGTCGCGCAGCCGCTCCGCGGCTCCCTTGCGGTCCCGCCACCAGCCGTCCGGCCGGGACCCGACGACGTTCGCGCCGTCGACGATGACCAGCAGGGGAGCTTCGTCTTCCATGCCTCCAGCCTCGCATGCCCGGGGCCGGGCCACTGCCGCGAACGGCCCCGCTTAGAGTGAAGCGGTGAACGGCGACTGGCTCCTCCGCGGCCGTGACGGCCGGCTCAGTGTCTATCTGCCGTCGGGCGACACCGTGCTGTGCCGGGCCGAGCGCGGCCCCGGCAGCCCCTGGGGCACTCCCCGGCAAGTGGGCGGCGAGCAGCGGCTGCTCCCCGGCTTCGCGGTGGGACAGGGGGCCGACGGGTACGCCCACCTGGTCGCCTGGCGGCCCACCGTGGACGGCGAGTCGGGGCTCGTCCACTCCACGCACTTCCGGCCGGACCTGGCCGCCCTGGACTGGAAGCCGATCGGCCACCCGAGCAAGAAGGGCCAGGTCACCGGCGCCCCGGCCGTCGCGGTGGACGCGCAGGGCCGGGCCCATGTCTTCGTCCGCAACCGGGGGCGCGGGGTGGGCATGGTCGCGCAGAAGGAGAAGGGCGGCTGGGACCCCTGGCGGGATCTCAAGGGCCGGCTGGTCGAGGACGGGCTGGCGGCGGTGACGGGCGAGTCCGGGCGGGTGGAGCTGTACGCGGCCGTCCCCGGCGGGATCCTGCACTGGCGCCAGGAGACGGCGGGCAAGCCGCCGGTGCTGCAGGAGGCGCTCGAATCCCCGGTCCGCCCGGGCACCCTCGCCGCCCTCGCCACCTCGGCCGAGAGCACGACCGTCTACTACACCGACGAGTCCGGCGACCTGTGCGCCTGGCGGCCGGGCGGCAAGCCGTACACCCTGCTGCCCTCCGCCGGGCCCGGCCCGGTCGCGGCGGTCCGCTGCGAACTCGACGGGTACGACTGCACCCTGCTCGCCCAGCGCTCGGCGAGCGGCCGGGTGGCGTTCGCCGCGTATCCGACACAGGACGAGCGGGCCGGCGCCTGGTGGACCGAGTCCGGACCGCAGCTCCCGGCGGACGCGACGGTCGCCCTGACCACGGACGGGGACGGCCGGGTGACCGCGGCGACCCGGTCGCCGTCCACCGGGCAGATCCTGCTGGCCCGCCGCAAGGACGAGCCGGGGCTGGCGCTGGAGGCCTGGCGCGAGGCCTGACGCGCCCGGCTGGGGCCCGGCCCGAAGGACCGGTCTGAAGGACCGGCCGGATGTGCCGTCAGCTGCCGCCCGTGGCCGGGGACTTCTTGGCCGACTCGGGGATCGTGGAGTCGGTGCGGATCGCCTTCCAGAGCGTCGACGCCTGCGGTTCGGCGGCCACCACGCGGTTCGGGTCGACCTTGTCGTACGCCACCGGGAGCATGATCGTCTCCATGGTGGACGGGTTGACGCCGTTCAGGCTGCGGCCGAACTCGGCGAGCTTGGTGAGCGAGGCGAGTTCGGAGTCGGTGGTGAGGGCCGCGGTGAGCTTGTCGGCGATCTTGTACGCCTTGACCGGGCTGCCCAGCAGGTCCTGCTGCTGGATCTCCGCGAGCAGGGCGATCAGGAACTGCTGCTGGAGGCCTATCCGGCCGAGGTCGCTGCCGTCGCCGATGCCGTGCCGGGTACGGACGAACTGCAGGGACTGGGTGCCGTTCAGCTTGTGGGTGCCCTTGGTGATGTTCAGACCGCTGGAGGAGTCGTGGATGTCCTGGTCGACGGTGATCGTCACCCCGCCGATCGCGTCCACCAGGTCCTTGAAGCCGGCGAAGTCCACCTCGACGTAGTGGTCCATGCGGACCCCGGAGATCTGCTCCACGGTCTTGACGACACAGGCCGGGCCGACCTGGGAGTAGATGGAGTTGAACATCACACGCTTCGCCGAGGCGACCTCGGTGCCGTCCGCCTTGGTGCACTTCGGGCGGGTCACCAGGGTGTCGCGGGGGATGCTGATCGCGACGGCCTTCTTGCGGCCCTCGGGTATGTGCATCACCAGCGCGGTGTCCGAACGGGCGCCGGAGACCTTGGTGTCGTCCAGCTTCGCGTTGGCGCCGGCCCGTGAGTCCGAGCCCAGGATCAGGACGTTCTGGCCCGAGGTGGGCAGCTTCTCGGGGCGGTCGTCGCCGATCGCCCGGTCGATGTCGACGCCCTTGATGTTGCCGTCGATGTCGCTGTACAGCCAGTAACCGGTACCGGCTCCGGCGATGACCAGAACGGCCAGGGCGAGCAGGATCCAGCGGCCGGTCCGGCGCTTGCCGGTGCGCTCGCGCTTGGGCGTCGGGACATGGCTCATCCTGCTTCGAATCCTCAAAGGTCGTGCCCCGGCGGGGCGGTGCGGTGGGTGAGGACTCGGGTGGGGGGTGGCCGGTCCCGGTGGTGCTGCCCGGTCGAAACCGTACGGGCAAACCGTACAAGGGGCAGACGACCGCACGATCATGCCCAACCGGTGATGTATTTGTAAACAGCAGCCAAAGAAATAGTATGCGCGCCATGACGTGGCTGATAACAGGCGGTGCCGGCTTCATCGGCGCCCATGTCGTACGCGCGATGCTCGCCGCCGGCGAGCGGGTCGCGGTGTACGACGACCTCTCGACGGGCGACCCCGCCCGGGTCCCCGACGATGTGACCTTCGTCAAGGGCTCGGTGCTCGACGGCACCCTCCTGCGGCGCACCCTGACCGACCTCCGGATCGACGGCGTGGTCCACCTCGCGGCCAAGAAGCAGGTCGGCGAGTCGGTCGAACGGCCGCTGCACTACTACCACGAGAACGTCCAGGGCCTGCGGACCCTGCTGGAGGCCGCCGCCGGGACCGGCGTACGCCACTTCCTGTTCTCGTCCTCCGCGGCCGTCTACGGCATGCCCGACGTGGACCTGGTGACCGAGGACACCCCCTGCGTCCCGCTCAACCCGTACGGCGAGACCAAGCTGGCGGGGGAGTGGCTGGTGCGCGCCACCGGCCGCGCGCACGGGATGACCACCGCCTGCCTGCGGTACTTCAACGTCGCCGGGGCGGCCGCCGGACACCTCGCGGACACCGGCGTCTCCAACCTCGTCCCGATGGTCTTCGAGAAGCTCACCGAGGGCAGCGCCCCGGTGATCTTCGGCGACGACTACGCCACCCCGGACGGCACCTGCGTACGGGACTTCATCCACGTCGAGGACATCGCCTCCGCCCATCTCGCCGCCGCGCGAGCGCTGCCCGGCCGGGAACCGGGCAGCGACCTGACGGTCAACATCGGCCGCGGCGAGGGGGTCTCCGTCCGCGAGATGATCACCCTGATCGGCGAGGTCACCGGCTACGGCCCGGCGGCCGCCCCGGTCGCGGCCCCGCGCCGCGCCGGCGACCCCGCGCGGGTCGTCGCCTCGGCCGACCGCGTCCGCGCGGAACTGGGCTGGACGGCCCGCCACGACGCCCGTGCCATGGTCACCTCGGCCTGGGCCGGCTGGTGCCGCCGCCACCCGGAGGCCCGCCGCTGATGGCCGGTTCCGTGCGCGACCGGGTCGCCGCGGCGCGGCCGGTCGGCGGGACCCCGGCGGGCCGCACCGTGCGGTCCGGGCCCTGGCTCCTCACCGGGCACGACGGCCGGCTCCTCGCCTACGCGCACGTCGACGGCGCCGTGCTGCGCTGGACCGAGACCCGCCCGGGCGGCCCCGACTGGCTCGGCCCGGACGTGCTGCCGGTCGAGGGAGTGTCCGAACTCACCGTCGCCCAGGGCCGCAACCGCTACGCCCACCTGGTCGGCCGCCGAGTGCGCGGCACCGGGGAGGCGGCGCCCGCCGTGGACCTGGTCTACGCGATCCAGTACCAGGCGGGCCGCCCGCTGAGCGAGTGGCGGTCCGCGGGCAACCCGCACGCCAAGCGGGAACGCACCGCGCAGATGGGCGCCCCGACGGCCGTCGTCGACACCTCGGGCGCCCTGCACATCCTGGTCGCCACGGCCGAGGGACGGCTGGCCCTGCGCCGCGAGGACGCCCGGGGTCGCTGGGAGCCCTGGCTCGACCTCAAGGTCGCGGCCGTCCTGGACGCACCGGCCGCCGTGGCCACCTCCACCGGGCAGACGCATCTCCTCGCCCCCACCGGCACCGGAGCCCTGACCTGGTGTCAGCCGAGGCCGGGCGCCGTCCCGGAGCGGGGCCCCGAGCCGGGCGTCGTACCGCTGCCCGGCTCGGCGTGCGGTCTGGAGACCTCGCCCGGCCGGGCCACCTTCTACCTGACCGACGCGGTCGGCGGCGGCGCCGTCGCCGTCCGCCCCGGCAACTGGCCGGTGCCGCTCGGCGGGAACCCGGGCGACGGACGGCACGCGGCCCTCGCCACCACCCTCGACGGCCACCCCTGCACGGTGCTGGCCCACCGGGACACCGAGGGCCGCCTCGTGCTGGGCGCCTGCGGGGCCGAGGCGGAGCACCACGGGGTGTGGTGGACCGACACCGGCGCCGTCTGCCAGGGCGATCCGGTGCTGGCCCACGACGGCCTCGGCCGGGTCGTCCTCATGGCCCAGACCGAGGACGGCGGGCTCGCACTGGCCCGCCAGGACGACGGCCCGGGGCTGACCCTGGGCGACTGGAGCCTGCTGTGAGCAGCCACCGGCCGAAGGACGTGAGGGCATGACACGCAGGTCCGGCCGCAGAGGGTCACCCGGCTCCGCCGGGTTCACCGGATCCGATGGGTCCGCCGGGTCTGCCGGCTCTACAGGGTCTGCCGGGCCCATCGGGTCCGCTGGGTCCGCCAGGTCTACCGGCTCTACAGGGCCAGCCGGGTCCGCCGGGTCTGCTGGCTCCGCCGGGTTCACCGGGTCCGCCGGGTCTGCCGGGTCCGCCGGGTCTGCCGGGTCCGCCGGGTCTGCTGGCTCCGCCGGGTTCACCGGGTCCGCCGGGTCCGCCGGGTCCGCCGGGTCTGCCGGGTCCGCCAGGTCTACCGGTCCCGTCGGTTCCGGTGGGGTGCCGGACGGGCGGGGACACCTGGTCGCCGTCGTCGTGCCGGAGCCGCGGGACGCGGTGGCGGTGGTGGAAGGGGCGGTGTCCGGCAGTGAGATCGCGGTGGTCTGCCTGCGGGCCGGTGCCAAGGACGGCCGGGCGGCCCTGGACCGGGCGCTCGCGGCGGCCGAGAGCCGCGGCTGCCGTGCGCACGGCGGTCCCCGGGTGCTCGGCGTCGACCCCGCGGACGCGCTGCCGGCCCTGCGGGAGGAACTGCGCGCGCTCGATCCGGAACGGCTGCACACCCTTGACCCGGACCCCGTGCACACCGGGATGGACGAGGCGAGCGGAGTGCCCTCCTACGGGGTGCCGGACGCGCACACCGAGACCGCCGCCGTGGCGCTCGCCGCGGCCCGGGCCCACCAGACCGAGACCGGGCGGCCGTTGTACGTGGACTGCCTGCGCGCCGAACAGGGCCCCGGGGGCACCGCCGCCGTGCGCCACCCGGCGCCGGTGAACTGGCTCTCGGCCGGCTTCGACGGCCGGCTCACCGCGTTCTGGCCCACGGCCGCCGGTGTGGTGCGCTGGCACGAGGAACTGCCCGGCGGCCGGTGGCGCGGCCCGGAACTGCTGGAGGGACCGGGGCTGCTGCCCGGCCTGCTCGTGGTCCGCGATCCGCACGGGCTGCCGCATCTGCTCGGGCTGCGCCGGACCGCGCGCGGCGACGGCGGGGTGGACGTCGAGGTGGTGCACACGGCCCAGTACCGCACCGGGCGGCCGCTCGCCCCCTGGTCCACCCTCGGCGGCCCGAACGCCGCCGCCTGGCGCAAGGGACGCGAAGTCGGCTTTCCCGCGGCCGCGTTCGACGCCGCCGGGGACCTCTGGGTCTTCGTGCGCAACTTCGGGCACAGCGTGAGCCACCGCCGCCGGTCGGCCGACGGCGGGTGGACGCCGTGGCAGCACCTGAGCGGGCTGCGGGTCGCCGACGACCTGGTCGCGGTCACCGCCGAGCACGGCGGGGTCGAACTGTTCGCCCGGGCCCGGGACACCTCGGCGGTGCTGCGCTGGTGCCAGGGCCCGGACGGCACCTGGCGCGAGGACCGCGGTCTTCCGTTCGCCGCCCGCCCGGGCAGCCTGGCCCCGGCCGCCGAGCCGGGCGCGGTCCTGTTCCGCGACGCCCGTACCGGCCGGACCTGCTTCTGGCGGCCGGGCGCCCCCGGCCCCTATCCGCTCGACGACCCGGAGAGCGGGTCCGGCGCGCCGTCCGCGGCCCGGGGTGTCGAACTCGCGGGCTGGGGCTACTCCGTGCTGGTCGGCCGGGGGACCGACGGGACCTGTGCGCTCGGCGCGCATCCGGCCGGCCGGCCCGACACGGGCGTGTGGTGGCAGGAGGCCGGTGCCCGCTCGTTCGGCGCTCCGGCCGCCGCCGTCGGCCGGAGCGGCCGACTCGCCGTGGCGACCCGGCTGCCCGGCGGCCGGCTGCTGGTGGCCCGCCGGGACGAGAGCGGGGACGGGCTCGTGCTCGACGGCTGGCGCGCGGTGGGCGGCTGAGCCCGGTCTGCCGAACTGCCAAGCGGATGGCTGGATTCCTACCCTCGACACGCCCTTGGCGCCCGATCGCAAGGCATGAGCCAAGCAAGCCCCAAGGGTTCGTCACGGTTTCCCATTGTGAAGATCGCAAAGGGTTGTACGGGAGGGCTGTGATCCACATCGCGGTCAATCGCAGGTCAATGCGTGTCGACACTTAAGTGAAGGATTGTTAAAGTTCGGGTCGCTGATGTGATTGGCCTGTGAACGCAACGGGCGATGTGTCCTGTTTGAGGGGTGACTGGGGGGTTATGGCCAGGCTTTCGTTGCGGGCTGTCCAGAAACTGACCTGCAAGAAGCGAGACGCCTGGTGGACGGTCTTCCTCGTCGACCCCGTCGCCACCCGACTGCTGCTGGTCGTCGCCCGGTTCCGTTTCATCACGCCGAACCGGGTCACCTGGGCCGCGCTGTTCGTCGGGCTGGCCGCGGGCGGCTTCTTCCTGGAGGGCGACCGGCAGTCCCTGATCATCGGCGCCCTGCTCTACCACGTGAGCTTCATCCTCGACTGCATCGACGGCAAGCTGGCCCGTCTCAAGGGCAACGGCACCGTCTTCGGCGGCTGGCTCGACTACGTCTTCGACCGCATCCGCGTGCTGTTCTGCGCCCTCGCCCTGATGGGCGGCCAGTTCCTGCCGCACGACGACGAGCGCTACCTGGTGGCCGCCCTGGTCGTGGTCTTCCTCGACATGCTCCGCTACGTCGACGCGCTCCAGATCTACAAGATGCGCATGGCGATGCGGACGAAGATCGAGAAGGTCACCCGGGCCGATGTGGAGGCGAAACGTTCCTCCATGGAGGGCGCACCGGTCGTCTTCATGGAGGACCTGCTCCGCGACAACCCCCACACCCCCGCCGAGACCCTCCGCGCCGAGTCCGGCGCCGGCAACGTCGTCGACCTGCACGAGCAGTTCCGCGACCAGTTCCCCTGGTACACCCGGATCCGCCGGGCCATGCTGCGCACCCGGATCCGCCCGCACCTGTTCAGCGGCATCGAGTTCCAGATGTTCGTCTTCATCGTGGGCCCGCTGATCGGCCAGATCCTGTGGACCACCGCGATCTCGGCGGGTGTGCTGGTGCTCTTCGAACTCGTCATCATGTACAAGTTCTGGCTCTCCACCCGTGACTTCACCAGGGTCATGGAGGCGCTGAACCCCGACTCCGGCCCGGCGGGCGGCACCATCGCCCCGCAGCTGCACCGGGGCCGCCACCGCCGTGCGGCGGCCGACGCCCTGCTCGCCGACGAGCGCTACCAGGCCCCGGAGCCGGAGGAGGACCCCTTCTTCCGGCCGTACCCGCAGCCGAACCCCGTGGCCGGGGGACTCCCGCACATCCCCGTGCTGCACGGCGACACCATGCCGCTCACCCAGGTCGGACAGGTGCGGACCGCACACAAGGCCCCGGCGGGCCGGGAGAACCACTGATGAGATCCCATGAGGCGTACGACGGCGGCAACTCCTGGGTCAGCGTGGTCATCCCGGCCCACAACGCGGCCACCACGATCGGCAAGGCACTCCAGTCGGCGCTGAACCAGACCTACGAGCTGGTCGAGGTGATCGTCGTCGACGACGCCTCCACCGACGGCACCGTCGAGGTCGTCGCCAACTTCGCCGGCACCGACCCCCGGGTCCGCGTCCTGCGCCGCAGGGAGAACAGCGGCGGGGTGGGCGCCCCGCGCAACTGGGGCATCGCCCAGGCCGAGGGCCGCTGGGTGATGTTCCTGGACGCGGACGACGAACTCCCGCCCCGCGCCTGCGAACGGCTGGTCGCGAGCGCCCTGGAGACCGGCAGCGACATCACCGCCGGCAAGGCCGTCCGCGTCAACCGGGCCACCGGCGACGCCGAGCCCTGGGCCTCCGAGGTCTACGCGATGGGCCGTACCGTCTCCTCCCTGGAGGAGTTCCCGCTGCTGCTCTCCGACCCGATCGCCGCCGCCAAGCTCTACAGCGTGGAGTTCCTGCGCTCGTGCGGCGTCTGGTTCCCCGAGGGCGTCTTCTACGAGGACACCTACTTCTCCACCGTCGCCGGCTGCCTGGCCCGGGGCATCACGGTCCTCACCGAGCCCGTCTACCGCTGGATGTGGGAGCCGGACGGCACCTCCATCACCGGCCGCACCGGCGAACTGCGCAGCATCACCGACCGGATCGCGGTGCACCGGGCCACCGACCGGTTCCTGCTGGAGCGCGGGCTGTGGCAGCTGAAGGTGCGCAAGGACGCCAAGTTCCTCGCCCACGACCTGCGGCTGTACATGCGCGCCCTCGCCGAGGGCGACGCCGGGTTCCAGCAGCGCTTCGCCGACATCGTCAGCTCGTACCTGTTCTCGCTGAGCGAGGACGCCTTCGAGCTGTGCGGCCCGGTGGACCGGGTGCGCGCCTACTTCCTGATGTACGAGGAGATCGAGGCCGCCCTCACCACGCTGGACTACACCCAGCGCAAGAGCGTCTTCTCCTCCCACCTGATCGAGGAGGACGGCCGGGTCTACTGGTCGGCCGACCACCTGCACCTCCCGGACGCCCGCCGCATGCTGGACGTCACCGAGCTGGGCCTGGCCGCCGCCCCGGTCACCCAGCTCCCGCTCTTCGCCCAGCTCAACTCCTGGCGCGTGGAGCGCACCGAGCTGTCGTACACCGGTGAACTCGTCAACCGCTTCGGCCGGATCGGCGCCGGCGACCCGGTCTCCCTCTCGCTGGCCGTGCGCAACCGGCACACCAAGAAGGACGTGGTCGTCCCGATCCCCGAGGTCGAGGTCGACGAACGCCTGCTGACCTTCGCGGGCAGCGTCGACCTGGTGAAGCTGCTCGGCGACGACCTCGCCGACGCCACCGTCTGGAACGTCTCGGTCGTCGTGGAGTGGAAGCGCAGCCGCTCCCGCTCCGCGCTGAGCGTCCGCGACATCACCCTGGACGGCCTCACCTTCGACCGGGACGGCGAGGAGTACGAGGGCTACCGCACCGTCAGCGGCAACCTCGCCCTGCGCTCCGCCACCGCGGGCCGGCGCACCTTCGAGACCGAGCAGAACGACCCGGACGCCCCCTGGATGTGGTGGCGCGACCGGATCCACCCGCCCGTCCGGCGGCTGAGCGGTCCCTTCGACCTCGCCGTCGTCGTCCCCTGCTACAACGTGGCCAAGTACCTCGACGACTGCCTGGCCTCCCTCGCCGCCCAGCGCGGTTTCGCCACCACCCAGGTGATCCTGGTCGACGACGGCGCCACCGACGAGACGCCCCGGATGCTGGAGCGGTTCGCCGCCCACTACGCCAACGTCACCGTCGTCCACCAGCGCAACGGCGGCCTCGGCAACGCCCGCAACACCGGCCTCGACCGGGTCGCCGCCCCGTACGTCACCTTCCTCGACTCCGACGACATCCTCGGCGAGGACGCCCTCGCCGCCCTGCTGGAAGCCGCCCGCCGCGACGGCTCCGAGGTCGTCATGGGCGACCTGGTCAACTTCCCCGACCGGCCCTACGGCCCCTGGAAGGACTACTTCGGCCGGGGCGACCGGCTGATCACGGACTTCGCCGAGATCCCCGACATGATCTTCAGCGGCTCGGCCTGCAACAAGCTCTTCTCCACCGACCTGCTGCGCCGCCTCGGTCTGCGCTTCGGCGAGGGCGTGCACTTCGAGGACGCCTGGCTGACCCTGCCCGCGATGCTCCGCGCCCGCACCCTGAGCCTGGTCGACCGGCCCGTCTACTGGTACCGGGGCCGCCCCGACGGCTCGTCCATCATGGACTCGCTGTGGAGCAAGCCCGCCAACTACCGCGACCACCTGCGGCTCAACCACTTCCTGCTGCACTACAGCGGCGAGGAACGCCCCGAGATCCGCCGGATGTTCCAGCGCTACGCCACCCGCACCTACAAGGGCTTCCTCTGCAACGCCCGCAACGTGATGGGCCGTACCCAGCTCGCCGAGATGTTCCCGGACCTGCACCGGCACTACGCGCAGATCCCCGACGACGTCATCACCGAGTTCGTCACCAGCCCCGCCCAGCAGCTCGACCACTACGCGGCCCGGACCGGCAACTTCGCGCTGTTCGCCGACCCCGAACCGGCCCTGGCCGAGGCCCCGCCCGCGGTGGAGATCGACGACGACGGCTTCTACCGCACCTTCCCCGGCGGCCGGCTGCACAGCGCGGCGGCCCGGGTCAAGGACCCCAACGTGGTCGTGGAGAGCGTCCGCACCCGCGACGACGTACTGGTCCTGGAAGGCTGTATGGCCTTCCCCGGCCTGGACCTCGCCGGCCCGACGGCGAACCGCCTCGAACTCGTTTACCAGGTCCGCGACACCAAGGTGACCGTCCCGCTGACCCAGGTCTACCGCCGCGACCTGTACAACGCCCGGGGCAACCGCGACCTGTACGCCGGCTGGTACGCGGAGATCCCCGCCGCGAAGCTCGCCGGGACCGGGTTCGGCGTCGGTGACTTCCGGCTGCGGGTGCACCGCGCGGACGGCACCCGGCACCGCAACGTCGTCATGAAGGCCCGCCTCGCCCTGCACCGCCTCAAGGGCCCCGGCAAGGTCGGCCGCTACCCGTACATGCTGACCATCGGCGCCCAGGACGCCCTGCACCTGCGCCTGGTCGCACCCGGCCGCACCGCCCGCCTGCGCCACGCGCTGTGGCGGACCGGCCGCGAACTGCGCATCCTGCGCACCCGCAACCCCGGCTGGCGGATGCGCCTCGCCTACTGGCTGACCCATCCCTTCCTGCACGGCAAGGAGATCTGGCTGGTCGGCGAGCGCTCCGACACCGCGCAGGACAACTCGTACCACTTCTTCAAGTGGGCCCGGCTGCACCGCAGGCGCCGCAACGTGTACTACGTGATCGACGCGGCCAGCCCCGACCACGCCAAGGTCGCGCCGTTCGGGAACATCCTGAAGCTCGGCTCCTTCAAACACCGCGTGTACCTGCTGCACGCGACCAAGCTCATCGGCTCCTACGACTCCGAGTCCTACCTGGTCCCCGAGGGCTACAAGAAGGCGCTCTTCCTGCACCGCTTCGGCGAACTGGTCCGCTACCAGCGGGTCTTCCTCCAGCACGGCGTCACCTACAACGACGTGACCTCCGGCGCCGACCAGCGCATCGCGAGCTACGACCTGCTGGTCACCGCGGGCCGCCAGGAGCGCGACTTCATGGCCCTGGAGGCCGGTTACGGCGACCGCGCCCGACCGGTCGGTTTCCCGCGCTTCGACGCCCTCCAGCGCGAACGCCGCGACAAGCCGCGCATCCTGCTGATGCCGACCTGGCGGCAGTGGATCGTCACCGCCTCCTACAAGAAGTCCGCCGGACCGGCGAGGACGAGCTTCACCCAGTCCGAGTACTACCGCTTCTACAAGTCCCTCCTCTCCGATCCCCGGCTCGGCCGCGCCCTCGACCACTTCGGCGTGGACCTGGAGTTCTTCCCGCACTACGAGATCCGCCCCTACCTGCACACCTTCCAGTTCTCCTCGCCGTCCATCCAGGTCGCCGACCCGCACACCCGCAATGTGCAGCAGGCGATGAAGGAGTGCTCGCTGATGGTCACCGACTACTCGTCGGTGTTCTTCGACGTGGCCTACATGGGCATCCCGCTGGTCTACGTCCCCTTCGACGAGGAGGACTTCTACGGGCGGCACTACAAGCGCGGCTACTTCAACCTCGCCGAGGACGGCTTCGGCCCGGTCTGCCGCACCGTCGACCAGGCCGTCGACGAGATCATCGCCGCCATCGGCCGCGACTTCACCGTCCAGCCCGAACACCGCGCCCGGGTGGAGGAGTTCTTCGTCCACCGCGGCGGCGGCAACTGCGAACGCGTCTTCGACGCCATCGACGCCCTGGGCACCGCCTCCGCCGCCGAACTCGCCCCGCCCGGCCCGGTCGGCGCCCTCCCGGCCGCCCGACCCGCCGGCCCGGAGTGGGCCGACGCGGCCTGACCGCAGACAGCCCCGGCCGGCGTCACCCCCTCTGCCGACAGGAGTAGAAGACTTGCGAGTCCCCACCCGGTTCGCCGCCGCCCTGCTGCCCGTCCTCGCGACGACCGCCCTGTGGGCGGCCCCCACCGCGCACGCCGCCGAACCGGCGCTCGCCGTGCCCGATCTGACGGTCGTCTCCTGGAACATCTGCGGTGAGGCCGGCGGGCTGCGCGGCCAGGACGGGTACTGCCCGTACCGGAACGCGCCGGAGAAGAAGATCGAGCAGGTGGCGCAGGTCGTGGCGGAGCGCGACGCCGACGTGGTCATGCTCCAGGAGGTCTGCGGCGGCGACGAGCCCGGCAGCCACATGGACCTGCTCCAGCAGGCGCTGGGCCCCGCCTGGTCCATCCGGCACGCGACCGCCGCCCGCCCCGACGGCCGCACCGACTGCCGGGGGGTCCTCACCGGCGACCTGGGCGTCCTGATCGCCGTCAAGGGCACGATCACCTCCTCGGTCGCCGAGAACACCCTGCCCGACAGCCCCGACGACGCCCGCACCCTGCCCGTCCTCTGCGTCACGGTCGCGGGCTGGGCCACCACCCCGTGCACCACCCATCTGCTGCCCGGTGACGAGGACCGCGCGGCCGGGCAGGTCCGCAACACCCAGGAGTTCCTGGCCGGGCACGTCCCCGGTGACGTCGTCCTCGGCGGCGACTTCAACCGCAACACCGACGCCCCCGCCCTGTCCCCGCTGACCTCCGGCATGGAGCGCTGCGTCGACGCGACCAGCTACCACGGCTGGGACAGCGCCACCCAGCAGCACACCTGGCACCGGCTGGACCACTTCTTCGTCACCCTCCCCTCCTACGGCACCCGTGCCATCGCCTGCGACGTCGACACCAGCCGCATGGACACCACACCCAACGAGGCCGACAGCGGTGATCCCGACGGCTACTCCGACCACGCACCGATCATCGGTACCTTCCGCGGTGCTCCCGTGGCCGGCGATCTGACCGGTGACGGCCGGCCCGACCTCGTCGCCGTCGACACCGACGGCAAGCTGCGGCTCTACGGCGGCCTCGGCACCGGCGCGGTCACCGGCGGCCACACGGTCATCGGCAACGGCGGCTGGCGCACCGCCTCGGTCACCCACCGCGGCGACTTCACCGGCGACGGACGCGAGGACGTCGTGGCCCGAGTCGGCACCGAACTGCGCGTCTACCCCAACAAGGGCGACGGCAGCCTGGGTTCGCCGACCGTGATCGGCACCGGTCTGCCCTCGGACGCCCGCGTCGTCGGAGCCGGGGACGTGACGGGCGACGGACATCCGGATCTCCTCGCCGCCTACGACGACAAGCTGTGGCTGTACGCGGCCGACCCCGAGGCCCTGCCCACCGTGCTGCCCCCGGTCCGGCTCGGCGCGAGCGGCTGGGACGCCATGACCCTCACCGCGCCCGGCGACGCCGACGGCGACGGCCGCCCCGACCTCCTCGCCCGCGACACGGGCGACAGCCGGCTCTGGCTCTACCGGGGCATGCCGGACGGCACCTTCGACGCCCGCACTGAGTACGGCCACAGCTATGGCACCGGCAATCGTCCGCTCCTCGCGGGAGCCGCCGACGCCGACGGCAACGGGGCGGCCGACCTGTGGACCACCACCGACTCCGGCACCGGGACCCTGATGTTCTACGCAGGCGCCACCGACGCCGCCGGCAACCCGGTGGACGGCGCCCGCACCACCGTCGGCCTGAGCGGCTGGAACTCCATCGTGCTCATCTCATGAGACGAGGAGTTCGGCACGGCACGGCCTGAGCACACCGAAGGCATGGGAAAAGGGGCCCTCCGCGATCCGCGGAAGGCCCCTTCACCGTGTGGCCGTTACGCCGGGACCGAAGCCACGCCCGGGGCCAGGAACTTCTTGCCGTTCACGCGCTCCGAGACGCCCTCGCGGTCCAGGTACGGCGTGATGCCGCCCAGGTGGAAGGGCCAGCCGGCGCCCGTGATCAGGCAGAGGTCGATGTCCTGCGCCTCGGCGACGACACCCTCGTCGAGCATGAGCCCGATCTCCTGGGCGACGGCGTCCAGGACGCGGTCCCGGACCTGCTCCTCGGAGAGGACCATGTCACCCTGCTTCAGCAGCGCGGCGACCTCGGGGTCCAGCTCCGGCTTCCCGCTGTCGTACACGTAGAAGCCGCGCTTGCCCGCCTTGACGACGGCGGCGAGGTTCGGGGAGACCGTGAAGCGGTCCGGGAAGGCCCGGTTGAGGGTCTCCGAGACGTGCAGGCCGATGGCGGGACCGACCAGTTCGAGGAGGACCAGCGGGGACATCGGCAGGCCCAGGGGCTCCACCGCCTTCTCCGCGACCTCGACCGGGGTGCCCTCGTCGATGACGTTCTGGATCTCGCCCATGAAGCGGGTGAGGATGCGGTTCACGACGAACGCCGGGGCGTCCTTCACCAGGACCGCGGTCTTCTTCAGCTTCTTGGCGACGGCGAACGCGGTGGCCAGCGACGCGTCGTCGGTCTGCTCGCCGCGCACGATCTCCAGGAGCGGGAGGATCGCGACCGGGTTGAAGAAGTGGAAGCCCACGACCCGCTCGGGGTTCTTGAGCTTCGACGCCATCTCCGTCACCGAGAGGGAGGAGGTGTTGGTGGCGAGGATCGCGTGCGCCGGGGCGACCGCCTCGACCTCGGCGAAGACCGTCTGCTTGACGCCGATCTCCTCGAACACGGCCTCGATGATGAAGTCCGCGTCGGAGAAGCCCTCGGCCTTGTCCAGCACACCGGTGACCAGGGCCTTGAGGCGGTTGGCCTTGTCCTGGTTGATCCGGCCCTTGCCGAGCAGCTTGTCGATCTCGGCGTGGACGTAGCCCACACCCTTGTCGACCCGCTCCTGGTCGATGTCGGTCAGCACGACCGGCACCTCCAGGCGGCGCAGGAAGAGCAGCGCGAGCTGCGAGGCCATGAGGCCCGCGCCCACGACGCCCACCTTGGTGACCGGGCGCGCCAGGTTCTTGTCCGGGGCACCGGCGGGGCGCTTGCCGCGCTTCTGCACCAGGTTGAACGCGTAGATGCCGGCGCGCAGTTCGCCGCCCATGATCAGGTCCGCAAGGGCCAGGTCCTCGGCGTCGTAGCCCTGCTGGAGGTCGCCGTTCTTGGCGGCGGCGATGATGTCCAGGGCGCGGTAGGCGGCCGGGGCGGCGCCGTGCACCTTGGAGTCCGCGATGAACCGGCCCTTGGCGACGGCCTGGTCCCAGGCCTCGCCGCGGTCGATCACCGGGCGCTCGACCTCGATCTCGCCCTTCAGCACCTGGGCGGTCCAGATCAGCGACTGCTCCAGGAAGTCGGCGCCCTCGAAGAGAGCGTCGGCGATGCCCAGGTCGAAGACCTGCTGGCCCTTGAGCTGCTTGTTCTGGTTGAGGCTGTTCTCGATGATCACCGAGACGGCCTTGTCGGCGCCGATCAGGTTCGGGAGGAGGGCGCAACCGCCCCAGCCGGGAACCAGGCCGAGGAAGACCTCGGGCAGCGAGAACGCCGGGATGGCCTTCGAGACGGTCCGGTACGTGCAGTGCAGACCGACCTCGACGCCACCGCCCATGGCGGCACCGTTGTAGTACGCGAAGGTCGGCACCGCGATGCCCGCGAGGCGCTTGAAGACCTCGTGGCCGCCCTTGCCGATGGCCAGCGCGTGCTCGTGCTCCTTGAGCAGCTCGACGCCCTTGAGGTCGGCGCCGACCGCGAAGATGAACGGCTTGCCGGTGATGCCGACACCGACGATCGTGCCGTCGGCCGCCTCCTTCTCCACCTGGTCGATGGCGGTGTTGAGGTTCGCCAGCGAGGCCGGGCCGAAGGTGGTCGGCTTGGTGTGGTCCAGGCCGTTGTCCAGGGTGATCAGCGCGAAGCGGCCGGCCCCGGACGGCAGGTCGAAGTGGCGCACGTGCGCCGACGTCACGACCTCGTCGGGGAACAGGTCCGAGGCCTGCTTCAGAAGCTCGGCGGTGGTGCTCACTTGTCCCCCTCGAAGTGCGGGTTCTCCCAGATGACCGTCGCGCCCATGCCGAAGCCGACGCACATGGTGGTCAGGCCGTAGCGGACGTTCGGCTGCTCCTCGAACTGACGGGCCAGCTGCGTCATCAGACGCACACCCGAGGAGGCCAGCGGGTGACCGAAGGCGATCGCGCCGCCGTACTGGTTGACGCGCTCGTCGTCGTCCGCGATGCCGTAGTGCTCCAGGAAGGCCAGCACCTGCACGGCGAAGGCCTCGTTGATCTCGAAGAGACCGATGTCGGAGATGCTGAGCCCAGCCTGGGCGAGCGCCTTCTCCGTCGCCGGGATCGGGCCGTAACCCATGACCTCCGGCTCCACACCCGCGAAGGAGTACGCCACGAGACGCATCTTCACCGGCAGGTTGTTCTCGCGGGCGAAGTCCTCGGAGGCGATCAGCGAGGCGGTCGCACCGTCGTTCAGGCCGGCCGCGTTACCGGCGGTGACCCGCCCGTGCACACGGAACGGCGTCTTCAGACCCGACAGGTTCTCCAGGGTGGTCCCCGGCCGCATCGGCTCGTCGGCGGTCACGAGACCCCAACCGGTCTCGCCGCCCTCCGGGTTGGTCCGGCGCACCGAGATCGGCACCAGGTCGGCCTGGATCTTGCCGTTGGCGTACGCCTTGGCGGCCTTCTCCTGGGAGCGGACCGCGTACTCGTCCGCGCGCTGCTTGGTGATCGTCGGGTAGCGGTCGTGCAGGTTCTCCGCGGTCATGCCCATGAACAGCGCCGACTCGTCGACCAGCTTCTCGCTGACGAACCGCGGGTTCGGGTCCACGCCCTCGCCCATCGGGTGGCGGCCCATGTGCTCGACACCGCCGGCGATGGCGACGTCGTACGCGCCGAACGCGACGGAACCGGCGACCGTGGTGACGGCGGTCAGGGCGCCCGCGCACATCCGGTCGATGGAGTAGCCCGGCACGGACTGCGGCAGACCCGCGAGGATCCCCGCGGTGCGGCCGATGGTCAGACCCTGGTCACCGATCTGCGTGGTCGCGGCGATGGCGACCTCGTCGATCTTCTTGGTGTCCAGACCGGGGTTGCGGCGCAGCAGCTCCCGGATCGCCTTCACGACGAGGTCGTCGGCACGGGTCTCCTGGTAGATGCCCTTCGGGCCCGCCTTGCCGAACGGGGTACGGACGCCGTCGACGAAGACGACATCCCTGACGGTACGAGGCACGATTGGCTCTCCTCCAGGGTGCGGGATGGCACTGCTGCATGCGCTGAGCGCGCGCTCAGGCCCCATGCTACTTATGAGTAACGTGACTGCCCACCCCTGACGGCGGGAGCGGCGAAGGTCACATGTGCTGCGGCGCCCCGTAAGGGGCGCGGGGAACTGCGCGACCAGCCACATCGGACCCGCAGACCCCTACGGCGCTTTACCGCGGCGGCGCAGTGGACCCCCTCGGCGTCAAAACCGGCGTAGCCACCGCATGCGACCCACCCTCCCCGAACAACGTCCGAGCCACATCCACCCCAAACCCGTACACATCGTGACTCATCGCCGACAACGTCGGATGAGTCAACCGGCACAACTGCGAGTCGTCCCACGCCAGCAAGGAAACATCCCCCGGCACCCCCAACCCCATCTCCGCGGCAACCGAAAGCCCCGCCACCGCCATGATGTCGTTGTCGTACATGATCGCCGTAGGCCGGTCATCCGGCGCCGCACTCAACAACGACCGAGTCGCCCGCGCCCCCGCCTCCCCCGAGTAGTCGGTCGTCACCTGCCACACCCCGCCCAGCTCCAACTCCCGCGCGGCTTCGGCAAACGCCGCCCCCCTCATGGCCGTATGCGCCAGCGCCGCCGCGCCCCCCACCCGGGCGATCCGCCGGTGCCCCAGCGCCGCGAGATACCGCACGGCCTCCTTGACGGCATCGCCGTCCTCCGTCCACACGGACGTCAGCCCGCCCGTCAGCGAGGGATGCCCCACGGCCACCACCGGCAGTCCCAGCCGCCGCGCCGCCGCCACCCGCGGGTCGTCCGCCCGGAAGTCGACGAGGATCGCCCCGCCGATGTGCCGCCCCTTCCACCAGGAGTCCAGCAGCCCGGCCTCCTCCTCCGCGCTGCGCACCAGCCGGAGCAGCAACGAACAGGAGTGCTCGGTCAGCACGCTCTCCACCCCCGAGACGAACTCCATGTAGAAGGGTTCGAGCCCGAGCATCCGGGCCGGCCGGCAGATCGCCAGGCCGACCACGTCCACCCGCGCCCCGGCCAGCGAGCGGGCCGTGGTGTCCGGCGCCCAGCCCAGCTCCCGCGCCGCCGCGAAGATCCGGTCCCGGGTCGCCTCCGCGAGCCCCGGCTTGTGGTTGAAGGCGAGCGACACGGCCCCCTTGGACACGCCCGCGCGCGCGGCGACGTCCTTGATGGTGACGCGGGGTGCTGTCATCGGGCGGGCTCCACGCAGTACAGGGCGGCCCGGGCGGCGGCCACGTCGGGAGTCTCCCAGCCGCTCACGCCGATCGTGACCCGTTCCCCGGGAAGCAGCGTGACCAGTCCCCGGTCGGCGCGCGCGGCCGGGTCCAGCCGGTCGGCCTGCAGCAGCAGATCCCGTACGAGGGTGCGGGCCGTCACCGTCACCGCGCCCGGCGCGACGGTCACCTCGAACTCGGGCTTGGGATAAGGGATTTCCCGGTCCGGCACGGGGAAATACAGGGCCCGCAGCCCGTCCGCGTCGGCCACCAGGAACTCGTCCGGCCCCTCGGGCCGCAGCCCCCGCGGCACGTCGACGACCGCGACCGCCCGCGCCCCCGCCGCCAGCGGCAGCAACGCCCGCCCGACCAGCACCCCGTCCACGGTCATCCGGCGCAGCGCCAGATCACCGCTCCACGCCCGCGCGGCCTGGTTGACGGCGGTCAGCACCAGTCCCCGCTCCCGCGTCCGCAGCGTCAGCAACCGGTCCGCGTACAGCCGCCGCAGCTCGTGCCAGAGCGGCTTCTCCCGGCCGTCGCCGTCGATCGCCGCCCAGGAGGTCACCGGCCAGCAGTCGTTGAGCTGCCAGACCACCGTGCCCGCGCACACCGGCCAGTGCGCGCGCCAGTGCTCGATCCCGGCGGCCACCGCACGCGCCTGGTTGACCTGCGTGAGGTAGTGCCAGCGGTCGAAGTCCCCGTCGGGGACGGCGAAATGGGGTTCCAGCCCGCGACGCAGCTTCCCGTTGCCGTCGTCGGCCTTCTGGTGGTGCAGCATCCCGGGGGAGTCCGCCGCGAGCTCCTCGCCCGGCAGCGCCCGCCGCAGCGTGGCGTACGCGGGCGGCGCCTGCCACCCGAACTCGGCCACGAAACGCGGCACTTCGGAGCGGTACTCCGCGTAGTCCGCCCGGTTCCACACCTCCCAGGAGTGGTGCGTGCCGTGCGCCGGATCGTTCGGGTGCCGCTCCCACGACCCGGACCAGGGGCTGCCCGCCGTGTACGGCCGGGTCGGATCCAGCTCGGCCACCACCCGCGGCAAGAGCCCCAGGTAATACCCCTCACCCCAGGACTCCCCGCCCAGCCGCTCCTCCCACCCCCAGTCCCGGAACCCCCACAGGTTCTCGTTGTTGCCGTTCCACAGCGCCAGCGAGGGATGCGGCATCAGCCGTACGACGTTCTCCCGGGCCTCCGCCTCCACCTCGCCGCGCAGCGGCTGCTCCTCCGGGTAGGCCGCGCACGCGAACGGGAAGTCCTGCCAGACCAGCAGCCCCAGTTCGTCGCAGGCGTCGTAGAAGTCCTCGCTCTCGTAGAGGCCCCCGCCCCAGACCCGTACGAGATCCACCCCCGCCTCCGCGGCCCGGCCGAGCCGCTCCCGGTACCGGTCGCGGGTCACCCGCGAAGGGAACACGTCGTCCGGGATCCAGTTGACCCCGCGCGCGAACAGCCGCTCCCCGTTCACCGCGAGGGTGAACCCGGTGCCGTGCCCATCGGGCCGCCGGTCCAGCTCCACGGTCCTGAAGCCGATCCGCCGGTGCCAGGAGTCGAGCACCCCGTCCCCGTGGAGGAGCGTCAACTCGACGTCGTACAGCGGCTGTTCGCCGTAGCCGCGCGGCCACCACAGCCGGACGTCCGGCACCTCCACCCGTACGACCGCGCCCGTCCCCTCGACCGGGGCCCGCGCCTCCTGCCCGCCCACCCGCACCGCCACCGCGAGCCCCGCCCCGGCCCGGGTGCGCTCGACGTCGACCCGCAGCTCCACCACGCCCAGGGACTGTCGAACCGTCACCACCGGCCGGACCCGGGCGATCCGGGCCGTCGACCAGTGTTCGAGCCGCACCGGCCGCCAGATCCCGGCGGTCACCAGCGTCGGGCCCCAGTCCCAGCCGAAGGAACAGGCCATCTTGCGGACGTACTGGTACGGCTCGGCGTAGGCGGCGGGCCGCTCGCCCAGCCGGTCGCGCACCGCGGCCGCCTCGGTGTACGCGGAGGCGAACCGGACCGCGAGGCGGCCCTCCAGTCCGGTCACGCCGAAGCGGTAGGACCGGTGCATGTTCCTGGTCCGGCCCAGGAGCCGGCCGTCCAGGGTGATCTCCGCGGCGGTGTCGAGCCCGTCGAAGACGAGGTCGGTCCGCTCGTGCCCGGACGGCGCGCTCAGCCCGGTCGTGTACGTCCACTCCCGCCGCCCGACCCAGGCCACCCCGGTCTCGTTCCGCCCGAGGAAGGGGTCCGGGATCACCCCCGCGGCGAGCAGGTCGGTGTGCACGCAGCCCGGCACCGCCGCCGGCAGCCCGCCCCCCTCGTACTCCAGGACCCATCCCTCGCCGAACGGCGTGACCTCCAGCATGCGCACTCCCTAAACCGGTCTACTCCAGCACTGGGCGTACCGTCCGCATCCTTGGCGGGATTGGGACTTTACCGGTCTAGGAAAGCGCTGTCAGAGTGCCGAATCAGCCAACCCCGCAAGTGCTCTTCCGTCTCTGCCGAACGGAGTGGACGCACATGAACGGACGTACGCTCGCCGCCCTGGCCACCGGAACCGCGCTCCTCCTCGCCGCCTGTACCGGTACCGGCGGCGCGACGAAGGGCGCGGACGCCAAGGCGCCGGACGATCCCTCGAAGGTGACCGGGACCATCACCGTCCTCACCCAGCGGACCGACCTCAAGCAGGACGGCACGCTGGACCGGTACGCGGCCGAGTTCAACAAGGTCTATCCGAAGGTGAAGGTCGAGTTCCAGGCGCTGACCGACTACGAGACCGAAGTCAAGATCCGGATGAACACGGAGAACTACGGCGACGTCCTGATGATCCCCGGGGTCATCAAGAAGAGCGACTACCCGAAGTTCTTCGCCTCCCTCGGCACCCGGGCCGACCTCTCGAAGAAGTACCGGTTCACCGGCTTCACCACCGTCGACGGCAAGGTCTACGGCCAGAGCCCGATCGGCGTGATGCCGGGCTTCGTCTACAACAAACGCGTCTGGAAGGCGGCCGGGGTCACTCAATGGCCCACCAGCCCAGCCGAGTTCCTCGCCGACCTTCAGGCGATCAAGTCGAAGACCGACGCGACCCCGTACTACACGAACTACGCCGCCCAGTGGCCGCTGTCCTCCTGGACGTTCGTCAACGGCTCGGTCCACTGCGATCCGGGGGCCACGACGAAGCTGGCGGAGGGGGACCCGTGGGCGCAGGGCGCCGATCTGCGGGTGGGGGACACGGTGCTGTATGACATCGTGCACGACGGCCTGGCCGAGAACGACCCGACCACCACCAACTGGGAGGCCTCCAAGGCCCAGCTCGCCAAGGGGAGGATCGCCACCCAGTGGCTCGGCACGTGGGCCATCGTCCAGTTCCAGGACGCCGCGAAACAGGCCGGCGTGAACCCCGACGACATCGGCTTCATGCCCTTCCCGGCCCAGACGGACGGGAAGTTCTGCGGGACCGTCGGCCCCGACTACAACCAGGCGGTCAACGTCCACTCGAAGCACAAGGCGGCCGCCCGCGCCTGGATCGACTGGTTCACCGACAAGTCCGGCTACGACACGGACAACCTGGCGATCTCCCCGCTGAAGAACGCGCCGCTGCCCGCCGTCCTCAAGCCGTACGAGGACGCCGGGGTGAAGCTGATCGAGCTGGACGACACGGCCGGCGCCAGGGTCAAACTGATCGACTCCGAGTCCGAGGTCGGCATCTACGCCCCCGACTACCGCCAGCGCCTGGTCGACCTGGCCCGGGGCGCCCGCGGCGGCACCCTGGACGGCTTCCTGGACGACCTCGGCAAGAAGTGGACCGCGGCGGAGAAGACGGCGGGGACGTCATGACCTTCTCGCGGCGCCTCACCCCCTGGCTCTTCCTGCTGGCCCCGCTCGCCCTCCTGGTCACCTTCACCTACGCGCCGATCGTGAACATGCTGGCGTACAGCTTCACCGACTGGGACGGCGTCAGCCCCGAGCTCCACTACACCGGCGCCCACAACTACGCGGAGATCTTCACCCGCCCCGACCTCTTCGAGGTCTTCCTGGTGAGCGCGTACTACCTGGCGGCCTCCGCGGTCCAGATCGTCGCGGCGCTGTACTTCGCGACGATCCTGAGCTTCGACATCCGCTTCCGGAACTTCTTCAAGGGCGTGCTGTTCTTCCCGTCCCTGATCAACGGGGTGGCGATCGGTTTCGTCTTCCTCTACTTCTTCCAGGACGGCGGCACCCTCGACTCGGTCCTGGCACTCCTCGGCGTCCACACCGACCACGCCTGGCTCGGCACCCCGGTCTCGGCGAACACCTCGCTGGCCGGGGTCTCGGTCTGGCGCTACATGGGCCTGAACTTCGTCCTCTTCCTGGGCGCGATCCAGTCGATACCCGGGGAGTTGTACGAGGCGGCCGAGCTGGACGGGGCGAACCGCTGGCAGCAGTTCCGCCACATCATCGCGCCGGGCATCAGACCGGTGGTGACGCTGACGGTGATCCTCTCCGTCTCGGGCTCGCTGTCGGTCTTCGAGGTGCCGTACATCATGACCGGCGGGGCGACCGGCACGGAGACCTTCGTGACCCAGACCGTGAAACTCGCCTTCCAGTACAACAAGACGGGCCTCGCCTCGGCGGCCGCGGTCGTCCTGCTGCTGATCGTCCTGGCGGTGACCTGGCTGCAACGGCGGCTGGTCCCCGACGACAGGGTGGACCTCGTATGACGCGGCGACGGGTGGTACGCGCCCTGGTCTACCTCTCCCTCGTCACAGCGGCGCTGGTCGTGCTGCTCCCGCTCACCGTGGTCCTGCTGACGTCACTGAAGTCCTCGCGCGAGATGGCCGACGGCAGCGGGGCGTTGACCCTCCCCGAGGACCCGCTGAACCTCCACAACTACGTGACCGCGTTCCACGACGGCGGAATGCTGCGCGCCTTCGGCAACACGCTCTTCATCGTCGTCTTCTCGATCGGCGGGACGGTGCTGATCGGCTCGATGACGGCCTACGCGATCGACCGTTTCACGTTCCGCTTCAAAAGGCCGGTGATCGGGCTGTTCCTGCTGGCCGCGCTGGTCCCGGGAGTGACCACCCAGGTGGCCACCTTCCAGATCGTCAACAGCTTCGGCCTCTTCGACACCCGCTGGGCGCCGATCGCCCTCTACCTGGGCACCGACATCGTCTCGATCTACATCTTCCTGCAGTTCGTCCGCTCGATCCCGATCTCCCTGGACGAATCGGCCCGCCTGGACGGCGCCAACGCGTTCACGATCTACCTCAGAATCATTCTCCCGCTCCTGAAACCGGCGATCGCGACCGTCGTCATCGTGAAAGGCATAGCCGTCTACAACGACTTCTACATCCCGTTCCTCTACATGCCTTCACAAGATCTTGGCGTGATCTCGACGTCGCTGTTCCGGTTCAGGGGCCCGTACGGAGCGCACTGGGAGATCATCTCGGCGGGAGCGATCCTGGTCATCCTGCCGACCCTGATCGTCTTCCTCTGCCTGCAGCGCTTCATCTACAACGGTTTCATGCGCGGAGCGACGAGGTGAGGGAGCTGTTGTCGCGCTCCAGGGCACGGATCACCCGGTAGTCCCGTTCGACGGCCGACAGTTCGCCGCCGCAGAGCACGGCCTCGGCGGGCACCCGGCCGGCGGGCGTACGGACCTCGCCCACCGCGACCACGGTGGGCAGGGACCGCAGGACGGCGTCCGCCCACGGCGCGCTCGCGGGCCGCGGACACATCCGCACCCGGACGAGGTGCTGTCCGCCCGGAGCGGGCAGCCGCCGGGGGGCCGCGGCGGGAATCCAGGTCTCCAGTGCCTCGGCGGCGCGGTCGTGGCCGGTCGCCGTCCGCAGTGCCTCGTCGGCGGGCGTCACGACGGGTGCCGCGAGCGCCCACATCAGCAGCGGTCCGTCCTCGGCCCGGCCGTCGTCGCCGTACACGAACCGGGTGGTGACCGGTCCGCACACCACGCCGAGCGCGTCGAGCACCCGTGCCGTCGCGGCCGAGAGCGTCCGGGACAGCACGCTGCCGGGAGCGAGCAGGTCGGCGCGGTCCAGCAGGCCGTGCCGGGTGCGGACGTCCGCCCAGAGGTCGGTGACGACATGCTCGGGCCGCCCGCGCGGGCCCGGACGGGTGGCGGAGTTGACCGTGTACTGGCGGCGGGAGGGCCGCTCGCTCAGGACCAGGTGCGGGCTGCCGCACTGCCGTGCCGCCGCGCTCCGCATCGCGGGCCAGGCGGCGCCGATCTGGACTTCGTCCGCGCACTCCACCGGGGCGACCGGGGTCCCGGCGGCCGCCGGGGCGAGCAGGTAGCCGGGCCGGGGGAGGGCCCGCGCCCAGGCCAGGGCATCGGCCAGACTCGTCGTACGGATGCTCCGCAGGGCGGGGATCCCCACCCGGGACAGCCGGGCCGCCTGAGCCCCCCGGTCGTACCGCAGCGGCGAGGACGCCGGATCGGCTCCGGGGAGCCCGAGCTGCCAGGCGATCCGCTCGGCCGTCTCGATGCCGCCGGCGCTGCCCGCTACGACGGCCGAAACCCCGAGCGCCCGCAGCGCCTTGACGGTCTGCCGAACGCCCCGGTGCACGACCGCGCCGGTGTGCCCGGCGGGCACCGCCGCGGCCGGGTACGCCCATGGCCGCTGACGGCGCTCCGGGACGACCGCCACGGTCCGCCAGCCGTGCCGGGCGAACACCCGCGGATAGGGGCTCTCGCCGTCGTACGGGGCGACCACCGCCGCGATGCCGGCGGCGCAGGGACAGGTCATGTGCCACCCCAGCTTGTTGGGACCGATCAGTCTCTTCTGCCGTACCCTGCGGCGACCGCACCTCCCCCGAGCGCGCGGTAGCCGTACGGGTGGCCCTCTGCGACAGAAGGGACTGATCAGTCTGTTCTGACGGCGCCAAGTCTGGAACCCTGACCGTGGGACGTCAAGTGATCCCACTTCGCAGCGCGCTCCGAAATGAGGCAGGTAACGACTGATAGTAAGGTGTGGGACTTACCTATGGTGGGTCGCGGGGGCCGGTAGGATCGACGACCCGATCACCGTGTACGCGGCCTCGAAGGCGAGAGCGAATGAGCAACCCGCGCAGGCCGCGACGTCAGCAGCAGCGCGCCATCAACACCCGGCAGCGCATCCTCGACACCGCGGGCGCGCTCTTCGTGTCGGACAGCTACGAGGGGACCTCGGTCAGCGACCTCATCACGGCCGCGCGGACCAGCAAGGGGGCCTTCTACCGGCACTTCCCGGGGGGGAAGGTCGACGTGGCGTCGGCCATCATGGAAGACACGCTGACCATGGACGGGCTGCGCGAGCAGCGGCTGATGCTCCAGGAAGTGGTCGACATCGGCATGATCCTGGCCCACCGGATCTCCCGGGAGAAGGCCCTGCAGGCCGCGCTGATGCTGTCGTTCCACAGCAACGCGCCGGAGACCTACGGCACTCCCTGGCCGGACTGGATCGCCTTCAACACCGGGCAGTTGACGCAGGCCCGGCAGCGGGGCGAGCTCAGGTCCTTCGTCGACCCCGAGGAGCAGGCCTACCAACTCGCGGGGGACTGGGCCGGGGTGGTGCTCATCTCCCAGACCGTCGACCGGCACCTGGGGAACGTCGAGACCCGGGTGTCGCGCATGTACCGCAATCTGCTGACCGCGATCGCGGTCCCGGAACTGCTGCCGGAGATCGACTTCTCGGTGCGGCGCGGCGAGCACCTGTACACCGCGTACCTCGAAGGCGCCCCCGATCCGGAGGCGCCGGAGTGAGAAACCGCCGACGCTAGGCGGACAACGCCGTCACCAGCACCGGCGTCACCTGCTCGACCTGCCACGGCCGGGCGCCGTACCCCACCAGTGCGGCCCCCACGCTGTCCGCGTCCACCGTCTTCGGCGGCTCCCAGCAGAGCCGTCGCACGGTGTCCGGGGTGATCAGGTTCTCCTGCGGCATGGTGAGCTGCTCGGCCAGCGCCGACACCGCGGCCCGCGCCGCGGACAGCCGGGCCGCGGCGGCCGGATCCTTGTCGGCCCAGGCCCGCGGCGGCGGCGGACCCGTCACCGGCTGCCCCGGCTGCGGCAGCGCGGCGTCCGGCAGCGCCTTGGCCCGGTCCACGGCCGCCTGCCACTGCTCCAGCTGCCGGCGCCCCATCCGGTGGCCGTACCCGTTCAGCGCGGCGAGGGCGTGCACGTTCGCCGGCAGGGCCAGCGCGGCCTCCACGATCGCCGCGTCGCTGAGCACCTTGCCCGGCGACACGTCCCGCTTCTGCGCGATCCGGTCCCGGGTCTCCCACAGCTCCCGCACCACGCCCAGCTGGCGGCGCCGCCGCACCTTGTGCATGCCCGACGTCCGGCGCCAGGGGTCCTTTCGCGGCTCGGCCGGCGGCGCGGCCGCGATCGCGTCGAACTCCTGCCGCGCCCACTCCAGCTTGCCCTGCCGGTCCAGCTCCTTCTCCAGGGCGTCCCGCAGGTCGACGAGGAGCTCGACGTCCAGGGCCGCGTAGCGCAGCCAGGGCTCGGGCAGCGGCCGGGTCGACCAGTCGACGGCGGAGTGGCCCTTCTCCAGGACGAACCCGAGGACGCCCTCGACCATCGCGCCGAGCCCGACCCGGGGGAACCCGGCGAGCCGGCCGGCCAGCTCGGTGTCGAAGAGGCTGCTGGGGACCATGCCTATCTCGCGCAGACAGGGCAGGTCCTGGGTGGCCGCGTGCAGCACCCACTCGACGCCGGCCAGGGCCTCGCCGAGGCCGGAGAGATCGGGGCAGGCGACGGGGTCGATCAGCGCGGTCCCGGCGCCCTCGCGGCGCAGCTGGACGAGGTAGGCGCGCTGTCCGTAGCGGTAGCCGGACGCGCGCTCGGCGTCGACGGCGACGGGACCGGAGCCGGCGGCGAACGCGGCGATCACGCGGGCGAGCGCGGCCTCGTCGGCGACCACGGGCGGAATGCCCTCGCGGGGCTCCAGCAAGGGGATCGGCGCCTCCGTCACAGAAGACCCGGCGTCGTCCGGAGGGGTACCCCCGGTGGTGCGCAGTGAACTGTCTGCTGCGGTGTCTTGGGCGTCGGTCACATGTCAAGGGTATCCGTGTGTGGACGGCGCCCGTCGACGGAACGTTCCGTCGACGGGCACCGGAGGGTCGTAAACCAGTCAGCTCGGTGAAAGATCAGGTCCACGAACGGGGGACAGTGGGCTGTGACGTGAAGGAGGACCAGCGGCCGATCCTGTTCACGTCAATGAACGTTCGACGGGTCGGTGTGCGTGGGTCGGTGTGCGGCGGGCCAGGGTGCGGCGGGTCCGGATGCGGTGGGTCAGTGGATGATGCCGGTGCGCAGGGCCACGGCGACCATCCCGGCACGGTCGCCCGTGCCGAGCTTGCGGGCGATGCGGGCGAGGTGGCTCTTGACGGTGAGGGCGGACAGGCCCATCGAGACGCCGATCGCCTTGTTCGACTGGCCCTCCGCGACCAGTCGGAGCACCTCGACCTCACGGCCGGAGAGCTCGCGGTAGCCGCCCGGGTGGCTCGGGGCACCCGGGGGGCGGCGGTGCATACGGGCGGCGGCGGAACCGATGGGGGCTGCACCCGGTCGGGTTGGGAGCCCGATGTTGGTGCGGGTGCCGGTGACCACATAGCCCTTGACCCCGCCGGCCAGGGCGTTGCGTACGGCGCCGATGTCGTCGGCGGCGGACAGCGCCAGGCCGTTGGGCCAGCCCGCCGCCCTGGTCTCGGACAGGAGGGTCAGGCCGGAGCCGTCGGGGAGGTGGACGTCGGCGACGCAGATGTCGCGGGGGTTGCCGATGCGGGGACGAGCCTCCGCGATGGACGAGGCTTCGATGACATCGCGCACGCCGAGCGCCCACAGGTGACGGGTGACGGTGGAGCGGACGCGCGGATCGGCCACGACCACCATGGCGGTGGGCTTGTTCGGGCGGTAGGCGACCAGGCTTGCGGGCTGCTCGAGGAGAACGGACACCAGGCCTCCTGGGGTGGGGGACGGGGGCCGGCTTGTGGGGATGAAGCCGGGACGAACCGTGCTTTCAAGGTCACAGTCGTCTTCGGCACCAAACCCGTCCTCCTTTAGAGAATGATCACGATCTGGTGAGTAACAATACGTGCAATTCGGACACGCGATCGATCATCCGAAGATCGAATCGGTTCGGGCCGTTGCCGTACGGGACAGAAAGTGGCCGTATCGACAAAGAGATGGTCAATGAAGGGTGAGTCGACGGGACCCGGGTGGACGGGTCCCGATGACATGGTGGTGCGGGGTCAGCGAGCCTGCGGGTCGCGGCGCTGGGGCAGCGTGACCACCGAGGCGTCGCCGGGGGCGGCCGGCGGCAGGCCCGCGACCTGTGCCAGCAGGTCGCACCAGGAGGCGAGGTGTGCCGCCGTGTCCGGGACGCCGGTGCGCCCCTCCCGGGGCGTCCAGGAGGCCCGGATCTCGATCTGCGAGGCGGCGGGGCGCTCGGACAGCCCGCCGAAGTAGTGCGAACTCGCGCGCGTGACGGTCCCGCTCGGCTCCCCGTACGACAGACCGCGCGCCTGGAACGCCCCGGTCAGCCACGACCAGCAGACCTCCGGCAGCAGCGGGTCGGCCGCCATCTCCGGCTCCAGCTCCGCACGGACCAGCGTCACCAGCCGGAACGTGCCGCGCCAGGCGTCGTGCCCGGCCGGGTCGTGCAGCAGCACCAGACGCCCGTCGGCGAGATCCTGGTCGCCGTCGACCACCGCGGCCTCCACGGCGTACGCGAACGGGGCGAGCCGCTGCGGTGCGGGCGTCGGCTCCACCTCGACCTGCGGCCGCAGCCGCGCCCCGCGCAGTGCGTCCACCGCCGCGCGGAAGGCCGGCGGCGCCGTACTCCCCGTATGCCCCTCCTCGTCCCCGTTCTCCTTCCCTTCGCCCGTCCCGCCAGCGCCGTCCGACAGTCGTCCCTGAGCCGCAGCCATGCGGGGAAGAGTAAGGGGAACGACGCCTTCGCGCAGGGAGAGACACCACCTAAGGCCGCACCTGGGGCGGCACACAGGGCGCGGCCACGCGTGCTCCGGGGGCGTGCGAGACTTGCCGTCGTGAGTGCGAACGGAAGCCCCGCGGGCCAGCAGCCGACAGCGACGTACGACAGCGCTTTCCTCAAGGCGTGCAGGCGTGAACCCGTGCCGCACACCCCCGTGTGGTTCATGCGGCAGGCCGGGCGCTCGCTGCCGGAGTACCTCAAGGTGCGCGAGGGCATCCCGATGCTGGAGTCCTGCACGCGGCCCGAGCTGGTCACCGAGATCACACTCCAGCCGGTCCGCCGGCACAACGTGGACGCGGCGATCTACTACAGCGACATCGTCGTCCCGCTCAAGGCCATCGGCGTCGACCTCGACATCAAGCCCGGCGTCGGCCCGGTCGTCGCGCACCCGATCCGCACCCGCGCCGACCTGGCCCAGCTCCGTGACCTCACCCCCGAGGACGTCTCCTACGTCACCGAGGCGATCGGCCTGCTCACCGCCGAGCTCGGCCCGACCCCGCTGATCGGCTTCGCCGGCGCCCCGTTCACCCTCGCGAGCTACCTCGTCGAGGGCGGCCCCTCGCGCACGTACGAGAACGCCAAGTCGATGATGTACGGCGACCCCGAGCTGTGGGCCGACCTCCTCGACCGTCTCGCCGACATCACGGCCGCCTTCCTCAAGGTGCAGATCGAGGCCGGCGCCTCCGCCGTCCAGCTCTTCGACTCCTGGGCCGGCGCGCTGGCCCCGGCCGACTACCGCCGCTCGGTGCTGCCCGCCTCCGCGAAGGTCTTCGACGCGGTCTCCG
Organism: Streptomyces sp. NPDC090088; assembly: GCF_044747345.1. Classification (NCBI taxonomy): domain Bacteria; kingdom Bacillati; phylum Actinomycetota; class Actinomycetes; order Kitasatosporales; family Streptomycetaceae; genus Streptomyces; species Streptomyces sp. NPDC090088. The sequence continues at coordinate 213,319 of NZ_JBIVDZ010000008.1, read as the reverse complement.
GGTACGGCGTCCCGCGCATCCACTTCGGTGTCGGCACCGGCGAACTCCTCCAGCTCATGGGCGAGGCCGGCGCGGACGTCGTCGGCGTCGACTGGCGCGTCCCGCTCGACGAGGCCGTCCGCCGGATCGGCCCCGGCAAGGCGCTGCAGGGCAACCTCGACCCGACGGTCCTGTTCGCCGGCAAGGACGTGGTGGAGACCAAGGCGCGCGAGGTGCTCGACGCGGCCGCGGGCCTTGAGGGCCACGTCTTCAACCTCGGGCACGGCGTCATGCCGTCCACCGACCCGGACACGCTGACCCGGCTGGTCGAGTTCGTCCACACGGAGTCCGCCCGCTGAGCAGTTCTCCGAGCAACCTGCGAGCAGTCCTCACCAACTGTGCCGGGGCCGGGCCCGCCTGCCGAACAGCAGGCCGCGCGGTTCCGGCGGCGGGGGCGTGCCGGCCTTGAGCGGCCAGGCGAGCAGCATGCCCGCGAGGAAGCCGACGACATGCGCCGCGTACGCCACGGTGCCGGCGTCGGAGACGCCCTCGCCCGACGAGTACACCGCCTGCAGCACGAACCAGAACCCCAGCACCAGCCAGGCAGGCAGCCGCAGCGGCAGGAAGATCAGGAACGGGACCAGCACCCAGACCCTGGCCCTCGGGTAGAGGACGAGATAGGCGCCCAGGACGCCGGCGATCGCGCCGGACGCGCCGATCAGCGGGTCGCCCGAGGTGTCGTTGACGAGCGCGAAGCCGTAGCCGGCCGCGTAACCGCAGACGACGTAGAAGAGGAAGAACCGGACGTGGCCCATCCGGTCCTCGACGTTGTTGCCGAAGATCAGCAGGAACAGCATGTTGCCCAGCAGGTGCAGCCAGCTGCCGTGCAGGAACATCGCCGTGAAGACGGACAGCGGCGGCGACTTGTCGTAGGCCGGCGGGCCGACCACGCAGCCGGGGCCGCCGCGGCCGATGCCCACCTGGCCCGTGGGGACCACCTGGGGCAGCTGATGGTGGATCAGCTCCTTGGGGACCGCCGCGTAGTGGTCCAGGAAGGCCTGCAGATGGCACAGCTGTGACAGGTCGCTGCCGCCCGCCACGGAGCCGGCTATGCCGGGCGTGAAGAGGAACACGAGGATGTTCGCGGCGATCAGCGCGTACGTCACGTACGGCGTGCGTCGCACCGGGTTCACGTCATGGACGGGGATGACCACAGGGAAGTAGTGCCCAGGGAATCACCGGCCGAAGCGGGTGGCGTTCATGTGAACGTCGGTCCGGTTGGGTGCGTATGTCTCTGCGACCGACTGAGGTTCAGGCGACGTGAGGAACAGGCGATGAACGAGCGGGTTACCCCTCAGGCACTCCCTCCCATGCAGGCCCTGCCCGACGGCGAGGCGGAGATCTCCCTGGTCGTGCGGCTTCCCTGGGAGGACGTGGCGCGGCTCGGTCAGGAGGCGGGGCGGCTGGCCGCGCAGATGCAGCGGCCGGTGACGCTGGACGAGGCGGTCAGCAACCGGTTGCGGTCGACCCGGCCGGCGGCGGCGCATGCCCGTCCCGGGACGGAGCAGCCCGTTGCCGCGGCTGCGCCGGGTGGGGCGGGGGTCACTTCGTTGCCGCGGATCAGTGGGACTGCTTAGGACACATTGCGGAGTGCGGGTGCGTGGGGGCTGGTCGCGCCCACGCGGCGGTAGCCGCATATCAGACACAGCCCCGCGCCCCTGACGGGGCGCTTCAGTGACCGTTGCGCACTTTGGTAGCCGCCTTTCTCGCCGCCACCAGTACGGGGTCCCAGACCGGTGAGAACGGCGGTGCGTAGCCCAGGTCCAGGGCTGTCATCTGTTCCACCGTCATGTTGGCGGTGAGGGCGACCGCCGCGATGTCGACGCGCTTCGCGGCGCCCTCGCGGCCGACGATCTGGACGCCGAGGAGGCGGCCGGTACGGCGTTCCGCGAGCATCTTGACCGTCATGAGGTCCGCGCCGGGGTAGTAGCCGGCGCGGCTCGTGGACTCGATGGTGACGGTCTCGAACTGCAGGCCCACGCGCAGGGCGTCCTTCTCGCGCAGGCCGGTGCGGGCGATCTCCAGGTCGCAGACCTTGCTCACGGCCGTGCCGACGACGCCCGGGAAGGTGGCGTAACCGCCGCCCACGTTGGTGCCGATGACCTGGCCGTGCTTGTTGGCGTGGGTGCCGAGCGGGACGTACTGCTCCTGGCCGGAGACCAGGTTCAGGACCTCCACGCAGTCGCCGCCCGCCCAGATGTCCTCATGGCCGCGCACCCGCATCGCGAGGTCGGTCAGCAGGCCGCCGCGGCGGCCGAGGGGCAGGCCCGCCGCGCGGGCGAGGCCGGTCTCGGGACGGACGCCGATGCCGAGGACCACCACGTCCGCCGGGTACTCGGCGTCCGCCGTGGCCACCGCGCGCACCCGGCCGTCCGGGCCGGTGCGCACCTCGGTGACCTCGGTGTCGTCGACCATGGTGATGCCGAGGCCCGCCATGGCCTTGTGGACCAGGCGGCCCATGTCCGGGTCGAGGGTGGACATGGGCTCGCGGCCGCGGTTGACGACCGTCACCTCGTAGCCCCGGTTGATCATCGCCTCGGCCATCTCGACGCCGATGTATCCGGCGCCGACCACCACGGCCCGGCGGCCACGGGTGCCCGCCAGCGTGTCCAGGAGGGCCTGGCCGTCGTCGAGGGTCTGCACGCCGTGCACGCCCGGCGCGTCCGCGCCCGGCATGTCGGGCCGGATCGGGTGCGCACCGGTCCCGATGACGAGTTTGTCGTAGGACGTCCAGGACTCGGCCCCGGAATCGACGTCACGCGCGCGTACCCGCTTCCCGGCCACGTCGATCTCCGTGACCTCGGTGCGCATCCGCAGGTCGATGTCGCGCGCCCGGTGCTCCTCGGGCGACCGGGCGATCAGCTGGTCCCGTTCCCCGACGTCACCGCCGACCCAGTACGGGATGCCGCACGCCGAGTACGAGCTGAAGTGGCCGCGCTCGAAGGCCACGATCTCCAGCTCGTCCGGTCCCCGCAGCCGACGCGCCTGGGACGCCGCGGACATGCCCGCGGCGTCCCCGCCGATCACGACCAGCCGTTCCCGCCCACCGTTCATGCTCATGCGAACACGCTACGGGGCGCGGGCATTTCGGGCTCGCCCAGGGCTGGTGGAGGCTCGCCCAGGGCTGGTGAAGGCTCGCTCAGGTCTCGCTGCCGGGCTGCGCGGGGGTACGGCGCCTGCGGACCAGCTTCCACCACAGCGCCGCCAGCAGGGCCGCGAGCGCCGCGAACGGCAGGGCCGCGCCCAGGGCCAGGGCGATCCAGCGCAGCATGGTGACGAAGACGTGCCAGCCGCCGGACAGGGCGTCCACGAACCCCGGGGAGTCGTCCTTCGCGGCCGCCTTCTTCACCGGTGTCTGGGTGAGGGACAGGGTGATGGTGGCCAGGCTGGTGCGGTCCTTGAGGGAGGCCTGCTGGGCGAGCAGCGCCTCCAGGTCGGACTCCCGGGTGCTCAACTCCCCTTCCAGGGTGACCACGTCACTGAGTTTGTTCGCCCGCTCCATCAGTTCGCGGACCCGGGCCACGCTGGCCCGCTGCGACTTGATCCGGCTCTCGACGTCCACCACCTGGTCGGTGACGTCCTGCGCCTTCGCGGTGCGGTCGAGCAGCTTGCCCGCGCCCTGGAGGTCGGAGAGCACCTCGTCGTACCGGTCGGTGGGCACGCGCAGGACCACCCGGGTGCGCTCGTGGCCCCGGGAGTCGCGGCTGGTGGACTCGTTGCCGACATAACCTCCGGCGTTCTCGGCCGTCGTGCGGGCCTCGTCGAGGGCCTTGGGCACGTCCTTGACCTGCACGGTCAGGGAGGCGGTGCGGATGATGTGGTTCACCGTGAGGGTCGGGGCCTTGTCGGTGCCCCGGCCGCTGCTCTCCTTCACGCCGGCGGAGCCCGCCGCGTCCTGGGCCGCGCTGTTCACGTCGGCCTTGCCGGCGCTGGCGGTGTCGCCACCGGAGCTGTCGCTGCCGCCGCAGCCGGTGAGGACGAGCGCGGCGGCGAGCAGGAGGCCGGCGAAGGCGGGTCGTACGGGATGTCGCATGGTTCCCCCCGAGGGACGTGGTGCCTGACGCTTCTTCGACGCCCGAGCGGGGCGGGACGTTTGGCCGGCGACGGTCCCGATGCGGTCACGGTCCGGACGCGCGCCGGTCACCGGGCCGGGGCGGCGGTGCCGGAGGGGTCTGACAGAGTGGGGGGCATGAGCGCAACGGGTACGGGCACGGGGCAGGTCGTCGTCATCGGAGGCGGGATCGCCGGGCTGGCCGCGGCCCACCGGCTGCTGGAGCGCGGCGCGCGCGTGACCGTGCTGGAGGCCTCGGAGAGAGTCGGCGGCAAGCTGCTGCCCGGCGAGATCGCGGGCGTGCGGGTCGACCTGGGCGCCGAGTCGATGCTGGCCCGCCGGCCCGAGGCGGTCGCCCTCGCCCGCGAGGTGGGCCTCGGCGAGCGGCTCCGGCCACCGGCCACCGCCACCGCCTCGATCTGGACCCGGGGCGCGCTGCGCCCCATGCCCAAGGGCCATGTCATGGGCGTCCCCGGCACCGCCGCCGCGCTCTCCGGTGTGCTCTCCGACGAGGGCCTCGCCCGGATCGAGCGCGACGCCGACCTGCCCCGCACGGAGGTCGGCGACGACGTGGCGGTGGGCGAGTACGTGGCGGACCGGCTGGGCCGGGAGGTCGTCGACCGGCTGGTGGAGCCCCTGCTCGGCGGGGTCTACGCGGGCGACGCGTACCGCATCTCGATGCGCTCGGCGGTCCCCCAGCTCTACCAGGCCGCGCTCACCCACGACTCGCTCACCGAGGCCGTCCGCGAGATCCAGGCCAGGGCGGTCGCCCAGCAGCAGACCGGGCCGGTGTTCATGGGCATCGAGGGCGGGGTCGGCACCCTGCCGCTCGCCGTCGCGGAGTCCGTCAGGGCGCGCGGCGGCGAGATCCTGACCGGGACACCGGTGACCGGCCTGCGCCGGGAGCCGGAGGGCTGGCGGATCGTCGCCGGCGACCGGGTGCTGCCCGCCGACGCCGTGGTGATGGCCGCTCCGGCGCCCGTCGCCGCCGCCCTGCTCGATGCCGAGGCGCCCGCCGCCGCGGCCGAGCTGACCGCGATCGAGTACGCCTCCATGGCGCTGATCACCCTCGCCTACCGCCGCACCGGCCTCGGTCTCCCGGCCGGCAGCGGCTTCCTGGTGCCGCCCGTCGACGGCCGCACCATCAAGGCGTCGACCTTCGCCTCCCAGAAGTGGGGCTGGATCGCCGACGAGGACCCGGACGTCCTGGTGCTGCGCACCTCGGTCGGCCGGTACCGCGAGACCGCGATCCTCGGCCGCGAGGACGCCGAACTCGTGGACCTCTCCCGGCAGGACCTGCGCGCCGCCACCGGCCTCGACGCCACCCCGGTCGCCACCCGCGTCACCCGCTGGACCGACGGCCTGCCCCAGTACCCGGTCGGCCACCACGCGCGCGTGGCCCGGATCCGCGAGCACGTCGCCAAGCTCCCGGGCCTCGCGGTCTGCGGGGCGCAGTACGACGGGGTGGGCATCCCCGCCTGCATCGCGAGCGCGTACGCGGCCGTGGACCAGCTGGCGGGGGACCTCGCCGGGGTTCGGGAGCTGACGGCCGACCCGGTGCAGAGTCTGCACGGCGGAGCGGGAGAATAGGGACCATGAGTGACGACGCCCCCACCACCGAGTCCGGCAGGATCCCGAACAAGGGCAAGCTGGCCAAGGACCTCAACGAGGTCATCCGCTACACGCTGTGGTCCGTCTTCCAGCTGAAGGACGTGCTCCCCGAGGACCGCACGGGCTACGCCGACGAGGTCCAGGAGCTGTTCGACCAGCTCGCCGCCAAGGACGTGACCGTCCGCGGCACCTACGACCTCTCCGGTCTGCGCGCCGACGCCGATCTGATGATCTGGTGGCACGCCGAGACCAGCGACCAGCTCCAGGAGGCGTACAACCTCTTCCGCCGCACCCGGCTGGGCCGCGCCCTCAAGCCGGTCTGGTCGAACATGGCGCTGCACCGCCCCGCCGAGTTCAACCGCTCGCACATCCCGGCCTTCCTCGCCGACGAGACCCCGCGCGACTACGTCAGCGTGTACCCGTTCGTGCGCTCGTACGACTGGTACCTGCTGCCCGACGAGGACCGCCGCCGGATGCTCGCCGACCACGGCAAGATGGCCCGCGGCTACCCCGACGTGCGCGCCAACACGGTCGCCTCGTTCTCGCTCGGCGACTACGAGTGGCTGCTGGCCTTCGAGGCCGACGAGCTGTACCGCATCGTCGACCTCATGCGTCATCTGCGTGCTTCCGAGGCCCGGATGCACGTCCGCGAGGAGGTCCCGTTCTTCACGGGCCGCCGCAAGGATGTCGCGGAGCTGGTCGCGGGCCTCGCGTAGCCGCCGCTCAGCGCTGGTCGGCCTTGCCCTTCAGGGACTCCCGCAGCTCCTTGTGCCCGGGCCGGTCGGCCGGCGCCGCCGGCTTCGGCTCCGGGTGCCCCGCGCAGGCCGCGCGCCGGTTCGGCAGCCGCCCCTCCAGCAGGTAGGCGTCCAGGTACCCGTTGACGCACTTGTTGGGTCCGCCGCCGATGCCGTGCGTGCCCGCGTCCCGCTCGGTCACCAGCACCGAGTCGGCCAGCCGCCGGTTCATCTCCAGCGCGCCCGAGTACGGCGTGGCCGCGTCCCGCTCGGCCTGCAGGATCAGCGTCGGGGGCAGCTCACCGGGGCCCGTCTGCACGTCCAGGGCCTTCTGCCGGGACACCGGCCAGTAGGCGCACGGCAGGTTCATGAACGCGTTGTCCCAGGTCTCGAAGGGCGCCGTCCGCGCGAGCCGGGTGTTGTCCCGGTCCCAGGTCCGCCACTTCGTGGGCCAGGGAGCGTCGTTGCACTCGACGGCCGTGTAGACCGCGTTGCCGTTCTCCGCCTCGGCGGCCGCCTCCGGCGCGGGCGCCGCCAGCCGGACCAGCGGCTTGGAGTCCCCCTTCAGGAACTTCGACAGCGCCTCCGCCCGGCTCGGCCAGTAGTCGTCGTAGTACCCGGCCGACAGGAACGCGCCCTGCAGCTGCCCCGGCCCGACCTTGCCGCCGGCCGCCTTCTTCGCCAGCCGCCGGCTCGCCTTGTCGTAACTCGCCTGCACCTTCGCGGCCGTGTCGCCGAGCCCGTACACGTCGTCGTGCCGGGCGATCCACTCCCGGTAGTCCGCCCAGCGGCTCTCGAACGCGGCGGACTGCTCCAGGTTGTCGCGGTACCAGATCTGCGCCGGGTCCGGGTTCACCGCCGAGTCCAGCACCATCCGCCGTACGTGCGAGGGGAACAGGGTCGCGTACAGCGCGCCGAAGTAGGTGCCGTACGAGGCGCCCATGAAGGTCAGCCGGTCCTCGCCGAGCGCGGCGCGCAGCACGTCCAGGTCACGGGCGTTGTTGAGGGAGTTGTAGAAGCGGAGCCTGCTCCCGGACCGCTTCAGGCAGCCCTGCGCGTACGCCTTGGCCTCCTTGATCCGCGCCTTCTTGTACGACTCGGAGGGGTGCGTCGGCGACTGCGAGGGCGCCTTGAAGAAGTGCTTGGGGTCGACACAGGACAGCGGCGCCGAACGGTCCACCCCGCGCGGGGCGTAGCCGACCAGGTCGTAGGCGGCGGCGATGCGCTTCCACTCGGGCAGCACGCCGACCATGGGGAAGGCCATGCCGGAGGCGCCGGGGCCGCCCGGGTTGTAGACCAGGGTGCCCTGCCGGGGCACCTTGCGCTTGCTGTTGTGCGGGTCCTTGTGGGTGGCCCGCACCCGGCTGACGGTCAGTCTGATCTGCTTGCCGTCCGGGTGCGCGTAGTCCAGCGGGACGCTCAGCGTGCCGCACCGGAAGGCGTCGGGCAGCTCCAGGCCGATGGCGCACTTGCCGAAGTCGATGCCTTCCGCGCGGGCCCGCGCGGCGGCCACGGCGGTACCGCGCAGTTCGGCCGCCGCTCCGGCCGGGGCGCCGGTGGCGCTCCCGGCCGGAGCGGCGGCCAGGGTGGTCAGGATCAGGGACCCGGCTGCCGAGTACAGGGCGGGGGCTCTCATGGCGTATCCCTTTCGGTGCACGGCTGCGGTGGCGTGGCGGCAACGGCACCGCAGCGACTGCACGGCAGCAATAAAAGGGATATTTCGACCGGTTGTCGGTGAAGGCAAGCACCATCGGGCCGGTGTCGGCGCCAATGCCCCCTATGCGCCCCCGCTCACTCCCGCGGCGGCTGGTCCCGGTGTGCGAAGGCCGCACGCAGCTCCGGTTCGCCGACGGCGCGAATACCGCGCACGGCGACGGAGGTCAGCAGCGCGTGGTCGTCGACCGTGCGGTTCACCCGCCGGTGCAGGGTGCCGAGGAGCCGCTGCCCGGCCGGGGAGGCCCAGCGCGAGTACGGGTGCACCTCGACCCGGGCGATGCCCAGACAGCTCAGCGTCAGGGTGAACGGCAGCGCGAACCAGACGGCGACCAGGTCGCGCGGCATGTCGGTCGGGGCGGGCAGCAGCAGTGCCGCCACCCCCAGGGCGAACACGGCGACGGCGGCGGCCCGCACCTGCCGTACGCCGGACGCGACCGTCGTCCGCGCCGCCGCGTCGGGCACCGCGAGCCCGGCCCGCACCAGCCCCTCGCCGAGACTGCGTACGGCGTCCGCGTCGGCCGCCGCCGACCGCACCGGCGCTATCCGGGACTGCCCCTCGGGCCCGATGGCCCCTATCACCGACCGTTCCATCTCGTCCCGCCCCTTCGGGTCGACGACGGTCGCCCAGCCGGTGTGGGCGAGCAGCAGCCGCCGCTCCCGGGCCATCGACACCAGCGTCAGATCGGCGACCCGCGCGGGTCCGCCGGACAGGAACGCGGCCTCGTACAGCGTCAGATCGTGCCCTCGGCCCGCGTCCGCGTCGAAGGCCGCCGTCCGTACGGCGGCCAGGCACAGCCGGGTGCAGGCGGTGCCGGCGACGGCCCAGGCCAGGAGCAGGAGAAGGACCCAGAACATGACACGTTTCTATGCCAGGGGCTTGCGAACCGCCATGCCCTGTTCACATTCCGGACCGAGTGTTGTCGGTCTGTGACGTTCCGTTTGCCGCGCAGGTCAGGGGCTGTCGGAGGACGGCGGCGGACTGGTGGTGGCGGGCGGCAGCGCGTACGGCGCGGACGGCGACGGGGTCGCCGCCGTTGCCGCCGACGGTGCGACCGGGATCGCGTCGCTCGGCGCGAAGACCGGCGGCGAGGCGGCGGGGGAGGGCGTGACCGCCAACTGCTGCGCCAGCGTGGAGAAGTCGACGTACCCCGTGGCCTCCAGGACCTTGATGTGGTCCAGGACGGTGGTGTTGGCGTCGTCGGCGAGAGCGCGGACCAGCGTGTTCTGGGTGGCGGCGCGGACCTGCGCGACGACGGAGAAGACCCGGCCGTGGGCCAGCCGCACGATGTTCGCGAACTCCCGGTCGAAGTCCTGCCCCTGCGCCGCGGTCAGCGTGGCGAGCCACTGCTGCTGCTGGACGTTGGGCTGGTTCGGGATCGGCACGTTCAGCTGGGTCGCGACGCTGCGGACATGGGCGTCCAGGGAGATGTGCCCGTCGACGAGGTGCTGCCCGGCCGTCCGTACGGCCGCCGTGGTGCCCTTCTGCTCCGCCATCTCCCCGGCGGGCAGCTCCCAGAGCCCGGCCAGCCGGACCTTGACGACGAAGTCCCGGTCCTGCGCGGACAGCGGCCCGTACGCCGTCGACACGGTTTGCGCACTGAGCACGTTCACCGAGCCGGTCGGGTCCGAACGGTCGGCGTACGACCAGATCGGGAACACCAGGGCGGCGAGGGTCGCCGCCAGACAGGCGATGATCAGTCCGGTCCCGCTGAGTATGCCTCGCCCTTGGACGGGGGGTCGGGGTCGCGCGCGCATGATGCCTCCAGCACCGCACGGTGGGGCTTCGCCGTGCGGGCTTGGCATAGTACCCAGGTGGGTGTGTGGGGGCTTGGGGCGGATGTCGTGTGCGGGTGGAGTGTGGCTGGTCGCGCAGTTCCCCGCGCCCCTGAAGGGACGCTGTCCAGCCGCTTCTCCTTAGCCGCGGGCGCCGCGCCAACCGCCTTCCCCAGCCGGTCACGCCCTCCGCAGCAAGGCCCTTCGCCGGGGCGCCGACCCGGACCGTTGCAGCCACCACGCCCGCAGTCGCCGATGCGTACCGCCGCCCCCGGTCCGCCCCTCCCGCAGCAGCTGTGCCGCGAAGTCCAGGGCGTCCCGCCGATAACCCCCGGTCATCGGCCGCTCCTGGGCGTACGCCAGGAACGCCCCCCGGTACGCCGCCCCCAGGATCTCCGGCAGCTCCGGCGCCACCTTCGCCACCACATCCGCCCGCTTCGCCGCCAGCGCCCGCGCCTGCACGCCCATCCGCACCCGGTCGAACCCCTCCGGTACCGGTGTCCCGGCGACCAGCGAGGAGAGCACAGCGGCCTGGGCCAGCCCGACCCGCTGCCGGGTGGCGTCGGCGATCTCGGCGACCCCGGGGATCTCGGCGGCGGCCGGTGGTGCCGGGGGTTCCCACGGCCCGTCGGCGCCTCCGCCACCCGCTGCGACCGCCGCCCGGATCGCCCCCAACTCCCGCTCCAGCTCGGCCGGTTCCGGGAAGAGATCGTCCCGCTCCAGCAGGACCCCGGGCGGCGCGACCCGGGACGCGAGGTCGGTGAGGATGTCCAGGACCGCCGGGGGCACCGGGTGGGCGTGGCTGTCGTGCCAGACGCCGTCGCGCTCGACGCCGCCCGCGACATGGACGTAGGCGATGGCCTCGACGGGCAGTTCGGCGAGCGCCTTGGCCGGGTCCTCGCCCCGGTTGACGTGGTTGGTGTGCAGGTTCGCCACGTCGATCAGCAGCCGGACCCCGGTGCGGTCGACGAGGTCGTACAGGAACTGCCCCTCGGTCATCTCCTCGCCCGGCCAGGCGATCAGCGCGGCGATGTTCTCGACGGCGAGCGGCACCGGCAGCGCGGCCTGGGCGATCCGGATGTTCGCGCAGAGGACGTCGAGGGCGTCCCGGGTGCGCGGGACGGGGAGGAGGTGGCCCGCCTCCAGCACCGGGGAGGCGGTGAGCGGGCCGCCCGCGCGGACGAACGCGATGTGCTCGGTGACCAGCGGGGCGCCGAGCGCCGCCACCCGCTCGGCGAGGGCGGCGAGCCGCTCCTCGTCGGGACGGTCCGCGCCGCCGAGGCCGAGCGAGACGCCGTGCGGGACGACGGTCACCCCGCGCTCGCGCAGCCGCCGCAGCGACTCGGGGAGATGGCCCGGGCAGGTGTTCTCGGCCACGACCTCGACCCAGTCGATGCCCGGCATCCGCTCCACGGCGTCCGCGATCTCCGGCCGCCAGCCGATGCCCGTGCCCAGCCGCTGCAAGGTCATGGTCCTCCCCCTCCTGCCCCGAGTGCCGCTCCGAGTGCTGCCCCGAGTGAGGGGGGTATGGCCCCGGAGCGCGCCCACGAACCGTGTTGCCTGCCGCTTCAGAGCAACATTTGAGGTTCGGGACCGCGCTCCGGGGAGCTCTTCGGCTACCGGCTGAGCACGCCGCCCTCGGAGGCCTCCGGGTCGGGGCGCCCGGTGTTCACCGTGCCCGGCGCGGCGGGGGACGGCTTGGACGTGGTGCGCACATTGCCGCTGGCCTGCGCGGCCGGCGCGGAGGGCGCCACCACCCCGGGCGCCGGCACGGCCGGACCGGTCGGGCTGGCCGTGGTCCCGTTGGCGATCTCGTTGGCGATGGCCTCGAAGTCGACCTTGCCGGTCTTCTCCAGGATCGTGATGTGGTCGAGCACGGTCTGGTTGGTGTCGGAGGCCAGCTGCCGCACCAGGCTGTTGCGGGTGGTGTTCCGTACCGTCCCGATCGCCGGGAAGATCTTGCCGTGGGCGGCCCGCAGCAGGTTCACGAACTTGTACTCGTACTCCTCGCCGGTCGCCGCCGACATCTCCTGGAGCCAGCCCTGCTGCTGCTCGTTGGGCACGTTGGGCAGCTCGACGCCCAGTTGCGCCGCGACGATCCGCACCCGCCGGTCCAGGTCGGTGTGGCCGACGATCAGATGGTCGCCGGCCTCCTTGATCGCGGCGCTCGGCGCCCGCTGGATCGCCTGCTGCCCGGCCGGCAGCTCCCACAGCCCGGCCAGCCGGACCCGCACGATCAGATCGCGGTCGGAGGCCGTCAACGGTCCCCACTCGGTCATCACGGTCCCCGCCGCCACGTTGGCCTGCCCGGTGCCGGAGCGGTCGGCGTACGACCACACGGGGTACACGAGCGCGCCGACCGTACCGGCGAGGGTCGCCAGAATGAGGGCCGTTCCGTTCAAACGCCGCAAGGGGTGCCTCCCCGTGTCGCTGGTTCAGTGCCAGGACGTACGGCCGGGGCGGCGAGGGTGCTCAAACAAACGGTAAAGTTTTCCAGGGAAGTTAAAAAAGTGCTGGTCAGCGAAGCGCCGGATGGTCCGCGACCACCGTGCAGCTGCCCGGTGCGATCTCGGTGAACCCGGCGTCCCGCACCAACGGCAGCCCGCCGCCCGTCAGTTCAGGCCACTCGGCCGGATCGGCGGTCCGTACGGCGAGCGGGAACCCGGCGTCCCGCCAAGCCTCCCGCTCCTCCTCCGACAGCGCCCACCACGCCAGTTGGGCCCCGTGCCCGGCCTGCGCCATCGCCTTCCCCGCGGACATCTCCAACTCGGGGTTCAGCCACAGCACCGGCGCGGACCGGTCGGCGCCGACGGGCGGCTCCGGGTCCTCCAGCTCGGTCCCCGACACCTGCAGCTTGGCCAGATCCTTCGGCCACCCGTCCAGGGGAACCGGCGGAAACACCCGTACCTCGGCCGCCTTCCCCGTGAGGGTGATCCCGGGCAGCCCCTCGGCCCGCCGCCACTCGGCCCCCCGCGCCCGCCGCACCACCTTCCGGATCCGCGCGTCCTCCCAGTCCCGAACGGCCTGCGCCCACTCCCCGTCCCCGAGGGCGCGCGGATCACTGAGCAGCGTCAGTACAGCCCGCGCGGCCGTCTCCAGGGCGTCGGTACGGGCAGGAGGGGCCGACTTCTCTATCCGTACGACGAGGGGCAGGACGAACTGGGGTGCTTCGTCACGACTATTGGCCGAGACCTGGAAGGGTGCGCTCACCGCACCAACCTTAAGGGGCGCGGGGCTGTGCCCGTTTTGCGGCTCCGCCGCGGGGGCGCGACCAGCCACCCACGTACCCGCACCCCGCCGCGTTGGGCACCACGCACCCCCGTCCCGCACGACAATGTCCCCATGCACCGTGATCTTGAACTGGCCCGCGTAGGCCGCCGCTACGGCATACGCGGCCCCTGGGTGTTAAGAGGCGTCGACCTCACCATCACCCCCGGCTCCCTCACCCGCGTCGAGGGAACGAACGGCACCGGCAAGTCCACCCTGCTCCGCCTGGTCGCCGGCATAGACAGCCCCACCGAGGGACGGATCACCGGCCGCCCCCGCACCGCCTACGTCCCCGAGCGCTTCCCCTCGGCGCTCCCCTTCACCCCCTCCGGCTACCTCACCCACCTCGGCACGGTCCACGGCCTCTCCCGCCGCACGGCCACCGCCCGCGCCGCGGACTGGCTGGAGCGGTTCGGCGCCGCCGCCTACGCGGCCACCCCCATGGCCCAGCTCTCCAAGGGCACCAGCCAGAAGGTCGCGGTCGCCCAGGCCCTGCTCGCCGACCCCCGGCTCCTCGTCCTCGACGAGGCCTGGACCGGCCTGGACGCCGAGGCGCGCGCGGAGCTGGAGCGGGCGGTGGCCGAACGCACCGCCGCCGGGGGCGCCGTCGTGTTCGTGGATCACGATCCGCGGCGGCTCGCGGGCGCGCCCGACGCGATCTACCGGGTGGTCGACGGCACCCTCGCACCCGGTGCCGTACCGGTGACCCCACCCGTCGGCCCGCACACCGTGGTGACCGTGCGGGGCCCGGCCGGCGGCCGTCTCCCCGCCGACGCGACCCGCACGGCGTCCTCGGCCGAGGAACCGACCCCCGGCACCTACCGTCTTACGGTTCCCGCGTCCCACTCGGACGTGGTCCTGCGTGCCCTCCTCACGACCGACCCGCCCTGGCACGTGGTCACCGTGGGTCTCGCAACCGCCCCAGCTGCCCCAGCCGTCCCACCGGACGAGAAAGACCGCCCATGACCGCACTCCTCCGCTACCAGACCGCACTCCTCCTGCGCTCCCAGCGCTGGCTGCCGCCGGTGATCCTGTACGCCGTGTTCCTCGGCGTGGGCGTGCAGAGCGGCCAGCCGGTGCTGGACTCGCTCGGCTACACGGCCGCCGCGCTGCTGCCGGTGGCCGCCTGGCTGGTACGGATCTGCGTCACCGGCGAACCGCCGGCCGCCCGCGCCTGTGTCACCGCCGCGAGCGGCCCGGCCAGGGCCCATCTAGCCGCCCTGCTCACCGCGCTCTTCGCCGCCGCGCTGCTCGGCACGGCGGCCACCCTGCTCGTGACGGTGATCAGCCGGCACGCCACCAACGACCACCGGCTCCCCGTGTCACCCCTGCGGGCCGGGGCCGCCGGCCTGCTCGCGACCCTTGTCTGCGCGCTGCTCGGCACCGCCGTCGGCGCGCTCACCAACCGGCCGCTGCTGCGCTCGCCGGGCCGCGCGGTGCCCGCGATGCTGCTGGCCGCGCTGCTCTCCACGGTGGTCGCCGGCTCCCCGGCACACGCGGCGGTCAGCGGCCTGGTCACCGGCTCGGAGTCCGGCCGGATCCCGGTCTCCCCGCTGCCGCCGGCCGCTGCGGCCCTGCTCACCACCGCGGCCTTCGCCATCGCCTGCGCCCTCAACGGCCGCCGCTCACCCTGAACAGGCGCTCCGCTGCGCCTCCTGCCACTCGCACCTGGGACACATCGTGATGCCCTTGTACGGCTCCGGGTACTCCGTCGGCTCCCGGCACAGCACACTCCCCCACTCTCAACTTCGTTCGAGCGGGGGGACCCCCATGGCATACGGCGGCCCGTCCGCCTTCGGCGGCTTCGGCGCATCGGTGATCGTGCAGTAGCCCTCGTCGCTCATGTCTCCAGCGTAGACACCGCGCGTGACATGGCGTCCCCGGCGCCGGGGACGCCATGTCACCAAGGCTTGAGCGCCGGCTCCCGGGTGCTGCGGAAGCGGGCCCGGTAGGCCCCCGGTGTGATGCCCAGGCTGCGGGTGAAGGCCCGGCGCATCGACTCCGGTGAGCCGAAGCCGGTGCGCCGGGCCACCGTGGCCATGGGGTCGTCACCGCCTTCCAGCAGCGCCCGGGCGGCTTCCACGCGGACCTGCTCGACGTAGCGGGCGGGGGTCGTGGTCATCTCGTCGTGGAACAGGCGCGTCATGTGGCGGGTGCTCACCCCCGCCCGGCGTGCCATGGCCGTCAGGGTGTGCGGCGCGGCCGGGTCCTCGGCGACCGCGTCCAGGACCCGGCGCAGCATCTCCTGCCTGGCGCGCGGGACGTGGGTGCGGACGCTGAACTGTGACTGGCCTCCCGGCCGCTGCATGAACACGACCATGTCCTTGGCCACCGCCCGGGCGACATCGGCGCCGGACTGCTCCTCGACCAGCGCGAGCGACAGGTCGATGCCCGAGCTGACCCCCGCGGAGGTCGTGATGTGGCCGTCGCGCACGAACAGGGCGTCGGCCGCCACGGTCACCCGGGGGTAGCGCAGGGCCAGCTGGTCGGCGAAGCGCCAGTGCGTGGTCGCCTCGCGCCCGTCGAGCAGCCCGGCCGCGGCGAGCAGGAAGGCCCCGGTGCAGACGGACGCGGTGTGCCGGGCGCGGGCGTCGAGCGCCCGGACGGTGTCCAGCAGGGCGTCGTCCTTGATCAGCGAGGGCCACTCGGGACCGCCGGGGACGACGACCACGTCGCTGACGTCCCGGGCCTGCGCGGCGGCGAGGTCGACGCCCAGCGCGGTGCCGGCCGCGGTGACCACGCCGGCGCCGTCCGGGGAGACCGTGCGCACGCGGTAACGCCCGCCGAACTCGTTGGCCGACGCGAAGACCTCGATCGGGCCGGTCACGTCGAGAAGGCGTACGCCGGGGAAGACCAGCACGGTCACCAGCAGCGGCTCACTCCCTGACGACGTCTGCTTCATCGTGCGCCTCCCGGCCCGGTGCATCCGTTCAGGGTAGGTGCTGTGGGTTTGCCCATCAAACTCGCTACCGCGGCCCCCGTCTTCTCTCGGTGTCCTGGAGTGAGGGTGTCCTGGCCCGCGCAGGCCTGTGGCGGGAGCCGTGCCGCCTCCTAGTTTCGGAACCGCCGACGGGCCGACGGCGTTGCCCGAGCCCCGCCCGGCACGAGAAGACGCGGAAAGACGCGGAAATACGCGAGAAGACGCGAGAGAAGAGAGAGGCGCTCCACGCCGTGGCACCCCACCCCAGCACCAGCCGAACGGTCCCGTCCCGGAACGGCCCGGTTCCGAGAGGCCCCGTACCGGCCCACGGCAGCCCGGCGGCGAACGGCGGGGAGCGGGCGCGGCTCGGCCCCGGCTGGTTCGCCGCCGTCATGGGCAGCGGGATCGTCGCCGTCGCGGCCGCCACCCTGCCGCGCACCTTCCCCGGGCTCGGCACGGCCGCCACGGTCGTCTGGGCCGGGACCGCGCTGCTGCTGATCGCGCTGGCCGCCGGTTACCTGCGTCAGCGGACGCTGCGGGCGCATGCCGGTGATCCGGTCCTGGCCCAGTTCCTCGGGGCACCGCCGGTGGCGCTGCTCACCGTCGGGGCCGGGACGCTGCTGCTCGGCCGGCGGCTGGTCGGGGAGCGCGCGGCGCTGGACGTGGACTGGGTGCTGTGGTCCGCCGGTACGGTGCTCGGTCTCGCCACCGCCTGCGCGGTTCCGTACCTGATGGTCACGCGGCACCGCTTCACGCCGGACGCGGCCTTCGGGGGCTGGCTGCTGCCGGTGGTGCCGCCGCTGGTCTCCGCCGCGACGGGCGCGCTGCTCGTTCCGCGGGCGCGGGCCGGGCAGGTGCGGCTGGCCATGCTGCTGGGCTGCTGGGCGATGCTGGGACTCGGGCTGGTCGCGGTCCTGCTGGTGCTGGCCATGGTGTACAGCCGCCTCGTGCATCACGACGCGCCCGCGGGTGTGCTGGTGCCCACGGTGTGGATCGGCGTGGGAGCGCTGGACCAGGCGGTGACGGCGCTGGGCGGGCTGGCCACGGCGGCGCCGAGCGCGCTGCCCGCCCCGTACGCGCGCGGCAGCGCGGTCGCGGCGCTCCTCGGCGGCCTCGGGATATGGGGCTTCGCTTCGCTGTGGCTGGTGCTGGCCACGGCGCTGACGGTGCGGGAGATCCGCGGCGGGCTGCCCTTCGCACCCACGTGGTGGTCCTTCATCTTTCCCCTAGGCGCCTGCGTCACCGCGACCAGCGCGCTCGCCGCCCGTACCGGCTCGCAGCTTTTCGTCTGGAGCGCCGTCGTCCTGTACGCGCTGCTGGTCGCCGCCTGGGCGGTGGTCGCCTGGCACTCCCTGCGGCACGCCGCCGGCCGTCGATGACCGTGCCGGTACGCCGCCCGGCGTGAACACGGGGCGTGGCTACGCCGGGGTCCGGGCGGCCGTGGGGCGGCGCCGGAGCCAGGCGGCCACCATGGCGGCGAACACGACGGCCCAGACCGCCGCGGCGACCCAGACCTCCCAGCGGCCCAGGCTCGTCATCCACGGTGTTCCCGTCGTGCGTCCCAGTTCGTGCGTGGCGACCGCGTACATACCGATCGGGAAGACGAGGTTCCACCAGCCGAGCTCGTAGCGCAGCGGAACCCCGCGCACCGCGTGCCGCCACAGCCCCAGGAGCAGCAGGAGCGGGATCAGCCAGCTGGAGAACGACCACAGAACGACGGACGGCCCGATGACGACCGCACGGGACAGCGGTGTGCTGCCCGGGGGCAGCGCGGCCAGCCGCACGCCGGCGAGCACGGTGATCGCCGCCGCGCCCATGAAGATCCAGACGGATGTCATGAGGCCTTCCGGGCGCACCGGCCGGGCCAGCAGCCGGGCCAGCACGATCGCGGCGGTCAGCAGGTACTGCATCAGACCCACGCCCCAGCACACCACCGCCAGCACGGGCAGCACGTGTCCCGGCGTCACCCTGGCCAGCGATGCCGCCGCGACCGCCACCGACTCCGATCCCACCGCCCACAGGAACCAGGTGCCGTTCACCTGGTCGAGCGACGGGCCCCGCCTCATGGTGGTGATGAGCGCGAGCGGAACGCCGTAGTCCAGCACCAACCACCCCAACGTGCCGAACGCCAGGAACCCCTCCGCCGCGGCGGTGTGGCCGTCCGGGACGAGGCGCGCGGCCAGCACGTTGGAGGAGATGGCGAGGGTGAGGAAGGCGAAGGCGCGCGGCCCGAGAAGGTCCGCGACGAACCGCCGCCGCATGCGCAGCAGTCGCCAGCCGTAGGCGGGCACCAGTACCGCGAAACCGGCCAGGGCCACCCAGAGCAGTGCGAGGGAGGCGCGGCCGGCGCCGTTGACGTACAGGGCCGTGGAGACGATGCCGGTACCCATCACGAACGCGAGTGCCCCCGCGTTGAGTTCGGCGACCGAGGCGGACACGGCCGCGCGGTACCGGGACGGTCGGGGACCGGGATCACTCGGTCCGGGATCACTCGGTCCGGGATCACTCGGTCCGGAATCACTCGGTCCGGAATCACTCGGTCCGGAATCACTCGGTCCGGGCTCGCGGCGGCCGGGAGCGGCGAGCCATTCCGCGAGGACCGCGGCATGGCTGCGGTCCGTGTCCTGGGCGGCGGTCAGCAGGACGAGGTCGCCGCGTTCGGCCAGCTCTCTTAGCCGGGAGGCCGCCTGCCGGTGCCCCGGGTCGCCCAGTTCGGCGAGGTAGCGGCGGCGGAACTCGCCGAATCGCAGCGGGTCCTGGCGGTACCAGCGCTGCAGCTCGGCCGACGGGGCGACATCCCGCAGCCACTCGTCGTACGGAGCCCCTTGCCGGTCGGTGCTCTCCGGCCGGTCCCGGTCGACCAGCACCCGTGCGCCGGCCTCGCCGACCCCCGAAGGGGCCGGCTCGTGGATCCTGCGGCAGGTGATCTGCTTGGCCATGACGCGTCCTCCGGCCGCCGCGGCAGCGAATCCATATTAGTGGAATGCGCATTTCATTGGCTTTTGTCAGCGGAGTGTACGGACGACACCGTGTCCCGATCCGAGGGCATCAGGTCCGCCCGGCCCGCCATCGGCCTCGTACGGAGCCTGGTTGTGACGAACATGATCGACCGCGAACCGTCGGACACCGCGCCGCCGCCTCCGTCCATCCTGTGGAACCTGGGTCTCCTGCACGGCGAGTTGCGGGCGCGGCACGGCCTGGCGCTCCACGACCACCTGGTGCTCGCTGTCCTCGCCGAGGCCGAGGCCGAGGCCGGGGGCGGGCCCGTGCCGGTGCCCGTGGCCCGGCTGACCGCTGTCCTGGGAGAGTCGGGGAGCCGGATGACCTTTCTCCTGAAGGGCCTGCAGGCCGCCGGGCTGATCGAACGCGACCGGCGGGCCGGGGACCGCAGGACGGTCGAGGTCACCCTGACCGACGCGGGGCGGGCCAGGTCCGCCGACGCGGAGCGGACGGCGCGCGCGGCTGTCCCGGCGTCCCGGCGCCTGACGTGCTGGGAGCCGGCGGCCGGGGTACGGTCGGTGCACGGCGTTGATGCGGACTGCTCAGCCGACGACAGGCCGGTGCCGGAGACGCGCCCGGGAGTGCTCATGGCCCAGCAAGCGAACATCGCCGCGCAGACCGCCTTCGGAGAGGCCGTCGTCTCCGGCGACCTGGAGGCCCTCGACGGAATCGTCGCCCCCGACTCGGTCGACCACGATCCCGCCCCGGGGCAGGCGCGGGGTCCCGAGGGGTACAAGGCCATGTTCGGCGCGTTGCGTGCGGCCTTTCCCGACCTGCACGTCGAGGTCGAGCACCTGCTGGCCACGGATGACGAACTGGCCTTCGCCTACACGATCAGCGGGACCCATCTGGGACCGCTCATGGGGCAGCCCCCGACCGGCAGGAAGGTGAGCTACCGAGGCATGCAGATCAGCCGCTTCGACGGCGACGGCAAGCTCGTCGAACGCTGGGGCAGCAGCGACGAACTCGGCATGCTGCGTCAGCTCGGCCTCGGCGTGCGCCCACCCCGCTAGCCGGTCGTGGCGGCGGTCACCGGTGACCCGGTGTCTCCCCGATCAGCTCGGACACCTTCACGAAGCGGAAGCCGCGCTTTCGCAGTTCCGGTACGACGGTGCGGACCACCTGCTCGGTGGTGGGGGCGGCGCTGCGGGTGCAGTGCATGACGACCACGGAGCCGGGCTTCACACCGTCCAGGACCTGCTGGGTCACGGCGTCGGCGTCCGTGGCGAAGGCGTCGCCGCTGACCACGTCCCACTGGACCGCGGTGACCCCGAGGGCGCCGACCGCGCGGAGTGCCTGGTTGTCGTAACAGCCGCCGGGGAAGCGGAAGTACGGCATCGGGTGCGGTACCCCGGCCCGGAGCAGGGCGGCGTAGGCACGCTCGACGTCCGACTTCATGTTCGCGGCGGAGACGGTCGGCAGGCCGTAGCAGTCGCCGGTGAAGGCGTAGTGGCTGTAGGAGTGGTTGGCGACCTCGAACTGCGGGTCGTGGCCGAGGGAGCGGGCCTGGTCCGGGTACTGGTCGGCCCAGCGGCCGGTCATGAAGACCGTGGCCGGCACCTTCAGGCGGCGCAGGGTCGCGATCAGCGCGGGGTTGTCGAAGTGTTCGCCCGCTGCCGCGCGCGGGCCCTGGTCGGCGGTCATGTCGGCGTCGAAGGTCAGGGCGACGGTCTTGCCCAGGGTCCGCGGGCCGTTCATGAAGACGGCGGCCGTACCGCCCGGGCCCGCCGCGAGCGTGGGCGGCTTGGCGGCGGGGGCGGGCTTCGCGGGGGCCGGAGGTCCGGCGTGCGGCGCCTGGGCGGTGCCGCAGGCGGCGAGCGCGGCGCCTAGGGCGACGCAGACGGCGGTCGTACCGGTAAGACGGCGTGCTAGTCGGATCACCGTATGAACGTAGGGTGGAATGTCTGATTTTCTGGGGTGGCGCGGCGCCGGGTCACCCGGGCGGCGGGCCTTGCCTCACCGCGCTCTCGCGGATCTCCGCCGGGGTGCCGCCGTTCGGTGCCGGCTGCTGGGCGCGCTCCAGGAAGCGCAGCAGCTCCACCGGGAAGGGCAGGACCAGAGTGGAGTTCTTCTCGGCCGCCACCGCCACGATCGTCTGCAGCAGGCGAAGTTGCAGGGCCGACGGGGTGGCCGCCATCTGCTGGGCCGCCTCGGCCAGTTTCTTCGAGGCCTGCAACTCGGCGTCGGCGTTGATGATCCGGGCCCGGCGCTCCCGGTCGGCCTCGGCCTGGCGGGCCATCGAGCGCTTCATCGTGTCCGGCAGCGACACGTCCTTGATCTCGACCCGGTCCACCTGCACCCCCCAGCCCACGGCCGGGCTGTCGATCATCAGCTCCAGCCCCTGGTTGAGCTTCTCGCGGTTGGAGAGCAGATCGTCCAGGTCGCTCTTGCCGATGATGGACCGCAGCGAGGTCTGGGCCATCTGCGAGACGGCGAACTTGTAGTCCTCGACCTTGACCAGCGCGCTCACCGCGTCGACCACCCGGAAGTAGACGACCGCGTCCACGCGCACGGTGACGTTGTCGCGGGTGATGCCCTCCTGGGCGGGCACCGGCAACGTCACGATCTGCAGGTTGACCTTGTAGAGCCGGTCCACGAACGGGATCACCAGGTTGAAGCCGGGCTTCCGGACGTCACCGGTGACCCGGCCGAGCCGGAACAGCACACCCTGTTCGTACTGCTTGACGACCCGCGCCCCGGCGGCCAGGTACAGCGCGCCGGCGCTCAGCGCCGCCACCACCGCGACCAGCAGCTCCTGAACCATCACGACCCCCAGGTAAAGAGGTCCGATTTATCTGATGCTGCAACGATATGCCCGGTGGGAGGCTCGGGGCCACGGTCGCCCGGAAGCGGGTCCGGGCCGGGATGCCGAGGGGCGTCGGCATCCCGGCCCGGGTGCGGCCGCCGGTCCAGGCGGCCGTGTCTCAGGTCGCCGCGACCCCGGTGGTCGTGGCTTCGGCGGCCGGGGCCGCTGCGGCCGTGACCTTCACCGGCTCGGTGCCGGCGTCGCTGTGCCGCTCGGCCCAGCTCTCCAGGGCGGTCCGGCAGGCGTGGTCGAGGTGGTGCAGCCCCGACAGGTCCACCCGGATCGGGCGGTCCTGGGGCAGCGCCTCCAGACTGTCGAGGATCTTGGGCAGCCGCAGGAAGGTCGCGTTGCCCGAGAGATGGGCGTCGATCGGGCCCGCGCCCTTGTCGACGACCTCCAGCTTGAGGTGCGAGGCCTCCCAGGCGGTCTTGACGATCGACAGGGCGAGCCCGATGAGGACCCCCTCGAACATGCTCACCGCGACGATCGACACCGCCGTGACGACCAGGATCAGCGCCTCACCCCGGTGCTCCCGCCACAGCGCGGCCAGCGCGCGCACCGGGATCAGCTTGGCGCCCGAGTAGACCAGGATTCCGGCGAGCGCCGGGATCGGTATGTAGCCCAGCACTCCCGGCAGCAGGGCCGCGAACAGCAGCAGCCAGACACCGTGCAGCACCCGGGACGCCTTCGTCCGGGCGCCGGCCTGCACATTGGCCGCGCTGCGCACGATCACCGCGGTCATCGGCAGCGCGCCGAGCACTCCGCACAGGGCGTTGCCCGCGCCCTGGGCGATCAGCTCCTGGTTGTACCTGGTCCGGGGACCGCTGTGCAGCCGGTCCACGGCCGCCGCGCTGAACAGCGACTCGGCGGAGGCGATCAGCGTGAACGCGACGATCGTGCCGATCACCCCGAGGCTCGCCAGTTCGCCGAAGGCGCTCAGAGGCGGCGGCTGGACGGAGCCCAGCAGCCCGTGCACCTCGACGGTGGCGACCGGCAGGCCCAGGAAGAGCGCGGCCAGGGTGGCGAGACCGACGGCGGCCAGCGGCCCGGGGACCGTACGCACCCGCGCGGGGACGTACTTCCACAGCACCAGCACCGCGACGGTGCCCGCGCCGAGGGCGAGGGAGGCCAGGGCCTTCCCGTCCCCGAGGGCGTCCAGGAACGCCCCCGGCAGTCCGGCGATCTTGCCGGGGCCGGACTCGGGGGCCTTGGCGGCGAGCGCCGGATACAGCTGGCCGGCGATCAGGACCAGACCGATTCCGGCCAGCATGCCCTCGACGACCGAGACCGAGATGGCCCGGAAGTACCGCCCCAGCTTCAGGGCGCCCATGGTGATCTGGAGGAGGCCGGTGACGAGCACGATCACCCCGAGCACCGGCAGCCCGAACTCCCGCACCGCCTCGAAGACGAGCACGGTCAGGCCGGCGGCCGGTCCCGACACCTGAAGGCTGCTGCCGCGCAGCAGCCCGGTGACGAGACCGCCCACGATGCCGGTGACCAGGCCCAGTTCGGCCGGGACACCGGAGGCTACGGCCACGCCCACGCACAGCGGGAGCGCGACCAGGAAGACGACGAGAGAGGCGGCGAAGTCCTGACGTATGTAAGGGAACTTGGTCATCGTGGCGCTCACAGGGCCTCGAAGGAGTCGGTGGCGGCGCGGTGTTCGCGCACGGCACCGGTGTGGACCTCGTAGTACCAGCCGCGCAGGGTCAGTCCGCCCTCCGCGAGCTTCCTGTCGATGAAGGGGTACGAGCGCAGCCGCAGCAGCTGGGCGAGCACATGGTTCTGCACGCCCTCGGCCACGGCCGGGTCCTCCACCGCCCCGCTCGGGCGCGGCTCGGCGCTGGCCAGCCAGTCCCGTACGGCGGGTACGGCGGTCAGGTCGTCGCCGCGCACCAGCGCGCCGACGGCGCCGCAGTGCGAGTGTCCGCAGACGACGATGTCGCGGACGCCGAGCACCTCCACGGCGTACTCGATGGTGGCCGCCTCGCTGGTGGGGTGTTCCGAGGCGTACGGCGGGACGATGTTGCCCGCGGTGCGCAGCTCGAAGAGCTCGCCCGGGCGGGCGCCGGTGATCAGGGCCGGGACGACTCGGGAATCGGAGCAGGTGATGAAGAGCACCTGCGGGGACTGGCCTTCGGCGAGTCTGGCGAACTCCTCAGGGCGCTGTCCGAACGTACGGGCGTTGTCGATGAGGGGCTGCATGGTCTGTGGACTCCTCCTGGCGCGCCACAGCGGCGCGTCGGGCTTGCACGACGGGCGTGGGGGGTTGAAGAGCCGGGGCGGAACCCGCCCGTCAGCAGCGGAAGACCTGGAGCGCGGCCGGTGAGTGGGCTCTGGAGGCTCTTGTCGTGCGGTGGTGCCTGGCCTGGCCGGGCGTCGAGGCGTGTATGGCCTCGGTGGGCCGGGCGGCGGGCTGACGGTCGTCGGCCCAGCCGGCGGTGGGGGTGCGATGGCGGTCCGCGGTCGGCGGGGGGCTGGGGGGCTCCCCGCAGAGGCCGTGGTTGCGGAGGGTGTGCGAGCCGTCCCGTACGGTCTTCGCCGAGGACTTCGGTCCGGGCTGAGCCTTGGCCTCGACATGACTGAGGGTATGCGCGGCTGCGAAGGTTGCGGCGGGCGCGAAGAACTGGACGGCGAGCAGGGCGGCGGCCAGGAGCGAGAACACGGTCCGGGCCGTCGTACCTCGGAACATGAGCCCCCCTCGCGGCAGTTCACGCCTCTCGTGTGCACCAAGCACAGGTCAATGGTTGGTCAAGAAACACGTTAACCCTGCAAAGTTGTTTGCAGGGTTAAATCGGTGTTGCGAGCCCAAGAGAGCGTGAAAAATGCCGGTGGGGTGGCTCGATCAGGCTCTTGACCTGGAGGGCTTGATCGAATAGCGGCCGACCGGGCCGACTACGCGGCGTCCACGAACCCCTTGGCGTCCCGGGCCAGCGCGGTGAGCCGGGATATCGCGCGGAAGTACTTCTTGCGGTAGCCGCCGTTCAGCATCTCCTCGCTGAACAGCCTGTCGAAGGGCAGCCCGGAGGCCAGCACCGGCACCTCGCGGTCGTAGAGCCGGTCCGCGAGGACCACCAGCCGCAGCGCGGTCGACTGGTCCGGCACCGGCCGCACATCCGTCAGGCAGACCGCCGTCAGGCCGTCGGCCAGCGCGCCGTAGCGGCTGGGGTGCACCTTGGCCAGGTGGTCCAGGAGGTGCGGGAAGTCGTCGAGCGAGGCGCCCGGGGTGGCGTACGCCGCCTTGGTCACCTGTTCGTCGGAGTACGGCGCCGGCGCCTCGGGCAGGCCGCGGTGGCGGTAGTCCTCGCCGTCGATGCGCAGGGTGCGGAAGTGGGCGGACAGGCCCTGGATCTCGCGCAGGAAGTCGACGGCCGCGAACCGGCCCTCGCCGAGCTTGCCCGGCAGGGTGTTGGAGGTGGCGGCGAGCGCGACCCCGGCCTCGACCAGCCGGCCGAGCAGGCTCGACACCAGGACCGTGTCGCCGGGGTCGTCCAGCTCGAACTCGTCGATGCACAGCAGGCGGTGGCCGGAGAGGGTCTGCACGGTCTGCTGGAAGCCGAGGGCGCCGACCAGGTTGGTCAGCTCCACGAAGGTGCCGAACGCCTTCAGCGCGGGCTCGGCCGGGGTGGCGTGCCAGAGGGAGGCGAGCAGGTGGGTCTTGCCGACGCCGTACCCGCCGTCGAGGTAGACCCCGCGGGGCCCGGCGGGCGTCTTCGCCGCCTTGGCCTTCCCGAAGCCGAAGAAGCCGCGCCTCGCGCCGCCGGCCACCGCGTGCGCCCCGCCGAGACCGGCCGCGAAGCCTTCGAGGACCCCGACGGCCTCGGTCTGGCTCGGCTGCTTCGGGTCCGGGAGGTAGGTGGCGAAGCGCACCGTGTCGAAGCGCGGCGGCGGCACCATCTCGGCGACCAGCCGGTCCGCGGGAACGTGCGGCGAACGGGCGCACAGCGACAGCGGGCCCGCGTCGGCTATGGGACTGACCTCGGATGCGGCGGGAGAAGACGACACGGTTACCCATGCTAGTTGCCGTGCCACACTGCACGACATGCGACGCCTGTTCCCTGTGACCGAACAAACAGCAGCCCGGGCCGAGGCCCCCGGCGATTCGGACGAGGGGGCGGCCCCCGGGACGGCCTCCGGGACGGCCTCCGGCGGCGAGGGGGAGCGGCCCGGGGGTGTGGCGGGCTCCGATGGGAGTGCGGACGGGCGGGTGGCTTCGGGGAAGGGGCGGCCCGGCCATGGCGCTCGGGGTCCGGGGGAGCGGCCCGGGGGTGTCGGGGGCTCCGGCGGGGGTGCCGGCGGGCGGGTGGCTTCGGGGGAGGGGCGGCTCGGTGGCGGCAAGGTGGGCGGGGCCGGTGGTCCGGGCGAGGGGGCGGGTGGTGACCGGGAGTGGAGTCTCGCCGAGCTGGCTCTCGCCTATGCCTATCCGGAGCAGGCCGGGCGGGAGCCGTGGCTGCGGGCCAACATGGTGTCCACGCTCGACGGGGCCGGTCAGCACGACGGGCGTTCGCAGCCCATCTCCGGTGCGGCCGACATGCGGATCTTCGGCACTCTGCGGGGGCTCGCCGATGTGGTCGTCGTAGGTGCGGAAACGGTACGGCAGGAGGAGTACCGGCCG
Source organism: Streptomyces sp. NPDC090088 (assembly GCF_044747345.1). Lineage (NCBI taxonomy): Bacteria > Bacillati > Actinomycetota > Actinomycetes > Kitasatosporales > Streptomycetaceae > Streptomyces > Streptomyces sp. NPDC090088. The sequence continues at coordinate 186,787 of NZ_JBIVDZ010000008.1, read as the reverse complement.
GTACGCGAGCGGGCGGAGTTCGCGGGCGCCCGGACCGCGGCGGGGCAGGCGACGGTCGCCGCCGTCGCCGTCGTCAGCGCGAGCCTGGACCTCGACTTCTCGCTGCCGCTGTTCACCTCGCCGCTGGTGCCCACGCTGGTCCTGACCGGCGCGGCGGCCGCCCCCGACAGGGTGGCCGCCGCCGAGAAGGCCGGCGCCCGGGTGGTGACCGCGGGCGACGGCGCCGGCGTCGACCCCGGCCGCGCGGTACGCGCCCTCGCCGGTCTCGGCCACACCCGGCTGCTCACCGAGGGCGGCCCCCGGCTGCTCGGGCAGTTCATCGCCGCCGGCGTCCTCGACGAGCTGTGCCTGACGGTCTCGCCGATGCTCACGGCGGGCGCCGCGCAGCGCATCGCCGGGGGCCCCGGTGTCGCGGTACCCCAGCGCTTCGAACTAGTGTCCCTGCTTGAGGAGGCCGGATTCCTGTTCGGTCGTTACCGTCGGTCCTGAAATCAGCGGAATCTACCGTTCCGCTTAGCTTCCGGCGGGCACACTGAATCCGGCAGTACCCGTGCGATCACGGGGCAGGATGGTTTCCGCAGGGGTGCTCGGCCCCACGGAGGACAGAGGGCCGAAGCGGTCCTCCAAGGAGAAGAGGCGCCTGGTGTTCACAAGCGTTCTGATGATCGAGAAGGCCCTGACGTCCGCCGACGTGGAGTTCGTCACCACCTTGCACGGGGACGAGCCGGTCGTCTTCCATGTGCTCCTCCAGCCGCGCGGCGACCAGGCGGACCGTCTGCTGCGGGCCATCGACGACATCGCACTCGGCGAACTCGACGAGGCCGCGCGTGAGCGGGAGACCCCGGAGGGGGACGCGGCGAAGGGCCCGGCCGAGCAGGCGCTGGACGTGTCCCTGACGGCCCTGCGGGCGGCCGGGAGCAGTGCGGAGGGGCGGATGGTCGAGGACCACCCGCTGGACGCGCTGCGGAAGCTGGTGGAAGAGGTGGGCGCGGACGAGGTGATCGTGCTGACCGATCCGCACTATGTGGAGGAGTTCTTCCACCGGGACTGGGCGTCCCGGGCGCGGCACAAGGTGGGGGTGCCGGTGCTGAAGTTGTTCTCGCACAGCAAGGCGTAGGCGCCGTAGGGGTGGTGCGGTGCGTTTGCGACTGCGGGTGCGCTGTGGCTGGTCGCGCAGTTCCCCGCGCCCCTTTCGGGGCGCTGATGCTCGCGCCCCTCGCAAGGCACCCGGTGTCCGAGCACATAGGCTAAGGACGCTTTCGCACGTCACCGTCTCTGGGAGAAACACATGGCACCCGGCCTTCCTTCCGCCATGGAGCGACCGCACTTCGTCGGGATCGGCGGCGCCGGGATGTCGGGGATCGCGAAGATCCTCGCCCAGCGCGGTGCCGCGGTGGCGGGGAGTGACGCCAAGGAGTCGGCGACAGCCGGGGCGCTGCGGGCGCTGGGCGCCACCGTGCACATCGGGCACGCGGCGGCGCACCTCGCCGACGACGCCAGCTGTGTCGTCGTGTCCTCGGCGATCCGGAAGGACAACCCCGAGCTGGCGCGCGCGGCCGAGCTGGGCATCCCGGTGGTGCACCGCTCGGACGCGCTGGCCGCGCTGATGGACGGGCTGCGGCCGATCGCGGTCGCGGGCACCCACGGCAAGACCACGACCACCTCGATGCTGGCCGTGTCGCTGACCGCACTGGGCCGCGAGCCGTCGTACGCCATCGGCGGCGACCTGGACGCGCCCGGCTCGAACGCCCTGCACGGCGAGGGCGAGATCTTCGTCGCCGAGGCGGACGAATCGGACCGCAGCTTCCACAAGTACGCGCCCGAGGTCGCGATCGTCCTCAACGTGGAGCTGGACCACCACGCCAACTACGCCTCGATGGACGAGATCTACGAGTCCTTCGAGACCTTCGCGGACCGGATCGTGCCCGGCGGCACACTGGTGATCAACGCCGATCACGAGGGCGCGCGCGAGCTGACCCGGCGGGTGGCCGGGAAGGTGCGCACGGTGACCTACGGCGAGGCCGCGGACGCCGACGTACGGGTGCTGTCCGTCGTACCGCAGGGCCTCAAGAGCGAGGTCACCGTCCTGCTGGACGGGGCCGAGCTGACCTTCGCGGTGTCCGTCCCCGGCCGCCACTACGCGCACAACGCGGTCGCCGCGCTCGCCGCGGGCGTGGCCCTGGGCGTCCCGGCCACCGAACTCGCGCCCGCCCTGGCCGCGTACACCGGCGTCAAGCGGCGCCTCCAGCTCAAGGGCGAGGCGGCCGGCGTCCAGGTGATCGACTCCTACGCCCACCACCCGACCGAGATGACCGCCGACCTGGAGGCGATGCGCGGCGCCGCCGGTGACAGCCGCATCCTGGTCGTCTTCCAGCCGCACCTGTTCTCCCGCACCCAGGAGCTGGGCAAGGAGATGGGCGACGCGCTGGCCCTCGCGGACGCCTCGGTCGTCCTCGACATCTACCCGGCCCGCGAGGACCCGATCCCCGGCATCACCAGCGAGCTGATCATCGAGGCGGCGCGGGCCGCCGGTGCCGACGTCACCGCCGTGCACGACAAGGACGAGGTGCCCGCCGTGATCGCGGGAATGTCCAAGCCCGGTGATCTGGTTCTCACCATGGGCGCGGGCGATGTGACCGACCTGGGCCCGAGGATCCTGGAACGCCTGGCGAAGTGAGGGGCTGAGAGTCATGTCGTACGACGTAGAGAAGCCGGACGAGCAGTGGCGGGCGGAGCTGACCCCGGCCGAGTACGCCGTGCTGCGTCAGGCGGCGACCGAGCCGGCCTTCACCGGTGAGTACACCGACACCAAGGCCAAGGGCGTCTACTCCTGTCGCGCCTGCGGTGCCGAGCTGTTCACCTCCACCACGAAGTTCGAGTCGCACTGCGGCTGGCCGTCCTTCTACGACCCGAAGGACACCGACGCCGTCGAACTGATCGAGGACCGCACCCACGGCATGGTCCGCACCGAGGTGCGCTGCGCCCGCTGCGGCTCGCACCTCGGCCACGTCTTCGAGGGCGAGGGGTACGCGACCCCGACCGACCAGCGGTACTGCATCAACTCGATCTCGCTGCGGCTGGCCGAGGACGAGAGCTGAGGGCAGGGCTCAGGAGAGCCGGACCGGGCTGGGCAGCAGTGCCCGGGCCGGTACCGGCGTCCACCGGACGTCGCCGGGCGCGTCGCGTGCGACACGGCCGAAGGCCCGGTCCCCGAAGCGGACCGCGAAGGCCGCGGGCCGTGACCGAGGGGCACGGTCCGCTCGGCACCGCCGCCCGCCTGCTGGAGCGGGCCGCGCCCGCGGATGGACGAGCAGCGATCCGAGCAGGCCGACGATGTAGAAGGCGAAGATCACGATCAGGGTCCCCTTGGAGAACCCGATCTCCCGCTGCCACAGCACGTACAGCGGCGTCGCCGCGTTGGACAGGATGAAGACGGCCGTCACATCACTTCAAGGCCCTGCGCGAGGCGGGCGTCACCCGGCAGCGCCAGTACGGCCCGGAGCGCCGCAGCCATGGCCGCGTCGACGACGTCGAGGCCCGGTTCCCCGGCCTGCTGGAGCTGGTCGCGGCCTGGACACCGGACGGGCAAGACGGACCCCTGGGGGCGCAGGCGCACGGCCGCGGGCCACGGCAGCCGGGCGCCCGCCGGACCGGCGAACCACCTACGACAGCCCTGAGGCGTGAGTGGCTGGTGCCCGCTGTGGTGCTGTTTGAGACTCTGTGAGGGTGTCGGGTGTCGCGCGATGGTTCCAGTCCCGCAGGGGAGCCGCGTCCGCCGACGGCCCGGGCCGGTCGGGCCGGCCGGCCCGACCGGGCGGCCCGGACGGACTCACCGCGGGCGGCGACCCGGCCGCGCCGCTGCGGCTGCTGCGGACGGTCGCGGCGGGCATCGGCACGAGCCTCGACGAGCCCACGACCTGCACGGAACTGACCCGGGCGGCGGTACGGACCGTCGGCGGCGGCGCGGCCGTGATGCGGCGGACCGGGGACACCGTCTCCGGCTACGAGTCGATCACCGGCGACCCCGACCTGCTGCCCGACGCCCGCTGGGCGACGGCGGTGGCCCGGGACGCGGGGACCCCGGCGGCCGACCGCTGGGCGGACCCCTGGCTGTCCCGCCCGGTCGCCGGCCGGATCCGTCCGGCTCTGTGCGCGCCCCTGACCAGCGGGTCCGACCAGTACGGCGTCCTGGTGTGCGCCCGAGAGGGCATCGCCTTCACCCGTGCGGAGGCCGAGCTGCTGGCCCTCCTCGCCGAACGCGCCGCCTCCCACATCCGGCACGCCCGGGAGTACGCGCAGGTCAACCGCACCGCGGGCGACCTGCAGCGCGCCCTGCTGTCCGAGCCGGGCCGCCCGCACCCGAACCTCGACGTGGCGATCCGCTACCTCCCGGCCGGCGGGCGGGTGCTGGTCGGCGGCGACTGGTGCGAGACCGTACGGCTGCACTTCGGGCGCACCCTGCTGGTCGTCGGCGATGTGATGGGCCACGGCCTGGAGGCCGCCGTCGACATGAACGCCTACCGCTCCTCCCTCCGCTACATCGCCTCCTCCGAGCTGCCTCCGCACCGGGTGCTGCGCCAGCTCGACGACATCGCCGCCACCGAGGCCGACCGCAGACCCGCGACCTGCCTGCTGGTGCGCGTCGACCCCAGCCGCGGCCAGGTCACCCTGGCCAGCGCCGGCCATCTCCCGCCCGCGCTGATCACCCGGGCCGGCCGGACCTCACTCCTGCCGGTCCCCGTGGGCCCGCCCCTGGGCACCGGCTTCGGCGGCTACGAGTCCGCCACCCACCGGATCGAACCCGACCAGGCCCTGATCCTCTTCACCGACGGCCTCGTCGAACACCGCGGCGAGGACATCGACCGCTCCCTGCACCGCCTGGCCGCCCTCCACTTCAGCCCGGCCGTCGGGGTCGACGCCCTCCTCGAATCCATCCTCACCCGCCTCGACGCCCGCAACGCCGAGGACGACGTCGCCGTCCTCGCGGCCCGCCCGCATCCCCGGCAGGACCCGGTCGGACCGGAGGAGGGCGAGGCGGGTATGGGAGTGGCCTGACTTCTCCGCTTCACCGAGGGGCTTTCGCCTTCACCGAGGGGCTTTCGCCGGACACTCCTCCACGCGCTGGTGACGACCGCTCGTCAGGTACGAGGTGTGCGGGTGCCGACCCCGATCGGCGCCCGGGCCGGCGGCATCACGGCGTTCGACGGCCCGGCCCGCGTGCCCGCCTTCGGGAGCGTGTCCGTGCTCACCGGCCGGTGGGCCGGGGCAGGGTCAGGGTGAACACGGTGGTGTTCTCCGGGGCGTCGGTCAGGGTGATGGTGCCGCCGTGTGCCTGGAGCAGGGCGCGTGCCACCGAGAGGCCGAGGCCGCTGCCGCCGCGGTCGCGGCTGCGGGCCTTGTCGACGCGGTAGAAGCGGTCGAAGACCTGGGCCCGGTCGGCGGGCGGGATGCCGGGGCCCCGGTCGCCGACGCTCACGGAGGCCGACCCGGGCGTGACGGTGACGGTGACGGAGACCGGTGTGCCCGTGGGGGTGTGCACCGCCGCGTTGGTGAGGAGGTTGTCCAGGACCTGACGGATACGGACCGGGTCGAGGCGGAGCGGGACCGGGTCCGGGCCGGTGGTCACCGTCAGGGGGTGGCCGGTGTGGGCCGCGCGGAAGGCGTCGGCGGCCTCCCGCACCAGCTCGGTCAGGTCGGTGTCCTCCAGCCGCAGCGGGGCCTCCACCTCGGCCGCGTCCAGCCGGGCGAGCAGCAGCAGGTCGTCGAGGAGGATGCCCATCCGCGCGGCCTCCGCGCGCAGCCGGGCCAGGTGCTTGTCGCGTTCCTCGGGGGCGTTGGCGGCCGCGTACTGGAAGAGGTCGGCGTAGCCGCGTACCGACATCAGCGGGGTGCGCAGCTCGTGCGAGGCGTCCGCGACGAACCGGCGCAGCCGCTGCTCGGCCTCGGCGCGGACGGCGAGGGAGTGGTCGATGTGTTCGAGCATCGTGTTGAACGCGGTGCGCAGCTCCTCGACCTCGGGGCCGCCGCCCCGCTTGGCCGCGCGCAGCGGCAGCCGGGCCGCCGACTCGGTCAGGTTGTGCGAGGCGATGCCGTGCGCGGTGTGCGCCATGTCGCTCAGCGGCTCCAGGCCGCTGCGCAGCAGCCGGCGGCCGAACACCACCAGCGCCAGCAGGGCCAGCCCGAACGCCACCACCTGGACGGTGACCAGCTGTCGTACCGTGTCGTCGATGGTGCCCGTCGGCGCGCCGCTGACCAGCACCACCCCCGGCTCCACCTCGCAGCCGCGCAGCCGGTACTCGCCCTGGCCGGTCAGGTCCTTGGTGCGCAGCACCTCGGTGCCCGCGGCGATCTGCGCCTCCGCCACCGAGGTGAGCGGGGCGATGTCCGAGGGCAGGTCACTGCTCTCCTCGGGCTTGCGCAGCACCGGGGTGCCGTGCGAGACGTCGTACACGGCGTAGTACCAGTGGTAGTACTTCTTGCCCTGGAGGGTGCCGTTCTGCACGATGCTCTTCGACTGGGCGGTCTGGGCGAGCCCCAGCTGGTCGTCGAGCTGGGCCGAGAGGTAGTCCCGCATGTAGGTGGTCAGGGCCGTGCCGACGACCGCGAACACCACCAGGGCCAGCGCCCCCAGTCCGAGCGCGAGGCGGGTGCCCAGGCGCATGCTCCGGTACGAGCGCAGCAGCCGGCCGATCACTCCGCGGCCTGCCGCCGTATGACGTACCCGAAGCCGCGCACGGTGTGGATCAGCGGCTCCCCGCCGGCCTCGTCCATCTTGCGGCGCAGCCGGCTGACCACCAGCTCCACGACGTTCGAACGGCCGCCGAAGCCGTACTCCCACACATGGTCGAGGATCTGCGCCTTGGTGAGCACGGTCGGCGACTTGCGCATCAGATAGCGCAGCACCTCGAACTCGGTGGGGGTCAGGGAGAGCATCCGGTCGGCGCGACGGACCTCGCGGGTGTCCTCGTCCATCGTCAGATCGGCGACCCGGAGCACCGAGCGCTGGAAGCCGGGACCGGCGCTGCGCCGCAGCACGGTCCGCAGCCGGGCCATCAGCTCCTCCACGGCGAACGGCTTGACCAGGTAGTCGTCCCCGCCCCGGGTCAGCCCCGCGACCCGGTCGGCGACCCCGTCGCGGGCCGTGAGGAACACCACCGGCACCATCGTCCCGGAGTGCCGCAGCCGGTCGAGCACCCCGAAGCCGTCCAGGTCCGGCAGCATCAGGTCGAGCACGACGATGTCGGGCTTGAACTCGGCGGCCCGGGCGAGCGCGTCCTCACCGGTGTACGCGGTGACCGCGTTCCAGCCCTCGTACCGCGCGACCGTCGCGACCAGGTCGGCGATCGGCGGGTCGTCGTCCACGACGAGGAGTCGTACTTTTTCCACCCGCTCATATTGCGCCACCCGGCCGTGGACGCCAGACCTCTGCTCACACAGAAAACACATCGATAACCAGTTGAAAGCACACCGACAGGAAAATGACAGCAGCCACGGGTGAAGCTCGACTCCCAGGACCCGATCAAGGAGCTGCCGACCCGTGACGACCGTCCAATCACCCCCTGCGCCCCCCACGGCGGTACGCCCCAGGGTGGTGGCCCGCACGGGCCTGTACGCTGTGCTCGCCGTGAACGCGGCCGTGGTCGCCTGGTTCTTCGCCCAGGCCGGTTTCGCCTCCAACGCGCTGATCGTCATCGGCCGCCTCTTCGGCCTGTACGGCGCCCTCGTCATGGCCTTCCAGCTGGTGCTGGTGGCCCGGCTGCCCTGGCTCGACCGCCGGATCGGCATGGACCGGCTGACCTCCTGGCACCGCTGGACCGGCTTCGCCCTGCTGTGGACGCTGCTCGCGCACGCCGTCTTCATCAGCTTCGGCTACGCGGACGGCGCGGGCGTCGGCCCGGTCACCGAGATCGTCGACCTCGCGGAGACCACGGAGGGCGTGCTCCGGGCCGTGGTCGCGCTCGGCATCATCCTCGTGATCGGCGCCGTGTCGGCCCGCTACGCCCGCCGCCGGCTCGCCTACGAGACCTGGCACTTCATCCACCTGTACACCTACGTGGCCGTGGTGCTCGCCTTCAGCCACCAGGTCGCGGTCGGTACGACCTTCACGGTGTCGTCCGCCGCGACGGCGTACTGGTACGCCGTGTGGGGCGTCGCGCTCGGCTCGGTCGCCCTCGGCCGTCTGGTGCTGCCGTTGTGGCGCAACCACCGCCACCAGTTCCGGGTCTCCGCCGTCGTCCCCGAGTCGGACAACGTGGTCTCGGTCTACGTCACCGGCCGTGACCTGGACCGGCTCGGCGCCCAGGCCGGGCAGTTCTTCCTGTGGCGGTTCCTGACCAAGGACCGCTGGTGGCAGGCGAACCCCTTCTCCCTCTCCGCCGCCCCCGACGGCCGCACCCTGCGCCTGACCGCCAAGGCGGCCGGCGACGGCAGCGCCGGCCTGCGGCACCTGAAGGCCGGCACCCGCGTCTTCGCCGAGGGCCCCTACGGCGCCTTCACCACCCTGCACCGGCAGAAGCCCGAGTCCCTGCTCATCGCGGGCGGGGTCGGCGTCACCCCGATCCGCGCCCTCCTGGAGGACCTTGAGGGCCACGCGATCGTCATCTACCGCGTCGCCGCCGACCGGGACGCCGTCCTCTACGACGAGCTGCGCGACCTCGCCGTCGCCAAGGGCGCCGAGCTGCACCTCGTCACCGGCCCGCCGGTCCCGGACAAGCTGGCCCCGCGCGAGCTGGTCCGCCTGGTGCCGGACATCGCCGACCGGGACGTCTTCCTCTGCGGGCCGCCCCCGATGATGAACGCGGTCCTGCGCACCCTGGGAGACCTGGGCGTGCCCAAGCCGCAGATCCACTTCGAGCGTTTCAGCCTGGCGGGATGAGAGAGACACCGTGAAGCGAGCCATACCTGTCGTCGCCCTGAGCATCGCGGGCCTCATCCCCGTCTGGCGCTACGAGCCGTCCATCGGTGGTACGACCACCTCCGCCGCCGAGCCGACTCCCTCGGCCTCCTCCTCCGCCGCCACGTCCGGCACGGTCGTCAAGGGCACGACCATCGACACCGACAAGGGCCCGGTCCAGGTCCAGGTGACCTTCGCCGGCAACAAGATCACCGCCGTGAAGATGCTGCAGCAGCCGAACCATCCACAGACGACGGCCGCGGTGCCGGTGCTGATCTCGGAGACGTTGAAGGCACAGAGCGCGGACATCGACACGGTCTCCGGGGCGACGATCACCAGCGACGGCTACAAGGAGTCCCTCCAGGCCGCGATCGACGCGAAGGGCTGACCATGCACCGAGTCGAACACGTCATGGGGTTCCCGGTGTCGCTGCGGGTGGACGACGAGGGGGACTTCGCGGCGGCCGGGGACGCCGTCTTCGGCTGGCTGCGGGAGGTCGACGCGCGGTTCAGCCCCTTTCGGGCGGACAGCGAGGTCTCCCGGCTTGACCGGGGCGAACTCTCCGTGTCCGAGGTGAGCCCGGACCTCGCCGAGGTGCTCGCGCTGTGCGAGGAGTACCGGCTGGCGACCGGCGGCGCGTTCGACGTACGGCTGCCGGGGCGGGGTCTCGACCCGTGCGCGGTGGTCAAGGGCTGGTCGGTGCAGCGGGCGGCGGAGCTGCTGGCGGCGGCCGGGGCGAAGCGGTTCTGCCTGAACGCCGGGGGAGACGTGGTCGCGGCCGGCGGGCCCTGGCGGGTGGGGGTGCGCCACCCCGAACACGCCGATCAGCTGTGCCTGGTGCTGGAGATCACGGACGGGGCGGTGGCCACCTCCGGGCGCTACGAGCGCGGCGACCACATCGTCGACGGCCGCACGGGCCGTCCGGCCACCGGTCTGCTCAGCGTCACCGTGGTCGCCCCCACGCTGACGGAGGCCGACTCCGCGGCGACGGCCGCCTTCGCGATGGGCACGGACGGCGCCGCGTGGGCGGCGGGCCGCCCGGGCTGCGAGGTGTTCGTGGTGGACACGGACCGGGCCGTGCTGCGGACGCCGGGGCTGCCGGTCGCCGCGTGACCCCGGGCACGAGACGAGAAGGCGGGCCGCTCCTGGCGGCCCGCCTTCTGTTTCGGGGTGGGGATCAGCTGACGTCGGAGGCGTCCAGGCGGTACAGGCCGCTGTAGGCGCTCACGGCCGTGCCGTGCTTCTTCACCCAGGTCGCGATCTCGGTGTTGGTGCCCTGGCCGCCGTCGCTGCTGACCACGATGTAGTGCAGCTTGCCGGACTTCACCAGGCTCTTGAGCTTGGCGAGGGTCATCGCGTTGTCGCTGCCGGACCAGCCGCCCATGGAGATGACGGGCTGACCGGACTCCAGGATGATCGAGGAGGCCGTCTGGTCGGTGGCCACCGCCACCAGCCAGGTGGCGCCGTCCTGGTGCTTCTTCAGGTACGTGATCATCGCCGAGCTGACCTGGCCGCCGCCCATGCCTCCGGCGGTACGGCCGGACTGCGACTCGCTGCTGGAGCCGGAGCTGGAGCCGGACTCGGTGCCCGTGCTTCCGGTGCCGGTGCTTCCCGTCCCGGTCGGCGGCTGCCCCATGGACTGCCCGCCGGAGCTTGCGGAGCTTCCGGTGCCGCTCGGGGCGCTTCCGCTCGGGCGCTGGCCACCGCCGCCGCCCATCCCGCCCATGCCGCCGCCGGTGCTGGGCCCGGCCGTCGGGTTGGTGCCGTTGGTGCTCGCGGTCGTGGCCGCCGAGACGGAGTACGCGGCCGGTCCGGCCAGCAGGGCGACGATCGCCGCCAGTGCCGCGAAGCCGATCAGCTTCTGCCGCTTCATGAACCGCCCGACCAGCAGCCCGGTCACCGCGAGCGCACCGCCCAGCGCGGCCACCACCTCGGCGACCGTGTACACCGTGCCGGAGCCGGAGACCCGCTGGAGCAGGACGACCGCCCAGACCGTGCTGGCGGCGACGGCCACCGGGAGCACCCAGCCCCACCGGGCCGCGGAGTCGTCCCGGAAGGCCTTGTACAGCATGACCCCGCCCGCGCCGGCCAGGGCGGCGATCCCCGGCGCCATGGCGGTGACGTAGTAGGGGTGGAAGGTGCCCTCGGCGAGGGAGAAGGTCAGGAAGTGCAGGACGAACCAGCCGCCCCAGAGCATCAGCGCCGCACGCCTGGCGTCGGTGCGCGGCGCCCGGCCGCGCAGGACCAGGCCGCCGACGAGGGCGATCGCGGCGAACGGGATCAGCCAGGAGATCTGGCCGCCCATGATGTCGTTGAACATCCGGTACAGACCCGAACTGCCGCCGAAGCTGGCGCCGTTGCCGGCCGAGCCCACCGAGGAGCTGGCCCCGAAGATCCGGCCGAAGCCGTTGTAGCCGATGACCAGGTCCCAGACCGTGTTGTCGGTGGAGCCGCCGATGTAGGGCCGCGAGGAGGCCGGGATCAGGTCGACGACCACCATCCACCAGGCACTGCTCACGACGAGGGCGACCGTGCCGACGGCCAGGTTGCGGACGCGCCTGCCCAGCGACAGGTTCGTGGCCCACAGATAGACCAGGAAGAACGCGGGCAGTACGACGTAGGCCTGCATCATCTTGGTGTTGAACGCGAAGCCGATGGCGACGGCCGACCAGACCAGCGGCATCAACTTGCCGGTGCGCACGGCCTTCAGCAGGGCGGCCGCGCCGAGCAGCATCAGGAAGACCAGGATCGGGTCCGGGTTGGTGTCCCGGTTGATGGCGACGGTGATCGGCGTGAGCGTCAGGACGAGGGCGGCGATCGTGCCGGCCACGACTCCGAAGTCCCGCTTGACCAGGCGGTACAGCAGGCCGACCGAGCCGACCCCCACCGCCACCATCGGCAGCATCAACTGCCAGGTGCCGTAGCCGAAGGCGCGGGCGGACAGGCCCATCACCCACAGGGCGAAGGGGGGTTTGTCGACGGTGATGAAGCTGCCCGAGTCCAGGGCGCCGAAGAAGAACGCCTTCCAGCTCTTGGTGCCGGAGTAGACCGCCGCGTCGTAGAAGGTGTTGCCGGTGATCGAGGAGAGGTTCCAGGCGTACAGGGCGGTGGCCAGGAGCAGGATCGCCCAGAGGGCCGGGCGGGCCCAGCGCGGGTCCTCGGGGGCGCCCATGAAGAGCCTTCTGGCGCGGGAGACCGGCGGGGTGGCGGCCCGGTGGCGGCCGTCCTGGACCGGGGTGGGCGGCGGGGCGAGGGTCGTCATGACGCGTACTCCATGGGCTCGACGGCGGTGGCTGCCGGGGTGGGCAGGGCCGTGACGTTCTGGGGGACGGTGGTGCGGCGGGGTACGGCCTGGATGCGGGTGCGGCCGGTGACGGTGGCCCGGAACATGCGGCCCATGCCCAAGAGGTCGTCGACGGCGGTGCGGACGATGTCGACCCGGCTGTCGGGGTCGTCGACCCAGTCGACCGGGACCTCGTGGACGCGCAGCCTGTTGCGCTGCGCGAGCACGAGAAGTTCGGTGTCGAAGAACCAGGCGGTGTCCTCGATGTGCGGGGCGAGGGCGCGGAAGACGTCGGTGCGGACGGCCTTGAAGCCGCACTGCGCGTCCGAGAAGCGGGCCCCGAGCCCGGCCTTGAGCAGCAGGTTGTAGGAGCGCGAGATGAACTCCCGCTTCGGGCCGCGTACGACGGCCGACTGCCGGTGCAGCCGGCTGCCGATGGCGAGGTCGCTGTGTCCGGACAGGAGCGGCGCGACGAGTGGCAGGAAGCCCTCAAGAGCCGTGGAGAGGTCGACGTCCATGTAGGCGACCACATCGGCCGTGGACCGGCTCCACACGTGCTTCAGGGCGCGGCCCCGGCCCTTCTGCTCCAGGCGCCGGGCGTGGACGTGCGGCAGGCGCAGGGTCAGGTTGGTCGCCACCGTCCAGGTGGCGTCCGTGCTCGCGTTGTCCGCGATCGTGATGCGGAACGGGAACGGGAAGGACTCTTCGAGGTATGCGTGGAGACGGCCGATGCTGTCGGCGAGGACATGGGCCTCGTTGTGGACCGGCACCACGATCTCGACCGACCGGCGCCGGACGCCTCCCGCGTTCGTTTCGTTCATGACCATGACGATCGGGGCGTCGTCTGGGGCGGTCCTGAGGCTTCACTGAGCGAACAATGAGAATCAGGGAACTCACAGGTACCGCACAGTGGACACCGGCAGGTCACAGACTGAAGACGACCAGTCAGTCGCCAAAGTACTGAAACACTTGCGGTTTAAACTCTGTCCGAAACGGCCTGCACCACGGCGACCGTGGTCGAAAACTGGGCACTCTCTGCCAAACCCGAAGGGTATTCGGCGTTTTGATACGGATAGATTCAGTCACCAAGCGGTACCCGGACGGTACGGTCGCCGTCGACCGACTCTCCCTGGAGATACCGGATCGCTCGATCACCGTCTTCGTCGGCCCCTCGGGCTGCGGCAAGACGACGACCCTGCGGATGATCAACCGGATGGTCGAGCCCAGCGAGGGCCGCATCCTGCTCGACGGCGCCGACATCCAGGCACAGCCGGTCAACACCCTGCGCCGGTCCATGGGTTACGTCATCCAGAACGCCGGGCTCTTCCAGCACCGCACCATCATCGACAACATCGCCACCGTGCCCCGGCTGCTCGGCTGGACCAAGCAGAAGGCGCGCACCCGGGCGGCCGAGCTGATGGAACGGGTCGGGCTCGACTCCGCGCTCGCCAAGCGCTACCCCTACCAGCTCTCCGGCGGCCAGCAGCAGCGCGTCGGCGTGGCCCGGGCGCTCGCCGCCGACCCGCCGGTGCTCCTGATGGACGAGCCGTTCTCCGCCGTCGACCCCGTCGTCCGCAAGGGACTCCAGGACGAACTCCTGCGCATCCAGGACGAGTTGGGCAAGACGATCGTCTTCGTCACGCATGACATCGACGAGGCGATCAAGCTCGGCACGATGGTCGCCGTGATGCGCACCGGCGGCCACCTCGCCCAGTTCGCTCCGCCCGCCGAACTGCTCACGGACCCCGCCGACGCCTTCGTCGAGGACTTCCTCGGCGCCGACCGGGGCATCCGGCGGCTCTCCTTCTTCCCGTCCGCGGGGCTGGAGTTGCAGCGGGCCCCGATCGTCCCGATCGACGCCGACGCCACGAAGCTCGACGCCCGCACCACCGCGGACGCCCCCTACCTCCTCGTCACCGACCTGGACGGCAGGCCGCTCGGCTGGGGCGAGCCGCGCGCGCTTACCGCCGGTGCGATCGACCCGGCACAACTGCTCCCGTACGGACGGCCCTTCGTGCCCGGCAAGGACTCGCTGCGCGCCGCCCTCGACGGCTCGGTGCTCTCGCCGACCGGCTGGGCGGTGGCGGTGGACGGCGAGGGCCGCGCGGTCGGCGTCGTCTCGCAGCAGGTCATCGGCGCCGCGATCCGCACCGCCCACGCCGAGGGCCACGACAACGCGAAGGTCGGGGGATGAGCGGCTTCTTCGACATTCCCAGCGACCTCCAGAACACCTACTTCGGACTGATCGGCCTCCACCTGCGCGAGGCCCTCATCCCGGTGCTGGCCGGTCTGCTGGTGTCCCTGCCCATCGCCCAGCTCTGCGTCCGCTTCCGCTGGCTGTACCCGCCGGTCCTCGGCGTGACCACGATCCTCTACGCCATCCCCTCCCTGGCCTTCTTCGTCGTCCTCATCGACTACACGGGCCAGACCGAGACGACGGTGATGATCCCGCTCGCGGTCTACAGCCTGGTGGTCCTGGTCCCGGCCATCGTGGACGGCGTCCGCTCGGTCCCGGCGGAGACCCTCGCCGCCGCGACCGCGATGGGCCTCGGCCCCGTACGCCGTTACTTCCAGGTCCAGTTGCCGATCGCCGTCCCCGCGATCATCGCGGGCCTGCGCGTCGCCACCGTCTCCAGCATCTCCCTGGTCAGCGTCGGCATGCTGATCGGCAACCAGGGCGCCCTCGGCAACCTGCTCAACGACGCGAACATCTACCACCGGCCCGAGCTGGCCATCAACTCGGTCGTCACCACGGCCGTGCTGGCGATCCTGGCCGACGCCCTGCTCGTCCTCGTACGCCGTGTGCTGACGCCCTGGATGCCGAAGGAGAGCACCCGGTGAACGTCCTCAACTTCGTCCACGCCTTCTTCAGCGACAGCTCCCACTGGCACGGCTACGACGGCATCCCCGCCCGGCTCTGGGAGCACATCCAGTACTCCCTGGAGGCCCTCGCCTACGCGACCGCCATCGGCCTGCCCGTCGGCCTGGTCACCGGCCACTACGGCCGGGGCGGCAACACCCTCGCCCTGATCGCCACGGCCGGCCGGGCCCTGCCCAGCTTCGGTCTGCTGGTCCTCATGTTCATCTGGCTCGGCTTCGGCATGCTGCCGGTGATGATCCCGCTGGTGATCCTCGCCGTACCGCCGATCCTGGTCACGACGTACGAGGCGATGCGCTCGGTCGACCCGTCCCCGGTGGACGCGGCCCGGGGCATGGGCATGCCGGAGGCACGCGTCCTCTTCCAGGTCGAACTCCCGGTCGCCCTCCCGCTGATCCTCAGCGGCCTGCGCTCCGCGGCCATCCAGATCGTCTCCACCGCGACGATCGCGGCCTACGTCAGCCTGGGCGGTCTCGGCCGGTACATCATCGACGGCCTCTACCAGAAGAACTACGAGAAGGTCGTCGGGGGCGCCACCCTGGTGGCGGCCATGGCCCTGGTGACGCTGGGGATCTTCTGGGCGGTGGCGAGACTGACGGTCTCTCCCGGAGTGCGTCGGAGCAACTGACTCAGGGGCGCGGGGAACTGCGCGACCAGCCACATACGGCCCGCAGTTCCCCACCCACCGCCCTACCCCCCACTACGCGCCAACGCCAGTTCCAGCACAACAAGCAGCGCGTCCCGCACCGAACCCCGGTCCCGCGCGTCGAAGACGACCAGCGGCGTCGCCTCGGCGACATCCAGCGCCCACCGCACCTCGTCCAGCGTGTGCTCGACCTTCCCGTCGAACGCGTTGATGGCGACGGCGAACGGGATGCCCTTGTGCTCGAAGTAGTCGACCGCGGCGTAGCAGTCGTCCAGGCGACGCGTGTCAACGATCACCAGACCGCCGAGCGCGCCCTCGACGATGTCGTCCCACATGAAGCCGAAGCGTTCCTGCCCCGGCGTGCCGAACAGGTACAGCTTCAGCGTCGGGTCGATGGTGATGCAGCCGAAGTCCATCGCCACGGTCGTGGTCGTCTTGCGCGGAGTGAGCGAGAGGTCGTCCACACCCGCGGCGACCTCGGTGATCGACGCCTCGGTGGTCAGTGGCTCGATCTCCGAGATCGAGCCGACGGCGGTGGTCTTGCCCACGCCGAAACCGCCCGCGATGACCATCTTCACCGGCAGCGGCGGCCGTACGGCCGTACGCCCGGCGCCCCGGGTCAGCGAGTCAGTCGGTGTCACGGAGTACCCCTCGGGAGTCTGGGATGGCCCGCAGGCCGTCGATAACCCTGCGCAGGACGGACGAGTCGTGGGTGGCCTCGAAGTCGGGCACATGCACGGACAGCTGCCCGGCCTCGCGCAGGTCTTCGGCCAGCACCCGGACCACGTTCAGGTGCAGCCGCAGCCGCGCCGCCAGTTCCGCGAGCGACTGCGGAATCCGGCACGCGGCGACGATGTCGTGCTGCTCGAAGGAGAGCCGGGCGAGCGCGGCGAGCCCGGCGGTGGTGGCCACCACCTGGGTCTCGACGGGCATCGCCGGTCCGGAGGCGCTGTCCGCCACCCGGCCGGCGGTGACCAGGAACGGCCGTACGGCGGGGGCGGGGCCGACCGGGTCCGGGCCCGGGGGCGGGGTGCCGTCCGCCATGGCTGTGTCTTCCTCTCTCGACCGGCGGTCCCGGTCAGCGCGTCTGTGGGACGCCGACGCTGTTCTTCAGTTCCAGCACGAGCTGCGGGCTGAGTGCGGAACCGGCACGGTTGGCGAACAGCGTCATCTCGTAGGCGATGTTGCCGAGCTTGGCCTCGTTGTCGGCGACCACGCCGAGCACGGCTCCGCTGCCGATCGCGGAGACGATGACATGGCCGCCCTCCAGGTCGATGATGACCTTGTTGAGGCCGCCCAGGCCGTAGTTGCCGGAGGCTCCGGCGGCCAGGCTGGTGATGCCGGAGACGATCGCGGCCAGTCGCTCGGAGTGGGCGCGTTCGCGCAGCTCCGAGACGGCGATCAGCAGACCGTCGGAGGACACGGCGATCGCGTCGACCACGCCTGCGGTCTCGGTGGCGAAGCGGTTCAGCAGCCAGGTGAAGTCGGCTGCGGCCGCCTGCAGGTCGGTCGGCGTGACGCCGCCCGTCGGGGTGTCACCTGTCGACGTGCTCACTGCTCGGCTCCTTCCGGAAGGTGGTTCTGGTCCTGCGGGGGGTTCGGGGGGTCGATGTGCGGCCTGGGCCGTTCGTGGCTTCCGGTCTCGCTGTCGCGCCGGGCGCGCTCCACCGCCGCCTCGAACTCGTCCAGCGCGTCCCGTTCGGCCTCGGCGTCGCGGGTGCGGGCCGGCTGGGAGAGCGTCTGGGCGGCGCCGACGGTGGTGCGGAGGGTCGCACCGCGTACCCGGCGGCGCAGCGGCCGGTTCCCGTCGGCGGAGTCGGCGGAGTCGGCGTCCGGGGCGACCGGCGGCTCGCCCGAGCGGGCGGCCGGGATCAGCGGGGCCGCCGCCTCGGGCGCGGTCCCGGACGCGGGCGCGGTCTCGGCGGCCGGCTCGCGGCGCGGCAGCCTGCGGGGGAGCGGACCTTCGGGCTCGTCGGCGGCCTGCACCGAGGTGGCCCAGGTCGGTCCGGTCCGGCCGACCTGCTCGGCGGATGCCGCCGGCGCCGTGACCTCCGGTGCCGTCGGCTCCGCGGCGAGCGGGGTGCCGGCGGTGTCGGCCACCGCGCTCATCGTCAGCAACAGCGTGGTGGGCAGGGTCACTTCGGCGGTCACACCGCCGCCCGGGGTCCGGGTCAGCTCGACGCCGATCTCCCAGCGCCGGGCCAGCGCACCGACCACGAAGAGGCCGAGCACCTTGGTCGGCACCAGGTCGAGGCGCTCACGGCGGATCAGCCGCTGGTTCTCCTCGGCCAGCCGCTCGGCGCTCATGCCGAGGCCGTGGTCGGTGACAACGATGTGCGCGCCCTGGTCGCTGGAGCGGACGGTCACCTCGACGGGGCTGCCCGCCGGGGAGAACGACACCGCGTTCTCCAGGAGTTCGGCCACCATCAGCGTGAGGTCGCCGATGATGTCCGGCTCGATCATGGCGTCCGTGCCGGCGTACAGCCGTACCCGCTGATAGCCCTCGATCTGGCCGAGCGCGGCCCGGACCACGTTGGACACCGGGGTCGGGCCGGCCGCGAGGACGGTCTCGCGGATGCCGGCCAGCAGCATCAGGCTGTCGGCGTTGCGGCGCAGACGGACGGCGATGTGGTCGATGGAGTAGAGGCGTTCCAGCAGCGCCGGATCGGTCTCGGCGCGCTCCACCGCGTCGATGAACGCGAGCTGGCGGGTGGTCAGGTTGCTGACGCGGCGGCCGACGTTGCCGAACATCTCGGCGGTGTTGCGGCGGCTGAGCACCTGGCGTTCGAGCAGGGCCGCGGCCGTGGTCTGCACCTGGTTGAACGCCTCGGCCAGGTCGCCGATCTCGTCGCGGGCGGTGACCGGCATGTCCCGCAGCCGGGGCGGACCGGAGTCCTCGGCGTCGTCGTCGGCGACCCGGGCGAGTTCGCGGTTCGCGACCTCGGCGACCTCGTGCGCGACCCCGGTCAGGGCCTGCACCGGGCGGATCACGGAGCGGCGCACCAGCACCGACAGGGCGAACCAGAGGACGAAGCCGAGCAGCGAGCCGTTCAGCAGCCAGATCGCGCGCCACCGCGCGGAGTCGGCGGCCGAGTCCGCCCGGTCGGCGATCTGGCCGATGAGCGAGGTGGTGATGGTCAGCCGGGCGGTGGCCTGGTCGTGATAGGCCGGGTAGTCGGTCAGCGCGTCCTTGACGGCCTGCCGGATCTGCTCCTGGCTGCCGGACTGCAGCTTGGTCGGGTCGATCTGCAGCTCGGCGTAGGACTCGGCGATGGTGCTCTGTGCCTTGGTGTGCTCGACGTCGGCGAGCTGCCGGGCCTGGCCCTCGGTGGCGAACCGGCTGAAGCGGTCGGCCTGGTGCTGGTAGAGGTCGTAGGCGCCGACCGCGTTGGTGAACTCGATCAGCGCGTTGGTGTCACCGGTGGTCGCCGCGAGCACGTTGGTCTCGAAGGCGCCGTGGGCGGCGTCCGCGCGCAGCAGCGAGTCCAGCAGGTTGCCGGTGAAGGTGGAGGCGAGGTTGGTGTTGCGGTCCAGGCCGAGGCCGTCGATCAGGTCGTTGGCCGCGTTGGCGTACGCCGGGTCGATGTTGTCGGCCGGCAGATAGGACTGCTCGACGGAGTCGCGCAGGCTGCTCAGGCCCTCGACCTGCCGGAGCGCGGCCGCCTCGGTGTCCGGCAGCCGGTCGCCGAAGGTGTGACGGACCGTCTCCACCTGGGCGTCCACCGCCTCCTGCGCCGCCCGGTAGGCCTTCTGCGAGGGACTGGAGGCACCGGACTCGTAACGCACGGACAGCAGGATCGCCTGCTGGTGCTCCGCCTCGACCTTGTCCACGAGACGTGCCACCTGGGCGCTGTCCCGGACCATCTGCGCCGCGGAGTCCGCGCTGGTGGACTGCTGCACCAGGTCGGTGAAGACATACGCCAGCAGTACGGCGATGACGGCGAGCGGTAGACCGACCAGCAGGTTGAGCTTGCGCCGGAAGGGCCAACGGTCGGCGAATCCCCGTATCCCGCCCCGCTCCTGGGCGGGCCGGACGGGCGCGTCCACCTGGTTCGTGGACACCGGGCCTCCTTCATGAGGGTGTCTGGTCTGGGGGGCGTCTTCACCCCGAGCTGCTGCGGAACGACACCGAGTAGCGGGCCCCGTGCACCGCTGTGACCGATATCAACTGCGGTGAGACTACAGCGTTCCTGAAGGGCCGTTCCGCTTGCTCTTTATCAAGAATCCGTTACAAAGAGACCGCGCTCCGTCCACAACTGGCCACGGATCGAAGCCAATCGGTGACCCGGAGACACTTGACTGACTGAGAACGTGATGGATTGGATCGTCCGGAGTGGTTCGCAGCACCCCCACCCTTCCCACAGCTCCCGGAACGGCAACCGTGACTTCCAACACCCTTCCCAGCAGGTCAATCCGGACATACCGAGGCGTGGCGGCCGTCGCGCTCGCCGCGACGACGGCCCTGCTGGCGGGCTGTTCCTCCTCCGACGACAGCAAGTCCGACCCGCTGTCGGACAGCAAGGCGAGCGGGGACACCGTTGTCGTCGGCGCCAACAACTTCGCCGAGAGCAACCTGATCGCCGACATCTACGGGGAGGCGCTCAAGGCCAAGGGCGTCAAGGTCACCTACAAGCCGAACATCGGCAGCCGTGAGACGACCTACGGTCTGCTCAAGAACGGTTCGATCTCGGTCCTGCCCGAGTACAACGGCGCGCTGCTCGCCTACCTCGACCCCAAGGCCGCCCCGAAGACCGTCGAGGAGACGACCTCGGCGATCGAGGCGAAGCTGGACTCCAAGCTGACGCTGCTCGACCCGGCGGACGCGCAGGACAAGGACACGGTGACGCTCAACGCGACCACCGCCGCCAAGTACAACCTCACCGAGAAGTCCTCCATAGCCGACCTCAAGAACATCGCCAAGGACCTGGTCATCGGCGCCTCGCCGGAGTTCCAGACCCGCCAGCAGGGCCTGGTCGGCCTGAAGGACGTCTACGGCCTGGAGTTCAAGTCCTTCAAGGCGCTCGACGCGGGCGGCGCGCTCACCGAGGCGGCCCTGAAGAAGAACGCGGTGCAGGCCGGCGACATCTTCAGCACGGACCCGACCATCACCAAGGAGAAGTTCGTCGTCCTCCAGGACCCGAAGAACCTCTTCGGCTTCGAGAACGTCCAGCCTCTCGTATACAAGAGCGCCCTGAACCAGACGGCCATCGACGCCCTCAACGCCGTCTCCGCCAAGCTGGACACGGCGACCCTGCTGGACCTGGACACCCAGGTGCAGTCGGACAACAAGGACCCGCTGGACGTCGCCCAGGCCTGGCTGAAGAAGGTCGGCCTCAGCTGACCTGTCGCCGAACCCCCTTGGACAACGGCACCACCGACGTACCGAGACGGGTGCCCCCGCGCTCCCGTGTCGTGCTCGACGGCGACGGCCTCGGCCTGTCCGGACTCGTCCGGCTCGCCGACGCCGTCGCCGACCCGGTCGTACCGCCCGAGGCGCTCGACCGGGTCCGCCGCGCCCACCGGACCGCCGACGACCTCGCCGCGCAAGGCCGTTGGTACGGGCGCGGCACCGGCGTCGGCGCCCTGCGCTCCGTCGCCGTCGACCCGTCCGACGCGGCCGGCCACACCCTGCGCCTGCTGCGCAGCCACGCCGGCGGCGCCGGCCCCCTGCTGCCGCCCCGCCGGGCCCGCGCGTTACTCGCCGTCCGCGCCAACCAGCTGCTGGCCGCCGGTTCCGGCATCCACCCGTCCTTCGTGACGGCACTGACCGAGGCGCTGCGCCTCGGTGTCCACCCCGCGATCAACGAGTACGGCGGTGTGGGCACCGGCGACCTGACGGCCCTGGCCCAGACCGGCCTCACCCTGATCGGCGAACGCCCCTGGCTCACCACGGAACCCGACGCGGAACTGCCCGCCCCCGTCACCCTCCGCCCCGGCGACTCGCTGGCCCTGCTCAGCAGCAACGCCCTGGCCCTGGGCCGGGCCGCCCTGGTCTGCCACGACCTGGACGTCCTCCTGCGCGCCACGCACGTGGTGGCCGCCCTCTCGCTGGCCGCCGTCTCCGGCTCGGCGGAGGCCTACGCGGCCGAGGTGCACGCCCTGCGCCCGTACCCCGGCCCGGCCCGCGTCGCCGCGGAGATACGACGTCTGCTCGCGATCCCCGACCGCCCCCTCACCAGCGGCCGCCGCGTCCAGGACCCGTACGGCTTCCGGGCCTTCCCCCAGGCGCACGGCGCGGCGCTGGAGGCCGCCGACCGGCTCCGGGATGTCATCGAGACGGAGATCAACTGCCCTTCGGAGAACCCGGTCCTGGCCCCCGACGGCGAGGTCTACCACCACGGCGGCTTCTTCGCGGCCCCGCTCGCCCTGGCCCTGGACGGCCTCGACCTCGCCCTCCTGCAGACCGCCCAGTTCTCCGCGGCCCGCCTCCAGGCCCTCACCCGCGCCGACCTCACCGGCCTCCCCGCCTTCCTGACCACGGGCCCGGCGAGCAGCTCCGGCACGATGATCCTGGAGTACACGGCCCACGCGGCCCTGGCGGAGATCCGCGCCAGCGCGGCCCCGGCATCGGCCGGCCACGCCGTCCTCTCCCACGGCCTGGAGGAGACGGCCGGCTTCGCGGGCCAGGCGGTGAAACAGGCGGAACGGGCGACCGAGGCGTACGCGGTGGTGCTGGCCTGCGAACTGGTCACGGCGGTACGGGCGTTGCGGCTGGCCCCGGTGCCACCGGGGATCCCGGCGTTCGAGGTGGCGGCGGCCGCGCTGTCGGCGGACATGACGGACCGGGACCTGTCGGGAGACGTGAGCGCGGCCATGGAACTGCTGAGGGTCCTGGCGGACCTGTGAGGGGCGCACGCGCCCCGACCCGCAAAGGCCCGTCCCCTGATGTGCCCGCATGCCTCACGACCTCGGCACCCCCGTGCCCGCCCCGCTGGGCCGCGTGGCCGACCTCCTCGGCACCGCGCTGCTCTACCTGATCCCCGCCAAGTTCGCCTTCTTCAGCAAGTACCAGATGCTGCTCTTCGGCCTCGCCCTGGTGGTGATGATGATCTACCGCCCCGAGGGCCTGATCCCCGACCGCAAACGGCAGTCGGAGTTCCACGACGAGTGCCACGAAGAGTGCCACGAGGAGGCGGTCGCGCCATGAGCACCCTCCTGAGGGCCGACGGCGTCACCATGCGCTTCGGCGGCCTCACCGCGGTCGACGGCGTCGACCTGACCGTCGGCACCGGCGAGATCGTCGGCCTCATCGGCCCCAACGTCGCCGGGAAGACCACCTTCTTCAACCGCCTGACCGGTCTCTACGTCCCCACCGAGGGCGAAGTCCGGTTCCGTGGCGAGCTGTTGCCGCCCCGGCCGGCCAGGGTGACCCGCGCGGGCATCGCCCGCACCTTCCAGAACATCCGCCTGTTCGCGGGGATGACCGTCCTGGAGAACGTCCTGGTCGGCCGCCACACCCGCACCAGGGAGGGCCTGCTCTCCGCCATCGGACGCGGCCCCCGCCACCGGCGCACCGAACGCGAGTCGCGGCCCGTCGCAGGGGAGTTGCTCGACTTCGTCGGCCTCGGCCGGCAGGCGGCCGTGACGGCCCGCAACCTGGTGGTGGCCCTCGGCCTCGCCCACTCCCCGGAGGGCCGGCACATCTTCCCGCGCCTGACCGTCGAGGAGAACCTGCTGCTCGGGGCCCACCTCCGCAAGGACACGCAGGGCATCGCCGACGACGCCGAACGGGCCTGCACCCTCTTCGAACGGCTCCGGGAACGCCGTACCCAGGCGGCCGGCACCCTCTCCGGCGGCGAGCAGCAGATGCTCGCCATGGGCCGCGCCCTGATGCGCCGGCCGACGCTGCTGATGCTCGACGAGCCGTCCATGGGCCTCTCGCCGATCATGATGCGGAAGATCATGGACACGGTCGCCGAACTGAGGGCCACCGGCACCACGATCCTCCTTGTCGAGCAGAACGCCCGCGCCGCCCTCGCGCCGGCGGACCGCGCCTACGTCATGGAGACCGGCCGGATCGTCCTGGCGGGCACGGGCGCGGAACTCACCCACGACGAGAGCGTACGGAAGGCGTACCTGGGCGAGGACTGACCACCGCCGGCCGTTCGTCCGGTGCCGTCGGTGTCGGATTCCGTCACCGACGGCCGGGGCGACGGAGGAAAACCGCGATTGTCCGGCCGGGTCCGGTGCGCCGCTCCTCGTCGCTCGCAGGCTGTCCCACGCCAGGCACCCCGAGCGTGAGAGGACCGCCACCCCATGACATCCGCGACCGTCCGTCCGCCGGCCACCGCCACCCCCTACCGGTGGCGGTGGCCTGCCCTCTTCGCCCTGCTCCTCGCCGAGGCGATGAACCTCCTGGACGCGACGATCGTCCAGGTCGCCGCCCCCGTCGTGCACGCCGACCTCGGCGGCCCGGTCTCCGGCGTCCAGTGGTTCAGCACGGCGTACACCCTCCCCTTCGCCGTCCTGCTGATCACCGGCGGACGCCTCGGCGACATCGCGGGCCGCCGCAGGCTCTTCGTCCTCGGCGTCGCCCTCTTCACCGTGGCCTCGGCCGCCTGCGCCCTGGCGCCGTCCCCGGCCCTGCTGATCGCCTTCCGCGCCGTCCAGGGCGCCGCGGCGGCCGTGATCATCCCGCAGACCATCGGACTGATCAGGGCGATGTTCACGGGCGACGAGATGTCCCGGGCGCTGGGCAGCATCGGCCCGGTGATGGGCCTCGCGGCCGTCTGCGGCCCGATCCTCGGCGGCGTCCTCACCCACGCCGACCTGTTCGGCTCCTCCTGGCGTGCCACGTTCCTGGTGAACGTGCCGCTCGCCCTGGTCGTCCTGGTGCTGTCCCCGAAGCTCCTGGAGAACCGCGCGCCACGCCGCCCCACCCTCGACTGGCCGGGCACGGCACTCGCCGCGACCGGCACGGGCCTGCTCGTCTACCCCCTGATCGGCGCCGACCTCACCGAACTGCCCCCGCACAGCTGGGCGTCGCTGGTGGCGGGCCTGCTGGCACTGGCCGCGTTCGCGCTGCACCAGCGCCGCGCGACCGCCCCGCTCCTCGAACCCACCCTCTTCACCCACCGGGGGTTCCTGCCCGCCCTCGCCACCTCGACGACGTTCTTCGCGGTGACGAACGGGCTGCTGACGGCGGCGGTCCTGCAACTCCAACTGGAGGCGGGCAAGGGCGTACTGGCGGCCGGTCTCAGCCTCACCCCGTGGTCGACCGGCCTCGCCGTGTCGTCCTGGCTGTCGGGCCGACACGGCGCCCGGCGCCGCATGATGCCGTACGGCCTGGCCCTGGTGCTCCTGGGGCTGGCCGCCGCCGCGGCCGGGTACACCGCCACCGGGTCCACCCACTACCCCTGGCCGCTGCTGCCCGCGCTGGCCCTGGTGGGCCTCGGCGCGGGGCTGTTCACCCCCGCCTTCTTCACGCTGGCGCTGAAGCCGCTGCGCCCCCAGGAGGTCGGTTCGGCGGCGGGTGCGCTGAACGCGGTACAGCAACTGGGGGCGACCCTGGGCGTGGCAGTCCTGGGCAGTACCTACCTGGACGGCTCGGCGGAGGCGGCCTGTGCCGTGGCCATGGCCCTCACCGCGCTCTGCTGGGCCACGAGCCGACGGATGTGAGCCGCCCCCGTCCGGGCGTGCCGGTCAGAGGTCGAACTCGTGCGGCGGCAGGTCCAGCGTGTAGCAGGCCTCGCGGACCACGGCCTGCTCGGTCTTGTCGAAGTCGCCGTCCGCGCCGCCGATCACGATGCCGATCTGGATGACGGCACGCGCCTCGGCCGGCTTCTTCTTCGCCTTGGCGACCTCCTGGAGCACGCTCACCTTGCCGAACGCGAAGTCGGTGGTCAGCTTGTTCAGGTTCTCCTCGAAACGGCGACGCAGGTCGTCCGCGGGGAAGTTCTGCAGCACCTCGTTGGTGGCGATGAGCTGCGCGACCCGCTGCCGCTCCGCCGGGTCGATGGTGCCGTCGGCCGCCGCCACCAGCGCACACATCGCCATGCTCGCGTCGCGGAACGCACCGCTCTTCAGGTCGTTCTTCTTCGCCACGAGCTGGGTCTGCATCTGCGTCGCGGAATCCTTGATGCGGTCCCACAGAGCCATGCGCACTCACTCCTCGGTCGGTATGTGCTTGCCAAGAACGTCGCTTGCCAAGAACTTACTTCTACAACAACGTAGAAACTGCCCCGGCGGCCGAGAAGTTCCCGCGTCCTAGACTGGTGCCTCCCGTGCGGCGGACAGGAGGAGTACGACGGTGGCGACAGCGCCCGGCAGCGGTATCGAGGACCCCTCCGCGGACGTGCTCACGGAGGCCGCCGCGGCCTTCGGGCTGCTCGCCTCGCCCGCCCGGCTGCACATCGTCTGGGCCCTCGCGCAGGGCGAGAGCGATGTCACCGGCCTCGCCGAGCGGGTCGGCGGCGCGCTGCCCGCGGTCAGCCAGCACCTCACCAAGCTGAAGCTCGCCGGTCTCGTCCGCTCCCGCCGGGAGGGCCGCCGCCAGGTATACCTCCTGGACGACCCGGACGTCGTCGAGGTCGTAGGCCTCCTCGTCGGCCGGCTCACCGCCCGCACCACCGGTGCCGAACTCCCGGCCCCCCGCCGCCTCCGTGGTCTCTGAGGGCGAGGCCGCCACCGCGCTGCAGGTGCTGCGCGGGCTGGACACGGGACCGCGCGGGCTGACCGAGGCCGAGGCCGCGGCCCGGCTCGCCGACGTCGGCGAGAACACCCCGCGCCTCCCGCACACCGCCTCCTGGCCGCTGCTCTGCGTCCGGGCCCTGCGCGACCCCTTCACCGCCGTCCTCCTCACCCTCGGCCTGGTCTCCGCCCTCGTCGCCTCCTGGGGCACGGCCGTCGTGATCCTCGCCCTGGTCGCGGTGAGCGCCGGTCTGCGGGCCGCCGGCGAACACCGCGCCGACCGCTCGCTGGCCGCCCTGCGCGAACTCGTCGCCGGCACCGCCACCGTGCTCCGCCGCACCGGGGAGGACACCGGACCGCGGGCCCGGGAGGTCCCGGTCGCGGAACTGGTCCCGGGCGACGTCGTCCGGCTCGGCCCCGGCGACCTGGTCCCGGCCGACGTACGACTGCTGCGCGCCCGCGGACTGACCGTGCACCAGGCCGTGCTCACCGGGGAGTCGGCGCCCGTCGCCAAGGCCGCCGTCGACGTCCCCGACCCGGCGGCCGAAGGCCCCTTCCAGGATCCCTCTCTCTGTTTCCAGGGCAGCGGGGTCGCCTCGGGCAGCGCCACGGCGGTGGTCGTGGAGACGGGGGAGCGGACCCGGTTCGCCGTGGCGCAGAGCGCGGCGGGCGGCCGCCGGGAGCCCAGCGCCTTCGACCGTTCCGTGCACGGCATCTCCTGGGTGCTCATCCGGTTCATGCTGCTGACCCCGCCGCTGGTCCTCATGGCCAACGCCGCCCTGCGCGGCCGGGGCCTGGAGACGCTGCCCTTCGCGGTCGCGGTCGCCGTCGGGCTCACCCCCGAGATGCTGCCGGTGATCGTCACCACCTGCCTGGCCCGGGGCGCCGCCCTGCTCGCCCGCGCCCACCGGGTCGTCGTACGACGGCTGCCCGCCCTGCACGACCTGGGCGCGGTCGACGTGCTCTGCCTCGACAAGACCGGCACCCTCACCCAGGACCGGCCGGTGGTCGAACGCGCGCTGGGACCGGACGGGGACGACGACCCCGAGGTGCTGCGCTGGGCCGCCGTCGGCACCTGGTGGACCCTCCAGCTCGCCGAACTCCCCGCCCCCGACGCCCTCGACGAGGCCCTGCTCACGGCGGCCGGACCGGTGGGGGAGGAGTACGACGGCCTGGGCGCCGTCCCCTTCGACCCCGAGCGGCGCACGGCGACCGCGATCGTCGCCGGTGCCGCCCTCGGCTCCCGTCTCCTGGTCACCAAGGGCGCCGCCGAGGACGTCCTGGACCGCTGCGCCCTGGACCCCGCCGAACGCGAGCGCCTGCTCGCCCTCGCCGCCCGCGAGGCCGGTAGCGGGCTGCGCGTACTCGCCGTCGCCACCGCCGAGGTCCCCGCCCGCACCCGCGCCTACACCTCCGCCGACGAACGCGGACTCACCTTCCGGGGCCTGGTCACCTTCCGCGACGCCCTCGCCCCCGGCGCCGCCGAGGCGCTGCGCGGCCTGACCGACCTGGGCATCACGGTCCGGATCCTGACCGGCGACCACCCGGCGACGGCGGCCCGCGCCTGCCGGGACCTCGGCCTCGACACCGCGCGGACGGCCGTGGCCGGCGACCCCCGCGACCTCGACGCCACCGTCGTCGCCCGCTGCACCCCCGAGGACAAGGCCCGGATCGTGGCCGGACTGCGGGCCGCCGGGCACACCGTCGGGTTCCTCGGGGACGGGGTCAACGACATCCCCGCCCTGCGCGCGGCCGACGTCGGTGTCGCGCCCCGCACCGCCGTGGACCTCGCCCGCGAGACCGCCGACGTCGTGCTCGCCGAGAAGGACCTCGGCGCCATCGGGCACGCCGTCACCGCGGGCCGGCACAGCAGCGCCAACATCGCCGCCTATCTGCGCGTCACGCTCTCCTCCAACCTCGGCAACGTCATCGCCATGCTCTCCGCGGGCCTGCTCCTCCCCTTCCTGCCGATGCTCCCGGCCCAGGTGCTCGCCCAGAACCTCTGCTTCGACGCCGCCCAGCTCGCCTTCGCCCACGACCGCCCCGGCCCGGCGGCACTGCGCCGCCCGACCGTGCTGCGGTCACGGGCCTTCCTGCGGTTCATCACCGGCTTCGGCGTGCTCAACGCGATCGCCGACCTCGCCACCTTCGGCGTCCTCGCGCTCGCCCTGCGCGGCCCCGACGCCCTCGACGACCAGGCCGTCTTCCACTCGGCCTGGTTCACAGAGAACCTGCTCACCCAGGCCCTGGTGATGTTCCTGCTGCGCGGCGGTGTCCGCCCGGGGCCGGTCGGCCGGGCCGCCGCCGCCCTGGCCGCCGTCGGCCTGCTGCTTCCGCCGAGCCCGCTGGGTGCGGCCCTGGGCATGACCGGCCTGCCGCCCGCCTACCACCTGCTGCTCGCCGCCGTCCTCGGGCTGTACGCCCTGGCGCTGCGGGCCGTGCGGGCACGTCACGACCGGCGTGGGCGATGACCCGCGAGCGGTGACAGTCGTGGGGCCACGTTTGTCCACCGTTTCCCGGCCGGGTTGTACAGTTGCGCAATGTAGCAACCGTCGCTGCCCGGCCGAGGTGCGTGAAGCCCTCTCCGTCGGCACGAGAAAACGTGAGAAAGGGAGGGGGCGGCCATGCTCCGCAACGGACTCGAACCCTGGCATCTGCTGATCGTCGCGATCGTCTTCATCGTGCTCTTCGGCTCCCGGAAGCTGCCCGACACCGCCCGGGCCCTGGGCAAGTCGATGCGCATCCTCAAGAGCGAGGCGAAGGCGATGAAGGCGGACGACGCGCCCCCGGTGGAACCGACGTCGGTGCAGATGGCGGCGGAGCCGGCCCCGGCCGCCGCCCAGCCGGAGCCCAGGACGGCCGGCGAACCGACCGTCTCCCCGAGCTGACGCCTCCCCGGCGCCCGGACGGGTCCTAGTCCTCGTCCCCCTCGAAGAAGTCGCCGATCTCGTCGACCACCTCGGCCGCCACCATTCCGCCGACCACGCCCACCGCGAGGCCCGCCGCACCCGCGGCGACCGCCGTGCCCAGGCCCGGTCCGGAGTGGTGGCGGTCGTCGTGGCCGTGGTGCTCGCTGTGGCCGTGGTGCTCGACGTGGCCGTACGTCGCATGGGCGGCGTAGGACTCGCGGTGCGCGATCAGCCGGCGGATCCAGCCGTCGACCTCGCCGTTCCAGTCGAGCGCGGGCACGTCCTCGTGGCGCACTGTGAACCGGGTCAGCGCGTCGTGCCCGGAGGAGAACGGGCCGCCGCGCTTGTCCGCCTCCAGGACGACCTCCAGACCCGCGGGGGAGGCCAGGAAGGTCAGCTCGATCTCGTTCACCGCGTGCGCGTACCGCGGTGCCGGGGTCAGCTCGATCTCCTGGTAGAACGGCAGCCGCTGGCCCGTGCCGCCGATCCGGCCGTACTCCAGATCCGCCGAGCGGAAGCCGAACCCCAGCTGTCCCAGGGCCTCCAGCACCGCTTCTTGGACGGGCAGCGGCCCGACGGTGAGCGGGTCCAGATCGCCCTTGTCCCGGGCGCCGGCCACCCCGACCTCGGTGCGCACCCCGAGCACGATGCCCAGCGGCTGGCCGTACAGTTCGGTGACCGGGGTCTCCCACGGCACCGGCACACTGAACGGCACCTCCCGCTCCTCCTCCTCGCAGAGCCGGAACCCGCCGCCCACGGTGAACCGCTCGAAGACGACGGCGCCCTCGCTCTCCCCGTCCTCGTGCTCCGCCTCCACCCGGGCGAGCAGTTCGAGCCCGATGTGCTCGATCTCCACCGCCGCCGAGCCGCCCTTCAGCCACACCCGCCCCGACACCGCTCCGCCGGGCACCACCACTCCGCTGTCGAGAACCGTGTCCACCGAGGGCCCACCGACCCCGATCGCTCCCAGCAGCCGTTTGAACACCATGAAGCCCGCCGCTCCTTCGCCGCACTCGTCACGCACACCCGGGCGGACCACACGCCACCCGACTGCCCGATGAACTCGCCAGAACGGCAAAGAAGTTCCCAAGTCACCCGTTCGAGGGAAGCGCGTGCCAGGGCTCCGTACGGATCCGTACAGAGAGGAAGGGGGGGGGGGGGGGGGGGGGGGGGGGGGGGGGGGGCGCAGACGAGCCCTACAGCTGATACTAACAATCATGAGCACCGAAGACCACCACACCACAAACCTTGCGAGACAGGGCAGAGATGGGGTCAA
>NZ_JBIVDZ010000008.1:0-156263 GCF_044747345.1 Streptomyces sp. NPDC090088 | reverse complement strand
TGTCTTGGCCCGGGGGGCCCCGGCCCCCCAAGTCCTCCTAAAAGCGTGGCGGGGGGGCCCCCCCCCCCCCCCCCCCCCCCCTTCTCTTCCTCTTTCTCAAACCGCTTCCGCACCGTCCCCGAAGCCCTGCGTGGCAGCTCGCGCCGCCTTGCGTCGCTTCCGGCGGCTGACGCGCGGCTCCTGGTCCGGCAGCCAGCCGAAGGTGATGCAGCTGCCGACCGCCCCGAGGAGCAGGCCGACCATGAAACCGCCGAGGTTCGAGGTGAGCCAGGTTCCCAGGGAGAGCAGGATGCCGAGAACGGAGTAGAAGAGTCGCTGCGCCGGGTTGAACAAGATCAGCACGCCGCAGACGATCATCAGGGCCGGCAGCAGGTAACCCGCCAGGCCCTGCATGCCGATGTGCAGGATGACCGGAAGGGGTGCCTTCATGGTCACCAGGATCTCGGCACCGGCCAGCACGAGCAGCACGCCCCCTGCGAAGGGCCGTTCTCCCCGCCACCGCCGGAAGCGCTCGCTCCGGGTCCCTGAGTCGGTCATCAGTCGCAACCGTGGTCGGCGAACGACATGTGCAGGTTCGGGAGCTTGAAGACGGCCGCGGTGGCCGCGTAGTTGTGCTGGTAGAGGTTCTCGATCACGACGCTGTCGGCCTGCTGGCCGTAGACGCCCTTCGGACCCTGGACGCCGCCCTTGTCGAAGGTGCTGGCGTCGCGGCCGATCTCGATGTTGTTGAAGGTGGCGTCGCCCTTGATGTCGTCGGAGTCGATCGCCAGGTTCTGCACGGACACCGGCTTGGACCCGGCGCCGGCCGTGAGGAGAAGCTGGATGCCGCCGAGGTCGACGCTCTGGCACATGTTGGTGATCGTGCCGTTCTTCACCACCGACGTGACGACCAGCTCCTGGCCGCCGGTGTCACCGGCGTTGGGGCTGTTCTCGATCATGTTGTCGAGGCTGCCGAACTGCTCGAAGCCGGTGCCGTCGAGCCGGTCGGCGGTCACCACGAAGGGCATGCCGGAGATGGCGAACTGCACTCCCAGGACACCCTGCGCGGTGAAGATCGCGAGACCCGCGGCGACCAGGGTGGCGGGGATCGCCATCACCGCTGCCCGACGCGCCCGGACCCGTCCGCGTCTCTGGTCCCCTCCGGTGACCCCGGTGGTGTCTGATGTTTCGGAAAGAGAACCGCTTCCCGGGTTCTCCGGCGTGTTGTCGGCGGACGGAACGTCCGAGGACGAGGCCATGTCTGCTCCCATGCATTAGTCACGCTGGTTGGGCTTCAGTTGGCGCGTTGTCCTGGCGCGGACAGCGGCTGCCGCGCACGCCTCCTCACAACTCCCGGCGGACGCAAGGGCTTTCTCGTTACGCAGCAGTAGCCATGCCGAAAGTTACCGGCGGTTACTTTTCAGGGTCAAGGCAGTTGTGAAAAAAGGGTGTTGAATATGCGTCAGTTCTGTTCTGACCTTGCATTCCCTTGATCGGTTGCTCAACTCCCTTGATCGGCCTTGACGTTGACGGTTGATCAGGTCTACAACTCTCCCTGGTTTCCTTCGGATCCGTGGCGCCGGATCCGCCGAGCGGCATCGACCGCTTCCCGGCCTCCTCGATCACCGCTCCGCTCGCGGCGTCGGCACGGTCGCTTCCCCCCAGGGACCGTGCCCGAACGCCCTCAACCGGCCCGGCCGGAGGCCTAACCCCCCCAGGCTTTCGGTCGGTCCGGCACGGCTGCCGTTGCCGGTCCGTCACGTACGGAGAAGGCGTCACGGGCCGGCAACGGCTGGCGCCGCACACGCGCCCCCAGAACCCCCCACCTTCACACCCCATGCAAGTCCCCCCGAAGAAAGAGGCAACCCGCATGCGTACGCGTTCTCTCCTCGCCCTCGCCGGTACCGTCGTCGCCCTCTCGGTCGCGGCCACCGTGCCCGCCTCCGCCGACGGCGCGGTGCTCACCACCGGCAGCGCCGGCGGCACCGCCGTCGCGGTCGGTGACACCCTCACCGCGTCGCTGGCCAGCGGCACCACCGCCACCCTCTACTCCAGCTCCACCAGCACCAGCGGCATCACCTGTGCCGCGTCGACCTTCACCGCGACGGTCACCGACAACCCGGCCGCCTCCGGCACCGCCACCGAGTCGGCCACCGCGCAGACCTTCGGCAGCTGCACCAGCAACGTCACCGGCGTGACCGGCGTCTCCAGCATCACCGTCGACAACCTGCCGTACACCACGGCGGTCTCCTCCAGCGGCAGCGTCACGGTCACCCCGCCGAGCGGCTCGACCATCCAGACCACGGTCAAGCTGACCACCCTGCTGGGCAGCATCACCTGTGTCTACCAGGCCGCCAGCCTGAGCGGCACGAGCAGCAACACCGACAACAGCCTCGCCTTCAGCAGCCAGGCGTTCACGAAGTCCTCGGGCTCCATCCTCTGCCCGTCCGCCGGCTACTTCACCGCGAAGTACGCCCCGGTCAGCGACAACGGCGCCGCCGTCTTCGTCAACTGACCTTCTGGCTCAGGCAGTCAGCGTCGACGCAGACGCAATGCCAGGGCGGCGCCGCCGGTGAGCACCAGCACCGCCGCGGCGCCGCCCGCCAGCAGGGGCGCCGACGGGCCCGAACCGGAGTCCGTGTCGGAGGCCACGGGAGTACTGTCGGCGGCGGTGGTTCCGGTCTTTGGGGAGACCGGGGACGCCGCCGCCGTCGTCCGTGCCGGGGCGGCACCGCCCTTCGAGGCGCTCGGGGTCGGCGTGGCACTCGCCCGCGGCTTCGCGCTCGCCGTCGCCCCGCCGTCCTTCCCCGCCTCGCCCCCGGTGTCCTTCTTCGCGTCCTTCCTGGCCGTGAACACCACGTCGGAGCACGAGTAGTAGGTGTCCGACGTGCTGCTGTTCTGCCAGATGGTGTACAGCAGCTGACGGCCCGTCCGGTCGGCCGGCAGCGTCGCGCCGAAGTGGTACGCCCCGTTCGTCAGCGGCGGGTCCTTGACCTCGGCGAAGGGCTGCGCGGGCAGCTCGGACCAGGTGAGCGGCTTCGTCGGGTCGTACCCCGGCTTGGTCAGATACAGCTTGAACGTGCCGGCGTGCGCGATCGTCGAGGCGTACGTCATCGTGAGCCGGGCGCCCGGAGTCAGTTCGGTGGCGGGCCAGTCCGCGCGCGCCAGGTCGAGCCCCCGGTACGCCGCCAGGTTGCCACTGCACAGCTTTCCGTCCGGAATCACCTGCCGGTCCCGGCCGTTGACGTCCGCCACCCGCAGGTTGTCCCAGGCGACGAAGTTCTGCCCGCTCGCCGCGATCGCCGCCTTGCAGGCCGCCGTACCGGCGCTGCCGCCGCTGGGCGAGCAGGCGTAGACCCGGCTGATCGGATCGGTGGGCGCGCCGTGCGCCTGGGCGGGCCCCGCCGCCCAGAACAGGAGCAGAAGCGGAGCCGCCACGGCGGCTCCCGTGACTCTCATCCGGTCGGTCGTCCGAGTCATCGGGGACGTCTCCTCGGCAGGCGCGGGTACAAGGACTGCTGAGGTGAGTACGGGAATGGGGTGCGCACCGTTCAGCGCGGTTGATCACAGGGCCGGTCGGTGTGTACGCCGCCGACCGGCTCGTCCGTTTTATGGACTTACCGTGCGCCGTTGAGAACCAACCGTCCGGCTCGTATCGTGGCGATCACCGATGTGCGCCCGGCTCAGCGCATCGCTTCCGGAAACCGGCACGGACACGAGGGAGGGACGCGTTCTGATCTCGTCCGTTTGTGCACCGTGGACGCCGGTCGCGGCTCGGCGGGCGCGGCTTACACGTGTCCGTCACCAGGTCCGCACAGTTGTCTCCCGCTGCCGCACGGTGAGCTATCGTGTGCACGGGGTAAAAAACAAACCGCATGCCCCGTCGGTTTGAAGCCGTGCAGTCGAGAACACGAAGTCGTGAAGCCGTGATGTCGTGAAGGAGTGTTGAGTCGATGGCGAGGCAGTTACGTGCGGAACAGACCCGTGCCACGATCAT
Source organism: Streptomyces sp. NPDC090088 (assembly GCF_044747345.1). Lineage (NCBI taxonomy): Bacteria > Bacillati > Actinomycetota > Actinomycetes > Kitasatosporales > Streptomycetaceae > Streptomyces > Streptomyces sp. NPDC090088. The sequence goes on along the minus strand of NZ_JBIVDZ010000008.1, from coordinate 152,287 downwards.
CACGGCCGCCGCCGACCTCTTCGACCGGCACGGCTACGAGTCCACCAGCCTGAGCGAGATCGTCGAACACGCGCAGGTCACCAAGGGGGCGCTCTACTTCCACTTCGCCGCCAAGGAGGACCTGGCCCAGGCCATCATGGAGCTCCAGTCCCGCACCTCCGGCCAGTTGGTGAGGGAGATGGACAGCCGCGGCTACTCCTCGCTGGAGGGCCTGATGCGCACCACGTTCGCGATCGCCCGGCTCTCCGTCGACGGCCCGATCCCGCGCGCGGGACTGCGGCTCGCCACCGCGGACGTCACCGTACGGCCGCCGCTCAGGCATCCGTTCACGGAGTGGCTGGAGTTCGCCACGCGCAAACTCACGGGCGCCGTCAAGGAGTCAGACGTCCACCCGGACATCGACGTCGGCGCGGTCGCCCACTCGATCGTCTGCTTCTTCGTCGGCACCCGGGTCGCCGGCCGCAACCTGGAACCGGTGGGACGGCTGCCGCGCAGAGTCGCCGAGATGTGGTTCCTGATGATCCGCGGCCTGGTCCCGGTGCACCGGCGCGCCCGCTACCTGACCCTCGCCACGCAACTGGAGCGCGAGATCAGAACGGCGTGACCGGCGCCCCGCGTTCGGCGGAGCCGGGCGGCCCGCGCGATAGCGTGACGCCCATGCCCGACTCCGCCGCCGCACCCGTGATCCTCGGCACCACCGGCCCGTTCCCGCACAGCGTGCTGGCCGAACGCCACCCCGCGATCATCCACCAGGTGCGGGACGCCTTCCCGTACGGCCCCGAGCAGCACCGCGCCCTCGACGCACTGCTGCGCAACTGCACCGAGGGCGTCATCGAACCCCTGCCGGGCCACGACCGGTGGCACGACTGGGGCCTGGACGACCACGCCGGACAGTCCTGGTTCGACGTGCCGTGGCTGTGGTCCGAGAGCTGGTTCTACCGGCGCCTCCTGGACGCCGTCGGCTACTTCGGTACCGGCCCCTGGCAGGGCATCGACCCCTTCCGCCCGTTCAAGCTCGCCGAACTCGACGCCAAGGAGACCGACGAGGAACTGGCCGCCCTCGACACCCTCGACGACGACCCGGACCACGCCCTGCTGCACGGCTCCCTCTGGGGCAACCGCGCCGACCTCGGCTTCCGCCTCTCCGCGGAGGCGGGCGCGGCCGTCTCCGCCCTGGTCGCCGACGACAGCGCCGCCCTGTGGCCGCTGCTCCGGGGCGGCACCCTGTGCCTGGTCGCCGACAACGCGGGCCGCGAGCTCGTCCCCGACCTGCTGCTGATCGCCCATCTCCTGGACACCGGGCGCGTCGGCCGCGCGGTCCTGCACATCAAGCCGTACCCCTACTACGTCTCCGACGCCACGACCGCCGACGTCCTCGACGCCCTGCGCAGGCTCACCGCCGCACCCGGCACGGCCGCCGCGTACGGCCGTACGCTCTGGTCCGCGATGTCGGACGGCCGGCTCACCGTCCGCGCCCACCCCTTCTCCTGCGCCCCGCTGCCCTACGCCGAGATGCCCGACGACCTGCGCGCCGAGTTCGCCTCCGCCGACCTCACGCTCTTCAAGGGCGACCTCAACTACCGCCGCCTGGTGGGCGATCGCCGCTGGCCCCCGACCACCCCCTTCGCGGACGTCACCGCCTGGTTCCCGGGCCCGGTGGCCGCGCTGCGCACCCTCAAGTCCGATGTGATCACCGGACTCTCCGCGGACACCGAGGCGGCCCTGGACGCCGCCGAGGGACAGCGCTGGCGCACGGCCGGCACCCATGCGCTGATCCAGGTCAACCCACTTCCGTCGGCAGCGACTTCACCCCGTTGATGAAGTTGGAGACGAGCCGCCCGGCCGGTCCCGCGGGCCGTAGCGTCGGCGGTGCCGCCGCGTAGAGCGAGCGCAGTTGCAGCCGGGCGAAGTGGGCGCCCAGACAGACATGCGGCCCGTCCCCGAAGGAGACGTGCGGGTTCGGGGTACGGCCGAGGTCGAGCCGGCCGGGTGCGGCGAAGGCCCGCTCGTCCCGGTTGGCCGACGCGTGCAGCACGACCACCTTGGCGCCCTTCCCGATGCGCCGCCCGCCGAGTTCGGTGTCCCGCGCGGCGGTCCGGCGGAAGGTCAGCACCGGGGGATGCCAGCGCAGCAACTCGTCCACGGCGGTGTCGGCCGGCACCTTCCCGGCGCGCAGCAGGGCGTACGACTCCGGGTGCTCGGCCAGCGCCAGCAGCCCGCCGGGAGCCGCCGAGCGCACGGTGTCGTTGCCCGCGATCGTGAGCAGGAAGAAGAACATCTCCAGCTCCCCGTCGGCGAGTTCGGCGTCGTGCGCGAGGGCGGTCAGCACGTCGTCCGCCGGATGACGGCGCTTGTACGCGGCGAGCCGACGGGCGTAGTCGAACATGTCCCGCAGCATCGCCGGGGAGCGGGGGTTGACCGGCCGGCCCCGGTCGTCGACCGTCCGGGGTCCGGCCTCGTCCGGGTCCTGGTAGCCGATCACCCGTTGCGTCCAGTGCAGCAGCAGCCCGCGGTCGCTCTCCGGGACCCCCAGCAGATCGGCGAGGTTGAGCAGCGCGTACTCGTCGGTGACGGCGGCGACCAGGTCGACGGTGCCGTCCCCCGCCCGGGCCGTCTCCAGGGCCCGCGCGAACAGCGCCCGCGCCCGCTGCCGTACCACCGCACCGAACCGCTCGATCCGCCCCGGGGTGAAGGCCCGGCTCACCGTGCGCCGCAACCGCCCGTGGTCCGGCGGATCCTGATTGAGCATCATGCGCCGGATGAACGGCAGGTCCTCCGGGTCCGGGTCCCGGATCTGGGTCGCGCCGAGACACGAGGAGTACGTCCCCGGGTCCTTGAGCACCCGCACCACGTCCGCGTGGCGTGCCACCGCCCAGAACCCCGGCCCGGCCGGCCACCCCAGCACCTCCGGCTCCTCCTGCCAGGAGACCGGATGGTGCTCGCGCAGCACGCGGTAGTCGTCGTACGGCACCCCGCCCGCGTACCGGCGCGGGTCGAAGACGTCGGGGACGGGCGGTGCCTCGCCGGGGCGCGCGGAGGAGGTCATGGCACCACCGTGGCCCGGGGGCCCGGGTCCGGCAAGACGGCGGAGCTCAGGCCGCCTTGCGCCAGATGGTCATGTCCGCGGTCATGAAGCTGATCCCGGGATGGTCCCAGAGGGCGGTCGACTTCACCTTGACCACGAGCAGCGCGATGTCCCCGGAGCGGGACTTGACGCAGATCAGGCTGCCGGCCGCGGCCACGTTCAGGGTGAGGCTGTGGTTCTTGGAGGCGGTGAGGGAGTCACGGCAGGTTTCCAGGGTGCCCTGGGCCTTGTTGTCCCACACGTTCTCGATGACGCTGGTGTCGCTCTTCAGCGCGCAGCCGATCTCCTTGCAGTCGAAGCGCACGTCCCCCTTGCGATTCTTGCGTTCGACCGGCTCCTTGAAGCTCAGGGAACTCTTCTCGTCCACCCACACCTGGGGATACGCCTCGGGGTGCGGGGCCGTGGCCGAGGGAGTGGTGGAGATGCCGGTGTCGGCGGCGGTGCCGCCGCCGGTGTCGGCGGTGGTGTCGGTGTCGGCGGCGGTGTCCGGCGACTTCGTCGACGAGGAGCCCGCCGACCGGCCGCCGGCCGTCGGATCCGGCGTGCCGGAGGATCTGGTCTCGGCCTGCTGGCGGACCCAGTCGGCGGTCTGCGTCAGTATCAGCGCCATGACCGTCAGCGTGCCGACGACCGAGGTCACGGCGGCGATCCCGATCAGCACGGCCCGTCCGCGGCGGCCCGGGCGCGGTTCCGCCCGCTCCGGCGGCGGGGCGAACGGATAGGTCGGCGGGAGGAGCGGCCCGACCGGGGCGGGGGCGGCGGACGTGACGGTGACCGGGGCCGCCATGGTCAGCGGAGGGTGAGCCGGGGTCGGCGCGGGGGCGGGCACCGCCACCTCGGGTCCGGTGATCTCCTGCCACACGGCCGGTCCGGCGCCCGCGTCGGCGTCCGGGCCCAGCCGCCGCCGGCACCAGTCGACGACCTCCGCCAGGGTGGCCCGCCGCTCCGGATCGGCGGCCAGACAGCGGGCGATCAGCGGACGCACCTCCTCGGGCAGCGGGGAGAGGTCGGGTTCGGAGTGCACGATCCGGTACAGCACGTTGACGGCGGGGCCGTCGCCGTACAGCGGCGCGCCCAGGGCCGCGAACGCCGCCGTCTGGCCGAGCGCGAACACGTCGGTCGCCGGGGTGACCTCGCCGCCCGAGGCCTGCTCGGGAGCCATGAACGAGGGGGTGCCGATGGCGGTGCCCGTCGCGGTGTGCGAGGTGGCGTCGGCGGCCAGCGAGATGCCGAAGTCGATGACGCGCGGACCGTCCGAGGCCAGCAGTACGTTCGAGGGCTTCAGGTCCCGGTGCACGATGCCCGCGCCGTGGATGGCCTGCAGCGCCTCGGCTACCCCCGCCATCAGCCACAGCACCGCCTGCACCGGCAGCGGGCCGCGCCGGGCGACGACCTCGGAGAGGGCGGGCCCGGGTACGTACAGGGTGGCCAGCCACGGCGGTACGCCGTCCGCGTCGGCGTCGATCAACTCGGCGGTGTACGCGCCCCGGACCCGCCGGGCGGCCGTGATCTCCCGGCGGAACCGGCGCCGGAACTCCGGGTCGTCGGCCAGCTCCGGCCGTACCACCTTGATCGCCACCGGGCGGCCGCCCTGAGTGTGCGACAGATAGACCCGGCCCATGCCCCCGGCGCCGAGTCGTGCGGCGAGGCGGTACCCGGCCACCCTGGGCGGATCGTCCGCCTGCAACGGCTGGAACACCTCGGTCGCGTTGTTCATCGGCCCCCGCCCCCTGAATCTGTTGATCCGATGAGTCGACCAACGGCGGCAGCCTAATGGATGGCGTGTGAATGCTTCGGGGGAAGGGGTCCTCCGGCGCGCATGCCGGAAATGCGAAAGGCAAGGAGTTCGTCCGCTCCTCGCCACTCTCAACGTATAGCGCACCGGGGGCCTTGCGGCAAGCCCCGGTCGCTGTTGCAGAATTTCCGGCCGTAGCCGGTACCTGTGGAGATCGGCGATCCGCGCACTGTGCGCGCCTTTCCTTTTCTATGGCTCTATGGGGGATTTCGATGCTCGATGTCATCGTCGTCGGCGCCGGTCCGACCGGACTGACGCTCGCCGGTGAACTGCGGCTGCACGGGGTGCGGGTGCTCGTGCTGGAGAAGGAGGCGGTGCCGACCGGGCAGTCCCGCGCGCTCGGGCTGCACGCGCGCAGTGTCGAGATTTTGGACCAGCGCGGGCTGCTCGAGCGGTTCCTCCCGCTCGGCCGGAAGTTCGCCACCGGCGGTTTTTTCGCCGGCATTCCGGCGCCCTGGCCCGACCGCTTGGACACCGCGCATTCGTACGTTCTCGGCATTCCGCAAACCGTCACCGAGCGCCTGCTGGCCGAGCGGGCCGTCGAACTCGGCGCCGAGATCCGGCGCGGCGCCGAACTGACCGGACTGGCCCAGGACGAGCACGGTGTCACCGTCGAACTGGACGGTGGGGGAAGCTCCGCCAGTGAGGGCGCAGCCGGCGGGGGAGGCACGCGGTTGCGCGCTCGCTACCTCGTCGGCTGCGACGGCGGCCGCAGCACCGTACGCCGGCTGCTCGGCGTCGCCTTCCCCGGCGAACCGGCCGCCAACGAGACCTGGCTGGGCGAGCTGGAGGTGGCCGTACCGCCGGAGGAGCTGGCCGCCGTGGTGGCCGAGGTCCGCAGGACCAGTGCCCGGTTCGGCGTCATGCCCCGCGAGGACGGCGTGCACCGCGTCATCGTGCCCGCCGCGGGGGTGTCCGAGGACCGCGCGGTCCCGCCCACCCTGGAGGAGTTCAGGCTGCGGCTGCGGGAGTTCGCCGGCACCGACCTCGGTGTGCACTCCCCGCGCTGGATCTCCCGTTTCGGCGACGCCACCCGGCTCGCCGAGCGCTACCGGTCGGGCCGGGTGCTGCTGGCCGGCGACGCGGCGCACATCCACCCGCCGACCGGCGGACAGGGCCTCAACCTCGGCATCCAGGACGCCTTCAACCTCGGCTGGAAACTCGCCGCCGAGGTCAACGGCTGGGCGCCGGAAGGGCTGTTGGACAGCTACCACACCGAACGGCACCCGGTGGCCGCCGCGGTGCTGGACAACACCCGGGCCCAGTCGGAACTGCTGTCCGCCGAACCCGGTGCGCGGGCGGTGCGCCGGCTGGTGGCGGAACTGATGGACTTCGAGGAGGTGAACCGGTACCTGATCGAGAAGATCGCCGCGCTGTCCGTCCGCTACGACTTCGGCGAGGGGCCTGCCCTCCTCGGCCGCCGGCTCCGGGACGTGCGGCTGGAACGGGGGCGCCTGTACGAGCTGACGCGGGCCGGACGCGGACTCCTGCTCGACCGGACCGGCCTGCTCTCGGTGGCCGGCTGGGCGGACCGGGTCGACCATGTCGTCGACACCGGCGAGGAACTGGACGCGCCCGCCGTTCTGCTGCGGCCCGACGGTCATGTGGCCTGGATCGGCGACGACCAGCGGGAACTGGTCGACCGCCTGCCCCGCTGGTTCGGCACCGCGACCGGTTGACCACCGGTCCGGCCGTGGCCCGGGGGCGGGTGATGCCCGTCCAACGCCACAGCCGGCGGCCGAAGTTCCCGGATACCGCCCCGGTTCACGCGATGGTGTGATCATGTGCCGCGCGGCGGATGGCCGTCGGAGCCCACGGGTAGGGCCCCGGCCATGACGCAGCCGTTCGAACTCCCGCACTTCTACATGCCGTATCCCGCGCGGCTCAACCCGCATCTGGAGGAGGCCCGGGCCCACTCCACCGAGTGGGCCCGGGAGATGGGCATGCTGGAGGGCTCCGGGATCTGGACCCAGGCGGACCTGGAGGCACACGACTACGGCCTGCTGTGCGGCTACACCCACCCCGACTGCGACGGCCCCGCCCTCTCGCTGATCACCGACTGGTACGTGTGGGTGTTCTTCTTCGACGACCACTTCCTCGACATGTTCAAGCGCACCCAGGACCGCGCCGCCGGCAAGGCCCATCTCGACCGGCTCCCGCTGTTCATGCCGCTCGACCTCTCGACACCCGTGCCGGAGCCGGAGAACCCGGTCGAGGCGGGCCTCGCCGACCTGTGGGCCCGCACGGTGCCGGCCATGTCGGTCGACTGGCGACGGCGCTTCTCCGTCGCCACCGAGCATCTGCTGAACGAGTCGATGTGGGAGCTGTCCAACATCAACGAGGGACGGATCGCCAACCCCGTCGAGTACATCGAGATGCGCCGCAAGGTCGGCGGCGCCCCCTGGTCGGCGGGGCTCGTCGAGTACGCGACGGCCGAGGTGCCCGCGGCCGTCGCGGGGACCCGGCCGCTGCGCGTGCTGATGGAGACCTTCGCCGACGCCGTCCACCTCCGCAACGACCTGTTCTCCTACCAGCGCGAGGTCGAGGACGAGGGCGAGAACAGCAACGGCGTGCTGGTCCTGGAGACCTTCTTCGACTGCTCCACCCAGGAGGCCGCCGACACGGTCAACTACATTCTCACCTCCCGCCTCCACCAGTTCGAGCACACCGCCCTCACCGAAGTGCCCGCCCTCGCCGTCGAGAAGGGCCTCACCCCCGACCAGGCCGCCGCGATCGCCGCCTACACCAAGGGCCTGCAGGACTGGCAGTCCGGCGGCCACGAATGGCATCTGCGCTCCAGCCGCTACATGAACCAGGGCGCCACCGCCCAGGCCGCCCCCTGGCAGACCCTGACCGGCCCCGGCACGTCCGCCGCGGACGTCGGCGGCTTACTCGCCGAGGCCGCCGCGGAACGCCTCCGTGCCTATACCCACGTCCCCTTCCAGCAGGTCGGCCCCTCCCTCCTGCCCGACTTCCACATGCCCTACGAGGTCGAGCTCAGCCCGCACCTCGACACCGCCCGCCCCCGGCTCACCGCCTGGATGCACGCCACCGGAATGCTCGCCGAGGGCGTCTGGGACGAGGACAGACTCGCCGCCGGCGACCTCGTCCTCTGCGCCGCCGGCCTCGACCCCGACGCCACCCCCGAGGAACTCGACCTCAGCGCCCAGTGGCTGGCCTGGGGCACCTACGCCGACGACTACTACCCCCTGTACTTCGGCACCCGGCGCGACCTGGCCGGCGCCCGGCTCGCCACCGCCCGGCTGTCCGCGTGCATGCCGATCGCCGACGAGCCCGTCCCCGCCCCGGTCACCGGCATGGAACGCGGCCTGACCGACCTGTGGGCGCGCACCACCGCCGACCTGGACCCCGACGGCCGGCTCTTCCTGAAGCAGGCCGTCGACAGGATGACCGAGAGCTGGCTCTGGGAGATGGCCAACCACCTCCAGCACCGCGTCCCGGACCCCGTCGACTACCTGGAGATGCGCCGGGACACCTTCGGCTCCGACCTCACCCTGAGCCTGGCCCGCCGCGGCCACGGCCCCGCGATCCCGCCCGAGGTCTACCGCAGCGGCCCGGTCCGCTCCCTGGAGAACGCCGCCATCGACTACGGCATGCTCGTCAACGACGTCTTCTCCTACCAGAAGGAGATCCAGTACGAGGGCGAGCTGCACAACGCGATCCTCGTCGTCCAGAACTTCTTCGGCGTCGACTACCCCACCGCCCTCCGGGTCGTGCACGACCTGATGACCCAGCGGATGCGGCAGTTCGAGCATGTCGTCGCGAGCGAACTCCCCGTCGTGTGCGACGACTTCGAGCTGTCGGCCGAGGCCCGTGAGGCCATGGGGAACTACGTCCGGGACCTGCAGAACTGGATGGCCGGCATCCTCAACTGGCATCGGTACGTGGACCGTTACCGGCCGGACCACCTGGCCCGCCGCGCCCACGGGTTCCTGCCGGACCGGCCACCGCTCGCCCCGGCCCTCCCCGTCGGCTGAGGACGGACCCGGCACTTTCTACTGGAGGGCGGTGTGCAGGCGCCGGGCGCGCTCGGCCTGCCGCGGGTCGCCCAGCCGGTCGAACTCCTCGGCCAGCAGGCGCAGGGGCGACAGGTCGAGTTCCTTCCTGCTGCCGGGCCGGAGCAACTGGCTCTGGTCCATGGATATCTCGTCCAGCCGGCGGATCAACGCCACTCTGGCGAGTTCGGTCAGCCCCTGGTCGGCGGCCAGCCGGGCCCAGGTCGTCAGCGGCCGGCCGGCCGGGTCGCCGGGCACCTCGTGCCGTACCGACTCCCGGAGCGGCGGCCGGGGGTGCGGGTCGAGCAGGTCGTAGGCGCAGTCCTCGTCCGCGTTGAGGAGGAGGAAGTCGGGCTCGGTGCGCAGCAGGGCCGTGTGCAGTCTGCCGAGCAGGTCGACGGGGGAGCGGTCGGGCAGGCCGAGGGCGGCGCGGAGTTCGGCGCGCTCGGCGTCGATGCCGTGGTACTCCCGGATCTCGTCCTCGATCTCGGCCACGCGCGCGAGGATCGCCTCCTCGCCGTCCGCCGGAGCCAGGCCCAGGCAGTCGCGCCAGCCCGGCAGGCCGATCACGATCTCCAGCGCCTCGTCGACGGACGACCCTATGATCCCGGCCGAGCCCTCGGAGCTCGCGTACAGCAACGAGCCGTCCGCGCACACGAAATACGTGCCGCCGGTGTCGCAGCCCGCCACGACCTCAAGCGGGCCGCCGGAGGCGAGGCGGACCGGTTCGAGGTGGCCGTGGGCGGCCCGGTCCAGGTCGAAGTTGAAGGGGAACGCCGCCAGTTCGGCCAGGCGGCGGTGCTGCCGGAGCAGCCGCAGGCAGTGATCGGTCATGTCACAGAACGTAACAGCCGCCACTGACAACGGCCTCCGACGACGACGGGGAACGGGTCGACCGGTTTCTCCCAGCCGGATGTGGCGCGGGCACGCGGGTGCGGGACGGCCTCGGCGACACCGTCCCGCACCCGCGCACTCGGGAACTCACAACCTCGGAGAACGGGCTCTCAGCATCCTTCGGTGATGCTTGTGACCCCGGCGTCGAAGACCGCGCTGGACTTGCCGGTCGGGGTGAGCCAGCAGGAGCTGCCGGAGGCGACGTGCACCCTGACGTAGATCCCACTGGAACAGTGGTTGTTGTAGTAGATCCTGGTGGACGTGAGGCCGTCGCTGAACGAGTAATTGGCGTACGAACCCTGCGGCAGCGTGCAGGCGAAGCTATAGCTCGCCTTGGGGCTCACGACTTTCTCCTGAATGGCGGAGTCGGTCGGTGTTGCCGCCCCGCTGACACCCGTTCCGAGCGCGAGCAGGAAACCCGTCATAGCGACTGTCGCCACTATTCGACGCATTTGCAGTCCTCTCGTGGAGAAGTGGCTTGCTTTGCTCAATTTCACGTGCGGTCGCCAACTATCCATGGCGTCCTCAAAGGTTGCCAGAGATTATTTTCGGCCAGGACCGATGGGAATTGGCGAGAATCGATCTTCATCGATTCACGTTTCGTCCGAAGTTGTCGCAGTAGAAGTGGGTGTTGATGGCAAAAGGTAAGAGCAGTGCAAGAATTGAATGATCCATGTCACATCGGCGGTGGCCCGCGTCAAGCATGTGGTTCGGGTCGCACACGCGGCGCGTACCCCGATCGGGGCCTGGTTGCCGGTCGCCCTTCCGGTTGACGGGCGAGGCGTCACGGAGTCGCGGCATGCCGGTCGCAACATCCGGCGGGCGGAAGGGGGTTGGCGCGCCGGTATGGTGGCGTGTCAGTCCTGGACGGCGGGGATACGGAGCGATGGATCACGCATGAATGTTGACGGTGACGGCAGCCGCCCGGCCGCTTCGGAGCCCGGGTCGCGGGGTCGTGCCCGGCATGCCGCGCCGGATGGGAGCGCCCGCGACTTCGAGACGCTCCGGATTCGCCGAGTGTCCGGTTCCGCCGCGGGCGTGAATTCATCGGTGACCGCAACGATGCCGGTTCCGGGCGAAAGATCCGGCGCCGAGCAGTCTTCCGGTCTCATGAAGTCCAGCGCTCTGATGGCGGCCGGAACCCTGGTTTCACGCCTGACCGGTTTTCTGCGCACTCTGGTGATGGGGGCCGCGCTGGGGGTGGGAACGCTCAACGACACCTACCAGGTGGCCAACACGCTCCCCACCATGATTTATGTGCTGGTCGGCGGAGGAGCCCTCAATGCGGTCTTCATTCCGCAGTTGGTGCGGTCGATGAAGGAGGACTCCGACGGAGGTGCCGCATACGCCAACCGTCTCATCACCCTGGTCGTCACATTCCTCGGCTCGGTGACCCTGGTATGTGTCGTCGCGGCGCCGGAATTCATTCGCATCATGTCGCCCTCGATGGCCGCTCACCCCGACCAGATGCGGGTCGCGGTTGCCTTCGCCCGCTACTGCCTGCCCACGATGTTCTTCATGGGGATCCACGTGGTGATGGGTCAGATCCTGAATGCGCGGGGGCGGTTCGGCGCCATGATGTGGACGCCCGTCCTGAACAACATCCTGATCATCGCCGCATTCGGGTCGTTCACCTGGGTCTTCGGTACGGCATCCCGCTCGGGAATCTCGGCATCGACGATCACGCCGCAGGGAATACGACTGCTCGGTGTCGGCACCCTTCTGGGGCTGGCGGTTCAGGCACTGGCCATGGTCCCCTACCTGCGCGACTCGGGATTCCGGATCCGCCTCCGCTTCGACTGGCGTGGCCATGGCCTCGGGAAGGCTCTCGGCCTGGCGAAATGGACTTTCCTGTTCGTGCTCGTCAACCAGGCCGGCATGGTCGTCGTGACGCGTCTTGCCACCGCCGCCGGTGCGACCGCGGAGAAGACCGGACACCCCGGCACCGGCATCACCGCGTACAACTACGCGCTCCTCCTCTGGCAGATGCCGCAGGCCATCATCACCGTCTCCGTGATGACAGCCATTCTTCCGCGCATCGCCCGCGCGGCCGCCGACGGCGACCACACGGCAGTCCGGGACGACATCTCACAGGGACTGCGTACTTCAGCGGTCGCCATCGTTCCCTGTGCTTTCGCCTTTCTCGCTCTCGGAGTGCCTCTGATCCAACTGCTCTACGCCGGAGCCGGCGAGGAAGGCGCCCGCAACATCGGCTTCGTGCTGATGGCCTTCGCCCTGGGGCTGATCCCGTACTCGGTGCAGTACGTGGTACTGCGCGGGTTCTACGCCTACGAAGACACCCGGACGCCCTTCTTCAACACCCTCGTCGTCGCGCTCGTGAACGCCGCCGGATCCCTCGCCGCCTATCTCCTGCTCCCCGCGCGGTGGGCCGTGACCGGCATGGCCCTCTCCTACGGCCTGGCCTACGTCATCGGCGTCGGCATCGCCTGGAAACGGCTCCGCAGCCGGCTCGGCGGCGACCTCGACGGCACGCGAGTCGTCCGAACCTACGCCCGTCTCATCGGGGCCGCCCTTCCCGCGTCCCTGGCGGCCGGACTGGTCGCTGCGCGTCTGATGACAGCGATGCACCCCCCGGCCGTTGCCGCGCTCACGGCACTCGCCGCGGGAGCGACCGTTCTGATCGCTCTGTTCGTCCTTCTCGCGCGCATGATGCGCATCGAAGAAGTCAACGCCATGGTGCACATGGTGCGGGCACGCCTCGGCCGCTGAACAACACGGCGGCCGGGATCCGGACGGCGGGGCCCCGGCCTCACGCCGACGCGCGTACCCGCTCGTCGGCGTGCGCGACCGCCGCCCGCGCCAGTGCCCGGACCACCGAATGCGGACGCGAGCCGTCACCGGCCAGCTCCGGCTGGAAGAGGGTGGCCAGGAAGAAGGGGTGGCCGGGCAGTTCGGCGACCCGGACATGGCCGTCCTCGTCGTGGCCGGACAGCCGCATTCCGTGCGCGCGCAGGGTGTCGAGGTGGCGGGAGGGGCCGTACGCGCAGAAGTACCGCTCGACCGTGCGCCCCGAGCCGATCGCCGCCTCGGCGAGCGAGCCCGGCTCGACGGTCACGACGGCCTCGTGACCCACCAGCGAGCAGGCCAGCGGTTCGATGAGCGGGTCCTCGGCGCCGGGGTCGGTCTCGGCGTGCGCGACCCGGGTCAGCCCGCAGACGTTCCGGGCGTACTCCAGGAGCGCGTGCTGGAATCCCGCACAGGTGCCGAGGAAGGGGATGCCCTCCTCGCGTGCGGTGCGGATGGCCCGCAGGACGCCCGCCTCGCTGCGGTACGGGCTGCCGGGCAGCACCCACACGGCGTCGAAGCCGCGCACCGCGGCCACGTCCTCGGCGTCCTCGGAGGGAACCCAGTAGGCGTCCAGGACCAGCCGGTCGCGCTCGGCGAGGGCGTCCAGGAGGAGCGGGATCCGGGTGTGCGAGACGACGTTGGGGGAGCGGTCCCCGACCAGGGCGATCGTGGCGGTCCGAGCTGCGGAGTTCGTCATGCCCTCATCCTGGGCGCCGGTTCCGGTTCACGTCCAACGATGATCGGTGCACTCTCGATAAGCAATTCTGATGCGACCCTGTACGGCATGGACCCGCACCTGCTGCGCACCTACGTCACCGTCGCCCGCCTCGCCTCCTTCTCGGAGGCCGCCCGCACCCTGGGCTACACCCAGTCCGCGGTCTCCCAGCACATCGCCGCCCTCGAACAGGACCTCGGCGCGCCCCTGCTCACCCGGCGCCCGGTGACGCCCACGGCGGCCGGCGAACGGCTCCTGGAGCACGCCGGCCCGCTGCTGCTGCGGCTGGAGGCGGCCCGCGCGGACGTCGTACGGATGGCCGCCGCGCCCGTGTCAGGCCTGACCCTCGCCGCGACCCCGACCGCGCTCGGCCCCGGCGTCCTCGCCGCGCTCCCCGCCGACGGCGTCACCCTGCGCGTCCTGCCTCGCGAGGAGATCCCGGCCGCCGTCGCCACCGGCACCGCCGACCTCGGTCTGCTCGACGGCCTCGCCGCCCCCAGCGACCCCCTGCGCCTGCCCGACGTGGCACCGCTGACCACGCACCGCGTCGGCGAGGAACCCGTCGCCGTCCTGCTCCCCGCCGGCCATCCCCTCGCCGGCCGCCCGGGCCTGCGCCTCACCGACCTCGCCGACGCCCGCTGGCTGGACGCACCCGGCGCGGCCCTGCCCCTCGCCCAACTGCGCACCGCGACCGGCGGCGGCGCCTTCCGCCCGGCCCTGCGCTACGACGGCTCCGACCTCCGCACCCTCACCACCCTCACCGCCACCGGCCACGGCCTCACCCTGCTGCCCCGCCGGACGGCCACCGGCATCCCGGGCACGGTCGCCGTCCCGGTCACCGCGCCCCGGGTCATCCACCGGGTGGAACTGGTGTACGCCGGGACCCCCGCAGGGGCGGCCGCGGACCTGGTGGCGAGCCTGGTCGAGGGTGCCCGGGACGCAGGTGAGGCCTAAGGCTTCCCGCTCCTGACCCGGGGTCAGTCTCACTCGTTCGTGACTCGTCGCGCCCGCGTGCGCCGGGTAGGGCTCGGGCCGGAGGCGAACCATGGAACAGACCGCTTTGCGTCCCAAACCGATCCCGGGTCAGGAACGCGGGGAGGACCCCCCGCCCGACCCGGCCCACCGCCCGCACGCCGCGCGCCGCCGCGGCCGCCGGATCAGGACCCTGCTCTTCGGCCTCTTCGCCGGCACGGTCCTGGTGCTCACCGGGGTCGGCATCGGCACGGTCGGCGCCACCGTCATCGGCCTCTCCAGACTCGCCGAACTCCAGCACCGCACCCCGTCGACGACCCCCACGCCCACTCCGTCCACCGCCCCGACCCCCTCGCACCCGCCCACCGCGACCCTGGGCGTGGAGGCCGTCGACGCCGACAAGGTGGGCGCCGTGGTGGTGGGCGTCCACGTACCCGGTCCCGGCTACACCGCCGGGCTGGTACGCGGCGACGTACTCCTCCAACTCGGCAACAGTCGCATCGACGACGCCGCCGACCTGGTACGAGCCGTCACCGAGGCCCGCCCGGGCAAGGAAGCCAAACTCACGGTGCGGCACCAGAGCGGGGGGTACCAGCAGCTGACAGTGGTGCCAGGAGTCGTCACCTGACAACGCCCTCACGAACGCGCCCCGACAGGGGCGCGGGGAACTGCGCGACAAGCCACGACTCAGCCGCACTCGCCCCACAACCAAGACACACAACGGCGCTTCCGCGCAAACCGGCTCGCGCCGCCCCACAACACCCGGCAGGATGCTCACCGAAGGCCCTACAGCCCCCTCACCCGCGCAAGGAGGCCCCGGATGACCGGCACGACACCCGCCGCGCCCTTCACCGCCGACGACTACAGGGCCCGCATGACGCGCGCGGCGCACACCGCGGCCGACGCCGGGCTCGCCGGCCTCCTGATCGCCCCCGGCCCCGACATGGTGTGGCTCAGCGGCTACACCCCCACCGCCGTCACCGAACGGCTCACCCTCCTCGTCCTCGCCCCCGGCAGGGACCCCGTGCTGGTCGTCCCCACCCTGGAGGCCCCCGACGCCGCGAAGTCGGCCGGCGCGGACGTGCTGACCCTGCGGGACTGGACCGACGGCAAGGACCCCTACGCCGTGACCGCCGAGCTGCTCGACAAGGGCGGCCGGTTCGGTATCAGCGACAACGCCTGGGCCATGCACCTGCTGGGCCTGCAGAGGACACTCCCGGACACCTCGTACGCCTCCCTCACCGACGCGCTGCCCATGCTCCGCGCCGTGAAGGACGCGGCCGAACTCGAACTCCTCGCGGCCGCCGGAGCCGCCGCCGATTCAACGTTCGAGGAGATCCGCAAGGTTCCCTTCGCCGGCCGCCGCGAGTCCGACGTCGGCCACGACCTCGCCGACCTGCTGCGCCGCTTCGGCCACGAACAGGTCGACTTCACCATCGTCGGCTCGGGACCCAACGGCGCCAACCCGCACCACGAGGTCGGCGACCGGGTCATCCAGGACGGCGACATGGTCGTCCTCGACTTCGGCGGCCTCAAGGACGGCTACGGCTCCGACACCACCCGCACCGTGCACGTCGGCCCGCCGACCGCCGAGGAACGCGAGGTCCACGACCTCGTGCGCGCCGCCCAGGAGGCCGGGTTCCGGGCCGTCCGCCCCGGCGCGGCCTGCCAGGAGGTGGACCGGGCCGCCCGCGCGGTCATCGCCGACGCCGGGTACGGCGAGTTCTTCATCCACCGCACCGGCCACGGCATCGGCGTCACCACGCACGAGCCGCCGTACATGATCGAGGGCGAGGAGCAGCCGCTCGTGCCCGGGATGTGCTTCTCCGTGGAACCCGGCATCTATCTGCCGGGCCGCTTCGGCGTGCGGATCGAGGACATCGTCACGGTGACCGAGGAGGGCGGACGTCGTTTCAACAACACCACCCGCGAGATGGTCGTAGTGGGCTGACCGACCCGGCCCAGGGAGTATCTTCTCGCCCCTACCCCACCCGAACGGCAACGGCGCGATCCATGACCCAGGCACCGACACCCACCGCGGACACCGTCCGCCGACTGGTCCGTTCGCTGCTCAAGGAGAGCGCGACCGGAACCTCGGGACCGGACGTCCGGCCCGTCGCGGCGGGCGGTGAGCACTCCACCTGGTGGGTCGGCACCCGCCATGTGCTGCGGCTGGCGCCCGACCGGGAGGCCGCCGCCCGGCAGCGCCGCGAACTGCGGCTGCGCGACCTGGCCCGCCCGCACCTGCCGGTCGCCGTCCCGACCAGCGTCGCGCACGGCGAGTGGGCGCCGGGCCTGACCTACACGCTGGACACCGCGATCGCCGGGGGCACGGCCGAGGAGCACGACGTCTCCGCGGTCGGCGAGGCCGACCTGGCCGGGCTGCTCACCGGCCTGCGCGAGGTGCCCGTGCGGCAGGCGGAGACGCTCGGCGTGCCGCGCACCCCGCCGCGCTCCCTGGAGGCGCTGCGCCGGATGGCCGTACCCGCCGCCGAACGCCTCGCCGCCGCCGACGAGTTCGATCCCGCGCCGCTGCTCCAGTTCACCTCGCCGGGCGCCGCCCAGCTCGCCGCGCAGCCCGGTACGGCCGTGCTGGTCCACCACGGCCTCAAGGGCGAGCATCTGGTGGTCAGCGCGGACGGCAGGGTGCGCGGCGTCCTGGACTGGACCGACGCGGCCGTGGGCGACCCCGCCGAGGACATCGCCGGGCTCGCCCTCGCGGTCGGCTCCGGCGCGGCCGTCCGCGCGGCCACGCTCGCCGGCTACGGCGCCCGGCCCTGCCTGCGCGGCCTGTGGCTGGCCCGCTGCGACACCGTCATCCGCCTCGCCGACCGTCTGGAAGGCCGCGACGACAGCCCCCTGCCGCTGCTGCGCACCCGGCTCCGGCGCGCCTGGGAGGCGATCCTGCTGGAGCGGGTGACGGAGCTGCGCGAGGACACCGAGGACGACACGGAGTCGTAGCGCGGCCGGCCGCTCAGGGCTGGGTCAGCACCACGCACGACTCGCCCGGCACCCGCAGCACCCCGTCCGCGCCCGGCGTTGCCACGGGGTCCCAGGCGGCCAGCACCTCCGCCCGTCCGGTGCCGAGCGGGATGGCGGCCGGCTCCTTGCCCAGGTTCACCGCCACCCGTACGTCCCCGCGCCGGAAGGCCAGCCAGCGTGCCTCCTCGTCGTAGGCCACCTTGGTGTCGGCGAGGTCGGGGTCGGTGAGGTCCGGCTGCTCCCGGCGCAGCGCGGTCAGCCGGCGGTACCAGGCCAGCACGCGCGCGTGCGGCTCGCGTTCCGGCTCCGACCAGTCCAGGCAGGACCGGTCCCGGGTCCCCGGGTCCTGCGGATCGGGTACGTCCTCCTCGGCCCACCCGTGCGCCGCGAACTCCCGCCGCCTGCCCCGCCGTACCGCCTCCGCCAGCTCGGGGTCCGTGTGGTCGGTGAAGAACTGCCAGGGGGTGCCGGCCGCCCACTCCTCGCCCATGAACAGCATCGGTGTGAAGGGCGCGGTCAGGGTCAGGGTGGCCGCGCAGGCCAGCAGACCGGGGGAGAGGGAGGCCGAGAGCCGGTCGCCCTGGGCCCGGTTGCCGACCTGGTCGTGGGTCTGGGTGTAGCCGAGCAGCCGGTGCCCGGCCACCCGCGCGCGGTCCAGCGGGCGGCCGTGGTGGCGGCCGCGGAAGCCGGAGTACGCGCCGTCGTGGAAGTAGCCGCCGGTGAGGGTCTTGGCCAGGGCGGCGAACGGGGCGCGCGCGAAGTCGGCGTAGTAGCCCTGGGACTCGCCGGTCAGCGCGGTGTGCAGGGCGTGGTGGAAGTCGTCGTTCCACTGCGCGTCCAGACCGAGACCGTGCTCCGCGCGCGCGGTGATGAGACGCGGGTCGTTCAGGTCGGACTCGCCGACCAGGAACAGCGGCCGGCCCGACTCGGCCGCCAGGGCGGCCACGGCCGCCGACAGCTCCTCCAGGAAGTGGCACGCGCGCGTGTCGCACAACGCGTGCACCGCGTCCAGGCGCAGCCCGTCGATCCGGTAGTCGCGCAGCCAGGCGAGCGCGCTGCCCACCAGGTACGCGCGCACCTCGTCGGACCCGGGCGCGTCCAGGTTGACCGCGGCGCCCCAGGGCGTGTGGTGGGTCTCCGTGAAGTACGGACCGAAGGCGGGCAGGTAGTTGCCGGACGGGCCCAGATGGTTGTGGACGACGTCCAGGACGACACCGAGCCCGAGTTCGTGGGCCCGGTCGACGAACCGTTTCAGCGCCTCGGGTCCGCCGTAGGGCTCGTGCACCGCCCACAGCGAGACCCCCTCGTACCCCCAGCCGTGCCGGCCGGGGAAGGGGCACAGCGGCATCAACTCCACGTGGGTGACGCCCAGTTCCACCAGGTGCTCCAGACGGGCGGCGGCCGCGTCCAGGGTGCCCTCGGGGGTGTACGTGCCCACGTGCAGCTCGTAGAGCACGGCGCCCGGCAGGGCCCGGCCGGACCACTCGGCCCGCCATGGGTGGCGACCGTGGTCGACGACCGCGCTGAGCCCGTCCGGCCCGTCCGGCTGGCGGCGCGAGCGGGGGTCGGGCAGCACGGGGCCGTCGTCCAGGGCGAACCCGTACCGGGTGCCGTCCTCGGCGTCCGCCGCACCGGTCCACCACTCCGGCCGCCTCGGATCGCGCTCCAACGCGCGCGTGACGCCGTCGCAATGGAGCGTCACCCGGTCTGCCTGCGGTGCCCACACCTCGAACTGCACGGACGGTCCCCTTCGTCTGGCTCATCGTGAGGTAGTCCGTCCATCGTGCCGGGAAAGCGATCAGACCGCTTTTGAATCCCGGCTTTCCCGGAGGGTGTCGCCGTCCGTACGCGCGCGTGACGGCCGTTTCCCCGTTTTCTGGACACCCGGGGTTCACTGACCCAGAATCGGCAGCGTGACGTCGTCCTTCGAGTTCCACACCTACCCCGCGCGGCTGTCCGACGCGGAGCGCGAGAAGGCGCTGAGTGTGCTGCGTGACGGCGTCGTCATGGGACGGCTGTCGCACGACACGTTCGTGCGCCGTATGGAGCTGGCGCTCGCCGCCCGCCGCGCGGACGAACTCGCGGCGCTCACCGCGGACCTGCCCCAGGAGAACCGCTTCGCGCGCGTGCTCTTCGGCACCGTCGAGGCCGTCTCCGGGTTCACCGTGCGGCTGCGCCGGGCCTGGCAGGCCGAGCGGCTGCCCAAACTGCTGCTGCCGCACCCCGGCAGCGGCCATCCGCTGCGCATCGGCCGCGATCCGGCCAACGGGCTGCGGCTCAACCACGAGACGGTCTCCCGGGTGCACGCCGAACTCCGCCGCCAGGGCGGCCTGTGGATCCTCCGGGACCTCGGCTCCACCAACGGCACGACCGTGAACGGCCGCCGGGTGACCGGCGCCGCCGTCGTGCGCGAGGGGGACCAGATCGGCTTCGGCCGGGTGTCCTTCCGGCTCGCGGCCTCCTGAGCCCGCCCTTTGCCGGCCGCTGTCTCCGAGTGGCTGAAAAACGTATGCCCGTCGCGGTGTTGACGTACCCCCCAAGTCGTGACTGACTGTGTGGACGCCATGCACATCATGTGAACCGACGGCACCGCATTGTGGAGGTGTGTTCTGCCGCTCCTCCGCTACCCGACCGTGGACGAGCTGGTCTCCCGGGCGGCCGCGCTGGCCGCCGACCGACCCCGGGACGCCCGGCTGCGCAGGGTCGGGACCTCCCGCGCGGGCACGCCCATGTGGCTGCTTTCCATCGGTCACGGCGGTCGTCACGCCCTGGTCGTCGCCGGCCCGCACGCCAACGAACCCATCGGCGGTGCCACCGTGCTGCGCCTCGCCGACCGGGTGCTCGCCGACCCCCGGCTCACCGAGGACGCCGACGTCACCTGGCACCTGCTGCTCTGCCTGGACCCGGACGGCTCGCGCCGCAACGAGGGCTGGCTCGCCGGGCCGTACACCCTCGGCCACTACTTCCGTAACTTCTTCCGGCCCGGCTTCCTGGAGCAGCCCGAATGGCTGCCCGACGGGGCCGACGCGGTCGCGCTGCCCGAGACCCGGGCGCTGCTCGACGTCCAGGACGAGCTGCGGCCCTTCCTCCAGTGCTCGCTGCACGGCGTCGACGTCGGCGGCGGCTTCGTCGAGCTCACCCGCGACCTGCCGGGCCTCGACCGCCGCCTCACGCACACCGCGAGCCGGCTCGGCATCCCCCGGGAACTCGGCGCCTACGACACCCTGTACTGGCCGACCTTGGGCCCGGCCGTCTACCGGGTGCCGCCGCCCCGCCGGGGCGACCTGGCCGCCGCCATCACCGAGGCCGCCGTCGAGTCCACCTGGTTCCACCCCTACCGGCACGGCACCGTCACCGCCATCGTCGAGGCGCCCATGTGGGGCGTGAACGCCGTCCAGGACGGCGCACCGCCCGCCGACCGGGACGCGGCGCTGCGGGCCGTCAGCCGGACCCTGCGGGCGGACACGGCCCTCCTGGACGGCATTCTGGCGCGGGTCAGGACCCAGCTGTCCGCGGCCCCGGACGCGGCCCGGCTGCTCGCGCCGGTCGACGACTACCTGCTCGTCTGCCCCGGCCTCGCCGACGCCTGGGACCCCGACACCGACGCCGGCAGCGCCCGCCCGCTGCCCCCGCTCAGCAGCGCCCACCTGGCCGCGCTGCGCATCGCCGGACGCCGGCTGGCCCTGCGCACCGCCGGGCTGCTGCACCAGCTGCTGCGCAGCACCGGGCACGACCCGGCCGACGCGCTGCCCGACCTGGACCGGCTGATCGACACCTGGTGCGCGGACTACCACGACTCGCTCGGCGCCCGCTGGATCCCGGTCGCGCGCCAGGCCGAGTACCAGACGCGCGTCGTCCTGAGCGCCTTCGAACTGGCGCACCGCCACGCGCGCGCGGGTGCCCGTTCGGGTGAGCCGGGCTGGGGCGCCGAGGCCGCCGTGCCGATGCACAGGGAATGACCTCTCTGATCAGAGCGACAGCGGCCGGCGGCGCCCTGCTGGCGGCCACCGCCCTCCTCGCCGCCGGCCCGGCCCAGGCCGCGCCCGCCGCCACGCGCGGCGGCGACTACCTCTTCCTGACCGTCACCAAGGGCGACAGCCGCTCCAGCGACACGCGCGGCGCCCTGCTGCTGTGCGACCCGCCCCAGGGACACACGCACGCGGCCGAGGCCTGTGCCGAACTGGACACGGTGGGCGGTGACATCACGCGTATCGCCCCGCCCAAGGACGCGATGTGCCCGATGCTCTACGCGCCCGTGACCGCCCAGGCACGCGGGGAGTGGAACGGCCGGCCGATCGACTACCGCGAGACGTTCCCCAACTCCTGCGTGATGGCGGCCAGGACCGGGCCGGTCTTCGCCCTCGACGGCTGACTCCGCAGGCGGGCGGCGTGCGGCCCCCGAGACCTCACGCCGCCCCCTCGCGCGCGTGCTGCGCGGCCGCCAGCACCGTCCGGGACTGATGCTCCACCTGGCGCTCCAACGGCACCCAGCGGGCCCGGAAACGCTCCCCGTAGGCCTCGCACCAGGCCGCCACCAGCTCCTCCAGCCGCGGTGCCGCGCGGTCGTCCGCCTCCCGCAGCACCCGCAGCAGCATCGAGGCCGCCCGCAGCGGCAGCCGCCGCCCGAAGGCGTCCACACTGCCGACGTACGCCATCGTGGTGTCGACCGGCTGCCGGGCGATCCAGTCCTCGGCGAGCCCCGGGATCAGCCCCAGCGCCCAGCGGGCCGCCCGCAGCAGCGGCCCGTCCAGGCCGTCCAGCCGGGGCAGCGCCTCGGCCAGCACCCGCTCCACCTCCCGCGAGTCCCGCAGCAGCCGGCGCGCCAGGCGCCGCATCGCCGCCGCCGGCGCCGGGTGCGGCGCCGGGTCGTCGACCAGGTCGCTGGCCCACATCGGCACCTCGATCACCGCCGTCAGACCGCCGTACCGGTGCGCGTGGTACCAGGTGCTGTGGCGTGCGTCGTCCGGCATGCTCGGGTACGCCACCCCCGTCTCCGGACCGGGCATCACCCGCACCCCGGGCCCCGAGGCCGGCCAGCCCGCGGCGTCCGAGGCGCCCGTCTCCACCGGGATGTGCAACTCCGCCGCGGACTTGGCGAACGGCTCGGCCAGCCCCGGCACGTCCTTCGTCAGCTGCACCCAGCTGCCGCCCAGGTCGGTGCCGTGCAGGGTCACCTGGAGGTAGGGGCGCAGCTCGTCGATCACCGCGAGCAGGGCCACGGTCTCGGGCGGCAGCCGGTCCGGCGGCAGCACCGACGGCGACCACTCCGGCTGCTCCGGGCCCGCCGGCCGGTAGAAACCGAGGTGGTAGTCGAACAGGCTGCGCGGGGCCGGGGTGACGTGCAGGCTCGCCCCGTCCGGGTCCGCGCAGAGCAGGAAGTGCCAGGAGGTGTCCGCCCGCAGCTCCCGCTCCTGCAGCACCCGCTCGGCCAGTACCTGGAGAGTGCCGCCCCCGGTCGGCTCGTTGGCATGGGCACCCGCGACCACCAGGACCGCCCGCCGGGCGTGCCCGACGGACAGCAGGTGCAGCGGTCTGCCCGCGCGGGAGAGGCCGATCTGCCGCAAGGTGCACAGGCCGGGCCGGTGCGCGGCCAATGCCCGGGCGGTTGCGACGAGTTCGGGAACACTGGGGTAACGCAGCTCCGGCAGGAGACTCACCCCCGACTTGTCCGCCCGGCTTCGCATTCCCCAGTCCCGCACGGCATAGGTGAACTGTCAAGAACCTCCCGGGGGAGGCTCCAGGGGGCGCCCAGGGGCACGAGCCGTCGGCCGGCCGGGCGGTGGGCGCCGCTGGGGGTGCGAAGTCACTCCGGGGCGCGGAACGGCTCCGCGCGCCCATACGGACGCCGTCCGCGCCCGGTGAGTTTCAGCAAGGCCCCCACCCGGCCGCGCATTTCACTCGTACGGGTGAATGTGCCTCTCAGTCCCCGGCTCCCACCCGCTCCAGCAGCGCCACCGGCGACGCCTCGAAGAGCTCCGCCACGCGCGCGTGCCCCGTGAACTCCCGCCCCGGTGCCAGCACGTCGGCCCACCGCCCCGGCGGCAGCGGCAGCACCGTGTCCCGCCAGCCGCCCGCCGCGGCCAGTCGCAGCGACAGCCGGGTCACCGCCGTGACCACCTCCCCGGAGCGCGCGAAGGCAAGGCAGTGCGCCGCGGCCGGGCCCTCGGCCGGCAGCGGCGCGTACGTCGCCGTGTCGCCGAAGGCACCGGGGCGCCGCGCCCGCAGCCGCAGTGCCGCCGCCGTCACCGCGTCCTTCTCGCCCGGACGCGCGGGCGGGAACGCCACCGGCCGCCGGTTGTCCGGGTCCACCAGCGCCCGGTACTCGCCCTCCGTGCCCTGGTAGACGTCCGGCACCCCCGGCATCGTCAGATGGACCAGAGCCGTGCCCAGCACGTTCGCCCGGACCTGCGCCGCCAGGGAGGCCCGGAAGGCCGCCACCGGCTCACCCGGCGGCCCGCACGGCCCGGCCGCGACGAACGAGGCCACCGCCTCCTCGTACGGCGGCTCCTGCTCCGTCCAGCTCGTGTACAGCCCCGCCTCCCGCACATGCTTCAGCAGCGCCTCCTCCACCCGCCCGGGCTCCGCCGGGCCGAGCCCGAACACCGTCTGCCAGGCCGCCCAGGCCAGCTGCGCGTCCGGCCCGCCCTCGCCGTCCCGGGTCACCTCGGTCAGCACGTCCGCCCAGCGCTCCGGGCACTCCGTGAGCACGGCCAGCGCCGCCCGCACATCGGCGCTGCGCTTGGTGTCGTGCGTCGTCACCACCGTCCCGGTGAGCGGCCAGTCGCGCTGCACGCGCGCGCAGTACGCGTGGAAGGCGTCGGGGGACACCGCCGGACCGCCGGGGTCCCCGCCCACCTCGGTCGCCGACAGCAGCGGCACATAGCGGTAGAACGCCGTGTCCTCCACCGACTTGGCGCGCAGCGCCGAGGCCGTCTGCGCGAACCGGGTCCGGAACTCCGCGGCCCCCGGCCCGTCCCCGGCCAGCAGCAGCCCGCGCACCACGTCCACCGCCCCGCCCTCCTCGGGCACCACGAAGGCCAGGCGGGCCTCCTCGGCGGCCCGCTCGGTGACCACGGCGGCCACGTCACCGGAGGCGTACGGCCGGTACACCCGCATCCGCACCAGCAGCTCCTGCAGGGCGGTGCGCAGCGCCCAGGGCGCCCGGTCGCGCAGCGCGGGATCCGGCGACGTCGCGCACACGCGCGTGGCCACCCGTGTCAGCCGGTCCGTCTCGGCCGCCAGCTCGTGCGTGAGCACCTTGTACGCCGCCTGCCGCACCGTCGCCGCCCAGTCGCCGCCCCGGTCCGTCTGCGGGGCCGCGAACCGCCGGTACTGGCCGAGCAGTTCACCGGCGCCCGCGGGATCCGTGAACAGGCCGTCCACCTGCCGCAGCGCGTCGTACCCGGTGGTCCCCGCGACCGGCCAGCCGGCCGGCAGACGCTCGCCGTCGGCCAGGATCTTCTCGACCACCGTCCAGCGCCCGCCCGTCGCCTCGTGCAGCCGCGCGAGATAGCCGTCGGGGTCCGCGAGCCCGTCGGGGTGGTCGATCCGCAGCCCGTCCACCACGCCCTCGTGCAGCAGCTGGAGGATCTTGCCGTGGGTCGCCTCGAACACCTCGGGGTCCTCCACCCGCACCCCGATCAGCTCCGAGATGCTGAAGAACCGCCGGTAGTTGAGCTCGGTACGGGCCAGCCGCCACCACGCCGGGCGGTACCACTGGGCGTCCAGCAGCTCCGGCAGCGGCAGGTCCGCGGTGCCGGCCCGGAGCGGGAAGGCGTGCTCGTGGTAGCGCAGCACGTCACCGTCGACCACGAGCTGCCCGAGCACGTCGCCGAGCGGGCCGCCGAGCACCGGCAGCAGCAGCCGGCCGCCCTGGGCCGCCCAGTCGATGTCGAACCAGCGCGCGTACGGCGACTTCGGGCCCTCGCGCAGGACCTCCCACAGGGCGTGGTTGTGGCGGGGGGACATCGCCATGTGGTTCGGCACGATGTCGACGACGAGGCCGAGACCGTGCTGCCGCGCGGTGTGCGCGAGTGCGCGGAGGCCCTCCTCGCCGCCTAGTTCCTCGCGTACGCGCGCGTGGTCGACGACGTCGTAGCCGTGGGTGGAGCCGGGGACGGCTTCCAGGACGGGGGAGAGGTGGAGGTGGGAGATGCCTAGTTCGGCGAGGTACGGCACGGAGGAGGCGGCTGCCGAGAAAGGGAAGCTGGGCTGGAGCTGTAGGCGGTAGGTGGCTGTCGGGACGGCTGTCATGCGGATGTTTGTACCCGCGCTGGGTGTTTTTGTGTCACAGCGCGGGCCGGTGGGGGCTTGTCGCGCCCCGCGGCGGTAGCCGCATATCGAATACAGCCCCGCGCCCCTGAAGGGGCGCGTTCAGGCGGGCCTCTTTAGAACAGTCAGGCTTCGGCCCGTCAACGTCAGGCGTGCGCCGCCGTCCACCTTTGGCCCTGGGAGTACGCCCTCGGCCCGGGCCGTGTCGACCACCACCTCCCACTGGCGGCCGTGGTTCACCGGGACCACGAAGTCGAGCTCTCCCGGTGAGGCGTTGAACATCAGGAGGAACGAGTCGTCGGCGATGCGCTCGCCGCGTGCGCCCGGTTCCGAGATGGCGTTGCCGTTCAGGAACACGGTGAGGGCGGAGGCCTGGGCGGAGTCCCAGTCCTGCTGGGCCATCTCATGGCCCTCGGGGGTGAACCAGGCGATGTCGGAGAGGTCGTCGTGGGTGCCCTCGACCGGGCGGCCGTGGAAGAAGCGGCGGCGCCGGAAGACCGGGTGCTCCTTGCGCAGCCGGGCCATCGCGCGGGTGAAGGACAGCAGGTCGTTGTCGTCCTCGGGGGACGGCCAGGCCACCCAGGAGACCTCGTTGTCCTGGCAGTACGCGTTGTTGTTGCCGTGCTGGGTGCGCGCGAACTCGTCGCCGTGGCCGATCATCGGCACGCCCTGGGACAGCATCAGCGTGGCGACGAAGTTGCGCATCTGCCGGTCGCGCAGTTCGAGGATCGCGGGGTCGTCGGTGTGGCCCTCGACCCCGCAGTTCCAGGAGCGGTTGTGGCTCTCGCCGTCCCGGTTGTCCTCGCCGTTGGCCGCGTTGTGCTTGTCGTTGTACGACACCAGGTCGTGCAGGGTGAAGCCGTCGTGGCAGGTGACGAAGTTGATGGAGGCCAGCGGTCGGCGGCCGTCGTCCTGGTAGAGGTCGGAGGAGCCGGTGAGGCGGGAGGCGAACTCGGCCAGTGCGCGGGGCTCGCCGCGCCAGAGGTCGCGTACCGTGTCGCGGTACTTGCCGTTCCACTCGGTCCACAGCGGCGGGAAGTTGCCCACCTGGTAGCCGCCCTCGCCGACGTCCCAGGGTTCGGCGATCAGCTTCACCTGGGAGACGATCGGGTCCTGCTGGACCAGGTCGAAGAACGAGGACAGCCGGTCCACCTCGTGGAACTGCCGGGCCAGGGTGGCCGCGAGGTCGAAGCGGAAGCCGTCGACATGCATCTCGGTGACCCAGTAGCGCAGCGAGTCCATGATCATCTGGAGGACGTGGGGCGAGCGCATCAGCAGGGAGTTGCCGGTGCCCGTCGTGTCCATGTAGTAGCGGGGGTCGTCCGTGAGGCGGTAGTAGGACGGGTTGTCCAGGCCGCGGAAGGACAGGGTGGGGCCCAGGTGGTTGCCCTCGGCGGTGTGGTTGTAGACCACGTCGAGGATCACCTCGATCCCGGCCTCGTGCAGGGCGCGGACCGCCGACTTGAACTCCAGGACCTGCTGGCCGCGGTCGCCCCAGGAGGCGTACGCGTTGTGCGGGGCGAAGAAGCCGATGGTGTTGTAGCCCCAGTAGTTGTTCAGGTCCATGTCGACCAGCCGGTGGTCGTTCACGAACTGGTGGACCGGCATCAGTTCGAGGGCGGTCACGCCCAGTTCCACCAGGTGCTCGATGAGCGCCGGGTGCGCGAGGCCCGCGTAGGTGCCGCGCAGCTCCTCGGGCAGGCCCGGGTGGCGCATGGTGAGGCCCTTCACATGGGCCTCGTAGATCACCGTGTGGTGGTACTCGGTGCGCGGCCGGCGGTCGTCGCCCCAGTCGAAGTACGGGTTGATCACCACCGAGGTCATGGTGTGCGGCGCCGAGTCCAGGTCGTTGCGCTTGTCGGGGTCGCCGAAGTGGTAGCCGTACACCTCCTCGCCCCAGCGCACCGACCCGCTGACCGCCTTCGCGTACGGGTCGAGCAGCAGCTTCGCCGAATTGCAGCGCTGCCCGCGCCCGGGGTCGTAGGGGCCGTGCACCCTGAAGCCGTAGCGCTGCCCCGGCATCACGCCCGGCAGGTACGCGTGCCGCACGAAGGCGTCGCTCTCCCGCAGCTCCACCGCCGTCTCGGAGCCGTCGTCGTGCAGCAGACACAGCTCCACTCGGTCCGCGGCCTCCGTGAACACCGCGAAGTTGGTCCCGGCGCCGTCGTACGTGGCACCGAGCGGATACGCCTCTCCAGGCCAGACCTGCATGAAGTCGACTCTTCCAGGTGTGTCTCGCGCCCGGGGGCGCCTTGGTCATGAGTCTGCCCGAAAGTAATGGAACCCCAGGTGACTTACGCCCCTCTTACCCGGCGACCAGTGCACACAGCGGCCCGTGGGGCGAGGTGTGCCGAACCAGTGGGGCATACACGTACTCCCTGTGACCAAGGGGGAGTAGGGGGAAGATGTGCGCAAGATAGTGCACCGCCATCTGGGCAAAGTGGTGGCCGGTGCGGGACTGGCGGTGGCGGGGACCGCCGTGATGGTCGGGATCACCCTGCCGGGCACGGCCGGGGCCAACGAGTCGGGAGGGAGCGACGGAAGCGGCACGGCCGCCGCGCAGTCGGCGGGCCAGGGGCAGGGCCAGGACGCCGTCAAGGGCGGCGTGGTGGAACAGGCGCCGGCCGAGGGCAAGAAGGGCACGGGCAGCGACCCGCTGACCGACGACGAGACCAAGCGCGTCGAACAGCTCGCTCTGACCAAGCAGATGTTCAACGCCGGGGAGAACGTCGAGGGCGCCCGCGGCCCGGAGCGGATCAGCGTCGACCTCGCCGAGCCGGACGCGAACGAACTGGACAGCTCGAACGCGCCGCGCCGCGCGGACGTGACGTTCTACGACTACCGGAACGACAGCCTCGTCACCCGGACCGTGAACCTCGACACCGGCAAGGTCGAACAGACCACGAGCCGGCAGGGCGTCCAGCCGCCGCTCAGCCACGACGAGAACGTCCAGGCGCTCAAGTTGCTGATCGGCGACCCGCTCGGCGCCGGCCTGAAGGCGGACTTCAAGGACGCCACCGGCAGCGAACTGACCGACCCGGAGCAGCAGCTGCTGCTCAACAGCGCGGTCTACCGCGCCACTCCGGGCGCCCAGCCGGCCGCGCTCGACAAGTGCGGCGAACACCGCTGCGTGCGGCTCTTCCCGAAGGTCAAGAACGGGCCGTGGATCGACGCCCGTGCGCTGATCGTCGACCTCAGCGCGCGCAAGGTCGTGAAGCTCGGCCGCTGAGCCGCGCCGTTCACCCCGCCCATCGCACTTCACCGCGTTTTCCGTACGAGGAGTCACTTCGTCATGCACGTGAACGAGCGCGCGCACGCGCGTGTGCCCAGAATCAGCCGTGCCCGCAGGACGGCCGCCGTCGGCCTGTCCGTGGCCGCGCTGGCGGCCGGCGCGACCACCGCGGCTGGGCCCGCCGTCGCCCAGCCGAAGCGGGCCGCCGCGGCCGCCGCCGACTGCTCCGCCGCCTACCGCATCGAGCAGAAGCTCTCCACCGGCACCACCTGGCGGATGTGCTGGCGCTACGACAGCAAGGCCGGACTGGTCCTGGAGCACATCTCCTACCAGCCCAAGGGCGAGGCCGCCCCCATCAAGGTCCTCGCCAGCGCCCGGCTCGCGCAGATCGACGTCCCCTACGACGACGGCAGCGTCGAGTACGACGACCTGACCGGCTTCGGCTTCGCCCAGGGCCTGGTGCCGCTGGCCTCGGCCGAGTGTCCCGGCGGCACCATCAAGACCGTCAAGGTCCCCGACGCCTGGGACCCGGCCCACCCCAACGTCGACGGCCTGTGCACCACGACCCGTTCGCGCGGCCACGCCTACCGGATGCAGGCCGACACCGGCAACCGGGTGTACCAGCAGCAGGGCAAGGACCTGCTGGTCTACACCGTCAACAAGGTCGGCTGGTACGAGTACATGACCGAGTGGCGGTTCCAGGACGACGGCACCATCAACATGAACGTCGGTGCCACCGGCAGCCTCTCGCCGGGCGACTACGACGCCGGCGACGGCCGCGGCTGGCCGATCGGCAAGGGCGCGCACGCCTACGCCACCAGCCACAGCCACAACGTGTTCTGGAAGCTGAACTTCGACCTCGACGGCTCCTCCAAGAGCCGTATCGAGCAGTACGACTCGGTGGTCAGCGCCCCGACGCACGGCCAGGAGGCGCCCACCAACAAGACCACCCGCACCAACGTCACCAAGGAACTCGCCGGTGACTCGAAGAACATGCGGTGGTGGCGGGTGGTCAGCACCGCCGGCAAGAACAAGGACGGGCACGCCCGTTCGTACGAGATCGTCCAGGGCGCGACCAACAAGTACCCGGGTCACGGTTTCACCAAGCACGACGTCTACTTCACCCAGTACGACAAGTGCGAGCTGTTCGCCAGCAACAACCCGGGCTGCGCGACGGGTCACCCCAAGACCGTCGACAAGTGGGTCAACGGACAGACCCTCACCAACCCTGTGGTCTGGGTGAACGTCGGTTTCCACCACATCGCGCGCGACGAGGACCAGCAGCCGATGCCGGTCCACTGGCAGGGCTTCTCCATCGCCCCGCGTGACGTCACCGCTATGAATCCGCTCACTCCGGCCGCCCTTGCCGATCAGAACGGTCAGCCCGGAAACGGTAGTTGAGAAACGACACTGTCCATCCGGCTGCACCGCCGACCGCTCGCGGAGTACCCTTCCTTGATCGTTGGCACGGGGAGAGCTCGGGGGAGCGGAAGGCGGTGCACGGGTGGGCTCGGGAGGCCTGGAGCTGCCCCCTGGTGACGAGGGTCACGAGGGGAACTCCACAGACGTCCCGCCCGGCGCGGTGTCCCTGGCCCGGCCGATGGACGCCACGGGCTCCATCGGGCCGGAGCTGGAGTGGGGCGCCGACGCCTGGCTCGAGGTGCGTACGCGCGCCCAGCGGGCCGGCCGCGCCTACATCTGGCTGAACCTCGTCGAGCAACGGATGCGGGCCGTCGTGGCCGCCGTGCTGCGGCCCATCTACGAACCCGTCCACGGCGACGACTGGGTGATCGCCGCGGCCGGTCCGGCCGGCCAGGAGTGGGTCCAGCGGGCCGCCGCCGTCCGCGAGGTCAGCCGCCGCAAGGGCTATCTGCTGGACCCCGCCGACGACAACGTGCTCAGCTTCCTCACCCTCCCGCAGCTGCGCGAGCTGATGGTCCAGCACTGGCCCTGCTTCGAGCCGTACTTCGACGAGCGCCGGGACGTCGAACTCGCCCTGGACGAGCTCGAGGTGACCCGCAACATCGTCTCCCGCAACCGCGCCCTGTCCGGTGCCGTCCTCGACCAGGCCGAGCGGGCCTCCGCCCGGCTCCTGGAGATGCTCGGCGCGGGCGGTGACGTGCCCTCCGCGCGCCGGCTGCCGGTGGACGCGGTGGAGGACCTGGTCGGCGACCGCTACGCGGACGTGGTCGCCGTGCACCCCGACCGGGTCCGCCTGATGCGCCAGTTCCCGGCCGAGGACCTCTTCGGCGGCGCCCGCCGGCTGGACGCCACCGGCATCGGCCTCAACCTGCTCGTGCAGAACTTCTCCGGCCGCCGCCTGGTCCGCCTCGCCGAGACCGGCTGCCGGGTCCGCCTCCTCTTCCTCAACCCCGCCTCCAGCGCGGTCAAGCGCCGCGAACGCGAACTCGGGATGAAACGGGGCGAACTGGCCCGCTCGGTCGAGATGAACATCCTCCACATGCGCCGGGTGCGATCCCGGTTGCGCGATCCGGGCGCCTTCGAGATCCAGGTGTACGACGACACCCCCCGCTTCTCCGCCTACCTGGTGGACGGCGACGGCGCGGACGGCGTCGGGATCATCCAGTCCTACCTGCGCGGCGCGCGGGGCATGGAGTCGCCGGTGCTGGTGCTGCGCAACGGCAGCAAGGTGGTCAAGACGGACGACGTCGTGGAGACCGGGCTCTTCCCGACATATCGCGAGGAGTTCGAAATGGCTTGGGCGGATTCGCGCCCGGTGTCCTGATGTGCGCGCGGCGATAAGCGGAATGCCGGTCCTCTGATTGTCAGTGGCGCATGCGAGGGTGGAGACCACTGGGGGAAAGCACCACCAAGAAGGGGGGCCGCCCATGGGCTGGCACCAGGAGCTCCTGATCGGCTTCGACCTGGAGACGACGGGTACGGATCCGCGCGAGGCGCGGATCGTCACGGGGGCCGTGATCGAGGTCAGGGCCGGGCAGGAACTGGGCCGCCGCGAGTGGCTGGCCGATCCGGGCGTGGAGATCCCGGCGGACGCGGTGGCGGTGCACGGCATCAGCAACGAACGGGCGGCGGCCGAGGGCCGGCCGGCCGACCAGGTCGCCGACGCCCTCGCGGACGTCCTCACCGGCTACTGGAAGACGGGCGTCCCGGTCGTCGCCTACAACGCGACCTTCGACCTCACCCTCCTCGCGGCGGAACTGCGCCGCCACGGACTGCCGTCCCTCTCCGACCGCCTCGGCGGACTCGACCCCGCGCCGGTCGTCGACCCGTACACCATCGACCGCTGGGTCGACCGCTACCGGCGCGGCAAGCGCAACCTCGAAGCGGTCTGCGCCGAGTACGGCATCACTCTCGCCGCCGCCCACAACGCCTCCGCCGACGCGCTCGCCGCGGCGCGGCTGGCCGGCGCGATAGCCGAGCGCCACCCGAAGATCGCGGCGCTGGGTCCGGCGGAGCTGCACCGGCGGCAGGTGGAGTGGTACGCGGAGTGGGCGGCGGACTTCCAGCAGTTCCTGCGGCGCAAGGGGGAGGCGGACGCGGTGGTGGACGGGGCGTGGCCCCTGCGGGAGCTGGCCGACGTGGTCTGAGTACCGGGTTACGTGGCTTGTTGGCCGCAGGCCGGTGGGGGCTGGTCGCGCCCACGCGGCGGTAGCCGCAGATCCAACACAGCCCCGCGCCCCTGCGGGGCGCTCCTCAGAAGGGGTACCAGCGCACCGACTCGTCGCCCTCCCGCAGTGACGTCACCCGTCGTTCGAACTCGGTCAGTGCCTTCGGGTTGCTCGGGGCGTGCTGGGCGACCCAGGCACAGCTGGCCGTCTCCCGGGCTCCGCGCAGCACGCCGCATCCCTCCCACTCGCGCACATCCCAGCCGTAGGTCTCGGTGAACGAGTCGTAGGCCTCGGCCCCCAACCCATACCGGTCCCGGGACAGCGCCATCACCACCAGGTCGTGCTCGCGCAGGTCCGAGGAGAAGGTCTCCAGGTCCACCAGCACCGGCCCCTCGGGCCCGACGTGCACATTGCGGGGCAGCGCGTCCCCATGGATCGGACCGGGCGTCAGACGGGGCGTCAGCGCGGCCGCGGCCGCCGCGAAGCCGTCCCGGCGCTCCCGCAGGTATGCCGCGTCGGCGGAGTCGATCGTGTCGCCGGCCAGCCGCAGCCAGCGCTCCACACCGCCCAGCAGCTCGCGGGGCGGCAGGGTGAAGGGAGGAGAGGGCAGTGCGTGCACGATGCGCAGCAGTTCGGCCAGATCGCGCGGCTCGGCCGGCCGCACCGGATCCGGCAGCCGGTGCCACACCGTCACCGGGTGGCCCTCGACGAGCCGCGCCTTCGGCTCGGCGGCGCGTACGGCCGGTACGTCCGCCTCCGCCAGCCAGCCGGCGATCTCCAGCTCGCGCCGGGCCCGGTCGAGGAGTTCGGCGTCCCGGCCGACCTTCACCACCAGGTCTCCTGCGGCGAACACCGCGTTCTCGCCCAGCGCGAGCAGCGAGGCGCCGGCCGCCGCACCGGGCAGCACATCCGCCGCCGCCAGTACGTCCCGTGCCCTTGCCTCGTCCATGGTCCGCCTCCGTGTCCGTGAGCGAAGCCCGCGCACCCGTGGCTGTGCGGGTGCACACGGCGTCGTCTTCTCGCCATCCGGCGGTCAGTCTCGCATCCACGGAGGTCGGACGGTGTGCGCGGTGCCTTGACGGGACCACCGGCCTTCACGACCATGTCCAGGCCCGACCGGGCCGCGCAAAGGGGGATGACGTGGCATTGGTTACCGACGCGGCGAGTACGAGGCGGCCGGCCGCCGCACGTGTCACCGACCGCGGCGCCTGGTTCCTGGTCCTGCCCGCCCTGATCCCGATCCTCGTGCTGAGCGTCGGCCCGCTGCTCTACGGCATCCTGCTGGCGTTCACCGACGCCCAGTCGGGCCGCACCGCGGCGACGCGGTGGATCGGCGGCCTCAACTTCCGGGACCTGCTGCACGACACCCTCTTCTGGGAGTCGTTCCGGATCGGCCTGGTCTGGGCCGTCGGCGTCACCGTGCCCCAGTTCCTGCTCGCGCTCGGCCTGGCCCTCCTCCTCGACCAGGAGTTACGGCTGCGCTGGCTGGCCCGGGCCCTCGCGATCGTCCCCTGGGCGATGCCCGAGGTCGTGGTGGGCATCATGTGGCGGCTGGTCTACAACCCGGACGCGGGCGTTCTGAACGAGACCCTGCGCGACCTCGGGCTCG
Organism: Streptomyces sp. NPDC090088; assembly: GCF_044747345.1. Classification (NCBI taxonomy): domain Bacteria; kingdom Bacillati; phylum Actinomycetota; class Actinomycetes; order Kitasatosporales; family Streptomycetaceae; genus Streptomyces; species Streptomyces sp. NPDC090088. The sequence continues at coordinate 118,318 of NZ_JBIVDZ010000008.1, read as the reverse complement.
GCGACGGCCGGGACTGGCTGAGCGGTCTCGCCACCGCCCTGCCCGCCGTGATCGTCGTCGGCGTCTGGGCCGGGATGCCCCAGACCACGGTCGCCCTGCTCGCCGGACTCCAGAACACCCCGCGCGAACTGCACGAGGCCGCCGCGGTGGACGGCGCGGGCGCCTGGCGTCGCTTCCGCACGGTCACCTGGCCCGCCCTCAGACCCGTCGCCCTGGCCGTCACCGCACTCAACCTGATCTGGAACTTCAACTCCTTCGCCCTGGTCTATGTGCTCACCAACGGCGGCCCCGGCGGCAGGACCCGGCTGCCGATGCTGTTCGCCTACGAAGAGGCCTTCCGTTACGGCCAGTTCGGGTACGCGGCCGCGATGGGATGCGTGATGGTCGCCGTGATCGCGGTGCTCCTGGCCGTCTTCCTGGCGGGCCGGCTACGGGGAGGCGAGGACGCGTGAGGACCCGCACCGGAGTCCGCGTCGGCCAGTACGCGGCCCTGCTCGCCTATCTCGTCTTCCTGGCCTTCCCGCTGCTCTGGCTGCTCTCCACGGCCTTCAAGTCCCCGCAGGAGCTGGGGAGTCTGCACCCCACCTGGATCCCCCGGCACCCCACCCTGGACAACTTCCGCCAGGCCTTCGACGAACAGCCGCTGCTGCGCGCCGGCCTCAACTCCCTGCTGGCCGCGCTCGGTGCCGCCGTGATCGCCGTACTCCTCGCGACCCCGATGGCGTACGTCATGGCCCGGCGCCGCACCGCGCTCTCCCGGGCGGCCACCGGCTGGGTGGTGGTCAGCCAGGCCTTCCCGTTCGTGCTGGTGATCATCCCGCTGTTCCTGGTGCTGAAGAACCTGCGGCTGATCGACTCCCTGTCCGGCCTGGTGCTGGTGTACGTGGTGTGGGCGCTGCCGTTCGCGCTGTGGATGCTCGTCGGCTACGTCCGGGCGGTGCCCGTCGAACTGGAGGAGGCGGCGGCCGTGGACGGGGCCGGGCGGCTGCGGACGCTGGTGTCGGTGACGGCGCCGCTGCTGGCGCCGGGGATCGTGGCGACCGGGCTGTTCGCCTTCGTCACCGCGTGGAACGAGTTCTTCTTCGCGCTGGTGCTGCTGAAGACACCGGAGAAACAGACCCTGCCGGTCGTCCTCACCCACTTCATCGGCGCCGAGGGCGTGGCCGACCTGGGACCGCTGGCCGCGGCCGCCTTCCTCGCCACCCTGCCCTCGCTGCTGGTCTTCGCGCTGGTCCAGCGGCGGATCACGGGCGGGATGCTGGCCGGGGCGGTGAAGAGCTGATGCGGACCCGAGGCAGCACGGTACTCGTCGTCGCCTTCCTCCTGCTGCTCGCGGGATGCACGTCCGGGACCCGGCACGGCAAAGGCCCGATCACCCTCCGCTTCCAGTCGCTGGCCTGGCAGGAGGAGTCGGTGGCCGCCAACAAGGAGCTGGTGAAGGAGTGGAACGCCACCCACTCCGACGTCAAGGTCGAGTACGTCCAGGGAAGTTGGGACAGCGTCCACGACCAGCTGCTCACCTCCTTCGAGGGTGGCGAGGCCCCGGACATCATCCACGACGCCTCCGACGACCTCGCGGACTTCGCCTACGGCGGCTACCTCGCCGACCTCACCGATCTGCTGCCGGCCCGCCTGAAGTCCGACATACCGCAGCGCAGTTGGGACACCGCGACGTTCGGCGACGGCGTGTACGGCGTGCCCTTCCTCCAGGAGCCGCGCGTGCTGATCGCCAACACCACCTGGCTCGACCGGGCCGGTGTGCGCATACCCACCCCCGAACACCCCTGGACCTGGGCGGAGTTCCGGCAGATCACCAAGCGGCTCAGCGGCGGCGGGAAGTACGGCGTCGCATGGCCGCTCAAGGAGCCCGTCTCGGCCACGCTCAACCTGTCGCTGTCGGCGGGCGGGCGGCTCTTCCACCGGGACACGGACGGCAGGGTGACCGTGCGGTTCGAGGCCGCCGACCAGGTCGTGCCACGGACCGTTCACGACCAGGTGGACGTCGACCACAGCGCGCCCGGCTCCACCCTGGGCAGCGGCGGCTCGGACACCCTGCCGGGCTTCTTCGGCGGCAGGTACGCGATGGTGCCGCTCGGCTTCTCCTACCGCCAGCAGATCGTCCAGCAGGCGCCCAAGGGCTTCGACTGGGAGGTGCTGCCCGCCCCGGCCGGTGCCGACGGGCTCGCGCAGGGCGTCAGCCCGCAGACGCTGTCCGTCGCCGAGGACAGCCCGCACAAGAAGGAGGCGGCCGAGTTCATCGACTTCCTGCTCCGGCCGGGGAACATGGTCAAGCTCGCCCTCGGCGACTGGATGCTGCCCACCGGCACCCAGGCCCTGAAGGACCCCGCGCTGCACACCGCGAAGTACGGCTGGGCCACCGGCACCGCCCTCGCCGCCCACCTCGGCCCGGCCCCCGCCCAGACGGTCCGGGGCTACCCGGAGTGGAAGGACAAGGTGGCCACCCCGGCCCTCCAGGAGTACTACAGCGGCGCCATCGGCATCGACGAACTCCGCCGTCGGCTGGAGCAGGACGGCAACCTGGTGCTGGCCCGCTACCAGCGCTGAGCGGTCGTAGACGCACGGACAGGGCCCGTTGGCTCCCCCGGAGACCAACGGACCCTGTGTCAGAGGCTGTTACCAGCAGGGTGCTGCCAGAGCGTCGCTAGACGGGCAGCCGGTCGTGCTCGCCGTGCCGGTCCGGCGCCACCGGCTCCGGCGACTCGTCGTGCGTCAGGTCGGGCAGCCACCGCAGCCAGCTGGGCAGGTACCAGTTGCGCTCGCCGAGCAGTGCCATCACCGCCGGGAGCAGCACGCCCCGGATGACCGTCGCGTCGATGAGGACCGCGGCCGCCAGGCCCACGCCCATCTGCTTCATGGACTGCATGGAGAGCGTGCCGAAGATCGCGAACACGGCGACCATGATGACGGCGGCGCTGGTGACGACCCCGGCCGTGGTGACGACCCCGTGCTGGACGGCGTCCCGGGTGGACCGGCCGCGCAGCCGGGCCTCGCGGATCCGGGAGACCACGAACACGTGGTAGTCCATGGAGAGGCCGAAGAGGATCACGAAGAGGAACAGCGGCAGCCAGGTGACGATGGCGCCGACCCCCTCCGCGCCCACCAGGGAGGCGCCCCAGCCGTGCTGGAAGACGGCGACGAGGATGCCGTAGGCCGCGCCCACCGAGAGCAGGTTGAGCACGATCGAGGTGATCGCGACCGTCAGCGAGCGGAACGACAGCAGCATCAGGAGGAAGGCGAAGACCACCACGAAGGCGAAGACCGGGACGACCGAACCCATCAGCTGGTCGTTGAAGTCCTCGTTGCCCGCGACGTTGCCGGTCACCGGGGCCTGGACTCCGTCGACCTTGCCGAGCGTGGCGGGCCGGACCTCGTCGCGCAGCTTCGCCAGGCTCCGGCCGGCCTTGTCCATGTCGGAGCCGCCGACCAGCGGCACGGAGATCAGGGCGACGTTCTGGGCGTCGTGCAGCTTGATGTCGACCGGGCCGCGCGAGACGCCCGAACTGATCGCCCGTTCCCGGAAGTCGGTGAGGGCCTGCCTGACCTCGGGGGCGTTGATGTCCTTCGCCTTGACGACCACCTCGGCCGGCTCGGAGCCGCCCGGGAAGGCCTGGTTGAGCCGGTCGTAGGTGCCCACGATCGGCAGCGAGTGGCCGAACTCCTGGTCCAGGGTGAGCTGCGAGGTCTTCATGCCCAGGGCGGGCGCGGCGATCGCGAGCAGGGCACCGACCGCGACGACCACGGAGACCAGCGGCCTGGCGAGGACGCCCCGCAGGACCGCCGTCCAGAAGCGGCTCTCGGAGGGGCCCTGCGTGCGCTTGCGGCGGCGCAGGAAGGGGATCCGGCCCTTCTCGACCCGCTCGCCGAGGAGCGAGAGCAGCGCGGGGAGCACCGTCACGGAGCCGACCATGGCGACCGCGACGACCATCAGGGAGGCCAGGCCCATCGCCTCGAACTCGGCGAGGCCGGTGAAGAGCATGCCCGCCATCGCCACGCACACCGTGACACCGGAGACGATGATCGCCCGGCCACTGGTGGCGGCGGCGATCCTGAGCGCGGCGCCCGCGTCCCGGCCGGCGTCCCGCTCCTCCCGTTCCCGGCGGAGGTAGAACAGGCAGTAGTCGACACCGACCGCCAGGCCGACCAGCAGCATCACGGAGTTGGCGGTGTCGCTCATCGGCTGGAGGTGGCTGACGAGGCCCATCAGGCCCATCGTCGCCATGATCGCGGTGATCGCGAGGCCGACCGGCAGCAGCGCGGCCACCAGCGCGCCGAAGGCGATCAGCAGGATGCCGAAGGCCACCGGTACGGCCGAGTACTCGGCCCGCTGGAAGTCCTTGCCGAAGGCGTCGTCGTACTGCTTGTTCATGCTGGCGCCGCCGATCTCCTCGATCCGCAGCGTGCCGTGCGCCTTCTGCACCCCCGCCACCGCGTCCAGGACCGGCTGGACCCGGTCGGCGGCGGTCTCCGCGTCGCCGCGCATGTCGAACTGGACCAGCGCGCTGCGGCCGTCCTTCGAGATCGTCCCGGCGTCGTACGGCGAGGTGACGTCCGTGACCTTGCCGGTGCCGTCGACGGCCTTCACGACGTCCGCGACGGCGGCCCTGAAGGCGGCGTCCGTGGCCTTGACCGATCCGTCCCTGCCCTGGATCAGGACCGTCTCACCGGCCGGTTCCTTGATCCCCGCGTCGTCGATGATCTTCGCTGCGGTGTGCGTCTCGCCCTTGAGCTGGTCGCTCTCGTCGACGTCGACCCGGCCGGCCGCCGAGCCGAGTCCCATCGCCAGGACGACGAACAGCACCCATATGCCGACGGCGGCCCAGCGGTGCCGGGCGCTCCAGCCGCCGGCCCGGGCGGCCAGGCCCCGCACCCGCGTGTCTCCGTTCCCCATGACGGGATTGCCCCCTCGTGTGCGGTGACGGCCCCCGGCCGCCACGGTCTCTTCACGACTTCCTTCGCTGAATCGAAGGTATGGGCCGGATAAGAGCGACTCGTCGTGCTCTCCGGTGAAGTGCGGCGGCCGGCCGTCGTCACCCAGGAGGATGTCGGGCCCCTACATCTATCGCCCCATCTCGGGGGTGTTCATCAGGGCTGTCCCTTCCGACGACGGGGGTCCTCTTTGTGATTGCGAAACCTTGTTGAACAAGTCACAGGTGCGTGTAGGAGTTGATCCGGACCGGTCCGATCGGCCAGAGTTTCGGGCAGCCCGGCCTGCCCGGCACGGCCGTCGTGCCCACCCCCACGGGGCACGACGGCCGTTCTAAGGTGTTCGAATGACGACGTATGCGGCGCTGCTGCGCGGGATCAACGTGGGTGGCCGGAAGAAGCTCCCGATGGCCGACCTGCGCGGGCTGATGACCGGGCTGGGCCACGACTCCGTGCAGACCTACCTGCAGAGCGGGCAGGCCGTCTTCTCCTGCGGCCACGGGGACGCGGAGTCGCTCGCCGCCGAGCTGGGCAGGGCGATCGAGGAGCGGTTCGGCTTCTCCGTCGACGTGCTCGTCCGCGACCACGCCTATCTGCGGGCGGTCGCCGAGGCCTGCCCGTTCCCGGCCGCCGAGCTGGAGGCCAGGCAGCTGCACGTCACCTACTTCTCGGCGCCGGTCGGTCCGGAACGCTTCGCGGACATGGACCCCGCCGCCCACCTCCCCGAGGAGTTCCGGCTCGGCGACCGCGCGCTGTACCTGTACGCCCCGGACGGCCTGGGCCGCTCCAAGCTGGCGGAGGCGCTGGCCCGGCCCCGGATCAACAAGGGGCTGATCGCCACCACCCGGAACTGGAACACGGTCGTCAAGCTGGTGGAGCTCACGGCGCGGGGAGCGTGACCGTCCGCAGGCCGAGGAAGGGGGCCTGCGACCGGATCTCGCGCGGTACGGCGAGCCGCGGGTCCCGGGCCAGGCGGCGCAGCTCGCCGGGGTCGTCCGCGGCCGCCACGGCGTCGACCAGCGCCAGCTCCTCCTCCGTGGGCGCGCCGTCCTCCAGAGCGGCGAGGCGGCCCCAGCCGTCCCAGGGCAGCGGTTCGGTGCCGTGCCGGGCGGCGAGGTCCAGGACCACGTTGCGGCGCACCAGCCACAGGCCCCGCAGCCCGGGTTCGGACCACACCCCGAACGTCCCGGGGTCGGCCTCGCCCGCCCGGCAGGCCCGCCACGCCTGCCCCGCCACCACGAACCGGTCCCGGGGCACGTCCAGCGGGTCGAAGGGCACGTCGTAGAAGCCGGCGGACACCTGCGCGTCCGCCAGCCGCCGGCCGCCGTCGGGCGCCCGGTACTCGGTCACCCAGTGGTCGTCGTGGAAGCCCTCGACGAAGTAGGTGGCGTAGCCGCCCCGGATACGGGCCGGTGTCCCGGTCGCCCGCAGCAGCGCGCACAGCAGCAGGGAGAAGTCCCGGCAGGTCCCGACGAACCGCTGGTCGAAGGAGCGGGGTTCGGTCAGCGGGGCCTCCTTGCGCTCGCGCAGCAGGCGCAGGATCTCCCGGACGTAGCGGGACTCGCCGTCGTGGCGCAGCCGCTCCTCGGGGATGTCGTGGCCGAGCCGCCCGCCCTCCGCCCGGTGGACGATCAGCCCGCGGACGATCCGGGTGAGCGCGCGCGGATCACGGGGCAGGTCCCCGACGTCGAGGCCGCCCGGATCGCTGTACGGCGTCTGCTTCAGGTAGGTGTCCATGCCCGGATCCTCGGCCTTGTCCCGGGGGCAAGGTCAAGGGGTCGTACCGATCCGATGAATCAAGGGAGTTGGCCGGATCGCTTCCGGTATTTCGGTCCCCTTCATTGACTCGGGCATCCAAATGCTCCTACCTTTCCGGGCGTTGGGTACCGGCTGATCCCACGGGAGGGGTATATGCCCGCGCACCGAAGAGCCGCCCTCGTCACCCTCGCCGCCACCGTTCTCGCCCTCGGCACCCCGGGTCTCGCCAGCCCGGCCCCGGCGGCCGGGGCCGCGGCCTCCTCCGACGTCTACGTCTCACCCGCCGGCGACGACCACGCCGCCGGCACCGCCCGCCACCCCGTCCGCACCCTGGACCGCGCCCGCGACCTGGTCCGGGCCCGGGTGGCCCACCTGAGCGCCGACCTCACCGTGCACCTCGCCCCGGGCACCTACCGCCGCACGAAGCCCCTCGTCCTCGACGCCCGCGACTCCGGCGCGGGCGGCCACCGGGTGATCTGGCAGGGCAGTGGCGACGACACCCTGATCAGCGGCGGCCGCCGGGTCACCGGCTGGCAGCGGGTGCCGGGCCGGGCCGGGCTGTGGTCCGCGCCCGCGCCCCAAGGGCTCGGCGACACACGGCAGTTGTACGTGGACGGGGTGCGGGCGCAACGGGCCCGCGGAGCCGTTCCGGTGACGCTCACCCAGACCGCCGCCGGCTACACCGCTTCCTCCGACACGATCGCCCACTGGAAGCACCCCGCCGACGCCGAGTTCGTGTACACCAGCGGTGAGGCCCTCTGGAACATCGAGCGCAACGGACTCGGCCAGTGGACCGAGCCGCGCTGCCGCGTCGCCGCCGCCGAGGGCACCACGATCACCATGACCCAGCCCTGCTGGGACAACTCCAACAAGCGGGTGGAATTCCCCGACATCCCCGGCCGCACCGTCAGCATGGTCGGCCCGGGCAGACTCACCAACGGCGGCAAACCGTCGTACGTCGAGAACGCCTATGAACTCCTCGACCAGCCCGGGGAGTGGTACCTCGACCGGAGCGCCCACCGGGTCTACTACCTGCCCCGCAAGGGCGAACACCTGGCCGGCGCCGACGTCGAGGCCGCCGCGGCCGAGAAGCTCGTCGAGGGGCGGGGCACGGCGGACGCGCCCGTGCACGACATCGCCTTCCGCGGCATCGAGTTCGGGTACGCCACCTGGCTGACCCCGTCCACCCCCGAGGGCTTCTCCGAGATCCAGGCCGGCTACACCATCACCGGGGACAAGGGCTGGGCCACCCAGGGCCTGTGCCAGTACGTGGCGGGCGGCACCTGCCCGTTCGCCTCCTGGACGAAGATGCCGGGCAACGTGACCTTCACGTACGGGCGGCGCATCGAGTTCGCCGACGACGTCTTCGCCCATCTCGGCGCGTCCGGACTGGAGTTGGGGGCGGGGTCGGCGGACTCCACGGTCAGCGGCAGCGTCTTCACCGACATCTCGGGCAACGGCGTCGAGATCGGCGGAGTGGACGGGCAGACCCCGGCCTCCGGCGTCCAGGTGACGGACAACCACCTCTACGGGCTGCCCCGCGAGTACCACGGCGGGGTCGCGATCCTCAACGGCTACACCGAGCACGACACCATCGCCCACAACCAGATCGACCACGTCGGCTACTCGGCCGTCTCCCTGGGCTGGGGCGGCTGGCCCGACAAGATCGGCGACGCGGCCACTCCGAACCCGAGCCACGACAACGCCGTACGGAACAACCTGATCTTCGACTACATGCAGATGCTCGACGACGGCGGCGGCATCTACACCCAGGGCCTGACCGGCACCTCCATGGCGGACGGCGAGAAGGTCACCGGGAACGTCATCCACGACCAGTGGGGCCTGGGCAAGAACGTCTACACCGACAACGGCTGCACCTACGAGACCGTCGAGGGCAACGTCCTCTACAACGCCTCCTACGCCAACGTCGCCTCCCGGCACACCGACTACCGCGACGCCCTCGGCAACAACGACCCGACCCTGGTCAAGGGCAACTGGTGGGAGGAGGGCACCGCCGACGGCGACAACAAGGGACTGGTCACCACCGGGAACACGATCATGACGGGACTGTCCGACGTACCGCCGGACATCCTCGGCAGCGCGGGACTGGAGCCCGCCTACCGGTACCTCCTCGACCGCAGGACCGGCGCCCTCTCCGTCCCCGAGGCACCCACCCGGGTCGGGACCGCCACGGCCGGCGCCGACGCGCTGTGGGTGACCTTCAACCCGGCCTTCGCGGACGGCGGTTCACCGGTGACCGGCTACACCGCCCGGGCCTACGACGCGACAGGCCACCAGGTCGCCGAACAGAGCGTCTCCGCGCCCGAGTTCAAGCGGACCGCCCTCGTACACCTCGGCGTCCCCGCGGGCGGCCCCGTCACCGTCGCGGTCAGCGCCCGCAACGCCCAGGGCGAGAGCGCCCCCTCGCTCGCCTCGGCGCCGCTGGCCCCGACCGCCGCGACCACCCTCCCGGCCGCACCGACCGCCCCCAGGCTCCGCACATCGGCCACCGCGGCCACCCTCGCCTGGACCCCGCCGACCGGCACCGGCGACGCCAGGGTGACCGGCTACCGGGTGACCGTCTCCGACGGCCGTGCCCCGATCGACGTCACCGGACGGGACGTGCTGGTCACCCAGCCCTCGGCCAAGGGCATGTTCCGGGTGATCGGCGGGCTGACTCCCGGCACGGCCTACACCGTGACCGTCGCCGCGGTCACCGCGGCCGGCGTCGGCCCCGCCGCCACGGTCACCGCGTCCACCCGATCAACTACCCAATAAGGACAAGTCGTTGGGAACGTGAACCGGTAAAGCCCCAGGTGTGACACCTTCGCCGCACTCGACGCAGTAGTAAGAGCCGGCCACGGCAGGGAACCTCGCGAGAGCCCCGCCGTAGGCCGGCTGTTCGCGGTCCGACGCCACAGGGGAGCGCCGGACCGCGAACCCCGATTCGTCCTCAGGCCCCCACGGCTGCCAGCGCCGGCCGCCGCGCCGCGTCGTACCGCTCCAGCAGCACCCGGGCCACCTCCGGCGCCGGGCCCAGTACCTCCGCCAGCACATCCGCCTCCGCCGCGCCCCGGGCTATCCGGTCGGGCAGGAAGCCGGGGGCGAGGACGTACGGCGCCACGGCCACCCGGGCACAGCCCAGCTCCCGCAGCTCCCGTACCGCGTCCTCGGTGCGAGGGAGGGCCGCGGAGGCGAACGCGGGCCGCACCGCGCACCAGCCGGTGCGCCGCCACTCCCGCGCGGTTTCCGCGATCACCGCGATCGCCTCCGGGTCGCTGGACCCCGCCGCCGCCAGTACGACCCCGGTCGAGGACTTGTCGGCGGGGGACAGCCCCGCCTCGTACAGGCGCCGTTCCAGGGCCGACAGGAGCAGTGGGGACGGGCCCAGGACCTCCGCCTGGCGGATGCGCAGCCGCGCCGGCGCGTCCCGCAGGACCGCCGGGATGTCCGCCTTGGCGTGGAAGGCGCGCGTCAGCAGCAGGGGGAGGGCTACGACGTCCCGGACGCCCTCCGCCGCGAGCGACTCCAGCACCCCGTGCACCGACGGGATGTTGAAGTCCAGGAAGCCCGTCTCCACGCGCAGCCCGGGCCGCAGCGACCGTACCCGGCGCACCAGGGCGTGGACGGTCGCCGCGTGCCGCGGATCGCGGCTGCCGTGGGCGATGACGAGGAGAACGGGCTTCGTACGCATGTGCCTCAGCTCTTCACCAGCAGACCGCGACTGCGCAGCACCCAGCGCTCCAGCGGGCTGAAGATGAGCAGGTCGATCGCGATACCGACGAACAGGATCAGGATGATCGCCTCGAACACCATGGCCATGTCGCTGGCGGTGCGCGCGTTCTCCAGGAGCTGGCCGAGGCCCACCCCGAGGTCGGGGAAGCTCGCGATGATCTCCGCCGCCATCAGCGACCGCCAGGAGAACGCCCAGCCCTGCTTCAGGCCCGCCACATAACCGGGCAGCGCCGCCGGCAGCACGACGTGCCAGATGCCCTTGACGCCGGTCGCGCCCATGGTGCGCCCGGCCCGCAGGAACAGCGGGGGCACCTGGTCGACGCCGGAGACGAGACCGTTGGCGATGGAGGGGACCGCGCCGAGCAGGATCACGGCGTACATCATGGAGTTGTTCAGGCCGAGCCAGATCACGGCCGGCGGCACCCAGGCCACGGACGGCAGCGACTGGAGGCCGGACAGGATCGGGCCGATGGCCGCGCGCACGAACTTCACCCGCGCCACCAGCAGCCCCAGCGGGGTGCCGATGACCAGCGCGAAGAGGAAGCCGAGCAGGCCGCGGCTGACGCTGGTCCAGATGTAGCCGAGCAGGTCGCCCTTGAGCCAGGCGTCCTTGAACGTGTCGCCCACTGCGGTCGGCGAGGGCAGCTTGGACGGGTCGTCGACGACCGGTACGAGCAGCGTCCAGACCACGAGGACCACGGCGAGCGCGACGATCGGGGGCAGGATCTTGCTGGTGAAGGTCTGGCGGAAGGTGGGGCGGCTGGTGGCCGTGGTCTCCAGGGCGTCGAGGCCGGCCTCGACGCTTCCGGCGTCCTTGGCCGATGTCGTCTCAGTGCTGGCCATGACGGCGGATCTCCCCACGCAGTACATCGGTGATCTCAAGGGACAGTTCGGCCACCGGCGCGTCCTCGATGCGGCGCGGCTGCGGTATTCCGACCTCCCACTCGCGGGCTATCCGGCCCGGCCGGGACGACAGCAGGATCACCCGCTGGGCGAGCCGTACCGCCTCGCGCACGTTGTGCGTGACGAAGAGGACGGACAGTCCCGTCTCCTCCCAGATCCGGGTCAGCTCGTCGTGCAGCACGTCCCGCGTGATGGCGTCCAGGGCCGAGAACGGCTCGTCCATCAGGAGCAGCCTGCTCTCCTGGGCGAGCGCGCGGGCCAGCGCGGCCCGCTGGCGCATACCGCCGGACAGCTCGTGGACGCGCTTGCCGTACGCGCCCTTCAGCCGGACCAGTTCGAGCAGCTCCTCGGCCCTGCCGCGCCGCTCCGGCTTCGGAACCCCCCTGAGCTTCAGGGCGAGTTCGATGTTCTTGCCCGCGGTGAGCCACGGGAACAGGGCGTGCTCCTGGAACATCAGGGCGGGCCGCCCGTCCGTCGCGATGGAGCCCGCGGTGGGCCGGTCGAGCCCCGCCACCAGGTTCAGCAGCGTGGACTTGCCGCAGCCCGAGGCCCCCAGGAGGGTGACGAACTCGCCCGGAGCGACATCGAGGCTGATGTCGTCCAGGACCAGCTGCTGCCCGCCCGGGGTCGCGAAGGACTTCGAGACATGCTCTAGGCGTGCCGCGTACTCGACCGACTCGCCGGCCTTGGCGAGCGTCGTGGTCGTGGCCATGGTCGTCACCTCCTGGGAACGCGTCGGGACGGGGTCAGCTGGTGCCGAGACCGGCGGCGTCGACCGTGCTGGCGCCCTCGGCCTTGAGGACCTTGTTGAGGATCGTCAGGTCGTAGATGTTCTTCAGCAGCGGGTCGGTGAGCAGACCGGCCTTGACGGCGTGCTGGGCCTCGGTGTTGAGGGTGGAGGCCAGCGGGTCGTCGGTGAACTGGATGGAGGACCAGGCCGAGTTCAGGACGTCGTCGGGCAGCGCCTTGCCGGAGTCGATCGCCAGCTGCTTGTTGGCCGAGGTCTTCGCCGCGTCCGGGTTGGCGTTGATCCACTTGTTGGTCGCGACCGAGCCCTTCAGGACCGCCTCGACGACCTTCGGGTGCTCCTTGAGGAACTTCTGCGACACGATGATGTTCGTGATCACGAACTTCTTGTCGGGCCACAGCGTGGACTCGTCGAGCAGCACCTTGCCGCCCTCGGCGACCAGCTTGGACGCGGTCGGCTCCGGCACCCAGGCGCCGTCGATGGAACCGGCCTTGAACGCGTCCGGGGTGATCTTGTTGTCGGTGCGGACGACCGTGACGTCACCCTTGCCGCTCTGCGCGTCGACCTTCCAGCCCTGGTCGGCGATCCAGTTGAGGAACGCCACGTCCTGCGTGTTGCCCAGCTGAGGCGTCGCGATCTTCTTGCCCTTGACGTCCTTGAGGGACTTGATCTTCTTCGGGTTGACGACCAGCTTCACGCCACCCGACGCCGAACCGCTGATGATCTTCAGGTCGGTGCCGTTGGACTTGGTGTAGCCGTTGATCGCCGGGGAGGGACCGATCCAGCCGATGTCGATGGACCCGGAGTTGAGCGCCTCGATCTCGGAGGGCCCCGCGTTGAAGATCGCGTACTTCGCCTTGGTGGCGCCGAGCTCCTTCTGGAAGAAGCCCTTCTGGTTGCCGACCAGCGCGGTCGCGTGGGTCAGGTTGCCGAAGTAGCCGATCTTGACGGTGTCGAGCCCGTCGATCTTCTTGGCCCCGGCTGCGACCTTGGTGGTGTCGCTCTTGTCGGAGTCCGACCCGTACCCGCAGGCGGCGAGCGTGAGCAGGGGAAGTGCGGCGATCGCGGCTATGCCGCGACGGAGGAGCTGGGAGCGGTTGGCAGGCACGGGAGGCTTTCCTCTCGTTGGCCCGGCGGTCACGGTCTCTCAGGTCGTGGCCGGGAGGTCGGCAGGTCTTCGTCGCATCCGGGACGGCGGGTGGGGGGCCAGGGCGCGCAGGCAGTGCGCGTACGTCAGCACGCACATCGGGCCACCCCGCCCTGCCCGCTGCCGAGGGCGCCGCTGCCGACGCGGCCGCCCTCCTTCGCGAACGTCGAGTAGACGTCGGTCATCGTCATGTCAGAAGTCCCAGCCGTCGTCTTCGGTCTCGTCCTTGACCGGCTCGGGGGAGGCGAACGACTCGCCGACCATGCCCGCGGTGAGCGTGGTGCCGTCGGCGGGGTCGATCAGGATGAACGAGCCGGTGCGGCGCGAGTCGGCGTAGGAGTCGACCGGCAGCGGCTCGGCGGTACGGATCTTGACCCGGCCGATGTCGTTGGCGACGAGCTGTCCCGGGTGCGGGTGCAGGGACAGGTCGTCGAGCGTCAGGCGGGACGGGATGTCCTTGACGACCGCCTTGACCGTGCGGGTGCCGTGCTTGAGCAGGACCCGGTGGCCGACGGTCAGCGGCTGGTCGGCGACGTGGCAGACGGTCGCTTCGACGTCCTGGGTGGTCGCCGGGGCGTCCTTCGTCGGCACGATCAGGTCGCCGCGCGAGACGTCGATGTCGTCGGTGAGCAGCAGGGTCACCGACTGGGTGGTCCACGCCGTGTCGACCGGCCTGCCGAGCAGGTCGATGCCCGAGATCGTCGTCGTACGGCCGGACGGCAGGACCGTGACCGCCTCGCCGACGTGGAAGGTGCCGGCCGCGATCTGGCCTGCGTAGCCCCGGTAGTCGGGGTGCTCGGCGGTCTGCGGGCGGATCACGTACTGCACGGGCAGCCGCGCGTGGCAGTGCGCCAGGTCGTGGCTGACCGGTACGGTCTCCAGGTGCTCCAGGACGGTCGGGCCGCCGTACCAGTCCATGTTCGCGGACGGCTCCACGACGTTGTCGCCGACGAGCGCCGAGATCGGGATCGCGGTGACCTCCGGGACGCCCAGCTCGGTGGCGTACGCCGTGAACTCCTCGGCGATCCCGGCGAAGATCGACTCCTGGTAGCCGACCAGGTCCATCTTGTTGACGGCGAGCACCACGTGCGGGACGCGCAGCAGGGCGGCGATCGCGGCGTGCCGGCGGGTCTGCTCGACGACGCCGTTGCGGGCGTCGACCAGGACCACGGTCAGTTCGGCGGTGGAGGCGCCGGTGACCATGTTCCGGGTGTACTGCACATGCCCGGGGGTGTCGGCGAGGATGAACCGGCGCTTCGGGGTGGCGAAGTAGCGGTAGGCCACGTCGATGGTGATGCCCTGCTCGCGCTCGGCGCGCAGCCCGTCGGTCAGCAGGGCGAGGTCGGGGGCGTCCTGGCCGCGCGAGGCGGAGGCGCGCTCGACGGCCTCCAGCTGGTCGGTGAGGACCGACTTGGAGTCGTGCAGCAGCCGCCCGACCAGGGTGGACTTGCCGTCGTCGACGGAGCCCGCGGTCGCGAACCGCAGCAGGGTGGTCTCGGTGAGGCCGAGTTCCGTGGTGCTGGTGGTCATGGTTAGAAGTACCCCTCGCGCTTGCGGTCTTCCATCGCGGCCTCGGAGAGCTTGTCGTCGGCACGCGTGGCGCCGCGCTCGGTGAGCCGGGAGGCGGCGATCTCGGCGATCACGGCGTCCAGCGTGCCGGCGTCGGAGTCGACGGCACCGGTGCAGGACATGTCACCGACGGTCCGGTAGCGCACCTGGCGCTTCTCGACGCTCTCGCCGTCCTTCGGGCCGCCCCACTCACCGGCGGTCAGCCACATGCCGTTGCGCCGGAACACCTCACGCTCGTGCGCGAAGTAGATCTCCGGCAGCTCGATGCCCTCGCGGGCGATGTACTGCCAGACGTCCAGCTCGGTCCAGTTGGAGAGCGGGAAGACGCGGACGTGCTCGCCGGGCGCGTGCCGGCCGTTGTACAGGTTCCACAGCTCGGGGCGCTGGCGGCGCGGGTCCCACTGGGAGAACTCGTCGCGCAGCGAGAACACCCGCTCCTTGGCGCGGGCCTTCTCCTCGTCCCGGCGGCCGCCGCCGAAGACCGCGTCGAACTTCTCGCTCTGGATCTTCTCGGTCAGGGGGAGGGTCTGCAGCGGGTTGCGGACGCCGTCCGGGCGCTCGCGCAGCACGCCGCGGTCGATGTAGTCCTGCACGGAGGCGACGTGCAGCCGCAGCCCGTGCCGCTCCACCGTGCGGTCCCGGTACTCCAGGACCTCGGAGAAGTTGTGCCCGGTGTCGACGTGCAGCAGCGAGAAGGGGATCGCCGCCGGGGCGAACGCCTTGAGCGCCAGGTGCAGCATGACGATGGAGTCCTTGCCGCCGGAGAACAGGATCACCGGCCGCTCGAACTCGCCCGCCACCTCGCGGAAGATGTGGACCGCCTCGGACTCCAGCGCGTCCAGGTGGGACAGGGCGTACGGGGTGCCCGTGCCCTCCCCGTGAGCCGCCACGGTCGTCGTCATGCCAGTCCCTTCTCGCTCAGCAGCGCGTGCACGGCCGCCGCGGACTCCGCGACGGTCTGGTGCTGCGACTCGATCCGCAGGTCGGGCGTCTCGGGCTCCTCGTACGGGTCGTCGACCCCGGTCAGCCCGGTCAGCTCACCGGCGGCCTGCTTGGCGTACAGACCCTTCACATCGCGTACGGAGCAGACGTCGACCGGGGTCGCCACGTGCACCTCGACATACGCGGTGCCGTTCTCGCCGTGGCGCCCCCGCACCGCGTCGCGGCTGTCCGCGTAGGGGGCGATCACCGGGACGAGCGCCTTGACGCCGTTGCGCGCCAGCAGCTCGGCGACGAAGCCGATGCGCTGCACGTTGGTGTGCCGGTCCTCGCGGCTGAAGCCGAGGCCCGCCGAGATGAACTCGCGGATCTCGTCGCCGTCGAGCACCTCGACCTGGTGGCCCTCGTCGCGCAGCCGGCCCGCCAGCTCGTACGCGATGGTGGTCTTGCCGGCGCTCGGCAGACCCGTGAGCCAGACGGTGGCTCCGGTCGTCACGGTGTTCTCCTGATTCGTAGAGTTCGTCGAAGGCGCGGTGGTCGTCATTCGTGCAGCCCGCACTCGGTCTTGGCCCGCCCGGCCCAGCGGCCGGCGCGCGCGTCCTCGCCGTCGAGGACCCGGCGGGTGCAGGGGGCGCAGCCGACGGAGGCGTAGCCGTCCATCAGCAGCGGGTTGGTGAGTACGCCGTGCTCGGCGACGTAGTCGTCCACGTCGTCCTGGGTCCAGCGGGCGATCGGGGAGATCTTGACCTTCTGCCGCTTCTCGTCCCAGCCGACCACCGGGGTGTTCGCCCGGGTCGGGGACTCGTCGCGGCGCAGCCCGGTCGCCCAGGCCGCGTACTTGGTCAGGCCCCGCTCCAGCGGCTGGACCTTGCGGAGCTTGCAGCACAGGTCGGGGTCGCGGTCGTGCAGCTTCGGGCCGTACTCGGCGTCCTGCTCGGCGACCGTCTGGCGCGGGGTGAGCGTGATGACGTTGACGTCCATCACGGCCTCGACCGCGTCCCGGGTGCCGATGGTCTCCGGGAAGTGGTAGCCGGTGTCGAGGAAGACGACGTCCACGCCCTTCTGGACACGCGACGCCAGATGGGCCACCACCGCGTCCTCCATCGAGGAGGTCACACAGAAGCCCTTGCCGAAGGTGTCCACCGCCCACTGGAGGATCTCCAGGGCGGAGGCGTCTTCGAGCTCGCGGCCGGCCTGCTCGGCCAGCGCCTTCAACTCCTCGCTCGTGCGCTCTTCCTGCGCGGTGGTCATATCTGTTCCCCTCCGGCTTCGGAATGCTTCAGCCCCCGGGCGAGCAGCCCGAGGAACTTCAGCTGGAATGCGCGGTTGCAGGCCGCGCATTCCCAGGCACCGTGACTGCCTTCGAGAGCTTCACTCGGCCGAAGGTCCTCGTCACCGCAGTAGGGGCAGTAGAAGGGGGCGGCCCGCTCGCTCATGAGAGGGCCTCCTCGCTGGCACGGGACGCCCAGGCGGCGAACCGCTCGCCGGCCTCGCGCTCGGCCTGGAAACGCTTGAGCACGCGCTCGACGTAGTCGGGCAGCTCCTCCGAGGTCACCTTGAGACCGCGGACCTTGCGGCCGAAACCGGCCTCCAGGCCCAGGGCGCCGCCCAGGTGCACCTGGTAGCCCTCGACCTGCTCGCCCGCGTCGTTCAGGACCAGCTGGCCCTTGAGACCGATGTCCGCGACCTGGATACGGGCGCAGGCGTTGGGGCAGCCGTTGAGGTTGATGGTGAGCGGCTCGTCGAAGTCCGGCAGGCGGCGCTCCAGCTCGTCGATGAGCGAGCTGCCGCGCTGCTTGGTCTCGACGATGGCGAGCTTGCAGTACTCGATGCCGGTGCACGCCATGGTGCCGCGCCGGAAGGAGGACGGCCGGGCGGTCAGGTCCAGCGCCGCCAGGGCCTCGACCAGCGACTCGACCTGGGCCTCCGTGACATCGAGGATGATCATCTTCTGCTCGACGGTGGTGCGCACCCGGCCCGAGCCGTGCGCCTCGGCGAGGTCCGCGATCTTCGCAAGGGTGGCGCCGTCCACCCGGCCGACGCGCGGGGCGAAGCCGACGTAGAAGTTGCCGTCCTGCTGCCGGTGCACACCGACGTGGTCGCGCCAGCGCTGCAGCGGCTGGGCCGGCGCGGGGCCGTCGACGAGCGGGCGCTTGAGGTACTCGTCCTCCAGCACCTGGCGGAACTTCTCCGGGCCCCAGTCGGCGACGAGGAACTTCAGGCGGGCGCGGGTGCGCAGCCGGCGGTAGCCGTAGTCCCGGAAGATGCCGATCACGCCGGCCCAGACGTCCGGGACCTCCGCCAGCGGCACCCAGGCGCCGAGCCGGACACCGATCTTCGGGTTGGTGGAGAGGCCGCCGCCGACCCACAGGTCGAAGCCGGGGCCGTGCTCGGGGTGGTCCACGCCGACGAAGGCGATGTCGTTGATCTCGTGCACCACGTCCAGCAGCGGCGAGCCGGAGATCGCGGACTTGAACTTGCGGGGCAGGTTGGAGAACTCCTTGCTGCCGATGTACCGCCGCTCGATCTCGTCGATGGCCCAGGTGCCGTCGATGATCTCGTCCTCGGCGATACCGGCGACCGGCGAGCCGATCACGACACGAGGGCAGTCGCCGCACGCCTCGGTGGTGGACAGCCCGACGGCCTCAAGACGGTTCCAGATCTCCGGAACGTCCTCGATGCGGATCCAGTGCAGCTGGATGTTCTGCCGGTCGGTGATGTCCGCGCTGCCCCGGGCGAACTCCTGCGAGATCTCGCCGATCACCCGCAGCTGCTGGGTGGTGAGGCGGCCGCCGTCGATCCGCACCCGCAGCATGAAGTACTTGTCGTCCAGCTCCTCCGGCTCCAGGATGGCGGTCTTGCCGCCGTCGATGCCGGGCTTGCGCTGGGTGTACAGCCCCCACCAGCGCATACGGCCGCGCAGGTCGTTGGGGTCGATCGAGTCGAAGCCGCGCTTGGAGTAGATCGTCTCAATGCGTGTCCGCACATTGAGACCGTCGTCGTCCTTCTTGAACTGCTCGTTCCCGTTGAGCGGGGTGTAGTGCCCCATAGCCCACTGACCCTCACCGCGGTGACGGCTCACCTTGCGGCGGGGCGCGGAGGCGGCAGGGTTCTGCGGGGTGGCGGCCATGGTTGATACGTCCTTCGGGACAGGCGGGGAAGCGGCTCTGACCTGCGCGTGCGGGCGCATGCGGGCATACGTGCGCAACATTGCGCGACGGAAGGTCTGGACAGGAAAGCGCGGCGGTGCTGTGCTCTCAGCCCGCCGGACAGATGGCGCTGGACATGCGGCCGAGGTCGACGTGCCGCCGACTCACCAAGGCAATTCCAGTTCCAGACATGACGGAAGCGTGTCACGCGGATCTCCGGGCAGTCCACCATTGTCCGCGATTCGGACGGATCTATTCTGAATGGTGAGACAAGGTGTCGTGCGTCACGCCCGGGGCGTGTTTACGGCCGGGTGTCCGGATGCGCCCCCGGCCAGGGCCCCGGCGCCGTTACGTCCGGTTCCTCCTCGGTCTTCGTGTCGAAGAGCCGGAAGCCGCGACGCTGGTAGTTCGCCATCGCGTGCTCGCCGTCCAGGCTGCAGGTGTGCACCCACACCCGCTTCGTCTGCGGCCGTTCGGGCCACCGCTCGGCGAGGTCCCAGGCACGGGCGGCGCCGTACGAGAGCAGGTGGCCGCCGATCCGGCGGCCCCGGAACGCCGGGAGCAGACCGAAGTAGACGATCTCCACGACCCCGTCGTCCTGCGGTTCGAGCTCGACGTAGCCCGCCGGGGTGCCCCGGTCGTAGGCGACCCAGGTCTCCACACCCGGCCGCTCCAGGTGCTGCTCCCAGCGGGCGTGGCTCCAGCCCAGCCGGTCGGTCCAGCGGATGTCACCGCCCACCGAGGCGTACAGGAAGCGGCTGAACTCGGGGGAGGGGACCGTGGAGCGGACGATCCGGACCGCGTCGCCGTCGGGGGCGGCGGCGGGGCGGAGGTCGGTGGGGGACGTCTGCTCCAGGGACCAGGTGGTCACGGCGATGGTGCTCATGGGGCCAGGCAATCATCCCGGCCCCGGACGTGTCGACGGCTGTTATCCGAGCGACGCGTCGATCGAGCGCAGCGGCACCGAGAACAGCATGCGGTCTGTGACCGACCACACCTCGCCCGTGTCCGGGGCGTAGGAGAGCGAGCCGGTGCCCTCGGCCCAGCAGCGGTGCGAGTCGTCCGAGCCGCAGCGCGCCGCCTGCGCGCCCTTCGTGTCCTGCCGCCACAGGCCGCCGTGCCCGTCCATGGCACCGGGGAGGTGGCCGACATACCACAGGGAGTCGGTCGCGCCCGGCGGGCGGTACGACAGCACGCCCCGGATCTCGGAGGCCCCGGTCCGGTACGCCTCGACGGCGTCGGCCCGGCCGAAGGTGTCCGTGGCGAGCAGACCGTCCCGCTGCGGGGCCTCGTCGAACGCGTACCGCCACAGCCGGGCCGGCCGGTCGCTGTCCGCGGAGGTCCACTCGCCGAGGACCAGACTGTCCGGGGCCGTCCCCCGGTCCACGGAGAGCGCGCTCGGACAGGGCGCGCCGCTCGCGGAGCAGGCTCCGGCGGTGAAGCTGTACGAGCCCACGGCGGGCATCACGTACCGGAAGCCGTCGGCCGACCAGCCGCCCCGCACCCGGCCGATCGCGTCGGCCAGCACCGAGGTCCGCTGGATGCGGTTCAGGTCGTACACGTAGAGCGCGTCGGTGCTGCCCTGGACGGTGGTGACCAGGAGCTTGTCCTCGTACCAGGCCATGCCGGAGATCTGCGAGGCCAGGCCCCGGTAGGTGCTGCCGTCGGCGCTGGGCACGGTCAGCAGGACCCAGGAGTAGGAGGGGTGCGCCGGGTCGTTCGTGTTGATCACGGCGACCCGGGCCAGGCCCCGGGAGGCGGCGGGGCCGGTGTCGGTGCTGTGCGTCCAGCCGGCCAGGACGACCCGGTTGGCGCCCCACAGGCCGTCGTCGTCGGCGTCGGAGGAGGTGGTCACCGACGCCGGCCGCCAGTCGTCGGTGAGGGTGTCGGCCGGGTCCCAGCAGTACGCCTCGCCGGCCGCCGGGGTGACCGGCAGCGAGTCCCGGTCGTCGGAGTCGCAGTCGGCCGCCTCGCGCAGGGTGTGGTCGGCGGTGGCCAGGACGTCGGCGACCCCGATCGTGCCGCCCATCGCGGTGGCCAGCCGGTCCAGCGAGCGGCGCGGTACGAGGTGCTCCTGCAACTGCAGCCGCGCGCTGTCGGTCGTGGAGACCAGCGGCTTCAGTGCGCCGGGGTTGTCTGCGACCGTGGCCTGCGAGGCGCTGACGATCGTGGCAGTCGCGGTGAGCGCGAGTGCGGTCCCGGCCAGGGCGGCGCGCAGTGCCGCGCCCCGCCTGCGTCGCCGGTGTCTGCCGCGATGCTTCATGTCTCCTCCCGAGGCGGGCCAACTGCGCCTGATGGTCCGTACGTTGACCGAGGAGCAGGTGGGGAGGCCCGTACCGGGATGCTACGGCAGTCCGGGCCGCCGTACCTCGAAGACCCCGTAAATATGCGGAAGATACCTCCCTTGATGCACCGGATGCGTTAAATAAGCCCAGGGTAAGGCGACGCTCATCCAGGCCGCCGGCCCGGTGTCCGGCCCGCCGTCACCGCCGGGGCGGTCGAGTACGGCAGCAGGTCGCGCGGGTCGTCCGGGAACAGCACCTCGATCTCCGCGTCCTCCCGGAAGCGGTACGGCCGGTGTTCGAGCAACGCCCCGAGATACCGCCGGATCCTGGACATCTCGGCCCGCACGGTCACGGTCCGTGAGGCGTCCCCGAACACGTCCTCGGCCAGCCCGGCCGCACTGCGCCCGGCGCGCCGCACCGCCAGCAGGTACAGCAACTCGGCGTGCCGCGGACTCAGTTCGCGCGACCAGGAGCCCGCGCCGCCGCCGACCGTCACCGAGGACCGGCGCGGCCGGGTCAGGTCCAGCACGAGCCGGCCCCCGCCCACCGGCACCGGCTCGTCCACCGCCCGCAGCAGCCAGCCCCCGGCCAGCGGCTCCACCGCGCACAGTCCGAGCGAGGGCAGCAGGCGGCGGCCCGGCGACAGGGACTTGGGCAGTGCGAGCCGCCGCGGACACGGCATCCCGGTCACCGCCGCCGTCCAGCCGTCGGCGTCCACCACCAGGGCCCGCCCGCCCAGGCGGGCCAGCACCGGCGCGGCGACCGCCCGCAGCCGCTCCAGCGTGTCCAGATGCAGCTCCCGCAACCGCGCCTCGGCGAGCTTGGCCACCGAGTTCACCCAGGCCAGGGTGGCCGGATGCATGGTCTCCAGCGGGCCGCTGACGTCCACCACACCGAGCAGGGCGCCGTCCCGGGGGTCGGTGATCGGGGCGCCGGAGCAGGTCCACGAGGCGTGCGAGCGGACGAAGTGCTCGGCGGCGAAGACCTGCACGGGCCGGCGCACCACCGCCGGGGTGCCGACCCCGTTGGTGCCGACGACGTCTTCGCGCCAGTCGGCGCCGAGTTCGAAGCCCAGCCCGTCCGCCTTGCGCAGCACCGGCGAGGAACCCTCCCGCCACAGCACCCGGCCGTCGGCGTCCGCCACCACCATGATGTGCTGGGCGACGTCCGCGACCGAAAGCAACCCCTCGCGCAGCACCGGCAGTACGTCCCTGAGCGGTGACTCCTCACGCCTGCGCCGGACTTCGTCGGCGGACAGCAGCCCGGTGCGGAAGTCGTGGTCGGGGTCGACACCGCTGCGCAGCATCCGCCCCCAGGACTGTTCGATCACGGGCCGCGGCGGGACCCGCCCACGGTTCCCGGCGAGTCTGGCCTCGCGCACCTCGCTCAGTACCCGCGCCGCCTGTGCCGCGTTCTTCGCGGCGAGTCGCGCCACGTCCATCGGCGGGTTCCCCACGGAGGTCCTCCCGGATACGCCTCGAAAAAGGCATCGATGAGTCGCTGTCAAGCCGTCCGGGCGGCGGTTTCCGGTCCGGCTCCGTGTCTCATACTGCCGTTTTCCGATGCCGGAGGCACACAGTCCGCACACAGACACCGAGATGTTGCAACCCCTTGCAACCCTGGTGAACGAGCCGGGGGTGGCCGAAAATTGAACCGACGCCACGGCGTCAGTGGCCTGATATGGGCCGAGGGGGCGGGGGTGGTGCCGTGTCGGCGCAGCACCACCCCTGCCTGCGGCGCGTTGGCCGTGCGCGGAAGAGCGTGCGTGGTGGCGGTGCGTCGGCGGCTGACGGTTGTGTGCGGCTGGTCGCGCCCACGCGGCGGTAGCCGCAGATCCAATACAGCCCCGCGCCCCTAGGTGGGTCAGAGTGCCCTTGCTCGATCCACTACGGCGGTCAGGTCCAGGCTTGAGGGCAGCGTGCCGAAAGTGGAGCCCCAGTCGTTGCCCAGGCGGGAGGCGCAGAAGGCGTCGGCGACCTCGGGCGGGGCGAAGCGGACCAGCAGGGAGCCCTGGAGGACCGTTGCCAGGCGTTCCACGAGGCGTCTGGCCCGTGCCTCCATGCCCTCCAGGTCGGCGAGTTCGGAGAAGAGGTCCTTGACGGCGCGGTCGAGGCGGTGGTCGGCGCCGTGGGCGCGGCCGATCTCCTGGAGGTAGGCGTCGAGGGCGCCGGGTTCGCGGTGCAGGGCGCGCAGGACGTCGAGGGCCTGGATGTTCCCGGCACCCTCCCAGACCGAGTTGAGCGGGGACTCGCGGACCAGCCGGGGCAGGCCCGACTCCTCCACGTAGCCGTTGCCGCCGAGGCATTCGGCGGCCTCGACGGTCAGCGGAGCACAGCGCTTGGTCACCCAGTACTTGGCGGCGGGCAACGCCAGTCGCAGGAACGCCCGTTCGGCCTCGCTGCCGTCGTCGTAGGCGGCGGCCAGCCGGAGCGCGAGGGTGGTCGCGGCCTCCGACTCGATCGCGAGGTCGGCCAGTACGTTGCGCATCAGCGGCTTGTCGGCCAGCCGGCCGCCGAACGCCTCGCGATGGGTGGCGTGGTGCACGGCCTGGGCCACCGCCTGCCGCATCAGGCCCGCCGAGCCGAGCACGCAGTCCAGCCGGGTCGCGGCGACCATCTCGATGATGGTGGGCACCCCGCGCCCCTCCTCACCCACCCGCCGCGCCCAGGTCCCGTCGAACTCGACCTCGCTCGACGCGTTCGACCGGTTGCCGAGCTTGTCCTTGAGCCGCTGCAGGCGGAAGACGTTGCGGGTGCCGTCCGCCAGCACCCGGGGGACGAGGAAGCAGGTGAGCCCGGCGGGCGCCTGGGCCAGCACCAGGAAGCCGTCCGACATCGGTGCCGAGCAGAACCACTTGTGTCCGGTGAGGGCGTACGTCCCGGACTCGGCGAGCGGCACCGCGGCGGTCGTGTTCGCGCGTACGTCGCTGCCGCCCTGCTTCTCCGTCATGCCCATGCCGAAGAGGGCGCCGGCCTTCCGGGCGGCGGGCCGCAGCTCACGGTCGTAGATCACGGACGTCAGCAGCGGCTCCCACACGGCGGCCAGCTCGGGGTCGGTGCGCAGCACGGGCACCGCCGCGTTCGTCATCGACAGCGGGCAGCAGGTGCCGGCCTCGGCCTGGGTCCAGACCAGGAAGGCGGCCGCCCGCCGGACGTGCCCGGACGGCCGTACCCAGCCCGTGGTCAGGCCCGCGCCCACACCCTTGCCGAGCAGCCGGTGCCAGGCCGGATGGAACTCGGCCTCGTCGATCCGGTG
Source organism: Streptomyces sp. NPDC090088 (assembly GCF_044747345.1). Lineage (NCBI taxonomy): Bacteria > Bacillati > Actinomycetota > Actinomycetes > Kitasatosporales > Streptomycetaceae > Streptomyces > Streptomyces sp. NPDC090088. The sequence goes on along the minus strand of NZ_JBIVDZ010000008.1, from coordinate 93,886 downwards.
CCCGTAGCGATCGTGGGTGCGCAGCCGCGGCGGGTGCTCGTTCGCCTGCGCCGCCCACTCCTGCACCTGCGCCGAACCGGCCGAGACGCCGATCCCCGACAACTCGGCGCGCACCTCGTCCAGCAGTTCGGGGGCGGTGTGCCGCCCGACGGCCTCGACGAGGGCGTGGTCGGCGCCGAAGAGGTCGTATCCGACGAGCGGGGGAGGCTGGTTGGTCACGGTGTGGGTGGTGGTGCCTGCCATGTCTGCGAACCTACCCGGGGCGACGGCGGTGGTCTCCAGCCTGACACAGCGGCACCGCCGGCCGCGTCGCGTGATCCGCTGTTCGCGGAAGATCACGATCAGGGCCCCGGAAGATGAGTAGCGCCCCGGACGGCGGATACCGTTAGGGCGTGCAGCCAGCAAGCGATACCCCCGAGCCGCCCTCCGGCCGGCTCCATCGGGCCAGAGCCCTCTACCGGAACGTCTCCAAGCGCCGGACGGCCTGGCTGCTGCTCAAGGACACCGTCAACTCCTGCATGGAGTACCGCATCCTCGGCCTGGCCGCCGAGGCCGCCTTCTTCACCCTGCTGTCGGTCCCGCCGCTGCTGCTCAGCCTCATCGGACTGCTCGGCTACGTCGACGACTGGACCGGCGCCGACACCATCGCCAGCCTGGAGAGCAACCTCCTGGAGGCCTCCCGCACCGTCCTGTCCGACAAGGGCGTGAAGGAGATCGCGGAGCCGATCCTGCACGACGTGATGAAGGGCGGCCGCCCCGACGTCATCTCCATCGGCTTCCTGTTCGCCCTGTGGTCGGGCTCCCGCGCGGTGAACGTCTTCATCGACACCATCACCGTGATGTACGGCCTCGACGGCGTCCGGGGCATCGTGAAGACCCGGATCGTCTCCTTCCTGCTCTTCATCGCCGCGCTGCTGATCGGCTCGGTGGCGCTGCCGCTGATGGTGGCGGGACCGGACGCGGTGGTCGGGATCGTGCCCTGGTCGGAGACGCTCGTCCAGGTCCTGTACTGGCCGGTCGTGATCGTCCTGTCCATCGTCTTCCTGACCACGCTGTACCACGTCTCCGTACCGGTCCGCTCACCGTGGATCGAGGACGTGCCCGGCGCTCTGGTCGCCCTGGGCATGTGGGTCCTCGGCAGCTTCCTGCTGCGCATCTACCTGACCAACACCATCGAGGGCGCGACGATCTACGGCTCGCTCGCCGCGTCCGTCGCCGTGCTCCTGTGGATCGGTGTGTCGGCCTTCGCCGTGCTGGTCGGCGCCGCGGTGAACGCCGCGATCGACCGGGTCTGGCCGGCCGCCGCGACCGCCGCGGCCCGCGCCGCCAACGAGCGGCTGCGCGAGGTCCAGGTCGCCGAGTACGTCGCCCGCGCCGCCGCGGCCCGCGAGGTGGACCCCGACCCCGACGACCCCGACATGCCCTCCGAGTTCCCGGAGCGCTGGTCCCGCTTCCTGCCCCCCGAGGACGTCACGGCCCGGCTGCGCACCCATGTGAAGAGCAGCCACCCGCCGCACAAGCCCAAGCCGGAGAGCCGCTGAGCGGTCAGGGCTTCCACACGCCCGTCGCCGCCGTCTCCCGGACGAAGTCCCCGAAGTCCCGGGGCTCCCGGCCCAGCACCTCCCGCACCCCGTCCGAGAGATACGCGTTCCGGCCGTCCAGCAGGGACTCGAACAGCTCCACCAGGAACTCGACCTCCGGCTCCGGCACCCCGAAGGCGGCGAGGTTCGCGCCGTACTCACGTGCCGTCACCGCCCGGTAGGACAGCTCCCGCCCGGTGGCCGCCGCGATCTCCGCGACCGCCTCGCCGAAGGTGAGCAGCCGCGGCCCCGAGACGGTCAGCGCCCGGCCGGCGTACCGCTCGCCGTCCGTCAGAGCCGCCACCACCACCTCCGCGACATCCCGCAGGTCGATGAACGGCTCCCGCACCGCGCCGCCCGGGAACACCAGCTCCCCGCTCTCCCGCAACTCCGCCACCAGCGGACCCTCGCTGAAGTTCTGCGCGAACCACGCGGCCCGTACGACCGTCCAGTCCGCCCCCGACTCGCGCAGCGCCTCCTCCGTCGGCCGCGCCCGCTCCTCGCCCCGGGAGGAGAGCAGCACCAGCCGCCGCACCCCGAGCGCGACCGCCTCGTGGGCCAGCAGTCCCACCGCGCGGGTCGCCTCCGGTGAGCCGACGTCCGTGGGGAACACCAGGTACGCGGCGTCCGCGCCGCGCAGCGTCTCCGCCCACGTCGACCGGTCCCGCCAGTCGAAGCCCTGCGCCCGCGAGGCCGGCCGCACGGTCAGTCCCGCCGCCCGCGCCGCGTCGGCGACCCGGCTCCCCGTACGACCGGTCGCACCGGTCACCACCACCGTCATGTCCCGCGTGTCCCGCGCCTTGGAGGTCATGTCAGCCAGTCAACCGCCGTACCGCGACCACCGCCCATCGCCGAACGGCTCGTTCCCATAAGCGCGCGTCTACGCTGGCCCCATGGACGCTCTCGCGGGCTTGCTGGAGGGCCCCCGCGCCCGGGGCGCCTTCATGATCCGTGCCTGTTTCGACCCGCCGTGGGGCGTGCGGGTCGAGGACCGCGCCCCGCTCACCGTGATGCTCATGGTCCGCGGCGACGCCTGGATCCTGCCCGACACCGGGGACCCGGTACGGCTGCGGGCCGGCGACCTCGCCATCGCGCGCGGCCCCGACCCGTACACCTGCGCCGACGATCCCGGTACGGTCCCGCAGGCGCTGATCCTGCCCGGCGCGGAGTGCGCCTCTCCGGACGGGCGGCCGCTGAACGGCTCCATGGACCTGGGCGTCCGCACCTGGGGCGGCAGCCTGGACGGCGGCACGGTGGTGTTCATCGGCACGTATCTGATGCGGGGCGAGATCAGCGGACGGCTGCTGGACGCGCTGCCGCCGCTGCTGACGCTCACCGCCGACGTCTGGGAGTGCCCGCTCACCCCGCTGCTGATGGCGGAGATCGTCCGCGACGAGCCGGGCCAGGAGGTGGTCCTCGACCGGCTCCTCGACCTACTGGTCATCGCCGCGCTGCGGGCGTGGTTCGCCCGGCCGGAGGGGGAGGCGCCCGGCTGGTACCGGGCGCTGGCGGACCCGGTGGTCGGCCGGGTGCTGCGGCTGCTCCAGGACGACCCCGCCCACCCCTGGACGGTCGCCGCCCTCGCGGCCAAGGCGGGCGTGTCGCGGGCGGCCCTGGCCCGGCGGTTCACCGAACTGGTGGGCGAGCCGCCGATGACGTACCTGACCGGCTGGCGGCTGGCCCTGGCGGCGGACGCGCTGCGGGACACCGACGACACACTGGAGACGATCGCGCGGCGGGTCGGGTACGGGAGCGCGTTCGCGCTGTCGAGCGCGTTCAAGAGGGTGTACGGGGTGAGTCCGCAGGAGCATCGGGCGGGGTAGGGGTGCGTCGGCGGCTGACGGTCGTGGGGGGTGCTCGCGCAGTTCCCCGCGCCCCTGACGGGGCGCGTCTACGCTGGCGTGTGTGTACAGGGAACGGGCTTCTCGGCTCGCCGGTGCGGTCGTCTGGACGAATGATCCGTCCGGCGCCGGGCCGGGGCGGGTGCTGCCCGACGGGTGCATGGACCTGCTCTGGAACGAGGGGCGGCTGCTGGTCGCCGGGCCCGACACACATGCCTTTGTCACGGAGGGCGGCACGGGTGTGTGGACGGGCCTGCGCTTCCCGCCGGGGGCCGCGCCCGATTTCCTCGGGGTCCCGGCTCACGAACTCCGCGACCGGCGGGTCGAGTTGAGCGACCTGTGGGCGGCCTCCGCCGTACGGCGGCTGACCGCCCGCGTCGACGGCGCCGACGATCCCGGCGCCGCGCTCGAACAGATCGCGCTCGACCGGGCCGTGCCCCGCGACCCGTTGCTGTCACGGCTCGTCGAGGCGCTGGACGCGGGGCGTGCGGTGGCGGCCACCGCCGACGAACTCGGCATCGGCGCCCGGCAGTTGCACCGCCGGTCCCTGGTGTCCTTCGGGTACGGACCCAAGACGCTCGCCCGGGTGCTCCGGATGCAGCGGGCGCTCGCGCTCGCCAGGGCCGGGGTGCCGCTCGCGGAGACGGCCGTCCGGGCCGGGTACGCGGATCAGGCCCATCTCTCCCGCGAGGTGCGGGACCTGGCGGGAGCGCCGCTGACCGGGCTACTTCGGTAGCGGGGCGAACAGGTCGACGCCGTTGCCGTCGGGGTCGTGCACCGTCGCGTAGCGCTGGCCCCAGAAGGCGTCCCAGGGCTTGAGCTCGCCGTGGTGTCCGGCGCCGACCAGGTCCTCGTACACGGTGTCCACCTCGGCGGGCGAACCGCAGCGGAAGGCGAGCGACACGCGGCCCCCGCCGGCGGGCGGCTGCCAGGCCGGGTGGAAGGAGCGGATCGTCTCCTCGGTGTCGATGGCGAGGGTGAGGCCGCCGGGCAACTCGGCCTCGACGTGCGGCTGTTCCTCGGCGTCGGGCGGGAAGGCCAGGCCGAGGCGGCGGTAGAAGGCGAGGGACGCGGCCAGGTCGGAGGTGACGAGGCCGATCACGGCGAATCGCGGAGTCATGGCGTCACCGTAGGCGGAGAGCCCGCCGCCGGTCTTGAACGAATCGGACACGCCTCGGTTCGGGGTGCCGGCGGTGAAGGGGAGCGCCACCGGCCCCGAGGTCAGGGCGGGGGGCGGTGGCGGCCAGCGCGAGCAGCGGGGTGACGGGCGGACCGGAGGCCGGCGGCGGCTCATCGGCTGCGGGGTGCCGGGGCCGTAGTCGCCCACCCGCGCCGCCGCCCCTGACCGCCGCGTCCAGGTCCGGCGGACTGATCGCCCAGGTCACCGTCCGGGCGGTGGTGAGTCCGTCGACGGCGAAGGGACGGGCGGGCGTCCGTACAGGCGGCGCGGCGGCCGGAAAACCCGGTGTCTGTGGAACGCCTGTGCGGCACGATGGGCGCATGATCCGTGCCGTGCGCGTCCTGCCGCCCCTGCTCCTCGCCGCCGCCCTGCTCACCGGCTGCGGAACGCAGAAGGCAGGCGCCGGCGACTCCGGTGCGCCCGCCGATCCCGGCGAACTCGCCTCCAAGGCAGCGGCGTTGGGCATCAACCCGAAGATGGTGTACGTCACCGAGGCCGCCGGCTTCACCCTCGCCCAGCAGTCCGTCGGCGTCCAGGGCGACGAAGGCTTCTCCGCCTCCTACGCGGACCGCACCGGTGCCGTCATCCACCTCTACACCGACCACGCGCGCTACGCCGGCCGGTACCAGTACGAGGTGACCGAGAAGGACTGCGTGGTGTGGCTCGAAGGCGAGGGCGGCGTCTCCGGCACCGTGCTGAAGAAGGCGCTGCGCGCGGTCCACCGCCCCACCGCCGCCGAACTCGACACCCTGCTGCCGACGCCCGACCCGGCCTTCACCGACGACGTTCCGGTGCAGCGCGGCGACCTGTCCCCGGGCGGGGACGGCGTGCCCGACAACAGCGTGCCCACACCCGGCCTTTGAGCCGCGGCGGTCCCTGGGCGACCATGCGGTCATGGCCCTTCGACTGCTCCTGCACACCCGCACCACCGGCTACCGCCACGACTCCATCCCGGACGGCATCGCCGCCGTACGGGAGTTCGGCGATTTCGAGGTCGACGCCACGGAGGATCCGGCCGCCCTCGAACAGCCGCTGGACGGATACGCGGCCGTCGTCTTCCTCTCCACCAGCGGCGAGATCCTGACCCCGGCCGGGCGCGCGCGGCTGGCCGCCTACGTGGAGGCGGGCGGCGGCTTCGCCGGCGTGCACGCGGCGGCCTGCACCGAGTACGACTGGCCGTACTACGGCGAACTCCTCGGCGCCCGCTTCGACCGCCACCCGGAGTACCAGCCAGGCAAAGCGCTGGTCGAGGACGACGGCCATCCGGCGACCCGGCACCTGCCCGCCGTCTGGGACTTCACCGACGAGTGGTACGACTTCCGCGACAGCCCGCGCGGCCGGGCGCGGGTGCTGCTGAGCGCCGACGAGTCGTCGTACGACGGTGGTGGCATGGGGGACGACCACCCGCTGGCCTGGTGCCGTGAGCAGGGGGCCGGACGGGTGTTCTACACGGCTCTCGGGCACGCCCCGGAGGCCTACCGGGATCCGGCCTTCCTGGCCCATCTGCACGGGGGCATCACCTGGGCCGCACGGCCCGGCCAGTGACGTTTCTCCGGTGAACCCGCTCGGCCATTGGGGTGAGTAAAGGTCGCGCACGGAGATAGTCACGTGCGTATCTAGAGATGCTCTTGTCTTGGCAAAGGGCTGTCGAGACGCGGAGGCCGCTCGTGCCTTCGCGCCACCCACCCACAGGAGGAGCCGGACCTTGACTTACGGGAAGAAGCTGCGCGAGCAGATCGCCGGGCCGGGAACCACCCCGCTGATCGGCGTGTACGACATGTACTCGGCGTCGATCGCGGCCAAGCACTACGACGGGATGTTCGTCTCCGGCTTCGGATTCGCCGCCTCGTACTACGGCCTGCCGGACATCGGATTCATCGCCTGGCCCGACATGGTGGCCTTCGTCCAGCGGCTGCGGGGCGCGTTCCCGCACCACCATCTGCTCGTCGACATCGACGACGGGTACGTCGACCCAGAGGTCGCCTGCCATGTCGTGGAGGGCCTGGAACGGATCGGCGCCTCCGGGGTGATCCTGGAGGACCAGAAGCGGCCGCGCCGCTGCGGGCACGCCGACGGCAAACAGGTACTGCCCCTGGAGGAGTATCTGGACAAGCTGGAGAAGGTCCTGGAGACCCGCAACGACCTGGTCGTCGTGGCCCGTACGGACGCCACCGACGAGCACGACATCCTGCACCGCGCGGAGCGGCTCGCCGCCACCGACGCCGACGTGATCCTCGTCGACGGGGTGCGCAGCGAGGAGTGGATCCGCCGCATCCGCAAGGTCGTCGGCGACAAGCCGCTGCTGTTCAACCAGATCGCCGGCGGCAAGTCGCCGAGGCTCTCGCTGACCGAACTGGACGACCTCGGCGTCGACGTCGCGATCTACTCCACGCCGTGTCTGTTCGCGGCGCACGAGGCGATGAACTCGGCGCTCGGCGACCTGAAGGCCGCCGACGGCAGGCTGCCCGAGGTGGACGCGGCGAGCGGGGTCGGCGTCAAGGCGTCCACGACCCTGCTGGAGCGCAACATCGCCCGCGAACGGCTCGACGAGCCCGAGGGCGTGGGCGTGTGACACGGCTGCGGACCGCCGCGGCCGTCACGGCGGCGCTCCTCGGCGCGGCCGCGGCACCCGTCCACGCGGCCGGCAGTCTGATCACCGTGATCGACAACTCCCACGCGGACTCCATCCTGGAGGTGGACCGCACGGCGAACGTCCAGACCGGGAGAGGCGACGCCGGCAGCGACCACGACGGCAGCGCCGTGGACGCGATCCAGGCGCTGCTCGGCGAGCCGCGCCAGGACGACGACGACTGAGCGACCCGCCGGCACAGCCCCGCGCCCATGACGGGCGCGGGGCTGCGCGCGCTCAGTCCTCGTTCAGGTCCGGGCGGCCGTTCTCGTCCAGTTCCACGTCCTCCTTCGGGTCGTGCTCGTCGAGCGGCGCGGCCACCGTGGCGTGCTGCCGGGACGGGGCGATGGTGCGGGTCGTGGCGTGGGCGGTGCCCAGGGCCGTCGTCGTCAGGGCGGCCGCGGCGAGCGCGCAGGCGGCCACCGTGCGCAGGGTGAGTTTCATGCCCGGTAAACGATCTTGAGGGAAGCGCGGTCACCCGCGTAGGGCCGAACGAGCGGGCGGCGGAGCCGTGCTCGCCCGTTCCACCAGCCGCGTCGACAACTCCGTCCGGGTGCCCTCCGGACGGTCCCCGTGCATCAGCCGCACCAGCAGCCGCAGCGCGGTCGCCGCCATCTCGGACAGCGGCTGGCGGACCGTCGTCAGCGCCGGGGTGCCCCAGCGGGCCTCGGGCAGATCGTCGAAACCGACCACACTGATGTCGTGCGGCACCCGCAGCCCGCGTTCGGCCAGCGCCGCGTACGCCCCGAGCGCCATCCGGTCCGAGCAGACGAACACCGCGGTCGGCGGCTCCGGCAGATCGAGCAGCTCGTGCATACGGTGCCGGGCCGTGCCCTCGTCGAAGCCCGCGTGCCGGACGTACTCGGCGCGGTGCCGCAGCCCGGCCGAGGCGAGCGCCGAGCGGTAGCCGGCCACCCGGGCACCGCTGCACATCCGGCGCCGGTTGCCGGCGATCACCGCGATCCGCTCATGGCCGAGGGCGAGCAGGTGCTCGGTCGCGGTGACCCCGCCCTGCCAGTTCGCCGCCCCGACGGAGACCACACCGGCCGGGGGCTCGTGGACGGGGTCGATCAGCACGTACGGGATGCGGTGGTGGTCCAGCCAGGCGTACTGCGCCTGGGTCAGCTCGGCCAGGTTGAACAGCACCCCGGAGGACCCCCGCGCGGTGAGCTTGTCCAGCCAGCCCCGCTCCGGACCGCCCGTCCGGGTCCGGGTCAGCCCCGCCGACACGACGACCTCCAGGCCTGCCTCGTGCGCCGCCTCCTCCACCCCGTGCAGCACCGCGCCCGACCACGAGCTGTCCAGGGAGTGCACGACCAGGTCGATCAGGGCGGGCGCCTTCGCCGCGTCGAAACGCGGCCTGCGGACGTAACCGAGCCGTTCCAGGGCCTCGGTGACCCGGCGGCGGGTCTCGGGGGCCACGTCCTCACGGCCGTTCACCACCTTCGACGCGGTCGGCACGGAGACACCCGCTTCGCGGGCCACCACCGCCAGCGTCGGACCGGCCGCCGCCACGCTCGTACCTCCCGCACGGACCATGGGGAACCCGCCTCTCCGGCCCGCCCTTGGGCCAACGAAAGTAACGAAAGTTGCGACCAACGCTGCTTCCGCGGTCTGTGCGCAAGCCGTGCAGTAAGCGCTTCCTACGATAGGTGCGCGTCAACACGGCGTGAAGACCTGGGAATTCGCGGGATCACTGGCGGCGGGACTTTCGAAACTTCGAACAGAGGCGGGCGGATCAGTCGGGGGTGCAGATGACTTGGAAATCCGTGAAATCCGCGGTGAAAGAGGCGTCGACGAGGTCTACGACGTGAATCGCGGCCATTGCGCCGGTGAAACGGAGGCGGGGGCCGTGGTCGTCGGAGAGGCGGGAGAAGTCGAGGGGCGGGCCGACGGGGGAGCGGGTGCCGCCGGTGAGGTGCCAGAACCGGGCGTCCGCGCGGTCGATGGTGACGCCGAGGGTGAGGGGGGTGGCCGTGTCGACTTCCGTCTCGGCCAGGCGGTGGGTTCCGTTCTCGTCGCGTGCGGTCAGGGTGAGAACGGTCCGGCCGGTGCTCCCCCATTGCTGGCCGTGCTGGGGCTCTCCCTCCGGTTCCGTCCAGGTGAGGTCCAGGGCGTAGTAGGCCGAGGTGTTGTACCAGAGGAGGAGGCCGGCGGCCTGGGTGAAGGTGGTGGGGGTCGCCTGGAGGGTGACCCGGGCTTCGGTGCGGTGTTCGGTGATGCGGCGGGCGAGGAGGTGGTGGGACCAGAGGGAGTCGGGGCCGTGGTGGCCGCGGAGGCGGAGCCAGCCGGGGCGGGTGGTGGGGTCGATCCAGGAGGGGGCGATGGGGGAGCGGAGGGTGTAGTAGGGCGGTGTGTGGTTGTCTGCGGGTGGGTGGGGACTGGTCGCGCCCACGCGGCGGCAGCCGCATATCGAATGCAGCCCCGCGCCCCTAGAAGCAGGGCGTTGCCCGGCAGGCACCTTGACCGTCACCGCCGGTCTGGTGTCTCCGTGGCGGAGTCTCGGCCAGCCCTCCGTGTCCCAGGTCACCGCCTGGATCGCGGTCTCGCGGCCGAGGGGGCACCTCGGGCCCTCCGGGGTTCGTAGCGGGCGTGCCGTCAGGTGACTCAGGTACCAGTCGCCCTGCGGGGTTTGGACCAACTCCGCGTGCCCCGCCTTCTGCAAGGGCCAGTCGGGGTCGTCCCTCGACGTGAGCAGCGGGCGTTCGTCGAGTTCGTACGGGCCGGTCAGGTTTCTGCTGCGCGCCACCCGTACCCCGTGCTCGAACCCCGTTCCGCCCTCCGCGAGGACCAGGACGTACCAGCCGTCCCGCTTCAGCAGCTTCGGGCCCTCGATCAACCGGTCGTGCTGGAGCAGGAGTCGGGGCGGGCCGACGGCCGTGAGTGTCTCCCGGTCCAGCTGCGTGGCGGTGATGCCGGCGAAGCGGCGGCCGCCGGGGCGGTGGTCGTTCTGGAGGTTGAGGAGCCAGAGGCGGCCGTTCTCGTGGAAGAGGGCGGGGTCGAAACCGTGGCTCGGGACGCGGCGCGGGGGAGTCCACGGGCCGGAGACGTCCGGGGCCGTACTGACGTAGGTGTCCAGGTCGAAGTACGGGGTGCCGACCGAGCGGACGATCGCGTAGGTCACCCAGAGGCGTTCGCCGTCCCAGCTGAGCGACGGGGCCCAGATGCCGCCCGAGTCGGGGACGCCCGCGAGGGAGTCGCCGGGCGCCGCGCCCTCGACCTGGCCCGCGTACTCCCAGTGGGCCAGGTCGCGGGAGCGGTGGATCGGGATCGTCGGGAACCACTCGAAGGAACTGGTCGCCAGGTAGTACCAGTCGCCGACGCGGACCAGCGAGGGGTCGGGGGCGAAGCCGCGGATCACCGGGTTGTGGAGCACGGTCACTTGAGGGCTCCCAGGGTGACACCGGTCCGCCAGTAGCGGCGCATCGCGATCATCATGACGGCCATCGGGACGATGGAGAGCAGGGCGCCGGTCAGGACCAGGCTGGTCAGGTCGACGCCGGATTCCAGGCGCTTGCCGGACCAGTTGTACAGGCCGAGGTTGAGGGTCCAGTTCTCCTCGCCGCGCAGGACCGTGAGAGGCAGGAAGAAGGCGTTCCAGGTGTTGACGAAGGCCAGGAGGAAGACCGTCGCACCGCCCGTCGTCATCATGCGCAGGACGATCGAGAAGAAGATGCGCAGCTCGCCGGCGCCGTCTATGCGGGCCGCTTCGAGGAGTTCGTACGGGACCGTCGCCTCGGTGTACACCTTCGCCAGGTAGACGCTGAACGGGTTGATCAGGCAGGGGATCAGCATGGCCCAGGGGGTGTCCACCAGGCCGATCTCGGAGAACAGCAGGTACAGCGGCAGGGTGAGCAGGGCGATCGGGATCAGGAAGGAGCCGACCACGCAGGCGAAGACGAGGTCGCGGCCGGGGAACTGGAAGCGGGCCAGGCCGTAGCCGGTGGCGAGGGCGATCAGGGTGCCGCCGAGGGAGCCGACTCCGGCGTAGAGGAAGGAGTTGGCGGTCCAGCGCAGGAAGATGCCGTTCTCGTAGGTGAAGAGCTGGCGCAGATTGGCCCAGAGATGCCAGCCGGAGAACCAGAGGCCGTTGCTCTGGTACAGGGCGGTGCGGTCCTTCGTCGCGGCGACGATCAGCCACCAGACCGGGAAGAGGCTGTACGCGCCGGCCAGGGCCAGGCCGACGAGGAGGAAGCGCTGGCCGCCTCGTGAACGGGCCGCGGGGTCGGGCTTGCCGATGCGCCGGACGTGGTGGGTGCTCGTGCGTTCCTCGGTGAGCGCCATCAGTCGGTCTCCTTCGCGGTGAGCCGGTAGAAGAGGAAGGAGGCGATGCCGAGGATCAGGGCCAGCAGGACCGAAAGGGCCGCCGCGTAGTGGTAGTTGCCCGCGTTGAAGGCCTGGTTGTAGATCACCATGATCGGGGTGAAGCTGTCGCTCACCGTCTGGGGTGTGACGTTGCGGAACAGGGCCGGCTCGTTGAAGATCTGGAGCATCTGGATGATCGACAGCATGCCGGTGAGGACCAGCGCGCCCCGGACGTAGGGCACCTTGATGCTCAGCGCGATACGGCGTTCCGAGGCGCCGTCCAGCCGTGCCGCCTCGAAGAGTTCGCGCGGGACGCCCTGCAGGGCCGCGTAGATGATCACCATGTTGTAGCCGATGCCGTGCCAGGTGAGCAGGTTGCCGATGGACGGCCACACCATCGACGGGGAGAAGAAGTTCCAGTCGAGGCCGAAGACCTTGCCCAGGGGGGTGAGGGGACCGACGTCGGGGCTGTAGAGGTTGATCCAGACGATCGCCGCGACCACGCCGGGGATCATGTACGGCACAAGGAGCAGCACCCGGAAGCGGCCCGCCGCCCGGGACGCCAGCGCGTCCAGGAAGAGCGCCAGGAGCAGGCTGACCAGCAGCATCACCGGGATCTGTACGCACGCGAAGAGGAGCACGCGGAGCACGGAGTCGAGGAACGCCGGGTCCGTGAGGCCCGCGCGGTAGTTGGCGAGACCGGCGAACCGGTCCGTGGTGCCGCCGAGACCGAGGCCGGAGGACTGGGAGCGGTACAGCGACTGGTGGACGGCGTACCCGATCGGGACGAGGTAGAGGAAGACGAAACCTAGCTGGAAGGGCACCGTGAAGGCGGCGCCCTTCCAGCGCTGGGAGCGGACCATCCGTGCCGCCTCAGCCCTTGACGCTGATGCCGCGGGACTTCAGGTCGGCGACCGTCCACTGCTGCATGTGGGCGAGGAGGTCGGTGACCTTCTGCTGCTTGCTGACCACCTTCGCCCAGCCGCTCTGCAACTCGGTGAACATGGCGGTCCAGTCGGGGCCGAAGGTCCAGTCGGTGGTGACCGTGTCCAGGCTGTCGGTGACGACCTTCTTGGCCGGGTCGTAGTTCGCCCCGAGCAGCTTCTGCGAGATCGCCTCGTCGACGTAGGCGCTGCTGTCGGCGAGCGCGGGCATCACGCCGTTGCCGGTGGTCGGGCTGGCCATCGTCTTCACCGCGCCGGCGTCGGTGGACATCCACAACGCGGCCTCGGCGGCCTGCTGTTGATGCGCGCACTGCTTGGTGACGAGGTTGACGCTGCCGGTGAGGTTGGTGCCGGCCGGGGTCTTGGCGGCCTCGCCGACGAAGGCGGGCCAGGGGGCGAGGGCCCACTTGCCGAAGGACTTGGTGAAGTTCTGCACCATGCCGGCCATCTGCCAGGTGGAGATCTGGCGGGTCACCGTGCCGCCGTTGTCGTAATTGCGCTGCACGGCCGCGTAGTCGGCGAACGACAGCTTCGAGTCGAGGTCGTTGTCGATGATCTGCTGGATCACGGCGGCGGCCTTGAGGGTGCCCGCGTCCTGGAAGTCCACCTTCCAGGAGTCGCCGTCGATCGCGTACCAGTGGGCGCCCGCCTGCATGGCGAGGACCTCCAGGGTGCTGGGGTCCTCACCGGCGTAGTTGGTGATCTTGACACCGTGCTTCTTGAGCACCTTGCCGGCGGCGATGAACTCGTCCCAGGTGGTCGGTGCCTTGAGGCCGTACTTCTGGAAGACGTCGGTGCGGTAGATCGTGAAGTTCGGCGAGGAGCTGGTGGGGACGCCGTACAGCTTGCCCTGGACCTGCGAGGCAGACCAGGAGCCGGAGTTGAACCTGGCCTTGGCCGTGCCGACGTACTTCGTGATGTCGGCGAGGGCGCCCTGCGCGACCCAGCTCGTCACGTACTCGGCGGTGTTCTGCACCAGGCAGGGCGCGTTGCCCGCCTTCACCGCGTTGGTGAGCTGCTTCTGCATGGTCAGCTGGTCGGTGACCTTCGTGTACTTCAGCTGCACGTCCTTGTGGGCGGTGTTGAACGCCTTCACCACGGCCTCCTGGCCGTTCGCCCAGCCCCAGAAGGGCAGGGTGACCGGTCCTGAGGCCGCGTCGGAGCCGTCGGAGCCGGAGCCCGATCCGCCGCAGGCGGTGAGCAGACCTGTCAGCGCGAGACCCGCGATCGCGGCGCGGACCAACCTGGTGGAGTTCATGTGACCGTGTTCCTTCGGAGGTGGGCGCTCTCGGGAGGAGGGCGGCGGCTCGGCAGTGCCTTAGAAACCGGTTTCCACGAGACCGTAGGACGGCTCGGCCGCTCCCAGCAAGGGGTATGAGTCGGAATCTTTCGACGTGCGGTCGATCGAACGGCCCGTGAACAGCAACCGGTGCGCAAGGGCAACCGGTTGCGGGCGAAGGGTTTTCGAAAGTTCGTCACGCCCCTTGACGGTGCCCTCCCACGGGTTGAAGCTCCCCTCACCGCCCATAGCAACCGGTTGCTTACCAGTCGATGCCTCGTCACCTCCGTGAAGAGAGTGGGAAGTCCATGCAGACGCACGCCCGTGCTCCGGTCAGCCGGCGCCGGTTTCTCGCGCTCGGCGGCACCGCGGCGGCCACGGCCGCACTCGGCGGCTGTGCCCTTCCGGTGTCCGGAAGCGTCGGCGGCCCGGGCGAGACCGTCACCCTGATGACCAAGGCCGACGACATCAGCACCGACCTCCTCGCGCAGGCCCACAAGGAACTCGGGATCCGCATCAACACGGTGCGGTACGACATCACCAAGCTGATCGCGATGATGACCAGCGGCAACCCGCCCGACCTGGTGCGCGGTGTCGGCGCCGTCGACACGCCGTATCTCGCGGCACGAGGGGTGGCCGAGAACCTCGACCCCTACTTCGCGGGCAGCGGCGTCCTCAAGGCCGACGACCTCGATCCGGTCAACGACCTGTGGCGCTACGACGGCCGCACCCAGGGCAAGGGCCCGCGCTACGGCATGGCCAAGGACTTCTCCCAGGACTCCATGTACTGGTACGACACCGCCCTGTTCGACAGCGCGGGCGTCGACCCCCCGCCGGAGACCGAACCGGTCACCTTCGAGGAGTGGCTGGACAAGGCGAAGCGGCTGACCCGGACCAGCAAGGGCCAGACGACCGTGTTCGGCGGCAGCTACAACGGCCTCGGTGCCTCCACCCTGCTGTCCGGTCTCACGGCCTCGGCCGGCGGCAGCCTGTTCAGCGCCGACTTCTCCAGGGTCGACTTCACCGCCCCCGAGGCCCGCAAGGCACTGGACTGGTACATCGAGCTGTGCCGGGCCAAGGCCGGCCCGAGCCTGATCCAGCCCGACCCGAACGGCTGGGACGGACCCACCTACCAGGCCCGCCGGATGGCGATGTCCAACTCGGGCTACTGGCTGGGCGGTCTGATCAACACCGACAAGAAGCTCGCCGCCGTCTCCCGGCTGGCACCGGCCCCGGTCTTCGCCGGCGGACCGCGCATCAGCTCCTGCCAGGGCGCCACCGGGATGTGGATGCCGAGGAAGGCCAGGAACAAGGACGCGGCCTGGCGGGTCTTCGAGTGGTTCTTCGGCGAGGCCCCGGCGAGGGCACGCGCGTCCGGCGGCTGGGGGATCCCCACGCTCAAGTCGCTCCGCACCCTGATGCCTCATCAGGAGAGCTACCAGGAAGACGTGCTGAAGGTACAGCAGGCCGAACTGAAGCACTTCTCGGTGATCTCCTTCACGCCGTACGCCCGGACGGACGCCCTCGACGCCCTCTTCAACCAGGCCGCCCCGGCCGCGATGCGCGGCGAGATGTCCGTGGACACCCTCGCCCGGCGCCTGAACTCGACCATGAACGAGCAGCTCAAGCGCGGGAAGGAGCAGGTGGGATGAGCATCGGGCAGATACCCGCGGTGCGGGGCGGGACCGCCGCGGCGGCCGGCCGGACACGGCCGGCGGAGCGCCCCCGCTCCTCCATGACCACGCGACGGCACCGCGCGTTCTATCTCTTCACCGCGCCCTGGATCATCGGCTTCCTGCTGCTGACCATCGTCCCCATGGGCTACGCCCTGTGGCTCAGCCTCACCACCTTCGACGGCCTCTCGCCACGCTGGCGGTTCGTCGGCCTCGCCAACTACCGCGAGCTGCTGGGCGATTCGGTCACCTGGCAGGCGCTCGGCCGGACCGGTCTGTTCGCCGCCACCTCGGTCCCGCTGTCGATCGTCGCCGGGCTCGGTCTCGCGGTCCTGGTCAACCGGCCGCTGAAGGCACGCGGGTTGTTCCGGACGCTGCTCTACCTGCCGGCCGTGGTACCCCCGGTGGGCGCGGGACTCGCCTTCAAATGGCTCTTCGACCAGAACTCCGGCGCCGCGAACGGCGTACTGACCGGCCTCGGCCTCGACGCCCTCAACTGGCTCTCCGACCCCTACGCCCGCTACGTCCTGCTGATGACCGTGCTCTGGGCCGCCGGAAACATCATGATCATCTCCCTGGCGGGACTCCAGGACATCCCCCGGGAACTCCTCGAAGCCGCCCGGATCGACGGCGCGAGCGCCTGGCGGTCCTTCCGCAGCATCACCGTGCCGCTGCTGTCACCGGTCCTGCTCTTTCAGACCGTGACCGGCGTGATCGCCTCGGTGCAGACCATCATGCCGCTGCTGCTGGCCCCCGACGGCACCACCGCGGGCGTCACCGCCATCCCGCAGTCCAACTACCTCTACATGATGCACGTCTTCGCCGAGTACTTCGCGCTCGGCCGCTACGGCTACGCCTCGGCGCTGCTGTGGGTGCTCTTCGTGCTGATCCTGCTGGTGACCGCCGTCATCTTCAAAACCACGTCCGGCGTGGTGTTCTACAACGTCGACCCGGAGGCGAAGAAGTGACCGCCACCCTTCCCGGTCCGCGGACGCGCATCCACGGCCGCCGTCTCGTCCTCTACACCGTCCTGGTGGTGATCACCGGCCTCTTCCTCGGCCCCTTCGGCTGGCTCGTCCTCACCGGCCTCAAGACCCCCGCCGAACTCGCCGCGTCCCCCGTCCACTGGCTGCCCGCCCACATCCAGTGGCACAACTTCGCCGACGCCTACCGTCTGATCGACTTCCTCGGCTACGCCCGCAACTCCCTGATCATCGCCACCCTCTACGCGACCCTCGTGACGCTGAGCTCCGCCTGGGTCGGCTTCGGCTTCGCCCGGCTGTCCGCGCCCGGCAAGAAGACGCTGTTCGGCATCCTGCTCGGCTCGATGATGCTGCCCCAGATGGTCACCCTGCTCCCGACCTACCTGATCTTCGCGAAGCTCGGCATGGTCGACACCTACTGGCCCTGGGTGCTGTGGGGCCTGGCCGCCACCCCCTATCTCGTCTTCCTCTTCCGGCAGTTCTTCGCCGGACTGCCCCGGGAACTGGAGGAGGCCGCGATCGTCGACGGCTGCGGCTACGCCGGGATCTTCTGGCGGATCTTCCTGCCCCAGTCCTGGCCGGTCCTCGCCGCGAGCTTCGTGATCGCCTTCACCTGGACCTGGGGCGACTACATCGCCCCCCAACTGCTGCTCTCCACCGACCGCACCACGCTCGCCGTCGCCGTCATGACCACCTACGTCACCGAGGCCGGCCAGCCGGTCACCCATCTGCAGGCCGCCGCCTCCGTCATGTACGTCGTCCCGATCCTGCTGGTCTTCCTCGTCGCCCAGCGCGGCTTCGTCGCCGGCATGTCGACGTCCGGTCTCAAGTAGCCCAGCCCGCCGACCCGTTCACCGCAAGGAGTCACCGATGAACGCGCCCTTCTCCCGCCGTACCGCCCTGCGGGCCGCCGGAGCCACCGCGCTCGCCGCCGGCCTGTCCGGCGGGCCGGCCGCCACCGCCGCCCACGCCGAGGGCGGCGGAACCGCGCCCAGGCTGGTCACCTACCCCCGCCCGTCCGCCGTGCCGACCAACACCAGCTTCCAGGTGCGGGTGCGCACCGCCCCCGACGGCGACTGGCAGACGCTGGACGTCTACCGGCCGCAGTTCGAGGAGATCAACGCCAGCACCGGCTCCGGCAAGGTCTACAACTCCTCGATGGTGTACTTCGACTTCCAGTGCTCCGTCGAGGTCGAGGTGACCTACCTCAAGGGCGGTACCACCAAGGCCCGGGTGAGACCGGACTCGTACGGCATCACGCCCGAACTCCTCGGCGACACCCTGCGGTTCACCCTCGACGAGCCGAAGGACCTGGTCGTCCAGATCAACGACGAGATCTTCGACTGCCTGCACGTCCTCACCAACCGCGTCGAGCACCACGCCCCGGCCGCCGACGACCCCGACGTCATCTACTTCGGACCCGGCGTGCAGACCGTCACCGGCGGGATCCTCACCGTCCCCAGCGGCAAGACCGTCTACCTGGCCGGCGGCGCCGTCCTCAAGGCGACCGTCTACTTCAAGGACGTGGAGAAGGCCGCCCTCCGGGGCCACGGCATGATCTGGGCAGGCCCGGGCGGAGGCGTGCTCTGCGAGGGCAGCAGGAACATCCGGGTGGAAGACGTCATCATCATGAACCCCGGGGGCTACATCGCCACCCTCGGCGAGGCCCAGAACGTGCACATCAGGAAGGTCCGCGGCTTCAGCTCCAGGGGCAACGGCGACGGCATCGACGTCTTCTCCTCCAGCGACGTCCTCATCGACGGCTGCTTCCTGCGCAACTCCGACGACTGCATCGCCATCTACGCCCACCGCTGGGACTACTACGGCGACACCCGGAACATCACCGTGCAGAACTGCTCCCTGTGGGCCGACGTCGCCCACCCGGTCAACATCGGCACGCACGGCAACACCGACGCCCCGGAGACCATCGACAACCTGGTCATCCGCAACATCGACATCCTCGACCACCGCGAACCCCAGATGAACTACCAGGGCTGCATCGCCCTCAACCCTGGCGACTCCAACCTCATCAGCAACGTCCGCATCGAGGACGTACGGATCGAGGACTTCCGCTGGGGCCAGGTCATCTACATGAAGGTCATGTACAACACGAAGTACAACACCTCGGTCGGCCGCGGCATCGAGAACGTCTACGTCAAGAACCTCAGCTACACCGGCACCCACGCCAACCCCTCGCTCCTCCTCGGCTACGACGCCGACCACGCCATCAACAACGTCACCTTCGAGAACCTCGTCATCAACGGCGTCGTCATCGCCGACTCGATGAAGAAGCCGAGCTGGTACTACACCACCGACGCCATCCAGTGGTTCTCCAACGAGCACGTCACGAACCTGAGGTTCCTCACCACCGCCGAGGCGGAGGCGGCCGCCCAGTGACCCCGCTCAGCCGCCGCGGCCTGCTGAAGTCCTCCGGCGCGCTGCTGCTCGCCGCGGGCACGAACACCCTGTTCGTGCCCGCGGCGAGGGCGGACGGCGACCCCCAGGGCTTCACCTTCACCCACCCGGGCATCCTGCACACGTCCGCCGATCTGGCCCGGATGCGATCCGCCGTCGAGAGCAGGCAGTCGCCCGTGTACGACGGCTACCTCGCCCTGGCCGCCCACGCCCGCTCCCAGGCGTCGTACACCGTCCAGAACACCGGCCAGATCACCTCCTGGGGCCGCGGCCCGTCGAACTTCCAGAACCAGGCCGTCGCCGACTCGGCCGCCGCCTACCAGAACGCCCTCCTGTGGGCCGTCACCGGCGACCGCGCCCACGCCGACAAGGCCCGCGACATCCTCGACGCCTGGTCGGCCTCGCTCACGATCGTCACCGGCGCCGACGGCCCGCTCGGCGCGGGCCTGCAGGGCTTCAAGTTCGCCAACGCCGCCGAACTCCTGCGGCACACCGGCTACGACGGCTGGAGCGACGCCGGCATCGCCCGCTGCGCGGCGTCCTTCCTCGACGTCTGGTATCCGGCCGTCTCCGGCTACATGCTCTACGCCAACGGAAACTGGGACCTGACGGCCCTTCAGACCATCCTCGCCATCGGGGTGTTCTGCGAGGAACGCACCCTCTTCGAGGACGCCCTGCGCTTCGCCGCCGCCGGCGCGGGCAACGGCAGCGTCCGCCACCGGATCGTCACCGACGCCGGCCAGGGCCAGGAGTCCGGCCGCGACCAGGGCCACGAACAGCTCGCGGTGGGCCTGATGGGCGACGCGGCCCAGGTCGCCTGGAACCAGGGCGTCGACCTCTGGGGCTTCGACGGCGACCGCATCCTCGCGGGCGCCGAGTACGCGGCCCGCTACAACCTCGGCGGCGACGTCCCCTTCACCCCGGACCTCGACCGCACCGGCAAGTACCTCAAGACGGCGGTGTCGGCGATCTCACGCGGCACCCTGCCCCCGATCTACGAGATGTACTACGCCCACTACGCGGGCGTGCGCGGCCTGGACACGCCGTACACGCGGGCCGCCGTCTTCCGGGGCACCGGCGGCACCCGGGTCGTCGAGGGCAGCAACGACGACCTGCCGAGCTGGGGCACCTTCGCCTACGCCGGTGCCACGGCCCCCGCCCCGGGCGTGCCCGCCCCTCCGGCGGGCGTCACGGCCGACGGCGCCGAACGCACGGTGACGGTGTCCTGGCTGCCGTCCGTCGGCGCGACACGTTACGAGGTACGGCGCGCCGGACACCCCGACGGCCCCTATGAACCGCTGGCCGAGGCGGCGGAGCCGTCGTACACGGACGGTCGGGCGCGGCCCGGGCGGACCTACTACTACACGGTCCTCGCCGCCAACCCCACGGGGGAGAGCGGAACTTCGGCCGTGGCCGTGGCGACCGCGGGGCTCCCGGAGCCCTGGCGGACGCAGGACCTGGGTGTTGTCCGCACGCCGGGCTCGGCGCGCTTCGACGGCGAACGGTTCGTGCTGGAGGCGAGCGGCACCGCGGACACGTACCGCTGCGTGTGGCTGCCGCTGCACGGCGACGGCACGGTCACCGCCCGGGTCGTCTGGCCGCTCAGCTCGCAGTACGCCAAGATCGGCGTCACCCTCAGGGCCTCGCTCGACCCGTCGGACGCGCATGCCTCGATGCTGATCCAGGGGCTGCCGCTGGCGACCTGGAGCGGGGTGTGGAGCGTACGGCCGTCGGCCGGCGCCGGGATCTCCTCGACCGGCAGCACCCCGGTGCCGCCGAGCCAGCAGCAGACGATCACCTCGGGCGCCGGCTTCCCGATCTCCGACCTGGGCGCGCTGCCCGCGTCGGCGACCCCGCTGACCGCCCCGTACGTGGAGGGGGCCGGGGACGGGTACCGGCTGCGGGCGCCCTACTGGGTGCGGGTGAGCAGGGAGGGGGACCGGGTCGCGGGGGCGGTCTCGGGGGACGGGGTGCGGTGGACCGAGGTGGGCACTGCGGTATGTGACATGTCACACGTGACATACGCCGGGCTCCTCCTCACCTCCTCCCTCGGCGTCGACCAGGACTACGCCGAGACCGGCACCGGCGCCTTCGACAACGTCAGCGTCGTCCCCCGGGGCGGCGGCGCGGTGTGGCGGGTACCGCGCCCGGCCCGCAGGGTCACCGACCTGACGGCGGGGACGGCCACCGACGGGACCGAGCTGACCTGGACCGACCCGGACCCGTCGGCCCGCTACACCGTCCTGCGCGCCACCGACGCCCAGGGGCCGTACCGGACCCTCGCCCGGGACGTGGGCGCGGTCGGTTTCGGCACCCGGGTCCGGTACACGGACGGGAGCGGTGCGTCCGGGACGACGTACCACTACGCCGTGTCCAAGACCAACTGCGCCGGGCGGGGCCCGCGTTCGGCTGCGGCGAGCGCGCCGATGCCCGCCGTCACGGCCGCCACCGCCGAGCCGACGGCGATCACCGCCCCCACCCTGCCCGGCCCCTGGACCAACGGCGACCTCGGCGACGTGATCCTCGACCGGAGCGCCTACGGCACCCTCGGAGTCGTCGCCGTCCTCACCCCCGGCGACGCGGCGTACGCCGACGGCACCTTCACCGTGCGCGGCGCGGGCGTCGACCTCAACGTCAACTCACAGGGCATGACGGGCCAGTTCGTACGACGGCAGGTCACCGGCGACTGCGAACTCACCGCCCGCCTGGCCTCCCGCTCCGGTGCCACCGCCGACCGGGTCGGACTGCTGATGGCCAAGTCGCTCTCGCCCTTCGACCAGGCGGCCGGGGTCGTCGTCACCGGAGGCACCACCGCCCAGCTGATGCTGCGCCCGACCGTCGCCGGCGCCTCCGCCTTCACCGGCACCACCACCGTCCAACTGCCCCTGCTGCTGCGGCTGAAGCGCACCGGGACCGCCTTCGCCGCCGCCGTCTCCGCCGATGACGGCGTCACCTGGACCGCGCTCGCCACGGGCGCGATCCCCACCTTCGGTGACGCCCCCTGTTACGTGGGCCTGGTGGTGTGCTCCCGCACCCCGCAGGCCCTCGGTACCGCGCAGTTCGAAGAGGTGAGCGTCCGACTCACCTGAACTCCCCCCACCGAAGGAGAAGTCACGCGATGAGCCGCCGCGTACCACCCCAGTCAGGCACCAGCGGATTGAGCCGCCGCGGTGTCCTGAAGTCCGCCGCCGCGCTCGCCGTCGCCGCAACGGTCACCGCCCCCAGGGTGGCCGACGCGGCCCCGGCCACCTTCACCCACCCCGGCATGCTGCACAACGCCGGTGACATCAACCGCGCCAAGGTGCGGGTCGCCGCCGGCACCGACCCCTGGCTGTCCGGCTGGAACCGGCTGACCGCCAACTCCCACTCCGCGTCCACCTGGACGCCCAACCCGCAGGCCACCATCATCCGCGGCGGGACCGGCGAGAACTACGGCATCCTCTACAACGACATCGCCGCCGCCTACCAGAACGCCCTGCGCTGGAAGGTCGCCGGCACCGCCGCCAACGGCGACACCGCCGTGAGGATCCTCAACGCCTGGTCGTCCACGCTGACCACGCTCACCGGGAACGCCGACCGGTTCCTCGCCGCCGGGATCTACGGCTGGGAGTTCTGCCAGGCCGCCGAACTCATGCGCGGCTACGCCGGGTTCGACCTCGCCGCGTTCCAGGCGATGATGGTCGACATCTTCTACCCGCTCAACAACAGCTTCCTGACCAACCACAACGACGCCTGCATCACCAACTACTGGGCCAACTGGGACCTGTGCAACATGGCCTCGGTCATGGCCATCGGGATCCTCACCGACGACGCGGCCAAGTACGACCAGGCCGTCACGTACTTCAAGTCCGGCGCGGGCAACGGGTCCCTCGCGCACGCGGTGCCGTATCTCTACACCGACTCCGGCGGCTACGGCCTCGGTCAGTGGCAGGAGTCGGGCCGCGACCAGGGCCACACCGTCATGGGCATGGGCCAGATGGGCGCGATCTGCGAGATGGCCTGGAACCAGGGCGACGACCTGTACTCGTACGACGACCGGCGGTTCATGAAGGCCGCCCAGTACGTCGCCAAGTACAACCTCGGCCAGGACGTGCCGTACACCACCTACACCTGGGGCACCGGGCAGAGCTGCGCCCAGTCCTCCCAGACCGTGATCTCCGACTCCTCCCGCGGCCAGCTCCGCCCCGTGTGGGCGATGCTCCACTTCCACTACAACCGGCGTATCGGCCTCGACGACAAGTACATCTCCGCCATGTACTACGACCTCGTCGCCCCCGAGGGCGGCGGCGGTGACTACGGCTCCACCAGCGGCGGCTACGACCAGCTCGGCCTCGGCACCCTGATGTACGCCAAGTAGCCCCGAACGTCCGTCCGAACGCCGTGCGTGCCGGAATACCGGGAGCGGATGTGGTGCTCTTGTCGTACCGGCGTACCGGTACGCGCGGCGGGAGGAGCTGGTGGCGGATGACGGCAGACCGGACAGACCCGACGGACCCTGTGGCCGACACCCCGTACGGGGCGGTGCGCGGCAGGTGGGAGGACGGCGTCGCCGTGTTCCGCGGCATTCCGTACGCCGCCCCGCCCTTCGGGGAACACCGGTTCCGCCCGCCCGTGCCGCCCGAACCCTGGGACGGCGTCCGGGACGCGGGCGCCTTCGGGCCGACGGCGCCCAAACCGCCGTACTCGGAGGCGTTCGCGCAGTACCTGTCCGACCCGGTGATCCCCGGTGACGACTGCCTCAACCTCAACGTGTGGACCCCGGAGCCGGGCCCCGGTGCCCGGCTCCCGGTCCTGGTCTGGCTGCACGGCGGAGCCCTGACCAGGGGATCCTCGGCCGTACCGGTGTACGACGGACACGCGTTCGCGCGTGACGGGGTGGTCCTCGTCTCGGTGAACTACCGGCTGGGGGTGGAGGGCTACGGACTGTTCCCGGACACCCCGGCCAACCCCGGCCTGCGCGACCAACTCGCCGCCCTGCGCTGGGTCCACGAGGCGATCGCCGCGTTCGGCGGCGACCCGGACCGGGTCACCCTCTGCGGCCAGTCCGCCGGCGCCATCAGCGCCGGCGCGCTGCTCGCCGCACCCCAGGCCCAGGGCCTGATCCGCCGGGCCGTGCTGCAGAGCGGCCCGCCCGAGGCCGCGGAGCGGGACAAGGTACGGCGCATGGTCCGCCGGATGGCGAACCGGCTGAAGATCCCCGCGACCGCCCAGGCGTTCGCCGAGGCCGACCGTGAACTGCTGCTGCGCACCCAGGCCGAGGTGGGCCGGCTGAGCAGCCCGGTGCTCGGCGGCCCCGCCTTCGGCATCGTCGTCGACGGCGACCTCGTCCCGCGCGACCCGATGGCAGCCCTCCTCGACGGCGAGGCGGCCAGGGGTGTCGACCTCCTCATGGGCTGGACCCGCGACGAGTACCGGCTCTGGCTGGTCCCCGGCGGTCTCCACGACCACGTCGACCGGCTCGGCCCGGTCGCCTTCGCCGGTGCCATGGCCCGCTGCCACGTCGGCCACGAGGTGCCGCGCGGCTACCGCGCCCGGTACCCGGAGGCGGGACCCGCCGAGATCGTCGGCCAGATGGTCACCGACCACCTGCTCCGCCTGCCGCTGCGCCGCCTGGCCGAGGCCCGCCCCGGCTCGTCGTACCTCTACGAGTTCGCCTGGCCCTCCGGCCGGCCCGGTCTCGGCGCCTGCCACGCCCTGGAGCTGGGCTTCGTCTTCGACACCGGGGACCGGCCCGACTCCGCCCGGCTGGCCGGCGAGGACGCCCCGCAGGACCTGGCCGACGCCATGCACGGCGCGTGGGTCCGCTTCGCGACGACCGGCGACCCCGGCTGGCGGCCCTGGGACGACACCCACCCGGTCCGTGTCATCGGCGACGGCGAGCCCCGCACGGTACCCGGCCTCCGGGACACCGACCTCGCGCTCTGGACGGCCGCGGAGCCCCGGCCGCCCCACCCCGACCGGTCGGCCGAACTCGCCCTCGCCGTACGCCGGTTGCGCCGTTCAATGGCCGCCGTGCGCCGCCACCGAGTCCCGTACGACGACATGCGTCCCTAGCAGCAGGTGCTCGTCGGCCGACTCCCCGCCGTGCCCGAGCGCGGTGCGCACGGCGAGCCGCCCCAGCTCCTCGTAGGGCACGTGCACGGTGGTCAGGGCCGGGTGCAGATCACGGGCGAACGGAATGTCGTCGTACCCGGCCAGCGACACGTCCCCCGGCACCGCCAGCCCGGCCTCGTGCAGCGCGGTCAGCGCCCCCGCCGCGACCATGTCGGTGGCGGCGACCACGGCGCTGAACTCCAGCTCCCGAGCGAGCGCCTGCCGCATCAGGCGGTGCCCCGAGTCCCGGGTGAAGTCCCCGTGCAGCAGCAGCGCGGGGTCGGGCTCCAGCCCCCTGGCCCGGTGTGCGGCCGCGTATCCCCGCTCCCGCCCCAGCGCCGTCGTGTGGTCCGGCTTCCCGCCCAGGAACAGCACCCGCCGATGGCCCTGCGCGAGCACATGGGAGACCAGGGCGTAGGCCCCGCCCTCGTTGTCGTACTCGATGACCGTCACCGGCGCGCCGGGCCCGAGCGGCGGCCGCCCGCACAGCACCAGCCGGGACCCCGCCGAGGCCAGCGAGTCCGCGATGCGCCGGGTCCGCTCCCGGTACTCGGGCGTGTCCGCCGCCCCGCCGACCAGGATCACGGCCGCGGCCCGCTGCGCCCGCATCATCTCGATGAACTCCAGCTCACGCCGCACATCACCGTCCGTGCTGCACACCAGACTCAGATGCCCCAGCCGAGCCGCCTCCCGCTCCACCCCGTGCGCCATGTGCGCGAACGAGGGGCCGGTGATGTCCTCCAGCACGAAGGCGAGCGTCGGCGTCCCGGCCCCGGCCACCGCCTTCGCCCGCGCGTCGGCCACGTAGTCCAGCTCCCGCACGGCCCGCAGGACGCGCGTCCGCGTGGCGGCACTGACGGGGTAGTCACCGGCCAGCACCCGCGACACGGTGGACGCGGACACCCCGGCACGGGCGGCGACATCACGGATGGTGCTCCGCCCGGCTTCGCCGCTCTTCCTGGTCAACCCCACCCCCGCCAACCGGTTCCCAACGGGACACTAGCGCCCCGAAAGGGGCGCGGGGAACTGCGCGAGCAACCCAAGACGACAGTCAGTCGCCCACGCACAGAACCCCCACGGCGAACAGGCGACCTCACACCACCCGCGCGATCCCGGCAATCCCCTCCGGCCCCACCCGACAGCACCCCCCGATCAACCGGGCCCCCGCCTTCCGCCACCCGGCGACCTGCTCCGCCGTGAACGTCGACCGCCCCGTCCACGCCCGGACCTCCGCGTCCCACACCTCACCGCTGTTGGGATAGACGACCACCGGCTTCCCGGTCACCCGCGCCGCCGTCTCCACCGCGGACTCCACGTCCTGCGGCGCACAGCAGTTCACGCCCACGGCGATCACCTCGTCCACGTCGGCGGCCAGGGCGAACGCCTCCTCCAGGGGCTGCCCCGCCCGGGTCCGCCCGCCCGCCACGCTGTACGACAGCCAGGCCGGCACCCCCAGCCCCCGCACCGCCCGCAGCAGCGCCGCCGCCTCGTCCGCGTCGGGCACGGTCTCCAGCGCGAGCACGTCGGGACCCGCCCCGGCCAGCACCTCGATCCGCGGCCGGTGGAACCGCTCCAGCGCGTCGACGCTCACCCCGTACCGCCCCCGGTACTCGGAGCCGTCCGCGAGCATCGCCCCGTACGGCCCGACCGACGCGGCCACCCACAACGGCCGTACGATCCCCTCGTCCCGCGCCCGCCGCACCGCGTCCCGCCCCAGCTCCACGCTCACCGCGAGCAGCCGGGCCGCCTCCCCGGGTCCGATCCCGCGCTGGGCGAAGCCCTCGAACGTGGCCTGGTAGCTCGCGGTGATCGCGACGTCCGCGCCCGCCCTGAAGTACGCGAGATGCGCGTCGGCGACCGCGTCGGGCCGGTCGGCCAGCAGCCGTGCCGACCACAGCTCGTCGCTCAGGTCGTGCCCGGCGGACGCCAGCTGGTTGGACATGCCGCCGTCGAGGACGACCGTCCCGGCCGCGAGGGCGTCGGCGAGGCTGGGGAAGCTGTTGCTGGTCATGACATGACGCTAGTCGACTACGCTCGCCGCCGTGAACGTCACCCTCGTCCGGGCCTGTCTGCGCGACGGCCGCGGTGGCAGCCCCACCGCGGTCCTGGACGACGGCCCCCTCACCGACGAACAGCGCCGCGAGGTACCCGTCCGGGCCGGCACCTCGCACGCCGTGTTCCTCTCGACCCGCCCGGCCTCGGCCGACGCGGGCACCGCCGAGATCTCCCTGCGCTTCTTCACCGGCGAGGGCGAACTCCCCGGCTGCGGCCACGGGACGGTCGCCGCGCTGGCCGTCCTGGCCGACCGCACCGGCACCCGCGAGGTCACCCTGCGGACCCGGGCGGGCGCACTCCGGGGCCGGGCGGTCCGCCACCCGAACGGCGGGCTGGAGGCCTGGTTCGTCCCGGGACCGGTCGCCCTGCGCGCGCCCCGCGACGGCGAACACGAGGACGTCCTGGCCGCGCTGGGCCTCGCCGCCGACACCCCCGGGGCCGTCATCGCCTCGCTCGGACGCCACCGCCTGCTGCTCCCGCTGCCTACCCGGTCCGCCCTCGCCGCGCTGACCCCGGACCCGGACCGCCTGCGTGCCGCCTGCGACCGGCGGGCCCTGCTCGGCTGCTACCTCTACTCCGCCCCCGCACCGGACGGCCGCGTCGCGGCCCGGATGTTCGCCCCGTCGATCGGCGTCCCCGAGGACATCGCCAACGCCAACAGCACGGCCTGCCTCGCCGCCCACCTGGCCCGCGAGGGACTCCCCGGAGTCACCGCCGACATGGGCGACGCGCTCGGCATCCCGGCGACGATCACGGCGGTCGTACGTTCCGGATCGGACGGCCCGGAGATCAGCGTGGGCGGCACGGCGAAGATCACCGACGAACCGGCCCAGGACACGCCCGGAACCCCGCACCGCCCCACCCGCTGAATCCCCCGCTCAACCACCCGCCGACTGCCGCCGTGATCCGTCAGCCGTCGGCGCCCAAGCCACCCGCGACGGTCAGTTCGCGGCTCGTGAACTCGCCGGTCAGCAGGGGCATGGCGGCCGCGATCGCCTCCTTGGCGTCGGGCAGCCGCAGCGACGCGTCGTGGTGTTCCTTCGACTCCCAGACCTCGGTGACCACGATCGTGTCCGGATTGTCGGCGGCCAGGCCCACCACGTAGCTGCGGCAGCCGAGTGCGCGGAGGTTCCCGGCCGCGGAGAGCAGGATCGCGACCACGTCGTCGCGTCTGCCGGGCCGGGTCCTCATCGAGCCGATATATCCGTAGGCCATGTCGAGCCGCCTTCCTCGGAGGTGTGCGCCGGGTCCGGCGTCATCATCCCGCGTGCCGTCCGCCCCTGCGCCGCCCCTTCTTCTGGGTGCGCAGGCCCGCCGGGACCATCAGGCCGCCGAGGAGGCCGAGGGCGAGGGCGTACGGCCACCAGCCGAAGGCCGCGGAGGAGTCGGCGGCGGAGCGGGTGGTCACGGTCGGCGGAGCGGTGGCGGGGGAGCCGGCGAGGTCGTCGCTCTTCGTGGTGGCCTTGGCCGGCCGCGCGTTCAGGACGACGTCGTTGCCGTCGCCGCCCCGGTAGGTGATCCGGTAGACGGTGTCGGCCAGTTTCACCTCGGTGCCCTCGGGCAGGCCGTCGAAGGCGCCGGTGGTGCGGGCCGAGCCGGTGTGGTCGATCACCGTGATGCGGCGGGCCGGGGCCGTGCCGGCGTCGGACAGGTCGAGGGCGCCGGCCAGGGCGAGGCGGCCGGTCACCTTCAACGGCGCCTTCCGCAGCACCAGTTCGCCGCGCCGGTGCTGGGTGTAGTCCCCCCGCACGGTCAACCCGCTCGCCACCAGGCTGTCGTTGGTCACCGCGCCCCGCACCGTGCCCTTGCCCGAGAGGCTGGTGGCGACCCGGAGGCCCGCCGTGCCCACGTCCAGCCTCGCGCCCGCCGAGGCGAGCCGGATCGCCTTGCTGTGGGCGAGCGTCGCTCCGGAGCGCAGGGCCAGGGTGCCGCCGGTGACGGTCGTCGTTCCCGTGTACGCGACCGAGCTTCCGGTGAGCGTGGTCCGCGCCGGGCCCGACTGGACCAGTGCCCCGGAGCCGCCGAGGTGGGACAGGGTCACGGGGGTCGACGTGTTGCGGACGTACAGCGTGCCGTCGTTCACGATCCGGCGGGCCGGCGTGCCGGTCAGCAGGGAGCCGTCGCCGCCCCGCGCGCCCGAGCCCAGCCGGAGCACGGCGCCCTTCTCGACCGTCGTCGAGCCGTCGTAGTCCTGGGCGGCCGCGAAGGTCACGTCGTTCCCGCGGGTCCCCGCGACGACGATGTCCCCGGCGCCGGGCGCGGCGAGCGTGTCGTGGTAGCGGCCGCCGCCGATCGGGGCGCCCAGCGTCACCGGGCCGTCGTAGTCGAAGGTGAGCCGGGACCGCCGGCCGCTCGCGGCGTGCAGGTTGATGTAGACGGTGTCCTTCGTGCCCGGCATGAAGACGCGGTGGGTGGTGCCGTCGCCCCAGTGCACGTCGGCGCCCTCGATGTTGGTGCCGCGCTTGTTCAACTGGTGGGGAATCGCCTTCCAGTTGAGCGAGGGGTCGCTGAGCGACGGGTCGGTGTCGCCGCCCCGGTCGCTGTAGCTGTACTGCCCGGTGAGGACCACCTTGCTGCCGGGCCGCGAGTGGACGTTGACGTCGCTGCCGTACTCCCGCTGGTAGAAGTTCTGGCGCAGGGTGACCGTCTGGTACAGCGGGGTGTCGATGATCCAGGAGCCCTGGTTGAGGATCGCGCGGGCGGCGGGCAGCGCGACCGGGTACTCGGGGCGGCCGACCGCCATCCCGGTGCCGTTGTCGATGACCCCGGAGAAGGGGTGGGTGCCCGCCAGGTCCAGGGTGCCCCACATGCCGCGGGGCTGGGTGACCAG
Source organism: Streptomyces sp. NPDC090088 (assembly GCF_044747345.1). Classification (NCBI taxonomy): domain Bacteria; kingdom Bacillati; phylum Actinomycetota; class Actinomycetes; order Kitasatosporales; family Streptomycetaceae; genus Streptomyces; species Streptomyces sp. NPDC090088. The sequence continues at coordinate 64,079 of NZ_JBIVDZ010000008.1, read as the reverse complement.
GCCGGAGCCGCTGATCGTGCCGATGTTGAAGGTGCGGGTCAGGGAGAGCCGCAGCGTGCCGTCGACGCGGATGTTGAGCTGGTTCAGCTGGTAGCCGGGCGTGTCGTACGGGAAGTGGCCGAGCAGTCCGGTGCCGCCGCCGGTGCCGTACTGGAGGGTCGTACCGCGCTCGACGGTGATCGCGGGCGGGTCGGGGCGGGTGACGGTCGTATACGGGTGGTTGCCGCCCTGGGTGCGGACGATCTGCCGTTGCCGTGCCTTCGGCAGGGTGAAGTCGCCGTCCTTGGTGAGGATCAGGGTGCCGCCGCCCCGCACGGTGAGCGTGCCCTCGCCGCGCAGGACGCCGTCGTAGGTCGTGATGCCGGACGGTACGACGACGACGGTGTCGCCGGTGAGGGTGACGTCCCGGCCGGCCAGCACGTCTGCGGTGATGTCCCGGGGACCGGCGGCGAGGGCCGGGGGAGCGGAGGCCAGCAGCGCGGCGAGGGCGCCGGCGACCGCTGCGGTGGTGTGGAGAGGGGTGCGCACGTGAGGGGAGACGGGGACGGGTGGTCCTCGATAACAGAAAAACAGGCCCCGGCGGCGATCTCCTGGAAATCGCTTTCCCTCATGTCTCGTCAGACCCGTTGACCCACGGGTAACACACCCTTACCTTTTCGGCGATCACAACGTTCGTCATACCACCTGTCGTTCGGAATCCCGAACGACAGTCCTTTCCCCCCAAGGAGCGTGTGAGATGAGACGTGCGTACGCGGTCCTGCTGGCCCTCTGTCTGGCGGTGGTCGGCGCCCTGGCCACCGCGGGGCCCGCCGCGGCCGCCTCCCAGACCGTCACCAACGGCACCCAGTTCACCGACACCTCGGGGAACATCGTGCACGCCCACGGCGGCGGGGTCATCAAGGTCGGCTCCTACTACTACTGGTTCGGCGAGGACCGCAACTCCGACAACACCTTCAAGTACGTGGACGCCTACCGCTCCACCGACCTGAAGACCTGGGAGTTCCGCAACCACGTCCTCACCCAGTCCTCCGCCTCCGAGCTGTCCACCGCCTACATCGAGCGCCCGAAGGTCATCTACAACGCCTCCACCGGCAAGTTCGTGATGTGGATGCACAAGGAGAACGGCGTCGACTACAGCGAGGCCAAGGCCGCCGTCGCCGTCTCCGACACCGTCGACGGGAACTACACCTACCAGGGCAGCTTCCAGCCGCTCGGCCAGTACATGTCCCGGGACATCACGACCTTCGTCGACACGGACGGCACCGCCTACATGGTCTCGGCGGCCAACGAGAACTACGACCTTCACATCTACAAGCTCACCTCCGACTACACCGCGATCGACAGCCTGGTCGCCAACCCGTGGGCGGGCGGGCACCGCGAGGCCCCGGCCCTCTTCAAGCGCAACGGCGTCTACTTCATGCTGACCTCGGGCGCCACCGGCTGGAGCGCCAACCAGCAGGAGTACGCCACCGCGACCTCGCTCTCCGGCCCCTGGACCTCCTGGAGCAACGTCGGCGACTCCACGGCGTACAACTCCCAGACCGCCTACGTCCTGCCGGTCAGCGGCACTTCGGGCACCTCGTACCTCTACATGGGCGACCGTTGGGGCAACTCCTTCGGCGGCACCGTCAACGACTCCCGTTACGTGTGGCTGCCGTTGACCTTCCCGACCGACACCTCGATGTCGATGTCCTGGTACCCGGAGGTCTCCGTCGACACCGCCGCCGGCACGGTCAGCGGCACCAGCGCCACGTACAACACCCTGATCGCCCGGCACAGCAGCAAGTGCGCCGACGTCCCCAACCAGTCCCTCTGGGAAGGCATCGCGATCAGTCAGTACACCTGCAACAGCGGCACCAACCAGAAGTGGTGGTTCAAGGACCTCGGCACCGGCTACTACGAGCTGATGGGCCGCGGCAGCTCGCTCTGCCTCCAGGAGAACTCCACCGACGTCACCCAGGAGGACTGCACCGGCGCCACCACCCAGCAGTGGTCGGTGGTCACCTCCGGCTCCTACGTCAACATCAAGGCCCGGACGACCGGTGAGTGCCTGGACGTGAACGGGGCGTCCACCGCCAACTCGGCCGCCATCATCACGTACACCTGCAACAGCGGCACCAACCAGCAGTGGACGCGCGGCAGCTGAGGAGCGGTCGGTCACCGGTCAGCCGACGGGATTCCAGCCGTCCGTGCCCGCCAGGTACTTCTGGGCCGTGTAGTTCGCGGCCTGGGAGTCGGTGAGCTGCGGGCGGTCGGAGTTCACGGCGGCACCGGCCCCGGTGTTCCGGTACTCGAAGAACCGGGCGTTCTTCCAGGAGTAGCCGCTCATGTCGGTCCACGGTCCGGCGGTCTTCACGGCCGCCGGCAGGGAGGTCTGCCGGATCACCAGCTGGCCGACCGCGTCGGACGTCGGGTGCCAGGGGCGGCCCAGGTAGTAGGTGTTCGCCGCCGCGGAGCTGCTGACGGTGCTGCCGGTGACCAGGATCCCGTACGTCTTCGCGGAGCTGGTGTTGGGCGCGGAGAGGAAACCGTTCAGGCCGCCCGCGGCCGCACCCGAGTCGCGCAGCTGGATGTTCACGCGGTCGTAGACGGCGGTCGCGTTGCCGAAGACGAAGTCCACGTCCCCGGTGACGAAGGACGAATAGATGTACTGGCGGTACTGGCCGGTGGCGGACGGCGCCCAGTTCAGCACGGTGTCCTGGCGGCTGACGAACCGGTCGTTGCGGAAGGTCTGCCGGTCGCCCTGCGCGGTCACGGCGACGGCCTGGGTGTCGGTGATCTCCGGGTGGGCGTCCTTGTCGAACGTGTTCCGGACGGTCAGCCCGGTCACGGTGAGGTTGTTCGCGGAGAAGGTCGCCACCGAACTGCCCAGCGTGCCGAACTTGTTGCCGCTCGCGTCGGTGTAACCGGCGGCCCGGTCGAAGGTGATGACGACGTCCTCGGCGTTGCCGGTGGCGCCCTTCAGGGTCAGCCCGGTCTTGGCCACCGGGACGTTGACGATCTCCTGGTACGTGCCCTTCGCGATGGAGACCGTGTCACCGGCGGCGGCCGCGTTCACCGCCGCCTGGACGGTGGTGTACATCCCTGAGCCGTCCTTGGCGACGGTGAGGGTGGACGCGGCGCTGGCGGGCCCGGCCAGGGACACCGCGGCGAGCCCGAGGGCCGCCGCGGTGCCGGCGGCGAGCGCAGCGGTGCGGCGCCGGGCGGGGGTGGGGGGCTGCTGCTCGTGGGAAGCGGTCATGCCTCCAAGTCGCCGCCCGGCACCGGAGGGTTGCCGGGTCTCAGGCCAGCAGGTCGATCGCGTCGATCGAGGTGCCGGCGCTGAGGAAGGACGTCGTCCCCGAACCGCTCGCCACGTAGATCTTCAGCGTGTTGTAGGCGCTGGTGTCCGTCAGCCAGGCGGACGCCGGGACGCTGTAGGTGAACGTGTTGTTGTTGCCCCGGTAGGAGCCCACGGTCAGCGACCGGGTGCTCGGCTGGGTGGGCGGCGAGGGCACGGCGGAGGTCCAGGCGTCGTTGACGACGACCTGCGGCCGGCCGTTCGCGTAGGCCGTCGTCACCCCGATCCTGAGCGTGTGCGCGGCGGCGGCCTGCGCGGCCGTCAGCTTGAAGTACACGATGATCCCGCTGTTCACGTCCTTCCACAGGTAGCAGGGGAAGGCCGAGGTCTCGGTGCCGCTGCCGATCACCACGTTCCCGGTCCAGGACGCGGCCCGGACGTCCGAGGGATGCGCGTACGTCATCAGGTCGGCGTTCTTGAACCCGCTCGGCGTGCCGTCCCAGTTGTTGATCCGCCAGATCGCCGAGGCGTTGCTCGGGTCGTTGGAGGACGCGATCGCGATCGTGTTGAGGGTGGTCGTGGCACCCGCCGTCACGGTCACCGAGCCGGTGTAGACGGCCAGTTCGCCCTTGAAGACGGTGAGGGTGTACGTGCCCGGCAGCACCCCCGCGACCGAGAAGTAGCCGTCCGAGGAGCGCGCCGAACCCCAGTACTGGGCGGCCGAGTTGGCGAGCCCCACCGTGTACGCGTACGCCGTGTCCCGCCCGGAGATGCCGACGCCCGCGACCCGTCCCCGGCCGCTCGTGGAGACGTACCCGGAGATGCCGAGCGAGTCCGCCCAGGAGGTGGTGAGGGTGCCCGCGTACAGCGAGGAGGAGGGCGCGCCGCCGTCGGTGAGGGCGATGACGTACGGGCCCTGGAGGCCGTAGCGCTCGGACTCGGTCTGGTTCTCGCCGTAGTAGAGGATCTCGTACAGGCCGCCGCCGTCGGCGCTCTGATGGCGCAGCAGCGAGCGGTAGAACGGGCCGCCGGAGGCCTTCTCGTGGTTGCTGCGCACGACCCACAGGCCGACGCTGCCGGTCGTCCAGCCGACGTAGTTGTAGTCCATCACCCGCAGCTTCGAGTAGTGCTTGGCGCGGGTCTGGCCGTCGGACTTCTCGAAGACGTCGGCGGACTCGATGACGGTGGGCGCGTAGGTGTACGAGTCCGGCTCGTCGTTGAGGAACAGGCCGGCCTTGACGCGCACGATGTACCGGGTGGCGGTGACGGACGAGTCGGCCTTGTTGGTCCACAGGTAGACGTTGTTCTCGCCGCTGCGGGCCGCGTAGTAGTGCTTCAGCGTGCCGTACGTCACCGAGATCAGGATCGTGGTGCCGGACTGGGCGATGGTCACCGTGGAGGTGCCGAGGCCCGACTCGACGTGCGAGTTCTTGCCGCCGTAGCCCTGGTACTCGGTGCCCTTGTAGACCAGCGAGGTCAGGTCGCCATTGGTCTTGCTGACCTTGAAGACCAGGCTGGCGCCGGTGTCCACGACGTAGTTGGAGCCGTCGTCCGACCAGCCGAAGCTCGCGGCCGACGCGCTCTCGGCGAGCGGTCCGGCGAGGGCCGCGCCACCGGCTGCGGCCGCGCTGCCGAGGACGAAGGTGCGGCGTCCGAGCGGTCTCCCGTTGATTCCGGACATGGGGGTGCCTCCTTCGGTGGGGCGGGGGTGCGGGTGACTGTGAGGGTGACAGTTGAATCGATTTCGCGAAAGGGCTTTCGGTCGCATGGAGTTGGCAATCTTGTGAAACCGGTCCAAGGTCTAGAAAGCGCTTGCGGGTGCGGGTACGGTCCTCGCCAGGCCATGTCGCCACGACGGAGGAGTCCCGGGTGAGACGTTTCAACCCAGTACGTGTCGCCGCGCTCGCGGCGGTCGTCCTCGGCACCTGCCTGACGGCCGCTCCCGCCGCCCACGCCCACGACCGGCAGCCGCCCCTGGGCATCGAGAACTGCACCGCCACCGCCTGCCACTTCGACGTCCCGCCGGGGAACTACGACGTGACGGTCCGGCTCGGCGGCGACAGCGCGGCGGTCACGAGCATCGGCGGGGAGACCCGGCGCTCGCTGCTCGCGGAGACGGCCACCGCGGCGGGGCAGCGGATCACCCGCTCCTTCACCGTGAACGTCCGCACCCCCGAGGGCGAGCCGACCGGCCCCGACGGAACCCCCGGCCTCGACCTGGCGGTCGGCGGCCCGTCCCCCGCCCTCGCCGGCATCAGGGTCACCCCTGCCGCCCGGCACACCCGCCGGCTCTTCCTCGTCGGCGACTCCACCGTCTGCGACCAGCCCGCCGACCCCTACTCCGGCTGGGGCCAGCAGCTCCCGCAGTTCCTGCGCAAGGGCGTCGCCGTCGCCAACTACGCCGACTCCGGCGAAAGTACGGTGACCTACCTCCAGAACCCCCAGCTCTGGGGTACTGTCCAGCCGTTGATCCACCCGGGCGACCTGGTCCTCATCCAGCTGGCGCACAACGACAAGACCACGGACGAGGCCACCTACCGGGCGAATCTGGAGACCCTCGTGGCGGGCGTACGAGAGAAGGGCGGGCGGCCGGTGCTGGTCACGCCGATCGTGCGCCGCTGGTTCAACTCCGACGGCACGCTGAACAATGACATCGCCCTTCTGGTCAACGGGCTCGGCGTCAATCATCCTGAGGTGATCCGCTCGGTCGCCGCCGCCGAGGACGTTCCGCTGATCGACCTCACGGCGAAGACCAAGGCGCTGGTCGAGTCCCTCGGCGTGGAGGGCTCCAAGGCGCTGTACCTGTACAACGAGAAGAAGGACAACACGCACACCTCCGCGTACGGCGCCACCGTCTACGCGGGCCTGGTGCGTGACGAACTGCTCGCCCAGCACCTGGTGCCCCGGGGCACCGTGCGGGCGCGCTGAGCCCCTGGGGCGTCCCGACCGGAACCGGGGCGCCCCAGGTTCAACCGGTACGAGGTTCGGTTCGAGTTCTGGTTCGAGCGAGAAAGAGCACCGATGCAGCTGCCTCCCGAGGACCGCCGTCCCAGCCCGGTCACCGGCTACACCCGGGCCCACTGGGAGGCCGCGGCCGACTCCCTGCTCGCCGCCGTGGAGCCGTACGCCACCGAGGACCGCGCCCTCTACCACCTCCCCGGCGACCACGAGAGCTGGTCCGGCCGGCTCTCCGACGGCCTGGAGGGCTACGCCCGCACCCTGCTCCTCGCCGCCTTCCGCCGCGACGAGACCGCGCTCCAGCGCTACGCGGACGGCCTCGCCGCCGGGGTGTCGGGCGTCTGGCCGCGTATCGGGGACCGAAGCCAGCCGCTCGTCGAGGCCGCCTCGATCGCCCTCGCCCTGCGCCTGACCCGCCCGCTGCTCTGGGACCGGCTCGACGACGCCGTACGCCAGCGCGCCGCGGCCTGGCTCGGCGACGCGCTCACCGCCGAACCCTGGCCCTGCAACTGGGAGTTGTTCCCGGTCACGGTCGGCGGCTTCCTCGCCGAGATCGGCCACGAGCCGGAGGCCGCCAACAAGGCGGTCGACCGCGGCCTGGCCCGCGTCGAGGACTGGTACGTCGGCGACGGCTGGTACACCGACGGCGACGGCCGCAAGTTCGACTACTACAACGGCTGGGCGATGCACCTCTACCCGGTGCTGCACGCCTGGCTCGCCGACGACACGGAGCTGCTGGACCTCTACGGCGGCCGCCTGGAACGCCATCTCGCCGACTACGCCCGCCTGTTCGGCGGCGACGGCGCTCCGCTGCACCAGGGCCGCTCCCTGACCTACCGCTTCGCGACCACGGCCCCCCTCTGGCTCGGCGCGCTCACCGGCCGCACCCCCCTCGCCCCCGGCGAGACCCGGCGGCTGGCATCCGGCGCCCTGAAGTACTTCCTCGACCGGGGCGCGGTCGACGGACACGGCCTGCTGACCCTCGGCTGGCACGGCCCCGACTCCGCGGTCCTGCAAGGCTATTCGGGCCCCGCCTCCCCCTACTGGGCGAGCAAGGGCTTCCTCGGCCTGCTGCTCCCCGCGGACCACGACGTGTGGACGGCGACGGAGGAACCGGGCCCGGCGGAGCGCACGGACGCGGTCACGCCGATCGCCCCCGCCAACTGGCTGCTCCAGTCCACCCGTGCGGACGGCGTGGTCCGGCTGCACAACCACGGCAGCGAGGACGTCCGTTACGACCCGTACTACACCCGGCTCGGCTACTCGACCGTGACGCGGCCCTCGGCGTCGTACGACAACAGTGTGATCGTCGGCGGTGATCCGGGCCGGACCGGGATCGAGCCGCTGGGCGTGGGGGAGGGCTGGGCGGCCTCGCGGCACACGGCCGGTGCGGGCGCCGCCCGGGTGACCGCGGTCGTCCTCGCGCACGGGGCCGTGGAGGTGCGGGCCTTCCTCGTGGCGGGCGCCGAGCCCGGGACGTCGGTACGGGTGACCGGGTGGGCCGCCCGGGAGGGCCTGCGGGCCGAACTGCTGCCCGCCGTGGGCCTCGACGACACGCTCACCGGCGCCACGGGAGAGGGGCCGACCCTGTTCGTGGCGCTGAGCCGGCTCACGGGTGCGGTGGACGCGGTACCGCTGGGGGAGACGGTGACGGTGTGTGCCGAAGGAGAAGGGGAGTTGACCGTTCGGTGGCACGGGGGTCCTGGTGTGCGGGTCCGGTGGCAGGGCGCCGGTGTGGTGGTGGAGGAAGCCGCGCGGGACTGAGCCGCCTAGGGCACCATGGCGGTCACGGCGTGGAGAGACGCGTGTGCGGCAGGCCGCAACGGTCCGCCCGTGGCCGCCGGTACGGCCGCTGACGCGGCTGTCGCGGAGGCCCGGCACCGCCGAGGACGCCGCCCGCGATCCGGCGCTGCCCGAACGGGTCGTGCGCCGGATCGCGGAGGCACTGGCCACGGCGGCACGCGTCACGGCGTGAGGCGGGCGATCCGGAGGGTCTTCGTGGTCGGGGACGCCCCCGTGAGCGGGGTGCCGTAGCTCGGCGTGACCGGCGCGTAGGCCCAGGTGAGGGAGCCGTCCTTGAGGACCGCGATGTCACCGGTGATCCGGGCGCTCACCACCTTGTCCGCGCTGACGAACGTGCCGCTCCAGTTGATCAGCCGCAGATGCGTGCCCGTGAAGGTGCCGGTGCAGGTGCCGGCCGAGCACTTGGCGTTCTTCAGGGACTCCCAGGAGAGCAGGAGCTTGTCCTTGCCGTAGGGGGCGAGGTGGACGTCGACGTTCTCCACGGTCTTGGCGCCGGTGAGGTAGATCGCCTTGCCGGGGCCGGAGTTGCGGTTCTTCAGGAAGGCGACGGCGACCTGGTGGGTGGCGGTCTTCGGGGTGACCGTCCAGCCCCGCCCGCTGCTGTCGTCCGGGTTCTTCTTCGCGGAGGCCGCGCCCCGGGAGGCGAACGCGGTCGCGTACCGGCCGGTGGACGACTTGACGAGGTCGCCGGTGCGGCTGGGGAAGGTACCACCGCAGTACCCCGCCCAGCACTGCTCCCGCTGGACCACCGGGGCCACGTCCGGGGCGCCGATGCCGGTGGAGACGAACAGGCCCGAGCGCCAGTCGTCGAAGCAGAGGGAGGTGAAGGCGCCGGAGGTCTCGGCGTGCAGTGCTATGCCCTCGTTGTGGCTGCAGCCCCAACTCCAGCCGCCGCTCAGCTTCTTGCCCTTGGCGCTGACGTAGGACAGCTTGTCGCCGTAGTGCCCGTCGGCGAAGCCGCCCGCGCCGTGCACCACGAAGTAGGCGCCGTACTTGGAGCCGTTCCAGGTGAGTTGGCCGTCGAGGGTGGGGGAGGTGTCGTGCGAGGCGGTGCCGGTGAGCTTGACGGACCAGGTCTGCCTGTTGCCGGTGTAGCGGATGATCGCGGCCGCCGTGTCCTTCCACTTGTTGGTGTCGGCGACCCGGGTGAGCAGGGCGAACCCGTTGGTGTGGGCGACCAGGCCGCCGACCTCCTTGGCGCCCTTGACGACGGTGTCGGCGCCGGACCGCTTGCCGGCCGCCGTGAGCGGGGTGACATGGACGCCGTCGGCGGCGGGCCAGGCGACCCGGATCGTGCCGTCGGGGGCGACCGCGGTGGCGGTGCGGTTCCACTCCCGGGTGTTGTTGTAACCCGCCGAGAGATAGGGGTACTTGGCGCTGAGGGCGACCGCCGTGGAGGTGACCTTGAGGTCCGGGGTCGTCGCGGCGCCGGCGGTGGCGTACCAGGCGCCGGCCAGCAGGCCCGCCGCGGCGAGGGCACCGATCGCGGGCTTGCGGAAGGCGTGGACCCGGCGGTGTCTTGTGGTGCGTGGTGCGGTTGTCATGCCCTGTGGTCGCCGCCGGTCCGCGGAAGGTTGCCCGTCCCTCTAGGACAGTTGTTTTCGGGGAGCCGCATGCCGGATCGGAGTGCCCAGGCCGGCGACGGCGATCAGGGTGCAGCAGGCTCCGGCGACGGCGGCCACGGGCGCGGTGCCGTACCGCTCGGCCGCCCAGGTGAGGACCGCCGCGCCGGCCGGGGCCAGTGAGTACTGCAGGGTCCAGTGGGCGGCGGTGACCCGGCCGAGGAGGGGTTCGGGGGTGATCTCCTGGCGCAGGGACATGGAGCAGGTGCCCGCCATGCCCACACAGGCCAGGTAGACCGCGCTCAGCAGGGCCACGGCCGGTACCGTGCGCACCCAGCCGAGCCCGGCGAAGGCCAGACCGCACAGGGCGGTCGCGCCGATCCAGGTCGGCCCGAAGCCCAGCCTCCGTCGCAGCCGGGCGACCAGCAGCGCCCCGGCGATGGTGCCGACGGCGCCGATCGCCATGACCGTGCCGACCGTGCCGTCGTCCCGGCCGAGGTCGTGCTTGAGGTGGTAGATCAGCAGGTCGTTGATGCCGAGGCTGAGGAAGCTGAAGACGGCGAGCAGGCCGGTGACCGACCGCAGCACCGGGTGCCGGACGAGGTAGCCGACCCCGGTGCGCAGGTCGCGCCACACGCCCTTGCGCTCGGCCGGGCGGTCGTCCCCGGTGCGCTCCCGGACCCGTACGAAGAGGAGGAGGGCCGCCGAGACGGCGTAGCTGGCCGCGTCCACGGCCACCGCGTCGGCGGGTCCGGCCCAGGCGGCCACCAGGCCAGCGCCCAGCGGTCCGAGCACCCCGGCCGCCGCCGCGGTGGCGTTGACCCGCCCGTTGGCCTCGGTGAGCCGGGTGACGTCGACGAGTCCGCGGACGACGGTGACGTATCCGACGGCGAAGAGCATGCCGACGGCCTCGCACAGGGGCAGGACCACGTACAGGAGCCAGAGGTGCGGTCCGGCGAGCCAGACGAGCGGGACCAGGCCGTAGAGGAGCATGCGGACCAGGTCGCAGCCGATGAGCAGCCGGCGGCGGTCGACCCGGTCCACCACCACCCCGGCGAAGACCGCGGCCAGCACCATCGCGACCCCGCCGACGGCCGTGAGCAGCCCCATCCGGGCCACCGAGCCGGTCGCCTTCAGGACCAGCAGGGGCAGCGCGATCAGGCTGAAGGAGTCACCGAGGACGGACAGGGTCTGGGCGAGCCAGAAGAAGCCGAAGTCCCGCTGCCGCCACAGCGGTCGCCCCGCCGTGATCCCCGAGCGTGCCGCCCGCTCGGCCCGCCGCGCCTCGTTCGTCACGGCTCCCCCTTCCGCACCCGGCAACCCTACGCCGACCACGCCCCGCGATAATCGCTGGACCTGCAAAACCTAGGGGTCCTAGGATGAGAACTAGAGAGACTAGGGAGGTGGGCGTATGGCCCGGGCCGGGATCACCGTCGACCGGCTGGTGGAGGCGGCGGCCGAACTCGCGGACGAGGCGGGCTTCGAGCAGGTCACGCTCTCCGCGCTGGCCCGCCGGTTCGGCGTGAAGGACGCGAGTCTCTACTCGCACGTCAGAAACCTCGACGAGCTGCGGCACCGGCTCGCGCTGCTCGCCGGCGGCGAGATGATCGACCGCATCGCCACCGCGGTGGCCGGCCGGTCCGGCAAGGACGCCCTCGCCGCCTACGCCGACGCCTACCGCGCCTACGCCCTCGCCCACCCCGGCCGGTACGCGGCCACCCAGATCCGCGTCGACCCCGCCCTCGTCGACCCCGGCAACCCGGCCATGCGCCGAACCGTCGAGATCACCTACGGCATGCTGCGCGGCTACGGCCTCCACGAGCCCGATCTCACCGACGCCGTACGGCTGTTGCGCGCGACCTTCCACGGCTACTGCGCCCTGGAGGCGGGCGGCGGCTTCAACGCCCCACGCGATGTCCGCGCCTCCTGGGACCGGGCGGTCGACGCCCTGCACATCGCCCTCGACCACTGGCCCCGCGAGGAGACCGACCGCCATGCCTGAACTCCACTACGACACCGCCGGCACCGGACCCGTCCTGCTGCTCCTCCCCGGCGGCGCGGGCCACCCCATGGGCCTGGACCCGCTGATCGGCCGTCTGGCACCGCACTTCACCGTGGTCACCTACGACCCGCTCGGCCTCGCCCACGGCCGCCTCGGCGAACCCGTCGCCGACCAGCGGGTCGAGGACTGGAGCGACGGGGCCTTCCGGGTGCTGGCGGAGGTGCTGGGCGAGGGCGAGGAGGCGTACGTCCTCGGCACCAGCGCGGGCGGGATCGCCGCCCTCGACCTGGCGGCCCGCCACCCCGCCCGGCTCCGGGGCGTCGTCGCCCACGAACCGCCCTGCGTCACCCTGCTGCCCGACGGGGAGCGGCTGCGCGCCGAGCTGATCGGGCAGCTGGAGAGCGGCCGCCCGGCCACCGGCGACGGACCGACGCCTTTCTCGGTCTTCCTCGACCATGTCCTGTGTCCGTTCACGGCCTACCGGCCGGCCACCGGCCTGCCCCGCCTCACCGTGGCCGCCGGCACCGACTCCCGAGGCCAACTCCTCTACGAAACAGCGGAGTTCACGGCCAAGTACACCGGCGGCACCTTCGCCGAGTTCCCCGGCGGGCATCTCGGCACGGTGGAGCATCCGGCCGCCTTCGCGGACCGGGTCCGGCGGACGCTCCTGGGCTGACGGACCCTCAACTCTCTGGCGGGTCTCAGCCGTTCACCCCCGTGTAGTGGCCCAGCGCCCACCGCCACAGCCACCTCGTGGCCAGATAGGCGAGCAGGCCGACCAGGGGGGAGCTCGCCGCCAGCCAGTAGGGGGCGCCGGTCGAGTGGCCGTGGCCGGTGAGGACCGCCGCCGGGAAGTAGGCGACGAAGGCGAGCGGGAGGCCGAAGGTGAGGAAGCCGCCGACCGCCCGGGGCAGGACGTTGAGGGGGTAGCTGCCGAAGGTGCCGAGGAGCTCCTCCAGCCAGCGGCTCCAGTAGTCGGCGGCCGGGTAGCGCAGCGACGCGCAGGCCACCACCGTGAACAGGGCCGCCTCCAGCAGCATCCCGCCCAGCACCGCCGCGATCAGGTACGAGACGCGGCCCGCCGTCCAGTCGAGATGACTGCGGCCGAGCGCGCCCGCCATCAGGCCGGCGGCCACCGTCAGGTCGCCGATCGCGTTGGTGGGGAAGTACTCCAGCTGCACCTGCCGGTACACGGGCAGCGGACGCAGCAGGTAGGCGTCGATCCTGCCCTCCTGGATGAACCGGCCCACCCCGTGGACCCGGCCGAGGAGCAGCACGAACAGACCGTGCGCCAGCATCCGCGTCGCCGGGATGAGCAGGACGTCCGAGCTGTCCCAGCCGCCCATCCCGGTGAACCGGGTGAGCAGCACCGTGGCGAAGACGATGACCGACACCTGCCAGACCGCGCCGATCGCGATCATCATCAGGAACTCGGTGCGGTACTCCAGCTGTGCGCGGAAGTTGAGGCGCGTGATGCGCCAGGCGATCCGGACGGCGTTCAACGGCCTCAGCCTCCCTGGGAGATGACACGGCGGGCGGCTCGCCGCCACACGAAACGGGTGAAGAGGTGCAGCGCCACGACCCAGCCGGCCTGGATGCCCAGCTGGAGACCGGCGTCCGACAACGGGATCCGGCCCACGTACAGCGACAGCGGCACACTCAGCGTCGCCTGGAAGGGCAGGAAGGAGCTGAGCGTGATGAACCAGTGCGGGAAGAACCACAGCGGCGCGTACACCCCGGACAGCAGGTTCTGCGCGAAGACCAGGATCAGCATCGCGGCGCTGTTGCGCAGCGTCCAGAAGCAGAACTGGTCGATGAGGAGCATGACGTAGTACAGGACCAGCTGGCCGAGCAGGAGACTGAGCGCGAACACCGCCGCCACCGCCGCCGACCCCGGAGGATCCACCACCCCGGCCGCCAGACAGACCGCGTACCCGGCGAGCGCCCAGGTCAGCCCGTACAGTTGCTCGCCGACCGCGCGCAGCGCGTGATAGCGCCGGGGCGACAGCGGGCGCAGGTACCAGTAGACGATCGTGCCGAAGTGCATGTGCTGCATGACCGAGTCGCGACCCGCGTACTGGTCCAGTTCCCGCAGCCGGGAGGCGAGCACGGCCAGCACCGCGTAGGTGACCGCCTGCCCGCGGTCCAGGCCCGCGGTCGTACCCGACTGGGCGTACAGGCCGCGCCACAGCGAGGCGACCAGCACCACCTGCACGGTCAGCCGCAGCAGGACCCCGGTCATCCGGGGCGGGGTGTAGAGCTCGCCGAGCGGGGTGACCCGGGCGGCGCGCCAGGCGTACAGGAGGGCCATCTCAGACCGCCTCGGCCTTCGCCTGCGCGTACGCCGCCCGCATCACGTCCTCCAGGTCCGCCTCGTCCACCGCCACACCGGTCACCTCGTACCGCTCGATGACCAGCTTCAGCGCCTCGTGGACCGTGGGCGCGGCGGCGCCGTCCGGGCCGAACACCACCTGCGGGCCCTCCCGGCGGACCAGGGTGATGCCGGGCAGCGGGACGACCGGCGTGTGCGGGTCGGCGAGTGTGGCCCGCACCTGCCACGTCGAGCCGAACCGGCGGCGCATCTCGTCCAGTGAGCCGTCCAGCACCAGCCGGCCGTGGTTGACCAGCACCACCCGTTCGGCGAGCCGTTCCACCTCGGTCATGTCGTGGGTGGTCAGCAGCACGGTGCGGCCGCGCTCGGCGACCTGGTACCGCAGGAACTCGCGGACCTGCTCCTTCACCACCACGTCCATGCCGATGGTGGGCTCGTCCAGGAAGACGACCGGCGGATCGTGCAGCAGGGCGGCGGCCAGGTCGCAGCGGACGCGCTGGCCGAGCGAGAGGTGGCGGACCCGGGTGTCCCAGAACGCGGAGAGTTCCAGCAGGTCGTCGAACTCCCGCAGGCGGGCCGCGTGTTCGTCCTTCGGCACCTCGTAGATGTCCCGCAGGATCGCGAACGACTCGCGCACCGGCAGGTCCCACCACAGCTGGGTCCGCTGCCCGAACACGGCGCCGATGTTCCGCGCGTTGCGCTCCCGTTCCCGGTACGGCACCACGCCCGCGACCCGGGCCTCGCCGGAGGTCGGGGTGAGGATGCCGGTGAGCATCTTGATGGTGGTGGACTTGCCCGCGCCGTTCGGGCCCAGCAGGGCGAGGAGTTCGCCGGGGGCGACGTCGAAGGTGATGTCGGAGACCGCGTGTTTCTCCACGCGCTCGGGATTGACCAGGGATCGCAGGGCGCCCGCGAAGCCCGGGCGCCGGACGGTGGTGTGGAAGGTGCGGGACAGACCGCGGACCTCGATGCTTGCGGCCACGCTGGGTGACTCCCTTATTCCGTGCACGACATACGGCCGGTCGGCTTTTGAGGCCGACCGGCCGCGGATACGTCACGACGGTCGCAGAGCGCCGAATAGCCCGGCAATGGATTTATCGACGAGCGATTTGGACTATTCGATCACCGGGAGGACGGCCGGGTCAGCGCACGGACGGTGTGGTACGGGCCGTCCGTCCCGTGTTCCGCAGCCCCACGGAGCGCAGCGCGCCCTCCAGCGCGAAGGTGGCCGCGCCCAGGCAGACCGGGTCGGTGGGGATGGGGGAGAGGACGATCTCGGTGGCGGCGAAGGGCCGGCCGAGCGCGTGCCGGCGGACGGCCTCGCGCACCTCGTCGAGGAGCGGTTCGCCGAGCCTGCGGGCCACCCAGCTGCTGAGCACGACCAGTTCGGGGTTGAGCAGGTTGACCAGGTTGGCGACCCCGGCGCCGATGTAGCGGGCGGTGTCCCGTACGACCTGGACCGCGACGGGGTCGCCGTCCGCCACGCCCCGGGCCAGCGCGTCGACGGTGGCCGTCTGGTCCTCGGGGTGCAGCAGCGGGCTCTGCGGGCTCAGCTCCCGCAGGTTGAGCATGATGCCGGGCGCGCCGACGTACGTCTCCACACAGCCGTGGTTGCCGCAGTGGCACAGCCGGCCGTCCAGCACCAGCGTCGTATGACCCCACTCGCCCGCGCTGTTGCTGACCCCCCGGTGCAGCCCGCCGCCGAGCGCCAGCCCGGCGCCGACCCCGGTGCCCAGGTTCACCACGACGGTGTCCCCGCGCCCGCGCGCCGCCCCGAACCACTGCTCGGCCACCGCGCAGGCGCGCAGCGGATTGTCCAGGTGGAGGGGGTAGGCGATGTGGTCGGAGAGCAGGTCGAGCAGGGGCACGTCGTGCCAGTCCCAGTTGGGCGCGTACTCGGCGATGCCCGTGTCCCGGTCCACCTGCCCCGGGACGCTCACCCCGACGCCGAGCACCCGCGCGCCCTCCACGCCCGCCTGGGCCACCACCGAGCCGACCGCGGCGGCCACATGCCCCACCACCTGCTGGGGCCGGTGCTCGCCGGGGCGCATGTCCTCCTCGGCACGGGCCAGCACGTTCAGCCCGAGGTCGAACAGCTCGACATGGACGTACGTCTCGGCGATGTCGACGCCGATCAGCGCGCCCCCGGACGCGTTGACCGCGACCAGGCCCCGGGGACGGCCGCCCGCCGAGTCCTCGAACCCGACCTCCGTGATCATCCGCAGTTCCAGCAGCTCGCCGACGAGCGTGGCGACCGTGGCCAGGCTCAGCCCGGTGACGGC
This sequence comes from Streptomyces sp. NPDC090088, assembly GCF_044747345.1. NCBI lineage: Bacteria > Bacillati > Actinomycetota > Actinomycetes > Kitasatosporales > Streptomycetaceae > Streptomyces > Streptomyces sp. NPDC090088. The sequence goes on along the minus strand of NZ_JBIVDZ010000008.1, from coordinate 47,860 downwards.
CGCCAGCTCCTGCCGGGAGGTGGGAGACTCGGCGATGATGTGCCGCAGTACCTCGTAGCGGTTCGCGGTGCGGATGTCCCGTGATGTGTGCTTCACACGGCGCAACGCTATGGCCTGGGAAGCGCTTTCGACAAGCCATTACCTTAAGGGTTGGATTAAGTGTGGGTCAGTCCCGCAGGACCTCTGCCACGAACGGGTTCGTGAACTTCCCGGCGGGGTCCAGGTCCCGGGCCAGGGCGCGGAAGTCGTCGAGCCGCGGGTAGCGGCCGCGCAGCACCTCGCCGGGCGCGGCGTACACCTTGCCCCAGTGCGGCCGCGGGTCGAACGGCTCCAGCGCCGCCTCCAGCCGCCGCAGCACCGGCAGTACGGCCGCCAGGTCGTCCACCCAGGTGAAGTGCAGGGCGACCGAGTCCCGGCCGTGGGCGGGGCTGAGCCACTGCGGATCGGCGGCGACGGTCCGCACCTCGCAGGTCTGCAGGACGGGGGAGACGGTGTCCCGGACGCCGTCGACCGCGTGCAGCGCGTCCAGCGCCGCCGCCCTCGGCAGCAGGTACTCCGACTGGAGCTCGTCCCCGCTGCTCGGCGTGAACTCCGCCCGGAAGTGCGGCAGCCGCTCGTGCCACGGTCCCGGCACCCCGAACTGCTGGGTGCAGTTGGTGCCCGGCATGCCCGGCACCGGGTGCATCGCCTCCGTCGCGGGCGCCGCCCACCCGAAGTCCACGGCGGGCCGGTCGGTGCGCCGCTTCACCCACACCTGCCGGAAGCCCGGCTCCCGCCAGTCGGTGAACAGGCTCACGCTGTACGCGGCCCCCGACACGGCCGCGAAGTCCAGCCCCTCCAGGGGCAGTTCGACGTACACGGTCTGCTCGACCCGGTAGGCCGGCTCCAGGTCGAGGGTGAGCGCGGTGACGACCCCGAGCGCGCCCAGCGAGGTGACCGCGCCCTCGAAACGGGAGTCCCCGCGGGCGATCGTCTCCGTCGAGCCGTCGGCGAGGACCAGCTCCACCTCCCGGACGGGCGCCGCGAGCGGCCCGTTGGTCACGCCCGAACCGTGGGTGCCGGTGGCCACCGAGCCGGCCACCGAGATGTGCGGCAGCGAGGCCATGTTGGGCAGCGCCAGCCCGTGCGCGTCCACCGCGCTGGCCAGTTCGGCGTACCGCACCCCGCCCGCGACCCGGACCGTGCGGGCCGCGGTGTCCACCTCGACGGCCGGCGGCAGGTCCGCGATCGAGAGCAGCACGCCCTCCGGGCCCGGGTCGGCGATGCGGTTGAAGGAGTGCCCACTGCCCAGCACCCGCACCCGCGCACTGCCCGCCACCAGGGCGCGGAGCGCGTCGGGCGTGTGCGGACGGTGGAACTCCCTGGCCGTGTAGTCGATGTTGCGCGCCCAGTTGGTGACCTTCTGCGCCGGATCCGTCATCTGTGCCGTCCCATCCCTGTCGTGCCGTTCCAGTCGTGCCATCCCGGTCGTCCTCCGTCGTCCGCCGTCGAACTCCGGGGAGTGCGTGTCCATTGACCCTCTCATTCGCCGAGACCTACGGTAGAGACCGGTTGCTATCCGCGCGTCACCGAGCCGGAAGGTCACTTCCTTGCCCGAGCGTCCCCAGGCACTGTTCGCCATGACAGCCCAGAACGTGCCGCACATCTTCCCGCCGGAGGTGCTCGCGCGACTGCGCGAGTGTGTAGAAATCGATCCCACTCTGGTGGCGCACGACTTCACCGACCCCCGGGTACGGGAGACGCTCGCCCGTACCGAGGTCCTCGTCACCGGCTGGGGCTGCCCGGTCCTGGACCCGGCGGCCCTGGACGCGGCACCCAGGCTGCGCGCCGTCCTGCACGCGGCCGGCTCGGTCAAGGGCTTCACCACGCCCGAGGTGTGGCGGCGCGGCATCGTGGTCTCCTCGGCGGCCGCCGCCAACGCGCTGCCCGTCGCCGAGTACACGCTCGCGATGATCCTGCTCGCCGGGAAGGACGTCTTCGCCTTCCGCGACCTGCTCCGCACCCGCCGCGCCGCCTTCCCCTACGGCGACATCGTCCCCGGCATCGGCAACTTCCACCGCCGGGTCGGCATTGTCGGCGCCTCCCGCATCGGCCGCCGGCTGATCGAACTCCTGCGCCCCCACGACCTGGTGGTGAGCCTCGCCGACCCGTACGTGGACCAGGCGGAGGCCGCCCGGCTCGGCGTCCCCCTGCTGCCCCTGGACGACCTGCTGCGCACCTCGGACATCGTCACCGTGCACGCCCCGCAGACCCCCGAGACCCGGCATCTGCTCGGCGCCCGCGAACTCGCCCTGATGCCGGACGGATCGGTCCTCGTCAACACCGCGCGCGGTTCCCTCGTCGACCACGACGCCCTGATCGGGGAGCTGCGCACCGGCCGGCTGACCGCGATCCTCGACGTGACCGACCCCGAACCGCTCCCGGCCGACTCCCCCCTCTTCGACTTCCCCAACGCCTTCCTCACCCCGCACCTCGCGGGCTCCCAGGGCAACGAGGTGGCGCGGCTCGGCCTCACCGTCGTGGAGGAGGCCGAGCGCCTCCTGAGCGGCGACGGCCTGGTCCATCTCATCGACCAGTCGGTCCTGGAGCGGGCCGCGTGACGGCCGTCTCGTAGGGTGACCTGAACACGCGAGGAAGGGGAGCCGAGCGGTGGTGAAGAGAACGCAGCCGGCGCCGAACGGGGACGCCTCGACGGTACGGGACGTGGCCGCGCGGGCCGGGGTCTCGGCGTCGACCGTCTCCCGGGTCCTGGGCGGCACCTATCCAGTGGCCACCGCGACCCGTGCCAAGGTCATGAAGGCGATGCGCGAGCTGGACTACGTGGTCAACGCGCACGCCCGCGCGCTCGGCGGCGCCACCAACAAGACGGTCGCCTTCGTCGTCGACGACGTCACCGGCCCCTTCTACGCGCACATCGCCCGCGGGGTCGAGGAGCAGGCCTCGGCGGAGGGCCGGCTCTGCATGCTCTGCACCACCCATGGCGACCCGAAGCGCATCCTCGCCGTCGTCGAGACCATGCGGGAGCAGCGGGCCGACGCGGTGATCGTGGTGGGCGGCGCCCTGGAGGACAAGGCCTACCACGACCGCATGACCCACTTCGCGCACGCCCTGGACCGGTCCGGCTCCCGGCTGGTGCTCGTGGGCCGGCCGCCGCTCGGCCCGGGTGTCCCCGCCACGGTCGTCGACTACGACAACGAGGGCGGCGCCTTCGCCCTCACCGGCCATCTGCTCTCCGGCGGTCACCGGCGCATCGCCTACCTCGGCCGCGTGCCCGGCCTCTCCACCAGCGCCCAGCGCATCGCCGGCTTCACCCGAGCCCATGAACTCCTCGGCCTCGCGCCGGCCCCGGACCTGATCCTCGACGGCGTCTTCTCCCGCTCCTACGGCTACCAGGCCACCCGCGAACTCCTCGCTTCCGGACGGGAGTTCACGGCGATCTTCGCCGCCACCGACATGATCGCCACGGGCGTGATCCAGGCCGTACGGGAGTCCGGCCGCCGTATCCCCGACGACCTCGCGGTGGCCGGGTACGACGACATCCCGGTCGCCCGGGACGTCCACCCGACCCTCACCACCGTCCACGTGCCCCAGGAGGAACTGGGCCGCGCCGCCGTCCGCCTCGCCCTGCACCGCGACGAGCTGCCGGACGGCCAGCATCTGGTGCTGGGGACGCATGTGGTGCTGCGGGAGTCGACGCGGCGGGCCGGCGGGGGCTGAGCCGGGCGGGGTCCCCGGTGATCTGCGGATTTCGTTGAATTGTCGCTCTTGATGTGCGCGATCGGCGAGAGTGTGGTCATGCTGCTGCGATATCGGTAGATTGCGGGCCATGAGTGCAGACCGGCTTCCCGTCACCGACCTCACCCGGCACCGCCGCCTTCGCGAGCAGGGCAGCCTGGACCGGGCCGATCTGGAGGCGATCCTGGACGCCGGGTTCGTCTGCCATCTCGGCGTGGTGGTCGAGGGGCGGCCGCTGGTCGTGCCGACGGTGTACGGGCGGGACGAGCGGCAGCTGTACCTGCACGGCTCGGTGGCCAGCCGCAGCCTGGCGGGCGGGACCCCGGTGTGCGTCACCGTCACGCGGGTCGACGGCCTGGTGCTGGCGCGGTCCGTCTTCGAGCACGGCGTCAACTACCGCAGCGCGATGATCCACGGCACCGCCCGCAAGGTGACCGACCCCGAGGAGAAGCTGACGGGCCTGCGCCTGCTCACCGAGCACTCGGCGCCGGGGCAGTGGTCGTACGCCCGCCGCCCGAACCGCAGGGAGCTGGCGGCCACCACCCTGCTCGCCCTCCCCCTGGACGAGGCCTCCGTCAAGATTCGTACCGGTGCGCCGGAGGACGGCGACGGACCGGACGCGGAACTGGGGCTCTGGGCCGGCGTGCTGCCGCTGACCTCGGCCTGGGGTGCCCCCGTGACGGATCCCGCACTGCCCCCGAACACCCCCGTACCGGGACACATCGCTCGCCGTGAGGGGACCCGGCACGGCTGACGGCCGGGTGGGGGCATACCGTGAGGAGTCGAACGCCTGAGCCGGGAGGAGACACGGGATGGGCAGCCGTACCGCGCTGGTCGAGGATCTGATGGAGAGGTTCCCGCATGTACCGAGGGAAGCCGTCTTCAAGGAGGACCTGCTCCGGGGCGGTGTCGCCTTCGACCCGTCCGCGCTGAGCGACAACGAGAGCGGCGAGGTGAAGCCGAAGTCGTACTTCATCTTCTCCTTCGACCACGGCACCCTGCCCGAGCTGGGCGAGGCCGCGCTGCGCCGGCCGCCCGAGGAGATCATCCTCACCGGCGGGCCGTACGACCTGCGCCGTACCGTGGTGTCGGTGCGGGTGAACCCCACCTCGCCGTACCGCGTCGCCGCCGACGACGAGGGCGTGCTCGGGCTCTACCTCGACGGGAAGCGGATCGCCGACGTCGGGGTGCCGCCGATGCCGGAGTACTACCGGCACAAGCTCTCCAACGGGAAGTCCGTGATGGAGGTCGCCCCCACCATCCAGTGGGGTTACCTCATCTACCTCACCGTCTTCCGGGTCTGCCAGTACTTCGGCGCCAAGGAGGAGTGCCAGTACTGCGACATCAACCACAACTGGCGCCAGCACAAGGCGGCCGGGCGGCCGTACACGGGCGTGAAGGACGTCGAGGAGGTCCTCGAAGCCCTGGAGATCATCGACCGGTACGACACCGCGAAGACGTCCACCGCCTACACGCTCACCGGCGGCGCCATCACCAAGACGGTCTCCGGGCGCGACGAGGCCGACTTCTACGGCCACTACGCCAAGGCCATCGAGGAGCGCTTCCCGGGCCGCTGGATCGGCAAGGTCGTCGCCCAGGCGCTGCCGCGCGACGACGTGCAGCGGTTCAAGGACTACGGCGTGCAGATCTACCACCCCAACTACGAGGTGTGGGACGAGTACCTGTTCAAGATGTACTGCCCGGGCAAGGAGCGGTACGTCGGCCGGGACGAGTGGCACAAGCGGATCCTGGACTCCGCCGAGATCTTCGGCGCCCGCAACGTGATCCCCAACTTCGTGGCCGGCGTGGAGATGGCCGAGCCCTTCGGGTTCAAGACCGTCGACGAGGCGATCGCCTCCACCACCGAGGGCCTGCGCTTCTTCATGTCCCAGGGCATCACGCCCCGCTTCACCACCTGGTGCCCGGAGCCCACCACCCCGCTCGGCAAGGCCAACCCGCAGGGCGCCCCGCTGGAGTACCACATCCGGCTGCTCCAGGCCTACCGCCAGACCATGGAGGACTTCGGGCTCTCCTCCCCGCCCGGCTACGGCCCGCCCGGACCCGGCCGCGCCGTCTTCTCCGTGAGCTCCTTCATGGACAGCCTCCCCGCGCAGGAGCCGACGAAGGTGTGACCCCCGTCCGGCCGCCCGACATCGACCGCGCGAAACCGCTGCTCACGGGGCGCATGCCCACCTCCGTGTCATCGATGCCGAAGAGACCGAGGGGGACGGTGAGTCGGAAGGCGGTTGCGGTCCGTATAAGAGGCCGGAGTTGTGGGCCACGGCGGGCATGAAAGCGTTCTCCGGCCGGACAGCTGAGCAGAGTGGTTGACGTGACTCCGGGGACCGGTGGTATGGGTGACGGGGAGAATCCGTGGCACGACCACCGGTAACCGGTTTTGCATATGCCGCTTGTCAGTTGTGCAGGAGACGTGAAAAGCTCGGGCCCTGCCGCGAGGTTCCCCCCAACTCCATTGCCAATATGGTGAGTTGACCTCGCTTTGGATGCAGGAGACCCATGCCAGACCTGCCGACCCCTCAGGACGCCACCGAGGCAGCGCTGTTCTCCGAATGCTGGGACGCGGTGCTCTCCTATGCCGACCTGTGCACGTCCGGCTCTCTGACGGCCAATCAACTGGCCACCGAGGCCTTCACGCTCGGTATGCGCGAGGCCCGCGAAACGGACTTCACGCCGGGCCGCAGCTCCGGCCGGCGCGCCGCCCGGCTGCCCATGATCCCGCTGCTGCTCACCGCCGTCCGCAACACGGCCGCGAGCTGGGAGGCCGAAGGGCTCGGGCACAAGCTCGATCCGGACCTCCGGCTCTGGCTCAACTCCGAGAAGGCCACGCGCTACACGGGCCTGCCGTTGCAGCGGCCCGTCGCACTGCGCGGTCTGCGGGACATGCAGGAGGCGGACGCCTCGCTGCTCTGGCTGGCCGAGGTCGAGGCGCTGCCGCTGTCCTCCGTGGCCCGCCGGCTCGGTCTCGACCCGGCCGTCGCCGCCCAGGAACTGGAGCAGGTCCGCGCTCTCTTCCGGGACCGCTGCCACCGCGCCCACCTCGACACGCCGATGGACGCCGAGTGCCGCAGCTACGCCCGGCTGCTCGACGCGGTCACCCGGTCCGCCGGGGCCGACACGCCCGACGACCTCTCCCGGCACCTCGCGACCTGTGTGCAGTGCGCCGAGGCCGCCGCCTGTCTCCGGCTGCACGGCGGCGGACTGCCCGCGGCGCTGGCCGGCGGGGTCATCGGCTGGGGCGGCCTCGCCTACCTGGAGCGCCGCCGCCGCGCGGCCGAGGTACGGCTCGGCGCGGGCCGGCCCGGTGCCGTCGACAACGATGGCGCCGACCCCAAGGAGGGCAGCGGCCGGGGCAAGGTGCTGCGGCACGGCCTGCTCGGCGCGGCGGTGCTGATCTCGCTGGCGGCCCTCGGCGTGTCGATGATGCCGATGGGCAGCGGCTCCGGCGACGACACGGCCGCCGCCTCCCACGACGACCGTCAGCCGGTCGCCGACCCCACCGCGGTCCTGCCGAGCGGCGACCCGACCCCCACGCACACGTCGGCCTCCGCTGCTCCGTCCTCCTCGGCCACCACCGGCACACCGACCCACAAGAACCCCGACCCGGAGCCCCAGGGCACCTCCTCGTCGACGGCGGGCTCCGGGCACAAGGGCGGCGCCACCTCCTCCGCGAGCCCGAGCGCCGCCCCGACGGCCACCTGCCAGGTCGCCTACGACCTGGTCAACCAGTGGAACGACGGCTTCCAGGCCACCATCACCGTCACCAGCTCCCGGGCCCTGGCCGGCTGGCGGGTCCAGTGGCTCTTCCACGACGGCCAGCGGGTCACCCAGATGTGGGACGCGAGCGTCAGCCAGAGCGGCGAGCAGGTCACCGCCGACGCCGCCGACTACAACCAGTCGGTCGCCGCGAACGGCACCCTGTCCTTCGGCTTCCTCGGCACCTGGAGCGGCGGCAACTCGGCGCCGGACGGCTTCACGCTGAACGGCGCGGACTGCTCGGTGAGCTGAGCCGTCCGTACGACCGGCGGCCGGGCGGACCCAAGAGGGTGGGACCGCCCGGCCGCTGACTGTTCGTCATATACCTCTGTGCGGGCCCGCCGTCAGCACTGCGACTTGTAGAAGTACTTGCTGACCGACGCGTCGTTCATGTTGTCCTTGGTGATCGCCACCATGTTGGTGCCGATCGACTTGCTGACCGACTTGCCCTCGAAGGAGTTGGCGAGCTGGTCCACCGCCTGCCGGCCGATCGCCGCCGGGTCCTGGGCGACCAGCACCTGGAGGGTGCCCGCCTTCAGCGCGGCGACCTCGTCGGGCTCGGCGTCGAACGCGGCCACCTTGACCTTGCCCTGCTTGCCGGCCTGCTTCAGCCCGGTGGCGATACCGGTACCGGTGTTGGTGTTGCCCGCGAACGCCCCGCCCAGGTCCGGGTGGGCGGCCAGCGTCGACTGGATCTGGGAGGCCGCGGTGGCCGGCAGGTCGTTGTCGTAGAGCGTGGGCAGCACCTTGATGTTCGGGTACTTGCCCATCTCCTCGGTGAAGCCCTTGATCCGCGCGTCGGTCGTCGACACACCGGGCTTGACGCTGATGACGATGACCGAGCCCTTCTCGTTCATCAGCTTGGCGAGCGCGTCGGCGGCGACCCGGCCGCCCTTCTCGTTGTCCGACGAGATCCGGGTGATGCCGACGGAGTCGTCGCTCACGGTCGTGTCCACCAGCGCCACCTTGGTGCCGGCCGACTGGATCTGCTTGAGCGACGGCGTCAGCGCGCTGGTGTCGACCGGCGAGATCAGCAGCCCGTCGGGCCGGGCCGCCGCCACCGAGTCCAGCAGCGGGCGCTGCACCGACACGTCCCACTGCGCGGAACCGTCGGCCGTGAAGTCCATCCCCTTGGCCTTGGCCTCCTCCTGCGCGGCACAGGTCATGGTGATGTAGAACGGGTCGCTCTTCACGCCCGTGATGAGCCGGACCTTCTTGCCCTTCGCGCCGCCCGAACTCCCCGAGCCGCCACTGTCGTTCGACGAGCCGCACGCCGAGGCCCCCGCGCCGAGAGCCAGAACCGTGCCCACCGCGACCAGCATGCGGCGCCTGCTGCGAATGCTCCTCATCACAGAGTCCTCCTTAGTCACGTGCGATTTCACGAGCGATTCAGTAGTCACGAGCGATTCAGTAGTCACGAGCGATTCAGTAGTCACGAGCGATGCGGTGGTCACGAGCGATGCGGTGGCCACCGGTGCTGCGGTCATGCGCGTTCCCGGGTCTTCCTGCGCAGCTGGTCGACGTAGACCGCCACGACCAGCACCACGCCCACCGCCACGTCCTGCCAGTACTGCTGGACGCCGATCACGATCAGCCCGGTGGTCAGCACCGCCGGGATGAACACGCCGATCACCGTGCCCAGCACCGAACCCCGCCCGCCGAACAGGCTGGTACCGCCCAGCACCACCGCGGTGATCACCTTGAGGTTGTCGGTGGAGTGCCCGGCGATCGACGTCGTGCCGTACGAGGCCAGCCACATCACCGCGCCGAGCCCGGCCAGCAGCCCCATCAGCCCGTACACCTTCACCAGATGCCGGCCCACCGGAATGCCCGCCCGCCGTACGGCCGTCGGGTTCGACCCGATGGCGAGCGTGTGCTCCCCGAACCGGGTACTGCCCAGCACCCAGCCGAAGGCCGCCGTGACCACGGCCGCCAGGATCACCATCCAGGGGATGCCGAGCACCTTGCCGAAGCCGAGGCTGTTCTGCAGATGGGTGGAGGCCGCGCCGGCCGGGTCCTGGCCGCCGGTGGCGAGTTCGGCGATCCCCAGCGCCGCGCCGAGCCCGCCCAGCGTCACGATCAGCGGCGGCACCTTGCCGGTCGCCACCACCGCGCCCTGCAGCGCGCCCCACGCCGTGCCCACGGCCAGCGCGATCACCACACAGAACGCGACCGTGCCCCAGCCCGAGTTCGGGCCGCCGTGATGGAGGTTGTACTCGCCCGCCGCCACCGCGGCCAGCACCAGCACCGAGCCGATCGACAGATCGATCCCGGCCGTGATGATCACGAAGGTCATGCCGACGCCTAGCACCAGATAGATGGCCGCGTTCACGGCGATCTGGGTGATGTCGTACGTGGTGAAGAACTTGCCCGGCGCCGCGATCGTGAAGAACGCGACCAGGGCCACGAGGATCACGAAGGTCCAGAGTTCGTTGAGGGTCGCGGCCCGCCGCAGCCAGTCCGGCACCCCGGCCCGGCCCTCGACGGCCGCCGCCTTGCTCTCCGCGGTCATCGTCCGCCCTCCGCTTTCCCGTCGCCGCCGTTCGGCCCGTCCAGCGACCCGGTCATCGCCCCGACCAGCTCCTCGATGGTCGTCCCGGCCGCGGTGTACGACGCCACGCGCCGGCCCAGCCGCAGCACCTCCACCCGGTCCGCCACCGACAGCACCTCGGGCATGTTGTGACTGATCAGCACGACACAGATGCCCCGGTCGGCGACCCGGCGCACGGTCTCCAGGACCCGGGCGCGCTGGACGACGCCCAGCGCGGCGGTCGGCTCGTCCATGAAGATGACCTTGTGGGCGAAGGCGACCGCACGGGCCACCGCGACGGACTGCCGCTGGCCGCCGGACAACGTTGTCACAGGAGCCGTCACATCCTTCAGCTCGACGCCGAGTTCGGCGAAGGCGCGGACCGCCTCCCGGCGCATCGCGGGCCGGTCGAGGACGCCGAGGCGCCCGAGCAGCCCCCCGCGCACCATCTCCCGGCCGAGGTAGAGATTGGCCGCCGCGTCGAGATCGGGTGCGAGCGACAGATCCTGGTAGACCGTCTCCACCCCCTGCCGCTGGGCGTCCATCGGCCCGGAGAACCGCACCGGAGCGCCGTCCAGGCGGACTTCGCCGGCGTCGGGGGACAGGACGCCCGAAAGGACGTTCACCAGAGTGGACTTGCCGGCACCGTTGTCGCCGATCAGGGCGACGACCTCGCCGGGGTACGCCGTGAAATCGGCGCCCGAGAGCGCCTGGACGTGGCCGAAACGCTTGACCACCCCATGTGCTGTGAGCAGTGGTTCCCTTGCAGAGGCCATGTTGTGCCTTCTGGTTGGTATCGTTAACAGCTTGGCTGATTCTTGGGGCGCTCGCAGCGGGGTGTCAAGGGTGGTGCAGCCGGTCTCCGGCCGCGCCGATCTGCCTCCTCAACTCCCCTTGTCCGCACGGCCGTTGATATGGCGTCGAGTTGGTAACGTTAACGAGTCGACGCTCAAACGTGACGCAGGTGGAGGACGTGGCGTGGCAGCCACCCGGCCGACCATGAAGGACGTTGCCGCGGAAGCGGGCGTCAGCGCGATGACGGTGTCCCGGGTCGTCAACGGCGATGCGGCGGTCGCCCCGCGCACCGCCGCGCGGGTGGAGGCCGCGGTCCGCAAACTCGGCTACCAACGCGACGACGTGGCACGCCAGTTGCGCCGCACCCACGAACTGAGCCAGACCATAGGGCTGTTGGTGGACGATGTGACCGACCCCTTCATGGCCGCCGTCGCCTCCGCCGCCGAGGACGTCGCCCGGCAGCGCGGCAGCATCATGCTCATCGGCTCCAGCCGCGCCGACCTGCGCCGGGAGCGCGAGGTGATCGCCGCGTTCACCGCCCGCCGGGTCGACGGCCTGATCCTCACCCCGGCCGCCGGCAGCCACCGCTTCCTGCGCCCGGCCCAGGCGCAGGGCACGAAGATCGTCTGTGTGGACCGGGCGGCACCCGGCCTGGACGTGGACGCCGTGGTGGTCGACAACTTCGCCGCGGTGCGGGAGGCGGTGGCGTCCCTGGTCGCCCACGGCCACCGCAGGATCGGGTACCTCGGCGACTCACCGAGGATCTGGACGTTCGGCGAACGCCGCCGGGGCTACCTCGCCGCACTGGAGGAGGCCGGGATCGCCGCCGACCCGGCACTGGTCGGCGACGGCCTGCGGCCCGGCGCCGAGGCGGCCCGGGCCGTCACCGCGATGCTGGCCCTGCCCGACCCCCCGACGGCCCTGCTGGCCGGCAACGAACCCCTCGCCTTCAGCGCCCTCACCGTCCTCCCCACCGACCTGGCCTTCGTCGCCTTCGACGACTTCGACCTGGCCGCCCGCCTCACCCCACCCGTCACCGTCATCGCCCAGGACCCGGTGGCCCTCGCCACCAGCGCGGCCCACCTGCTCTTCGCCCGCATCCACGGCGACGTCTCACCACCCCGCACCGTGGTCATGCCGACCCGCCTGATCCGCCGGGGGTCGGGAGAGATACCGGGGCCGTTCGGCGCCTGAGGGAGAAGGGCGGGGCCGCGAGCGCGTGCCCGGGGCGGCGGACCGCGGCGGATCGCTGTCACACCCGGTCCGCGACGCGCGCCGCCTCCGGCCGCTCGGACCGGCGGCTCGCCGTCCACCGGTTGAGGGTTACCAGGGCCGTGCCCAGCGCCAGGCCCAGGGCCGGGAGCACGGGGAACCGGCCGTCGGGTGCGAAGCCCCGCTCGGCCAGCCGGCCCAGGGCGGTGACGGCGAGGGCCAGGCCGAGCCACAGCGGCCAGGCACGACGCGGACCGGCGTCCGGACCGGCGTCCGGACCGGTCCGCGCGTACAGCGCGGCCAGCCCGCGGTCCAAGGGGCGGAGGGCGGCGACGACGCCGGTCAGGACGGCCCCGAGCAGCAGCAGCCACGGCAGGCGCAGCCCCCACCACGCGGCGGACCCGAGGACCGGCTCGGGCGCGAGGCCGGTCAGGTAGAACGCGGCGGCGACGGCCAGCACCGGCAGCATGTGCCACAGATACAGCGTCATGCTGACCGCGCCCACCGGGCCGACCAGGCGCCACACCCGCTCGCGCTCCAGCAGCCGCCGCACCGCCGGCGCGACCAGGAGGCAGAGCCCGACCTGGGCCACCGCCCACGCCAGCATCGCGGCCGACGGCGGATCGGTGTTGCTGGGGGTCTGCCCGGTCACCAGGATCAGACTGACCGGGAACGGCCCGAGGGACACGAGCGCGGCGAAGGCCACGGCGCCACCCGAGGCCATCGCCGGCGGCAGGAGCCGACTCCTCGTCAGCAGCCCGTCCCGCCAGCAGAAGCCCAGCTGATAGGCGACACCCCACACCAGCACGTAGTCGAGCAGCCCGATGTACGGCGCGTGCACCGTCAGCACGAGCACGTCGGCCACCAGGGCCACCGCCCCCATCACCGGCGGGACCAGGAGCCCCCACCGCCGGTGCGCCGCGTACAGCGGTGGCGTCAGCGCGCTGAGCAGCAGGTACACCGGAAGGAACCAGAACTGCATGGCCATCGCCCAGCCCACCAGCGCGAGCGTGTCCGGGTCCACGCCGACCGCCGAACAGATCCCGACGGCGAGCAGCACCAGAGCGCTGTAGACGCCGGTCGGGAGCAGCAGCCGCAGCGCCCGCCGCCCCAGCCACCCGGCGGCCGTGTCCCCGGCCGCCCGGGCCCGCGCCCAGGAACCGCTGGCGGCATGGCCCCCGGCCAGGAAGAACAGCGGCATGATCTGGAACGCGAGGGTCAGCCACTGCGTCCAGGGCACGGTCGCCAGCAGCTCCGGGGCGGTGATCCGGCCGTCGGGCTCCCGGACCAGGGCCGTGATCAGCCAGTGGCCGAGGACCACCAGCACGATCGCCCACGCGCGCAGGAAGTCGACACAGCGGTCTCTGCTCATGGCCCGTCATGCTGCCGCAGCCCCGGCACCGGTGTGCCCGGTCACCCATGCCGCAACCATTCCGTGCCCGGTACGACACCCCCCGCCGAGACAAAAACCGGTGGCACCCGGGTGGGCGCTGCCCTAGGGTGAGGATCGCTTCGAACGGCGGCCGTTGGCGGTCGTCGTCAGCCGCGTAGAAGAGCCGAGAGAAGTACGGGAGGTGTGACCGATGGCTGTCTCTGTGATGGGCGCTGCCCGCATCCGGAAGTTCATCCACTCCACCTCCGCGGCCACCGGCTGACCGATTCACTTTCCCGGGGCCGCCCTTCGAAGGGTCACCCTTGACTTCCAGCTCCGCTGTTTTCTCCGCTCTCGCTCCCTACGGCTGGGACGAGGCATGGGCGAAGGAGTTCGCCCCCTACGACACCGAAGGCCTGCTGGCCGGGCGTGTCCTGCGTGTCGACCGCGGGCAGTGCGATGTCGTCACCGCCGGTGGGACGCTGCGCGCCGACACCGCGTTCGTCACCCCGCACGATCCGATGCGGGTCGTGTGCACCGGCGACTGGGTCGCCGTCGAACCCGGCGGCAACCCGCGCTACGTGCGGGCGTATCTGCCGCGCCGTACCGCCTTCGTGCGCTCCACCTCCTCCAAGCGGTCCGAGGGGCAGATCCTCGCGGCCAACGTCGACCACGCGATCGTCGCGGTGTCCCTCGCCCTCGAACTCGACCTCGGCCGTGTCGAACGGTTCCTGGCGCTGGCCTGGGAGTCCGGGGCACAGCCGGTCGTGGTCCTCACCAAGGCCGACCTGGTCCCGGACCCGGTGACGCTCGCGCACCTCGTCGAGGACGTCGAGACGACCGCCCCGGGCGTGCCGGTCCTGACCGTCAGCGCACAGGCGGGCGAGGGACTCGACGTCCTCGTCTCGCTGGTCGGCTCCGGTACCTCGGTGCTGCTGGGCCAGTCCGGCGCCGGCAAGTCCACCCTCGCCAACGCACTCCTCGGCGAGGACGTGATGGAGGTGCAGGCGGCCCGGGACGTGGACGGCAAGGGCCGGCACACCACGACCACCCGCAACCTCCTCGCCCTGCCCGGCGGAGGCGTGCTGATCGACACGCCGGGCCTGCGCGGCGTGGGCCTGTTCGACGCCGAGAGCGGGGTCGGCCAGGTCTTCACCGAGATCGAGGAACTGGCCGAGGGCTGCCGGTTCTCCGACTGCGGACACGAGTCCGAGCCGGGCTGCGCGGTCCGCCGCGCGGTGGAGGCCGGCGAACTGCCCGTGCGCCGACTGGAGAGCTACCGCAAGCTCATGCGGGAGAACCAGTGGATCGTCGCGAAGACCGATGCCCGGCTCCGCGCCGAGATCAAGAAGGACTGGAAGAAGCGGGGCGCCGAGGGGAAGGCGGCGATGGAGGCGAAGCGGGGGCGGTGGCGGTAGCCGGGTGAGTGTGGCGGGGCGCTCAGCGCCCCGTCCGATTTCCGCCAGCCCGGTCCGCCGCCGTCGCCCACACTGGAACACGTGATGGACGAAGACACCAGGTACGAGGCGGTCCGCAGCCGGGACGGTCGTTTCGACGGCGCGTTCTTCTTCGCTGTCGAGACGACCGGGATCTACTGCCGTCCGAGTTGCCCGGCGGTCACGCCGAAGCGGCGCAACGTCCGCTTCTTCCCGACGGCCGCCGCCGCGCAGGGCTCCGGGTTCCGGGCCTGCCGGCGGTGCCGTCCCGACGCGGTGCCCGGCTCCGCCGAGTGGAACGTCCGCGCCGATGTCGTCGGCCGGGCCGTGCGGCTGATCGGCGACGGTGTCGTGGACCGGGAGGGCGTCGGCGGCCTCGCCGACCGGCTCGGCTACAGCGCCCGCCAGGTGCAGCGCCAGCTCACCGCCGAACTCGGCGCGGGACCCGTCGCCCTCGCCCGGGCCCAGCGCGCCCACACCGCACGCGTGCTGCTGCAGACCACCGGACTGCCGATCACGGAGATCGCCTTCGCGAGCGGATTCGCCAGCGTCCGCCAGTTCAACGACACGATCCGCGCCGTCTACGCCACGACCCCGAGCGCACTGCGCGAGGCGGCACCCGGCGGCCGGGGCGCCCGCCGCGGCTCGCCGGCCGCCGGCATCCCGCTGCGGCTCGCCCACCGCGGCCCGTACCAGGCGGGCCCCGTCTTCGACCTGCTGGAACGCGAGGCCGTGCCCGGCGTGGAGGAGGTCACCGGCGCCCCCGGCGCACGCACCTACCGCCGTACCCTGCGCCTGCCGTACGGCCACGCCGTCGTCGCCGTCGAGGAACCCGGTACGACCGGCACGGGCGGCGGCGCGCATCCCGGCGGCTGGCTCGACGCCAGGCTCCGGCTCACCGACCCACGCGATCTGACCACCGCCGTCCAGCGGCTGCGCCGGCTCTTCGACCTCGACTCCGACCCGTACGCCATCGACGAACGCCTCGCCGACGACCCCCGGCTCGCCCCGCTGGTCGCCGCCCGGCCGGGACTGCGGTCGCCCGGTGCCGCGGATCCGGCGGAGGCGGCCGTACGGGCCCTCGTCGGCACCGCCACCGCCGAGCGGCTGGTCCTGCGCTACGGCAAGACGCCGGACGCGCCCTGCGGGAGCCTCACCCACCTCTTCCCCGAGCCCGCCGTGCTCGCCGAGGCGGAGCCCGGGGGCGCGCTCGGGGCGCTCACCGCCGCGCTCGCGGACGGCACCCTACGGCTGGACCCGGGCGCCGACCGGGACGACGCGGAGGCCGCCCTGCGGGCCCTGCCGGGGCTGGACCCCGAGACCGTCGCCGCCGTCCGCGTCCGCGCGCTCGGCGACCCCGACGTCGCCCCGCCGGGCCTGGACGTACCGGACGAGTGGCGGCCTTGGCGGTCGTACGCCGTCCGGCACCTGCTCGCGGAAGAGGAAGCGGAAGAGGAAGCGGAAGAGTCGAGGAACTGATGGACGTCACTGTCACCTACTGGACGCGGATCGCCTCCCCCGTCGGCGAGTTGCTGCTCACCGCCGACGCCGACGGGGCGCTGACCTCCCTCTCCGTCCCCGGGCAGAAGGGCGGCCGCACCGTGGCGCCCGGCTGGCTCGCCGACACCGGCCCCTTCCGGGCCGCCGAGGAACAGCTCGCCGCCTACTTCGCCGGTGAACTGAATGACTTCGAGGTGGAGTTGAGCGCGCACGGCACCGAGTTCCGGGAGCGGGTATGGGGTGCGCTCGACGGCGTCCCCTACGGGGCGACGACCACGTACGGGGAGATCGCCGCGGAGATCGGGGCGTCCAGGACGGCCGTCCGTGCGGTGGGCGGGGCGATCGGCGCCAACCCGCTGCTGATCGTGCGGCCCTGCCATCGGGTCATCGGCGCGGACGGTTCGATGACCGGGTACGCGGGGGGCCTTGAACGGAAGGTGTGGCTGTTGACGTTGGAGGGAGCGGTGGCGTAGGCGCGGGCTGGGGCCGGGGGTGTCGCTTACCGGCGCTTGCCGGGTGCTGCCCGCGCCCACCCGTGCCGCCCCAGCGGCACGACTGCCCGCGGCTTGAGAGAAGCGGCTGGGCAGCGCCCCGTCAGGGGCGCGGGGAACTGCGCGACCAGCCCCCACCCACCCGCAGCCGCACCACTACCCGCCACCACCCCCTCCGGCCGCCCCCCACGGCGCTGCGCCACCCGAGTGTCCCCCCGGTCAGGTTGCCGCCCCTCCCACCCTCCGTATGTCACCTTCCCCTCCAGTGGGCCTTCGGAAGGACGGGCGTGCGGATGGTCAAGGTCGGGCGGGTCGTCGGCGCGGCGTTGCTGCTGGTGATGGGGACGACGGGGCGGGCCGGTGCCGACCCCGCCCCCTCGCCGTGGGCCGGGAGCTGGGAGGCCGCGCCCTCCGGTACCGTCCGCCAGGTTCCCGGCGCCGCGTTCCGCAACGTCGTGCATCTGAGCGTCGAGGGAAGCGCCGTACGGGTCCGGATCAGCAACCGGCTCGGCAGCGCACCGCTCCGGCTCGGCGCGGTCACCGTCGCCCTCCGTCAGGGCACCGGCGCGGACGCGGTACCCGGGTCGATGCGCCCCGCCGCCTTCGACGGCGCCGGCACGGCCGTCGTCCCCGTCGGAAAGGACCTGGTCAGCGACCCCGTGCCGCTCGCCGTCCCGGCCGCCGCCGACCTGCTCGTCACCGTCGAGACCCCGGGCGACTCCGGACCGGCCACCTACCACCGCGTCGCGCTGCAGACGAGCTACCTCGCCGAGGCGGGCGCCGGGCGGGCCGCCGACGAGAGCGGGGACGCCTTCACCCGGACCACCGGCAACTGGTACTACGTCTCCGGCGTCGACGTGGACCACGTGCCCCTCGGCAGCGTGGTCGCCTTCGGCGACTCCCTCACCGACGGCAACGGCTCCAGCATCGGCACCAACCACCGCTGGCCCGACCGGCTCGCCGACCGGCTGCGCCCCCTGCGGATGGGCGTCCTCAACGCCGGGATCTCCGGCAACCGGCTGCTGAGCGACAGCACCGGGGGGCCGAGCGCGCTGCACCGGCTGGACGCGGACGGTCTCGGCCGGGCGGGCGTCCGGACACTGGTCCTCCTCGAAGGCATCAACGACATCAAGGGCACCCCCGAGGCCACCGACCCCTGGGACTTCGTCCGGGCCTACCGGACCGTCGTGGCCCGCGCCCACGCGCGGGGGATCCGGGTCGTCGGCGGGACGCTCACGCCGTACGCCGGGTACAGCGGCTACACCGAGGCCCGGGAGGCCGTACGGCGGCAGGTGAACGCGCTGATCCGCACCGGGCACGTCTTCGACGCGGTCGTCGACTTCGACGCCGTGGTCCGCGACCCGGAGCAGCCGGGACGCATCCGGCCCGCCTACGACCCCGGCGACCACCTGCACTTCAACGACGCCGGCATGCGCGCCCTGGCCGCCGCCGTCCCGCTCGACGACCTGCTCTGAGAGAACGGGCGAAGGGGCGGGTCAGCCGCCCCAGATCACCGCCGCCAGCCAGCCCGCCGCGATCAGCAGGCAGGCGGACAGTTCGGCCAGCACGCTGGAGCCGCCCGCGGCCATGGTGGCGCGCAGCGCGGCCAGCGCCTCGGTACGGCGGCCCAGGCGGAGCCGTTCGTGCAGGTAGATCCCGGCCATGAAACCGGGGATCGCGCCCAGCACGGGGAGCAGCACGAAGCCGAGGACGGCACCGGTCCCGGCGTACACGGCCATCCGGGGCGTGGCACCGCTCGCCCGCAGCCGGCGCGGGGGCAGCGCCCAGCGCACCACGAGCGAGGCCAGCAGCACCCCGGTCGCCCCGACCAGGACCGCCCAGGCCACCGGGCGCGGGTCGTACAGCGCCCACCACAGCACGGCGGCCCACACCAGCCACGAACCCGGCGCCCCGGGCACCAGCACTCCGCACAGGCCGAGCACCAGCACCAGGCCGACCAGCAGGAGTTCCCCTGCTCCCATCTGCCCAGAGTGCCGTGTACGTCAGTCCCGGGCCACCCAGCCCCGCTCGTACGCGTGCCAGCCCAGCTGCAGCCGGGTCGTCACCCCCGCCAGTCCCATCAGCCGCTTCACCCGGCGCTGCACGGTCCGCAGGCCCAGATCGAGCTGTTTGGCGACGCTCGCGTCGGTCATCCCGGCCAGCAGGAGCGACAGCACCTCCAGATCGGTGGCGTCGGGGCCGTCGGCCGGCTCCTCGGCCACCCCGGACGCGCCGAGGCGCAGCGGCAGCGCCGTACGCCACACCGACTCGAACAGTTCGGAGAGGAGCTCCAGCAGGCCGTCGGCGTGCACCACCAGCGCGGCGGGCTCGGAGCTGTGCGAGGTGAGCGGGACCAGGGCCAGGGCGCGGTCGGCCACCACCAGCCTGGTCGGGACCCGATCCACCACCCGCACCTGCTCGTCCCGGCCCAGCGCGGCTGTCAACTCCGTGATCCCGTGCGGCAGATCGAGCACCGACCGCTCCACCACCACCCGGTACCGCACCCCCCGGCCGGCGGCCTGTTCCTCCGCGTCGTTCTCCGTCCCGGAGACCACCACCGGATTGCCGGTGACCAGCGCGCGCACCTCGTCCGAGGCGCCCAGCTGGAGCTGCAGGAACCGCTGGGCGACGGCCGGGGCGCCGGTCACCACCTCCACCAGGTCGTGCACCGCCGGCTCGGCGGCGGTCGCCCGGTACTCCTCGGCCAGCAGCGCCGCCGCCAGCTCGGCCTGCTCCAGCTGGTGCCGCTGCTGGGTGAGGAGCGCGCCCAGCGCGACCCCGGGCGGTGCCGCCACCCAGCGGCCCGGCCGGCCCGACGACTGGGCCGCCAGCCCGTGCCGCTCCAGCCGGCGCAGCGCCCGCTCGGCGTCCGGCTCGGCCAGCGTCAGCCGCTGGGCCAGACCGGGTACGTCGGCGGCGCCCACGGACACCAGCGCGCGGTACGCCGACTCGTCCCACTCGTCCAGACCGAGCGCTGTCAGCATCGACCCGCTTCCCTCCCTCGAAGCCGGGCGCGGCGCCCTGGCGGGAACCGGCCACGGCGCAAACCCGCCGGGGCACATCATCCCCGTACCGCCGGTCACTCTGCCAAGATCGCGTCACCGCGGCAGCCCCGCGGCGGATCCGGACCGCGGGCCTGTGCCGCCTCGGATCCGCGGGGGTGATGCAGGGGATCGGGATCCGTGATGCACGGGGTCCGGACCCGTGATTCACAGCTGGCCGCAAGGAACGCCCGTCACAATCTGGCCTTCCGGCCGACGCCGTCGCGTCCGGCCGTCCGAACGGTGACCCGGGCCCATGACGCGCGCACGCGTAGGGGATCTGGGGCCGGGTCACTCCGGGCGTCGCCGGGTGGTTCTCCCGTGGGGGGTGGGACCACCCGGCGACTCACACGTGTCATCCGTGCCGTGCGTCCCCCGTGCCTCCCGAGCCCCCCGCGTGTCCTCGACTCCCTTTCCTCGTACGGGTGTTCAAGATGTCCCTCGACACGCCGTTCGAGACCGGGCCGGGTGCGGGATTTTCCGGATGCCCCGTTTTCATCCGGCCCGTGCGGTGGACAATTAGGGGCATGAGTCAGCCAGGGGGTAGGCCCGCCCGTCACGAGGACGACTGGTGGGGGCAGTTGTACGACGACTCCACCGAGGACACCGGCCCCACGACCGCACCCGATTCCGTGGACGACCGCTTCGTCTCGGCGAAGAACACGGTGGGGGGACGACGGGGCGTCGTCGTGGAGCCCGAGGACGAACCGCCACCGCCGTCGCCGACGGTGCCGGCCCAGCGCGCGCCCACCGGGGCGCCCGTCGAGGTCGAGGACGCCAGGGCCGACCCCAAGTCCTGGCCCTGGGACGAGGAGGACCAGGAACCGCTGGAGACGGACGACGACGTCCCGGCGGACGCCCACCCCGCGACCCGGCTCGACCTGACCACCCTCCCACCGCACTCCGCGCCGACCGCTCCCGCTCCGGACTCGCCCCCGCCGTACTCCTCCCCGGCTGTCCCGGCCGCGTACTCCGCCCCGGCCGCGTACTCCGCCCCGACCACCCCGCCGGGCCCGGACTCGCCCCCGCCGTACCCCACGCAGACCGCCCCGGCCCCGGACTCGCCCTACTCCCCGTCGGCCGCCCTGCTCCCCGCGCCGGCCGCCTCCTCCGTCGAGTACGTCGGCTCCGGTCCGCCCACCTACGACGCCGAGCCCACGGCCCTGCCCGCCGCCGACCCCGACGGGCTCGACGACCTGGTCGCCGACACCGTGCTGGACGGTGCCCGGTACGGCTCCTGCACCCTGCGGGCGGTCTCCCAGCGCGGGGACTCCGCCCGCTACCGGGGCGAGCCGCGCCGGGACGCGCTGCTCACGGCCCGGTTCGGCACCGGTGACCAGGCGCTGGTCCTGGTCGCGATGGCCACCGGCGCCCGGGCCACCCCGGGCGCGCACCGGGCCGCCGCCGAGGTCTGCGCCTGGATCGCCCGGGCCGTGGGCCGCAGCCACCAGCGGCTCACCGAGGACATCCAGGCCGCCCGGCGCGGCGACCTCAAGTCCGGGCTGCACCGGCTCACCGACCGCAGTCTCGGCAGGCTCCGCGCCAGCGCCGCCGAACAGGGCGTCGCCTCCGACGAGTACGCGGCCAGCCTGCGCTGCCTCCTCCTCCCCGCCCACCCCCAGTGCCGTACCCGCGTCTTCTTCGGCACCGGCGCGGGCGGGCTGTTCCGGCTCCGGGACGGCCAGTGGCAGGACATCGAACCGCGCGTCGACAGCGACTCCGCCGGGGAGGCCGTGGTCGGCTTCGGCTCGCTGCCCGCCGAGACCCCCGAGGGTGACCGGCTCACCATGGACCTCGGCATCCCCACCCCGCCGAGCCCGTACGAACCGGCCCCCCAACCGCCCCGCGACCCCTTCCTCTTCCGGGCCTCGGTAGCCCGCCCGGGTGACGCCCTGGTGATGTGCACCGGCGGCCTCGCCGACCCGCTGCGCGGCGAGCCCGCCCTCTGCGCCTATCTGTCCCGGCGCTGGTCCGGCCGTACTCCGCCCGGCCTCGCCGCGTTCCTCGCGGACGCCCAGGTGCGGGTCAAGGGCTACGCGGACGACCGTACGGCGGCGGTCGTCTGGGAGGCGTGACGGCGGTCCCTGTGCGTGGATGGGAGGTATCCGCGCACAGGGAAGGGGCACCCGTCCGCCATGGCCAAGCAGAACGTCGCCGAGCAGTTCGTCGACATCCTCGTCCGCGCCGGCGTGCGCCGCCTCTACGGGGTCGTCGGCGACAGCCTCAACCCGGTCGTCGACGCCGTCCGCCGCAACTCCGCCATCGACTGGATCCACGTCCGCCACGAGGAGACCGCCGCCTTCGCGGCCGGCGCCGAGGCGCAGATCACCGGCAGACTGGCGGCCTGCGCCGGCTCCTGCGGCCCGGGCAACCTGCACCTCATCAACGGCCTGTACGACGCCCACCGCTCCATGGCCCCGGTGCTCGCCCTCGCCTCCCACATCCCCTCCAGCGAGATCGGCCTGGGCTACTTCCAGGAGACCCACCCCGACCGGCTCTTCCAGGAGTGCAGCCACTACAGCGAGCTGATCTCCAACCCGCAGCAGATGCCCCGGCTCCTGCAGACCGCCATCCAGCACGCGGTCGGCCGCAGCGGGGTGAGTGTCGTCTCCCTGCCCGGTGACATCGCCGACCAGCCCGCCCCGGAGCAGACCGCCTCGGCCGCCGTCGTCACCTCCCGGCCCACCGTCCGCCCCGGCGACGAGGAGCTGGACAGGCTGGTCGCGATGATCGACGAGGCGGACAAGGTGACCCTGTTCTGCGGCAGCGGCACGGCGGGCGCGCACGCGGAGGTCATGGAGCTGGCGGAGCGGATCAAGTCGCCGGTGGGCCACGCGCTGCGCGGCAAGGAGTGGATCCAGTACGACAACCCGTACGACGTCGGCATGAGCGGACTGCTCGGCTACGGCGCCGCCTACGAGGCCACCCACGAGTGCGACCTGCTGATCCTGCTCGGCACCGACTTCCCGTACAACGCCTTCCTCCCCGACGACGTGCAGATCGTCCAGGTCGACGTCCGCCCCGAGGTGCTGGGCCGCCGCTCCCGGCTCGACCTGGCGGTGTGGGGCGACGTGCGCGAGACGCTGCGCTGTCTGGTGCCGCGCGTGCGGGCCAAGGAGAACCGGCGGTTCCTCGACCGGATGCTCAAGAAGCACGCGGACGCGCTGGAGGGGGTGGTGAGGGCGTACACCCGCAAGGTGGAGAAGCACGTCCCGATCCACCCCGAGTACGTGGCCTCCGTCCTCGACGAACTCGCCGCCGACGACGCGGTGTTCACCGTCGACACCGGGATGTGCAACGTCTGGGCGGCCCGCTACCTCTCGCCCAACGGCCGCCGCCGGGTGATCGGTTCCTTCTCGCACGGCTCGATGGCCAACGCGCTGCCGATGGCGATCGGCGCCCAGTTCACCGACCGGCGGCGGCAGGTCGTGTCGATGTCCGGCGACGGCGGCTTCGCCATGCTGATGGGCGACTTCCTGACGCTGGTCCAGTACGACCTGCCGGTGAAGGTGGTCCTGTTCAACAACTCGGCGCTCAGCATGGTCGAGCTGGAGATGCTGGTCGCGGGACTGCCCGCGTACGGCACCGCCAACACCAACCCCGACTTCGCCGCCGTCGCCCGGGCCTGCGGCGCCTACGGGGTGCGGGTCGAGAAACCGAAGCAGCTCGCCGGCGCGCTCAAGGACGCCTTCCAGCACAACGGACCGGCCCTGGTCGACGTGGTCACCGACCCCAACGCGCTCTCCATCCCCCCGAAGATCAAGGCCGAGATGGTCACCGGCTTCGCCCTCTCCGCCTCCAAGATGGTCCTCGACGGAGGCGTCGGCCGCATGCTCCAGATGGCCCGCTCCAACCTGCGCAACGTGCCCCGCCCGTAGCTCAGTCGGTGAGCGGAACCCACTGGCGGGCGCCGTCGACGAAGCCGTACCAGTAGTGGGGGAGGCCCTTGATGGAGCTGGTGCGGAAGGGCTGCCCGTGGTCGTCGACGCGGACCGTGCCCGAGCGGCCCTGGGACGACCAGTCGAGTTCGAGGTACCAGCGGCAGTCGCAGCCGACGGTGTTCGCCTTGACGCGCAGTACCTCCGGGTCCGTGGACGAGACCCGGTAGGGCAGGTGCATGGTCGAGACGGTGTTGCCGTCCGGGCCCTCGCCGGCCACCGGGCGGGCGATCGGACGGTCCTTGTCCAGGTTCACGTCGAAGTAGCGCGGGGTGAGCCCGCCGCCGCAGCCGTCGGTCGTGGAGTAGGCGATCCCGGGCGCGGGCGCGCTACGGCCGACGACCCGCACCCGCAGGTCCTCCAGGACGACGGCGGTGGTCGAACGGCCCTGCACGGAGATCTCCACGATCGTGTTGCCGCCGTGCACCGCGTTCTGGGTGGCCGCCCAGGTGCCGGCGTCCTGCGGGACGGGCGGGGGCGGTACCTGGGCCGGCTGCTTGTCGATGACGTAGTCGTGGCCGCAGCCTCCTTCCCAGATCTGGGAGTCGGCCGTCCAGGTGAGGGGGACGCCGGTCGGGGCCGGGGCGGTGGTCGTACTCCGGCCGGAGGGGGAGGAGGTCTTGGTGCCGTCCGGGGAAGGCACGGGCGAAGAGGTGGACGAGGTCGGGCTCGGCGTCGGGCCGGTGGGCGAGGGGTCGTGGCGCCGGGCGTCGCCGACGGCGGTCGTGGGGGAGGTGCCGGAGCGCCGGGCCGCGGTGTCGTCGGGGCGCCGGTCGTCCGAGAGGGCGGACAGGCTGCCGAGCGTCACCAGCAGGACGGTGGCCACGGCCGAGGCGGCGACCGTGCGGCGACGGCGGTACCAGGGGCGCGGGGCGGCGGGCGGCATCGGCAGCGGCTGTTCTTCGGCGTCCGCCGCCGGTTCGGGGCTCTCCGGATCCGGTTCCGGAACCGGTAAGGGCGTACGCGGTCGCTGCCGGGCCGCCACCGCCCGCAGCCAGCGCTCGTGGAGTTCGAGCCGCTCCTGCGGCGTCGCCCCGCAGAACGCCGCCAGGCGCTCCACCGGAGCGAAGTCCTGCGGCACCGCCTCGCCCGCGCAGTAGCGGTGCAGGGTGGAGGTGTTCATGTTCAGGCGGCGGGCCAGGGAGCCGTAGCTCCGGTCCGTACGGTCCTTCAACTGCCGCAGCAGCGCCGCGAACTCCTCGACGTCGTCGCGCACGGGCACCCTCCCCCGGTCGTCCGTATCCCAGGCACTCATATACCTGCACGTCAACGGGGCTGGGATGGTTCCAGGGCGGCGGAACGGGCGGTGGCCGTTGCGGTGGCCGCGGGTGACCGCCGATGCTTCTGGTGTCGCACCGACCAGGCCCGGACCGACCAGCCGGAGCCGTCGGCGGCATCCCACACCCATGCACCGATTCACGGGGGATCACTCATGCCCAAGCGCACCCGAGCAGGCGCGCTCACCGCACTCGCCGGCGCCGCACTGGCCGTCGGCACCGCGCTCGCCGCACCGGCGGCCGCCGCCCCGAAGGCGCCCGGCTTCCTCGCCGCGGCCGACCTTCCGCCCCGCCCCGGCACGTCCTGGACGGCCGGCAAGGTCACCGCCGGCATTCCGGAGGAGGTCAGGCAGGACATCTGCATCGGCGTCGGGCTCGGCGGCGGCCAGGACTCCTGGTACCGGAAGTTCCGGACCGACCTCGACACGAGTGCCCGTCAGGTCAGCGCCGAGCTGCCCAGCGTCCGCCTGGCGAAGGGCCGGTTCGCGAAGCTCGACGAGGACATCGTGTCCTGCGCGGACCGGATCGAGATGGCGGACCCGCAGATCCGGGCCACGTTCCAGGACCACGGCACCCTCCCGGTCGGGGACGGCGCCCATGTCTACGCCCTGCGCACCGTGACCGCCTGGGGAGCCAGTGACATCCGGCTGATCTCCATCGGCCGGGAGGGACGCACCGTCACCGTCGTGGACTGGGGGCAGCTCGGCGGCTTCGTGGACGCGCCCGTGAAGGCCTTCAAGAAGACCACCACCACGGCCGTGAACAAGCTCCACTGACGCACGGTCATCGGGACCGGGGCCGCCCTCTCCCTCGGGGGAGGGGAGGGCGGCCCCAGACGCAGGACACCAAGACACCAAGACACCAAGACACCAAGACACCAAGACATGGAAAACGGGGAACAGACATGAGCAGCAAGACCCGCGCCGTCCTCACCGCCGGCGTCCTCGCCGTGGCCCTCGGGCTCGGCGCCACCGCCCAGGCCTCGGCCGGCGCCTCGCGCAGCGTGAGCGGGAGCCCGGCCGACAACATCACCCGCATCGCGGACTTCTACGGCGCCTACATCGACGCGGAGACCGACCCGGACGGCAGCGGTGACCTGCCCACCGCGCTGCGCGCCTACTACATCGACCCGACCTACCTGAAGAAGCTGGCGGCCTGGGAGGACCGTGAGCACGCCGACGGGGTGCTGCGGGCCCAGAACACCCCGCTCAAGTGGAAGGTGACCGACAACGGCACGGCGAACCACACCGAGGCCGTCATCACCCTCACCTGGAGCCGCAACACCACCACGAAGCTGGTCGTCGACGTGAACCGCCGTACCCACAAGATCACTCACATCGGCACCACGGGCCACCGGGGCCAGTAGCCGGAAGGTCGGCTTTCGGCCAGCTTCGCCGGTGTCATGGACCGCGTGAATCAGCTCGGGGGGTTGTGCGAGGGGCTGATTCACGCCTGGTCCGTGGCACCGTTGGCGCGTACGGGACGGTCCGGGCGGCGGCGTACCGGCAGGGGCCGTTCCGGGACATGGCCGAACACCCCGGCGTCATCGACGTGACATGACTGGCCCGTGCCCGAGCGGGCATGGATCCCCGTGAACGTGTTCGATCAGGAGGGGAACCGGCAACAGCGTGCAGGCGGGGGTCATGAACAGTCAGGCACGAGGGGGCGGTCCCGTGGCCATCGGGGCCTCCTCGGCGAAGACAGCGGGGGAAGAAGCCGACACGACGGAACGGGAACACCCATCGCAGCTCAGGCGCCGGCTGGGACGGTCGGACCTACGGGCGGTGCCCGAGGCGCGCAGGGAACTGCGGGAACTGCTGCGGCACTGGGGGAACCCGGGCCGCTCCGAGATAGCGGAACTGCTCACCAGCGAACTCGTCACCAACGCACTCGTCCACACCGACCGCGAGGCCGTCCTGACGGCCGTCGTGGAGCCGAGCCAACTACGCGTGGAGGTGCGGGACTTCACCGCTCGCAGGCCGCGTGTGTGCGCCCCGGACACCGGTGACGGCACCCACGGCCGGGGCCTGGTCCTGGTCAACTCCCTCGCGGACGCGTGGGGGGTGCAGGCGCACGAGGTCGGCAAGTCGGTGTGGTTCGAACTGGACGCGGAAGCGGCCTAGCCGCCGCCTCGTACACGACGGGACGGGGGCGTGACCCTGAAGGTCACGCCCCCGTCCCGAGGTGTCGTACGGCAGCCGGTGATCAGCCGAACTGCTGCTCAAGGTCCTTGAGCTTGCGCTCCAGCGAGTCGAGCCGCGGGAGGGCCATTGTGTCGTCCTCCGCGGTCAGGTCGACCGTGATCGGGTCAGACCCTTTGCGGACGGGCTGAAGGGAGGGCCGCTGGCGTACGGGCAGCTGCTCCGGCGCTGCTATGGCAGGCTCCGCAGTGGGCTGGGAGGCGCGCTCCACCTGGTGCACCTCGTCCTGCCGGCCGCGTCCGACGAAGCCGCGGTGGCCCCGGCTTATCGCCTTGAGCTGGGCCCGCTCCAGGCGGTCCTGCTCGCGGCGGCGCAGCCGGTTCGTCTCCTTCTGCCGCTTGTCCTCGCGCACCTCGTCGACCGCCTCGTCCAGGCTGCGCACGCCTTCGAGGAGCATCAGCGACCAGGCCTTGTAGGTCTCGCGGGGGGCGCGCAGCCAGCGGACGATACGGATCTGCGGCAGCGGACGCGGCACCAGGCCCTGCTCACGCAGGGCGGCCTTGCGGGTCTGCTTCAGCGCGCGGTCGAAGAGGACGGCCGCGGACAGCGACATGCCGGCGAAGAACTGCGGAGCGCCCGCGTGGTCGACGCCCCTGGGCGCGTGCACCCAGTTGAACCAGGCCGCGGCGCCGGCGAACGTCCACACGAGTATGCGGGAGCCGAGGGCCGCGTCACCGTGGCTCGCCTCGCGCACCGCGAGGACGGAGGAGAACATCGCCGCGCCGTCCAGACCGAACGGGACGAGGTACTCCCAGCCGTCGGAGAGGCCGAGGTTCTGCTGGCCGAAGCCGACCAGTCCGCGGAACGAGAGGGCCGCCGCGACCGACGCGGAGGCGAACAGGAGCGCGTAGGAGACGGTGCCGTATATGGCCTCCTTGCGCCGACGCCGCTCCTCGCTACGCTCCCACGAGTCGTCCTTCGCGTGCTCCCCGCCGGACCGCTTGGAGCGCGCCAGCACCGCCACCGCGACCAGCATGCCCAGGAGCAGTACGGCGCCGGGTAGCAGCCAGTTCAGCGATATGTCGGTCAGTCTCATCTGGGGTCCCTTGCATTGGGATAGGGCGTATCGCCCGCCATAGTGGCCCAATCCCACTGGCCCTCAGGGGGTTTCGGGGCAAGAGGCCGCCAAGGAAGTGCAAGGGGATGCCCCAGGGCGGCATTCTGCTCGAACTGCCGCTTGAGGGGCGGGAGTTGAGTTCGAGTAAGACTACCCATACGGGTGGTTCCTCGGAAAGTTCCTGCGACAAGTGAGGAAGTTGTGAATTCACTGTCGACGCAGGAGCGATCTTGTCATCGGCGATCCTAGTGGATGCCGGGCGGTGCTCCGACCCGGGGGTGGGTCCGTACGACGGCCTGAGAGAACCTCAGGCCGCAGTGGCCGCCGCCAGTTTGGCGATCCGGTCGTCGTCGCAGGTGCGGGGGCAGGTGACGCAGGTGTCCTCGGGGCGCAGCGTGTAGTACATGCAGCAGCTCGCCCGGTCCCGGGTCGGCAGCGGCTCGCCGGCCGGCCCGGTCAGCACCCGGAAGGCGGCCGAGCCGACGTACGGCTTGGTGGCGCCCGGGAGCAGCTGTTCGAGTTCGCGTACGGCCCGTGCCTCGTCCCCGAGCAGTCCGGCGACGTACCAGAGCCCCTCGACGATCTCGTCGGTCGCCATGCCCCACAGTGCGCGCCCCCGCCGCCGCATCCGCGGCCCGAAGCCCCCGAGGACCGGTTCCAGGTGCTCGGCGACGGCCGCCCGCACCTCCGCCCGCAGCGCCTCCTCGCCGGCCACGACCACCGCGCCGGGCAGCGCCGCGGCCGGGTCGCCCGGGAGGCAGGCGAAGGAGGCGACGCGTACGGCCATCAGGCCCGCCGTGCGGTCGTACGACACCCCGGTCGCGGGGAGGCGGGGGACCCGGCGGTCCAGGAACCACGGGAGGGTGATCAGCAGGCAGGCGGCCCAGCTGTAGCGGTGCAGCCCGAAGCTGGCGACCACGTCGGGGCGGGCGGGCCGGCCGTGGTCCTGCCGGATCTGGTCCTCGTCCCAGGCGAGAAAGGCGTCCAGTCCGGGGCCGCCCGCGGCGAGCTCGGCGGCGCCGATCCAGCCGCCGCCCCGCGGTGCCGCCTCGCCGGGCCCCAGCTCCGTGATCACCAGGTCCGGGCAGGCCTCGGTGAGGCGCGCGTAGGCGACGGAGACGGGGGAGGTCATGGGCTACCACCGATCGGGTGCGGACCGACTGCCAGATAAGTAAGCCTTACCTTACCCAGTCGTTCGGAAGTTTGAACCAGCGCCTTGTGCGCCTAAGGTGCTTGACGGACAAGTAACAACCCGCCGTTAATGACCCAAGTGCCGACGACCCGGAGGAGGACCCGTGAAGCAGGACGCGCACGCGGCTCCCGCCGGGACGGCCCGGGTGCCGGCGCAGACCCGCTCCGGGGAGACGGCCCGGGAGTCCGCCGGGTACACCGCCGACGCGCCGGCCGCGCGGGGCGAGCACACGCACAGTGAGCGGCCGATCCCGCAGCCGCGCCCCGCCGTGCAGCGGGCGTCCGTGCGCGGTCAGATCCTGGACGCGCTGCGTACCGCGCTGGCGAGCGGCGAGCTGGCGCCCGGCGAGGTGTACTCGGGCCCCGCGCTGGGGGAGCGGTTCGGGGTCTCCGCGACGCCCGTGCGCGAGGCGATGCAGCAGCTGGCCCTGGAGGGCGCGGTCGAGGTCGTGCCCAACCGCGGCTTCCGGGTCGTGCGGCGGGGGGCGCGGGAGCTCGCCGAACTCGCCGAGGTGCGGGCGCTGATCGAGGTGCCGGTGATGATGCGGCTCGCGCGCAGTGTGCCGGCCGAGCGGTGGGCCGCGTTGCGGCCGCTGGCCGAGGAGTCGGTCCGGGTGGCGGCGACGGGGTGCCGGGCGACGTACGCGGAGGCCGACCGGGCGTTCCACCGGGCGGTGCTGGGTCTCGCGGGCAACGAGCAGCTGGTGCAGATCGCGGAGGACCTGCACCGGCGGGCTCTGCCGTTGCGCGGGGCGCGGGCCGAGCTGATGTCGGACGCGGCCGAGCACGCGGCGCTGCTGGAGGCGTTGATCGCGGGGGAGCTGGATGTCGTGCGGACGCTGGTGTCGGGGCATTTCGCCGACGCGGGATGAGATGAGCGGCGGGGTCGCGCCGTAGGGGCTGCGGGCGGTGTGCCGGGTGCGGGTGGTTCGTGGCTGGTCGCGCAGTTCCCCGCGCCCCTGACGGGGCACGTCGTAGCTGCGGGCATGCGTGCCTCCCCCAGTGCCTTAAGGGCCTGGGAGGTGCCCCCATGGGGCGGCACGGGTGGGCGCTGGGGGTCCCCCGGCCGAAGGCTAGGGGAGGCACCCTGCAAGCGCCGGTAAGCGTCCCACCCCCCGGTCGGACTCAGTTGCCCTGTGCCGTCTTGTCGTACGCGTCGTGCCAGGCGGCCTTCGCGCCGGAGTCGCCTATGCGGTAGACGTCGACGACCGCGCCGGCGGCGACGGCGACCGAGAGCGCGCCGACGGCGATCCGCACGGGGAGGGCGGAGAGGCGTCCGCCGTCGGGCCGGCGGGTCGCCCACCAGACGAGCGTGGCGAGCAGGAACAGGCCCAGAGCCCACGGGAGCAGTCCGTCGCCCAGTTCGGTGTGCCGGCGGACCAGGGCGTCGTCGCTGACGTGCCGCTCCAGCCACTCGCCCGCCTGGGTCGTCAGGGGCACGCTGAGCAGGGCGACGAAGGCGAGCACGGGCAGGAGGACGCCCAGTCGCCGGGCGGCCCGCGGCCACAGCGCGGCGGCGATCAGGGCGAGGGCGGTCAGCGGGACCAGGACGACGACGATGTGGACCAGCAGGACATGGGCGGGCAGGCCGTTGACGGTGCTCATGGCGAAGCGCTCCTGAGGGGATCGGAGGGGGCGCGTCAGCCTGGCACAGCAGACTCTCAGTTTCCTCTGAGGCGGGTCTCAGGCGGTCGCCGCTCCCGGGGTGGGCGGCGTCAGCTGCCGCGCCAGCCAGGTCGGGACGCCGCCCAGGAGCCGGAACAGGCGGCCGGCCTCCTCGCGCAGCCGGGACGCCTCCGGTTCCGACTCCGCGTCGGCGAGGGAGGCGAGGGCCGGGGCCGTGCCCACCAGGTAGCCCAGTTCCTCCCTGATCCGCAGGGACTCGGCGAAGCCGTGCCGGGCCTCGCTCAACTCGCCGTCGCGCAGGGCCAGTCCGGCCAGGTGGCGCCAGGTGAAGGAGAGCAGCAGCGGGTCGGCGTGGGCCGTGGCCGCCGCGTGGGCCCGGCGGTAGGCGGCGCGGGCCGCCTGGGGGGAGCGGGTCAGGTTCTCCGCCAGCAGGCCGCGGCGGAAGTCGAGCAGCGCCCGGCCGTGCGCCCCCGGAGGGATCAGCGCCGCCGCCCTGCCGAGCGCGGCCCGCGCCTCGTCGGCCCGGTCGCGGACGCCGTGCAGGGTGGCCGCGTAGGCGAGTTGGCCGCGTTCGCAGGCCGCCGCGCCCCGTTCCTCGTCGGTCCGGGCCACCGCCTCCGCCGTCCGCAGCGCGTCCTCGGCGTCCTCCCAGCCCCCCTCGGTGTACAGGCACCGCTCGACCATCAGCCCCGCCCGCTGCAGCGAGTAGGTCGGCGTGTCCGACGGCAGCAGTGCCGCCGCGTCGACCCAGCAGGCCCGCGAGCGCAGCCGCCATACCGCGGTCTGGAGCGGATCGTCACCGGCGTTCGTTCCGTTCCCAGACATGGCGGAATACGCCACGTTGCCCTCCCCTAGCGCGCCGTCGAGCAGTGAAGTGGTGGCCGCATTCCAGCATTGATCGCCGCGCGGGGCCAAGAGGGTGGGTGAATAATTTCACAAAGTCGTGGGACAGCGGGGGCACTTGGCGCGCTCCGCCTGCCCGCCCGCGTGACCTCAGCTCATCCGCAACGCCAAGAAGAAATCGAGTTTGTCCTCCAGCCGGGACAGGTCCCGGCCCGTCAACTGCTCGATCCTGCCCACGCGATAGCGCAGCGTGTTGACGTGCAGGTGGAGACGGGTGGCGCAGCGGGTCCAGGAGCCGTCGCAGTCGAGGAACGCCTCCAGGGTGGGGATCAGTTCGGCGCGGTGGCGGCGGTCGTAGTCCCGGAGGGGGTCGAGGAGCCGGGCGGTGAAGGCGCGGCGCACGTCGTCGGGGACGAACGGCAGGAGCAGGACGTGCGAGGCCAGTTCCTCGTGGCCGGCCGCGCAGACCCGGCCGGGGCGGGCGGCGGCCACCCGGCGGGCGTGCCGGGACTCCTCCAGGGCGCCGCGCAGCCCCTCCGCCGAGTGCACGGCCGCGCTGACCCCGAGGGTGACCCGGCCGTCGTCGTTCAGGCCCGCCGTCAGCGGGTCCCGGACCGCCTCCAGGAGGGCGTCGGCCTGGATGCCGGACTCGGAGCCGTCGTGCTCGGCGGCGACGGCGGGCAGCGGGACGAGGGCGATCGCCTCGTCGCCGGTGTGGGCCACCGCTATCCGGTCGGACGGCTCGGGGCCGGTCGCCAGCGGGTCGACCAGGATCTCCTCCAGGAGGGACTGGGCGACCGGGCCGCCCTCGACCTCCCCGCCGTCCCACTCCACGCGGGCGACGACCACCTGCCAGTGCGGGGCCGCGCCGAGGCCCGGCAGCAGCACGGGGGCGGCCACCCGCAGCCGGGCGGCGATCTCGGCCGGTGCCGCGCCCGTCTGGACCAGTTCGAGGACCTCCTGGGCCAGCCGGCGCCGTACCGTGCGGGCCGCGTCGCGCCGGTCGCGTTCCACGGAGATCAGCTGGGTGACGCCCTGGAGCAGGTCGAGCCGTTCCTCGGGCCAGTCGCCCGCGTCCGCCTCGACGGCCAGCAGCCAGTCCGACAGGACCGTCTCCCGGACGTCCCGGGCACCCTGCCCGGAGCGGCCTGCCCCAGCTACCGCTGGGAGGTGCCCCCGGCGGATCGGGAACAGGGAGTAGGTGGTCCCGTCGAGCAGGACACGGTGCGGGCCGCGGCGGCCGGTGCGGGTGGCGGCCAGGTGCTCGGCGGCCAGTCCGGCGCAGGTACCGGCGGGCAGCGCGGGGCCCGCCACCTTGGAGCCCGCGATCAGCCGGCCGGTCGGGGACAGCACCCAGGCGCGCAGGTCGAGGTCCGAGCCCAGCAGGTCCAGGACCACGTCCGGGCCGCCGCCCGCCGGACCCGAGGTCATCATCCGGCGGTGCCGGTCCACGACGGCCGCGAGGTCCCCGGCGCGCTCACCGCTGACCTGCCGTACGACATGCTCGGTGATCGTCGCGAAGGCCACCGACTCATGGACCGCGAAGAGCGGGAGCCGGTGCCGGGCGCAGGCCGCCACCAGGTCGTCCGGGACGGCGCCCAGCTCGGCCTCGCCGGCCGCCAGCGCGACCACCCCGGCCTGCACGAGCAGTCGTACGAACGGCTCGGAGTCCGTGGCGTCCCGGCGCCAGGCCAGGCCCGTCAGCACCAGCTCGCCGCCCGAGAGGTAGCGGCTGGGGTCCCGCAGGTCGGTGGTCATCACCCCGCGTACGGTGCGGTCCAGCTCGTCCTCGCCGCCGAGCAGCCGCAGCCCCAGCGCATCGGTGTCCAGCAGTGCGCGCAGCCGCATCTCGTCGCCGCCGTTCTGTGTCTCGAAATCTACGATGAATCTTGAAGGGTCACGGGGAAGGCACCCGGCGGGCGCCTCCGCGGGCCGTGACCGAGAGCTGCGGGACCGCAACCCGCGGTCGCCAGGGCGTTTCCTGCGTTTCCACAGGAAAACCAAGAGGTTACTGATGACCTCCGTTCATACGAATCTACAAGATGCCCGTGCTGGCCAGCCAACTCCTTCATGGTTTCGGTGACTGACCCCGCTGGAGTACGGGGCGGTGTACTGGCCTCATTCCGCGTTAACAGGACATGAACGAGCCGGGCCCGCCGCACACGGATTGGCTCAATCCGCACGACTCACGAGACTCACGAGACGGAGAAGAGAGCCGGTCATGGACTTCCTTCGCCCCGCCAGCTGGGAGGAGGCGCTCGCCGCGAAGGCCGAGCACCCCACCGCAGTGCCGATCGCGGGTGGCACCGATGTGATGGTCGAGATCAACTTCGACCACCGCCGGCCCGAGTACCTCCTCGACCTCAACCGCATCGGCGATCTCTACGAATGGGAGACCGGCGAGGAGAGCGTACGGCTCGGCGCCTCGGTGCCGTACACCCGGATCATGGAGAACCTCCGCACCGAGCTGCCGGGCCTCGCCCTCGCCTCGCACACGGTCGCCTCCCCGCAGATCCGCAACCGCGGCGGCGTCGGCGGCAACCTCGGCACCGCCTCCCCGGCCGGCGACGCCCACCCCGCGCTGCTCGCGGCGGGGGCCGAGGTCGAGGCCGAGTCGGTGCGCGGCTCGCGGCTGATCCCGATCGACGAGTTCTACACCGGCGTCAAGCGCAACGCCCTCGCGCCCGACGAGCTGATCCGCGCGGTCCACGTGAAGAAGGCCGACGGGCCCCAGCAGTACTCCAAGGTCGGTACGCGCAACGCGATGGTGATCGCCGTGTGCGCCTTCGGGCTCGCCCTGCACCCCGGGACGCGGACCGTGCGGACGGGCATCGGCTCGGCCGCCCCGACACCCGTACGGGCGAAGACCGCCGAGGACTTCCTGAACGCGGCGCTCGACGAGGGCGGCTTCTGGGACAACGGCAAGATCATCACCCCGTCGGTCGCCAAGCAGTTCGCGGACCTGTGCGCCGCCTCCTGCAACCCGATCGACGACGTCCGGGGCACCGCGAGCTACCGCCGCCACGCGGTCGCGGTCATGGCCCGCCGCACGCTCACCTGGACCTGGGAGTCGTACCGCGGCACTACTTTTCAGAAGGGGAGTGTCGCCTGATGCGCGTCAACTTCACCGTCAACGGACGTCCGCAGGAAGCCGACGACGTCTGGGAGGGCGAGAGCCTGCTGTACGTGCTGCGCGAGCGGCTCGGCCTTCCCGGGTCGAAGAACGCCTGCGAGCAGGGGGAGTGCGGGTCCTGCACGGTCCGCCTGGACGGGGTGCCGGTGTGCTCCTGTCTGGTCGCGGCCGGACAGGTGGAGGGCCGGGAGGTCGTCACCGTCGAGGGCCTCGCGGACTACGCCAGGCAGCGTGACCGCGGCACCGCCCACGGGACCTCGCTCGACCAGGCCCAGCGCTGGGCCGCCAAGGGCCAGGACTCCCAGACCGGCGAGGGGACCGAACTCTCCCCGGTCCAGCAGGCGTTCATCGACGCCGGCGCCGTCCAGTGCGGCTTCTGCACGCCCGGCCTGCTGGTCGCCGCCGACGAGATGCTGGAGCACAACCCCAACCCGAGCGACGCGGACATCCGCGAGGCGCTCTCGGGCAACCTGTGCCGTTGCACCGGCTACGAGAAGATCATGGACGCGGTCCGCCTCGCGGCCGCCCGGCAGGGAGAGGCGGTCTGAGCCGGATGCCCAGCAACAGCGCGCCCCTCGGCACTCCCGCCAAGGTCACCCAGGGTTCCCAGACCAAGGGCGGTATCGGCGAATCGACCCTCCGCCCGGACGGCATCCTCAAGGTCACCGGCGAGTTCGCGTACTCGTCCGACATGTGGCACGAGGACATGCTCTGGGGCCAGATCCTGCGCTCCACGGTCGCGCACGCCGAGATCGTGTCCATCGACACCGGCGAGGCCCTCGCCCAGCCCGGCGTCTACGCCGTCATGACCTACGACGACCTGCCCACCGAGGTGAAGAACTACGGCCTGGAGATCCAGGACACCCCGGTCCTCGCGCACGGCAAGGTCCGCCACCACGGCGAACCGGTCGCGATCGTCGCCGCCGACCACCCGGAGACCGCCCGCCGCGCGGCCGCGAAGATCAAGGTCGAGTACCGCGAGCTGCCCGTCATCACCGACGAGGCCTCCGCCACCGCCCCGGACGCGATCCACGTCCACGAGAACCGCGACGACCACCACATCGGCCACGTCCCGCACCCCAACATCGTGCACCGCCAGCCGATCGTCCGCGGCGACGCCGACGAGGCCGCGAAACGGGCCGACGTCATCGTCAAGGGCGAGTACTACTTCGGCATGCAGGACCAGGCCTTCCTCGGCCCCGAGTCCGGCCTCGCGGTGCCCGAGGAGGACGGCGGCGTCCACCTCTACATCGCCACCCAGTGGCTCCACTCCGACCTGCGCCAGATCGCGCCGGTGCTCGGCCTGCCCGAGGACAAGGTGCGGATGACGCTGTCCGGCGTCGGCGGCGCGTTCGGCGGCCGCGAGGACCTGTCGATGCAGATCCACGCCTGCCTGCTGGCCCTGCGCACCGGCAAACCGGTGAAGATCGTCTACAACCGCTTCGAGTCCTTCTTCGGACACGTCCACCGCCACCCGGCCCGCCTCTACTACGAGCACGGCGCCACCCGCGAGGGCAAGCTGACGCACGTCAAGTGCCGGATCGTGCTCGACGGCGGCGCCTACGCCTCCGCCTCCCCGGCCGTGGTCGGCAACGCCTCCTCGCTCGGCATCGGGCCCTACGTCGTCGACGACGTCGAGATCGAGGCCATCGCCCTCTACACCAACAACCCGCCCTGCGGCGCCATGCGCGGCTTCGGCGCGGTCCAGGCGTGCTTCGCCTACGAGGCCCAGATGGACAAGGTCGCGAAGCAACTGGGTATGGACCCGGTGGAGTTCAGGAAGCTGAACGCCATGGAGCAGGGCACGCTCATGCCGACCGGCCAGCCGGTCGACTCCCCGGCCCCGGTCGCCGAACTCCTGCGCCGGGTCACCGCCATGCCCCTGCCGCCGGAGCAGCAGTGGCTCTCGGCCGGCGAGGACGCGGACGTACGACAGCTGCCGGGCGGTCTGTCCAACACCACCCACGGCGAAGGCGTCGTACGCGGCATCGGCTACGCGGTCGGCATCAAGAACGTCGGCTTCTCCGAGGGCTTCGACGACTACTCCACCGCGCGGGTGCGGATGGAGGTGGTCGGCGGTGAGCCGGTGGCCACCGTGCACACCGCGATGGCGGAGGTCGGGCAGGGCGGGGTCACCGTCCACGCGCAGATCGCCCGGACCGAGCTGGGCGTCGCCCAGGTGACCATCCACCCCGCCAACACCGAGGTGGGCTCGGCCGGTTCGACCTCGGCCTCCCGGCAGACCTACGTCACCGGCGGCGCCGTGAAGAACTCCTGCGAGCTGGTCCGCGAGAAGGTCCTCGACCTCGGCCGCCGCAGGTTCGGTACGTACCACCCGGCCTGGGCCACCGCCGAACTCCTCCTGGAGGGCGGCAAGGTCGTCACCGACGGCGGCGAGGTGCTCGCCGACCTGGTGGACGTCCTCGGCGACGAGGCCGTGGAGATCGAGGCGGAGTGGCGGCACCGGCCGACCGTGCCCTTCGACCTGCACACCGGGCAGGGCAACGG
The DNA here is from genome assembly GCF_044747345.1 of Streptomyces sp. NPDC090088. Lineage (NCBI taxonomy): Bacteria > Bacillati > Actinomycetota > Actinomycetes > Kitasatosporales > Streptomycetaceae > Streptomyces > Streptomyces sp. NPDC090088. Next base: position 10,200 of record NZ_JBIVDZ010000008.1, on the reverse strand, counting down.
CCATGTCCAGTACAGCTTCGCCGCGCACCGCGCGGTCGTCGAGGTCGACACCGAGCTGGGCCTGGTCAAGGTGATCGAACTGGCCTGCGCCCAGGACGTCGGCAAGGCGCTCAACCCGCTCTCGGTCGTCGGCCAGATCCAGGGCGGTACGACGCAGGGCCTGGGCGTCGCGGTGATGGAGGAGATCATCGTCGACCCGAAGACGGCGAAGGTCCGCAACCCCTCCTTCACCGACTACCTGATCCCGACCATCCTCGACACGCCGACCATCCCGGTCGACGTCCTCGAACTCGCCGACGACCACGCCCCGTACGGGCTGCGTGGCATCGGCGAGGCACCGACCCTGTCCTCGACTCCGGCGGTCCTCGCGGCGATCCGCAACGCGACGGGCCTGGAGCTGAACAGGACGCCGGTACGCCCGGAGCACCTCACGGGCACCTGACCCCTCGGGGCCGAACCGGCGAGTTTCCCGGGGGACTTGATCCCCCGGGCCCCCAATGTCCGTCCTGGGCCGTCCCCCGGGCCGTGCACATCCCAAATCCCGTACGTCGTGGAAGGCGACGCACGGGTGCCCCTGTGAACCTTGGGAGACGGCACCATGACCCAGCAATCAGTGGAGTCCAGGACCACGGCCGACGACGCGGGAGAAGGCACCCGCGTCCCGGCCGGACGCTCCTGGCTCGACCGTTACTTTCACATATCCGGGAGAGGCTCCTCCGTCGCGCGGGAGATCCGCGGCGGCGTCACCACCTTCATGGCGATGGCGTACATCCTCCTGCTCAACCCCCTGATCCTGTCCGGCAAGGACGCGGCCGGCGACACGCTCGGCCAGAAGGCGCTCATCACGGCGACCGCGTTCGCCGCGGCCTTCACCACCCTCCTGATGGGCTTCGTCGGCAAGGTGCCGCTCGCGCTCGCCGCCGGCCTGTCCGTCTCCGGCGTGCTCTCCTCGCAGGTCGCCCCGCAGATGACCTGGCCGCAGGCGATGGGCATGTGCGTGCTGTACGGCGTGGTCATCATGCTCCTGGTCGTCACCGGGCTGCGCGAGATGATCATGAACGCGATCCCGCTCGCCCTCAAGCACGGCATCACCATGGGCATCGGGCTGTTCATCGCCCTCATCGGCTTCTACAAGTCCGGCTTCGTGCACCAGGGCAAGGCCACCCCGGTCACCCTCGGCCCGGCGGGGGAACTCGCCGGCTGGCCGGTGCTGCTCTTCGCCGGCACCCTGCTGCTGATCTTCATGCTCCAGGCCCGCAACATGCCGGGCGCCATCCTCATCGGCATCATCAGCGGCACGGTGGTGGCCGCGGTCCTGAACGCGGCCGGGGTCATCGACCCCAAGCAGTGGGCCAGCGGCGCCGCCCCCGAACTGCACGGCTCCGCCGTCTCCATGCCGGACTTCTCGCTCTTCGGGCACGTCGAGTTCGGCGGCTGGGGCAAGGTCGGCGCGATGACGGTGGGGATGATCGTCTTCACCCTCGTGCTCGCCGGGTTCTTCGACGCGATGGCCACCATCATCGGCGTCGGCACCGAGGCCGGGCTGGCCGACGACAAGGGGCGGATGCCGGGCCTGTCCAAGGCGCTGTTCATCGACGGCGCGGGCGGCGCGATCGGCGGGGTGGCCGGCGGCTCCGGGCAGACCGTGTTCATCGAGTCGGCGACCGGTGTCGGCGAGGGCGCCCGGACCGGGCTCGCCTCGGTGGTCACCGGCCTGTTCTTCGCGGCCTGCCTGTTCTTCACCCCGCTCACCGCGATCGTCCCGCAGGAGGTCGCCTCCGCCGCCCTGGTGGTCATCGGCGCGATGATGCTGATGAACGCACGGCACGTGGACTGGGCCGACCGGGCCACCGCCATCCCGGTGTTCCTGACGGTCGTTCTGATGCCGTTCACCTACACGATCACCACGGGTGTGGCCGCCGGTGTCATCTCCTACGTCGCCATCAAGGCAGCTCAGGGCAGGGCTCGGGAGATCGGGGCATTTATGTGGGGCCTGACAGGGATCTTCCTGGTCTATTTCGCACTCAATCCCATTGAGAGCTGGCTGGGCGTCCATTAGACGCTCGGCAATGAAGGGCCGGTGGTTGTCTGCCGGTTCGCTGTGGCTGGTCGCGCAGTTCCTCCCCCAGCCTTCGGCCGGGGGGACCCCCAGCGCCCCTGAAGGGGCGCCTCACCCTGACCCTGTCGAGAAGGAGACCGAAGAGATGCTGGACATCGCCGAGGAACTGGACCGGTGGGTCGAGCAGGGCCGTGACTTCGCTGTGGCGACCGTGGTGGCCGTCGGCGGGAGTGCGCCGAGGCAGCCCGGTGCCGCGCTCGCGGTCGATGCCGACGGCACGGCCGTCGGGTCGGTGTCCGGTGGGTGTGTGGAGGGGGCCGTGTACGAGTTGTGCCGGCAGGCGCTGGAGGACGGGGAGACCGTGCTGGAGCGCTTCGGGTACAGCGACGAGGACGCGTTTGCCGTGGGGCTGACCTGCGGTGGAGTCATCGACATCCTCGTGACGCCGGTCCGGGCGGCGGATGCCGTCCGGCCGGTGGTGGTGGCCGCGCTGGCCGCCGCCGCCCGCGGGGAGGCGGCGGCGGTCGCCCGGATCGTCACCGGGCCCGGGGAACTGGTGGGCCGCGCCCTGCTCGTCGATGCCGCGGGCTCGTACGAGGGCGGCTTCGGTGCCCACCCCGAACTGGACCGCACGGTCGCCGCCGAGGCGACGGCCTTCCTGGACGCGGGCCGCACCGGCACCCTGGAGATCGGAGAGCAGGGCTCGCGCTGCGGAGCACCGCTCACGGTGCTGGTCGAGTCGTCCGTCCCGCCGCCCCGGATGATCGTCTTCGGGGCGATCGACTTCGCGTCGGCGCTGGTCCGCGTCGGCAAGTTCCTCGGCTACCGGGTGACCGTGTGCGACGCACGGCCCGTGTTCGCGACGCGGACCCGTTTCCCGGAGGCCGACGAGATCGTCGTCGAGTGGCCGCACAGATACCTGGAGGGCACCCCGGTCGACGGCCGGACCGTCCTGTGCGTCCTCACCCACGACGCCAAGTTCGACGTGCCCCTGCTCCGGCTCGCCCTGCGCCTCCCGGTGGCGTACGTCGGCGCGATGGGCTCCCGCCGCACCCACCTGGACCGCAACGAGCGGCTGCGCGAGGTCGGGGTCACGGAGCTGGAGCTGGCGCGCCTGCGGTCCCCGATCGGTCTCGACCTCGGGGCCCGTACGCCCGAGGAGACCGCGCTCTCGATCGCCGCCGAGATCGTCGCGAACCGGCGTGGCGGCAGCGGGGTCGCCCTGACCGGGGCCCACACCCCGATCCACCACGACGCGACGTCGGCGCCGGCCCCGGCGCGGCGGATCGGGTCGGTGGCCTAGCCTCCCCGAGCCGGCCACCCCCCCCCGTCGGGCGGAGCGCCCGGTCCGTTCCCCCGATCGCCGTACCGGTCCGGGCGCCAGGGGACGATGGAAGCGCGTTCCCGGCCGTGGCACAGCGTCAAATGACGCATTCGGCGGCGGGAGTTCCGTTCTCATGCGACCGGGGTGCAAGCGCGCCGGTTCACTCCTCCTCCGCCCAGCGCCGCAACCCCGCCAGGTCGAGTACGACGGTCCGCCCCCGCCTGGTGGCCACCAGGCCCTCCTGCTGCATGGCCCGCAGACAGCGCACCACCGACTCCCGGGACGCCCCGGTGGCAGCGGCCAGTTCACGCTGGTTCACCTGGACGGCGACCGCGCCCGGCAGTGTCTCCGGCGCGGCCGAGCCGTACTGGACGGCGAGCTTCACAAGGAGGCCGGCGACGCGAGCGCGGGTGGTGCGGGCGCCCTGTTCGGCGCGCAGCCCGTCGGAGTCCCGTAACCGGCCCACGACCGTGCGCAGGACCGACAGGCACAGGCCCGCGTCGTGTTCCAGGAGCCGTACGAAGGCGTCCGAGGCGACCACCACGCCCTCGCTGCGGCGCATCGCGGTGACCGTCGCGCCCCGCGGCCGGCCGTCGATGCAGGAGAGTTCGCCGAGGAGTTCACCGGGGCCGCGCAGGGCGAGCAGGCTGGTGTAGCCGTTGGCCGAGTCGACCGTCGCCTTCACCAGACCGCCGGTGAGCAGCACGACGGAGTCGGCCGCCTCGCCCTCCCGCATCAGGATCTCGCCGCGGACCCACCCGCGCGGGTGGCCCGCCTCCCGTAACAGCTTCGCTTCCCCGGGCGAGAAGAACGCCACCTCCGAGCCTCCCCGGCCGCGTCGACCCACGGTGACCGTTCGGCACCGGAGGGCCACTGTCCATCGTGCGGCCGGGGTCTGCCAAGGGGCGCCGGGTCAGGGGCTGCGGAGCAGGGCGTTGACCGCCCGCCCGAACACCGCCCGGGCCGTCCGGCGCACCAGCGGGTCGAAGGCCGACGGCAGCCCCCGGATCCGCAGCTCCTCGTGCCACAGCACCCGGGTCCGGCCGCCGGGGCCGGGGCGCACCTCCAGTTCGGCCCAGCCGAGCACCACCCGGCCGTGTTTGACCAGCCGGCACCGGCCGGGGCCGCCGTCCTGCGGGGGATGCCAGACGGTCACCTCCATGGGATCCTCGAAGGACAGCGGTCCGAGTCCGGAGCGCGCCACGAAGACCGTGCCCTCGTGGGTCGGGGGATCGGTGAGCACGGTGATCCGGGTCAGCGGGACCACGTCGGCGTGCCGGGACCACTCCGTGAGCCGGCGCCACGCCTCGTCGATCGGCAGTGGAGCCGTCCGTTGGAGGAGGAAGTTGACCACGGCACGATCGTAGGGAACCGGCCACCGGTTACGGGACGCGCACCGACTGTTCACAGGACCGACAGAATCGTCCAAGCCGGGCCCGAACCGGCCCCGGCCCCGTACGATTCCCGCCATGGCGGGCAAACCGCCCGCCTTCACGGGGAGTTGGTCATCATGCCCTTGAAGACCTACGGCGTACTGATCACGCGGGCGGTCGACATCCGGCGCGAAGGCGCCGCCGAGACCCCGCACTACCAGATCCACCTCGCCGACGACTCCGGCACCCACTACCGGGCCGCCGTCAACGTCCTGTCCCAGCAGAAGCCCGCCGACCTGCTCTACCTCGTCGACGACGACTTCAGGCACCCCCTCACCGCCCGCCTGGAGGGCCTGACGAGCGGCTGGAACACCCTGCCGCCCGGGCCCGGCGGCCCCAACCTCGACTTCGTGCGCGGCAACCTGTTCGACCCGGCGAAGATGCGCGTCCTGCCCGCGGACCGCCCCGGCCCGGACAACGACCTCGCCGACCTGCTCGACCACTACGTCCGGCGGGCCGTCGAGGACCCCCGCGCCCGGCTCTACCTCTTCGGCGAGCGCTGGGGGCCCGAAACCGGCGTCAAGGACAAGGTGTTCGGCTTCCTGCCCGGCAACGGTGTCCACGACATCCATATGAACCAGGGCAACAGCGGCCGCTTCGCCGGCGACGACGGGGTGTGGCAGGACGGCGGGCTGCTCGTCCGGCTCCCCGGCGGCGACATCGACGGTGGCGACGGCCAGGGCCAGGAGCGCTGGGTCGGGGTCTTCCTCGCCTTCCAGAGCCAGGCCTGGCACACCGACGACGCCACCGGCCACACCCTCCCCGACGTCGACGTCTCCCGTCCCGCCACCGGCGGGCAGCCGGTGCGGATCGTCGCCGCGCTGGTCAACCCGCCCGGCCCGGCCCCCGAGGCGGAGGCCGTCACCCTCCTCAACGCCTCGCCCGCCCCGGCCGACCTCACCGGCTGGCGGCTCGTCGACCGCATCGGCCAGTCCTCCCCGGTCCCGGCCGGCCCCCTGGCCGCCGGCGCCACCCTCGCCGTGCCGCTCTCCGGCGGCGCCCGACTCGGCAACCACGGGGGCGAGATCACCCTCCTCGACGCCGCGGGCCTCAAGGTGCACGGGGTGTCGTACACGGCCGAGCAGGCGGCCCGCGAAGGCTGGTGGGTCGTCTTCTGACCGGTTTCCGACCGGTTCCGGCCCGAACCCTGTCGTGGGCGTACGGCGGTACGGCACCATGAGCGCGACCCGTACCGCCGTCGTCCCGGGGGGCGTCTCGTGGAACACGAACCGCACGGCAGTCTCGACGAGTTGATGCGTGAGCCGTACCCCCTCTACACCCGGGCCCGGGCGGCGGAGGGGCTGCTGCACGTGCCCGAGCTGGACGCCTGGCTGGTCGCCCGGGACACCGACGTCCGCGAGGTGCTGCGCCGCCCGCTGGACTTCTCGTCGGCGAACGCGTTACGGCCGGACGTGCTGCCCTCGCCCGCCGCGCTCGAGGTGCTGGGCCGCGGCTTCGGCGGTCGGCCGGTCGTGGTCACCTCGGACGGGGAGCACCACCAGCGGCTGCGCGCCCCGCTGGTGCGCGCCCTGTCGCCCGCCCGGGTCGCGGCGGCCGTGCCGTACGCCCGGGAGCGCGCCGCCGCCCTCGTCGACGGGTTCGCCGAGGACGGCCGGGTGGAGCTGATGTCGGCGTACGCCCTGCGGCTGCCCGGTGACGTCATCGGCCGGATCGTCGGACTCGACCCCGCCGACGTGCCGCTCGTCGTGCACGGCGGGCACCGGGCCGAGCAGCTGCTGTTCCGGCCGCTGCCGGAGGCCGAGCAGATCGCCGCCGCCGAGGACGTGGTGGCCATGCAGCACGTCCTGGACCGCTGTGCCCGCGACCGCTACGCCCGTCCCCGCGAGGACCTGGCCACGGAGATCGTCGCCTCCGTGGCCCAGCCCGGGCAGGGCGAACTCCCGCCGGACGGCCGGCACGAGGCCGTCGCCCATCTCCAGAACCTGCTGATCGCCGGGCACCTGACCACCACCGCGCTGATCGGCACCACCGTGCTGCACCTGCTGAGCCACCGGGACCAGTGGGAGCTGCTCGGCGAGCGGCCCGATCTGATCCCGGCGGCCGTCGAGGAGGCGGCCCGCTACGACGGCGCGCTCCAGGGCTTCCGCCGGGTCACCACCCGGCCGGTCACCCTGGCGGGCACCGAACTCCCGGCCGGGGCTGAGCTGTTCGTCGCCTTCGGCGCCGCCAACCGCGACGCCTCGCGCCACCCCCGCCCCGACACGTTCGACATCACCCGCGACGCCCCCGCCCGCCACCTCGCCTTCGGCTTCGGCGCCCACGCCTGCGTCGGCGCCCAGCTGGCCCGCGAGCAACTCCGCGTCACCGTCGAGGAACTGACCCGCCGCCTGCCCGGCCTGCGGCTCGCCGAGGGCCGCCCGGTCACCATGCGGCCGACGATGATCCACCGCTCACCGGAGGAACTGCACCTCACGTGGCCGGTGGCTTAGGGGCGGCCCCTAAGGGCGGTACACCTTGCCCGGTACGGCCTTGCCGGGGGCCAGCAGCTGCGGGACCGTCACGAACACGTAGCCGCGTTCCTTGAGGGCGTCGATGATGCCGGGCACGGCCGGGACGGTGCCGCGGTAGATGTCGTGGAGCAGGATGATGCCGTCCCGGGACGCCTGGTCCAGGACCCGTCGGGTGATGAGCCGGGGGTCGGTGGTCAGGTAGTCCTTGGCGGTGACGCTCCACAGCACCTCGGAGAGGCCCAGCTCACGGCAGATCCGGTGCACGTTCGCGTCGGTGCGGCCCTGCGGCGGGCGCATCAGGGTGGGCCTGCGGCCGGTGAGGCGCTCGATCGCGTCGTCGGGGCGGGTGAGTTCCTCGCGTATCTGCCGGTCCGGGATCCGGGTGAGGATCTTGTGGTCCCAGGTGTGGCTGGCGACCTCGTGCCCCTCCGCCGCCATCCGCTTCACCAGCTCCGGGTACTTCTCTATGTGCCGCTTGCCCAGCAGGAAGAAGGTCGCCGGGACGTGCTTCTCCTTGAGGATGTCGAGCAGCCGGGCCGAGTTCTCGCTGGGGCCCGCGTCGAAGGTGAGCGCGATGCACTTCGCCTCCCGGCAGTCGACGGTCCCGAACCGGACCTGACCGCCCTTCGCGGCGTGGTCGCGGGCGTCGGCGGGTGACGTCGTGTCGACCTTCGCGCAGCCGGACAGGGCGAGGGCGAGACAGACGGCGGCGATGGTCGGGAACCCGAACAGCCGTCTTCCCCTCTTCTTGATCGGAAGCTTGCTCCACAGTGGCATGCGGGGACTATACACATAGTGTATAGAATGCGTGTGCGAATTAATGGAGGCGGACTCGGCTTCCGGTGCCCTCGGGTGTGAGCATGGAGGAAGGGGACCCGACCTCACCCGGAGAGGACCGGCCGTGCGCTACCGGGACCGTGCCCACGCGGGCCGCGAACTCGCCGCGGTGCTGAGGAAGTCGTGCGACAAGGGGGAGCTGCCGGACCCGATCGTGCTGGCCCTGCCCCGCGGTGGCGTGGCGGTCGCCGCACAGATCGCGCGGGAGCTGCCGGCCCCGCTGGACGTCCTCGTCGTCCGCAAGATCGGCGCCCCGTACCACGAGGAGTTCGGCGTCGGCGCGATCGCCGGGGACGACCCGCCGCTCTTCGACCTCGCGACCCTGACCCGCCTCGGCATGGACGAGGAGTCCCTGGCCCCCGTCGTGGAGCGCGAGCGGCAGGAACTGCGCCGCCGCGAGCGCCGCTACCGGGAGGGCCGGCCGCCGCCCGAACTGCGCGGCCGTACCGCGATCGTCGTCGACGACGGCCTCGCCACCGGCAACACCGCCCGCGCCGCCCTGCGCCACGTGCGGCGGCGGAACCCCGCCCGGACCGTCCTGGCCGTCCCGGTCGGCGCCCCCGACTCCCTCGACGCGCTCGCCGCGGAGGCCGACCTCGTCGTCTGCCCGCACCGTCCGGTGATCTTCAGCTCGGTCGGGCAGTGGTACGACGACTTCGCCCAGCTCACCGACGCCGACGTGCTCGACGCGCTGCGCGGGGCCGGGGCCTGACGGGGGGAGGGGGCGCGGTGCCGGAACTCTCCGAGGGCGAGGCGCGGCGGCGGTTCACCGCGGCCCGGGTGGCCCGCCTCGCGACCGTGGACGAGACCGGCCGCCCCCACCTGGTGCCGGTCGTCTTCGCACGGTACGGCGCCGACGGGATCGTCACCGCCGTCGACCACAAGCCGAAGACCACAACCCGCCTCAAGCGGCTGCGCAACATCGCCGCGCGGCCGTCGGTCTCGCTGCTCGTGGACGTGTACGACGACGAGAACTGGGACCGCCTCTGGTGGGTCCGGGCGGACGGCGACGCGACGCTGCTTTCCGCCGACGAGGCGGTCGTCGAGCCGCTGCGCGAGAAATACCCGCAATACCGGGAGCGGCCCCCGAATGCCACGGTCATTCTGGTGACCGTCTCGCGCTGGACCGGCTGGCAGGCGACCCCCTTTTAGACGGTGAATTTCCCCCTGTCAAGTCCCGAGCTGTCGGAACGTGACCCCTGCGCGGGCTGCGCGCCTACTGGAAGCACGAGCCCGACCGGAGACACCGGAAAGGGCGCTTCCGAAGGAGAAGGAAATGATCCGCAAGACGCGCAACGCCGACAGCGAGGGAAACCGTTCGAAGCGTCGTCTGGGTGCGGCGGCCGTGCTGGCCTCCGCGGTGGCCGTCGCCGGTGGCGTGGTCCTGCCGGCCGCGGTGGCAACGGCGGCCCCGATGCCGAAGGCGCCGGCGGCGCCCGCGGCCGACGCCCACCTGTCCAAGGCGCTCAAGAAGTCCTGCGGCAAGAAGCCGCCGGCGAGCCATTCGCAGGGCCGGGTGTACTCGTGCTGGGCCAACAACAAGCATTACTACTGGGACGAGGAATACCACTGCTATTACTACCTCGTCGGCTCGCACAAGTACTTCTGGGACTGGGACAACGACTGCTATTACGTGGTCAAGAACCACCACAAGTACTACTGGGACCACCACTACGACTGCTACTACGTCGTGGAGAAGCACCACAAGTACTACTACTGGGAGTCCTACGGCCACTACAACTACTGGGAGCACAACAAGCACGAGAAGCACTGGGACCACTGGGACAACGACTGCTGGAAGAAGCCCGACTGGGTGGACAAGCACGACAAGGAACACCCGGACGACAAGGGCAAGGACAACTCCGAGCACGGCCAGCCCCCGGCCAAGGGCCCCGACGGCACCCAGACCACGGAGAAGGGCGACGGCGGGACCGATCAGGGTGGGACCGAGCAGGGCGGTACTGACCAGGGTGGGACCGATCAGGGCGGTACTGACCAGGGTGGGACCGATCAGGGCGGTACTGACCAGGGTGGGACCGATCAGGGCGGTACTGACCAGGGTGGGACCGATCAGGG
>NZ_JBIVDZ010000007.1:0-717692 GCF_044747345.1 Streptomyces sp. NPDC090088 | reverse complement strand
GTCCGTACCCCGCGCCTGAACCTCCCTGCCTCGCGTCCGAACAGCGGGAGAGGGGCGGACGGCTGCTGCCGTCCGCCCCTCTCCGTCACTCCCCTCAGCCGCGCTCCACCCGCACCGGCACACCGTGCCGCCGCAGCACCGCCGCGTCCCGCTCCCCGCCCACCAGCTCGATGCGCGCCTCGGCCGGGGTGTCGCCGCTCGACGCACCCGCGTACAGCACGATCTCGCCGGGCTCGACGATCCGGTGCCCCGCCAGCCCCGTGAAGGCCAGCCGGTCGGTGTGCACGTCGAAGCGGACCGTCGCCTCCTCGCCGGGCCCCAGCCGCACCTTGGCGAAGCCGAGCAGCGCCCGCACCGGCCGGGTGACCTGGGCGACCGGGTCGGTGAAGTACAGCTGGACGGTCTCGGCACCGGGCCGCGAACCGGTGTTCCGCACCCGCACCGAGGCCGTGAACTCCCCGTCCGTCGGCACCAGTTCGTCGTCCACGGCCAGGCCGTCGATCTCGAAGGTGGTGTAGGACAGTCCGTGCCCGAAGGGGAAGGCGGGGGTGGGGTCGAGGTTGGACAGCCAGCTCTGCCGGTCACCGAGCGGCGGATGCAGATACGTGTACGGCTGCCCCGCAGGCGAGTTGGGGATCTGCACGGGCAGCTTGCCGCTGAAGTCGGCCGCGCCGGAGAGGAGTTCGGCGACCGCGCGGCCACCCTCCTCGCCCGGCAGGAAGACCTGCACCAGGGCCGCCGCGTCCGGCGCGAACCGGCCCACGGCGTACGGCCGTCCGCTGCTGACCACGAGCACGACCGGGGTGCCGGTCGCCAGCACCGCCGCCACCAGCTCCTCCTGCACGCCGGGCAGCCGCAGATCCTCGACGTCACACCCCTCGCCGGAGGTGCCGATGCCGAACATGCCCGCCTTGTCGCCGACGACCAGCACGGCGAGGTCCGCCCCCGCGGCCACGGCGATCGCCTCCGGGATCCCGGCCCGGTCCTCGTCCCTGATCGGGCAGCCCTGAGCGAACTCCCATTCCACGTCTGGGAGTTCGGTGCCGAGCGCGGTGCGCAGCGACACCGCCTCGACACCGTTGCCGAGGTCGTCGCGGTCGGAGAGCACATGGTTGGGGAAGCTGTAGCAGCCGAACATCGTGCGCACGTCGTCCGCGCACGGGCCGATCAGGGCGATGCGGCCGGTGGACGGGAGGGGCAGTGTGCCGTCGTTCGACAGCAGGACGGCGCCGGACCGCGCGACCGCGTGGGCGAGCCGGCGGTTCTCCGGCTTGTCCAGGTCGAGTTCGCCCGCGCGCAGGGCGGGCGGTACCGGAGTCCAGCCGGGGTCCAGGAGACCGAGTGCGACCTTCTGCCGCAGTACCCGGCGCACCGCCCGGTCGACATCGGCCTCGTCGGCCGCACCGGCGCGCACGGCGGCGACCAGCACGGCGCCGAAGCCGCGCTGGTCGGGCAGTTCGACGTCCATCCCGGCGGTGAGGGCCAGTGCCCCGGCCCCGGCCAGGTCGGCCGCGACCCGGTGCGCGTTCACCAGGAACGGCAGCGACCAGTAGTCGGAGACGACCGTGCCCTCGAAGCCCCACTCCTCGCGCAGCACCCCGGTCAGCAGCCGACGGCTCGCGGCGGGGGCCTCGCCGTCGATCTCGGCGTAGGAGTTCATGACCGAGCCCACTCCGGCGGCGACGATCCGTTCGAAGGGCGGCAGGATGACGTCGTTCAGTTCGCGGCGGCCGATACCGACCGGGGCGTGGTTGCGGCCGCCCATGGAGGCGGAGTACCCGGCGAAGTGCTTGAGGGTGGCGTACACCCCCGCGCTCTGCAGGCCCAGCACATACGCCTCGCCCATCTCCCCGACGAGGTACGGGTCTTCGCCGTACGTCTCCTCGCAGCGCCCCCAGCGGTAGTCGCGGACGACGTCGACGACGGGGGCGAGGCCCTGGTGGACCCCGGCCGCGGCCATGTCGGCGCCGATGGCCGCGCCGACCCGCCGGATCAGGGCGGGGTCGAAGGTGGCCGCCATGCCCAGCGAGGTGGGGTAGATGGTGGCGCCGTAGGCGGTGAAGCCGGTGAGGCACTCGTCGTGGGCCATGGCCGGGATGCCGAAGCGGCTCTGTGCCGTGATCTGCCGCTGGCGTTCGGCCAGCAGGCGGGCGTGGTCCAGGGCGGGCCGGGGCAGGGTGCCGTAGGGGCGGGTGAGCTGGCCGAGGCCGTGCCGGGCGGTCTGGTCGAGGTCGCCGACCCGGCCGAACAGGTTGGTGCCGGGGGCGACCTCGGGGCCGGCCGGCTCCACGTCCTCCCAGGTGCTGCTCAGCTGGGCGGCCTTCTCCTCCAGGGTGAGCCGGGCGAGCAGTGCCTCGACGCGTTCGTCGGCCGGGCGGTCCGGGTCGGCCCAGGGGCGCTCGTCACCCGCCGGGGAGGGCGCGGAGTGGTCCGGCGTGGTGGTCGTCATGCACGACTCCTCGTGGGGGTTGTTCGTGGGCATGCCGAGGGAGGCCGGCGCGTCACGGCACCGGCCGACTCCTCCGCGGTATGCGTTACTTGGAGAATCCGGCGGTCAGTCCGGCGACCAGCTGCCGTCGGGCGAGGACGAAGACGACCAGCATGGGCAGGGTGGAGAGGACCACCGCGGCCATGGTGGCGGGCACGTTGATGCCGAACTCGCCCTTGTAGAGGGTGAGGGCGAGTGGCAGTACGGCCTTGTCGCCGCTCTGGGTGAGGATCAGCGGGAAGAGGAAGCCGTTCCAGACCTGGAGGCCGTCGTACACGGCGACCGTCACCAGTGCGGGCCTGGCCATCGGCGCGGCGAGCGAGAACAGCATCCGCCAGTCGCCGGCGCCGTCCACGACCATCGCCTCGAACAGCGAGCGCGGGATGTCCCGCAGGAAGCTGACCAGGATCATCACGGTGACCGGCAGCGCGAACGCCGCCGAGGGCAGCACGATCGCGAGCAGGCTGTCGTACAGGTGCATACGGATGATCAGCAGGTAGACCGGGATGATCACCGCCTGGAGGGGGATCGCCAGGCCCAGGAGGTAGAGGCGGAAGGTCAGGCGGGACCAGCGGTCGGTGTGGCGGACGATCGAGAACGCGGCCATCAGGGCGACGACGATGACGATCGCGACCGTGGCGGCGGTGACGATCACGCTGTTGACCAGGTAGGTCGTGAAGTCGCCGACGAGGACGGTCCGGTAGTTGGCGAGGCTCGGGTGGGCGGGCGGCGCCAGCGGGTTGCCGGTGGTGAAGTCGGCCTGGCCGCGGAGGCTGGTGACGACCACCCAGTACAGGGGGACGACAACCAGCGCGGTCCACAGCAGCGTGGCGCCGCCGGCGGCGGTACGGCGCAGGCTCGCGACGACGGTGCTCACATGCCCTCCTGCTGGCTGTCCATCCGGGTGAAGCCGGACAGGCGGGTGGTCAGCAGCGACAGCGCGAGGCCGAAGACCACCAGAAGGGTGGCCAGCGCGCTGGCCCGGCCCATGTCGTGGGTCTGGAAGCCGGTGATGTACATGGCCAGCGGCAGCACCCGGGTCGCGGTGCCCGGACCTCCGGTGCCGCCGGACAGGACGTAGATCAGGTCGAAGTAGGTCAGCGAGCCCACCAGCATGAGGGTGCTCGACGTGACGAAGGTGTACTTCAGCTGCGGCAGGGTGATCCGCAGCAGGCGGGTGACGGGGCCGGCGCCGTCGATGGCCGCGGCCTCGTACAGCGACACCGGGATCTGCCGCACGCCCGCCTGGTAGAGCAGGGCGTGGAAGGGCACGAACTGCCAGGCGATCACGAAGATCACCGTGTAGAGGGCGAGGTCGGGCGAGCCGAGCAGGGGCCTGGCGAGCCAGTGCAGTCCGGGGGCGGCGCCGATGCCGAAGGACGGGTCGAGCAGGGCCTGCCAGGTGAGACCGATCGCGACCGCGGAGAGCAGCAGCGGCAGGAACCACACCACGGCGAGGAACGCCCGCAGCCGGCCCCGGGGTGCCTGGAAGAGGCCGAGCGCCAGTGAGACGGGCGTCTGGACCAGCCAGCTGACCACCATCACCTTGAGGGTGAGCCACAGGGCCTGCCAGGTGGCGTCGTCGGTGAGGACGCCGGTCCAGTTGGCGAGGCCGGACCAGCCGATCGAGCCGAGGCCGTCCCAGCGGGAGAGGCTCAGCACCAGCACACCGCCCAGCGGGACCAGGCCGAACAGGCCGAACAGGAGCAGGGCGGGCGCGGCCATCAGCAGACCGCCGCGGCGGCGCCCGGAGCGGCCCGTGGCCGGGCGCGCCCTGTGGGACGCGACCGGCCGCGGGGTACGAACCACGGTGGTCACTACTGCGCCGCCTTGCTCATGTTCGTGCCGAACCCCTCGGGCGTGATCTGCCCCAGGAACGACTTGTCCACATTGGTCAGCAGCGGGTCGGCCTGGTCGGAGGGGAGCGCCTGGTCCCAGGAGAGCTGGAAGTTCGGCGAGTTCTGCACCAGGTCGTACACGAAGGTCAGCCACTTCTTGTCGTCGGCCGACGACACCGCCGCCAGCTTCGAGTCCAGCTTGTTGACCGGGGGCACGCTGCCGGCCGCCAGGTAGGCGTCGACCTGGGAGTCGTCGAGGACGTAGTCCTTGAGGTAGGTGAGCGCCGCCGGCTTGTTCTTGCTCTTCGAGTTCAGCGAGAGGAAGTTCGACGGGTTGCCGACGATGTCCTTCGGGTCGCCCTTGCCGCCGGACAGGGACGGGAAGGCGACATAGCCGAGGTCCTTCTTCGCGAAGTCCGGGGCGGCCTTGACGATGTTGGCGTACTCCCAGGTGCCCATCAGCTCCATGCCGGCCTTGCCGGTGTAGAGGAGGGCGGTGGAGGCGCCCTGGTCGTAGCTGACGGAGGAGGCGTTGTCGCCGAAGGCCCCCGCCTTGGCGAGTTCCTGGAGGCGGGTGTTGGCCGCGGTGACCGAGGCGTCCTTCCAGCCGGCGGCGGACCCGGCGGCGATCCGGTCGAACACCTGGGATCCGCCCTCGCGGTCCAGCAGGTACTCCAGGTACATCAGCGTCGGCCACTTGGAGTTGGCGGCGAGGGATATCGGGGTGACGCCGGCGCTCTTGATCTTCTTCACGTCGGTCAGCAGGTCGGCGTAGGTCTTCGGGGGCTGGACGCCCGCGTCCCTGAAGACCTTCTTGTTGTAGTAGAGGACCACCGGGGCGAGGCCGTTGGCGGGGACGCCGTAGACCTGGCCGTCGAAGGTGGCGCTCTTCAGGACGCTCGGCGTGAACCGGAGCAGGTCCACCTGGGCGTCGGTCAGGGTGTCGACCTTGCCGGCCTTGACGTAGTCGTCGAGCGCTCCGCCGCCCCAGCTGAAGAAGATGTCCGGGGCCTGGTCCGCGCCGAAGGCCACCCGCAGCTTCTGCTTGTAGTCGTCGTTCGCGAACAGCCGCAGGGTGATCTTCGCGTCCGGGTGGTCCTTGTTGTAGGCGTCGACGGACTGCTTGAGGATCGTCTGGTCGTTGAGCGCCCACATCGTCAGTCCCTTGGCCGACGAGGCCGCCGAAGGGCCGGAGCTCCCGCAGGCGGCGAGGCCGAGGGCCGCCATCACGGTGACCGCCGCCACGGCCGCGCGTCGGCGTCTCGGCGCCCCCAGGGTGCCGGGCTGTGAAACTGCGGGAATTCCGCGCATGCTCTGCCTCTCTTCTTTCGGCATGCCGTATGGGTGCCAGGGCAGAAGGGCTCCGCAGCGAAATGCTTTCGCGGTGCCTCACCACACGGTGGTCTGCCTGCTGGACCGGGACACTGGCATGCCGTTCATGGCAGGGACAAGAAGGGGAAATCGCTCGGTTACGAAACTCTTTCGGCTTCGAGGCCGTGACCTGCCCGGCCCGCGCCCGGCCGCTCGGTTCCGGACCGGATGCGGATGTCCCGCCGGGCCCGTCGGGACATGCGGGCGGCGAACGGGCACCCGTCCGCCGCGGAGCGGGCATCCGGCCCCCGGTCCGCGGGGCCCCGCACCCCCGCGTCCAGCGCCTCCGCGCTCCGGGAAGCGGGCACATTCGGTCAGCAACCGGCCTACGGCGCACCTGGTCAACGCCCGTGCTCGCCTTGTACAAATTTGGCCACCGGAGCCCGGGCGGGCCGGACTCCGGGTGCTGAGCCGGCGCGGGCGTCCTGCGCGGAGCCGGGGAACGGAGGTGTCGACGTGGACGCCGAGGAACGAAGACGCGGGATCCTGGCGACGGCGCGCCGCTCGGGTTCCGTCGACGTCGGGAAGCTCGCCGCCGGTCTCGGGGTCTCCAAGGAGACCGTGCGGCGCGATCTGAACCTCCTGGAGAACCACGGGCTGGTCCGCCGCACCCACGGCGGCGCGCACCCCGTGGAGAGCGCGGGCTTCGAGACCACGCTCGCCTTCCGCACCACCGAGCACATCCCCGAGAAGTCCCGGATCGCGGCCGCCGCGGCCGCGCTGGTCGGGGACGCCGAGACCGTCTACATCGACGAGGGCTACACCCCGCAGCTCATCGCCGCCGCCCTCCCCCGCGACCGGCCGCTGACCGTGGTCACCTCCTCGCTGGCCACGGCGGGTGACCTGGCCTCGGCCGAGAACATCACCGTGCTGCTGCTCGGCGGCCGGGTGCGGGGCGGGACGCTGGCCACGGTCGACCACTGGGCGCGGCGCATGCTGTCCGACTTCGTCATCGACCTGGCGTACGTCGGCGCCAACGGCATCTCCCGCCAGTGGGGACTCACCACCCCCGACCCCGGGGTCGGCGAGGTGAAGGCCGAGGTCATGCGGATCGCCAAGCGCCGGGTGTTCTCCGGCGTCCACACCAAGTTCGGCGCCGTGAGCTTCTGCCGGTTCGCGAACGTCACGGACTTCGAGGCCATCGTCACCGACACCGGGCTGCATTCCTCCGAGGCCCGCCGCTACGCCCTGCTGGGTCCCCAGGTCATCCAGGCCTGAGCCGCACCTCCCCTCCCCCCTTTCCGTCCCCGCAAGGCCGGGGCCCTGGTTCCGCACGCCCTCGAACACTCTCGTTGGAGTCAGTCATGCGCACACGAAGAATGGTCCACGTCCTGCTCACGGCCACCGCCGCGGGCTCGCTGCTGGTCGCCTGCAGCGGAGCGGGCGGCACCTCCGCCTCCGGGGGCGGCGGCAAGAGCATCAACGTGCTGATGGTCGGCAACCCGCAGATGGAGGACATCCAGAAGCTGACCAAGTCCACGTTCACCAAGGACACCGGCATCAAGGTCAACTTCACGATCCTCCCCGAGAACGAGCTGCGCGACAAGGTCACCCAGGACGTCGCCACCCAGGCCGGCCAGTACGACGTCGCCACCATCGGCGCCTACGAGGTGCCGATCTGGCAGAAGAACGGCTGGCTGCACGAGCTCAGCTCCTACGCCGACCAGGACACCGCGTTCGACACGGCCGACCTGCTCAAGCCGATGGTCACCGCGCTGTCCGGCTCGGACGGCAAGCTCTACGCCCTGCCGTTCTACGGCGAGTCGTCCTTCCTCATGTACAACAAGGACGTCATGAAGGCGAAGGGCGTCACGGTGCCCGAGCACCCGACCTGGCAGCAGATCGCCGGCATCGCGGCCAAGGTCGACCACGCGGAGCCCGGGATGCGGGGCATCTGCCTGCGCGGCCTGGCCGGCTGGGGCGAGCTGGGGGCGACCCTGACGACCGTGGTCAACACCTACGGCGGCACCTGGTTCACCAAGGACTGGCAGGCCCAGGTGAACAGCCCGGCCTTCAAGAAGGCGACCGACTTCTACGTCGACCTGGTCAGGAAGCACGGCGAGGCGGGCGCCGCGCAGTCCGGCTTCACCGAGTGCCTGAACGCCATGAGCCAGAAGAAGGTCGCGATGTGGTACGACGCCACCAGCGCGGCCGGCTCCCTTGAGGACCCCAGCACCAGCAAGATCGCCGGTCATGTCGGGTACGCCTACGCGCCGACCGCCGAGACCAAGAGCAGTGGCTGGCTGTGGAGTTGGGCGTGGGCCATGCCCAAGACCACCAAGAACGCCGACGCGGCCTCGAAGTTCATGCTGTGGGCGTCCAGCAAGAAGTACGAGAGCCTGGTCGGCGAGAAGCTCGGCTGGTCGCGGGTCCCGGCCGGCAAGCGGGCCAGCACGTACGCGATCCCCGCGTACCAGAAGGCCGCCGGGTCGTTCGGTGACATCACCCTGAAGTCCATCGAGCAGGCCGACCCGGCCGACCCCGGCACCCAGCCGAGGCCGACCGTGGGCGTCCAGTACGTGGCCATCCCCGAGTTCCAGGACCTGGGCACCAAGGTCACCCAGGAGATCTCCGCCGCCATCGCCGGCAGGACGAGTGTGGACAAGGCGCTCGACGACGGCCAGAAGCAGGCCGAGGACGTCGCCAAGAACTACCGGTGACCGTCACCGCCCGGCCGGCCCCGACGGCCGGCCGGGCGCCCCTCCCCCACCCCGGCTGTCACCGGCAGAGGAACTCTCCATGACCACGCTCACCGCTCCACCCCGGACGGCACCACCGCCCAACCGCGCCCGCACGTCCGCCGGCTCCGGCAAGTGGAAGCGCCGCCTCCCGCTGCTCCCGGCGCTCGTCTTCACCATCGTCGTCACGCAGTTGCCCTTCGTGGCCACCATCGTGATCTCCACGCTCCAGTGGAACATCCTCAAGCCCGGCGAACGGCACTTCGTCGGCCTGTCCAACTTCACGTTCGTCTTCACCGACGAACGGCTGCGCACCGCGGTGCTCAACACCGTCGTGCTCACCGCGTCGGTGGTGCTGATCAGCGTGGTCCTCGGCCTCGGTCTGGCGCTGCTCCTGGACCGCCGGTTCGCCGGCCGGGGACTGGCCCGGACGATGCTGATCGCGCCGTTCCTGGTGATGCCGGTCGCGGCGGCGCTGCTGTGGAAGCACGCCATCTACAACCCCGACTACGGCCTGCTCAACGGCACCCTCAACGCCGTCTACCGGCTGTTCGGCGCCGCCAACGGCCCGACGGTCGACTGGGTCTCGTCGTATCCGATGCCCGCCGTCGTCGTCTCCCTGGTGTGGCAGTGGACGCCGTTCATGATGCTGATCCTGCTGGCCGGTCTGCAGGCGCAGCCCGGTGACGTCCTGGAGGCGGCCCGCGTGGACGGCGCGTCGGCGATGGCGACCTTCCGCTTCATCACCCTGCCGCACCTGCGCCAGTACATCGAGCTGGGCGTCCTGCTCGGCACGATCTACGTCGTGCAGACCTTCGACGCGGTCTACACGATCACCCAGGGCGGCCCCGGCTCGCAGACGACGAACCTGCCCTACGAGATCTACCTGACCATGTTCCGCAAGTACGAGTACGGCCAGGCGGCCGCCGCCGGAGTGGTCGTCGTGCTCGGCTCGATCGTGATCGCGACGTTCGCGCTGCGCACCATCGCGTCGCTGTTCCGCGAGGAGGTGTCCCGATGACAGGTCTCGCGACGACCCGGGAGGACCAGGGGGCCGCGGCACGGCTGTCGCCGCTGTGGACCTTCGTCGCCTGGCTCGCCACGCTGGCGTTCTTCGCGCCGGTGGCGTGGATGGTGCTCACCTCCTTCCACCAGGAGGCGGACGCGGCGACCAACCCGCCGACGCCCTTCGCGCCGCTCACCTTCGACCAGTACCGGCTGCTGTTCAGCCGGGACATCACCCCGTTCCTGCTCAACTCGGCGATGGCCAGCGTGATTTCGACACTGCTGGTGCTGGCCCTCGCGGTGCCGACGGCCTACGCGCTGTCCATCAAGCCGGTCCGGAAGTGGACCGACGTGATGTTCTTCTTCCTGTCCACGAAGTTCCTGCCGGCCATCGCGGCCCTGCTGCCCGTGTACCTGATCGTCAAGGACGCCGGGATGCTGGACAACGTGTGGACGCTGATCGTCCTCTACACCGCGATGAACCTGCCGATCGCGGTGTGGATGATGCGCTCGTTCCTCGCCGAGGTGCCCAGGGAGATCCTGGAGGCCGCCGAGGTCGACGGCGCCGGCCTGCTGACCGTGCTGGGGCGGATCGTCGCCCCGGTCGCGGCACCGGGGCTGGCGGCCACCTCGCTGATCTGCTTCATCTTCAGCTGGAACGAGTTCATGTTCGCCGTGAACCTCACCGCGACCAACGCGTCGACGGCGCCGGTCTTCCTGGTCGGTTTCATCACCAGCGAGGGCCTCTTCCTCGCCCGGCTCTGCGCCGCCGCCACCCTGGTCTCCCTGCCGGTCCTGATCGCCGGTTTCGCCGCCCAGGACAAACTGGTCCGCGGCCTGTCCCTAGGAGCAGTCAAATGAGAGCCGCCGTCATCGAAGCCCCCGGCAGGGTCACCGTCACCACGGTGCCCGATCCCGCCCCCGGGCCGCGCGAGGTCGTGGTCGAGGTGGCGGCCTGCGGACTGTGCGGGACCGATCTGCACATCCTGCGGGGCGAGTTCGCCCCGACCCTGCCGGTCGTGCCGGGCCACGAGTTCGCCGGGCGGGTCGTGGAACGCGGCCGTGAGGTCACCGAACTCGCGATCGGCGACCGGGTCGCCGTGGACCCCTCGCTGTACTGCAACGAGTGCCGCTACTGCCGGGCCGGACGCAACAACCTCTGCGACCGCTGGCAGGCGATCGGGGTGACCGTGGCGGGCGGCGCCGCCGAGTACGCCGTGGCCCCCGTCGCCAACTGCGTACGGCTGCCGGACCACGTGGACGTCCAGGACGCGGCCCTCGTCGAGCCGCTGTCCTGCGCCGTGCGCGGCTACGACGTGCTGAGCGGCAGGCTCGGCTCCCATGTGCTGATCTACGGCAGCGGCACCATGGGCCTGATGATGCTGGAGCTGGCCAAGCGCACCGGCGCCGCCTCGGTCGACGTCGTCGACATCAACCCGGAACGACTCGCCACGGCCGCGAAGTTGGGCTCCTCGCGGACGGCTCCCTCGGCCGACGAGCTCGAACGGCCGGGCGGCTGGGACGTGGTGGTCGACGCCACCGGCAACGCGGCCGCCATCCAGGACGGCCTGGAGCGGGTGGCCAAGGCCGGCACCTTCCTCCAGTTCGGCGTCGCCGACTACGCGACCCGGGTGACCATCGACCCGTACCGCGTCTACAACCAGGAGATCACCATCACCGGCTCCATGGCCGTACTGCACAGCTACGAACGCGCGGCGGAACTCTTCGCCAACGGTGTCCTCGATCCCCAGGTCTTCATCAGCCACCGGCTGCCGCTCGCGGAGTACCCGCAGGCGCTGGAGCGGTTCGCGGCAGGGGTGGGACGGAAGATCCTGGTGGTGCCCTGACCGTCCGGCCGACCGCTCCGTGACGGTCCGTCACCCGCCCCAGATCTTCCGGTACGCCTCGCGGTAGCCCGTCGGGTCCCAGGAGGTGGCGCCGTCGGTGTTGTCGGCGGTCGACACATGCACCGGTGCCGCGTATCCACTGGCCGGGTCGCCGGCGAAGGCGCGGTTGAACTCGTCGACGATCTGCCAGCCCTGCTGGGTCAGCGGCTCGGGGACGGTGGCGGACTGGTACTGACCGCTGTTGACCCGCTGGAAGGCGGACGGGTCGCCGTCCCCCGCGCCGATGTTGTACGGCGGCCCCGCACCCGGTGCGCCGGCCGCGCGGAAGGCGGGGGCGGCGTCGGCGAAGTACAGGTCGTTGATGGCGACGGAGTGGGTCCACCGGTCGCCGAACCGGGACAGGAGGGAGGCGACCTCGCGCGGGGTACGGCTGCTCGCGTCCGGGATCGGGATGTTCTCGTACGCCAGGACGCGTACCCCCCGGCAGGTGGCGAGTTCCTTCCTGATCAGATCGGACTTGGTGCGGGCGAACGGGATCGACGCGTCGGTGAAGACCACCGCCCCGGCCCGGCCGCGCGAGTGTCCGATGATCCACTGGGCGCTGATCCGGGCCACGTCCTGGACGCGCGTGGTGACGTTGCTGAACAGCGGGGGCCGTCGGCTGGGGCCCGGCGCGGCGACCGCGTGCCAGCCGACCAGCGGGATGTGTTCGGCGCCGGCCCGGGACACCTGCTGCGAGGTGGAGTTGGGGTCGAAGCCGCCGATGACGATCCCCGAGGGCTTGAGCGCGACCGCCTGCCCCATCGCCGCCTGGATCCCGGCCGGGGTGCCCCCGCCGTCGATCACCCGGACATTCCAGCCGACGACCCGCGCCGCCTCCTTCACGCCCTGCGCGACACCCGCGACACCCGGGTTGGTCATCGTCTGCGCCACGTACACCAGGGACTTCCCCGGCACCGCACGCGGCCCGGTGGTCGGCCCCCGCCACGGCGCATCGGTCCGCTCCGCCCGCGCGACGGCCGCACGAGCGGTGTCGTAGACGGCGGGGCAACCGCTCGGACCGGTCGCCGACTCCCCCGGCCCGTCCGGCGACGAACCACGTTCACAGCCGGCCAGCACCACCACCGCCGTCACCAGCAGAACGGCGGCTCGGCGGAGGCTCCGCGAGTGGACGGTCATGCGGCGCCCCCCTCCGCCGGTTCCGGTGGGTCGGGCGGGAGGCCGGTGTCGGTGCGGAGGCGGCGGCGGGAGGCGTAGCCCGCCAGGCCGACGGCGATCAGCAGGGTGCCGCCGTAGAAGAGGGGGACGGTCCAGAAGTCGGCGCCCAGCTGGCCGATGCCGGTGAGGCCCACGGCGAGGACGGCGACGGCGACGACCGTGCCGAGGACGTTGGGGCGGCCGGGCCTGATCGCCGTCGAGCCGAGGAGGGCGGCGGCGAAGGCGGGCAGCAGGTAGTCGAGGCCGACGCTGGGGTTGCCGAGCTGCTGCTGGGCGGCGAGCAGCACCCCGGCCAGACCGACGATCAGCCCCGACGCGGTGAACGCGTACACCGTGCAGCTGCGGGTGCGGATGCCGACCAGCTCGGCCGCGCGCGGGTTGGAGCCGACGACGTACAGGTACCGGCCGAGCGGCAGCCGCTCCAGCACCAGCCAGAGCACGGCGGCCAGCGCGAGGACGTAGAAGGCGGGGATCGGCAGGCCGAGGAACCGGGAGTCGTAGAGGTCGGTGAAGGCGGGCGGCAGGCCCTGCGGTCCGGGCACGATCCGGCCGCCGCCGGTGACCCAGCCGGTGATCGCGTACATCATGCTGCCGGTGCCGAGGGTGGCGATGAAGGAGTCGATCCGCCCGAACTCCACCACGATCCCGTTGAGGACCCCGGCGAGGCCGCCGCCGACGACCACGGCGGCACAGGCGAGCGGCCAGGGCCAGCCCTCCTCGACGATCAGCTTCATCACCATGACGTGGGCGAGACCGAGGCCGTAGCCGAGGGAGAGGTCGAAGGCGCCGGTGACGACGGGGACGGTGGCGGCGAGCGCGAGGACGGCCGGGATGGACTGGGTGGACAGGATCGAGTCGGCGGTGTCGAGGGTGGGGAAGGTCCGGGGCAGCGCGAGCGAGAAGACCAGGACGAGGAGGAGGGTGAGGACCGGCAGGCCGTAGGAGCCGATCAGATGGCCGCCCGGGCGGGGCGTACGGCGGCCGGTCATGGCCGGCCGCCGGTTCCGGGCGGGGCAACGGCCGACGCCGCCCGGGTGAGTTCCGCGGCCGTGAGAGCGGCGCCGCTCAGCTCGGCCGTCACCGAACCGCGGACGAGCACGACGGCCCGCCGGCACACCTCCGCGACCTCCTCGAAGTCGGTGGAGACGAGCAGCACCGCGAGGCCGCCGGCGAGCGCCTCGTCGAGCAGCCGGTGGATCGCGCCCCGGGCGCCGATGTCGACGCTCGCGGTGGGCTCCTCCAGGATCAGCAGGCGGGGGCCCGCGCGCAGCCGGCGGCCGATCATGACCTTCTGCTGGTTGCCGCCGGAGAGCGTGGCGACGGGCGCCTCGGTGTCGCGCGGGCGCACCGCGAGCCGGTCGACCAGCGCGGCGGCCTCGGCCCGTTCCCGGCGCGGGCGGATCGGGCGCAGGGCCGGGACGCCGTCGGCGCGGGGGTTGGCGAGGAGGTTCTCGCGCACGGTCAGCCGGGGGAGGCAGCCCTCCCGCAGCCGGTCGCCGGGGACCAGGCCGACCCCGTGGGCGACGGCGTCGGCGACCGTGCGGGGGCGGTAGGGCCGGCCGGCGAGCGTGGCGGTGCCGCCGAGGACGGGCAGGGCGCCGGCGAGGGCCCGGCCCAGCTCGACGTGCCCGGCCCCGGAGAGACCGACCAGGCCGAGGGCCTCACCGGCGCTCAGCGTCAGACTCACCGGCCCCGTGCCGCTGGTACGCAGGCCGTCGAGGGTGAGGACGGCCGGTCCCTCGGCGGGGGCCGGGGCGGCGGGGTGGCGGGCGGGGGGCTGCGCGCCGACGATGTCGTGGACGAGGCGGGCGGTGCTGTACCCGGCGAGGGAGCCCCGGCTGACCAGCCGCCCGTCGCGCAGGACGGCGAAGGTGTCGGCGACCTGGTGGACCTCGTCGATGCGGTGGCTGACGTAGAGGATCGCGTGGCCGCGGTCGCGCAGCTCGTGCAGGACGTGGAAGAGCCGGGCGCAGTCGGCGGCCGGGAGCCGGGCGGTGGGCTCGTCGAGCACGATGAGACGCGCGTCGACCGCGAGGGCCCGGGCGATGGCGACCAGGGAGCGTTCGGCGGGCGCGAGCCGGGCGACCGGCGCGTCGGGGTCGAGGTGCGCGGCGACGGTCCCGAGCGCGGCGGCGCAGCGCTCCCGGGTGCGGCGCCAGGAGATCAGGCCGGCCCGGCGGCTGTAGCCGGTGCTCAGGGCGATGTTCTCGGCGACCGTCATCCAGTCCACGAGTCCCAGGTCCTGGTGGATGAAGGACATCGCGCGGGTGGCGGCATGGCTGCCGAGCGGCTGTCCGACGACGGTGATCCGTCCGGCGTCGGGGCGGTGCACACCGGCGAGCACCTTGATGAGCGTGGACTTCCCGGCGCCGTTGGGCCCGAGGAGGGCGAGGACGCTGCCGGCGGTCACGTCGAGGTCGACACCGTCCAGTGCGACGGTCCCGCCGAACCGCTTGACGAGCCCGCGGATGCCGACCACGGGGTCCGCCGCGGAGGGGGAAGCCGCATCCTGGCCGTCACGCACGGTAAGAAATTACATCAATCAGTACGATCCATACGATATGACGCACCCGACGGCGTCCCCCACCTCGTCTCACGCGCCGTCGAGTCCGCATTCGGCCCAGATGACCTTGCCCTCGGCCAGATGCCGGGTGCCCCAGGCCCGGGAGAGCTGGGCGACCAGGAAGAGGCCGCGGCCGCCCTCGTCGGTGCTGGCCGCCCGGCGCAGGTGCGGGGCGGTGTTGCTGGTGTCGGAGACCTCGCAGATCAGGGTGCGGTGGTGCAGCAGCCGTACCCGGACCGGGCCGGCTCCGTGCCGGATGGCGTTGGTGACCAGCTCGCTCAGGATCAGCTCCATCGCGAACGCGGGCTCGTCCAGGCCCCATTCGGTGAGCTTGCCGAGGGCGGCGGCGCGGACCTCGCCGACCAGGGCCGGGTCGGCGGGCAGCTCCCAGGTGGCGATCCGGTCGGGGGCCAGGGCGTGGGTGCGGACCACGAGCAGGGCGATGTCGTCGCACGGGTGGTCGGGCGCCACGCCCTCCAGGATCGCCTGGCAGGTCTCCTCCGGCGTGCGCTCCGGGCGGTGGGCCAGGGCGGCGCGCAGCCGTTCGAGTACGTCGTCCACGTCGCGGTGGCGGTCCTCGATGAGTCCGTCGGTGTAGAGGACCAGCCGGCTGTCCTCCGGCAGGTCGACCTCGACGGCGTCGAAGGGCAGCCCGCCGAGCCCGAGCGGAGGTCCGGCGGGCAGGTCGGGGTAGGAGACCACGCCGTCGGGGCGGACCAGCGCGGGCGGCGGATGGCCGGCCCGGGCCATGACGCAGCGCTGCGCGGTCGGGTCGTAGATGACGTACAGGCAGGTCGCTCCGATGATGCCGGAGCCCTCGCCGTCGGGGTCGTCGCGGTCCAGCCGGCCGACCAGGTCGTCCAGATGGCTGAGCACCTCGTCCGGCGGGAAGTCCAGCTCGGCGAAGCTGCGGGCGGCGGTGCGCAGCCGGCCCATGGTGGCCGCGGAGAGCATGCCGTGCCCCACGACATCGCCGACCAGCAGCCCGATCCGGGCGCCGGGCAGCGGGATGACGTCGTACCAGTCACCGCCGACGTCCGATTCGGCGGGCAGATACCGGTGGGCGATCTCCACGGCGTCCTGGTCGGGCAGCCCGTGCGGCAGCAGCCGGCGCTGGAGGGCCAGGACCATCGAGCGTTCGTGGGTGTAGCGGCGGGCGTTGTCGATGGAGAGGGCGGCCCGGGTGGCCAGTTCCTGGGCCAGCGAACGGTCGTCGTCGCCGAAGGGGGCGGAGTCCAGCGCCCGGTAGAAGCTGGCGATGCCCAGGACGACGCCCCGGGCCACCAGCGGTACGGCGATCAGCGACTGCACATGGGCCAGCAGCCGCTCGGTGTGCTCGGGATCCTGGGCCAGCCAGCCCGCGGCGACCTGCAGGTCCGGCTCCAGCTCCGCCCGGCCGTTGGTCAGGCAGCGCAGCTGCGGGGTGGCAGGGCCGAAGTCGATCCGTTTGCCGACCGGGGTGAAGGGCAGCCCGTCCCGGACCCCGTGCACCACCGTCCGGCGCAGGTCGCTCAGCGGGTCGTCGGCCTCCTCACCGCGCAGCACGGCGTCGGGCAGATCGACGGTCACGAAGTCGGCCAGCTTCGGCACGGCCGTCTGCGCCAGCTCCTCGGCGGTGCGGCGGACGTCGAGCGTGGTACCGATCCGCGCGCTGGCCTCGGACAGCAACTCCAGCCTGCGCCGCGCGGCAAGGGCGTAGGCACCCACCCGCGGCTCACCGAAGAGAACCAGCCGACGGGGGGCATCGGGACTCCCGGCACCGACTTCGGCACCGGCACCGGCACCGGCACCGGCCCCGGCGCCGGCGCCGGTTTCGACCCCGACTTCAACATCGGCTCCGGTTCCCGCTTCGGCTCCGGCTCCCCCTTCGGCATCGGCTCCGGCTTCGACATCGGTATGAGTTCGGGCACCGGTGCCGGCGGAAACTTCTGCGTCCCACCCCGGCCCCGGTTGCAGCGGCGGGGTCGTGGCGTGCTGGGGCTGGGGCTTGGACCGGGACTCGGACGGCCTCGTCGGTGGGGCGGCGACAGCCGGTCCGCCGTCGGGAGCGGCGGGCGGCTCCGGGCCGCCGCAGCCCACGAGAAGGCCGGGCGCGGAACGGTTCGGCGCCCCGGCCCCCGCCGCCCGGCCGGCCGGAGGCCCGAGCAGGCCCCCCTGCGCCGCGCGCCCCGGCGCCCCGAGCCACTCCCCCGCGGCGGGACCGAGCACCTCGCCCAGCCGCAGCCGATGCTGCGAGACGAGCACCGACGACCCCGCTCCCGCACCGGCTCCCGCACTCGCCTCCGCCCCCGGCAGCAGCATCTCGACCGCGAGGCCCTGCACACCGGAGGGACTGGTCACCGGGCGGCTGACGAGCGTGACCCGGCGGCCGTCGGACAGCGAGACGCCCACGGCGGCGTGCTGGGCGTGGGAGATGAGTTCGGCGGCCTTCTCCATGAGGATGGCCCGGTCGTCGGGACGCAGGTCCAGGGCCGGTTCGTCCAGGGAGAGTCCGCGGCCGAGGCCGGCGGCGGACTCGTACGCCCTGAGCAGGACGCGCTCGCGTGCGGAGCTCTGCCGCAGCAGCCGGCGTTCCACGGCCCGTGCGGCCCGGCGGATGATGTCACCGAGGACCGGGGACTCGGCGCTGCGCTGGTAGCCGAAGCAGAGCACGCCCTCCATCCACCCGCTGAGCGGGTCCCGGACCGGCAGGGCGATGCAGGCGTTGCCCTGGGCGCGTTCCGCGAAGTGCTCGGCGCCGTAGACGCGGACCAGGCCACGCTCGGCGAGGGCGAGCCCGATGCCGTTGGTGCCGGCGAACCGCTCGGCGAAGACGAAGCCCGGCTCCACCTGGATCGCGGGCAGGCTGCGGGGCATCGACGGGTCGCCGAAGCGGCGCAGCAGGACGATGCCGCTCGCGTCCGCGAGGGAGATGTTGATCTGGCTGCCCGCGAACCGGACCTGCAGCCGGTCGAGCACCGGCGCCGCCGCCCGCACGATCCGCCCGCCGGGGTCGAAGTCGTCGCGGAAGGGCAGGTCGGACCGGTCCGGCGAGAGACCCAGGGACCGGCAGCGCAGCCAGGAGTCCTTGATCGGCGCCCGCACGCCGCTCTCCACCGGCTCACCCTGCAGGAACCGCTCGCGGAAACGAGCGGGTCCCGTGTCACCCTCCCGATGCCACACAGGCACCAGTTGCCTGCCGGACCGCATCACGCCCTGCCTCACTCACGGTCGAATCATCATCATTTCGTAAAGAAACCGATATAAAAGAGAATACGGACATTGACCGCTGGAGTCATGGCCGGCCGTCACAGCACCGCCACCGGATTGACCGGCGATCCCGTCCCGCCCGGGATGTCGAGGGGCGCCACGACCAGCATGAACGTGTACCGACCCGCCTCGGCGGTCGCGGCGGACAGCGCCTCCAGGTCGAGGTTGTCCAGCAGTGGCACGCCCATCGCGGCGACGGCCAGTGCGTGCACCGGCGAGTGCACCCCGGGCACGGGCGAGGGCCGCACGTCACTGTCGCCGTCGCCGCCGAGCAGCGCGATACCGCGCTCGGCCAGCAGCGGCAGGGCATCGACATGGAAGCCCGCGCTCGACGCCCCCGAGTCCCAGGCACCGCGTTCCCGGCGGCGCCGGGCGTGCCCGGAGCGCAGCAGGACGGCGTCGCCCTCGCCGACGGTCACGCCGAGCGCCCGTTCGGCGGCGAGCACGTCCGCCGCGCGGACCGCCCGCCCCGGCTCCAGCCAGTCGACGCCGAGGACGGCGGGGATGTCGAGCAGCACGCCCGTCGTGACCAGCGGCCCGAGCGCCGACACCGATCCGAATCGGGCGCCCCCGGCATCGATGTGGTCGCGCGCGCGACGGCCGTCGTACAGCTCCCCCCGGTAGGCGACATGGCTGAGCGCGTCGAGGTGCGAGACGCCCTTGCCGTGGTAGTCGGCGGCGAGGAAGTCCTTGTGGGTGGCCGGTTCCGGGCTCTCCACGTCACCGAGGTCGGTCATGTGGTGCAGGGCGGGCTTGGGGTTGTCCGGTCCGGGCCGGGTGTTCCAGGGCAGGGCCGTCGGTACGACCGTCCCGGACCGCACCAGGGCGGCGGCCCGGCGCGCGTGCCCGGCGGTCACCCGGTTGAAGGCCCCGCGATCGGCCGGCCGCCAGCGCCCCCAGGTACGCAACGACGCGAACAGCGCGTCGAACTCCCGCCGGGAGACGGCCGGGCCGGACAGGTCAGAGGCCATCCGCTTCCGTCCCTCCGACGATCGGAACCCGGCGATCGCAACCCCGGGCCACCCCGGCTCCCCAGGCTGACATCCGTGGATGGGCCCGGCCACTCGGGCGGGGCCCGGGCGGGGGCCCGGGGCACATCTCGGCGACCTGACCCAGGACGCCGACCCCCCGTCCTTCCGGCAGGCCGACAAGACGGTGGCGGTGCTGGACGCGCACACCATCTCGACGCCGCCGGAATCCCGACCGGGCGCGCGCCGTCGGCCGAGGGCCGGCCGACGTTCCCGAGCCGGTTCGGCGCGTGGATCAGCGTGGGGCGAGTGCGGCGAAGGCCTCGTCGAGCAGGGCGACGAGGTCCAGCCGTCCGTCGGAGTCGCTCCAGTGGTCGACGGCGACGTTGAGGCAGTCCAGGGCGGCGGAGGCGCGGACCCAGTGGCCGACGGCGGGAGGCAGGGTCGAGCCTTCGCGTTCGGCGAGCGCCCGAGCCAGGGCCGGCCGCCAGCCATGCTGCTTCTCCAGCTGCCGTGCGCACAGTGCGGGGGTGTCGCGGACCAGGCGGGCCATGGCCAGGGAGGCGTTCGGGTCCTGATGGTAGGGCTCGACGGCCGTCCCGAAGGCGCGGCGCAGCGCGGTCCAGTCGTCCTCGTCGGCGGGGCGGGCGCTCAGGGCGCTCGCGACCCGTTCGCCGTGGGTGTCGAAGGCGCTGAGGACGGCGTCCTCCTTGGTGCCGAAATAGCGCAGGAACGTGCTGCGGGAAACCCCGGCAGCCTTGGCGAGGTCGTCGATGGTGACCTTGTCGAAGCCGTCGCGGCTGAAGAGCTCGAAGGCCACGAGGCCGAGTTCGGTTCGAACGGCGGCCCGCGCGATGTCCCTGATGTTCGTACGTGCTGCTGCCTCCACCGCACAATCGTACCTCCCGCAGCGGACTTCGCTTGCAGTTATGAATCCTCGTAGCTAGCCTGACACTCAGTTTCAGTAGAGATATCAGATTCCAGAACAGATGGGGTGTACGGGCGATGACGCGAACCCTCGGGCTCATCGGCAGCGGGATGATCGGCGGCGGGCTGGCCAACCTGGGAGTGGCCGCCGGACTGGACGTCGTACTGAGCAACTCCCGCGGACCGGAAAGCCTCGCGGACCTCGTGGCCCGACTCGACGGGCACGCCCGGGCGGCCACCGTGCGGGAGACCGCCCAGGACGCCGAGCTGGTCGTGGCGACCATCCCGTTGAAGAACTACGGTCTGCTGCCGGCCGACGCGCTGGCCGGCAAGATCGTGATCGACACCATGAACTACTACCCCGATCGCGACGGCCGGATCGATGCCCTGGACCTGACCGAGGTGACGTCCTCCGAGCTGGTCCAACGGCACCTGGCCGGTGCGCGGGTGGTGAAGGCGTTCAACAACATCGACTTCCGGCGGCTGTCCACCAGCGCCCGCCCCGCCGGCGCCCCGGACCGCAGCGCGCTGCCGATCGCCGGTGACGATCCGGAGGCCAAGGAGGCGGTGACCCGGCTGCTGGACGTACTCGGCTACGACGCCGTCGACACCGGCAGCCTCGCCGACAGCTGGCGCACCGAGCCGGGCACGCCGGTCTACGTCCAGCCGTACATGGCCGAGCGCCCCGAGGGGCTGGGCGCGGAGGAGACGAAGCGCTGGTTCTGGGAGACGCCGGGGGTGCCGGTGCCGGCCGCCCGGGTGCGGGACCTGGTGGGGCAGGCCGTACGGCGTCGCGCACAGGACGCCACCACCGGCGGCACCGCAAGCTGAGGAAGCGACTGCTCTCGAAGGAACGTCGGGCGCGACCGTTCAGCGGCTCGGAGTGATCAGCTGTTGCACGGCCGCGCCGTAGAGCCGCACGAGACGGCTTCGCCCGTCCCCCGTGGACGACTCGGGTTCGATGGCGTCCCAGGCCTGCACCAGACCCATCAGCTGCGCCGAGACGAGCCATGCGCGAGTCATCGCGTCGGCCCCTTCGAGGCGCGCACCGAGTTCCTCCACCATGAGCCTCGACATCGCCGCGACGAGCTCCTGCCGGAGGACAGCGTGGTCGGCCGCGCGCAGGAGGACCGTGAACGTGCGGCGCATCTCCGCGTGTTCGGGAGCGAGGAGGTAGGCGACGAGACGCTCGCCCATGGTGTCGAGCGGACCGTCGAGCTGCGGCCTGAAGTAGGTGTCGAAGCCGATCACCCTTGCGAACAGCTCCGCCTTCGAGTGGAAGTGCCGTATCACGATCGACGGGTCGACTCCGGCGGCCGAAGCGATGTCCCGGATCGACGCACCCGAGAAGCCGTGTTCGTGGAACAGGCGTTGCGCCTGTTCCGCTATCGCGCGCTGGGTGGGAGTTGCCGGAGCCCGGTTGAACTTCGAAACCGCCGAGGAAACTTCTGACACAGCTGGAGCCAACACCGTTGACACACCCTCTGTCAACAGTGTTGGCTCCAGCTGTCAACACTGTTGACACGAATCTCGCCGGCAGCGCGCCTTCGCTGCCCGCCCTGCCATGGCCTGCCGCAAAAGAACAACCATTTCGAGAGGAACGACCCATGAGTGGACGTCTTGACGGCCGTGTCGCCATCGTCACCGGTGCCGCCGGTGGCATAGGAGGAGGCGCCGCGCGTCGCTTCGCCGACGAGGGTGCCCTGCTCGCCCTGTCCGACATCAACGGCCCCGCGGTGGAGGCGGTGGCCCAGGAGATCCGGGACAAGGGCGGCCGCGCGATCGCGGTGCGGTGCGACATCGCCGTGCCGGAGCAGATCGAGGCCGTTGTCGACGCGACGATCCAGGAATACGGAACCGTGGACATCCTCGCGAACATCGCGCAGGGCGGCCTCGACGAGCACCACCTGCTTGAGGACGCCACTCCGGAAGAGGGCCTGACCGCCTACCAGACCGGTCCGCTGCAGAGCATGATCTTCATGCAGAAGTGCCTGCCGTACATGAAGGAGCGGCGCTACGGCCGCGTGATCAACACGGCGTCCGGCGCGGCGGTCAGCCCCCGGCCCGGATTCGCCACCTACGCGATGGCCAAGGGCGCCGTCATGGCCCTCACCCGAGTCGCTTCGCAGGAGTGGGGCCAGTACGGAATCACCACCAACACCTTCCTCCCGGTCGGCCGCAGCGACGCCTTCGGCCTCACCGAACAGGGGCGTGCGGCAGCCGCGCAGATCGAGACGCACAGCCCGCTGCGCCGGTTCGGGACTCCCTACGACGACGTCGCCCCGCTGCTGGTCTTCCTGGCCAGCGAGGAGGCCGGTTACATCAACGGCCAGGCGATCGGCGCGGACGGCGGGATCACCTTCATCGCCTGACGAACCTCACCTCAGGTGCGGACAGGCGGCACTCGGTCCTTCTCGGATGAAACCTCACTGGTCACGTAGCAGAATGGGTCCATGGCCCAGCGGAGAGCCCGGTCGGCGGCAGGGGCTTGCCGCACACGCTGGAGGCGAGGCCGTATGGAGCAGGGGCACGCTCCCGATGCCGAGGAGGCCGATACGGCCACCGCGGCCGTGGGTGACCACGGCGTCGTGACGAGCTGGAGTGCGGGGGCGCGGACGCTCCTGGGTTACGAGCCCGAGGACATCGTGGGCAGGTCGGCCGACGTTCTGCTCGACGCCACGATCAGCTCGGAAGAACTCCAGGAGATACGCGCGTTGCCCAGATGGGCGGGACACCTCGCGCTGCGCCACCGCGACGGGCGCAGAGTGGTCGCGTACGTCCTCGCCCACCGCCGCACAGCAGCACCGACGCCTCCGGAGTGGCTCTTCGTCGCGGCGCTCCCGACCGGCGAAGTGAACGAGGACGACGACACGCTGGCACTGGGGGGCTTCGAACAGTCCCCTTGCTGTTCCTTGTCCGTCTACGACACACACCTGCGCATGCGCAGGTCCAACACCTACTCCACGGACGCCGTGGGTCTCCCCGAGACGGGGATTCGCGGTCTGCGGATCTCCAGGATCCTTGCGAACCCGATCGGGGACAGCCTCGAAGAGGCCATGGCCCGGGTCCTGGAAACCGGTGAGTCGCAGTACCGGGAATTCGGCCGCCGGGCGTCCGCGAAGGCCCGGGCCCAGGCCTGGTCCGCCCATCTCTACCCGGTCCGGGACCGGGACGGGACCGTCCGCGGTGTGGGCGTGGCCTGCCACGACACCACGGAACAGGAACGTGCGCGCAAGCGTCTGCAGTTGCTCGACGATGCCAACAACCGCATGGGACGCAGCCTGGATGTGACGCTCACCGCCGAGGAGCTGACGAACATCGCCGTACCGCGATTCGCCGACTTCGCCGCCGTGGACCTGTTCCCGGACCCGGGCCCCACCCCTCTGGGTGCTCCGGAGGATCTTCGCGCGACGACCGTGCCGTCCCGGGTCCGGCTGCGTCGGACGGCCCATCGCTCCGTACTGTCCGGCACTCCGGAAGCCGTGGTCGCGGTCGGCGAGGTGGATCGTCACAGCGCCACGTCGGCGACGGCGGAGTGCCTGGCCACCGGCCTGCCCGTGCTGCGCTGCGCGTACGACGAGTTCTTCTCCGGCTGGCTGACGGAGGACGCACAACGCGAGGAGGTGGTACGGACCTTCGGCGTTCACTCCGTGCTGGTCGTACCGTTGCAGGCCAGAGGCACCACGCTCGGCGTCGCCCTCTACGTCCGGCACCAGCGTCCCGAGCCCTTCGGGGAGGAGGACGTGCTGCTGGCCCAGGAGATCACGACCAGAGCCGCGCTCTACATCGACAACGCCTTCCGGTACACCCACGAGCGGGGAACCGCGGCGGCGTTGCAGCGGACGCTGCTGCCCCAGGGGCTGCCCCGGCACGCCGCGGTGCTGGCCGCCTCCCGTTACCTCCCGGCGGGAGTGCGGGGCGAGGTGGGCGGTGACTGGTTCGACGTGATTCCCCTGTCCAGTGCGCGCGTGGCCCTGGTCGTCGGGGATGTCGTCGGACACGGCATCCAGGCCGCCGCCACCATGGGCCGGCTGCGGACCGCTGTCCGCACCCTCGCGGATGTCGACCTTCCACCGGACGAACTGCTCACCCATCTCGACGACCTGGTGATCCGTCTGTCGGCGGACACCGACGGCGCCTCGCCACCCGACCCGATGTCGGCCACGGCAGGCGGCTTCGGCGCCTCCTGCCTGTACGCCGTCTACGATCCGGTCTCACGCGTGTGTGTCCTGGCGAACGCCGGACACCCACCGCCCGCGCTCGTGCCCCCGGGTGGCACCGTCGACTTCCTCGACGTCCCCGCCGGTCCCCCGCTGGGCCTGGGCGGCCTGCCGTTCGAGGCCGTGGAGTTCCCCGTGCCGGAGGGCAGTGCGCTGGTGCTCTACACCGACGGTCTGATCGAGTCCCGTGAGCAGGACATCGATGCGGGCATGGCACGTCTGCGTGCGGCGCTGCACAGGTCGACCACGTCTCCGGACGAACTGTGCGACGCGGCACTGGACGTACTGCCACCCCATCACAGTGACGACGTCGCCCTGCTGATCGCCGTCACCAGGGCCCTCGACTCCGGCCACGTCGCCAGCTGGGACCTGCACGCGCAGCCGTCGGTCGTGGCCCGGGCGCGCAAGCTCGTGACCACGCAACTGACCAGCTGGGGGCTTCAGGACCTCGCTTTCGAGGCCGAACTCGTGATCAGCGAGCTGGTCACCAACGCCATCCGCTACGCCGACCCCCCGATCCAGCTCCGCCTGATCCACTCCGAACCCCCGGAGGCCCCTTCGGACGCCTCACTGCGCCGGCTCATCTGCGAGGTCTCCGACGGCAGCAGCACGGCTCCGCACCTACGCCGGGCACGCACCTACGACGAGGGCGGCCGGGGACTCCTGCTCGTAGCCCAGCTGACCCAGGCCTGGGGCACCCGCTACGCGGGTTCGGGCAAGACCATCTGGGCCGAGCTGGGCATCAGCGAGTCGGCCAGGTGAACGGCCCGCACCGGACAACGGCCATCGACAAGGGGGCCGTCTCGACATGGCAGCGTACCCAGTGTGCGTGAACCCGCATCATCGAGGCGGCCTTGGACCTGCTCGCGGAGCGGGACCGTGGCTGTCACTTCCGCCGCATGCTCAAGGCGCGACGACGCGCACGGCGGAGTCAGGCAGGGGGCGCGGTCCGCGGTGAGGAATAGAGGAACTGGTTCTTGCCCAGGGGTTGTTCCTGGACCTTGCCGCGCCACAGGAGTACGCCGTGGCGCCGCTCCCAGAAGAACGCGTACACGCCCTTGACGATTCGCTCCGGTACGAAGAAGACCGCCCACCCGATGGCCCACGGACCCCAGAGCAGGCCGAAAACCAGGGACGGCACCGCGACGATGACCATGAAGACTCCGTCGAAGCCGCGGCGGAGGGACTGACGTGGCGTGGGAAGTATCGCTTCGGGGTTGCTCAAAGGGACTGCGCACTCGAAATCGCGTCTCTCACCACCCAGCCAGGACAACCGCGTGGAAACCGCCAGCAGGCCGAAGAATGCACTGGCCCCTGCCAAGCCCAGCAAGGCAGCCACTTGGGCGCCTTCGACCTGCGGCAGGCCACGCACGCCGAAAACCACAGGCGCGGCGACAGCCATGGCTACCCCCGCCTCAAAGACGGCCGCCCATTGACAGTGAACGTAGCGCACCACGGCTTTCCCCCCTCCGCGCGCCCACCCGCGACGGACTCAGCACTCACTATGCACACCACATTCAGCCATCTCTGCCGGGAGTGCATTGCACAGCGTGCAATGGATGCCGCCCCGGCTCAGGCCCAGGCCGTCGCCGGTACGAACGAGCTGTCCTGGCGGAAGAGATCTGTGCCGGGCGTGATGTCCAGGCGGAGTTGGTAGTTGTAGTGGCGCAGGTAGTAGCCGGGGTAGTTGTAGGACTCGAAGCGGACGGCGCCGCTGGTGGAGCCGGTGCGGGCGATGAAGGTGGCGTCCTTGGCGAAGGTGGTCGTGCCGTCGTTGGTGTCGAAGCGGGCGCGGAAGTCGTAGTGGCGGAGGTAGTTGCCGGCGGAGTCGCGGAAGGAGTACGCGTTGGAGTCGGCGAGACCGGCGACGACCGTGAAGGTGGCGGCCGTCTTGTCGGCGGAGGCGCTGGAGCTGGTCACCACGGGGAGGTTGAGGAGGGAGGACTGTTCCTCCCAGTAGCGCGTGGTGTAGTTGGCCGACTGGAAGGAGCGCGTCGCGTTCTTCGTCACCGACGGGCCGCCCGACACCGTCTCCTTGATGACCGTGAAGTGGCGGGCCGTGCCGGAGAGCGTCGGCAGGGCCGTGGGAGTGCTCCAGGTGGCGAAGGTGTCGTAGCTGTCGCTGTAGTAGTAGGTGCCGTCGCCGTAGCCGTCGAAGAAGATGCGCCAGCCGCCGTTGTCGAGCTGGATGACGGACGGGCCCTCGCGGTAGCTGCCCCAGCCCGCCCAGTCGCCGGTCTCGGAGATCGTGTAGGGGCCCTTGAGAGCCGATGCCGTGCCGTACTCGATGTACTTCGCGGTCTCGTTCTTCGTGAACGCGTGATAGGTGGAGCCCACCTTCACGATGTACGTGTCGATGTGGTTCAAGCCGATGCCGGAGAGGGCGGCCGGTGACGTCCAGGCCGTGAGGGCCGAGCCGGTGGCCGTCAGGAGGTACGGGGTGAAGATCCACTCGTCGTCGGTGGTGGAGCAGGACACGATGATGTTGACGCTGCCGTCGCTGTCCACGAACCACTCGGGCGCCCAGGCCCGGGACAGGTTGGTGATCGGGACCGTGTAGTCGTACAGGAAGGTCCAGTTGACGCGGTCGGCGCTGCGGGCGAAGCCGATGGTGGTGCTCTCGTCCTCCCAGGTGTGGGTGGTGTAGGTGAGGTAGTAGTAGCCGTCCGTGTGCTTGAAGACACTGGCGTCGCGGATGCGGTTGCTGGGCGGGGTGTAGGCGGAGGACTGGAGGAGGCGGAAGTCCGTCGCGTCGTCGGACTGGTAGACGTTCACCGTGCCGTCGTCGCTGTCGAGGAACGGGACGATGGTGTAGCGGGTGGCGTAGCCGCTCGCGGGGGCGGCGGCCTCGGCCGCGCCGAGCAGTCCGGGCAGTTCACCCAGGACCAGGGCGGTGGCCGGCAGGGCGGCCAGCGCGCGCAGCAGGGTACGGCGGGACGGCGTGGGACGGGACGGGGTGGGGGGACGTGTGGTCACGGCGGCTCTCCCGGGGGCTCGTGCAGACGCGGACACAGTGCGGCGCGTCCGGTATTTCGAACTGAGTTCGAGAAGTCGCGCAGAAAGTAAGAGGAGCGACAGGTTCACGTCAATGCTTTGAACGGGACTGGGGCACAGCTGGATGCCGGCTGTGCGAAACCTGTACTGCGGGGACCGGATCGACGTTACTCTCCGGTAAATGCCGTACCGCCGGAGGTGGGTTGCCCCTATGCCGTACGACCGTTCCGCAGGTCTCGCCGAGTCCGTACGCGCCCTGGCGGCGGGTGAGGTGACGTCACGTCAGCTGGTCGAGGCGTGCCTGGCGCGGATCGAGGCCACCCAGGGTTCCCTCAACGCCTTCCGGATCGTGCGCACTTCGGCCGCGCTCACCGAAGCGGACGCCGCCGACCGGGAGTTGGCCGACGGGGTGCGCCGTCCGCTGCTCGGGGTGCCGGTCGCGGTCAAGGACGACATGGACGTGGCCGGCGAGCCGACCGCCTTCGGCTGCCGGGGCGACTTCCCGCCGGTGGCCGAGGACGGGGAAGCCGTGCGACGGCTGCGCGCGGCCGGGGCGGTGATCATCGGGAAGACCAACACCTGCGAGCTGGGCCAGTGGCCGTTCACGGAGGGGCCGGCCTTCGGCGACACCCGTAATCCGTGGCAGCTCCGGCACACCCCGGGCGGGTCCTCGGGCGGGTCGGCGGCCGCCGTCGCGGCGGGGCTCGTGCCGGCCGCGCTCGGCTCGGACGGCGCCGGATCCGTGCGCATCCCGGCCTCCTGGACGCATCTCGTCGGCATCAAACCGCAGCGCGGCCGTATCTCCACCTGGCCGCGCGGCGAGTCCTTCCAGGGCATCACCGTCAACGGCACCCTGGCCCGGACGGTCGCCGACGCCGCGCTGCTGCTCGACGCGGCGAGCGGGAACCACCCCCAGGACCCGCATCAGCCGCCCCGGTTGACCCTCGCCGACGCGGTGGGCCGCGACCCCGGGCGGCTGCGCATCGCGCTCTCCCTGAAGCCGCCGTTCACCGCGCTGCCCGCCCGCCTACAGCCGGACGTCCGCGCCCGGGTTGTCGAACTCGCCGAGAAACTGGCTGCGTTGGGCCACACGGTGGAGGAGGCCGACCCGCCCTACGGCCAGATCGGGCTCTCCTTCATGCCGCGCGCCACCGTCGGGATCGCCGAGCGCGTCCGGGAGGCACCGCACCCCCGGCTCCTCGACAAGCGCACCCTGGAGGCGGCCCGCCTGGGCCGGCTGCTCGGCGGGGTCCCGCTGCGGGCCGCCCGGCGCGCGGAGGCCGGACTGCGGCGCCGGATCGGCGGCTTCTTCACGTCGTACGACGTGGTCCTCGCGCCGACCACCGCCGCTCCCCCGCCCCGGATCGGCGCGCTGCTGGGCCTCGGCCAGTTCGCCACCGACCGGGCGATGATCGCCGCCTGCCCCTACGCCTGGCCGTGGAACGTACTGGGGTGGCCGGGGGTCAACGTGCCCGCCGGATTCGTCGGCGACGGGCTGCCGGTGGGCGCCCAGCTGCTCGGACCGGCGGACAGCGAGCCGCTGCTCGTCTCCGTCGCAGCCCAGCTGGAGGCCGCGCTGCGCTGGCACGAGCACTGGCCGCCGCGGGCCGTGCCCGCAGACTCCCCGGCCGCGTGAGGGCGGGCGGCTTTCCTGCCGGTTGACCTGCCCGTACCCTCTGACCATGGACGATGCGTCGATGGTCGGGCTCATGGGGCGGGTCACCGGAACGGTCGGGCCCGGACTCGTCGGCGAGGTGATCGTCAGGGTACGTGGGGGCGCCGAGCACTTCCTCGCGTACGCCGCCGACGGCACCGGCCGGTTCGAGCGGGGCACGGTGGTGATGGTGGTCGAGTACCTGCCGCCGAGGACGGTCTACGTCACTCCCGCATACGACAGTTGAGCGCCTGTAGCCCCAGGTGAGGGGCGTATGCGTTAAGACTGCAACAAGGATTCACCGGCGTCTTCACCCGGCGCCCACGCGGGCGCACACTCCCTTCGTTCGGTGCCGAAAGGGCACCATGCAAAGGGGGCGTATGCCGATGGTTGTCGGCGTCGTTGCGGGGGCGGCGGTTGTCGCCGTGCTCGTGTTGATCGGTCTGTTCAAGATGATGTGGCGGGTGGCCGAGCCGAACGAGGCGCTCATCATCTCCGGTTCGAAGCACCGGACCGAGGGGCTCGAAGAGGGGATGGGGTTCCGCATCGTCACGGGGCGCGGCACGCTGGTGCTGCCGGGCGTGCAGGCGGTGCGCAAGATGTCCCTCGACCTGAACGAGACCGAGTTGTCGGTGGACTGCGTGACCCAGCAGGGCATTCCGCTGAAGGTGCGGGGTGTGGTCATCTTCAAGGTGGGCGACGACTTCGTGTCGATCGCCAACGCGGGCCGCCGTTTCCTGGACCAGCAGAAGATGATGTCCGAGCGGGTGCACAACGTGTTCGCCGGTCATCTGCGGTCCATCGTGGGCGGGTTGACGGTCGAGGACATGATCCGCGACCGGGACAAGCTCACCGGGCAGACCCGGGCCGCCTGCGGCACGGAGATGGAGAAGCTGGGGCTCATCGTGGACTCCCTGC
This sequence comes from Streptomyces sp. NPDC090088, assembly GCF_044747345.1. Classification (NCBI taxonomy): domain Bacteria; kingdom Bacillati; phylum Actinomycetota; class Actinomycetes; order Kitasatosporales; family Streptomycetaceae; genus Streptomyces; species Streptomyces sp. NPDC090088. The sequence continues at coordinate 687,754 of NZ_JBIVDZ010000007.1, read as the reverse complement.
AGATCCATGAGATCGAGGACCCGACCGGGTACATCCAGAACTTGGCGATGCCGCACGCGGCGGCCGTGCAGCGGGACGCGCGGATCGCGCAGGCGGAGGCGAACCGGCTCGCCACCGAGGCGGAGCAGCAGTCGTTCGCGCGGATGGCGGAGGCCACCCGGGACAGCGAGATCCTCCAGGCCGGCTACCAGGCCCAGCGGGACAAGGCGGCGGCCCAGGCCCGCCAGGCCGGTCCGCTCGCCGACGCGGCCGCCCGGCAGGAGGTCGTCGTCCAGGAGACCCGGGTCGCCGAACTGGAGGCGCACCGGCGGGAGCAGCAGCTCCAGGCGGACGTCCGCAAGCCGGCCGACGCCCGGGCCTACGAGAAGCGGACGCTGGCCGAGGCCGAGCGTGACGCGCGGATCTCGGCGGCCCAGGCCAAGGCGAAGGAGACGGAGCTGGCGGCGGCGGCCGAGGCGACCCGGGTCAAGGCGGCCGCGGGTGCCGAGGCCGAGGCGACCAAGTCCCGGGGTGCGGCCAGCGCGGCGGCGACCCGGGCCACCGGTGAGGCCGAGGCGGCCGCGGCGCAGGCCAGGGGCCTCGCGGACGCCGAGGCGACCAAGGCCAAGGGTCTCGCGGAGGCGGAGGCGATCAAGGCCCGTGCCGCCGCCCTCGCCGAGAACCAGGAGGCGGTCGTCGCCCAGCAACTCGCCGAGAACTGGCCGGAGATCGTCAAGGCCGGCGCGTCCGCCTTCGGCAACGTCGACAACATGGTGTTGCTCAACGGCGCCGACGGCATGGCCGAGATGTTCGCCAAGGCCCTCACCATGGGCGGCACGGGCCTCGGCCTCGCCCGCCAGCTCCTGTCGTCGATGAACCAGAACGGCCAGCCGGCACCCGCCGGAAGTGCGCCGGTCCTCAACGGTGCCGCGACTCCGAAGTCGCAGAAGGTCCCGCTGGAGCAGGAGGGCGGCGAGTAACCGACAGCGGTGGGCCCCCGTTCCGATCGGGAACGGGGGCCCACTCGCGCGCACGACGCCCGCGGCCTGTCCGACCCGGCGTTCACTCCTGCGCGTTGAGCCGCCTCAGCAGCCCCAGCAGCGTCTCCCGCTCCCCCGCCGACAGCCCGGCGAAGCACTCGGCGAGGACCTCTCCGGCCACCCCGTGGCCGGCCTCCAGCGTCCGCTCCCCGTCGGCGGTGAGGTGGTGCTGGATCCGCCGCCCGTGGCCCGGCCGCCGCTCCACCAGCCCCTGTGCGGCCAGTCGGCCCACGAGCGTGCCGAAGGCCTGCTCGCTCTGGAAGGTGGCCGCGGCCAGTTCACGGGCGGAGGCGCCCGGTGACCGGTCGATGGCGCGCAGCGCGTCCCACTGCGCGAGGGTGGTGCCGACGGCCGAGAGCGCGCTGTCCATCGCCCGGTGCTGCCGGTACTGGGCCTGTTTCACCGCTCTTCCGAGAACTTGCAGGTCATCGTGCATGGGTCCACCCTACCCGACGACTAAGCTTGTTTATATAAACATCCTTAGTTAGGGTGACCGGCATGACGACGAACCGCATCGCCCAGGTGTACCCCGACCTCCCCGTCTCCCTGACCGAGGACGGTTCCGGCCGCCCCGTGCTCGTACTGCACGGAGGCGGCGGCCCCGCCACGGTCGCCGGCCTCGCCGCCCGCCTCGCCGGGTCGGCCCACTCCATCGCCCCGGTCCACCCTGGCTGGGACGGCACACCCCGCCCCGACTGGCTCACCGGCGTCGACGACCTCGCCGTCGCCTACCTCCACCTGCTCCAGGACGACGAGTTGAACGACGTCCTGGTCATCGGCTCCTCGCTGGGCGGCCGTATCGCCACCGAGATGGCGATACGCGACACGGCCGGACTCATCACCGGCCTGGTCCTCATCAACGCGGTCGGCGCGGACATCGAGGGCGAGGAGGTCACCGACTTCTTCGCGCTGGACCCGCGCGCCCAGGCCGAGCACTCCTGGCACGACCCGGACCGCTTCTACGTCGACCCGGCCGCCCTTCCCGCAGCCGAACTCGCCCGCCGCCAGGCCAACATGGCGACCATGCGGCTGCTCACGGACGGCGGCCGGATGACCGACCCGAAGCTGCTCCCCCGGCTGGGCCGGGTGCGGCAGCCCGCGCTGGTGATCTGGGGCGAGAGCGACCGCGTCGTCACGCCCGCGTACGGAGCCGCCTACGCGAAGGCCTTCCCGCAGGGCCGGTTCGAGCCGATTCCGGAGGCCGGTCACCTGCCGCACCTCGAACGCCCCGAGGTCACCGCCGAGTTGATCGAGGCCGAGCTGCGCCGTACCGGCACCCCGCCTGTTCTCGCAGGCTGAGGCCCCTTAGGGTGCCCTCGTGACTGCGTTTACCGACGACGAGAGCGTCCCCGGCCGTTACGGCCCCACCGCGACCACCGAGGCCGACCCGCAGAAGGTCGGCAGGGTGCGCACCGAGTACTCCCCCGCCCACGACGGCGACCCCGACCCCGGCGAGATCGTGTGGACCTGGGTGCCCTTCGAGGAGAATGACGGGCGGGGCAAGGACCGGCCGGTGCTGGTCGTCGCCCGCGAGGCGGCCGGCACCCTGCTGGCCGTGCAGCTGTCCAGCAAGCGGCACGACAACGACCGCGAGTGGGTGGCGATCGGCAGCGGACCGTGGGACCGCTCCGGCCGCGACTCCTGGATCGACGTGGACCGCGTGCTGCGGCTGCACGAGGACGGGATGCGCCGGGAGGCCTGCGCGCTCGACCGGGGCCGCTTCAACCTCGTACGCAACCGGCTGCACGAGCGCTACGGCTGGAAGTGAGGCCTCAGCCCGCGGCCAGAGCCTGAAACGCGTCGGCGAAGGCCGCCCGGACCGCCGATCCCGGCGTACGGTCCAGGACCCCGAACACCACGTGGTCGAAGGTCCCCGCGAACCGTCCGCCGGGGGCGATCAGCCCCCGGAAGGCCCCCGCGACCTGCGCGGGGTCGTTCTGGAAGACCCCGCAGCCCCAGGCGCCGAGGACCAGCCGCCGGTAGCCGTGCGCGGCGGCCACCTCCAGGACCCGCTCGGCGCGTACGGCGAGGGCGCCCGGCAGCGCGCCGGTGCGTTCCGGGGCCGTACGGCGGACGACCCCCGCGTTGGGCGCGGCGGCCGTCAGGAAGCCCACGCGGTAGGGCTCGGCGAGGAGCCGGCCCCGGTCGTCGCGGAAGACCGGGACGGCCGGGGAGTGGATCACGCGGTCCGTGTAGAAGGGGTCGCGGTGGGCGCGGTGATGGTCGTAGTACTCGGGGACCTCGCGCAGGCACGTGTAGAGCGCGGAGGCGCGGCACAGGGCCTCCTCCTGGGCCTGGGCGCCGTTGAGGTATCCGCCACCCGGGATGGGGGTCCCCCCGGCTCGAACGTAGTTGAGAGCTGGGGGAGGGCGGAGGCGAAGTTCAGGACGGCCACCGGGGCGTCGGCCAGCCGGCGGGCGGCCTCCAGGCTGCTCTCGCCGGTGACCTCGACGACCGGCTCCACGGGAGCGGCGGGCGGTTCCGGTACGGGCACCGGTTCCGGGCCGTACATGCGCGTGCCCTGCCGCGCGGCCGCGATGCCGGCCGCCAGGACGATCTCCCGGCCGTCGGGTGCGGGATAGCGCCCCGCCGCCACGATCCGTTCGTTCTGCTGGGCGATGCCGCGCAGGCGCGCACTCATGGCGCCACCCCCGTGGACGCCATGACCGCGGCCCGCGCGGCCTCCCCCGTCGTGCTCATACCAGCATCCTGAGCGATGCTGGTGATGCCGTGCAACGGAGTTTCCTGCGCCCAAAACGGTCGGAAACGCACAAGGAAGCAGAGGTTACCGATCTAGAACGTCCCCATGGGCACCCTTGTGCGAATCGACGCGAAGGTCTTGGCTGGGACGGACGATGCCGCCCCGGACCCCTCCACGGCCGGGCCGGCGACATGGTGGAATCTCAGGAGGATCCCGACATGTCCGACTCAATATCCGACAGCGGCGACTGTACCGGCGGGTCGGTGCGAACCGACTTCTCGGACGACCGCACCGCCGTCACCGAGGCCGAGGTGGAGGCCCTGGTCAAGGGCATCTGCTTCAAGACCGGCCCGCCCCGCACCCTCGGGGTCGAAGTGGAATGGCTGGTCCACGAGCTGCGCCGGCCGCAGCTCCCCGTCACATCCGAACGACTCGAAGCGGCCTACGCCGCACTGCGCACGGTGCCCCTGGGGTCGGCGCTCACCGTCGAACCCGGCGGCCAGCTGGAGCTCAGCTCGCCGCCCGCCGCCTCCCTCACGGAGTGCATCGGCACCGTCTCCGCCGACCTGGACGCCGTCCGTACGGTCCTCGCCGAACAGGACCTCGGGCTTGTGGGCGTCGGTCACGATCCCTGGCACACCCCCCGCCGCTTCCTGCGCGAACCGCGCTACGACGCGATGGAGACCTGCCTGGACCGCACCGGCCCGGCGGGCCGCCACATGATGTGCGCCTCCGCCTCCGTCCAGGTCTGCCTGGACGCCGGCCACGAGGAACCCGGCCCGCTGGGGCACACCCGACGCTGGTGGCTGGCCCATCAGCTGGGCCCGGTGCTGGTGGCCGCGTTCGCCAACTCCCCGATGGTCGGCCGTCGTCCCACCGGCTGGCTCTCCACCCGCCAGCTGCTGTGGCTGGAGATCGGCGCGGGCCGCGCGGGCGCACCCCCGCTGGACGGCGACCCCCGGGCCGCCTGGGCCCGGCACGTCCTGGACTCCCCGGTGATGTGCGTACGGCGGGACGACGGCCCCTGGGAGGTGCCCGAGGGCCTGACCTTCCGGGAGTGGACCCGGTCGGGGGCGCCCACCAGGGCGGATCTCGACTACCACGTCACCACGCTGTTCCCGCCGGTCCGGCCGCGCGGCCACCTGGAGCTGCGGATGATCGACGCGCAGCCCGGCGACGACGGGTGGATCGTGCCGCTGGCGGTGACGGCGGCGCTGTTCGACGACCCGGTGGCCGCCGAGACCGCCTACCGGACGGTGAAGCCGCTGGCCGAGCGCGCGATGGCGCTGCCCGCCCCGCACAACCCGCTGTGGATCGACGCCGCCCGGTCCGGGCTCGGCGACCCGGAGCTGCACGAGGCGGCCGTCGCCTGTTTCGCGGCGGCGCTGGAGGCCCTGCCCCGGCTCGGCGCGACTCCCGAGGTCGTGGCGGCCGTTCGGGCGTACCGGGACCGGTACGTCCTGCGGGGCCGCTGCCCGGCCGACGACCTGCTGGACCGACTGCGCGGCACCGCCGGTCGCGCCCAGGGGAAGGAAATCAGCGCATGAGCGAGACCGAGACCGACATCGATATCGAGACGCTGCGTGACCGGGCGCTGAAGTCCCTCACCACCGCACGCGACCGCACCACGCTGCTGACCAGCTGCGTCGAGGAGCCCGATCTCACCGCCCAGCACTCCCCGCTGATGTCCCCGCTGGTCTGGGACCTCGCGCACATCGGCAACCAGGAGGAGCTCTGGCTGCTGCGCAACGTCGGCGGCCGGGAGCCGATGCGCCCCGAGATCGACACGCTGTACGACGCCTTCGAGCACCCGCGTTCCGAGCGGCCCTCGCTGCCGCTGCTGCCGCCCGCCGAGGCACGGCAGTACGCGGCGGAGGTGCGCGGCCGGGCGCTGGACCTGCTGGAGGGCGCGGCGTTCGGCGGCACCCGGCTGACCGAGGCGGGCTTCGCCTTCGGGATGATCGCGCAGCACGAACAGCAGCACGACGAGACGATGCTGATCACCCATCAGCTCCGCACGGGCCCGCAGGCCCTGACCGCCCCCGACCCGGACCCGGCGCCGCCGTTCACCGGCCCGGCCGAAGTCCTGGTCCCCGGCGGCCCGTTCACCATGGGCACCTCCACCGAGCCCTGGGCGCTGGACAACGAACGCCCCGCGCACCGGCGGGAGGTGGCCGCCTACTGGATCGACACCACCCCGGTCACCAACGGCCAGTACCTGGCGTTCATCGAGGACGGCGGCTACGAGCAGGAGCGCTGGTGGACCCCGGAGGGCTGGGCGCACATCCGGCGGCACGCCGTCTCGGCGCCGCAGTTCTGGCACCGGGAGGACGGCCAGTGGCTGCGCCGCCGGTTCGGGGTCACCGAGGTCGTCCCGCCCGAGGAGCCGGTGCTGCACGTGTGCTGGTACGAGGCGGACGCCTACGCCCGTTGGGCCGGACGGCGGCTGCCCACCGAGGCCGAGTGGGAGAAGGCGGCCCGGCACGACCCGGTCGAGAACCGCTCGCGCCGCTATCCCTGGGGCGACGCCGACCCGGCCCCGGCCCACGCCAACCTCGGCCAGCGGCATCTGCGCCCGGCCCCGGCCGGCAGCTATCCCGAGGGTGAATCGCCGCTGGGTGTGCGGCAGTTGATCGGCGACGTGTGGGAGTGGACCTCCAGCGACCTGCTCCCGTACCCGGGCTTCAGCGCCTTCCCGTACAAGGAGTACTCGGAGGTGTTCTTCGGCCCCGAGTACAAGGTGCTGCGCGGCGGTTCGTTCGCGGTGGACCCGGTGGCCTGCCGGGGCACGTTCCGCAACTGGGACTACCCGATCCGGCGGCAGATCTTCTCCGGCTTCCGCACCGCCCGTGACGCGGAGACCGCCTGATGTGCCGTCATCTGGCCTGTGTGGGACCCGAGGAGCCGCTCGGCCGGCTCCTCGTGGACCCCGAGCACTCCCTGTACCGGCAGTCGTGGGCGCCCCGGCGGCAGCGGTACGGGACGGTCAACGCCGACGGTTTCGGGGTGGGCTGGTACGCCCCGGAGGATCCGCAGCCGGCCCGATACCGGCGGGCGGTGCCGATCTGGGGCGACCCGTCCTTCGCGGACCTCGCCCGGGTCGTCCGCACCGGCGCGCTGCTCGCCGCCGTACGGGACGCGACGCTGGCGGGCGCGGACGGGGAGGCCGCGGCGGCGCCGTTCGCCGCGGGCCGCTGGCTGTTCAGCCACAACGGGGCGATCCCGGGCTGGCCGCACTCCATGGCCCCGCTGGTCCCCCTGCTGCCCCCGGCCGACCTGCTGTCCATGGAGGCGCGCACCGACTCGGCGTTCGTCTGGGCGCTGGTCCTGCACCGGCTGCGGTCCGGCGCGGAACCGGGCCCCGCCCTTGCCGAAACGGTTCTCCAGGTGGCCGGGGCCGCCCCCGCCGCCCGCCTCAACCTCCTCCTCACCGACGGCGAGACCATCGCCGCCACCGCCTGGGGCGACAGCCTCTGCCACCTCTCGGAACCCGGCCGCACCGTCGTCGCCTCCGAGCCGTACGACGACGACCCGCGCTGGCGGGAGGTCCCCGACCGCACCCTGCTCACCGCGAGCCGCACGGGCGTCGTACTCGCCCCGATCGAGCCCGCCCCCGTCGAGGACCCGGCATCCGCATCCCCGAAGGAGCCCTGTACGTGAGTCCCCTCCGTGTCACCCGCACCCTCCCCGAGGACGCCACGGACGCCGCGCTGCGCGCCGATGTCCTGAACGGCCTCACCGCCTCCCCGAAGACGCTGCCGCCGAAGTGGTTCTACGACGCCCGGGGCAGCGAGCTCTTCGAGGAGATCACCGAACTGCCCGAGTACTACCCGACCCGGGCCGAGCGGGAGATCCTGCTCGCCCGGTCCGGCGAGATCGCCGCCGCGAGCGGTGCCCGCACCCTGGTGGAGCTGGGCTCGGGCTCCTCCGAGAAGACCCGGCTGCTCATCGACGCGCTCACCGGTCTTGAGGTGTACGTGCCGGTCGACGTCAGCGAGAGCGCGCTCACCCAGGCCGGGGAGGCGCTCATCCAGGAGCGGCCCGGCCTGTCCGTGCACGCCCTGATCGCCGACTTCACCGGCCGGATGGAGCTGCCCGAGACCCCGGGGCCCCGGCTGCTGGCGTTCCTCGGCGGCACGATCGGCAATCTGCTGCCCGCCGAGCGCGCCGTGTTCCTGGCCCGGATGCGCCGGGTACTCGCCCCCGGCGACGCGCTGCTGCTCGGCACCGACCTGGTCAAGGACGAGGAGGTCCTGGTCCGGGCGTACGACGACGCGGCCGGGGTGACGGCCGCCTTCAACAAGAACGTCCTGGCCGTCGTCGACCGTGAGCTGGACGCCGACTTCGACCCGGACGCCTTCGACCACGTCGCCCTGTGGGACGCGGAGCAGGAGTGGATCGAGATGCGGCTGCGCTCGCGGGTCGCGCAGACCGTGAAGGTGCCCGCGCTCGACCTGGCGGTGGACTTCGCGGCCGGCGAGGAGCTGCGGACCGAGGTGTCCGCGAAGTTCCGGCGGCCGGGCGTGACCGCCGAACTGGCCTCGGCGGGACTGGAACTGACCCACTGGTGGACGGACAGGGAGGGGCGCTTCGCGCTGTCGCTGAGCATGGCGCGCTGAGCCACCGGGGTGGCCCGGGACACCCGTGTCACTCGGGACACCCGGGTCACCCGAAGTTCGGTGCCAGCAGTTCGGTGATCCGCCGCGAGGCGCGGCGGGCCTCGGTCGCGGGGTCCGCTCCGCCGAGCACCTTGGTCATGTAGCCCTTGATCGGGTTGTCGGCCTCCACCGCCGGCCAGTCCGGGGTGTGCGGGGTCGCCCGTCCCCGCGCGGCTCCGGCCGCCATGGCGGCGACCCCCTGCTCCCCGGCGACCGCACCGGCCAGCGTCGTCTTGTTGGGCACGTAGTTCATGGTGCGGGCCAGTTCGGTGTCCCACTTGGCGCCGGTGAGGGCGCCGACGACGGCGGTCGCGTCGTAGGGCCGGTCGGTGTTCTGCGGTACGACGAGGTCGGAGCCGCCGGTGAAGACGGCGCCGGGGCGCGCGGCGGTGAGCCCCGGCACCGGGAAGTACCCGATCTCGTCCTTGAGCCGCGGGTTCGCCTGGACGACGGACTGGGCGAGGCCGGGCACCGCGATGATCTGCGCGACGTCGCCGCCCGCGAACACCCCGGCCTGGGGCGGGTGTTCCTCGTCCGCGTCCGCGGGTCCCTTGCCGAGCGCCTGGAGCTGCCGGTAGAAGTCCATGCCGCGCAGCGCGGCCGGGCTGTCCAGGGTTCCCTTCCAGGTGGCGTCCGTCTGCTCGGCGAGGTCACCGCCCTCGTCCCAGATGAACCCGGAGAGGGTGTACCAGTCCTGTCCGGCCAGGTAGATCCCCTGGTTTCCGCCGGAGTTGAGCTTCTCGGTGTCGGCCAGCCACTGCTCGCGCGTCTTCGGCGGGGAGGTGATGCCGGCCTTCTCGAAGAGGTCCTTGCGGTAGATGACGACCCGGTTGGCGGCGTACCAGGGGATGCCGTACTGGCGGGAGTCGTCCCGGCCGGGTTCGGCGAGACCCGGCAGCCAGTGCTCCTTGCCCCAGTCGCGCATCGACTCCAGGGTGAGGTCGGTGAGCCGGCCGTCCTCGACGTACTGCGGGACCTGGGTGTTGCCGACCTCGATGACATCGGGGCCGTCGTCGGAGTCGCCCTTGAGCGCGGTCTGGACCTTGTCCACGATCCCGGTCCACTGCTGGACGCGGATGTCGAGCCGGATGTCCTTGTGGGTGCGCTCGAAGTCCTCGGTGAACCGGCGCAGGAACTCCTTGGACGCGCTGTTCTGCATCAGCCAGACCGTGACCGTGTGCCGCCCGCCGTCGCCGCCCGGCAGGACGCTGCAGGCGCTCAGCAGAGCGGCGGACACACAGACGAGGGCGAGCGGACGACGTCTCACGAGGGGTTCCTGTTCTGGCCGACGCACAGGGAAGGGCCCGACGTGGGGGAACGAGCACCGGGGCTCATACGGGTGTACCGGATTTTGGTATGGACCAATGCGGAGGGTCAAGGGGTACCGCGGAACGGAACCGACGCCTCGCGCTCCGCTTCCGGATGCGGCACGGTGGAGTGACGACGAGAGGAGCACTCCCGATGACGAACCACACCTACCGGGTCACCGAGATCGTCGGCACCTCGCACGAGGGCATCGACCAGGCCATCCGCAACGGCGTCACCCGCGCGAGCCAGACCCTGCGCAACCTGGACTGGTTCGAGGTGACGCAGGTCAGGGGCCAGATCGAGAACGGCCAGATCGAGCACTACCAGGTGGGCCTGAAGGTGGGCTTCCGCATCGAGGACGAGGACTGACGAGGACTGACGAAAGGGTCCTCAGGTCCGCCCCTCACCCTCCTGGGCCTGCTCCAGCGCGGCCGAGCGGTCGGCCCAGCGGGCCCGTACGACGGTGAACCCGGCCCGCTCGGCGTCGTCGCACACGAGCTCGTCGTCATCGACGAGGACCCGCACCTCGCGCCGTTCGGCGAGGCGGCGCAGGATCTCCAGCTTGGTGTGCCGGGCGGGCCTGCGGTCCGCGTTGCGCCGCATGTGCACGCGCCCCTCGGGCAGCCCGTGCTCCTCGAGCCAGGCCAGGGTGTCGCGCCGGCAGCGCTCGGGACGCCCGGTGAGGTAGACGATCTCGCACTCCTCCGCGCTCGCCACGGCCAGCGCGACCCCCTCGGCGATCGGCGGGTCGTGCGGCGCCGCCGCGAAGAACGCGTCCCAGTCCCGGGGTTTGCGCTCCAGGAACCGCTGCCGGTGCGCGGTGTCGGCGAGGGTGTTGTCGATGTCGAACACGGCGATCGGACGTCTGCTGATCTCTGCCACCCGGCCACCCTATCAACTGCTAATGGGATCCATTTTCATATAGTGTCCCGGTGTCCGCCCGCCCCTCACGGCACCGAGGAGAAGCCCATGGCCGTCCCCAAACGCAGGATGTCCCGCAGCAACACCCGCCACCGCCGCGCCCGGTGGAAGGCGAGCACCCCGCCGCTCGTACCGTTGACGGTCGACGGCGTCCGGTACCTGGTCCCGCAGCACCTGGTCAGGGCCTACGAGCGCGGACTGCTGCGGCCCGGAGGCTGAGCGCCCGCGGGAATCCTGTGGCCGCCCCGGTGTTGAACCCTCTGTGAACGCGCTGACCTCCCGGACCCGGTTCTCCGTCCTCGACCGCTCCCGCACCCGGGAGGGCCACCCGCCCGCCGAGGCGCTGCGGGACACCGTGGCGCTGGCGCGGGAGCTGGAGGCGCTGGGCTATCACCGCTTCTGGGTGTCGGAGCACCACGGGGTGCCCGGGGTCGCCGGTTCCGCGCCGACCGTGCTGGCCGCCGCCGTGGCCGCCGCGACCCGGACCATCCGGGTCGGGACCGGCGGCGTGATGCTGCCGAACCATCAACCCCTCGTCGTGGCCGAGCAGTTCGGCGTGCTGGAGTCGCTGTACCCGGGGCGGATCGACATGGGGCTGGGCCGGTCGGTGGGTTTCACCGGCGGGGTGCGCAAGGCCCTGGGCCGCGACCGGGACGACGCCGAGGACTTCGCGGCACAGCTCGGCGAGCTCCTCGGCTGGTTCGAGGGGACCTCGCCGACCGGGGTGCGGGCCCGTCCGGCGGAGGGGCTGCGCGTGCCGCCGTTCGTGCTGGCGATGGGCGAGGGCGCCGGCATCGCGGCCCGCGCCGGGCTGCCGATGGTCATCGGCGACCTGCGCAACAGGGAGAAGATGCGGCGCGGCATCGACCACTACCGCGACCGCTTCCGCCCCTCCCCATGGGCGGCCGAACCCTATGTCGTGATCTCGGGGACGGTCGCCGTCGCCGACACCCCCGAGGCGGCCCGCCGGCTGCTCGTCCCGGAGGCCTGGTCGATGGCGTACTCCCGCACCCACGGCTCCTTCCCGCCCCTCCCCCCGGCCGAGTCGGTCGCGACCCGGCCCATGACCGCGAAGGAACGCGGCTTCTACGAGTCCGGCCTCACCGGCCACCTCGCCGGCACCGAGGAGCAGGTGGCCGACGAGCTGGAGACGGTCCTGAAGGAGACGGCCGCCGACGAGGTGCTGGTCACCACCAGCACCTACGACCGGACGGCCCTGCTGGACTCCTACCGGCGGCTCGCCTCGATCGTGCGCCCCTAGACCGGTGTGGACCGTCCGGACCGTCTAGACCGTCGCGGGCTTGTCCGAGCGGATCACGATCTGGCCGTCGGCCGCGTCCACCACCGCGCGGTCGCCCGCGACGAGCTGGCCGGAGAGCAGGAGGTCGGCGAGGCGGTCGTCGACCTCGCGCTGGATGGTGCGGCGCAGCGGGCGGGCGCCGAAGTCGGGCTCGTGGCCGAGGTTGGCGAGCAGCGCGGCGGCCGCGTCGGTGACGTCGAGACTGACGTCCTGGGCGTGCAGCCGGCGCCGGGTGTGTTCCAGCAACAGGTCGACGATCTCCCGCAGTTGGGTGCGGTCCAGGCCGCGGAAGACGATGATCTCGTCGATCCGGTTGAGGAACTCGGGCCGGAAGTGCTGCTGCAGGGCCGGCATGACCGCCTCGCGGACCTTGGTGTAGTCCTCCGTGCCGGCGGCCAGGATGCGGTCGGCGCCGATGTTCGACGTCATGATGACGACCGTGTTCTTGAAGTCGACGGTACGGCCCTGGGAGTCGGTGAGGCGGCCGTCGTCGAGGAGCTGGAGCAGGGTGTTGAAGACGTCCGGGTGCGCCTTCTCCACCTCGTCGAGGAGCAGCACGGCGTACGGCTGTCTGCGCACCGCCTCGGTGAGCTGGCCGGCCTCCTCGTGGCCGACGTATCCGGGCGGGGCGCCGACCAGCCGGGAGACCGTGTGCCGTTCCTGGAACTCGCTCATGTCGAGGCGGATCATGCGGGTCTCGTCGCCGAACAGGGCGGCGGCCAGGGCGCGGGCCAGTTCGGTCTTGCCGACGCCGGTCGGGCCGAGGAAGAGGAAGCTGCCGACGGGGCGGTTCGGGTCGCTCATGCCGGCGCGAGCGCGGCGGACCGCGCGGGCGACGGCGGTGATCGCCTCGTCCTGGCCGACGACCCGCTCGTGGAGGTGCTCCTCCAGCTTCATCAGCCGCTCCCGCTCCTCCTCGGTGAGCTGGGCGACCGGGATGCCGGTGGTGCGGGAGACGACCTCGGCGATGTCCTCGGCGGTCACCTTCGGCGCCTGTTCCTCGGCCTTGCCCGCCTGCTCCAGCTCACCCTCGGCCGCCTTGATGCGGTCGCGCAGCTCCTTGGCTCGCTCGTACTCCTCGTCGGCGACGGCCTGGTCCTTCTCCCGGTTCAGGGCGGCGAGCCGGTCCTCTACGTCCCGGGTGTCGGCCGGCGGGGTCTTGGACCGCAGCCGGACCCGGGCCGCCGCCTGGTCCATCAGGTCGATCGCCTTGTCGGGCAGGAACCGGGAGGTGATGTACCGGTCGGACAGCTCGGCGGCCGCCACGACCGCCTCGTCGGTGATCCGGACCTGGTGGTGGGCCTCGTAGCGGTCGCGCAGTCCGCGCAGGATCTCGATGGTGTCGTCGACGGTGGGTTCGCCGACCAGGATGGGCGCGAACCGGCGTTCCAGGGCCGCGTCCTTCTCGATGTGCTTGCGGTACTCGTCGACGGTGGTCGCGCCGATCAGGTGCAACTCGCCCCGGGCGAGGGCGGGTTTGAGGATGTTGCCGGCGTCCAGCGATCCCTCGCCGCCCCCGCCGGCCCCGACCACGGTGTGCAACTCGTCGAGGAAGAGCACCAGTTCGTCGCCGTGTTCCTTGACCTCGTCGAGCAGCTTCTTCAGCCGCTCCTCGAACTCGCCCCGGTACTTGGTGCCGGCCACCATCCCGGCCAGGTCCAGGGAGACCAGCCGCTTGCCCTCCAGGGTCTTGGGCACGTCCCCGGCGACGATCCGCTGGGCGATCCCCTCCACGATGGCCGTCTTGCCGACGCCGGGGTCGCCGATCAGCACCGGGTTGTTCTTGCTGCGCCGGGAGAGCACCTCGATGGTCTGCTCGACCTCCTCGTCCCGGCCGATCACCGGGTCCAGGCGGCCGGCCCGGGCGTCCTCGGTGAGGTCACGGCCGTACTCGTCGACGGTCGGCGTGGTGCTGGGCTTCTTGCGCTCCGGCGCGCCCTCGGCCGGCATCCGGGTCGGTTCCCAGCCGCTGTCGCCGAGCGCCCGCCCGGCCGTCGACTCCGGGTTCGCGGCGAGCGCGCGCAGCAGGTGCTCGGGGCCGATGTAGGAGGCGCCCTCCGCGCGGGAGATCTGGTAGGCGTCGAGCAGGGCCCGCTTGGCGGCCGGGGTGAGAGCGGTGGGCTCGGTCTTCTCGCCGCCGCCGTGGCCGGCGGTGAGCCGCTCGCGGAGCTGGTCCGGGTCGGCGCCCGCCTCGGCGAGCAGCCGCCGGGTGGAGTCGTGACCGGTGGCGGCGGCCAGCAGATGCCGGGCGTCCAGTTCCTCGCTGCCCTCGACGGCCGCCAGGTCACGCGCCTCGGCGACCAGCTCCCGGGCCCGCTCGGAGAGCAGGCTGCCGATGTCGACGCGCTGCGGGCGGCGGGCCGGGGTGCCCGGTCCGGATCCGCCGAAGAAGCGGGACATCAGCTCGTCGAACTCTTCGAAGGGACTGCGTCCGAATCCGAAACCGGGAGTGCTCATGGGGCCGGGCCTTTCTGCGGACGGCGCTGGGGTCGGCTCTGCGGTCGGCGGGAATCCGCGTCTTCCAAGCTCGCACAGGCATGCCGGGCCCGCACGGGGACCGCCGCCGAGATGCGGACCGGGCCCTGGGCGGTGACGCTGGGAGCGGAAGCCTCAACCAACGAGGAGGGCTGCCATGTCCATGCTGGACAAGCTCAAGGGGATGCTCAAAGGCCACGAGGACCAGGCCAAGAAGGGCGTCGAGAAGGCCGGCGACACCATCGACCAGCGGACCGGCAACAAGTACCAGTCCCAGGTCGACATGGCCCAGAAGCAGGCCGACGACTACATCGACCGCTCCCGCAACCAGGGCAACCCTCCGCAGTAGCGGCGGTTCACGAGGGGCGGGCTAGGATCGCGGGGTTTGTCCCTGGCCCCGCGAGTCACCCGTCACGGAGTTCCGCCCGATGCACAGCCCCCACGACCCGTACGTCCGTGTCCGGGGCGCCCGTGAGCACAATCTCAAGGGCGTCGACGTGGACATTCCCCGGGATGTGCTGGCGGTCTTCACCGGTGTGTCCGGCTCGGGGAAGTCGTCGCTGGCCTTCGGCACGATCTACGCCGAGGCCCAGCGGCGCTACTTCGAGTCGGTCGCGCCGTACGCGCGCAGACTGATCCACCAGGTCGGGGCGCCGAAGGTCGGGGAGATCAGCGGGCTGCCGCCGGCGGTGTCGCTGCAGCAGCGGCGCTCCGCCCCCACCTCCCGCTCCTCGGTCGGCACGGTCACCAACCTGTCCAACTCGCTGCGCATGCTGTTCTCGCGGGCGGGCGACCACCCGCCGGGTGCCGAGCGGCTCGATTCCGACGCGTTCTCCCCCAACACGGCGGCGGGGGCCTGCCCCGAGTGCCACGGTCTGGGCCGGGTGCACCGGGCGACCGAGGAGTCGCTGGTCCCCGACCCGTCGCTGTCCGTCCGCGACGGCGCGATCGCCGCCTGGCCGGGGGCCTGGCAGGGCAAGAACCTCCGGGACATCCTGGACGCGCTCGGCCACGACGTCGACCGCCCCTGGCGTGAACTCCCCGCCGAGCAGCGTGAGTGGATCCTGTTCACCGACGAGCAGCCGGTGGTCACCGTGCACCCGGTCCGGGACGCCGACCGCATCCAACGCCCTTACCAGGGCACGTACATGAGCGCCCGCCGGTATGTGCTGAAGACCTTCTCGGACTCCAGGAGCCCGGCTCTCAGGGCGCGGGCGGAGCGGTTCCTGACCAGCGCGCCCTGCCCGGTGTGCGGCGGTGGCCGGCTGCGTCCTGAGGCCCTCGCGGTGACCTTCGGGGGCCGTACGATCGCCGAGCTGGCCGCGCTGCCGCTGACCGGGCTGGCCGCGCTGCTCGACGGCGGCCCCGCCTCGGAGACCGCACGGGTCCTCACCGCCGACCTCACCTCCCGGATCGCCCCGGTCGTCGAGCTGGGCCTCGGCTATCTCAGCCTCGACCGGGCCACCCCCACCCTCTCCGCGGGCGAGCTGCAACGCCTGCGCCTGGCCACCCAGTTGCGCTCCGGGCTGTTCGGTGTCGTCTACGTCCTGGACGAGCCGTCGGCCGGGCTGCACCCGGCGGACACCGAGGCGCTGCTCACGGTCCTGGACCGGCTGAAGGCGGCCGGGAACTCGGTGTTCGTGGTGGAGCACCACCTGGACGTCGTGCGCGGCGCCGACTGGCTGGTGGACGTGGGTCCCGGGGCCGGCGAGCACGGCGGGGAGGTGCTGCACAGCGGACCGGTGGCGGAGCTGGCCGGGGTGGCGGAGTCGGCCACGGCCCGCTGCCTGTTCGCGCCGCAACCCGCTCCCCCGCGTGAACTCCGCTCCGCCAAGGGGTCGTTGAAGGTCGGCCCGGTCACCCGGCACAACCTGCGCGCGGTCACCGCCGAGTTCCCGCTGGGCGTGCTCACCGCCGTGACCGGTGTGTCCGGGTCCGGCAAGTCGACGCTGATCGGCGAGATCACCGAGGAACTGGACGGCGTCGGCCGCCTGGTGTCGGTCGACCAGAAGCCGATCGGCCGCACGCCACGCTCCAACCTGGCTACCTACACCGGTCTGTTCGACGTCGTACGGAAGGTGTTCGCGGCCACCGGCGAGGCCCGGGAGCGCGGGTACGGCGTCGGGCGTTTCTCCTTCAACGTGGCCGGCGGACGCTGCGAGACCTGCCAGGGCGAGGGGTTCGTCAGCGTGGAGCTGCTGTTCCTGCCCAGCACCTACGCGCCCTGCCCGGACTGCGGCGGGGCCCGCTACAACCCGGAGACACTCGAAGTGCCGTACCGGGGACGGAACATCGCCGAGGTGCTGGACCTGACCGTGGAGAGCGCGGCGGCCTTCTTCGCCGACACCCCGGCCGCGGCGCGCAGCCTGGGGACCCTGCTGGACGTGGGCCTCGGCTATCTGCGACTGGGCCAGCCCGCAACCGAGTTGTCCGGCGGCGAGGCCCAACGGATCAAGCTGGCGAGCGAATTGCAGCGCGGCCGGCGCGGCCACACCCTGTACGTGCTGGACGAGCCGACGACGGGACTGCATCCGGCGGACGTCGAGGTGCTGATGCGGCAGCTGCACGGGCTGGTGGACGCCGGGCACACGGTCGTGGTCGTCGAGCACGACATGACCGTGGTGGCGGGCGCGGACTGGGTGATCGACCTGGGTCCGGGGGGCGGGGACCGGGGCGGCCGGATCGTGGCGGCGGGCCCGCCGGCCGAGGTGGCACGGGCGGCGGACAGCGTCACGGCGCCCTATCTGGCCCGTTCCCTGCCCTGACGATCTTCAGGATCGCTTCAGGTTGCTTCGGAAGTTTGGGGGAATGCACGGACACCACCCCCGCACCCCCGAAGCCGAGCGCTCCCGCCGCTGGTTCATGAACAAGGCGCTGCTGACCGGCGGGATCGCCGCGCTGGCGACCATGACCGGCTGCTCGGACGGCTCCGACGGCTCCTCGAACACGTCCGGTTCGCCCTCCGGCGCCCCGAGCGGCGGCATGCCCTCGGGCGGCCCCGGCGGCATGGGCCCCGGCCAGAGCGAGGTCAAGTACAAGGACTTCACGGGCCTCACCACGGACGGCAAGGTCGTCGACGACCTGTACACGATCCACTCCACCGACGTCTCCACGGACAAGGTCGTCAAGGCCGCGCAGGCGTTCCTGGACGGCCTCAGCCAGAAGGAGCGCACGTCCTGCACCTTCGACGTGGACGACGACGAGTGGCTGGCCTGGAGCAACGTCGACGGGTACGAGCGCAAGGGCGTCCGGATGGGCGACATCACGGACAAGAAGCGGGACTTGGGCTTCGCGCTGCTCGGTGCCGCGCTGTCCGCGAAGGGTCTCGCCCAGACCCGCAACATCATGAAGCTCAACCAGTTCCTGGGCGACTACAACGGCGGCAACCGGGACACCCTCACCGAGGGCGCCTACTTCTTCACCTTCATGGGCACCCCGTCGACCAGCAAGCCCTGGGGCTTCCAGTACGAGGGCCACCACGTGGCGATCAACTACTTCGTGCTGGGCGACCAGGTCGTGATGACCCCGACCTTCATGGGTTCCGAGCCGACCTCGGCCACCTACGAGGGCGAGAAGATCACCCTCTTCAAGCCGGAGACCAAGGCCGGTCTGGCCCTGATCCGCTCCCTCACCTCGGCCCAGCGCGCCAAGGTGATCGACTCCAAGGTGAGCAAGTCCGGCACCGACATGAAGGCGGGCGCGGGCTCCGACAACCTGAAGCTCGCCTACCAGGGCCTGCCCGGCTCCGAACTCACCTCGGCCCAGCGGGACAAGCTCCTGGACCTGGTCCGCGTGTACGTCGGCTACATGGACGACGGCCACGCCGAGGTGAGGATGACGGAGGTGGAGAAGCACCTGGACCAGACGTACTTCTACTGGCTGGGCAAGACCAAGGACACCTCGGCCTTCTACTACCGGGTGCACAGCCCCGTCGTCCTCATCGAGTACGACGCCCAGTCGCCGCTCGCCTACGGCACAAAGACCGGCACGGGCGGCGGGCAGCCCTCGGGCCAACCCACCGGGCAGCCGACCGGTGGGATGCCCACCGGCCAGCCGGGCGGCGGCGGTGGGATGGGCGGTCCGGGCGGCACGCCGACCCAGCAGCACATCCACACCATCATCCGCACGCCCAACGGCGGCGACTACGGCGTCGACTTGCTCAAGCTCCACTTGGAGACCGACCACTGAGAGCCCCGCCCGGGGCTCACCAGAGCCGCGTGCGTCCAGGCCGGCTCGTGGGTCACCGGCTGGGCGGCGCCGGCGAGGGTACGACGATCCGGGTGGGTGCCGGCCGGTATCAGCGGCCGTATGTCCACCTCGGCCACCAGGCCGCGGGTCGTCACCACTCGCCACAGGGAGGCCAGCAGCGTGTCCTCGCCGACGTAGGCGGGCACGGTGCTGGCCTCTCCCGCGGCCAGCCGGTACTGCAGCCGCACCGGCTGCACGGGCGCGTCGGCGTCCAGCGCGGCCTGGAACACGGCCCGGCGGAACCGGCCCTGGGCCCGGCCGCACCAGGTGCTGCCTTCCGGGAAGGCGACCACCGCGGCCCCCTCCCGCAGCGCCCCGGCGATCCGGCCGACCGTGTCCGGCAGGGCCCGCAGCCGGTCCCGGTCGATGAACAGGGCCCCGGCCCCGGCCACCAGCGCGCCGGCCACCGGCCACTCGCGGATCTCCTTCTTGGCGAGCATCCGCGCGGGCCGTACGGCGGCCAGCAGCGGGATGTCCATCCAGGAGATGTGGTTGGCGACCAGCAGGACCCCGCCGGTGTCCGGCGCGCTGCCGGTGATCCGGATCCGGACCCCGGCGGCCCGGACCAGCGTCCTGGAGAACCGCCGCACCCACTCGGCGGGGATCCTCCCGCCAAGCGGGAGCAGCGCGATCGCGACGAGCATCAGGAACACCACCGCGGTGAACCGCAGCACGGCCCGGGGCAGGGCCGTGAGGGTCCCCGCGCGCTCCACGCAGGCGCCCGGGGTGCAGGGCGCGCTGGGCAGCCAGACGCTCATCAGGCCGGGACGAGCGAGAGGAAGTGCCGCAGATAGCGCGCGTTGACCCGGCGCATCGACAGCAGCACGTACATGTCGGCGACCCCGAAGTCCGGGTCGTGCGCGGGCTCGCCGCACACCCAGGCGCCTAGGCGGATGTAGCCGCGCAGCAGGGCGGGCAGCTCGGTGCGGCCCTCGGCGGCCGGCACGGTGGGGACCCAGGGGTTCAGGGGCCGTACCCGGAACTCCTCCGGTGCGAGGTGCTTGGCCCGCACCCGGTCCCAGGTGGCGGCGGCGAGGGCGCCGCCGTCGGCGAGCGGGACGGAGCAGCAGCCCGCCAGCCACTCGTGGCCGCGGTCGACCATGTACCGGGCTATCCCGGCCCAGATCAGGCCGATGACGGCGCCGTCGCGGTGGGCGGGGTGCACGCAGGAGCGGCCGACCTCGACCAGTCCGGAGCGGATGGGGGCGAGCCTGCTCAGGTCGAACTCGCCCTCGGAGTAGAGGCGGCCGGCGACCGCGGCGCGCTCCGGCGGGAGGAGCCGGTAGGTGCCGACGACCTCGCCGGTGAGGGCCTCGCGGATGAGCAGGTGGTCGCAGTACGCGTCGAACGCGTCCACGTCCAGACCCGGCTCCGGCCCGTCGAGCCGGGCGCCCATCTCTCCGGCGAACACCTGGTAGCGCAGCCGCTGTGCGGCCCGGACGTCGTCCTCGTCACGGGCGAGCTGCACCAGATAGCCGGAGTCCCCGGCTGGGGCGGCGAGAGCGGGGGGTGAGGCGGGCATGGCGGTCATGGAGGTCTCCTGCGCCGAGCGGAAGCTGAGGAAATCTGCACCTGCTTTCTTCCGTGGCAGGCTGGACTCGGCGTGACATGCGCGGGACCCGTGGATGTGCGACTGCTGAATGCCGGGCGTCGGACCCTTTCCGGTCACTCACAGACGCCCGAGAGTAACCCTACCGTGATCAAACGGCCGTAAAGAACGCGAGACGGGGCCGGTGAGCACCACTCCCCGACCCCGCCCGTCCGCACCTCTCGGCGAACGACTGTGACTTTTCTACGCCCCTAAGGACAGCGCCCCGCCAGGGGCGCGGGGAACTGCGCGACCGGCCACGACGGCGCAGCAGTCCCCGACGGCGCTACCGCTTCCCCACCTTCCGGGTGGCCCGCAGCCACTCCCGATTCATACTGGTGATCGACACGAGCGGAATCCCCTTCGGGCAGGCCGTCGCACACTCCCCCGCCAGCGTGCACCCCCCGAACCCCTCCTCATCCATCTGCGCCACCATGTCCAGCACCCGCGTCTCCCGCTCGGGCGCCCCCTGCGGCAGCACGTTCAGGTGATTCACCTTGGCGGACGTGAACAGCATCGCCGCACCGTTGGGACAGGCCGCGACACACGCCCCGCACCCGATGCACTCCGCGTGCTCGAAGGCGAAGTCTGCGTCGGCCTTCGGCACCGCCGTCGCGTGGGCCTCCGGCGCCGCCCCGGTCGGCGCGGTGACGTACCCGCCCGCCTGGATGATCCGGTCGAACGCCGACCGGTCCACCACCAGGTCCTTGATCACCGGGAACGCGGACGCCCGCCACGGCTCGATGTCGATCGTGTCGCCGTCCTGGAAGGACCGCATGTGCAACTGGCACGTCGTGGTGCGCTCCGGCCCGTGCGCGTCCCCGTTGATCACCAGGGAGCACGCGCCGCAGATGCCCTCGCGGCAGTCGTGGTCGAAGGCGACGGGATCCTCACCGCGCAGGATGAGTTCCTCGTTGAGCGTGTCGAGCATCTCCAGGAACGACATGTCGGTGGAGATGCCGTCCACCTCGTACGTGGACATCGCTCCGTCGGCGTCGGCGTTCCGCTGCCGCCAGACGCGCAGGGTGAGCTTCATGCGTAGCTCCGCTGGGTGGGGTGGACGTACTCGAAGACCAGGTCTTCCTTGTGCAGCACCGGGGCGTCCCCGGTACCGGTGAACTCCCAGGCCGCCACGTAGGCGAACTCGTCGTCCCGGCGGGCGGCCTCGCCGTCCGGTGTCTGGGACTCCTCCCGGAAGTGGCCGCCGCAGGACTCGGCGCGGTGCAGCGCGTCGAGGCACATCAGCTCGGCGAGCTCCAGGTAGTCGACGATCCGGTTGGCCTTCTCCAGGGACTGGTTGAACTCCTCGCCGGTGCCGGGCACCTTGATCCGCCGCCAGAACTCCTCCCGGATCTGCGGGATGCGCTCAAGTGCCTTGCGCAGCCCCGCGTCCGTGCGGGCCATGCCGCAGAACTCCCACATGAGTTCACCGAGTTCGCGGTGGAAGGAGTCCGGCGTACGGTCGCCGTCGACGGACAGCAGCAGGTTCAGCCGGTCCTCGGTCTCGGCCAGCACCTCCTGGACGACGGGGTGTTCGTCGGTCATCGCCTCCTGGTGGGGGTTGCGGGCGAGGTAGTCGTTGATGGTGGCCGGCAGGACGAAGTAGCCGTCGGCCAGGCCCTGCATCAGCGCACTGGCGCCGAGCCGGTTGGCGCCGTGGTCGGAGAAGTTGGCCTCGCCGACCGCGAACAGGCCGGGGACGGTGGTCTGGAGGTCGTAGTCGACCCACAGTCCGCCCATCGTGTAGTGCACGGCGGGGTAGATCCGCATCGGCACCTCGTACGGATCCTCGTCCGTGATCCGCTGGTACATGTCGAAGAGGTTGCCGTACTTCGCCTCGACCGCCTCGCGCCCCATCCGCCTGATCGCGTCGGCGAAGTCCAGATAGACACCCTGCCCGCCCGGGCCGACGCCCCGTCCCTCGTCGCAGACGTTCTTCGCGGCGCGGGAGGCGATGTCGCGCGGGACGAGGTTGCCGAAGGACGGGTAGATGCGCTCCAGGTAGTAGTCGCGCTCGTCCTCGGGGATCTGGTTCGCGGGCCGGGTGTCGCCCGTGGCCTTGGGGACCCAGATCCGGCCGTCGTTGCGCAGCGACTCGCTCATCAGGGTGAGCTTGGACTGGTGGTCGCCGGTGCGCGGGATGCAGGTGGGGTGGATCTGGGTGAAGCACGGGTTGGCGAAGTAGGCGCCGCGCCGGTGCGCCCGCCAGATCGCGGTGGCGTTGGAGT
Organism: Streptomyces sp. NPDC090088; assembly: GCF_044747345.1. NCBI lineage: Bacteria > Bacillati > Actinomycetota > Actinomycetes > Kitasatosporales > Streptomycetaceae > Streptomyces > Streptomyces sp. NPDC090088. The sequence goes on along the minus strand of NZ_JBIVDZ010000007.1, from coordinate 665,308 downwards.
TCATGGCGTTCGTCGACAGGTAGAAGACGTTGCCGTAGCCGCCGCTCGCCAGTACGACGGCGTCGGCGAAGTACGTGTCGATACGACCCGTGATCAGGTCCCGGGCCACGATCCCGCGGGCCCGTCCGTCGACGACGATCACGTCGAGCATCTCGGTGCGCGGATGCATCTCCACGTTCCCGGCGGCGATCTGCCGGCTGAGCGCCTGGTAGGCGCCGAGCAGCAGCTGCTGTCCCGTCTGGCCGCGGGCATAGAAGGTGCGGGACACCTGGACACCGCCGAAGGACCGGGTGTCGAGCAGTCCGCCGTACTCGCGCGCGAACGGCACGCCCTGGGCCACGCACTGGTCGATGATCTCGACGGAGATCTGGGCGAGGCGGTGCACGTTGGACTCGCGGGCCCGGAAGTCGCCGCCCTTGACGGTGTCGTAGAACAGCCGGTGGACGGAGTCGCCGTCGTTGCGGTAGTTCTTCGCCGCGTTGATACCGCCCTGGGCGGCGATGGAGTGGGCGCGGCGCGGGGAGTCCTGGTAGCAGAACTGGACGACGTGGTAGCCCTGTTCGGCGAGGGTGGCCCCGGCGGAACCACCGGCCAGGCCGGTGCCGACGACGATCACCGTGTGCTTGCGCCGGTTGGCGGGGTTGACCAGCCTGGCCTCGAAACGGCGCTTGTCCCAGCGCTCGTTGACGGGGCCGGCGGGGGCTTTGCCGTCGGTGACGGCCTCGCCGGTCGTGTAGTTCGCGTAGTCGGTCATGTCAGCTCACCACTCCGGTCATGACGCCCACGGGGACGGCGATGAAACCGGCCGTGAGCAGCAGCGCGAGAACGTTCGCGACGGTCTTCAGGGCACGGTCGCGGGTGCGGCTGCCGACGCCGAGGGTCTGGGCGGCGCTCCAGAAGCCGTGCCGCACGTGCAGGCCGAGCGCGAGCATCGCGACGATGTAGATGACGTTGCCGTACCAGGTGGAGAAGGTGTCCACGACGTTCTGGTACGGGTGGCCCTCCTGGAAACCGCCGGAGTGCACGGTGCCGGTGGTCAGGTCGAGGATGTGCCAGACGATGAACAGGGCGAGGATGATCCCGCCCCAGCGCATGGTGCGGGTCGCGTAGGACGCCCGGGGCTTCTTGTGCACGTACTTGCTGGGGCGTGCCTTGATGTCACGGCGGCTGAGCTGGTAGGCGGACGTGGCGTGGACGACCACGGCGACGACCAGGACGATCCGGATGAGCCAGAGCGTCCACTCGTAGTGCATGAAGGGTTCGCCGATGGTGCGCAGCCAGTGGGCGTAGTGGTTGAACTCGCCGGCCCCGAAGTAGATCTTCAGGTTCCCGATCATGTGCACGACCAGGTAGAGCAGCATGATCAGGCCGCTGACGGCCATCACCGTCTTCTTGCCGACGGAGCTGTCCCACATCGTGCGCGCCATGGACGGCCGTCGGTCCGTCCGCGTTGCCAGAGCCATGGGGATGACGCTAGGGCCGGACGACCCGATCGGTCCAAGACATGGTACGGCTGGATTCCATAGCCTGAAGCTATCGTGTCACCATGCAGTTCCAGCAGCTTCAGTACTTCGTCGCCGTGGCCGAGACCCGGCACTTCACCCGGGCCGCCGAGCTGGTCCATGTCGCCCAGCCGTCGCTGTCCCAGCAGATCAAGGCGCTGGAGCGGGAGCTCGGGGCGGATCTGTTCCTGCGGGCGCGCGGGAACATCACCCTGACCGACGCGGGCGAGGCGCTGCTCCCGCTGGCCCGGCGGATCCTCGCGGACGCGGACACCGCCCGGCACGAGGTGCAGGAACTGGTGCAGCTGCGGAGCGGGCGGGTGCGGCTGGGGGCGACGCCCAGTCTGTGCACCGGGCTGCTGCCGGACGTGCTGCGGGCCTTCCACGACCGGTACCCGGGGATCCAGCTGCTGATTGAGGAGAGCGGCTCGCACGATCTCGTACGGGAGCTGGCGCGCGGGGCGCTGGACCTGGCGCTGATCGTGCTGCCGCTGCCGCCGGCGTCGCCCGCGCTGACGACCGTGGAGCTGCTGCGGGAGGACCTCGTGGTGGTCTCCTCCCCCGAGGCGACGGTGCCCGGGCGGGGGCGGGGCGGGGTGCACATCGCCGATCTGGAGGGGGAGCGGCTGGTGATGTTCCGGCACGGGTACGACCTGCGGGAGCTGACCGTCGCCGCGTGCCGCTCCGCGGGGTTCGAGCCGGGGTTCGCCGTCGAGGGGGGTGAGATGGACGCGGTGCTGGGGTTCGTGCGGGCGGGGCTGGGGGTGGCCGTGGTGCCCCGGATGGTGGCGGCTCGGTCGGGGCGGGGGCTGCGGGTCACTCCGTTGGCCCGGCCGGGGTTGCACCGGACGATCGCGTTGGCGCACCGGAGTGACGTGGCGCCGCCTCGGGCCGCTCGGGAGCTTCAGAGGATGCTGTTGGAGAGGTGACGGAGCGTGGTCGGGTGCGGGTGCGTGGGGGCTGGTCGCGCAGTTCCCCGCGCCCCTTTCAGGGGCGTCCACCTGGCGCCCCTTCAGGGGCGCGGGGAACTGCGCGAGCAACCACCCACAACCCGCGGGTCAGCCCGTCGCATCCACCAATGCGAGGTCGTGCAGTCTCTCCGGCGGGCCCGGGCGGGCGTAGTACCAGCCCTGGGCCGTGTCGCAGCCCAGTATGCGGAGCTGCTCGGCCTGGGCGCCGGTCTCCACGCCCTCGACCGTGACCGCGAGGTCGAGGCTGTGGGCCAGTGAGACGATCCCCTCGACGATCTTGAGGTCGACGGGGTCCGCCGGGAACTGCTGCATGCTCTGGGTGAAGGAGCGGTCCAGTTTGAGGATGCTCACCGGGAGGCGGCGGAGGTTGGCGAGGTTGGAGTAGCCGGTGCCGAAGTCGTCGAGGGCGATGTCGACGCCCATCTCGGCAAGGCGCCGCAGGGGCTTGAGGAGGTCGTCGTCGGCGCCGATCAGGGCCGACTCGGTGACCTCCAGGCACAGGGCGTCGGGGGCCACTCCGGAGCGCTCCAGGATCTCCACCGTGTCCTGGACCAGGCCGGGGTGGGTGAGCTGGCACGGGGAGAGGTTCACGTTGATGCGCAGCGGGCCGGCGCCGGCCTGCTCGCCGTAGCGTTCTCGCCACTCGCGGGCCTGGCGGATCGACTCCTCCAGGACCCAGCGGCCCAACGGCACGATGAGACCGGTGTGTTCGGCGAGCGGGATGAACCGGTCGGGGCCGAGCACGCCGTGCTGCGGGTGCAGCCAGCGGACCAGGGCCTCGGCGCCGCGGACGCTGCCGTCGCCGAGGTGGACCAGCGGCTGGTACTCGATGAAGAACTCGCCCCGGTCCAGGGCGGCGGGCAGCGCGGTGGTGAGGCCGTGCCGGGTGATGGCGCGGGCGTCGGCCTCCGGGTCCGCCAGCTCGGAGCGGTTGCCGCCCGCCGACTTGGCCCGGTACATCGTGATGTCGGCGCTGCGCAGCACCTCGGCCGGGGTGCGCTCGCCGGCCGGGCCCTCGACGATGCCGATGGAGCCGCGGACCATGAGGTCACGGCCGTCGATGCTGATCGGGGTGACGAGCGCGTTCATGATGCGGTCGGCCAGGTCGTCGACCTCGCGCTGGGTGGCCGGTCCGGTGGTCAGCGCCACGAACTCGTCGCCGCCGAGCCGGGCGACCATCTCGCCGGGCGCGGTCGCGCAGGACTGCAGCCGGTCGGCGACCTCCACGAGGAGCCGGTCGCCGGCCGAGTGGCCGAGGCTGTCGTTGACGGTCTTGAAGCCGTCCAGGTCGAGGTAGCACAGCCCGAACCGCTGGCCCTCGCCCGCCGCCAGGGCCTTCTCCAGACGCTCGAAGAACAGCGTCCGGTTGGGCAGGCCGGTGAGCGCGTCGTGGGTGGCCTCGTAGCGGAGCCGGAGGTTGAGCAGCCGCCGCTCGGTGGTGTCCTCCATGAGGGCCAGCTGGTACTGCGGCTCGCCGTCGGCGTCCCGGAGCAGGGAGACGGTCAGGTTGGTCCACAGGACCGTACCGTCGGAGCGGTTGAACGCCTTCTCCACGTGGTAGTGCTCGCGGTCGCCGCGCACCAGCTCCTCGTAGAGCCGCCAGGTCTGGGGCGCGTCCTCGGGGTGCGCCCACTCCAGGACGTTGCGGCTGCGCAGCATCTGCTCGGAGCCGCCGAACATGCGCAGCAGCGCACCGTTCACCTGGAGGACGTTGCCCTCCAGGTCGGCGATGCCGATCCCTATCGCCGCGCCCTCGAAGACGGCTCGGAAGCGGGCCTCGCTCGCGTGCAGCGCCTGTGCGACCACGCCCTGGGCGCGCAACGCGGCCTGGGCGATGGCCTCCTGCTCGGCCAGCGTGCGCTCCCGCAGCGCCTGGGCGAACCCGGCGGCCATCGCGTGCTGGATCCGCGAGGAGCGCATCCGCAGCTCCTCCTGGGGGCCGTCCTCGCCGCAGTACAGCGCCAGGTACGCGTCGACGCAGTCGAGGGTGCGGGTGAGCGCCTCCGGGTCGGTGCAGTGCGCGTCGATCAGCGCCGCGCCCACCTGCCGGGCCTCGTCGGCGTCGAAGCCGTGCGCGAGCAGCACCTCGCTGAGCCTGCGGGCGAGCGGCAGGAGCTGTTCCTCGAACTCCGGCCGGGTCAGGGACGTCGAGGTCACCGGGAACACCGCCCGGCTCCAGATCGTCGCGAACCGGCGCAGTCTGTCCTCCGGCCCGTCCGGCTCCGCGCTCACGCCGCGATCCCCACGCCGGCGAATCCGGAGAAGGCATAAGGATCCTCGTCCTCCGGTGCCGACTCCGGCCGCCAGTGCGGCATCGGCACCAGTCCGGGTTCCACCATGTCGTACCCCTCGAAGAACCTTGCGATCTCGGCGCGCGAGCGCATGATGAGCGGGTTGCGAATGTCCTTGTATACGTCCACCGCGCCCTCGGCCCGCTCGGCCGGCAGCGGGATTCCCTCGTACGAGGCATGGGTGAGAACAAGCAGGCTGCCGGGCGCGAGTGCGTCGCGCAGCTGTGCCACTGCTTCGTACGGGTCGTCCGCGTCTTCCACGAAGTGCAGTATGGCAACGAGGAGCAGGGCGACTGGCCGATTCAGGTCGATGAGACGCTCTACCTGAGGGCTCGAAAGGATCTCCTGGGGCTTGCGGAGGTCCGCGGCGACCACGTCCGCGTCCTCGTTGCCCGTGAGCACGGCCTCGCTGTGCGCCACGGCCACCGGGTCGTGGTCGACGTACACCACACGGGCGCCGGGGTTCGCGGTCTGGGCGACCTCGTGGACGTTGCCGAAGGTGGGAATGCCGGAGCCGATGTCCAGGAACTGGTCGATGCCGGCGCCCACGGCGTAGCGGACGGCGCGGCGCATGAAGGCGCGGTTGGCCTGCATGATCTTCGGCAGGCCCGGCAGGTGCTGCATCGCCTTGCGGGCCGCCTCCCGGTCGACCTCGAAATTGTGCGAACCGCCCAGGTAGTAGTCGTAGATACGCGAAACGCTCGGCACCGAGATGTCGATGCTCCGTGGGGCCCAGGCGGGACGCTCCATGTATCTCTCCAAGGGCTTAGGCGATCCGGTGTTCGAGCAGAGGCTACTGATCGCCTGCGAACAGGGCGAGCCGAAACGGAAATTGACCGTCCGTTCCCGGTCAGGAGCTGGGAATTCGGTGTTCGGTTTGGGGGAGTTCGGGGGGCGCCCGGGAACGCGAAGGAGCCCGCCCCCTCCGTGCGGTGTGGAGGGGGCGGGCGGTCGTACGCGCCGTTGTGTCGTCGTCCGGGACTCTCGCTGGCCTCTGCCCTCCCTTCCGCGATGCGCGAATGTGGATATGGGCGGGGCGATCAACCCTGGGGAGGTGATCCCTAATTGCTCGGCGCGCCGACCAGCTTTCCTTCGGGCGAGACGGCGTACCAGGTGCCGCCGACGCCCTGACCGTTGGTGTCCCCGGCCTTCGCGTCACCGGAGAAGGTGTAGATCGGCCAGCAGTCGACCGTCTGCTGCTTCTCGCCGTTGTCGGGGCGGGTGAAGCCCATCAGGCCCTTCTTGACGATGCCCTTGGTGTCGTCCGAGGAGACCTCGCCGACGGCCGGCCACTTGGCCAGGCAGTCACCGGTGCAGTTCGAGACGACCTTGGGCCACGCCTTGTCCTTGATGAAGCGGTAGACCGTCATGCCGTTCTTGTCGACGACGATGTCGCCGAGCTTGGCGTCCTTGCGCACGGAGAGGCCGGGCAGGTCGGCCAGGGTGGCCTTCTTGCCGTCGGGGGCCAGTGCGAACCACTTGCCGCCCACGCCCTGGCCGTTGACGTCACCGGCGTTGACGTCCTTGGCGTAGCGGTACACCGGCCAGCCGCCCACGGTCAGCTGCTTGCTGCCGTCGGTGCGGGTGACCTCACCGAGCAGCGCCTTGTCGATCCCCGCGCCGGCCGCGGCGTCGTCGGCGGGAACCGGCGGCCAGGTGGTCGCGCAGTCGCCGTCGCAGTTCGACTTCGGCGGGTTCGCGGTGTCCGCGTCGAAGCGGTAGAGGGTCAGACCGCTGCCGTCGGTCAGCACATTGCCCAGGTCGGGGTTGCTGGCAACGGTCAGCTTGCCCGCGGGCTGCACCGCGGCCGGGGAGCTGGAGGCCTGGCTGCCGTCGGCGCCGTAGCCGTTGCCCGCGCCGGTGGAGGCGGACGGGTCGGTGATGCTGCCGATCCCGGCCGGCGCCGTGGCACCCACGTTCTGCGCCGCCGAGGACGGGGTGGTCGTGTTGTCCTGACCGCACGCCGTCGTCAGCGCCAGCACGCCCGCGGCCGTGGCCACCAAAGAGGCGCTCCTCCAGGAGGTCTTCATTTCCAACTCCCCATAATCGCCTGGATATTGCAGCGCCTCTGCGCCGCCGCACGACACCAGGTACGGATGCTGGGGGCCGGAGTGTTCAACGGGCGCACAAATTTCTTTCGGGACACTGTGGCCGCGGGCCCCGTCCCGCACGGGCGTACGCTTCGCGCCAATCGACGGCCGGTCTGATTCAAACCGGTTTACGCCGCCTGTCCCCCGTTCGGGCCAATCCATCCGTACTCCGGCGTGCGACGGCGCCCGACGCCTCATGATCTCCGTCGTGCATGCACCCGAAGCGACCCGAGTCGCGCCCGCTCCAAGGGTGTTGGCCCTGCTGGCGCTGACGTGGACCCTGGTGGGCTGCCCGGTCGGCACGGCGTCGGCCGACGCCTGCGCCTACGCGTCGACGGGCCCCGACGGCATCCACGCCGTGGCCGTCGCCGGCGACTCCTGGCCCACTCCCCCGCCCTGTCCGCCTCCCACCCCGCCACCGTGCCCCACACCCACTCCGACGCCCACCCCTGCACCGACACCCACACCGACTCCCACCCCGCCGCCGAAACCGCCCCCCAAGCCCAGGCCGACCCCCAAGCCCAAGCCGCCGGCCCCGGCACCACCACCGCCGCCCCGGCGGGCACCGGCCCCCAAGCCGACACCCACACCCACCCCGCCACCGGCCCCCCGGCCCGCGCCACGACCTGCGCCGACGCCGACGCCGACCCCCACCTCGCCGCCCAAGCCCACCCCGCGGCCCTCACCGACCCCGGTGGTCTACCCGCCGTACCACGTCCGGTCGACCGGTGCGACGGCCCCGAACCGCACCTCTCCGGTCACCTACGTCCTGCTCATCGCCGTACCCGCGATCATCGCCGTCGCCGCGTTCCGCGCGCGCTGACGGCCGCCGCACCGAATTCTGGAGGCTTCCGTTGCCGGATTGGCTTGTTCTCGTCCTCGCGATGCTCGCGGCCTGCGCCGTGGTGGTCATCATCACCCTCGTACGGCACAAGACGGCGGCGGAGGACGAGGATCCCTCCGAGACGCCGGACGTCATCGAGTACATGACCATGTGGATCGGCGTCATCTACGCCATCGTGCTCGGTCTGGCGGTGGCCGGGGTGTGGGAGGCCCGCAGCGCCGCCCAGGACCATGTACAGGCGGAGGCGCAGGCGCTGCACGAGATCTACGAGCGGGTACGGGTGTATCCGCCCGACGTCCGTGACCGGATCCGGGCGGACGTGGACGCCTACGCGAAACAGGTCGTCGACAAGGAGTGGAAGGTGATGGCCCACAAGGGCCGGCTGACCCCGCAGGGGGCCGAGCTGCTCGCGAAGATCCGCGAGGACGTCACCGACTACGAGCCGAAGACCGACTTCCAGGCGCAGGCCTACCAGCCGCTGGTGGACCAGGTGGCCGCGGTCGACCAGTCGCGCAGCGCCCGGGCCGACTCGACGGGGGCGACCATGCCGAACGTGGTGTGGTTCGGCCTGCTGACCGGGGCCGTGGTCACCATCGGCATGGTGTTCGCCCTGCAGATCAGGCGCACCCGGCGCGAGCTGATCCTGGCGGGGCTGTTCTCCGCGACCATCACCTTCATGCTCTTCCTGATCTGGGACTTCGACGAGCCCTACAGCCGGGGCATCACGGCGACCTCGCAGCCCTTCCTGAACCTCTTCCCGCACCTCAGGGGATAGCGGCCGCGCCCGCACGCCACGGGCCGCCCGGGGGAACCGCACCGCGCCACGCCGTCGATGTCCCCTGGGCGGCCCAGTCGTCTCACCCGTTCGACCGACTACGTTCGCGCGCGTGTGCGGATGTTCCTAGCGTTCCGAACATCGAGGTGCATTTCCGGCACAGGCGGAACAGGTCCGCATGCTGCTCCTCGGGACCGGAGGAACCACCATGCGCGCGATACGCGTCGCTTCGGCCGCACTGCTGGGCGTCGGCGCCCTCGTCCTCTCCGCTCCGGCCGCCCACGCGACCGACGGCGGCTGCCGGGCCGCCACGACGGTCACCTCCGGCCTGTTCGGTACGGTCCTGATCCCGCCGGAGCAGGGCGCGGGGGCCCTGAACTCCGGGTCGCGGGCCCTGTACCCGATGCTGTTCACCTGCGCCGGGCTCAGCGCCCCGGCCGAACCGGCCCGCGCGGCAAGCGGTTCGGACGGACACGAGAGCGGAAACGGGAACGACCACGGGACCAGCCACGAGAACGGCCGTGGCGACGACCAGACAGGCGGCCGGACCGACGACCAGACCGGTGACCGCACGGACGGCCGGACCGACGACGACGGCGGCAGCAGCGGTACCGACGGCGGCCGGACCGAGGACAGCGGCACCGGCAGCGACAGCGACAGCGACAGCGACAGCGACAGCGACAGCGACAGCGGTACGAACGGCCGTGAGGAGCTCAACCCGCAGCCGCTTCCGCCCAGTCGCGGTGTGCAGGCCGGTGAGGGCGGCAGCTTCGGGGGGTTCGACCTGAAGGAGATCGGGCTCGGCGCGGCGCTCGTCGTGGGCGCGGTCGGTACGGCGTACCGCGTCTCGCGCAGGCCGTCCGCCGAGGACGGCGCCTGACCGTCACCCGGCCGCGCGGGTCTTCCCTCCGGCCCCCTCGGCGGGGACGGGAGCGAAGACCCGCTGACGGCGCGCGGCGGTCAGACGCGCTTCTCGTGCCGGCGGCGCAGCCAGAACCCGCAGCCGGCCAGCACGGACACGCCCACCAGCCCGCCGCCGATCGCCATGTCGGCCGGGGTGGCGCCGTCGGAGACACTGCCGCCGAGCCCGCCGCGCACCCCGCCGAGCACGGAGAAGGCGGCCGGCCGGGTCAGGGTCCGGCCGTTGTCGCAGCGGACCGTCAGGTCGTAGGGGCCGGGGCGGGCGTCCCGGTCGATGGTGGCGACACCGCGGGCCATCTCGCCGCCGAACGGGAACAGCGACGTGGTGCGGAAGGCGCGGGAGGACATGACGCCGCTGCGGCAGCCGTTGACGGTGACGGTGAGCCGGGCGCCGCTGGAGATCACGCTCGGCTGGGCGACGATGTTGCGCACGCCGTTGCCCCGGCCGCCGAAGTCGTCGAACCGACCGTCGTCCCCGCGGCCGCCGAAGTCGTCGAAGCCCTCGTTGCCCCGTCCGCCGAAGCCGTCGTTCCCCCGGCCGTTGTCGAACCCGTTGCCGCCCCGGCCGCCGAACCCTTCGTTGCCCCGTCCGCCGAAGCCTTCGTTGCCCCGTCCGCCGTAGCCGTTGTTGAACCCGTTGCCGCCGACGCCGAAGCCGGGAACGACGACGCCGGGGACCGCCGCGATGCCCGGGGCGACCCCGACACCGCCGACTCCGACGCCGGGAGCGACCCCGACGCCGCCGACTCCGGGGGCGACGCCGGTCCCCGGGGCGACGCCCGTCCCTCCGACGACCGGGGCCTGGGTGTTGGCCGGGCCGCCGCCGTTGCCCATGCCGTCCGCGACGGCCACGGGGGCGGCGGCTCCGAGTACGGCGACCACTGTGCACGCGGCCGCCAGGGCACGTGAGTTTCGCATCTCTTCCTCCGCGGAAGGCGCCCCGGGAACCGTCCCCGGAAGATCGGCGAGAAAGCACCTCCCGGATAGACCCTCAGATGCCCTGAACACGCCCGCATTTCGAGAATGGTCCGTCCTGGTGAGGGGACACGCCGTCAGAAAAGCGCACAATCGGATATTGCCGCAGGTCACGGACCGTCAGAAAAATCCTGTGAACGGCAACTCGGATGGCGCACCGGAATGCGCGCGGGCCACCCGTTCGCCCGTCGCCCCGTCGCCGCTCGCGCGCGCGGGACTTAGCGTTTCCCCATGCGCGACACGGAGATCGCGACGGCCGCGTCGAGAGGGGAAGGCGAATGTCCGCGTCCGAACTTTCCGAGCTGGCCGAAGAGGAGGAACGGCGCAGAAAGCGTGCCCCCTGGGGCGTGATAGCGCTGGTTCTGCTGACCGGTCTGGCACTCATCCGCAACGGCTCGGGAGAGTTCGACACCGGTCCGCCGCAGCCGGCGTCGGCGGCCGCCCCGGACAGTCGTACCACGGTCCCGGACACCTTCGCCACGGCATCCGCGACGCTCCCCTACTCGCCGGCGAACCACATCAGGATCGCCTCGATCCGGGTCGACGCGCCCGTGATGCCGGTGGGCCTGGACGCCGACGGCTGGATCGCGGCGCCGCCGCCGGACGACCCCAATCTGGCCGGCTGGTTCAACGGGGGTGTCTCGCCCGGGGAGAAGGGCACGTCCGTCGTCGTGGGCCATGTGGACAACACGAAGGGCCCGGCGGTCTTCTACGGACTCGGTTCCCTGAAGAAGGGGAACAAGGTCGAGATCGACCGCGCCGACGGACGGACCGCGGTGTTCGAGATCTACGGCATCGAGGTCTTCGCGAAGGCCGATTTCCCCGGCGACCGGGTCTACGGTTCCAAGGGCACGCCGGAGTTGCGGGTCATCACCTGCGGCGGCGGTTTCTCGAAGCAGAACGGCTACGACGGGAACGTGGTGGTCTTCGCCCGCCTGGTGGAGGTCCGCTGAGGCCGCCACCGGGCGGGCGAGGACCCGTCAGACCCGGCGGCGCGGCACGGTCAGGTGATAGCCGTTGTCCAGCAGGTGGGGCAGGTACTCGCGCAGGGCCTTGACGCTCTGCGAGCGGTCGCCCCCGGCGTCGTGGGAGAGGACCACGACACCGGGGGCGGCGCCGTTCTCGATCGTGTCGACGATGGTGCGGGTGCCCGGGACGGTCCAGTCGGTGCTGTCCACGGTCCAGGCCATCGGCTCCATGCCCATCTCGGCGCCGAGCTGGAAGGCCGCGCGGTTCCAGGCGCCGTAGGGGGCGCGGAACCACTGGGGACGCTCGCCGTAGGTGTCCTCGATGGCGTCGCTGGTGCTCACCATCTCGTCGCGGATCTCGCTGCGGTTCAGCGTGGTCAGCAGCGGATGCGTCCAGGTGTGGTTGCCCACGACATGGCCCTCGTCGGCCATCCGGGCGACCAGCTCCCGGTTCACGACGATGCACTCCCCGCACAGGAAGAACATCGCCCGCACGTCGTACTTGGCGAGGGTGTCCAGGATGTGCGGGGTGTAGTTCGGGTTGGGACCGTCGTCGAAGGTGAGCATCATGCGCTTGCCGCTGCCGTCGATCTCCGTGATGGGTTGCCTGCGGACCTTGAGCCTGCCCGGCCTGGTGGGCGGCGGCCCGTATCCGGTGAGCGGCTGGAGCCGGAAGGCGGAGGACTTGAGCGCCTGGCGGGGCGGCGGTCCGGCGGCGGCCGCCACGGTGCCGGCCGCCTCCTCGCCGTCGCTCGCCACCACGACCCCCGCGGTGGCCGCGGCCCCGAGTGCGGCGGCGGAGGCGAGCAGCAGCCGGCGGCGGGTGAACAACTGATCCTTCTGCATGACTCATCAGTCGCCCGGCCGGGGTCCGGCGCACCACATCGACACCGGTGCGGCGGCAGGAAAGCACCCGCACGGCCCAGAGCCGGAAGGTTTCAGCAGCCCGTTCGCGCGAACCTCGGCGGCTCAGCGGCGGCGGACCAGCGGGAACGGCAGCGTCTCACGGATGGTCAGGCCGGTGAGGAACATGACCAGCCGGTCGACGCCGAGGCCGAGCCCGCCGGTGGGCGGCATCGCGTACTCGAGGGCGTCGAGGAAGTCCTCGTCGAGTTCCATCGCCTCGGGGTCCCCGCCGGCGGCGAGCAGCGACTGGGCGGTGAGCCGGCGGCGCTGTTCGACCGGGTCGGTCAGCTCGGAGTAGGCGGTGCCGAGTTCGGTGCCGAAGGCGACCAGGTCCCAGCGTTCGGCGAGCCGCGGGTCGGTGCGGTGCTGCCGGGTGAGCGGGGAGACGTCGGTCGGGAAGTCCTTGTAGAAGGTGGGCAGCCCGGTCCGCGCCTCCACCAGCCGCTCGTACATCTCCAGGACGACGTCGCCCGGCCCGTCGTCGCCGGTGTACGGCACCCCGACGCGGTCGCAGTGCCGGTGCAGCCGGAGCAGTTCGGTGCCGGGGCCGATCTCCTCGCCCAGCGCCTCCGAGATGGCCCCGTACACGGTCTTGACCGGCCAGGCGCCCGAGATGTCGTGTTCCAGCCCGTCCTTGCGGGCCACCGGGGCGCCGAAGGCGGCGGTCGCGGCGCCCTGGACCAGTTCGCGGGCCAGGTCGAGCATCACGTCGTAGTCGGCGTACGCCTGGTAGGCCTCCAGCATCGTGAACTCGGGGTTGTGTTTGTAGGAGACGCCCTCGTTGCGGAAGGTGCGGCCGAGTTCGAAGACCCTCTCCATCCCGCCGACGCACAGCCGCTTCAGGTAGAGCTCGGGGGCGATGCGCAGGTGGAGGTCGAGGTCGTAGGCGTTGATGTGGGTGCTGAACGGGCGGGCGTTGGCGCCGCCGTGGATCTGCTGGAGCATCGGGGTCTCGACCTCCAGGTAGCCACGGTCCAGGAGGCCCTGGCGCAGCGCCTGTACGGCGGTGGAGCGGGCCCGGACGACGGCCCGGGCGGCGGGGCTGGTGGCGAGGTCGAGGTAGCGGCGGCGGACCTTTGCCTCGGGGTCGGCGAGGCCGCGGTACTTGTCGGGCAGCGGGCGCAGGCACTTGGCGGTGAGCTGCCAGTCGGTGACGAAGAGGGTGGGCTCGCCCCGGTCGCTGACGCCGGCCCGGCCGGTCGCGGTGATCTGGTCGCCGATGTCGGTGTCGGCGGTGAACCGGTCGAGGACGGCCCCGGATCGGTCCCGGGTGAGGGCGAGCTGGTGGTCGCCGGACCAGTCGCGCAGCACGGCGAAGACGATGCCGCCGAAGTCGCGGACCAGCATGATCCGTCCGGCGACGGTGGCCGTCTCGCCCTCGCGCAGGTCGGCGAGGGCACGGGTGGGCCGTACCGTCGCCACCGGGTAGGGGTCGACGCCCGCCGCGCGCAGCCGGTCCAGGGTCCGGCGGCGGACGCGGAACTGCTCGGGCAGCTCGCTGTCCCGGCCACCGGGCCCGGCCCCCTCCCCTCCGTCGGGACCGGGCACCGGCGAAGACGGCGGCCCCTCCGGGAGCGCGGGCCGCGGTCCGGTCTTCGGGTGCCCCTTTCCCCAGAGTTTGCGCAAGGACGGTACGGAGACGAAGCCTTCGGCGATTCCGGAGGCGAGGCCGACCCGGGCGAGGGAGCCTGCATCGCCGTAGCAGAGGAAGCGCGGGTACCACTCGGGGTGGTACTTGGCGTTGGAGCGGTACAGGGCCTCCAGCTGCCACCAGCGGGAGAAGAACAGCAGCAGCCGGCGCCACATCCGCAGCACCGGACCGGCGCCGATGCGGGCGCCCTCCTCGAAGACCGAGCGGAAGACGGCGAAGTTCAGCGAGACGCGGCGGACGCCCAGTTTGGGGGCGGCCGCGCACAGGTCGGCGACCATGAACTCCATGACCCCGTTGGGGGCGGCCCGGTCACGGCGCATCAGGTCGAGGGAGACGCCGTCGCCGCCCCAGGGCACGAAGGAGAGCAGGGCGAGCAGCCGGCCGTCCTCCGCGAGGGCCTCGACCAGCAGGCAGTCGCCGTCGGCGGGGTCGCCCAGCCGGTCCAGGGCCATGGAGAAGCCGCGCTCGGTCTCGGTGTCTCGCCAGGCATCGGCCTTGTCGACGACCTCCTCCATCTCCGCCTCGGTGAGGGTGGCGTGCCGGCGCACCCGGCAGGTGGCTCCGGTGCGGCGGACCCGGTTGACGGCCTGCCGGGTGACCCGCATCTCGCGGCCGCCGAGGTCGAAGGCGGCGACGTGCAGGATCGCCTCGTCGCCGAGCTGGAGGGCGCCGAGTCCGGCGCGGACGTAGGCCCGGGCGCCGTCCTCGGAGGCGCCCATCACCGCGGGCACCCAGGCGTGCCGGCGGGCGCGGTCCAGCCAGGCGGCGACGGCGTGCGGCCAGGCCTCCGGATCGCCGACGGGGTCGCCGCTGGCCAGGCAGACGCCGGCCTCGACGCGGTAGGTGACGGCGGCCTTGCCGCTGGCCGAGAAGACCACGGCCTTGTCGCGGCGGGTGGCGAAGTAGCCGAGGGAGTCCCGGTCGCCGTAGGCCTTGAGGAGGGCGCGGATGCGGGCCTCCTCGTCGCCGTGCAGGGCGGCCTCCAGGCGCTGCGAACGGAACAGGGTGGCGGCGGCGTTGAGCAGCGCCAGGGCGCCGAAGAGGCCGAGGAGGAAGGCGACGAAGCGGGGCGGGCGGCCGCCGTAGCTGTAGCCGGAGACCAGGCCGCCGCAGACCCGGTCGGCGGCCCAGGCCAGGTGCTGGCCGTGCGGCAGGGAGCCGGGGAAGAGCGAGACCAGGCCCCAGCCGGCCAGGATCGCCACGAGCAGCCCCACCACGAGGACACCGAGGGCCCGGCGTACGGCGGCCTTGCGGGAGGCGGCGTAGAACTCCCGTCTCGCCACGATCAGCAGGGCGAGGGCGAGTCCGCACACCACCAATGAGCTGAACGGGTACCAGTCGAAGCCGAAGGCGACCGTCAGGACGTCGGCCAGCACCAGCAGGCCGAGGTAGATCACCACCAGCCACCAGGCGACCTTCTTGCGGGCAGCGGTGGCGCCGCCGAGCAGGAACAGGAAGACGGCGTAGGCCAGATTGGGGCTGACCGGCACGACGACGGCGTTCAGGAAGTGCACCACCGGATGGAGCAGTACGCGCAGCGGGGCGACGAAGGAGAGCAGCGCGCACAGCAGGGCGAGGGCGCCGAAGAACGTCCCGAAGGCTTCCGGAACCCAGGACAACCGCCTGCCGCGGGGCGGGCGTATCGGGCCCGCCGGCTCCCTGCTGGTGGCGGGCTCCGCGGCGGCAGTCATGCCTCCGACTCTAGGAAGGGGGCGGCGGGCCCGCCCGTCGAGCGACCTCGGCCGCCGTACGGGTGCGGGCCCGGTGGGGGCTGGTCGCGCAGTTCCCCGCGCCCCTTTCAGGGGCGTCCACCTGGCGCCCCTTCAGGGGCGCGGGGAACTGCGCGAGCAACCACCCACAACCCGCACCCGGACGGCGCACGGCTGACCCGGCGGGAGGCCCCGGGCACTGACCGGACCTGCGGATTCCGATAGCCTCGGAGGGTGGCGGAACAACACCAGTTCGAGCGGGGCACGGACGGCCCCAAGGTCATCGTCGTCGGGGTGGACGGCTCGGACTCCTCGTGGCGCGCGGCGTCGTACGCAGCCGGTCTGGCCCGGCGCCAGCACGCGCTGCTCGCCATCGTGTACGTGCAGCCGGTGCTGGCGGCCGGGGCGGCGCTCGGCGCTCCGGTGGCGGAGACGACCGACGAGATCGCGGAGGGCCTGGTCGCCGAGATCAGGGACGCGACCGAGCGGCTCAAGGGGATATTCGAGGTGCGCTGGGAGTTCCACACCTTCCGCGGTGACGCCTACAACGGCATGGTGAAGGCGGCCGACGAACTGAAGGCGGACGCGGTCGTGGTGGGCGCCTCGGAGCAGGCCGGCCACCGTTTCATCGGCTCGGTCGCGATCCGTCTGGTGAAGGCGGGACGGTGGCCGGTGACGGTGGTGCCGTAACCTCTCGGGGTTCCCGCAGGAGCAGCACCGGGGTCGCGAGGAGCAGGACTCCGGCGACGGCGATCGCGGTGCGCGGCCCGGTGAGCGTCGCCAGCAGACCCCACAGCGCGGTCAGGACGGCCGTGGTGGCCTTGCCGGTGATCGACCAGGCGGACAGGGTGCGGGCGACCCGGTCGTCCGGGGTGCACTCCAGACGGCGGGTGACGTACACCGGGTTGTAGACGCCGGAGCTGGTGATCACCCCGAACTCGACGGCCATCACCAGCAGCAGGCCGGGCAGCCCGGGCCCGACGAAGGCCAGCCCCACCGGCCAGACGGCCCGCAGCACACCCGCGGTGCGCAGTACCCGCAGCTGTCCGTACCGGGCGACGAGCGGGCGGGCCAGCCGGGAGCCGAGGAGACCGCCGAGGCAGGGCACGGCGAAGGCGAGGCCGTACTGCCAGGGGGCGAAGCCCAGCGTGCCGAGCATCAGGACGGCCAGCGGTGGTGTGGCGACCATGATCAGGGCGTTGCCCGCGAGGTTGTTGAAGAAAAGCGGCCGCAGCGCCGGGCTGGAGAGGATGTGCCGCCAGCCGTCGAGCAGGTCGGTGGCGCGCAGCCGCTCCACCCGGGTGTGCTCGGGGCGGGGCTCGCCGCCGCCGACGGCCCGGATGCCGAGGGCCGACAGCAGGAAGCTGACCGCGTTCGCGACGACCGTGGTGACCGGCCCGAACAGGCCGATCGCGGCGCCGCCGAGCGGTGGTCCGAGGATCAGCGCGGTCCAGTTGGTGGACTCGAACCGGGAGTTCGCGGTGAGCAGCCGGTCGGCCGGGACCAGGCGCTTGAGGAAGGCGCCGGAGGCCGCGTTGAAGGTGATGTCGGCGGCCGCCACCACGACGGACACGAGCAGCATCTGGCCGAGCCCGAGGCCGCCGAGCGCGTAGGCGACCGGGATGGTGAGCAGCGCGGCGAACCTGAGCAGGTCCATGCCGATCATCACGGGGCGCTTGCGCCGGAACTCCACCCACGGCCCGAGCGGCACCGCCGCCACGGCGCCGACGGCGGGCCCGGTCGCGGCGAGCAGCGCCACCTCGGCGGATCCGGCGTGCAGCGCGATGACCGCGATCACCGAGAACGCGTCGAAGGCGAGATAGGTGCCGAGCGCACTCGCCGAGTACGCGGCCCACAGCCACCCGAACCGCCGTCCCATGCACAACCTCCCGTTGACCCGGGACATGAAAACGTGCAGGTGGCCGCCGAATCAAACAACTGCCGGGCGCTCTGCCACAACCACGGGTTGTACGGTGACGACGTGGACCTCAAGGCAGTGCGCACCTTCGTCACCGTGGCCGACTCGGGGCAGTTCCAGGAGGCCGCCGCCGTCCTGGCGATCACCCAGCAGGCGGTCTCCAAGCGGATCGCGGCGCTGGAGAAGGAGCTGGGCGTGCGGCTGTTCGTGCGGACCGGCCGGGGCGCCGCCCTGACCGTCGACGGCGACACCTTCCTGCCGTACGCCCGTGAGCTGCTGCTGGCCGAGGAGCGCGCGATGGCCTCGGTGCGGCCGGGGCGGCAGGCCCTGCGGGTCGACGTGGTCGGCGCGCGGCTGGCCCCGGCCGCGCTGCTGCGCGACTTCCACCAGGCGCACCCGGAGATCGCCCTGGACGTCGTCACCCTCTTCGACGTGGACTCGGCGCTCACCGCCCTGCGCTCCGGGTCGGTCGACGCCTCCTTCCGCGCCGTCGCCATGCCCGGCCGGCCGCTGCCGAGGGGCGTGGAGGCCGTCCGGGTGTACGACGAGCCCGTGCAGCTGCTCACCGGCCCGGGGCACGCCCTGGCCGGGCGCGGGTCGGTCTCGCCCGGGGAGCTGGCCGGGCACCGGATCTGGATGCCGGGGCTGGTGGACGGCACCGAGTGGGCCGCCTACTACGCCTCGCTGGCCGCCGAGTTCGGGCTCACCATCGACTCCTCGGGCCCCAACTTCACCGGGGCGGTGCAGGACGCGGTCGCCGCCTCCGACACGCTGGCGACCCTGGTGAGCGAGCGGACCCGGCTGGTCTGGCCGGACGCCCACGACCTGCGCCGCATCCCGCTGGCCGACCCGACCCCGGTCTACCCGCACTCCCTGCTGTGGTCGACCGCCAACCCGCATCCGGGGCTCGCCGCGCTGCGCGCCCATCTGGCCGACGCGCGGCCGGCGCCCACCGGTGCCCGGACCTGGACTCCCCACTGGGCTTTGCGTGGCGCCTTCCGTCCGTGACGCGCCTGGGCCATCATGATCGGCCGTCAGCCGTTCGCGATCGGCGAAGAGGTGAGGCACATGGCCAAGCTCCGCATGGGTGAAGGAATTCTCCGTCGCAAACCCATCGAACACATCGAGGAGACGGAGGTCGCCGAGGGCCCCCGGCTCGACCGGTCGCTGGGGCTGGTCCAGCTGACGGCGATCGGCGTGGGCGGCATCATCGGCGCGGGCATCTTCACCCTCGCCGGCACCGTGGCCAACGAGACGGCCGGTCCCGCCGTCCTGGTCTCCTTCCTCATCGCCGGTCTGGCGAGCGCCTGCGCCGCGCTGTCGTACGCCGAGTTCGCCGGGCTGATCCCGAAGGCGGGGTCGGCGTACACGTACGGCTACGCGGTGCTCGGCGAGTTCGCGGGCTGGTTCATCGGCTGGGACCTGCTCCTGGAGTACACGGCGATCGTGGCGGTGGTCGCGATCGGCATCTCCGGGTACTTCGGCTTCCTGGTCGAGGAGATGGGGGCGAACCTGCCGGACTGGATGCTGGGCGCACCTGGCACCGGGGCGGGCCACCGGGTGGACCTGTTCGCCGCCGTGCTCTGTCTGCTGATCGCCTACCTGCTGAACCGGGGCATCCGCAGCGCGGCCCGCTTCGAGACGTTCGTGGTGGTGCTCAAGGTCCTCGTGGTGCTGCTGGTGATCGGGGTCGGCGTGTTCCACATCAGCACGGCGAACTACCACCCCTTCTTCCCCTTCGGCGTCAGCGGCGCGTTCACCGGGGCGGCGACGGTGTTCTTCGCGGTCTTCGGGTACGACGCGATGTCGACGGCGGCCGAGGAGTCCAAGGACGCCCAGCGGCACATGCCGAAGGCGATCATCTACTCGCTGGCGATCTCGATGGTGCTCTACGTGGCGGCCTGTCTGGTGCTGACCGGCATGCAGAACTACAAGGACATCGACCCGGAGAGCGGCTTCTCGACGGCGTTCAAGTCGGTGGGGCTGAGCGGGCTCGCCGATGTGATCGCGGTGGGCGCGATCATCGGCATCCTCACGGTCATGTTCACGTTCATGCTGGGAGTGACCCGGGTGTGGTTCGCCATGTCCAGGGACGGGCTGCTGCCCGCGTGGTTCGCGAAGACCCACCCGACGCGGCACGTGCCGACCCGGGTGACCTGGATCGTCGGGGTGGCGTCGGCGCTGCTCGCCGGGTTCGTGCCGATCGGCGAGGCGGCCGAGCTCACCAACATCGGCATCCTGCTGGCGTTCGTGGTGGTGTGCGTGGCGGTGATCGTGCTGCGCTACCGGCAGCCCGAGCTGCCGCGCTCCTTCCGCACGCCGTGGATGCCGTTCGTGCCTGCGCTGGGTGTGGTCTTCTCCATCTGGCTGATCACGTTCCTGAAGTGGGAGACCTGGGTGCGGTTCGCCGTCTGGTTCGTGGTCGGGTGCGTGATCTACTTCGGCTACTCGTACAAGAGGTCGCGGCTGGCCGGGCGTTAGAGCGCGCGGAGGAAGTCGAGCAGGAGGGCGTTGAAGACCTCCGGCTTCTCCAGGTTCGGATAGTGGCCGACTCCTTCGACGACCTCGGCGCGGCCGTCCGGGACCTCGCGGGCGAGGCGCTCGGCGGCGGCGAGCAGGTCGGCGGGTTCCAGGCCGCCGTTGACCGCGAGCACCGGGACGTCGATCTCGGGCACCCGGGGCCAGGAGTCGGTCACCTGGACGTGGTGGTTCGGCTCGCCGGGGGTGTGCTTGGAGATCGTGTGCAGGGCCATCTCCCGCAGTCGGCGCGGGATGTCCGGGTCGAGGTCGGCGACGGCCCGGTGCTCGCCCGCCACGCCCCGCAGGAAGGCGTCGAGCCAGCCCTCGATGTCACCGGCGCCGAGAGTGCGGGCGTTCTCGGCCTGGAGGCCCTTGTGCCAGCAGTCGGTGTACTGGAAGTCGCCGGTGACGGCACCGCAGGTGACCACCGCGCGGACCAGTTCCGGGTGTTCCAGCACGGTGTCGGTCGCGATCACGCCGCCCATGGACAGGCCGACGAGCACGGCGGGCCCGGCGTCGAGCCGACGCAGCAGTTCGGCGAGGTCGTCGGCCCAGCGGAAGGGCCTGCTCGCGTTGGCGGACCGGCCGTGGCCGCGCACGTCGGGGGCGATGACCCGGTACCCGGCGGCGAGCGCCGGGATCTGCCGATGCCAGACGCCGTGGTCGACGTACCCGGAGTGGAGCAGGACCACCGGGTCGCCGGAGCCGGTGTCGAGGTAGGCGAGGTCGCCGTCGGAGGACGGGAGGAAGCGGAGGTCCGCTGCACCATTCATGACAACCAAGGTGTCATCTTCCCGGGATTTTGACAACCGAGTTGTCATGATGGCCGGGGTGCATGATGGCCGGGTGAACGACATCGACAAGCCCCTCCCCCCGGACGAGCTGGGCGACCGCATCACCGAGGTGTTCGATCTGATCGGCCCGCTCTACCGGCGCGCCTTCCGCAAGATCGAGCAGGGCGAGCAGATCGAGGGGGCCTCCGTCGGCGTGCGCTCCGTGCTGGACCTGCTGCGCCGGTACGAGCCCATGACGGTCCCGCAGATGGGCCGGATCATGGCGCTGAGCCGGCAGTTCGTGCAGCGCACGGTGAACGACGCGGTGGCGCGCGGCTGGGCGGAGGTGACCCCCAACCCGGCGCACCAGCGCTCCTCCCTGATCCGGCTCACCGACGAGGGCCGGGCCGTCATCACCGCCGTCCTCGCCCGCGAGCACGCCCTGAACCGGCAGGTCGGCGGCGATCTGACCGACGCCGAGATCACGGCGTGCGTGCGGGTGCTGAAGCAGCTGCTGAGGACGTTCGACCACGTGGACGTGGAGTGAGGGCCGCTACTCCCCCATCACCAGGCCGTCCTTCTCGGCCCCGCGGCTGAGCACGATGTCCCGGATGCTGTCGCGGGCAGCGGTGTAGTCGGCGCCCTGGGCGATGGCCGCGTTGAGGTCGACGACCCGGCCCGCGTCCAGGTCGTACAGCTGCGGGACGAACTCGGCCTTGGCCACCTCCCAGCGGCCGCCCGGGCGCGCGGGCGGGGCGAAGGTGAAGCGGGCGAGGGTGGACTCGTTGCCGCGCGGGTCCTGGCGGCCCTGGCTGTTGTACATCTCGCCGGCGATCTGGTCGCCGAGGCTGTAGACCACCCAGGTGCCGTTGATCTTCTCGTACGCCTGCGGGATGTGGGCGTGGGTGCCGAGGATCAGGTCGATGTCGGGGCGGCCGCCGGTGCGTGACGCGGTGAGTTGCTTGGCGAGGGTGAGCTGCTGCTGGTCCGGGGCGTCCTTGCCCTCGGTGCCCCAGTGCACGGAGACCACGACCACGTCGGCGCCGGCCTTCCGGGCGGCGCGGGCGTCGCCGAGGACGCGGTTCTCGTCGAGCAGGGCGACCGCCCAGGGTTGTCCCGGCGGCAGCGAGTTGCCGTTGACGTCGAAGGTGTACGAGAGGTGGGCGACCCGGGCGCGGCCCGCGGTCAGCAGGGTGAGGGTGCCCGCCTCGGACTCGGTGCGGGCGGTGCCCGCGTGTCTGAGGCCCACCTGGTCCATGACGGCGAGGGTGCGCTGGACACCGGCGAAGCCGTCGTCCAGGGCGCGGTCGGAGGCGGTGGAGCAGCCGTCGTAGCCGGCCGCGGCCAGTGCCTGGACGAGCTGCGGCGGCGAGGTGCGGCCGGACTCGTCGCCGACCGTGCCGGAGACGGTCGCCAGGTGACAGAGCGCCAGGTCGGCGCGGGAGACCACGGGTTGGACGCCGGCGAGCATCGGGCCGAAGTCGTGGCCGTTGCCGCCCGCGTCGAGGTTCGCGTGGTCGATCGCGGACTTCTGCGGCAGCACGTCCCCGGAGGCGACGAGAGTGAAGCGGCCGGCGGCCGCCACCGACGGTGCCGGTGGGCCGGGCGGAGCGCCGCCCTCCTGCCGCTCGTGGTTCTGGCAGGCGGCCGCGGTGGCGAGGAGGGCGGTCAGGGCCAGGGCCGCCTGTCGTCTGCGATTGATCATCAGGAGCACCCCAGAGTCGCAAGGCTCGTCCTATTTACAGATCAATGGGTACGAAGGTGAGCGGGACCGCAAACAACTCAGGCGCCCCGATTGACCCATCCGGGTCGGGTACGGGGGGTGACGGACCGTTCGTCGCACCGTTCGCCGACGCGATCGACCGTCCGCCGCAGATCCCTGTGCGGCCCCTGTCCCCCGGCCCGGCCCTGCGATGCCATACGGCCATGACGGCCGGAACAACCCTTTCCCATGGGCTTCCCCAAGGGCTTCCCCACGGACTTCCTCACGGACTTCCCCACGGGACGACGACCGCCGAGCACGAGCTCGCCGCGCTCCAGCGCGAGCACGGCCGACCCCTCTTCGCGCTGCTGCTGCGGCTCAGCGACGGGGACCGGCAGCGGGCCGAGGACCTCGTCCAGGAGACCCTCGTACGCGCCTGGCAGCATCCCGAGGCGCTGCGCGCCGACGCCTTCGACTCCGTACGGCCCTGGCTGCTGACGGTCGGCAGGCGGCTCGCCATCGACGCGCGCCGGGCCCGGCAGGCCCGGCCGCCCGAGGTGCCCGACGCGGTGCTGGAGAACACCCGGGCCGTCGGCGACCACGCCGAACGCGCCGCCGCGGCGCTGGACGTGCGGGAGGCTGTGAAGACTCTCACTCCCGAACACCGTGAAGTCCTGGTGCTGGTGTACTTCCAGGGGGCGAGTGTGGCGGAGGCCGCCGAGGCCCTGGGCATCCCACCCGGTACCGTGAAATCGCGCGCTTACTACGCGCTGCGCGCCCTGCGCCGGGTCCTACCCGGTTACGCACCCGACCTGCGATGAAACCGTAAGCCAGGTCAAACCTCGGTAAAGCGCCTTGCTGAGGACCGTGTTTGAGCAATCAGCTGTCTTCATCCGTGTTCCGCACCGGGAGAGGGACGGACCCGGGGTCGGGGCCACGCGCGCACCGGAGGAAGGCAGGACGGGATGCTGCACAGAGGTCAAGAGAGCACGGACGGGGCCGGGAGCGGGGAACTCGCGGTCCCGATGGCGTGGTTGTACGCCGAGTACATCGCCGACGAGCTGCTGCGCACCGGCGATCTCATGCCACCGACGTCCTTCGAGTTCCGGGCCGGCCGTGACGCGCTGGCGCTGACCATCTTTCTCTCCGACACGGACGGCGAACTGTCGGGCATCCGGGTCGTCTCCCAGTTGGAGAACTGGCTTTCGCTCACGGCGTACGACCAGCCGTGGCAGGAGTGGGTCGCGGAACGTATGAACGGATTGAGCGCCGAGGCCGTCCGGTCGGGCGGCCCGTCACCGGACCTGGATCTGGCCGAGGCCGCCTGGCGCTGGCTGGAGGAGACGGAGCTGCTCGCGCCCGATCTGGACGCGGTGCCGGGCGGTGGTTCGGTCTTCGGCGAGGACGACGGACCGAAGGTGTGGACCCCCGCCTGGCGGCTCGGTCTGCCCCTCGGGCATCTCGCCATCCATCTTTTTTGATTCAGGACCAATCCGCGGGCCCGGCCGCTCCGAATCCGTTGATTACGATTCTGTACGTGGCTTGAGTGAAACGGCTGCCGACTGCGTACGGGTGGGGGCAAGGAACAACGAGTGACCCCACCCCCACCCTTCGGCACGAGGATTCGTCATGAGGTCCCTGGAAAGGCATCGCGACGTCGGCGCGTACGCGCTCGGCGTGCTGGACGAGGCGGAGGCCTTCCGCTTCGAGGACCACCTCATGGAGTGCCCTCGTTGCGCGGCACACGTGACTGAATTCGGCCCCGCGGCACGGCAGTTGATGCTGTACCGCCGGGCCACGCCGCGCTTCGTGCACCCCATGGCCCAGCCGGGACCCCGCCTGCTGGACCGGTTGCTGGCCGAGGTCGCCACCCGGCACCGCGCCAAGCGCCGCCGGCTGCTCTACGGCCTCGCCGCCTCCGTGGTGTTCGCGGTCGCCGGGCCCGGCATCGCGAGCTACGTCGGCCACGACACCGCCCCGACCGTGCAGGTCGCGGCGACCACCGACGCGCAGTCGGGCGTGTGGGCGCAGGTGAAGGCGGCGGACACCGACTCGGGCACCGACATCGAGCTGCAGGTGAAGGACGCGGACGGGCCGCGCTCCTGCCGGCTGATCGCGATCGGCCGGGACGGCTCCGAGCAGATCGTGACCACCTGGGCCGAGCGGGACCACGACGCCCGGGTGAGCACCATGACGGGCGGCTCCTCGATGCACCCCGACGAGATCGACCACTACGAGGTGCGCAACGCCGACGGGCAGCGCCTCGTGAGCATCGACCCCAAATGACCGGCGGCTACTTGAGCAGCCGGGACATCCGGCGGTCCGCGAGCGGCTTGCCACCGGTCTGGCAGGTCGGGCAGTACTGCAGCGAGGAGTCGCTGAAGGACACCTCGCGGATGGTGTCGCCGCAGACCGGACAGGGCTCGCCGGTCCGGCCGTGGACCCGCAGCCCGCTCTTCTTCTCCGCCTTGAGCCGGCCCGCCGCCAGGCCGTGGGAGCGCTCCACCGCCTCGGCGAGGGTGGTGCGCAGTGCCTCGTACAGCCCGTGGACCTCCTCGGGCGTCAGCGACGCGGCCAGCTTGAACGGGGACATCCTCGCGGCGTGCAGGATCTCGTCGCTGTAGGCGTTGCCCACCCCGGCGATCAGGCTCTGGTCGCGCAGGGCGCCCTTGAGCTGCCGCCGCTCGTCCTTCAGCAGGGCGGCGAGCCGGGCCTCGTCGAAGTCGGCGGCGAGCGGGTCGGGACCGAGCCGGGCGATGCCCGGGACCTCCCGCGGATCCCGTACGACGTACACGGCGAGCTTCTTCTGGGTGCCGGCCTCGGTGAGGTCGAAGCCCGCACCGGTCTCCAGCGCCACCCGTAGCGCCAGCGGGCCCTTTCCGGGCCGGGGCGGACCGTCCGGCAGCCGGTCCTTCCACTGGAGCCAGCCCGCGCGGGCCAGATGGGTGACGAACCGCAGCCCGCCGTCGGCCTCGACGTCCAGGAACTTGCCGTGCCGGTGCACGGCGACGACCTCGCGGCCCTCGAAGGCGGTGACCGGAGGGTCGTACGTCTTCAGGACACTGATGGCGACCGGCAGGACGCGCACGACCTCGTGGCCGACCAGGTTCTCGGTCAGGAAGTCCTTGAGCGCTTCGACCTCGGGCAGTTCGGGCATGCGTCCAGAGTGCCACCCGGGGCTCCCGGGGTCAGTCCCCGTCGCCCTTCTCCGGCATGCGGAACTCGCACCAGACCGCCTTGCCGCCGCCGCGCGCCTCCACGCCCCACACGTCGGCGAGCTGGTCGACGAGGAGCAGGCCGCGCCCGGACACCCCGTCCTCCCCGGCCTCGCGCCGGCGCGGCAGGGCGCTGGAGGAGTCCTCGACCTCGACCCGGAGCCGGCGGTCGCTGCCGCCGAGGACCCGGAGCGTGACGATCGCCGAGCCCTCGGTGTGCATCAGCGCGTTGGTGATCAGTTCGTCGGCGACCAGCTCGATCTCGTCGGCCCGGTCCTCGGCGCCCCAGGCGCGGACGGCGGCGCGGACCATGTGCCGGGCCAGCGCGAGCGCCTCCGGGTCGCCGGAGGCCACGTGCTGCTGGAGGCGCCCGACGGCCTGCGCGCTGTCCAGGCCGCGGCGGCGCAGCAGGAGCAGGGCCACGTCGTCGTCGCCGCCCCGGTCCTCGGCGATGTCGATCAGCAGGTCGGCCAGGTCCCGTACGTCCTCCGGCCCCCCGGCGACCTGCTCGGTCAGGGCCCGCATCCCCTCGCCGAGGTCGGTACCGGGCTGCTCGACCAGCCCGTCGGTGCACAGCAGCAGGGTCTCGCCGGGGTCGAGTTCCAGGGTGGACACGGGGTATTCGAGGCTCCGGAACTCGGCGGACAGGCCGAGCGGCAGCCCGCCCTCCACGGGGACCCGGCGGCAGCCGCCGTCGGCGGCCCGGAGCAGCGGGTCGATGTGCCCGGCACGGACCACCTGGACGACCCCCGTGGCGAGGTCGGCCTCGGCGTACAGGCAGGTGGCGAACCGGTCGGTGTCGAGTTCGTCCAGGAAGACGGAGGCGCGGGCCATCACGGTGGCCGGGGCGTGGCCCTCGGCGGCGTAGGCGCGCAGCACGATGCGCAGCTGGCCCATGACGGCCGCCGCGTGGGTGTCGTGGCCCTGGACGTCGCCGATGACCGCGCCGACCCGGCCGCCGGGCAGCGGGATCAGGTCGTACCAGTCGCCGCCGATGTCCCGGCCCAGCGAGCCGCCGGCGACCGCGGAGCGGTAGCGGACGGCGACGTCGGCGCCGCGCACGCTGGGGATGGTGCGGGGCAGCATCGCCTGCTGGAGGCCCTGGGCGAGGTCCTTCTCCTGCTCGAAGAGCATGGCCCGCTGCAGGCTCTGGGCGATGCTGCTGCCGAGGGCGACCAGGACGGCGCGTTCCTCGGCGGAGAAGCCGAGCCGGTCGTTGTAGAGCAGGCCCATGGCGCCGATCGGGCGGGCCTGCGCGATCAGCGGCAGATAGGCGGCCGAGGTGATCCGCAGGTCCGTGATGTGCGGCCACAGTATGGGGTAGCCGTCGGCGAACTCCTCCGGGGACTCGATGAAGCGCGGGCTGAGGGTGCGCACCACCTCGCCCATCGGGTAGGGCTCGTCTATCCGGGTGATCCGGGTGCCCGGCACGAAGCTGCCCACCGGCCCCTCGGCGACCAGCCGGATCCGGCCGGCCTCGACCAGGCCCATCACCAGGCTGGTCGCGCCCAGGTTGGGGATGCCGTGGGTGTCCTTGAGGACGTCGATGACCTCCTGGACGCTGCGGGCGTGCGCGAGGGCGGCGGTGACCACCTGGACGACGCCGGTCTGCTGGCGCAGCGCCTCGTCCTGGGCGGCCCGCAGACTGCGCGCCTCGCTGTCCTCCAGCTCCTGGGTGGCGTCCCGGACGATCCCGACGACCCGGCGCGGGCGGCCGGTCGCGTCGCGCCGGATGTAGCCCTGGGTGTGGGTCCAGCGCGGGGTGCCGTCGCGGCGGCGGATGCGGAAGTACGCCCCGTAGTTCTCGCTGCCGTCCTTGATGGCCCGGGACACCACCGCGTCCAGCCTGCTGGACTCCGCCGACGGCACCCGGACCGCGAGGCTCTCGGGGCGCCCGTCGTACTCCTCGGGGGTCAGGTCGAACACCTCGTGCGCCTGGGCGTCCATGTGGAACAGACCGGTGTCCAGGTCCCAGTCGAAGGTCCCCATGTGGTTGAGCGCCAGGATCGGGTGGTCCGGATGGGCGGGCCAGTCGTCCGGGAGAGACGGAGCGCGCGCTCCCCGATCAGCCATGGGGCCACCATGCCAGGGGAACCCCCTATGGGCAATTCCTCCCCTATTGTCCACATCACTCGCTCGGGTTACGCAAGCGGGGAGGCGCGGTACACAGGGTGACAGGCCCGTCCGGACTCCGGGGCCGCACCATGGAGAAGGCAGGAGCGCACGGCCGTGGACTGGTTCACCGCACCCGGGTACTGGCTGAGCCGGCTGGTCTTCCAGCGGGCCCTGGCCGGGGTGTACCTCTGCGCGTTCCTGGTGGCGGCGCTGCAGTTCCGGGCGCTGCTGGGCGAGCGCGGGATGCTGCCGATCCCCCGGTACGTCGAACGGATGCCGTTCCGCCGGGCTCCGAGCCTGTTCCACCTGTACTACTCGGACCGGTTCTTCGCGGCCTGCGCCTGGGCGGGCTGCGCGGTGTCGGCGGCCCTGCTGGCGGGCGCGGACTCGCTGCTCCCCCTGTGGGCCGGGATGCTGCTGTGGCTGCTCCCCTGGGCCCTGTACCTCTCGATCGTCAACGTCGGCCAGACCTGGTACGCGTTCGGCTGGGAGTCCCTGCTCCTGGAGACCGGCTTCCTCGCCGTCTTCCTGGGCAACGACGAGGTGGCCCCGCCGGTCGTCGTGCTGTTCCTGCTGCGCTGGATCCTGTTCCGGGTGGAGTTCGGTGCGGGCCTGATCAAGATGCGCGGGGACGCCTGCTGGCGGAAGCTGACCTGCCTCCACTACCACCACGAGACCCAGCCGATGCCGGGCCCGCTGAGCTGGTTCTTCCACCACCTGCCCGGGCCGGTGCACAAGGCCGAGGTGGCCGCGAACCACGTCACCCAGCTCGTGGTCCCGGTCCTGCTGTTCACCCCCCAGCCGGTCGCGACGGCGGCCGCGTCCCTGATGATCCTCACCCAGCTCTGGCTGGTGGTCTCCGGCAACTTCTCCTGGCTGAACTGGATCACCATCGTGCTGGCCCTGTCGGCCGTCCGGCTGCCCACCGGCCACCGCACGGCGCCGCCCGTCCCGCTCTGGTACGAGGTGGCCGTCCTCGCCGTGACCGCCCTGCTGCTCTTCCTCAGCTACCACCCGGTGCGGAACATGATCTCCCGCCGGCAGGTCATGAACCGCTCCTTCGACCCGCTCCACCTGGTCAACACCTACGGCGCGTTCGGCAGCGTCAGCCGGATCCGCTACGAGGTGGTGGTCGAGGGCACCCTGGACCGGACCCCGCGCGAGGACGCGGAGTGGCGGGAGTACGAGTTCAAGGGCAAGCCGGGCGATCCCCGGCACTGGCCGCGCCAGTTCGCCCCCTACCACCTCCGCCTGGACTGGCTGATGTGGTTCGCGGCCCTCTCCCCCGCGTACGCCGGGGAGTGGTTCGGCGGCCTGGTCGAACGTCTCCTGGCGAACGACCGCGACACCCTGCGGCTGCTGCGCCGCTCCCCCTTCCCGCCGGACCGGCCCCCGCACTTCGTGCGCGCCCGCCTCTTCCGCTACCGGTACACCAGTTGGCGGGAGCTGAGGGAGACGGGCGCGTGCTGGCAGCGGACATACGTACGGGAGTTCCTGCCGCCGACGCGGCTGGCGGACGACGGCCGGTCTCAGAGGCCGTAGACGCGGGTGGCGGTGGTCTCGAGGACGGCGGTGCGGTCGGCCGGTGCGATCAGCCGGGTGGTCGCGTCGAGGACCTCGCCGTACGTCGCGGCCGCGGTGCACACCGGCCAGTCCGAGCCGAACATCAGGCGGTCCGGGCCGAAGGCGTCCAGGACCGTGTCGGCGTACGGGCGCAGGTCGTCGACCGTCCAGGAGGCGGGGTCGGCCTCGGTGACCATGCCGGAGAGCTTGCAGAAGGTGTTCGGGAGAGCGGCGAGGGAGCGTACGGCGGTGGCCCAGGGGTCCAGGGCGCCGGAGGCGATGGGGGGCTTGCCCAGATGGTCCAGGACGAAGGTGAGGCGGGGGTGGGCCTCCGCCGCCTTGACGGCGGCCGGCAGCTGGTGCGGCCGGACGATCAGGTCGTAGACGAGCCCCGCGTCCGCGAGCGCGGTCAGGCCCCGGTGCACGTCCGGGCGCAGCAGCCACTCCGGGTCCGGTTCCCCCTGGACCTGGTGGCGGATCCCCTTCAGGTACCTGCCGCCGGGGAGTTCGCGCAGGCGGGCGAGTTCGTCGGCGACGGCGGGGCGGGTGAGGTCGGTCCAGCCGACCACCGCGGCGATCAGGTCGTGGGTGTCGGCGAGGGCCAGGAACTCGGGCGTCTCCGCCGCGGCGGTGACCGTCTGGACGAGGACGGTGCCGGTGACTCCGGCCGCTCTCGCCTCCGGTGCGAGGTCGGCCGGCAGGAAGTTCCGCCGGATCGGGCTGTCTTCGGGGATCCAGTCCTGGTCCCGTACCGAGAGGTCCCAGACGTGGTGGTGGGCGTCGATGGTCACGGCAGCTCCCACACGACGGGCAGGCCGGCGTCCGCGCCCGCCTCGGAGTAGTCGTGGACGACGTCGAGGAGTTCGGCCATCCGGGCCTGCCAGGCGATGTTGACCGGGAGCTTCTCCAGTTCGCCGAGGAGCCGGCCGTAGTCCGCGCAGTCCAGGACGTGGAAGAGGTCGGTACCGCTGCGCCAGATGGTCCAGGAGGTGACACCGGCCGCCCGGATGGCGTCGGTGAGTTCGACGGGAACCTCGCGGTGGGCGGCCTCGTAGGCGGCGACGCGGTCCGCCCTGACCCTGGTGTGCAGGGCGACTCTCATGCCGGGCCCTCCGTCGGCAGGGGGGCGTCGGCGGGCAGCAGGCCGGTGGCACGCAGTTCCTGCCAGAAGGCGGCGGGCACCGGCGTGGCGAACTGCCGTGCGCCGTCCTCGATCTCGGCCGCCGAGCGGGCGCCGACCAGGACGCTCGCCACGGCCGGGTGGGCGGCGCAGAAGGCGAGGGCGGCTGCACGCAGGGTCGTGCCGTGCTGTTCGGCGAGCGCCTTGAGGCGCAGCGCGCGGGAGAGCAACTCGTCCGGCGCCTGGGTGTAGTTGTAGGTCGCGTCCGGCGTCGGGTTGGCCAGCAGGCCGGAGTTGAAGGCGCCGCCGATCACCACCGAGGCGCCGCGTTCCCCGGCGGCCGGCAGCAGGTCGGCGAGGGCGCTCTGGTCGAGGAGGGTGTAGCGGCCCGCGCACAGCACCACGTCGACGTCGGTGTCGCGGACGAACCGGGTGAGCATGGCCGTCTGGTTCATACCGGCGCCGATCGCGCCCACGACCCCCTCGGAGCGGAGCTTCTCCAGGGCCGGGTAGCCCTCGCGGAAGGCCTGTTCGGCGTGGTCGTCGGGGTCGTGCAGGTAGACGACGTCGACCCGGTCGAGGCCGAGCCGCTCCAGGCTGGCCTCCAGGGTGCGGCGGACGCCGTCGGCGGTGAAGTCCCAGACCCGGCGGAGGGTGTCGGGCACGGCGAAGCCGTTGGCGAGGTCGTCGCCGTCTCCGGGCCCGGGCTCCAGGCGCCGGCCGACCTTGGTGGAGAGCGTGTAGGCCGTACGGTCGTACTCCCGCAGCGCCTCGCCCAGCCGCCGTTCGGACAGGCCGAGGCCGTAGTGCGGGGCGGTGTCGAAGTAGCGGATGCCCTGCTGCCAGGCGGCGCCGACGGTGGCGTGCGCCTGCTCGTCCGGGACCTCGGTGTACAGGTTGCCGATGACGGCGGCGCCGAGGCCCAGGGGGCTGACCCGGACGCCGCTCCGGCCGAGGGCGTTCACCGGCCCGCCGGGCGCAGCCGCAGGCCCTGCATGCCGCCGTCGACGGCGAGGGAGGTGCCGGTGGTGGCGCCGGACAGGGGGCTCGCCAGGTAGGCGATGGCGAGGGCCACTTCGGGGGCGGAGACCAGGCGGCCGGTGGGCTGGCGGGCCTCCAGGGCGGCGCGTTCGGCGGCCGGGTCGGCGGCCTTGCCGAGCAGCCGGCCGATCCACGGGGTGTCGACCGTGCCGGGGTTGACGCAGTTGACGCGGACGCCCTCGCGGACGTGGTCGGCGGCCATGGCCAGGGTGAGCGAGTGGACCGCGCCCTTGGTGGCGCTGTACAGGGCGCGCTGGGGCAGCCCGGCGGTGGCGGCGATGGAGCAGGTGTTGACAACGGCCGCGTGCGCGGAGCGGCGCAGGTGCGGGAGGGCGGCGCGGGCGGTGCGGACCATGCCCAGGACGTTGACGTCGAAGACGCGGTGCCATTCGGCGTCGTCGTTGTCCTCGACGGTGCCCTGGGCGCCGATGCCCGCGTTGTTGATCAGCACGTCGAGGCCGCCCAGTGCTTCCACGGCGCTCGCCACGGCCGTCCGCACGGAGGTGTCGTCGGTGACGTCGGCCCGGAAGCCGAGCAGCGGCTTCTCCACGGAGGACGGGTCGAGGTCGAGGACGGCGACCTGGGCGCCGCGCTCGGCGAGGAGTTCGGCGGTGGCCCGCCCGATGCCGGAGGCGCCGCCGGTGACCAGGGCCCTGAGGCCCTCGAAGTCGGTCATGCCGCCTGTCCCTTCTGAGTCTCGGGGTCGGCGGCCCAGAAGGTGCCGCCGGGGTAGGTGTACTCCGCGACGGACTCCGGTCGCAGGGCGGCCGAGAAGCCCGGTGCGGTGGGTGCCGCGTAATGACCTTCGCGGATCACCACCGGATCGAGGAAGTGGTCGTGCAGATGGTCGACGTACTCGATGACCCGGTCCTCGGTGGTGCCGGAGACGGCCAGGTAGTCGAACATCGAGAGGTGCTGGACGAGTTCGCACAGTCCGACCCCGCCCGCGTGCGGGCAGACCGGGACGCCGAACTTGGCGGCCAGCAGCAGGATGGCGAGGTTCTCGTTGACGCCGCCGACCCGGGCCGCGTCGATCTGGACGACGTCGAGGGCGCCGGCCTGGAGCATCTGCTTGAAGACGATCCGGTTCTGGACGTGCTCGCCGGTGGCGACCTTGACCGGGGCGACCGCCCGGCGGATCGCGGCGTGGCCGAGGATGTCGTCGGGGCTGGTGGGCTCCTCGATCCAGTACGGGTCGAACTCGGCGAGGGCCTGGGTCCAGCGGATCGCCTCGTCGACGTCCCAGCGCTGGTTGGCGTCGATGGCCATCCGGATGTCCGGGCCGACGACGGCGCGGGCCACCCGGCAGCGCCGGATGTCGTCGGCCAGGTCGGCGCCGACCTTCAGCTTGATCTGCCGGAAGCCGTCGGCGACCGCCTCGGCGGCCAGCCGGGTGAGCTTCTCGTCGTCGTAGCCGAGCCAGCCCGCGGAGGTGGTGTAGGCGGGGAAGCCGCGCTCCAGGAGGCGGGCCCGGCGCTCCCCGGCGCCCTCGCGGCCCCGGCGCAGAAGGCCGAGGGCCTCTTCGGGGGTGAGGGCGTCGGTGAGGTAGCGGAAGTCGATCTGGCGGACGATCCACTCGGGTTCGGCGTCGGCGAGCAGCTGCCACAGCGGCTTTCCGGCACGGCGGGCGGCGAGGTCCCAGACGGCGTTGATCACCGCGCCGATCGCCATGTGCATCACACCCTTCTCGGGGCCGAGCCAGCGCAGCTGACTGTCCCCGATCAGGTCCTGGAAGAGCGATCCGGGGTCGTCGCAGATCTCGTCGACCGGGCGCCCGAGCACATGGTTCCGCAGCGCGTCGATCGCGGCGACCTGGACGTCGTTGCCCCGCCCGATGGTGAACGTGAACCCGTGCCCCTCGTGCCCGTCGCCCGCGTCGGTGCGCAGCACGACATAGGCCGCCGAGTAGTCGGGGTCCGGGTTCATCGCGTCGGAGCCGTCCAGCTCGCGCGAGGTGGGGAAGCGGATGTCATAGGTGTCGACCGCGGTGACGCGACCAGAGGAACCGGGGCTCGGGGACACGGACTGCCTTTCCGTCGGGGGGAGTTCGGGGCGCGGGGGATCAGTCCTGCGCCCGTCCCGTGGTGACACGGGCGATCATGAGGGCGACCAGGATGATGCCGCCGTAGATGGCCTGGATCCAGAACGACGGCACCTGCGCCAGGGTGAGCAGGTTCTGGACGACACCCAGAAGGAGTACGCCGGTCAGGGCGCCGAACATGGTGCCCTTGCCGCCGTCCAGGCTGATGCCGCCGATCACCGCCGCCGCGAACACCGTGAAGATCATGTTGTTGCCCTGGTTGGCGCTGATCGCGCCCACGTACCCGGTCTGCATGATGCCGCCGACCGAGGCGAGCACCCCGGCCACCACGAAGACCCCGAGCATCACCCGGTCGACGCGGATACCGGCGGCGCGGGCCGCGTCGGCGTTGCCGCCGATGGCGTAGAGGGCGCGGCCGACGCGGTGGTACCTGAGGACGAGCCCGGTGACCGCGAAGGCGACCGCGGCCAGCCACACCGACATGGGCACGTTGAGGAAGGTGGTGGTGGCCAGGGTGAAGAAGCTGTCGGGCATCCCGAACAGCGTCTTGCCCTTGGTGGCGCCGACCAGCACACCGCGCAGCACGATCAGCATCGCCAGCGTCACGATGAACGCGTTGAGCTTGAACTTCACGACCAGGATGCCGTTGAAGGCGCCGACGGCCGCGCCGACCACCAGGATCGCCAGCAGGGCGAGGGGGGCCGGGAACTCCGTGCCCCAGCCGGACTCCGCGGAGGGCAGCACGAGCAGCGCGCCGACGGCGGGCGCGATGCCGACGACCGACTCCAGGGAGAGGTCGAACTTGCCGGTGATCAGCACCAGCGACTCGGCGAGCACCACCATCGCGAGGGCCGCGGAGGCGCCGAGGATGGAGATCAGGTTGCGCTCGGTGAGGAACGAGTCGTTGACCACCGCGCCGAGCACCATCAGCAGCAACAGGGCGGGGACGAGGGCGAGTTCACGGGCCCGGCGCAGCAGGACGGTACGGGCCGCGCGCGGGTCCGGGGAGCG
Source organism: Streptomyces sp. NPDC090088 (assembly GCF_044747345.1). Classification (NCBI taxonomy): domain Bacteria; kingdom Bacillati; phylum Actinomycetota; class Actinomycetes; order Kitasatosporales; family Streptomycetaceae; genus Streptomyces; species Streptomyces sp. NPDC090088. The sequence continues at coordinate 630,686 of NZ_JBIVDZ010000007.1, read as the reverse complement.
CACCGGGGTGAGCGGCGGAGCCTTGGTCTCAGCCATGGTCCACTCCTTCTATGGAGGCGATCAGCTCGTGGTCGTGCCAGCCGGCCGGGTGCTCGGCGACGATCCGGCCGTGGAAGAGGACGAGGACGCGGTCGCAGCGCCGCAGGTCGTCGAGTTCGTCGGAGACGACCAGCACGGCGGTGCCGTCCTCGCGGGCGCTGTCCACCCGGGCCAGCAGGGACTCCTTGGACTTCACGTCCACGCCCGCGGTGGGGTTGACCAGGACGAGCAGCCGGGGGTCGGAGGCCAGGGCGCGGGCCATGACGACCTTCTGCGCGTTGCCGCCGGACAGGTCGGAGACGGGCTGTTCGGGTCCCTCGGCGTGGATGTCGAGGCGTTCGATCAGCCCGGTGGCGAACCCGCGCTTGCGGTCGGTGCCGACGAACCCGTGCCGGCCCAGCCGGTCGAGCACGGTCATGGTGGCGTTGTCGCCGATGCTCATGCCGGGGACCAGGCCCTGGTCGTGCCGGTCGCGGGGCACGAAGCCGACACCGGCCCTGAGCGCGGCCCGTACGTCGCCGAACGGCAGCTGCTCGTCCCGCAGTCGCGCGGTCCCGCCGGTCGGGGTGCGCAGCCCGGCGATGGTCTCGGCGAGTTCGATCTTGCCGCTGCCGCTGGTGCCGGCCAGGCCGACGACCTCGCCGCCGCGGACGGTGAGATCGATGCCGTCGTACGCCTCCGACGTGAGCCCGCTGGTGCTGAGGACGACGGGTGCCCCGGCGGGCACCGCGTCCCGCGCCCGCTGCTCCTGCCCGGTCACCGCCTCCCCCGCCATCGCCTCCACCAGGGCGGCCCTGGGCAGGTCGGCGACGGGGGCGGTGGTGATCCAGCGGGCGTCGCGGAGGACGGTGACGGTCTGGCAGACCTCGTAGACCTCCTGGAGGTGGTGCGAGATGAACAGGAAGGTCACGCCCGAGTCCTGCAGCGCCCGCATCCGGCCGAACAGCCGCTCGATCTCCCGGTTGTCGAGCTGCGCGGTCGGTTCGTCGAGGACGATGAACCGGGCGCCGAAGCTCAACGCCCTTGCGATCTCGACCATCTGCCGGTCCTCGACCTTGAGGTCGGCGGTGCGGGCCTCGGGGTCGACGTGCACGTCCCAGGTGTCGAGCAGCGCGGCGGCTTCCCGATGGAGCCGCCGCCAGCTGATGAACCCCCGGTGCAGCGGCTGCCGGTTGATGAACAGGTTCTCGGCGACCGTCAGTTCCGGTACGACGGTCGGCTTCTGGTAGACGCAGGCCACCTTGCGCCGCCAGGCGTCCCGGTCGGCGAGCGCGGGCGCGGGTTCGCCGTCGAAGCGGACCGTGCCCTCGTCCGGGGCCTGCAGGCCGGTGAGGACGTTGACCAGGGTGGACTTGCCGGCGCCGTTGCGGCCGACGAGGGCGTGGGACTCGCCGGGCAGCACGGTGAGCCGGCCGTCGGCGAGGGCGACGGTGGGGCCGTACCGCTTGACGATGTCCCGGGCCTCAACGAGTGGCGTGATCATTTGACCGTGTTGCCCCAGAGCTTCGGGTCGTCCACGTTGTCCTTGGTGACCAGGGGCGCGGGCAGCTGGTCCTCCAGGATGCCGCTGGACAGCTTGACGATCGTGGAGTCGTGGTCGGTCGGACCCGGCTTGAACGTCTTCCCCTCCATCGCCGCCTTGATGTAGTACATGCCGTACTTGGCGTAGGCGTCGGCGGGCTGGGAGACGGTCGCGTCGATCTGGCCCTTGCGGATGGCGTCGAACTCCTGCGGGATGCCGTCGTTGGAGACGATCACTATGTGCCCGCTCTGCCCGGCCGTCTTGAGCATGCCCTTGGACTTCAGGGTCTGCAGGGTCGGGGCGAGGTAGACACCGCCGGCCTGCATGTAGATGCCCTTGATGTCGGGGTTGGCGTTGAGCAGGGTGCCCAGCTGGGAGGCGGCCGTGTCGGACTCCCACTTGGCGGGGATCTCCAGGACCTTGAGCTTCGGGTACTTCTTCTTCACACAGGACCGGAACGCCTCGGAGCGGTCCCGGCCGTTGACCGAGGCCAGGTCGCCCATGATCTGCACGACCTTGCCGCTGGTGATGTGCGCGCCGAGGTAGTCGCAGGCCTTCTCGCCGTAGGCGACGTTGTCGGCGCGTACGACCATGGCGACCTTGCCCTTGTCGGGCGCCACGTCCACGGCGACCACGGGCACGCCCTTGCGCTCGGCCTGGTCGAGGCCGGCCTCGATGGCGGCGCTGTCCAGCGGGGCGACGACGAGACCCTTCACGCCCTGGTTGAGCTCGTTGTTGATGTCGGTGATCTGCTGCGAGGGGTCACTGTTGGAGTTGACCGTCTTCAGCGCGTCGACCCCCTCGGACTTCGCCATCTTCGGCACGTAGTCGTTGTACGACTGCCAGAACGGCGAGGTCAGCAGGGGCAGGATCACCCCGACCTTGCCGGTGCCGCCGCCACCGGCGCTGCCGCTGCCGGTGTCCTTGGTGCTGCCGCACGCGGCGAGCATCAGCGAGGCACCGACGGCCAGGGCCGCCGCTCCGGTGATCCGGTACCTGTTCCGCTTCCTCAGTGTTCTGCCGGGCATCTGGCAGCTCCTCATCGAGCGTGTTCGAGCAGATGCCCGCATACTTATCAGACCACTCGACGCTTTCAACACCCTGCGGACGCGATTTTCCCGTCGAACGAGCCATAGTGGTCCGACCACCTCGCTGGCTAGACTGCGGCCCACCGGCGACAGGAGGAGCGGTGTGGACGAGACAGCCCCGCAGAAGGGCACGGTGACGCAGCGCGCCATCGAGCAGATCAAGGCGATGATCGGGGAGGGCCGCCTGGAACCGGGCCAGCGACTGCCGACGGAACGGGATCTCGCCGCCCAGCTAGGCATCTCCCGCAGCTCGATGCGCGAGGCGATCCGCGCGCTGACGGTCCTCGGCGTACTGGAGGCCCGGCACGGCTCCGGCATCTACGTCACCCAGCTGGAGGCGGGTGACCTGCTGGAGACGTTCGGGGTGGTCGCCGATCTGTCCCGCGGGCCTCGGCTGGTGGAGCTGCTGGAGGTGCGGCGGGTGCTGGAGTCGACGGCGACGGCGCTGGCCGCCGCGCGGATCAGCGCCGATCAGCTGGCCGAGGTGGAGAAGCATCTTGCCGCGATGAACGCGACGGACGATCCCGAGGAGATCCTCGCGCACGATCTCGCGTTCCATCGGGTGATCGCGGGGGCGGCCGGGAACGACACGATGGCCGCGATTCTGGAGGGGCTGTCGTCGCGGACGTTCCGGGCCCGGGTGTGGCGGGGGTATCAGGAGGAGGGGGCGTTCGCGCGGACGCGGCGGGAGCATGCGGCGATCCACCGGGCGTTGGTGGCCAGGGATCCGGAGGCGGCGCGTGCGGCGGCCGCCGCGCATGTCGGTGAGGTGGAGGAGTGGCTGCGCGCACAGCGGATAGGGGGTTAGACCGTTGTGATGTCGGGTGTGGGTGGGTGGGGGCTGGGCGCGCAGTTCCCCGCGCCCCTAGAGGGGCGCCAAGCGGAGCGTTACTAGTTCGAAGGGGCGGAGTCGCAGCGAAACGCGGTTGCCGTCCCGGTCCGGGGTCCGTTCGTCCAGTGGGCGCTCCAACAGATCTGTCGCCGTGACCTCCGAAACCTCGAAGCCCGCCGTGAGGGTCGCTCGCGCTCTGCCGCCGTGGGCCTCGTGGAAGCGGACCACCACGTCGCCGGTGCCGTCGTCGGCCAGTTTCACGGCCGTGATGACCACCGCCTCGTTGTCGACGGTGACCAGCGGGGTCACGTCCTGCCCGCCCGTCAGTGCGCGCTCCGGCAGGTTGATCCGCCATCCCTCCCGGACGGCGTCCGCGATGTCGGCGCCCGGGACCAGGGCGTGCCGGAAGCGGTGGATGCCCTGGTCGGTCTCGGGGTCGGGGAAGCGGGGGGCGCGGAGGAGGGAGACGCGGACGGTGGTCGTCGTGGATCGGTCGCCGTCGGTGCGGACGCTGCGCGTCACGTCGTGGCCGTAGGTGGAGTCGTTGACGACGGCCACGCCCCAGCCGGGTTCGGCCAGCTGGATGAAGCGGTGGTTGCAGGCCTCGAACTTGGCGGCCTCCCAGGAGGTGTTGGTGTGGGTGGGGCGGTGGAAGTGCCCGAACTGGGTCTCGGACGCGTACCGTTCGGCGTGCACGTCCAGCGGGAACGCCAGCTTCAGGAACTTCTCCGTCTCGTGCCAGTCCACCTCCGTGTCGATCAGGAGCCGGCGTTCGCCGGGTGCCAGTGACAGCACCTGGGTGACCCGGGACGAGCCGAAGGACCGTACGATCCGGACGCCCTGGTCGTCGGCGGTCAGCTCGTCGGTGTCCGTGAGGTCGGTGACGGCGTTGCGGTAGAAGGCGTCGACGTCCCAGGCGTCCCACATGTTGGGGAAGTCCGGGTGGAGTTGGAGGAGGTTGGCGGCCGTGCCGGGGGCGACGGTCTCGCGGTCGGCGTCGAGGTCGTAGGCGGACACGACCAGGCCGCGGGCGTCGATCTCGATGCGCAGGAGGCCGTTGGCGAGGACGTAGCCGCCCTCGGGCCGTTCGGAGAGGGTCACGCCACCGGGGGGCTGGGCGACGGCCGCGCCCGCGGCGGGCACGCCGTTCCTGCCGTGCGGGGCCGAGTTGAAGACCAGGGGCCGGTCCCCCTCCCCCGCCAGCGCCCGTTGGGCCGCGTCGATGACCTCGTTCAGTTCCGCGGCGATCCGCCGGTAGGTCGCCCGGGCCTCGCGGTGCACCCAGGCGATCGACGAGCCGGGCAGGATGTCGTGGAACTGGTGGAGCAGGACCGTCTTCCAGATGCGGTCCAGGTCCTCGTAGGGGTAGGGGAATCCGGTGCGCACGGCGGCGGTGGCCGCCCACAGTTCGGCCTCCCGCAGGAGGTGTTCGCTGCGCCGGTTGCCCTGCTTGGTCTGCGCCTGGCTGGTGAGGGTGGCGCGGTGCAGTTCGAGGTAGAGCTCGCCGACCCAGACGGGCGGGTTCGGGTACTCGGCCTGGGCCTTGTCGAAGAACGCCTCGGGGGTCTCCCAGACGACGGCCGGCGCGCCCTCCAGGTCGCGTACCCGGGCCGCCTTGGCGACCATCTCGCGGGTCGTGCCGCCTCCTCCGTCGCCCCACCCGGTCGGTGCGAGGGAGTGCCGGGCCCGGCCCTTGTCCTTGAAGTTGCGGGCCGCGTGGGCGAGTTCGCTGCCCTTCATCGAGCAGTTGTAGGTGTCGACGGGCGGGAAGTGGGTGAAGATCCGGGTGCCGTCGATGCCCTCCCACTGGAAGGTGTGGTGCGGGAACCTGTTCGTCTGGGACCAGGAGATCTTCTGGGTGAGGAGCCGGGTCGAGCCCGCCGCCCGGATGATCTGGGGCAGTCCGGCGGCGAAGCCGAAGGTGTCGGGCAGCCAGGCCTCGTCGTTCTCGATGCCGAACTCGTCGAGGAAGAACCGCTTGCCGTGCACGAACTGACGGGCCATCGCCTCCGAGCCGGGCATGTTGGTGTCCGACTCCACCCACATCCCGCCGGCCGGCACGAACCGCCCCTCCGCGACCGCCTTCTTCACCCGCGCCCACACCTCGGGCCGGTGCTCCTTCACCCACGCCCACTGCTGGGCCTGGGACATGGCGAACACGAAGTCGGGCTCGTCCTCGATGAGGGCGGTCATGTTGGCGGTGGTGCGGGCGACCTTGCGGACCGTCTCGCGCAGTGGCCACAGCCAGGCCGAGTCGATGTGGGCGTGTCCGACGGCGCTGATCCGGTGGGCGGAGGGCGCGGCGGGCACGGCGAGGACGTCGGCGAGGAGGGAACGGGCGCGGGCCGCCGTACCGCCCACGTCCTGGAGGTCGACGGCGTCCAGGGCGCGTTCGACCGCGCGCAGGATCTCGTAGCGGCGTGCGCCGTCGGCCGGCAGTTCGGCCATCAGCTCGCCGAGCACCTCCAGGTCGATGACCAGGTTCCACACGGTCTCGTCGAAGACGGCCAGGTCCATGCGGGTGAGCGTGTACTGCGGCTCTTGGCCGGCGGTGTCCTTGTCGCCGAGCAGGGTGGGCCGGAAGGGGTGGTAGTCGAGGATGACGGGATTGGAGGCGGCCTCGATGTGCAGCCGTACCTCCTCGCCGCCCTCGGCCGGGGTGCCGACGCGGACCCACTGGTTGCGTGGGTTGAGGCCCTTCACCGGGGTGCCGTCGGGCCGGTAGACCAGGCCCTCGCACTGGAAGCCGGGCATGTTCTCGTCGAAGCCGAGGTCGAGCAGGGCCTCCACGGTGCGGCCCGCCCACTCCTCGGGGACGGTTCCGGTCACCCGGAACCAGCTGGTGCCCCACGGAGCACCCCACCGGGCGCCCACCGCGATCGGCTCGGGCTCGGCCGCGAGCCCCTCGTCGACCGGCACGGGTTCGCCGGGGGCGTGCCAGACGGCGACGTCGAGCGGCACGGACTCGGGGTACACGGCGGGGCGGATGCGCTCGTCGAGGACGCGCCTCAGGCGGGCTTCGACCAGGCTGCGGTCGTCATGCATGTGGGGTGCTCCGTTTGTTCGTTACCGGTTACCAGGTGTGCGTGACGGTCACGGGGTCCGACGAGGTGTACAGCTCCCCTACCGCGCGCACTTCGAACCGTGCCGCGTCCTCGCCCTGCTCCGGCTGGAGCCCGGTGAGGTAGAAGGCCCGCTGGCCGGTGGCGCCGAGGAAGCGCCGGGAGCCGTCGGGCAGCAGCCGGTGCAGGGTGTGGTGGCGCACCGCGCCGGGGGCCGGGTCCCAGGCGAGGCGGAGGTCGCCGCCGCTCGCCGCGGTGATCCGCGGGGCGGTGGGCGCGCCGGGGGTGCTCACCGCGTCCCGCACGGCGATCCCGCCGAGCCGCCACCGCACGGGTCCGGCGCTCGCCGTGAGGCGGACGCCGAGGGCGTGGACGGTGCCGGAGAGGCCGGTGATCGGGACGGTCGCGGTCGACCAGCCGTCGTCGCCCGATTCCACCGGCAGATAGGTGTACGGCGGTGCCGCGCCGGCGCTGTCCGGCTCGGCGGTGGCGACGGCCAGTTCGACGTCCACGCCGCCGGCGTCGGTCCGGTACGTCAGCTCGACCACCGTCCCGGCCGAGATCGGCAGCCGGGTCGTGTACAGGTCCAGCACCACGGGCTGGTCCGGGTCACCGGCCACCAGCACGCTGCTGCCGCCGCGCCAGGCGTCGGCGAAGTCGAAGGTCACGGTCGGCCTGGTGCCCGCCGTCCGTACCGCCCACCGCCGGGAGGGCAGCCGGTCCTGGAGCCCGAGGTGGTTCCAGGCCGCGTCCGAGGTGACCTGCCCCTCCTCGTACCAGCGCAGTCCGTGCCCGGTGTTGAAGACGCTCGCGAACGGCACCGCCGACACCGTCGACCGGTCCGCCACCGACACGGCCGGCGCCCGCCAGGGATCCGTGCTGTCGGGCTGGGAGGGATCCAGCGACCGCCCGGTCCAGAACCGGTCGTCGGCGGCGTGGAAGTCGCCGGGGGTGCGGGTGGTGGGGAGGTGGTTGCGGGTCCACTCGGGCCGGTAGAAGCCGATGGACGTGACGTGTGCCGAGCCGGCGGGCACGATCGCGTCCCAGTTCACGGAGGTGTTGGAGCCGTTGGACTCGACGTCGACACCGGCCCACAACTCGTAGCGGCTGCGGCCGAGTTGGACCGCCTTGGTGCCGGAGGAGGCGAGGGTCGAGGTGCTCCACCGGAAGTCCACGAACATGTCGTCGGCGGCCTGGAAGAAGGCCTGGTTCTGGCTGTTCAGCGCGCCCTGCCAGCTGACCGTGCCGTTCACGGTCATCGCGTCGTACCAGGTGACACGCTGTCCCTGGGCGGCCGCGAGCGACTTCAGTTCGGTGACGAAGCCGAGCATGTCGGTGCCGAGGGCGGTGTTGCCGCCGCTGGTCTCGGCGTTCACGAACCAGCCGTCGAAGCCGTAGGCGGCGGCCAGGGCGACGAGTCGGTCCGCGAGGGGGTAGTGCCCGGCGGAGTCCTTCTGGACCAGGTCGCGGGTCCACTGGAGCCGGCCGCCGTAGGCCGTGGGCGGCAGGAAGATGTTGCCGAGGACGGGCACGCCGTGCCGGTGGGCGGCGTCGACGATCGGCGCGTTCGGGGCGAGGATCAGCCCCTCGCCGGCCGAGCCGCCCCAGAACACCAGTTCGTCGAGGTACGCCCAGTGGGTGAGGGCGTAGTAGTCGGCGGTGGCCGAGCCCTGGGAGGGGTTGCTGGAGGTGGGGCCGAAGGACACCAGCGACTGGACCAGGGCCTGCCCGGAGCGGGCGGTGGTGTTGGCGGGGGTCGGGGTGAAGCGGGCGGCGAGCGGAACGGAGGCCGCGTTGAAGGCGAGGTCGGGGTCGCCGGCCGCCGTCCAGGTCTTCAGGCTGCGCCAGGTGATCCCGGTGCCGGGACTGCCGGACGGGAAGGAGTCCGGGTAGAAGTAGGCGGCGTACGGCGGGTTGGCCGTGGCGGCGGCCTCGGCGGCCTTCGAGGTCGCGGCCGTGGCGGGGGTGGGTAGAAAGGCCGCCGCGGTGGCGGCGATCAGGACGGTGCGTCTGCTGGGGTTCACGAGCGGGTGCCTCCTTGTGGGGTGGGGAGTACCTGGTCGGGAGTGACGACTTCGGTGATGCCGCGCGCGGTGAGATGGTCCCGGTCGGACGCGCGGGTGTCGAGGACGGTGGTGGGGCGGGCGCCGTCGGCGGCGAGCCGGAACCAGGCGTCGAAGACGGGTCCGCCGGGTGCGCACCGGGAGCGCAGGGCCGGGTCGGCGGGTACGACGAGAGCCGTGCGGCGGGCCGTGGCCGTCGTCGGCTCGGCCGCCGCGAGGACGTGGGCGATGTCCTTGGGTTTGCGGTCGTTGGTCAACAGGCCCAGACCGTATTCGAGTTCGGGGAAGTCGGCGAGGGCGCGGCTGACGTCGTGGGAGCACCACCAGGTGATGCCCCACAGGTCGGGGCAGTCCAGTACGGCGGTGATCGTCGCCTCGGCGAAGGCGGCCGCGTGCTCGGCGGGGATCAGCGGGGCGGGCGCGCCCACCTCCTGGAGCCAGACGGGACGGTCCGGCCGGTCGGCCCAGGCCTTGCTCAACTCCACCAGATACGCGCCGTGCTGGCCGGTCTGCGGGGCGGTGCGGCCGTGGCGCTGGGCGGTGCCGTTGAACACCCAGGAGTGCACCGCGGTGAGGTCGCCGAGCCGGGCCGAGTGGGCGGGGGTGAACGGCTGGTCGTCCTGGTACCAGGCGGCGTCGTAGGAGGCGTGCAGATGGAGCCTGTCCGGGGCACCCTCGGCGCAGGCGGCGAGCAGCCGTACCAGCCATCGCTCCGCCTCCTGCTCGGTGATGCGGTCCGGATCCGGATGCGGGCCGGCGGCGAACTGGTTGACCTCGTTGCCGACGGTCATGCCGATGAAGTTCGGCCGGTCCGCGAGGGCGGCGGCGAGGGTGCGCAGATAGGCGGCCTCCGCGTCCACGGCCTCCGGGTCGGTGAAGAGGTTGCGCCGGTGCCAGGTGCGGGTCCAGGCGGGCAGGAAGTCGAAACTGCTCAGGTGCCCCTGCAGGCCGTCGACGTTGACGTCCAGGCCGCGTTCGGCGGCCGCGTCGGCGAGGGCGAGGAGCTGTTCGACGGCGCGCGGGCGGATCAGGGTGCGGTTGGGCTGGAAGTAGGGCCACAGCGGGAAGACCCTGATGTGGTCCAGGCCGAGCGCGGCGATCGAGTCGAGGTCGGCGCGGACCGAGTCCAGGTCGAAGTCGAGCCAGTGGTGGAACCACCCTTCGCTGGGGGTGTAGTTGACGCCGAAGCGCGGCAGGGCAGGAGGCATGTGCGGTCTCCTTGCGGGAACGGGGGTTCAGCCTTTGACGGCGCCTTCGCCGACCCCGCGGAAGAAGTACCGCTGGAGGCAGGCGAACAGGGCGATCAGCGGGGCCACGGCGATCACGGTGCCGGCGGCGACCAGCCGTTCGTCGTTGGCGAAGGTGCCGTGCAGGTAGTTGAGGCCGATGGTGAGGGTGAACTTGGAGGGGTCGCTGAGCACGATGAGCGGCCACAGGAAGTCGTCCCAGGCGCCCATGAAGGCGAAGATCGCGACGACCGCGACGGTGCCCTTGACGGCCGGCAGCGCGATCCGCAGGAACCGCTGCCAGACGTTGGCGCCGTCGACGTAGGCCGCCTCCTCGATCTCGTAGGGCAGGTTGAGGAAGGCGTTGCGCATCAGCAGCACGTTCATGGCGCCGACCGAGCCCGGCAGCACGACGCCGATCAGGGTGTTGTTGAGGCCGAGTTCGCGCATGGTGGTGAACTGGGCGATGATGATGCCCTCCACCGGCACGAGCATCGCGAGGATGAAGACCAGGGTGGTGATCCGGCGGCCCCGGTAGCGCAGCCGGGCCAGGGCGTAGCCGGCCAGTGCCGAGCCGACGCAGTTGGTGACGACGCTCGCGCTCGCGACCTTCAGCGAGTTGAGCACGTAGTCCCAGACGGGGATGGTGTCGGCGACCCGCTGGTAGTTGTGCAGGGTGGGGTGCTCGGGCAGGAAGCTGGGCGGCGAGCTGAAGATGTCCTCGGTCGGGCCCTTGAGCGAGGTGGACAGCTGCCACAGGAACGGGCCGACGGTGACCGCGAGGACGAGCAGGAGCAGCGCGTACCGCAGGACCAGTTCGCCGACCCGGACGCGGCGGCCGTGCTCGTCGGTCACGCTCATGGGCGCTCCCTGCGGTCCGCGCGCAGCACGAGGAGCATCAGCGTCACCGTCACCACGAAGACGACGACGGAGAGCGCCGAGGCGTAGCCGACCCGGCCGGTGAGTCCGGTGCCGGTGCGCTGGACGAGCATCACGAGGGTGGTGTCCTCGCCGGCCGGGCCGCCGGTCGGGCCCGCCATCAGGTACACCTCGGAGAACACCTTGAAGGCGGCGACCGAGGAGAGCGCGGCGACCAGGACCATCGTGGAGCGCACGGCGGGCACGGTGACGGCGAGGAAGCGGCGCACCGCTCCGGCGCCGTCGACGGCGGCGGCCTCGTGCAGTTCGCGCGGGACGTTGGCGAGCGCCGCCAGATAGATGATCATGTAGTAGCCGAGGCCCTTCCAGACGGTGACCGCCATCGCGCTCAGCAGGAGCAGCCACTGGTCGCTGAGGAAGCCGATCCGGCCGATCCCGACGGTCTCCAGCAGGGAGTTGACCAGCCCGCGTTCGTCGAGCAGCCAGACCCAGATGAGCCCGACCACGACGATCGAGGCGACGACCGGGGTGTAGAACGCCGACCGGAAGAAGGCGATGCCGGGGATGTTCTTCTGCACCAGCAGGGCGAGCAGCAGCGGCAGCACCACGAGGGCGGGCACCACCCCGAGGACGTACAGGGTGCTGTTGCGCAGGCCGGTCCAGAACATGTCGTCGTGGATCAGCTCGCGGAAGTTGGCGAGACCGACGAACTCCCCCGGGATCAGGGTGCGGCGGTCGGTGAACGAGTTGACCACTGTGGAGACGAACGGATAGAGCACGAAGGCGCCGACGACCAGCAGCCCGGGGGCGGCGAACAACCAGGGGCTGGTGGGCAGTTGACGCCGCACCCGCGAGACACCGGCCATCCGCGTCACCCCTGCTGCCGGAGCAGGGTGTCGCAGGCCTTGACAGCGTTGTCGAGGGCCGCCTCGGGGCTCTCCTTGCCCTGCAAGGCCTTGGCGACCTCGTTGCGCAGCGCGGTCTTCATCTGGTCGCTGAACAGCACCGGCGTGTAGTTGACCGCGTTCTTCAGGGACTTGGCGGCGGCGATCCGAACCCGGGTCACGTCGGTGCCGTCCTCCTTGGTGAAGTACGGGTCGTCCAGGGAGCCGGCGGTGCTGGGGAAGATGGCGACCTGCTTGGCGAAGGACATCTGGTTCCGCGCGTCGGTCACGAAGTGCGCGAAGGCGACGGCGGCCGGGGTGTGCTTGGTCTTCGTGTTGACCATCACGCCCATCACGTACATGTTGACGTGCCCGGTGCTGGTGATCTGGTCGGTGATGCCGATGTTCTTGTACAGGGTCGGCGCCTGCTTCTTGAAGTTGTCCAGGTCCAGGGCGCTGCCGGGGTTCATGGCGACGGCCCCGGTGAGGAACTTCTTGCCGGAGGACTCCGGGGTCGCGGTCAGCGCCTGCGGGTCGAGCGCCTTGGCGTCGTACAACTCCTTGTACTTGGTGAGCAGTTCGACGCCCTTGGTGTCGTTGAAGGCGAACCCGGTCCCCGCCTTGTTCATCAGCTCCACGCCGTAGCGCCCGAAGTCCTCGATCGTCGGCACGTTGGCGAGGGTGGCGACCTTGCCGTCGCTCTGCCGCGCCATCTTCAGCGCGTCGGCGAAGAGGTCGTCGTACGTCGTCGGCGGCTGCTCGGGGTCGAGGCCGGCCTGCTCGAACAGGGACTTGTTGTAGAAGAGCGGCCCGGTGTTCAGGTACCAGGGGAAGGCGTACGTCCCGGTCATCCCCGGTATCTGATGACTGGCCCAGGCCCCGTCCAGATACTCGGGCCTGTACTTGGCCGCGGCCTTGTCGAGGTCGAGGGCGAGGCCCGCCTTGGCGAGCGGGGCGACCAGGTCCGGGGAGACGTTGACGACGTCGGGGAGGGTGCCGCCGGCCGCGTCGGCACTGATCTTGTCGGCGTAGCCCTCGGCCGGCTGGTCGATCCACTTGACATGGGTGTCGGGGTACTTCTTCTCGAAGTCCGCGATGACGCCCTCGAAGTACGACTTGAAGTTCGCGCGCAGATTCCAGGTCTGGAAGGTGATGTCGCCCTCGACCTTGCCCGAGGCGTCGGAGGATCCGCCGCCGTCCTCCCCGGAACCGCAGGCACTCAGCGGCAGGGCGAGGACGGCGGCAGCGGCGAGGGCGAAGGCTCTGCGGGAGATGCGCATGGTCCGTTGCTCCTTTGCGGCGGGGTCGGATTTGCGGCGGCGGTCTGAGGTGCCGCGCCAGACCTTGCATGCCGTTTCCGCGCCGCGTCAATGGATTCGGCACAGCTAAAGTCATTAGTGACTCAAAACCCCTGCTCAGAAAGGTGTTGCCAGCGCATTGCGGCAGATCACTAATACGCTTTAGGGTGTTGCCACTCAAGCGCATTAGCGGTTCACGGTCCCGACCGAATGAGGAAGTGAGTTGGCGGAGAAACGCACCCCCGCGCGCCGGCCGACGATGAAGGACATCGCGCGCCGGGCCGGAGTCTCCGAGAGCGCGGTCTCCTTCGCGCTCAACGGCCGTCCCGGGGTCTCCGAGACCACCCGGGCCCGGGTCCACCGGGTGGCCGAACAGCTCGGCTGGCGGCCCAGCACGGCCGCCCGCGCCCTGTCCGGCGAGGGCGCGGCCACCGTCGGCTTCGTCCTCGCCCGCCCCGCGCACTCGCTCGGCGTGGACTCCTTCTTCCTCCAACTGGTCTCCGGCATCCAGGAGGTGCTCGCCGAACGCCACCTGGGCCTGCTCTTCCAGATGGCGGAGGACGTGGCCGACGAGTGCGCGGTCTACCGCCGCTGGTGGGCCGAGCACCGGGTCGACGGCATCCTGGTGGTCGACCCCCGCGCCGACGACCCCCGCCCCGACCTCCTCGACGAACTCGGCCTGCCCGCCGTGGTGATCGGCGGCGCCCCCGACGAACGCCATCCCGGACTGTCCACGGTCTGGGCCGACGACGCGGCCGCGATGGCCTCCGTGGTCGACGAGCTGACCGCACTCGGCCATCGCCGGATCGTGCACATCGCGGGCCTGCCCGGCCTCGCCCACACCCAGCGCCGGATCCGTACCCTGCGCACCGAGGCGGAGGGCCGGGGCCTGTCCGAGGTCCGCTCGGTCACCACCGACTACTCCGACGCCGAGGGCGCCGCCGTGACCCGCCGCGTCCTGCGCACCACCCCGCCCCCGACCGCCCTCATCTACGACAACGACGTGATGGCGGTCGCCGGCGTCGCCGCGGCCGCCGAACTCGGCTACTCCGTCCCCGACGACATCTCCGTCGTCTCCTGGGAGGACTCCGCCCTCTGCCGCATGGTCAAGCCCTGGCTCTCCGCCCTCTCCCGCGACAGCACCGAGTTCGGCCGCACGGCCGCCCGTGAACTGACGTCCTTGCTGGACGGGGGCGCGGCCCGGGCGGTACGGGTACCGGTGCCGCGCCTCGCCCTCCGGGGCAGCACGGCACCGGCCACCCGCTCCTAGACCGACGACCGGTACAGCCCGAACTCCGCGATCCGCACCCCCGCCCGCGCCGCCGTGACCCGTACCCGCCAGCGCCGTGCGCGGACCGGCTCCGTCAGCCGCAGGATCCGGCTCGCGCCGACCGTGCCGGCCGTGGCCACCGGGGACCAGGCGCCCGCCGTGTACGCCTCGACCACAAGGCTCTCCACCTGCTGCCCGAACCGGATGTCCTCGGCCAGCCGGACACGGTCCACGTCCAGCTCGCGGCCGAGGTCCACGGTCACCCCGCCCGGTGTCACGGATCGCCGCGCGCCCCGGGTCAGGTCGGCGGGCAGTTCCCGGTCCACCCGCTCCCGGAACTCACGGAGCCGGACGACGTCCGTGGCGTGCAGCAGGCCGTCGGTGTCCGGTGGGACGTTGAGCAGGAGGACGGCGTTGCGGCCGACCGAGCCGAAGTAGATCTCGGTCAAGTCGTCGACGGATTTGGGTTGTTGGTCGGCGTGGTAGAACCAGCCGTCGCGGATCGACACATCGCACTCGGCCGGCCACCACTGCAGGTAGTCGGTCTTCGGCTGGGCGGTGACCAGGGCCGCACGGCTGCCCTCGTCGGCGGTGTCGTAGGAGAGGGCCCAGTCCGTGCGGCCGTACTGGTTCTCCTTGACCGGGAGGACGCTCCACTCGTCCTCGCGGGCGAGGCCGCCCTCATTGCCGACCCAGCGGACGTCGGGCCCGGTGACGGCGATGGACGCGTCGGGGGCGAGGGTGCGCACCAGCGTGTACCAGCTGTCCCAGTCGTAGTTCTCCACCTTGCCCGGCGGGATGTGGCCCTGGGCGCCGTCGAACCAGACCTCGTCGACCGGGCCGTACTCGGTGAGGACCTCGTAGAGGGTGTTGAGCATGTGGGCGCCGTAGTCGGTGGCGTCGAGGGTGAGGAAGCGGGACGGGGAGCGGCTGTCGCCGTCCACCAGGGTCGGGATCGTACGGGCGGACCGTGCGCTGCCGTTGGCGTACACGCCGTGCAGGTACTGGTTCTCGTCGGCCGGGGAGAGGTAGACACCGACCTTCAGGCCGTACCGGCGCATGGAGTCCGCGAAGGAGCGGAGGACGTCGCCGTGGCCGTCCCGCCAACTGCTCGATCCCACGGTGTGGTCGGTGTAGCGGGACGGGTAGAGGACGAAGCCGTCGTGGTGTTTGACGGTGAGGATGGCGAGGCGGAAGCCGCCGTCGCGCAGGGCCCGGGCCCACTGGTCGGTGTCGAGGCCGGTCGGCTGGAAGACGTTCGGGTTCTCGTCGCCGGTGCCCCACTCCAGGCCGGTGAAGGTGTTCACGCCGAAGTGCAGGAAGGCGGTGCGTTCCAGTGCCTGCCAGGCGGTCTGCCGTGCGGTGGGGCGGACTTGGGAGGCCTTGCGGACCAGGTCGGCCGGGGTGTCGTCGGGGGTGACGGGGATACGGGAGAGGTCGGGGTCCGCGGCGGTGGCGGGGAGGGCCGGGAGGCCTGCCGTCACCGCCAGGGTGGCTGCCGAGGCGACGAAGACGCGCCTGGAGAGATCCATGGGGGTGCTCCTCGGGTCAGGAGAGGTGCCAGAGGGCGGGGGTGCGCTGGTCCGGCGGGTACTGGACCGGTCGGCCGTCGTCGGTCACGGACAGCGCCATGCGGGTGATCGCGTTGATCAGGTGGTAGCCGTCGGCCGCGGGCTCCAACTCCCAGCGCTGCAGGGTGTTCGTGCTGTCGCAGGGCGCCCAGGTCGCCTCGATGCCGGGCTGGAGCGGGACGTTGAGCGTGAGCCTGCCCCCGCTCATCTCCAGGCAGCCGCCGGCCCCGCGCAGGGTCGCGTAGCCGTCCGCCGTGCGGAGCACGGACAGGGTGTACGACAGCCCGTCCGCGCGGAAGGTGTACGTCCCGTCGGCCACCGGTACCGTCGTCAGGTCCCGCCACCCCGGTGCGTGTCCGACGGCCGTGCCGCGCGCGGTGAACTCGGCGTAGGTGGCGTCCGGATGCGGGGCGCCCCAGGTGGCCTGGGCGATGTGGCGCAGGGCGGGCCAGAGTTCGGTGGCCACCTCGTTCTCGGTCTCGCCGCGGCCGTTGTCGGGCCAGAGGCTGATCTTCGCGCCGGTGATGCCGGTGGCGGAGGTGAGTTTCTCGCCCTCGAAGGAGCGGGGGTCCCAACTCTGGTCGTAGAGCGCCTCGGTGTCGCTGTGGAAGCCGCCGCGGACGAGATAGAGGGAGTACGAGGCGTTCATCACCGGGTAGCCCTGGGCGATGAGCGCGCTCGGTTTCACGGCCACGTTCAGCCAGTGCTCCACGGTCGTCCCGGCCGCCACCGGGACGGTGTTGGCTCCGGTGAGGCCGTCGTTCCAGATGCGCAGGTGCCTGCCCTTGCCCGCCGCGTAGGCCTGGACGCGGTTGACGAAGTCGACGTACGCGTCCTGCGGGGTGGCGCCGGGGCCGTACCTGTCCCGCGCGTACTGGAGCATCTGCGGGTACTTGGCGTAGTCCGAGCCGAGCATGTACTCGTCGGCGCCCATGTGCCAGGACTTCGCGGTGAAGACCTGGGCGTACTCGTCCATGAGGCCGGTGTAGTAGTCGAAGGCCTCCGGCCGGGTGACGTCGAGCCGGGCGGGCTGCTTCACGCCGTCGGAGTCCGTCAGTTGCAGGTCGGGGCGGTTCTCGATCCACGGGTCCATGTGGCCCGGGGAGTTGATCTCGGGGATGATCTCGACGTGGTAGCGGTCGCCGAGGGCGACCAGCCGTCGTATCTCGTCCTTGGTGTAGTAGCCCCAGGTGTTCGCCTCGGGATGGGCGTCGCTCTTCACCTTCAGCTCCAGGAGCAGCTGGTTGAGCTTGTGGTACGCCATCTCGCGGACCAGGTTCTCCAGCCAGGGCAGGGAGACGTGGATGTAGCAGGCGCAGACGCCGACGCCCCGTTCGCGGTAGCGCGGTACGTCGACCGTGTGTCCGGCCGGGATCCGGTCGCCCTGGGCGAGGAGCTGGAGGAGGGTGCGGGTGCCGTAGAAGGCGCCGGTCTCGGTCGCGCCGGTGAGGGACAGTTCGCGGCCGGAGCGGAGTTCGTAGCCCTCGGCGCCCAGCGTGGGCCCGGCGGAGGGGCGGACGTCGATCACGATGTCGCCGGGGCGGGAGGCGCCCGTGACGACCGGGACCGCCCCGTGTCCGGCCGTGCGGAGATCGTCGGCGAGGGTGTCGGCGACCCTGCGGCCGGCGGCGCCGGAGGCGACCAGCCGGGTCCCGGGGCCGAACGCGTAACTCCCCTGCTCCGGCGTCCAGTCGGTCAGCGCGGGCACGGTGACCGGGGTCTGCTGTCGCTCCTGCGCGACCGCCGGGACCGGGGTCGCGAGCAGGGTCAGCGCCGCCGCGAGCCCGAACAGCCGCAGCAGTCTCCTCCTGAGCTCACCCATGCCATTCCACCTTGAACACCCAGACATGCCGTCCCGCCCGCCGGGCCGCCTCGGGTACGTCGACGACCAGGGCACCGTCGCGGACGGTCCAGGTCAGCGGCCGGTCGTGGCCGAGCATGGTCACCTTGTCGCCGCTGCGGACCGGCACCGGTGCCTCGACGGTGAGCCGGGCGCCCGGCCGGGTCAGGGAGTGGATGTAGAACGCCTCGTTCGTGCGGACCGTGAACCGCAGGTCCTCGCCGAGTGCGGCCATGCGCGACCAGTACGTCGTGCCGTGGATCGCCTCGCCGTTGACCGCGAGCCAGGCGCCGGTCTCGCGCAAGCGGGTCTGCATGATCTCCGGGATGGTGCCGTCGGCGCGCGGGCCGATGTCCAGCAGGAAGTTGCCGTTCTTGGAGACGATGTCGACCAGGCTGTGCACGATCTCCTCGGCGGTCATGTAGGCGTCGTCCGGGGTCGCGCTGTTGTAGCCGTAGCTGCGGGGGTCCAGGCCGCGGCTGGCCTCCCACTTGGCGACGACCGTGTCCGCGTACGTCGTGTACTCGGGGGTCGTGTAGTCGTGGAAGCCGATGCCCGAGCGGTCGTTGACGGTCACGTCCACCGGGCGGGCGCGGTTCTTGGCGTGGTTGAAGTACTCGGCGAGGACGTCGACGCTGTCGTTCGCGCCGCCGATGTCGCACCAGATGATCTCCGGGTCGTAGCCGTGGATCAGTTCGAGCATCTGCGGGGCCTGGAAGTCCTTCACGTAGTCCTTGCCCGCCGTGTACCCGGTGTACGGCAGCGGCTCCAGCGTGTACGGGTTGCGCGGGGCGTGGCCCATCCAGGGGCTGTCGGGGTTGAACCACTCGGGCATGGAGAAGTAGAGGCCGGGGTGGAGTTCGGGCGTGTGGCGCCGGGACGCGGCGAACAGTTCCTTGACCAGGTCCCGTCGGGGGCCCAGTTTCACGGCGTTGCGGTCGGAGACCTTGGTGTCCCACAGGGCGAAGCCCTCGTGGTGCTTGGACGTCAGCACGTGGTACTGGGCGCCGGCGTCCCGGAACAGCTCCACCCAGGCGCGCGGGTCGAACTTCTCGGCGGTGAACCTGGGGATGAAGTCGTCGTAGGCGAAGTCCTCGCCGTAGGTGTTCCGGTGATAGGTGTAGGTGGGGTTGTTCGGGTCCTGCATCTGGTCCCAGTACCACTCGGCGTACTGCACCCCGACCGGCGCCCAGGCGGGCACCGAGTAGACGCCCCAGTGGATGAAGATGCCGAACTTGGCGTCGTTGAACCAGTACGGCGCCCGGTGGCCGGCCAACGAGGTCTCGGTGGGCCGGTAGTCGGCGGTGCCGAGCGTCAACGTGCGCCGGGCCGAGGTGATGTGGCCGCCACGGCCGTGGACACCGACCGTGCCGTCCTGCTCGGTGCCGGGCGCGGTGCCGGTGCGGTTGCGGATGCCGACGCGGACGCGGGCCTGTTCGCCGGGGTCGAGGCGGCGGACGCGGGCGGGCTCGACGGTGCGGGCACCGGGGACGGCCACGCGGACGGACACCGCGTCGCCGGCCAGGATCGGGACGGTACCCGCGTTGACGACGGTGGCCTCGACGCTCTGGGCGCCGGTGGCGGCCAGCAGGGAGCTGGTGGAGCGGGCGTCGCGCAGGACCAACGCCCTGCCCTGCGCCGCGGGTTGGAGGGAGAGCGCGAAGACGTGCAGGGAGGTCTTGCCGGCCTCGGCCGGATCGGTGACCGGCAGGGTCAGGGCGACCGCCTCGCGCCGCGGGTCGGTCCACACCTCCGAGGTGCCGATCCCGACGCCGTGCTCGTCCTTGGAGCCGTCCGGCCGGTAGCGGTACGGCGCCGCCAGCGGACCGCCCACCGCGTACCAGTCGCCGCCGCTCAGCCCCGCGGTGGTGGTCGTGCCGTCGGCGTAGTGGACGGTGGCCGTGCCGGAGGCGTTGCCGTAGCTGCCGGCGGTCAGGAAGACGGCCGAGAGGTAGTGGCCCGGGGGGAGATCGATGCGCTGGCCCCGCGCGACAACGTTGTTCCTGGCGCCCGCGGCCGCGGCGGGGAAGTCGAAGGGGATGCCGTCGACCTCGACCCGGCCGGCCGGGAGCTCCTCGCCGGGAAAGGTGTAGCCGGAGCCGTCGAAGTCACCGCCCCGGGCGGCGGCGGTGTCGATGCCGTCGTTGTCGTAGAGGGAGTCGAGCGGGACGGGGACCGGGTCGGGGACGGGAACCCAGGAGGCTGCGGCCGC
This sequence comes from Streptomyces sp. NPDC090088, assembly GCF_044747345.1. Taxonomy (NCBI): domain Bacteria; kingdom Bacillati; phylum Actinomycetota; class Actinomycetes; order Kitasatosporales; family Streptomycetaceae; genus Streptomyces; species Streptomyces sp. NPDC090088. The sequence goes on along the minus strand of NZ_JBIVDZ010000007.1, from coordinate 610,900 downwards.
TCCGTCCGCTCCCCCGCCGCTCCTCGCGCCGGCCGGTTCGGCGGCCTGTGCCTCGGCCGTCGCGGAGAGGGAGAGGGCGCTCGCCGCGGCGGCACCGGCCGCGACCCCGAGGACCTGGCGTCTTGGAACAGGAGACATGCTCATGCGCGGCTCCATTCATCGGATGTCTGATGATTGAGCGGGCCCAGAGGCCTGTCAATGGGGCGTGCATGTGCGGGAGTTGAGTCAGTGATCGGATGATCTGCGAAGAAAGTGCGTGGACCGAGTTCCGCCTGGCACGGCGTCCGACCTCGGCCCCCGCGGTCCCCGCTCTCGACGCGCGGCCGGTAACGGGGCAGAGTGCCCTTTCATACCGACGAGTAGGCCCCTTTCCGTACCCCTAGGAGCACCCGTGACCAGCTGGACCGGCCGGACCGCCGCCGAGATCGCCGCCGCCGTCCGCGAGAAGCGGGTCACCCCCCGGGAGGTGGTGGCCGGGCATCTGGAGCGGATCGCCCGGCTGGACGGGCGGATCGGCGCGTTCCGGAAGGTCCGGGCCGACGCGGCGCCGGCGGAGGCGGACGAGGTCGCGGCGCGCGCCGATCTCGCCGAACTCCCCCTTGCCGGTGTGCCGGTGGCCGTCAAGGACAATCTGGCGGTGCGGGGTGAGGCGCACCGGGACGGTTCCGCCGCCACGCCGGACACCCCGGCCGACGCCGACCATGTCACCGTGGCCCGGCTGCGGGCGGCGGGCGCGGTGGTCGTCGGGCTGACGAACGTGCCCGAACTGTGCGTCTTCGGCACCACCGAGGGCGTGCACGGCACCGCGCGCAACCCGTGGGACACCGCGCGCAACGCCGGCGGCTCCTCGGGCGGCAGCGCCGCCGCGGTCGCCGCCGGGATGGTGCCGATCGCGCTGGGCAACGACGGCATGGGCTCGCTGCGCATCCCGGCGGCCAACTGCGGCCTGGTCACGATCAAGCCGGGGTTCGGGGTGGTCCCGGCCGGGATCGGCAACGGCGACTGGTTCGGCATGTCGGAGAACGGGCCGCTCGCGACCACCGTCGAGGACGCCCGGCTGATGCTCTCGGTCCTGGCGGAGAACGGGTTCGAGAGCGCGGAGCAGCGCCCGTCGTACAAGATCGCCGTGTCGGTGCGCAGCCCGCTGGCCGGGGTGAGCGTGACCAAGCCGTATACGAACGCGGTACGCGAGGCGGCCGGTCTGCTGGCCGGCACCGGGCACCGGCCGCGGCCCGCCGAGCCGCCGTATCCGATGTCGCTGAGCATCACCTCGCTGCGGCACTGGACCGCGGGGACGGCGGTGGACGCGGCCGCGCTGGATCCGGCGCTGCTGACCCGGCGGACCCGGGTGCACGCGGCCCTCGGACGCCGTTTCCTCGGCAGCGTGCGGGGCGGCGACTCGCGTGAGCGGCTGCGGGCCCGGCTCGCCCCGTTCTTCGCGGAGCACGATGTCGTGCTCGCCCCGGCCCTGGCCCGCCGCTCCCCCAAGGCGGGCCCCTGGCACGAGCGCGGCTGGCTGCGCAACGTGCTGGTCAACACCAACTACTCGCCGCTGACCCCGCCCTGGAACCTCACCGGCTGGCCGGCGATGTCGGTGCCGTTCGGCTCGCTGCCCTCGGGCGCCCCCTGCGCCGTACAGCTGGTGGGGCGGCCGGGTTCGGAGGCGGTGCTGCTGGAGGTGGCCGGGCAGCTGGAGACGCTGCGGCCGTGGCAGCGGACGGCGCCGCTCGACTGAGCCCGGCCGGCCCTTGGGGTCGACGCCCCCGCTGGCCCGGAACAGCGAAGCCTGACGCGGCTCACAGGGCGCGGTACATGATGTGCAGGCCGACCGGCCCGTGCCGGGGGTGGTCGTAGGCCCGCGGGACCGTGCCGAGGATCGTGAAGCCGAGGGAGGTCCACAGGGCCACGGCTGGGTTGGTCTCGACGACGGCGTTGAAGACCATCGCCCGGTAGCCGTGCGCCCGGGCCTCGGCGAGGACGTGCTCGGCGAGCGCGCGCCCGATGCCCTGGCCGCCCCGGTCCGGATCGACCATGAAGCCGGCGTTGGCGACGCCGGCGGCGGGGCCCCCGTAGTTCGGGGTGAGGTAGGCGGAGCCGACGACGGCGCCGGTGGGGTCCTCGGCGACGTAGACACGCTTCGCCGGGCTCATCCACAAGGCGCGGGCCGCTTCCTCCGAGGTGTCGGGGTCCCATCCGTACGTCTCGGCGGCGGCGACGATCCGGTGCCAGAAGGGCCAGATCTGCGGCCAGTCGGCCGCGGTGGCTTCTCTGATCAGCATGGGCGTGAGTCTCGCACGCCCATGCGCGTCGGCGATCGCGACGGAACTGACCGGCTGGTCAGTCCACGCTGGGCAGGATGTGGGGCTCGGCGAGGTCCTCCTCGTAACCCGCGAGGCGGATCGGGGCGGACCGGGCCCACACGTCGAGGCTGCCGAGCTGTCCGGGCCTGCTGCCGGCGCGCTCCGTGCGTTCCTTGGGGCGCTGCTCGCGATTCGTCTTCTCCGGTGTCACCGCGCACTCCTTATGTGTCGGTCACCCTCGGGGCGTACCGGACGGTCTGCGTACCGGTGCCGGGCGCCCGCGCGGGTCTGGATGGAAGGCCAGTTCGGACGCGGTGGCGCCGGTAACTCAGAAGAGAGCAGGCCGTTGTCTTCCGGCTTGTCCCGGGACGGACCGTGGGTGTGGGTGGGACCCCGTACTGCTGTCCGTCCCCCCTAGATTAACCAAATGAGCGCAGGTCCGCTCGATAGGGAGTGCAAACAAGCTGTAACTATCGCGAGTCGCTCCGCACTTCAGCGGCCCCGAAATACACCCGTTCGTAACATCATGCCCCGTTTACGGTCCACCCGCTCGGCCTAGCCGAACGAACACACCTTCGAAACCGTGGGCCCCCGCTCCCTTCACAGGCTGCGCAGTTCAGGTTGCGTTGGCCGGGTCGAAAACTCGACATGATCCGATGGCGCAGGACAACGGCTGTCTCGCGGAAGGACTGACGCATGGAGCTGCGCAGCGTCGAGGAGCTGATGGATCTGCTGTACGCCTGCCGGCACCAGCGCGCCCTGCGCACCGCGGCCCTGCTGCGCCGTGGCCGCCCCGCCGACAAGGAACTCCAGGTGGCGGGCCTGGTGCACGGCATCGAGGAACTGCTGGGCCCCGCCGACGGCGCCGCGCACGCCGTACGGCACCTGCTCGGGGAGCGCGTCTACCACCTGGTCCGCGGCGACGGCGTCCCCGCCGACGACGACGTCCTGCGGCTGCGCCAGGCCGACGAGGAGAGCCGCGGCGCGAGCTTCGACGCGGGTGTCCTGGAGGACTGGCGGACCGTGCTCGAACTGGTCGCGGCCCGCAACTCCCGCCTCGGGGCTGTCGACTGACGGTTCGTCATGAGACGGTACGGCGATGACGTCGTCGTACGGGCTCAGGGGCAGGGCGGCCGTCGTCACCGGCGGCACGCGCGGGATCGGGCGGGCGGTCGCCGAGGCGCTGGCGGCGGCCGGGGCACTGGTGTGCGTGAGCGCGCGGGACGCCGGCGAGGTGCGGCGGACGGCCGCGGAGCTGGGCGGCATCGGCCTGGCCGGCAGTGTGGCGGAGCCGGAGCACGCCCGGGAGCTGACCCGGCTGGCGCTCGACCGGTTCGGGCGGCTGGACATCCTCGTCAACAACGCCGCGACGAACCGCCCGTACGGACCGCTCATGGACGCCGACCTCGGGGTGTGGCGGGAGGCGTTCACCGTCAACGTCGAGGCGCCGTTGCGGCTGACGCAGTGCGCGTGGCGGGGCTGGATGCGGGAACACGGCGGCTCGGTGGTCAACATCTGCACGGAGGGCGCGGCCCATGTCGGCCCCGACGTCGGCGCGTACGGCACCAGCAAGGCCGCGCTGCTGCATCTGACCCAGCAGCTGGCGGGGGAACTGGCACCCCGGGTGCGGGTGAACTCGGTGTCGCCGGGGCTGGTGCGCACGGAGATGGCGCGGTTCATGTGGGAGCCGCGGGAGGCGGAGATCGCCCGGGGGCTGCCGATGGGACGGATCGGTGAGCCCGGGGACGTGGCGGGTGCCGTGCTGTGGCTGGCGTCGGACGCCGCCGCGTGGGTCACCGGAGCCGACCTGGTGGTGGACGGCGGCACCCGGGTGAGAGCGGCGCACACCGCGCGATAGCGGTCGGCTGTGCCCGAGATCGAGTCGGCAACGCGGCTGCCCCCGACGGGCGACGGGCCCCTGGGTGGGCCCGTATGGGATCGAACCACGAAGTACGCGTGACCTGCGCACCGGGCACACCGGCGCCTGCCTGAACAGTAGGGCGCCGGTGCCGGAGGCCGCCAACGATTAAGCGGGGGTCACCACTTGCCCGGCGCGTAGTCCTTCAGGAAGACGCCGTACACGTCCTCGCCGTCCTCGCCGCGCACGATCGGGTCGTAGACCCTGGCCGCGCCGTCGATCAGGTCCAGGGGTGCGTGGAAGCCCTCCTCGGCGAGCCGCAGCTTGTCGAAGTGCGGGCGCTCGTCGGTGATCCAGCCGGTGTCGACGGAGGTCATGAGGATCCCGTCGGACTCGAACATCTCCACCGCGCTGGTCCGGGTGACCATGTTCATGGCCGCCTTCGCCGCATTGGTGTTCGGGTGCCCGGCGCCCTTGTAGCCACGGCCGAAGACACCCTCCATCGCCGAGACGTTCACCACGTACGACCGGCCGCGCGCCGCCCTCTTCGCGGCCGCCGCCATGGCCGGGCGCAGCGCGCTGATCAGGATGAACGGCGAGGTGTAGTTGCAGAGCTGGGTCTCCAGGAGCTCCACCGGGGAGATCTGGTCGATGGTCTGCACCCAGGTGTTGCTGTCGACGACGTCGGGGACGAGTCCGCCCGCGTCGATGGCGGTGCCGTCGAGGTGCCGGGCGACGCTGGCGTTGCCGGCGACGAGCGCGAGGTCGGCGACCTTCTGGGCGTCGAGGCCGCTGGTGCCGATGGGCAGCGCGGCGATGCCGTCGACGGCGCCGGAGTTGAAGGCGCCGATGACATGGTGGGCGGGGAGCTCACCGGCGGGCAGCGGGGCGCTCTCGCCGTCGACCAGGGCGGCGTAGGCGGCGGGCAGCCGGCGTACGGTCTGGGTCGCGTTGTTGACCAGGATGTCGAGCGGCCCCGCCTCGGCCACCCGCTCGGCCAGGGCGACGGCCTGCGCCGGGTCGCGCAGGTCGATGCCGACGACCTCCAGCCGGTGCAGCCAGTCCGCCGAGTCGTCCATCGCCGTGAAGCGGCGGATGGCGTCCTTGGGGAAGCGGGTGGTGATCGTGGTGTGCGCGCCGTCGCGCAGCAGCCGCAGCGCGATGTACATGCCGATCTTGGCCCGGCCGCCGGTGAGCAGGGCGCGCTTGCCGGTCAGGTCGGCGCGGGCGTCGCGCTTGGCGCGGTTCAGCCGGGCGCAGTCCGGACAGAGCTGGTGGTAGAAGTAGTCGACCTCGACATAGCGGGTCTTGCAGGTGTAGCAGGAGCGCGGGCGCTGGAGTATCCCCGCGACCCGGCCCTCCTCGGTCTGCGAGGAGGGCAGCAGGCCCTCGGTCTCGTCGTCGATGCGCTGCGCGGAGCCGGTCGCGGTGGCCTCGGTGACCGCCTTGTCGTGGGCGGTCTTGGCGGCGCGGCGGTCCTGGCGGCGGCGCTGCTTCACCGTGCGGTAGACACCGGCCGTGGCCCGGCGCACCGTGATGGCGTCCGGGTGGTCGACGTCCAGCTTGTCCAGTTCCTCGAGCACGCCGAGGCAGACCGCGAGCCGCTCGGGGTCGATGCCGGGGCCGTGGACCACCGCGTCCACCGCGTCCTCGGCCGTCGAGCCGTCCTGTGTCACCGTCATCGCGCTGCCGCTTCCCTGATCCACCACCGGCGCTCCGACTCGCGCCCGCTTTCGAACGGGGAATTTTACGGAGCACCGGGCCCCAGGACCAAACCCGCCCGAATGACGGATGACGGACGGCCCCGAGAAGGCCCGCCTCTCCGGGGCCGCGGATCAGGGTGCGGTGGCGGCGTGCGGCCCGTGGTTCGTGTGCGCGGGGAGGTAGATCGTCATTCGGCACGCCGTTCGCATGAGCGGTAGCGGGTTCGATGTACGCGGGCAGCGGTCTTGGGCGGGCGCGCGCTGTTCGCCGCACGGCCGCAGTCGTCCGTCGGCACCCGCCCGTCCGAACGGCGACCGGAGCCGCGGGCTGTGCACCGCCGACACCAGCACCGACACGCCTTCCACGAACCGTGCGCGGCATAACGCCCACCGCCCGAGGCGGTCACGAACCGCGAGCCGCCGCCACAATCCGCCAGTCGCCGACACCGTCACCGCCACCGCCGTGCGCGGCACGATGCACGCCGGTCCACGGGCCACAACCCGCGAACCGCCGCCGCAAACCGTCTCCGCCGACGCTGAACTAACCCCCGCCTTGACGAAGCGAGGGCGGGTAACACAACCGTCTGCCGCCTTCACCGAACCTGTCGCCGCCATGACGAACCGCGGGCGGCGCGCCGGGGTGCGCGCCACCCCGCCGTGGCGGACCCCGTCTGGTGCACGGCGCCGCTGCCGCGGACGGGGGCGCGGCAGCGCGGCGCGCCCCGCCGTCGGCCGGTCGTCAGGTGTCGCAGACCGCGATCAGGGAGTCGACCTCGTCGGTGACCGCGCGGGCGAGGACGTCGAGGTCGGGGACGGCGGTGGCGTCGGCGACGAGGCCGTAGTGGACCTGGTTGCGGTAGGTGGAGATGGCGACGGCGAGGGACTGGCCGGGGGCGAGCGGGGCCAGGGGGTAGACGGCGGTGAGGGGGTGGCCGCCGAGGCGCAGGCCCAGGCCGGGCAGCGGGACGCTGGTGACGAGGATGTCGAACCAGAGCCGGGCGGCCTGGCCGACGAGCGGCCCGCCGAGCCGGTGCCCGAGCGCCGGCACATGGTCGGCGAGCAGGGCGACGGCACCGGCGCCCCGGTTGGGGCCGGCGTCCTTGTTGCGGACCATCGCCGTGCGGACGCGGCCGAGGCGGGCGAGCGGGTCGGGGTCGTCGACCGGGAGCCGTATCAGGTAGCCGGAGAGCCGGTTGCCCTGTGGGGCGACGGTGCGCGGGCGGCGCTTGGAGACGGGGATGAGGGCGCGCGGGGCGACGCCCTCGGTGCCCTCGCCGCGCTCTTCGAGCCAGCGGCGCAGGGCGCCGGCGACGACGGCGATCAGGACGTCGTTGACGGTGCCGCCGACGGCCTTGCGGACGCGGTGCACGTCGTCGATGTCGAGGTCGACCCCGGCGATGGAGCGGGTGCCGGTGGGTTCGGACTTCAGGGCGGCCGAGGAGCTCACCCCGAGCGCGGACAGGGCGACGGAGGCGCCGATGTCCAGGGCCCGGCCCACGTCGGAGAGGGCGCCGCGCACCAGCTCGGGCACCTTGCGGACGTCGGGCAGGGCGATCATCGGGCGCGGCGGCTCGATCGCGCGGGCGGTGCGCTCGGGCAGGTCGAGGGGGTCCATGACCCCGGCGGCCAGTTTGAGGGCGCGCAGCCCGTCGGCGAGGGCGTGGTGGAACTTGAACAGCACCGCGAAGGAGACGCCGTCCTCGCCGGGCAGCACATGCGCCTCCCACGGCGGCCGGCCGCGCTCCAGCGGGCGTTCCATGAGGCGGCCGGCGACGGTCTGGAAGTCGGCGGTCGGGGCGTGCAGCCGGACGTGGTTCAGGGGGTCGAAGTCCGGGTCGGTCTCCCGGGCGGCGCCGCCGAACGCCAGTGGCTGCCAGACGTCTCTGATGCGCATGCGCAGTCCGGGCACGGCGGCGGCGCGGGCCGCGAGCAGATCGGCGGCGTGGGCGCCGGCGGTCGGCGAGTGCGCCGAGAAGACGCCCAGCGCGCCGAGGTGCATCGGGTGCCGGTCGGACTCGATGTTCCAGAACGCCAGATCGAGAGGGGCGAGCAGATCAGCAGTCGCAGTCATCAAAGAGGGTGCCTCGTGTCGACGGAGGGTGGATCAGCAGTCAAACGCCGACTCATGATTACGGTCAAGTACGATCACGCTACGCTCAGTTAACAGCAGATTAAGTCCCGCCCCCTCCGAAAGAGGCGGGACTCAAGGGACACCTGAGGTCACCTCAGCGCCGGTGGCGCCGCCTCGGGTGACGTACCCCACTCTGACGGGCGCGAGCCGACCGTGAACGCCAGCGATCGCAGGGAGCGCAGCGAACCGGTCGTCAGATACGTCCGGCGGTAGTCGGTTCCGTCGGTGCGGGCCCGCTGGATGTAGCGGTCGGCGGCCGAGGTGCCCGGCGCGGTGACCGTGAAGCCGCCGCTCGGCCAGTAACGGCGGTCGAGGCGGACGTCGACCCGGTCGAAGACGGGGGTGGACAGGCCCCAGGTGCTGTAGCCCGGCTGGACGGGGAAGAGGCCGATGGACGACAGCACGTTCCACGCGGACATGGTGCCGAGGTCGTCGTTGCCGGTCATCCCGGTCGGCCCGTCGGTGAACAGGGTCAGCGCCGCGTGCACCACGTCGGTGGTCTTCCAGGGCTGGCCGGTGGAGAGGTAGGTGTACGGCGCGATGAGGTCCGGCTCGTTCATCGGGTTGTAGACGGCCGCGTTGTAGTAGGCGTACGCGTTGCCGTGCACCCAGACCTCGCGGGCGGTCCTCGCGGGGTCGGCGAGCAGCTTGTCGTACGCGAAGAAGGAGTCGAGCCGCCGGTTGGTGGCCTGCTCGCCGCCGATCAGGGAGATCACGCCGGGCAGGTCCTGCGGGACCAGCCACTGGTACTGCCAGGCGGTGCCCTCGTGGAAGCCGATGCCGCGGGCCGGGTCGGGATTGCCGGTGAAGGCGCCGGCGGCGTCGCGGGCGCGGAAGAAGCCGGTGGAGGGGTCGAAGACGGTGCGGTAGTTCTGCGCCCGGGTGGCATAGCGGGCCGCGTCCGCGCCGTGGCCGAGGTCCCGGGCCATCTGGGCGAGCATCGCGTCGGACAGGGCGTACTCCAGGGTGACGGAGGCGCCGTGGTCGTAGTCGGAGTCGCCGACCTTGGTGTGCGGGCGGCCCTTGAGGTAGGGCGCGAAGCCGTCGGCGAGGTACTCGGCGTTGGCCTCCCGGCCGATCCCGGGGTTGGCGGCGGGCGGCACGCCGTCGGCGTTCTTCCTCAGCGCCCGGTACGCCCGCTCCTCGTGCCCCTTGAGCAGGCCCAGCTGGTAGGCGGTGGTCAGGAACGGGGTGACCGGGTCGCCGGTCATGATGTTCGTCTCGACCGTGCCGTAGCCCCACCGGGGCAGCCAGCCGCCCTCCTCGTCGACCTTCAGCACCGACAGCGCCATGTCCCGGGCCTCGCGCGGCGCGAGCAGGGCGAGCAGTTGGGCCTGGGTGCGGTAGGTGTCCCAGAGGGACCAGTTCTGGTAGTAGGTGAACCCCTTGGCCCGGTGGATCCGGCGGTCCCAGCCGGTGTAGCGGCCGTCGGCGTCACTGCCGACGTTGGGGGCGAGGAAGGTGCGGTACAGCGAGGAGTAGAAGGTGCGGCGCAGGGTCGGGTCGCCGCCCTGGACGCGCACGTCGGCGAGCCGTCGCTCCCAGGCGTCCCGGGCCTGCCGTCGTACCGTGTCGAACGAACGTCCGCCCTCGGTGCGCAGATTGACCTCGGCGCCGTGCGGGTCGACGTACGACAGGGCGGTGGTCGCCTCGACCGTACGGTCCCGGGTGGTGTCGAAGCGGACGTAGGCGCCGCCGGCTCCGGTGCGGGAGCCGGGGGTGATCGCGGTGCCGTTCCAGGTGCCGTACGCGGTGAAGGGGCGGTTGAAGCGGGTGACCGTGTAGACGGTGTAGGGGGCGGTGTCCCGGCAGAAGCCGTGGCCGGTGATCCTGGTGCGGACGGTGTGGTCGTCGAGGATCTCGATCTCGCCGCTGACCGGCTTGTGCAGCGACTGGGCCGCGTTGAGCAGGACGTTGGCCTGGTCGGTGGCCGGGAAGGTGTAGCGCTGGACGCCGGTGCGGGCGGTCGCGGTGAGCTCGGCCCGGATGCCGGAGTCGAGGCCGACGCGGTAGTAGCCGGGGCTCGCCTGCTCGTCGCCGTGGCTGAACCCGGCGGCGTACTTGGCGTAGTCCGTCCGGGTCACGTCCCCGGTGGTGGGCAGGACGGGCAGGTCGCCGCCGATGGCGCAGCCCACGCCCGAGAGGTGGACCAGGGAGAAGCCGCGGATCAGGTGCTGGGAGTAGTCGTAGCCGGTGCTGTGCCCGGTGTCCGGGGAGAGCTGCACCATGCCGAAGGGGACGGCCGCGCCGGGGAAGGTGTTGCCCTCGTCCTGGGTGCCGATGAAGGGGTTCACCAGGTCGGTGAGTCGGCCTTCGGCCGGTTCGGCGGCCACTGCGGCGGGGGTGCCGGACAGCACGGACGCTGTCAGCACCCCGGCCAGGCACACCCGTGTGCGCCGGGTCCCTCTCATGTCGGATGACCTCCGAAGCTCGACATCGATGTCTGCATCGTGAGGGGGAAAGACCGAAAAGCCCGGTAAGGAGGGGTTTTCGCGCGCAGCGCGTCGCGCACGTGACGGGCCCGGCGCGCGGTCGGCGCCGGGCCCGTCACGGACGAGAAGATGGGGGTTACGTGACCAGCTGGCCCTTCCCGAGGGCGATGATCCCGCCCTTGGAGACGGTGTACAGCTCCCCGTCCCGTTCCGGGTTGACGCCTATCGTCGCGCCCGGCGGGACCTCCACGTTCTTGTCGAGGACCGCGCCGCGCACCACCGCACCGCGTCCGACGATGACGTTGTCGTGCAGGATCGACCCCTGCACCACCGCGCCCGGGTCGACCCGCACCCCCGGTGACAGCACGGACCGGGTGACCTGGCCGCGGATCAGGCAGCCCGCGCTGATGATGGACTCGCTCGCCATGCCGCCGGCGTTGAACCGGGCCGGGGAGAGCTGGTTGGAGTGCGTGTAGATCGGCCAGTTGCGGTTGAAGAGGTTGAAGGCCGGCCGCTCGGCGATCAGGTCCATATGGGCGTCGTAGTACGCGTCGAGCGTGCCGACGTCCCGCCAGTAGCCGCGGTCGCTCCTGGTCTCGCCGGGGACGTGGTTGGTGCCGAAGTCGTAGAGCTGGGCCTCGCCGCGGGCGGTGAGCTGGGGCAGGATCGAGCCGCCCATGTCGTGCACCGAGTCGTCGTCCTCGGCGTCCCGGTGCAGCGACTCGATCAGGGTCTTGGTGCTGAAGATGTAGTTGCCCATGGAGGCGAACACGGTGTCCGGGGCGTCCGGCAGCCCCGGCGGGTCCGCGGGCTTCTCCAGGAAGGTCTCTATGGTCTGCCCGTCCGAGCCGGGCTTGATCACACCGAACGCCGAGGACTCGGCGCGCGGCACGCGGATGCCCGCGACCGTGACCCCGGCGCCGCCCTCAATGTGCTGCTGGAGCATCTGCCGGGGGTCCATGCGGTAGACGTGGTCCGCGCCGAACACCGCGACGTACTCGGGCTGTTCGTCGTTGACGAGGTTCAGGGACTGCAGGAGCGCGTCGGCGCTGCCCAGGTACCAGCGCGGGCCGAGCCGCTGCTGCGCCGGTACCGGTGTGACGTAGTTGCCGAGCAGGCTGGACATCCGCCAGGTGGTGGTGATGTGCCGGTCCAGCGAGTGCGACTTGTACTGGGTCAGCACGCAGATGCGCAGCACGTCCGCGTTGACCAGGTTGGACAGAACGAAGTCGACCAGACGGTATGTCCCGCCGAAGGTGACAGCTGGTTTCGCGCGGTCGGCGGTCAGCGGCATCAGGCGTTTGCCTTCCCCACCCGCCAGCACGATCCCGAGTACCGAAGGTCCACCACGACGCATGGCCGCTCCCCTCACCCTGGTGCTCCATGCTTGCCCTGGGAGCACATCCGCTAAGCCTGCACCGGGATCGCGTCGAACAGGCGGCCTGTTCGTTACGCCTGTCATTACGCCTGCTTGAGGATCTCCTCGTAGAGCCGGACCGTGCGCCGGGCCACCGCGTCCCAGCCGAACTCGCCGACGGCACGCTCGCGCCCGGCCTCGCCCATCCGCCGGGCCGTCTCCCGGTCGCCGACGACCGCGTCCAGCGCCCGCGCCAGGCCCGCCTCGAAGTCGTCGTCGAGATCGACCAGCAGGCCCGTCTTGCCGTCCTCGACGACCTCCGGGATGCCGCCGACCCGGGACGCCACGACCGGTGTGCCGCAGGCCATCGCCTCCAGGTTGACGATGCCGAGCGGTTCGTACACCGAGGGGCAGGCGAACACGGCCGCGTGCGTGAGCAGTTGGATGACGTCGGCGCGCGGCAGCATCTGGGGGATCCAGTGCACGCCCTCGCGGACCCGGCTCAGCTCCTCGAAGAGCTCGCGGAACTCCCGGTCGATCTCGGGTGTGTCCGGCGCCCCGGCGCACAGCACCACCTGCGCGGCCGGGTCGATGTCCCGTACGGCGCGCAGCAGGTGCGGCACACCCTTCTGCCGGGTGATACGGCCCACGAACAGCACGTACGGGCGGCCCGGGTCGATGCCGATCCGGTCGAGCACGTCGGTGGAGCGGTCCGGCCGGTACAGGGCGGTGTCGATGCCGTTGTGCACGACGTGAACCTTGGCCGGATCCAGGGCGGGGTAGCAGCCGAGGATGTCGGCCCGCATGGCGCCGGAGACCGCGATCACGGCGTCGGCGGCCTCGACGGCGCTGCGCTCGGCCCAGCTGGACAGGGCGTATCCGCCGCCGAGTTGCTCGGCCTTCCAGGGGCGCAGCGGCTCCAGCGAGTGCGCGGTCACGACATGCGGGACGCCGTACAGCATCTTCGCGACATGGCCGGCCAGGTTGGCGTACCAGGTGTGGGAGTGGACCAGGTCGCGGCCTTCGAGACCCGCGGCCATGGCGAGGTCCACGGAGAAGGTGCGCAGCGCGTCGTTGGCGGTGTCCAGGGCGGACCAGGGGCGGTGCCGGACGACGCCGACCCCGCGGCCCTCGCCCCAGCAGTGCACCTCCAGGTCGACCAGGGGCCGCAACTCCCGGGCGAGGAACTCCACATGAACACCCGCACCGCCGTAGACGTCCGGGGGGTACTCCCGGGTCAGCAGTCCGACTCGCACCCGCAACCCCTCGCTCTCCACGGCCGGTTGGTCCATGGTCACCCAGATGCGGCGCGCGGGGAAGAGCGCGGTGGTTGTGTGAAACAACAGTCACCGCAGACCCCGCCGCCCGGTACCCGGTAGTAGAGGCAGCAGCTGCGCCGCCGGAAGGCCGGGCCGGTGCGGGTGCCGGTGGCGCTCAGCCGGGGGTGCGCGAAGAGGGCGTCGGTGAGGGCGCGGGTCCGGGCGGCCGCATCCGTACGGTTGTTCGCACGCGCCCAGCGGCCCAGTTCCCGTGCGGCCCCGGCCAGCGCGGAGCCCGCGTTGCCCCGGAGCAGGCCGGTGGCCACGCCGTAGCGGGCCCGCACGGCCTCCTCCAGGGGTTCGAGATGGCCGTGTACGACGGCCTCGGTGAGCGTGGCCGGATCGGCGCCGCCGGGCAGCGGGCGCACCTCGGTGAGCCAGAGGTCGTCGGGGGCGCCGGCCCCGGTGTCCCAGCGGAGCAGGCGGGGGTCGAGATCCGGGAGGCCGCCGTACCGGACGGCGCAGCCCAGGGCCACGGACCAGAGCCGCGCGGCCAGCGCCTGATGGGCGATGGAGGCCGCGACCCGGAGCTCGGAGGTCCGCAAACCCCTCGCGACAGCCTCGACACGGAAAGTCAGGACATCTCGATAAACATCCGACCTGGGATTTTTATAAGCCTTTGCGAGGGTCGGCAGCTCGTCGATCAGCGCCGCACCCGGATCTCCGGCCGCCGGTCGGACCGTCCGCAGCACGAAGAAGCCGCCGAGCGGCCGGAGCGCGGCAAGATCGGGGTCGAGGTCCACGAACAGCAGTAGTACCAGGGTTCTTAGGATTCCGGCTGCCCGCTCCTCCACCCGGCGTCACCCACCCTGGGGATGATCAGGGCCCTCTCCTACTCCATCGGTAGTACGACTCATTGGGTGCTCAGGTACGACGACGGGAAGCACCGGGGACGGCAGAGTGTTGCTCATGGAAGCCGACCGATCACCGAGCGGGGCCTCAGGGCCGCGCCTGACGCAGAGGAGCCGTACATGAGCGCCCTCGCGTTGTCCGTCTTGCTCTCCTTCGTCTCCGCCGTCGCCTACGCCGGCGGGGCGATCGTGCAGGAGCAGGTCGCGGTCTCCTCCCCCGACGAGCAGTACGCGCCGCTGCGCCGCCCGAGCTGGTGGGGCGCGATGGCGCTCAACGGCCTCGGCGGCCTGCTGCACGTCGTGGCGTTGGCCTACGGCCCGCTGAGCCTGGTCCAGCCGCTGGGCGCGCTCACCATCGTGTTCGCCCTGCCCATGGCGGCCCTGTTCGTCGGCCGCAGGGCCGGGGCGACCGCCTGGCGGGGCGCGATCATGGCCACGGTGGGTCTGGCCGGACTGCTCTCCCTGGTCGGCACCTCCGACTCGCACACCCTGGACTCCGCCGGGCGGATCGGGGTGTCCCTGGTCACCGGCGGCGCGGTGGTCGCGCTGATGATCGCGGGCCGGGCCGCACACCGGCACCCGGCGGTGCGCAGCGTGCTGCTCGCCACCGCGTCCGGCATAGCCTTCGGCATGTCCTCGGTGTTCACCAAGGTCGTGGCCATCGACTGGGACGGCGGGATCGCCGTCTCCGACCTGCTCTGGCTGGGCGTGATCGGCGTCTACGCCGTCGCGGGCGTGCTCATCTCGCAGTCCGCCTACCGCGGTGGCGGCCTCGCGGCCCCGCTCGCCACCCTCACGGTGGTCAACCCGGTGCTGGCGGCCGCCGTCGGCATCACGATGTTCGGCGAGGCCTTCCGCTACGGCACGACGGGCACCCTGCTGGCGCTCGGCTGCGGTGTGGTGGCCGCGGGTGGCCTGATCCTGCTGACGACCGAGCGCCTGGAGCACACCCCGCACCCGGCGGAGACGGTCCCGGAGCCGCTGCCCGAGGCGTCCCCCGAGCCGCTGGTCGAGGCACTGGTGGAACTGGCGGAGGCGGGGCTCGCGGAAGCGGGACTCGCGGCCGCGGGCCCGGCGACGTCAGGTCCGGCCGAGCCGGCTCCGGAGCCGGTGGGCGGCGCGGTGCTCGCCGTCGGCGACGTGGCGGGCCCGGCGGGCCCGGCACGGATCGAGATGCCGCAGCAGCGCACCTCGTCCCCGGCGGAGGTGCCCGACGTCCTGCTGCCCGCCGTCGACTACGTGCACGGCCCGCTCCTCGACCGACGCCGGACGCGGGTCAAATACTGACGCCGCCGGCCCGGAGATAGGCGACCGGGTCGATGTCCGAGCCGAAACCGGGCCCCGTCCGCACCTCGAAGTGCAGATGCGGGCCCGTGGCGTTCCCGGTGGAACCCGAGCGGCCGATCCGCTGGCCGACGGACACGCTCTGCCCGGCCCGCACGGAGATCGCCGACAGATGGGCGTACTGCGAGTAGCGGCCGTCGGCGTGCCGGATCACCACCTGGTAGCCGTACGAGCCGCCCCAGCCCGCCGTGACGACCTGTCCGGCCTCGACGGCCTTCACGGAGGTTCCGGTGGGCACGAGGAAGTCGACGCCGGTGTGGTAGCCCTTCGACCAGTGCGAGCCGGACGCGTGGTACGGCGTGCCGATCGGGGCGTCGACCGGGGCGACGACGGAGTGGCCGGTGCGCGGGGCGGCCTTCTTGGTCTCGGCGGCCGGCTTGGCCTTGGACTCGGTCTTCGTCTTCGCCTTCGGCTTGGCCTTCGTCCCCGTCTTCGTCCCGGCCTTCGTCCTGGCGGCGGCCTCACCGGTCAGGCTGAGCCGCTGGCCCGGCAGGATCAGGTCGGGGTCGGAGCCGACGGTCGCGCGGTTGGCGGCGTACAGCCGGTGCCAGCCGCCGTTGACGTCGTGTTCCTCGGCGATCCCGGAGAGCGTGTCACCGCGCACCACGGTGTACATCTCGGCCTTCCCGGCCCGGGACTGGGGTGTGGTCTGCGGCTGTACGTCCCGTACGGAACTCTTGGCCGGACGGGTACGGGTGCTCTCGGTGTGCACGTCCGGCTCGTCGCCGCCGCGCGTGAGCCCGCCCCGCACCGAACAGACGGGCCAGGCACCCGGCCCCTGCCCGTCGAGGACCTTCTCGGCCACGGCTATCTGCTGGTCCTTGGTGGCGAGGTCGGCACGCGGCGCGTATCTGGTGCCGCCGAACGCCTCCCAGGTGGACTGGGTGAACTGGAGCCCGCCGTAGTAGCCGTTGCCGGTGTTGATGTGCCAGTCGCCGCTGGACTCGCAGGCGGCGACCTTGTCCCAGGTCGACACGGAGGCCGCGTCGGCGCTCCCGGCGGCGGCCAGCGGGATCGCCAGACCGGCGCCGCCCGCCGTGACGGTGAGCGAGGCCCGGTTGATCCGGTTCGGCTGGTACCGGCGGTGCCGGCCGCGTTCGGCCATGTCTGGAGCCCCCCTCGCCACACGCGTCAGGAAGGCCAAAAGTAAGCGCCCCGAACAGGCCATGACAAGACGGCAATCAGCCGCCTCTCGCCCCTGGCGAAACGGCCGTCACGCGGTGAAGGGACGGCGCGGGAACCGGAACTGACGCCTCTTCAACACCACGCGCTCTCCAGCGCCTCTCCCGCACCTCTTCCGTACCTCTCCGAAGCGTTCGGTGAGGCTACTGAGGCGTCGGCCGCTGCCGTCCGTATCTGCAAGTGCGGCCGGTCGAACGGCGAGTCAGGATGGCCTTTGGGCAATACTGGCGGGCACGAGCGACGGCAGCATCTCTTGCACGTGCTACGGGATCGACTTGATCTTTGAGGAGCAGGCGGTATGAGCACTACGGCGCAGATCGGCGTCACGGGTCTGGCGGTCATGGGCCGCAACCTCGCCCGGAACTTCGCGCGCAACGGCTACACGGTGGCGTTGCACAACCGCACGGTGTCCAAGACACACGAGCTGGTGGAGAACTTCGGGGACGAGGGCGACTTCATCGCGGCCGAGACCGCCAAGGAGTTCGTGGCGGCGCTGGAGCGGCCGCGCCGTCTCGTCATCATGGTCAAGGCCGGCGGCCCGACGGACGCGGTGATCGAGGAGTTCGCGCCGCTCCTCGAACCCGGCGACATGATCATCGACGGGGGCAACGCGCACTTCGCGGACACCCGGCGCCGTGAGCAGGCGCTGCGCGAGCAGGGCATCCACTTCGTCGGCATGGGCGTGTCCGGCGGCGAGGAGGGCGCGCTGCACGGGCCGAGCATCATGCCGGGCGGCCCCAAGGAGTCGTACGACTCGCTCGGCCCGATGCTGGAGAAGATCTCGGCGAAGGCGGTGGCGGACGGCGCGCCCTGCGTGACGCATGTCGGCCCCGACGGTGCCGGGCACTTCGTGAAGATGGTGCACAACGGCATCGAGTACGCCGACATGCAGCTGATCGGCGAGGCGTACCAGCTGCTGCGCGATGTCGCCGGGTACTCCCCCGCGCAGATCGCGGACATCTTCCGCACCTGGAACACGGGCCGGCTCGACTCGTACCTGATCGAGATCACGGCCGAGGTGCTGGCGCACGTGGACGCGGCGACCGGCAAGCCGTTCGTGGACGTGGTGGTGGACCAGGCCGAGCAGAAGGGCACCGGCCGCTGGACCGTCCAGATCGCGCTCGACCTGGGCGTGCCGGTGTCGGGCATCGCCGAGGCCGTCTTCGCGCGGTCCCTGTCGGGCCACGCCGATCTGCGGGCCGCGTCCCGCGGGCTGGCCGGGCCGAAGCCGGCACCGCTCTCCGAGGCGGAGGCGGCGGCGTTCGCCGACCGGGTGGAGCAGGCGCTGTACGCGTCGAAGATCGTGTCGTACACGCAGGGCTTCCACGAGATCCAGGCGGGCAGCGACGAGTACGACTGGAACATCGACCTCGGGGCCGTCTCCTCGATCTGGCGGGGCGGCTGCATCATCCGGGCGGCGTTCCTCGACCGGATCCGCGCGGCGTACGACGCCCGCGCCGACCTGCCGAGCCTGCTGTCCGACGAGACGTTCGCGCGGGAGATCGCGGGGGCGCAGGACGACTGGCGCGAGGTGATCATCGCGGCGACCCGGCAGGGGGTGGCGGTGCCCGGCTTCTCCGCTGCGCTCGCCTACTACGACGCCCTGCGGGCCGAGCGGTTGCCTGCGGCGCTCACGCAGGGGCAGCGGGACTTCTTCGGGGCGCACACGTACCGGAGGGTGGACCGCGAGGGCTCGTTCCACACGCTGTGGGGCGGGGACCGGAGCGAGGTCTCGGCGTAGCAGCGGGGGTTCCGCTCGTCGGGTGGGTGCGGGTGAACTGTGGTTTCGCGCAGTTCCCCGCGCCCCTGGCCGGCTGGTGCCTGGCTGATGACGGCTGTCCAGTGCGGGTGCGTGGTGGGATTTTGCGCAGTTCCCCGCGCCCCTGGGGGTGGTCCTGGGCTGGTGGCGGCCGTCGGGTGCGGGTGCGTGGTGGGGTTTCGCGCAGTTCCCCGCGCCCCTGGGGTGGTGCCGGGTTGGTGACGGCTGTCGAGTGCGGGGCTGCCTAACGGCGGTTCTTGGCGTGCCGCTGTGTGATGCCGGTTGGGGGCTCGCTCAGGTGAGGGGTGGGCCCGGCTCGGGGGTGGGGACTGGTTCGGGGTCCGGGGGGATGGGGGATGGTGAGGGGTTCGGTGGGGCGGGGGGTGGTGGGATCGGGGTTGGTTCGGGGGCCGGTGAGGGTTCGGGGGTGGGTACCGGGGTGGGGTAGGGGTCCGGTGGGTGTGGGGTGGTCATGGTGTCCTCCGGCCAGTGGCTGGACTTCGCCTCTGGGGGTCTATGTGCCACCTACCCGACCGGTGGGCCGGGCACTCACGCCGGGCGGACCGCCTTCGCCGCGGTGGCCAGGCCGGGGCGGGGGCTGGACAGGATCGGGACCGTCGTGGTGGTGAGGTCGGCGGCCGGGGTCATGGAGGCCTGGGCGAGGACGATCACGTCGGTGCCGGTGACGGTGTCCGCGGTGGTCGCGACCAGGCGGGCGCAGCCCTCGGTGTCGCCGGCCTCGAAGCGGGTCCAGGCGTCGGGGACGAGCTGGGCGCGGGCGCGGACCGGGCGGTTCGCGCGGCGGGCCTCGTCCTCGATCAGGGCGAGGGTGGGGGCCAGGGTGCTCTCGACGGTCGCGAGGACGGTGACGCGGGGGCCCGCTGCCACCGCGGCGGCGGCCATCGGGCGGTCGCCGCGGACGACCGGTACGGCCACCTCGGCGGCGGCCCGCTCGGCGACCTCGCCGATCGTCGAGCAGGTGCAGAGCACGGCCCGGACATCGGCGTTCGCCGCCGCCCGGCGGAGGGCCGCGGTGACGTCGCCGGCCACCGCCTCGGGGCCCTCGCGGCGGGCCCGGGCCAGGAGTTCCGGTGCCACGAGGTGTCGTAGCTCCAGACCCGGGTGGTGCTCGTCGCGCAGGGCGTCGAAGACGGGGATGTGCAGGGGCGAGGTGTGGAGGAGGGCGAGCATGGGCGGGGCCTCAGAACCGGCCGGGGTGGGCGACCAGCCACTCCTTCGCCGCGCGCAGCAGCTCGGGGTCCGGTGTGGGCGCCACGTCGGGGTGGCGCTCGGCCCACCTGACGACGTACGGGCAGAGCGGGGCCACCGGGGTGTCCTCGCGCTCCGAGATCGCGTACAGCTCACGGGCGAGGGAGCCCGCGATGCCCTTCCCCTCGTGCTCCGGCTCCACGATGGTGTGGACGGGGACGAGGGCCCGGGAGGGCGACTCCAGGACGAAGTACTCGATGTGCCCGACGACCTCGTCGCCGGCGACCGCCTCCAGGCGGCCGGCCGCCCGGTCGTCACGGATCTCGATGTCGCTCATGTCGCCCTCCTGGTCCTCGGTCAGGCCGACACGGCCTGCGGGCTGCGCTGCTGGTCCGACCCCGGTACCGGCTCGGACGGGTCGGCGCCGAGGGCCACGATCCGGTTGCCGTGGTCGACGTGCACGACCCGCGGCCGAAGCGTACGCGCCTCGGCGTCGGTGACCTGAGCGTAGCTGATGATGATCACCAGGTCGCCGGGGTGGACGAGATGGGCGGCCGCCCCGTTGATCCCGACGACCCCCGAGCCCCGCTCCCCCTCGATGACGTACGTCTCCAGCCGGGCGCCGTTGGTGATGTCGACGATGTGGACCAGCTCGCCGGGGAGCAGGTCGGCGGCGTCGAGGAGGTCCACGTCGATGGTCACCGATCCCACGTAGTGCAGGTCGGCCTGGGTGACGGTGGCGCGGTGGATCTTTGACTTGAACATGGTGCGCAGCATTCGCAACTCCCAAAGGACGGCTCCCCGCCAGCTTTCTGCAGGTCAGGGGCGTTCGTCACTGTACATCGGCACGCCTTTGACCCGAAGGCTTTCCGGACGGTCCAGCGGATCGCGAGGGGAGAGACGCACGCCGGCGTCTCCCGGCCGCCCGGGAGCGGCCGGACTGTCACGCCGGACGGGCGCCGGGTTCCGCGACCGCGCTGCTGATGAGGCGGCGGGCGGCCTCGTCGGTACGGGCGATGTCGTGCGTCACCAGGCGGTCCTGGCACAAGCCGCGCAGGCCGGAGACGAGGAGCGTGGCCCCGGCCCGCGCCTGCTGCGGCGAGTGCCCGAGCCTGACGTAGGCCGCGACGATGGGGCCGACCATGACGTCCACGGTCTCGGCCGCGATCTCGCCGTACCGGTCCGGATCGGTGGCGGCCAGGCTGAGCAGCTGCAGCAGCATACGGATCGGCCCTGACTGCTCCCCGACGGTCATCGCTTCCCACAGGGCATGGGCCGCCGCGTGCAGTCCGGCGCTGTCGCTGACGTCGTCGAACATCGCGTGGACATCGGGTCGGCTGGTGGCGAGCGCCTGGGCCAGCAGGTTCTCGCGGCTGCCGAAGTAGTAGAGAAGCATGCGCTTGGTGGTTCCGATCGACTCGGCGAGCGGACTCAACGACATCTGCGCGACACCGTCGCGCTGGAGATGGTGCACCACCTGCTTCAGCAGCTCGGAACGCTTCTCGGCATTGACGGGACGAGGCACGGCTTTGACTGTACCGATCGGTACGAGTATGGTCCAACCGACGTAGACGTACCGATCGGTACATTCATCGAACGACGCCGTCCCGCCGGCCGGGCGCGGACAGCCAGGAGGAGCATCGTGCGACTGGTCGGGGTGGTCCTGTGAAGCACCGGATCGAGCATCCACGAGGCATCTCCGCGGCCAGAGCCCTGGCCGAGACCGTCACCATCCCGGCGGTACTCTTCCTCGGCCTGCTGTTCTGCTTCCCCACGGCCTTTCACCAGCCCCAGCCCGACCACGCGCAACTCGCGATCGCCGGCCGCACAGTGGAACGCAGGGTCGACACCGCTCTGCGGGAGCAGCATCCCGGCCGGTTCGACGTCACCGCCGTGACGGACGCCCGAGCGGCCCGCCAGGCGGTACTGGACCGGGACGCGGTCGCAGGCTTCGCCGCACAGGGCGGACACGCCGTCCTGTATGTGGCCAAGGCCAACGGGGTGGCCCTTGAGCAGGCGCTGACCAAGGGCTTCACCCAGCTCGCGGCGCACAACCACCAGCGGCTCACGGTCACGGACGTGGCACCCACAATGCGCAAGGACGGGTCCGGCACGACCCTGGTGTACTTCGGAATCGCCTGGAACGTCCCCGGCTACATACTCGCCACGACCCTGCTGCGGGCGGTGACCTTCGACCGGCGCAGGAGACTGATGACGGTCGTGGGCGTCGCCGCCCTCTTCAGCGTCACGGGTTTCTACGTCGGAGTGGGGCTGGGCTTCCTCCCCAACGCCCCCGCGGCCCTGGCGATCTCGTTCCTGCTCACCACGGCGGTGGCCACGTTCTCCCTCGGCATGGCACCTTTCGTCAAGCACTTCTTCCCGCTGGTGGGTCTGGGGCTGTACGTCGTACTGAGCGTGCCCTCCAGCGGTCTCGTCCCCGTCCCGCTGCTGCCGAGGTTCTTCCAGGGCCTGCACGCCGTCATGCCGCTGGGCAACGCGGTCGACGGCCTGAGAGGAGTCATGTACTTCAACGATGCGGGGGTGCTGAGGCCCGTCGTCGTGCTGTGCGCGTGGATCATCGCTGGTATGGCGCTGCTGGGCCTCGACGCATGGCGGCACCACCGTGTGGCCGGGCGGCGGGGAGCGGTGGCCGAGCAGGAGGACGTTCCGGAGCCGCCGGTGGAGGACCCGTCCGTGGAGGCGCCCGCGCCGACCGCGCTTCCGGTCCATCCGCACCACTTCGGCGAGCCGTTGCCGATGCTGGAGGGCACTGTCCGCGACCTTGAAAGGCAGCCCGTTCACCGTGCCGCGGTGACCGTCATGGACACCGGCGGCCGGCAGCTGGTGCGGACCACGACGAACTCGCGGGGCGAGTACGCCGTGACCGGCCTGCCCGAGGGCTGTATCAGCGTGGTGGTCTCCCACCCCGGCCGAGATCCGCTGGTCCACCAGAGGTTCCTGCAGTCCGGAGTGGCCGTCCGGGCCGACTTCTCCCTGCGTGACCGGCACAACGGGACGTCGGCTCACGCGGCCCCGCAACGCCTCGATCTCGATCACGCGGGCCACGGATCCTGAGCAGGTGCGGCACCTGCCTTGACAGCGTGCGGAGAGGTGCTCACGATGAAAACTATGGAAACCTATTCCGTTTCAAAAGTTTCCACAGCCGACGAACAACGTGCCGAGGTGATCGTCGAGACGGCCGGCCGGTTGTTCCTGGCACCGGGCTCCGCGCGGGTGAGCATGGACGATCTCGCCCGTGAGCTGGGGATGAGCAAGAAGACGATCTACCGTCACTTCCCGGACAGGAACAGCCTGCTGGCCGCGGTGCTGGACCGGCAGTTCGCGGCGGTGGATCGCACCCTGGTGGCGGCTGCCGAGAACGCTGAAGGGCAGCCGTTCGACGCGCGGGTCCAGCGGTTCCTGATCGCGGCGGGCACCGAGCTCGGGCGGATCGGCGCGGCACAGCTCGCCACGGGGCGCGGCGGCGACGCGATGCTGCGCCGGTACGTGGAACAGCGTGTGGACGCGGTGATCTACCGGCGCATCGACGAGTTGTTCCGGGACGGTCACCGGCGGGGACTGCTGTCGGTGCCGCCCGAGCTGCTCGGTGAGATCACGCGTGGCGCCTTGGAGCGGCTGTTCACCTCCCGGCTGCCGTACGAACTGGAATGGACCGCGGCGGACCTGCTGCGGGCGACCGTCGACACGGTGCTGCACGGGGCGATCCGCTCCGCCGGTCCCGCGCTCGACGGCGAACGACTCGGGACGGTGATTCCGACGGCCCGGGACGACGACGAGGAGGTGAGCCCATGACCGGGACACCCGGCAGGGTGGCACTGGTGACAGGAGCCAGCAGCGGAATCGGCGCGGCCACCGCACGCCTTCTGGCGGTGCGCGGGATGCGCGTCGTCGTCAACTACCTCAGCAACGCCGAGGCGGCCGATGAAGTGGTGGCCGGCATCGAGGCCGCCGGTGGCCGGGCCATGGCCGTGCAGGCCGACGTACGCGAGGTGGCGGCGGTCGAGAGCCTGGTGGAGCGGGTCGGGGCCGCCTGGGGCGGCATCGACGTACTGGTGCACAACGCGCTGATCCCGTACGCGGTCAAGTCGTTCCAGGACATGACATGGGAAGAACTGGGCGGCAAGCTCGACGCCGAGATGCACGCCGCTTTCGCGGTCACCAGGGCTGTTCTGCCCGCCATGACCGAACAGGGCTGGGGACGCATCGTCTACCTCGGTACCGGCCTCAGCCGCCGGCCCCGGAAGGGCATGATCGCGCTGGGGACGTCCAAGGCCGCGCTGGAGCAGTTCGCCCGGTACCTCGCCCAGGAACTGGGACCACAGGGCATCACGGTCAATGTCGTCGCACCCGGCCCGGTGGAGACCCGCACCGCCGATGACGTGCTCGACGACGCGACAAGGCAGCAGCAGGTGGCGGCCACTCCCCTGGGCCGCCTGGCGCACCCGGCGGATGTGGCCCAGGCGGTCGCCTTCTACGCCGCCGAGGACAACGCCTTCATGACGGGCACCACGGCCGCGGTCAACGGCGGAATGGCCATGTACTGACTCCTCGCCGACGCCCCGGCGCACGGCGGTGACACGATCAAGGACAAGCGCTCATGCACACGATCGATCTCGCCTACGTCGGGCGGGGCCTGCACGAGGAACTGGCCGCCTACATCGCCGACCAGGAGAGCTTCTACGCCGACGAGGGCGTCCACGTCTCGCTGCGCGACGGCTGCACGTGGGACGAGGAGCGGTTGCGCCGGTGCGCCACCATCGGGCTCGGCCGGGCGCTGCTGTCCCGACTGACGGACGGCACTCCCTGGGTCGCCCTCAACGTCAACACCCACCGGCCGCTGTTCTGGTTCCTCGCCCGCTCCGGCCTGACCTCCCTGTCCGACCTGGCCGGCCGACGGCTGGCGGTGCACGCCCCGCACACCGCGCCGGGCTGCTTCACCAGGATCGTGCTGCGCCGGGCAGGCCTGGACCCGGACCGTGACATCAAGACCGTCGTCCGCCCGCCCGGCGACTACGGCATGGACCTGCGCCGGCTGCGCGAGGGCGAGATCGACGCCGCCCTGGTCGGCAGCACCATGGCGCCGGAGGCGGTGGCCGCCGAACACGGCTGGAATGTGCCGGCCTGGGTCGGAGACCACTTCCGGATCCCCACCGTGGGCCTGGCCGTCGACCCCACCTACACCGACCCGGACGGCCCCGCGGTCCAGGCCGTCCTCCGGGCGCACCGGCGCGCCCTGAAAGTGATCCACGACGACCCCGACACCACGGTGCGACACATGCGGACGTTCCTCGGCGGGCACACGGCGGACGAGGTCCGCGCTCACTACGAGACGTTCATCGCACCGCATTTCACCATCGACGGCCAAGTCGATCTGCCCACCGGCGACGCCGCGATCAGCGCGGTCGCCGCCGAACTCGGTGTTCCCGCCGTCGTCACCGCGGCCGAGTTCTACGGCAGGGCAACCACCGCGTCCTAGCGGTGGGTTCCGGGACGGCAGCCACCAGCCTCCGCGCGGCCTCTCCCCGCAGAGGGCGATATCCAGGGTGAGGGGCACCAGCGCCTCTCCGAGTGTCAGTGCGTGGTCTGGTTCTGTTCGGTCTCCTGGTCCTGGCCCGCTGCCCAGGAGGCGAGGAGCGACAGGCTGTCGTGCGAGGTCGTGCCCGGTTCGGCGGTGTAGGCGATCATCGTCAGGCCGGGTTCGGCGGCCAGGTGGAGGAGGTCGTAGCGCAGTTCGAGCGCGCCCACGACCGGGTGCTGGAATCGTTTGGTGCCCCGCCCGTGGGCGCGTACGTCGTGGCGGGCCCACAGCTCGCGGAAGGTGTCGCTGCGGGTGGACAGTTCGCCGGCGAGATCGGTGAGAGCGCGGTCCGACGGGCTCGCGCCGGCGGCAGCCCGCAGCTGGGCGGTGAGGTCGTCGGCGACTTCGTCCCAGTCACGCCAGAACTGCGGGGCGCGGGGGTCGAGGAACGTGAAGCGGGCGAGGTTCGGAGCGGTGCGCGCACCGATGGGGAGCACGCTGTACAGGGCGCGGCCGAGGGAGTTGGCGGCGATCATGTCGAGGGTGGGGCTGCGGACCAGCGCGGGGACACCGACGAGGGCGTCCAGGACCGTCTGCAGCTGCGGGGCGATCGCCGCGGGCGAGGTGCGGCGGGGACGGGATGCGGTGGCCGGCCGGCCCGCGCGGGCCAGGTCGACCAGGTGGGCCTGCTCGGCGGCGTCGAGTCGGAGCGCCCGGGCGATGGCCCGCAGGACGCTGTCGGAGGCGTTGGTGAGGGCACCGCGCTCCAGCCGGACGTAGTAGTCGACGCTGAGCCCGGCCAGCGCGGCGACCTCCTCGCGGCGCAGCCCGGGCACCCGGCGCTTGCGTCCGGCCACGGGCAGCCCGACCGACTGGGGGCTGATCCGCGCCCGGCGGGAGGCCAGGAACTCCTGGATCTGGCTGCGCTGGTCCATACCTCCACAGTAAGCACAGGTGAAGCGGTTGAAGAGGGCCTGCCAGTACCCCCTTCGACACGTCCTGCCGCATCGACCGCGCTGTTGGTTGCCTTGAGGCCATGACCAGTAGGACCACGTCTGAAAGGACCGCCATGACTCTCGGAACCGCGGTGATCGTCGGTGTCGGACCCGGCATCGGCCTCGCGATCGCCCGTACGTTCGCCCATGCCGGACACCCGGTCGCCATGCTCGCCCGCGACGCAGTGAAGCTGCGCGCCTACGCCGCCGAGCTGGCCTCCACCGGCCAGGAGGTCCGCGGCTACGCCGCCGACGCCGGCGACCCCGACGACCTGCGTGGCGCGATCCACCGTGCGATCACCGAACTGGGCGCTCCCGACCTGCTCGTGTACAACGCCGGTGTGCGGCGCGAGGACTCCCCCCTCGGCGGTGACGACCAGGACTGGGCCGATGTCACGGCCGTCAATGTTCTGGGCGCCAGGGTCGCGGCCGACGCCGTGCTGCCCGAACTGCGTGGCGGCCGCGGGAGTCTGCTGTTCACGGGCGGCGGCTACGCGCTGTCGCCCTCCAAGGAACACGCGTCCCTGTCCGTCGGCAAGGCCGCACTGCGCGCCTATGTGCACGTGCTCCACGACCAGTTGGCGGGCACAGGGGTGCACGCGACGAGCGTCACGATCACGCGGGACATCGGCGGCGGCGAAGCGCGCTTCGACCCGGCGGTGCTCGCCCAGGCCTACCTCGACCTGCACCAGCAGCCCGCGGGCGCCTGGCAGCCCGAGCTGATGCGGTACTGAATCCTCCCAGGGCCGCTGTGCACCCGGCCTCAGCGCCACCAGCGGCGGGCCGGGTGGCTTGGCGAAGGGGAGCGGCGCGTGTGTGCCTCACCCTGGGTGTCCTGGCAGAGAGCGCCGTCGAGTCGCCTGGTTCACACCTCCTTGGCGAACATGCGGTCCAGGAAGCGGTCAGGGTGATTGACGAACGCGCGGGTCAAAGCGACAGGCTCGGCCTGGTCGTATGGCACCTGCTCGATGGTGCCGTCGGATTCGATCTGCAGGATCCGTGCGCCTGGCATGGCCAGCAGGATCGGCGAATGGGTAGCCACCACGAACTGGCACCCCTGCGCGAGGAGTTCCCGGATCCGGACGATCATCGCCAGGCATCCGTGCACCGACAGAGCCGCCTCCGGTTCGTCCAGCACGTACAGACCGTTCGGGCCGAAACGGTGGTGGAGCAGGTCCAGGAACGACTGGCCGTGGGAGCGTTCGTGCAGAGAACGGCCGCCGTAGGCGCGCAGCAGTTCCCCCGAGCCTTCGTCCAGCCGCTCGATCTCGGTAGCCACGTTGTAAAGGCTTTCGGCGCGCAGGAAGAAACCCGTGCGAGGCCTGCGGTTCCAGCAAACAGTCAGGTGATCACCCAGATCGGACTCGGTGGACCGACTGGCGAACCGGAAGGACCTGGAACCGCCCTCGGCGTTGAACCCGACGGCCGTGGCCAACGCCTCGATCAAGGTGGACTTGCCCGAGCCGTTGTCGCCGACCAGGAAGGTCACCGCGGGGTCCAGATCAAGCCTGTCCATGCCGGCGAGATGGGTGACGACCGGCAGACTGAAGGGGTAGCGGTCGACACCCACAGGCGAATCGAGCGCGACATGGCGGACAAATCCCCGGTCATGGCGGGTCATCGACTGCCCGCTCCGGTCCGGTCCAATGTCGCAGGGTCTGTCGGAGTCATGCCCTGACCATAGATCCAAGCACTGACAGCCCGCCGACCACCGGCCCCTCCCAGCCGATGGGCTCGGCCCGCGGTGTTCCGCACGGCGCGGACCCTGGTCCGGGCGAGCCGGTAGGAATCGGCCCCGGTCTCGATGACGGTGCCATTGAAGGTGAGCCGGTCGCCGCGGGTATGGCTCTGAGCTGCAGAAACGCGCAAACGTCAGATCTTGGACGTGAACATGGTGGGCGGCATTCAGCGCTCACGAGGAGTGGCGTCCCTCACCTCGATCTCGTCGCCCCTCTCCCCCGTCTCGCGGACCGCGACCGCGTAGGTCGTGGTCGGTCGGTCGGTGGGCCGGCCGGTCCTGAGGCCGGGGCTGAGCGAGACGGCCGAGGGGTGGATCCGGGCGCGGCGGGCGATGTGGTCCTGGACCGCGATCCGGATCAGCCGGTCGCGGGCGCCGGTTCCCGGAGGGAGGGCGTAGAGGTCGTTCACCGTGCCCGGCAGCCAGTCGAAGCGATCGACGTCCTGCGCCGACAGCCGGGTCACCCCGTGCTCGGTCGTGGACAGACCGAGCCCGTCGGCGTAGCGGCGGTCCCGGAGGAAGGCGCGGCGCGGCAGCGGGTCGGCGGCGGCCACCCGTCCCTTCGGGAGGAGGATCTCCACCAGCCGGAAGGATGCCAGCAGGCGGTCCGCGCAGGAGAGTTGGACGTCGAACACGGGCAGCCGGCGGGCGCCGTCGTCGAAGCCGGCGAAGCGGGCCGCCACGTGTACCTCTCCGGTGGCCGGGATCGGTGCGTGGAGGTCGAACGAGGCGATGCGGTGCGGGAACGCGGCCATGTCCGGGCCGATCGCGGAGGACCAGCGGTCGAGGCGGTCGTGCGGGATCACATGCAGCGCCGCGTCCAGCAGGCCCGGGTGCAGCAGACCGTACGGGACCGAGCCGCGGCCCGCGTCCAGGACTCCCGAGGCCGCGCCGGGCACCTCCCGTGCGGCGACCAGGTACTGAAAGGCGGGGCCGTGGAAGAGGGTCCCGGCGGTGTAGGGGTCGGCCGCGGGGCCGGCTTCCTCGCCGAGCGGGGCGAAGGGGGTGGGCGGGGCGTCGCTCCGGGCGCCGACCACGACCGTGGCGGTCGCCGCGGGCTCGAAACGGGAGAGGGCGGGGGTCGCCGCCTCGCGCCAGGCCAGCAGCGTCACGGCCGGTCCGCCCTTGCCGGGAGTGACCTCGGTGCGCAGGCGGACCGGTTCCGCGGCCCGGATCCAGCGGTGCAGGCGGACGTCCCGCAGGGCCACGACAGGCCGCCCGGTGTACTCCTGGGCCGCCCTGGCGAGGAGATCGAGGGTGCACATGCCCGGCAGGGTCGGCACCGTCCAGGTCGGGCGGTGGTCGGCCAGCCAGGTGTCGACGGCGGGGTCGAGCACCGTCTCGGCGGCGGACGGGCCGTCCGGGAGAGCGACGGGGACGGCCGCGCGCGGGCCCGGCGAGGCATGGGTGGTACGGGACGCGTGGGGTGCGTCGTCGTCCACCACGCGTATGCCCAGGTCCCGCACGTGGTAGATGCGGGTCCCGTCGACCCACAGCCAGGCCTCGGCCACGGCGAAGTCGGCTCCCCGCTCCCGGATCTCCAGCTCCACCGTGACCCGCTCGTTCGCCGGGACGACCTGCCCTCGGTACGTCCACGCCAACGGGCGGTCGGCGGTGAGGAGTTCGAAGCGGGGACGTCGTAGCCCGGCGGTGGCGCCCGTCTCGATCAGATAGGTCCGCAGGAGCCGGTACATCGCCTCGACGCCGAGCGAGCCGGGCTGCACCGGGTCCGTGAAGAAGTGCGCCTTGAAGAACCACTCCCCCGGGTCGACGTCCTTCTCGGCGCGCAGCCGACCCAGACCGGCCGCCCCGCCGTCCGGCCAGAAGCCGGTCACCCGGTCCAGCACGCGCAACATCGGGCCCGTCGCCGACACCGGTTCGAGGACCGGTGCGCCCGGCTCGTCGAGGCGGGAACGTTCGGTTGCCGTCGTCGGCAGTCCGGCCTGGTCCGCGAAGGCTTCGGGCGGGAAGAAGCCGAAGACGGTCGTGGACCGGAACACCGGGCGGCCGTCCGCCGCGCATTCCACGTCGAAGGAGACGATCACCATGTCGCCGTCGCGGGAGATCTCCCGCAGTTCGGCACGGGTGCGCACGGTGGCGGTGTCCGGGCCGATCGACCCGCTGACGGTGGCGGACCCGTCGAGGTTGCGGAACAGCAGGTCCCGCTCCGAGGCCAGGGCACAGCCCACGTAGGAGGCGAGCCAGCCGCACGGTTGCAGGGCGATCTCCATCAGCACGGCGGTGGGCAGCACGGGAGAGTCGTTCTGCTCGAAGTACCAGCCGTCCGCCCGGAGATCGTATTCCGCGACGACGGCCACACCGGCGCGCATGGCCCCGGGCGGGCCGTCGACGGAGACGATCCGGGTGACGAAGTGGTACGGCGGTCCCGGCAGCCGGGGGACGCGGCGGGCGTCCTGCGCCGGGCCGTACAGCTCCGGGAACGCCTCCGAAGGGCGGCCCCAGGCACTGGCCAGCAGGGCGGGTTCGGGCCGCGCCGTCCCGGTGAGTTCGCGAGCGCCCGTCGCCGACCGGTGGGCCAGCGGCCAGTCCGGCACCAGGCGTACGGCCAGGCCCCGGGCGAGGAACGCCTTCACCCCGTCGACCGTGCACAGGACGTCGGCGACCAGGGTCGGCTCGCCGCCGTCGGCCAGTTCGCGGACGAACACCTCGTAGGTCAGCAGGCGGCTCGACGGGGTGACCTGGCCTCGGCACAGCATGGGGGAGGCGGTGCCGGGGACGGGTTCGAAACGTCCGCCGTCACGGTCGACGGTGAGGCCGAGCGCGGCCAGGTAGAAGGACATCGCCTGGAAGCAGCCCTCCAGCATGAGGGTGCCCGGCATGCAGGGGTCGTTCTTGAAGTGACCCGCGAAGAACCAGTCGTCGGGGGCGACGGGGGTCTCGGCGCGCAGGTAGCCACGCTGCCAGGGGCCGCCCGCGGGGTCGAGTTCGGTCACCTCGCCGAGCAGCAGCATGCGGCCGTCGGCGATACGCGGCGTACGGACGTGCGCGAGGGTGGCGCGCAGCCCCGGGCCGAAGCAGTGGTAGGGACGGCCGTCGGCGAAGGCGCGGACCGCCCGCCGGTCGAAGGCGCGGCCGGCGGCGGGCAGCCGGGGAGGCGGCGGGCCGGCCGGGGCGTCGGCCTCCGGGTCCCACAACACACCGCCGGTGCCTGCCAGTTCCGCGTCCGTGAAGAAGCCCGCCTGACCGTCGCGGACGGTCAGGCGCAGTTCGTCGCCGACATGGCAGTCGTACTCGAAGAAGAACAGCCGGACACCGTCGTGTTCGCCGTGGCCGACGATGCGGATCTCGAAACGGAGGGTCTCACCGGGGGCGGGCGGGCTGCCGTGGAAGGTCAGCTCGCAGCCCAGCAGGCGGTACACGCGGTCGCCCGCGTGCCCGTTCAGGTCGGCGCCGAGCCAGCTGATGAGCAGCAGGTCCGCCTGGCCCGCCTCCACCATGAGCCCGGCGGGCATCCGGCCGCTGGGGTCCAGGTACCAGCTGTCCGGCCGCACGTCCGTCTCGGTCCAGACGGTGCCGGTGCCCATGGAGGCGGGCACCGCGTCGATACCGGTGACGCGGTCGGCGAGCAGCATGGGCGGCTGCGGCATCCGGGTCTGTCGGGGGTGGTCGTCCTGCGGCGCGAACCGCGGGCCGAAGAGGTCGGAGACGCGGCCGGTGGCGAGATGTTCCAGCTGTTCGCGGGTGAAGCGGGGGCCCGGGCGGTGCGCGGGAGCCGGCGGCTGTACGAGGGCGGGCGGCTGGACGGGGGTGGGAGCACCGTGGCGCAGGAGGGTCTCCGCGCGGTGCCGCATGGCCAGGAAGTGCTGGTGCACCTCTGCCTGGTGGGCCATGTACTCCTCGAACGCGGAGGCGAGTCCCCGCTGGTGAGCTGTGGTTGCTGCCAGGAGAGGAGTCAGGGGGGTGTCGGCGACGGCCGTGGGAGCCACCGGAGCGGGAGCGGGCGGAGCGGCGGAGGTCGCGAGGACCGCAGCAGCCGGGGCCGCGGGGCCGACGGCGGCCGGAACAGCCGGGTGGGCCGGGCCCG
The DNA here is from genome assembly GCF_044747345.1 of Streptomyces sp. NPDC090088. Lineage (NCBI taxonomy): Bacteria > Bacillati > Actinomycetota > Actinomycetes > Kitasatosporales > Streptomycetaceae > Streptomyces > Streptomyces sp. NPDC090088. The sequence goes on along the minus strand of NZ_JBIVDZ010000007.1, from coordinate 579,138 downwards.
CGACGGCCGAAGCGGCGGGGGCGGCGAGGACGGTGGGCAGAGTCGCGGGGAGCATGGGCGCGCGGGGCATCTCCTGGGAGCCGGTGGCGGACCGTTGGGGGGCGGGCGCCACCGGCGGGACGGGCGGCAGCCGGGGCGCCCGGGGCATCACCTCGCCGTCCGTTGCCTCCGGTGAGGCCGGTGCGTCCGGTGAGGCTGGTGCGTCCGGTGAGGCCGGTGCCGTCGGCGGGCCGATGCGGACGGCGGGTGGGTGGGCCGGGAAGGTGAGCCGTGGGGTGTCCGGGCGGCGGCGGGCGGGGACGGCGGCGAGGTGGCCGAAGAGCGCGTCCGCGGCCAAGGGGACGCCCGCGGCGACGAGTTCGGCGGCCGTGCGGACGAGTCGGCGGATGTCCTGGCCCTCGGACGCGTCCAGTGGTACCGCGAGGTGGTCGCGGTCGCCGAGGATGCGGTCGATCCAGCCGGTGCACAGGCCGCGCGGGCCGTGTTCGACGAAGACCCGGACCCCGTCGGCGTAGGCGTTCTCCACCATGCGTTCGAAGTCGATGGTGCCGACGGCCTGTTCGGTGAGCGCGTCGGCCGCGGACTCGGCCGTCGGGGTGTACCGGGCACCGGCCGCGCCCGTGTGGAAACGGACGCCAGGAACCTCGTGCGTCGGCCGCAGGTGAAGCCGCCGCCACTCCTCACGTACCTCCTCCACCTCGGGGGCGTGGACGGCGATCTCGTAGTCGAGCCGGATGGCATGCCCCGTGGGCAGGGCGGCCAGCAGCCGCTCGCACTCCTTCTCCTCGCCGCCGACCACACACACGTCGGGCGCGTTCACGGCCATCAGGTGCACGGCCCTGCTGTCGCCGAGCAGTTCGCGTACGGCGGCCACCGGGGCGTTGACGATGTGACTCGCCCACCGGTCCCCCCGGACCCCGGCCTTGGCCCAGGCGCGACGGACCGCTTCGAGCCCGCCGACCACCCCGTCGGTGAAGACCGGCGAGCGGCGCAGATCGGCGACGAAGGCGCGGACGTCCCGCCAGGCACCCATGGAGACCAGTGCCGCAGACTCGCCCGAGGAGTAGCCGAGTACGGCGGCCGGTGCGAGGCCGAGCAGCCCGCGGGTGATCTCGGTGTGGAACTGGGCGAGCAGAGCCGCGCCCCAGATCTGGTCGAGGACATGACCGTGCGCCGGACGGCCGGCGTCGGCGGCGCTCCGGTAGGCCCAGCCGACGGTGTCCGCCAGCGGGCCGCAACGGGACTCCAGCCGGGCGGTGACGGCGGGGAACGCGCGCATGAGGTCGCGTCCCATGCCCGGGTAGGCCGCCGAGCCGTTCGTGTAGACGAAGGCGACCTCGCCGTCGAGGGGCCGGTCGCGGTAGGCCACGCCGTCGGGGCGGATGCGCTCACCGTTCAGCCAGCACCGGGCGGCGTCCGCGCGGGCGGCGTGCTGTTCGGGGCTCGCGGCGACGATGACCAGGCGGGCGGGGCCGGTGTCGGACTCGTGTCCGGCCGCGAGGGCGGCGAGGGTGCCGGCCAGGTCCGCGCCGGAGTAGACGTGCAGCCGGGGTGCGGGTTCGGCAAGCCAGGGGGCGCCGTCCGTGTCGTCCACGGCGCGCAGCCGGGCGCGGGCGGGCGCGGCGTCGAGGGTGGTGACCACGACGGAGGCGGTCCGGATACCGGGGGCGGGGACGGCCGGTTCGCCGACGGCACCCGGCAGGGCGCGGTGGTGCAGCGCGAGGGCGGCGCAGGCGACCCCGAGCAGGCCGGTGGCGGCGTGCGGGGCGCCGAAGAGGGCGGCGGGGTCGAAGGTACGGGGGCCGGTGGGCGCGCCGACGGTCAGGTCGGCGGGGTCCGGGGTGTCCTCGGTCAGGAGTGCCAGCACGGGGTCGTCGTCGTGGCGGGCGTCGCTCAGGCGCTTGAGCACCAGGGCGACGGCCGCGTCCCCGGCCGGACGGTCGATGCCGAGTTCGGCGAGCGCTGCCCGGTGCACGGGCTCGTGCGAGAGGTCCACGGCACCGATCACGGCGGCGTCCGCCTCACCGGTGGCCAGGGCCCGGGCGGCGAGGTGCAGGGCCACCAGTCCGGAGGCCTCCTCGGCGCTGACCGTGAAGCTCGGTCCGCGCAGGTCGAGTTGGGCGTTGAGGCGGTTGGCGACGACGTTGGGCATGGTGCCGAGCACGGTGGCCGCGTCCAGCGGTGGCGCGAAGGCGTCGGCGGTCCGACTCCCGGCGCGGGCACGGGCGTTGTGCCGGGCGACCTCGGGGTCGCAGCCCATGCCGACCAGCACCATGGTCCGTTCGGCGGGCAGGTCGGTTCCGTGCACCGCCTCTCGCGCGGCCTCCATCACGAGCAACTGCTGGGCGTGGGCGCGCTCCAGGTCGTGGGGCGGGAAGCGGAGACCGGTCAGCTCCACGTCGACGGTGGCGCGGGGCCCGGCGGCGGGGGTACCGGTGAGCAGGGCATGGGTGAGGTCGTGGACGCCGTGTCCGTCACCGACCCGGGCACCGATCGCGACGACGGCCACGGGATCGGTTTCCGGGTCCGGGGCCGCGTCCGGGCACGGGGACGTGCGGGACGGGTGTGTCACGAGCGGGCGCGCGGTCCGGGACGGGTGTGTCACGAGCGGGGCGGTCCGGGCGGGGGTGTCCGCCCGTCCTTCCCACGCGTCGACGACCAGATGCGCGTTGTTCCCGCCGAACCCGAACGCGCTCACGGCCGCCCGGCGCGGCCCCTCCCAGGACTCGTTCCGCCGCAGCAGCCGCAGCGGGGTGCCGTCCAGGGCGTCGGTCGGCTCGTCGACGCCGACGGTCGCCGGGCGGATGCCGGTCCGCATCGCGCCGAGCACCTTCAGGAGCCCGGCGAGCCCGGCCGCCGTCACAGGGTGGCCGAGGTTGGACTTGACCGACCCGACGGGCAGGCCGTCGCAGCCGTCGAACACCCGGCTCATGGACCGGATCTCGACGGCGTCGCCGACCTGGGTGCCGGTCGCGTGGCACTCGGTCAGCGACACCGTGCGCGGATCGAGCCCCGCCGACGCGTAGGCCGCCCGCATGGCACGGACCTGGCCGTCCTCGGCGGGCGTGAGCAGCCCGCCCGTACGGCCGTCGTTGGAGAGGCCGATGCCCCGGATCACTCCGAGGACCGGCCGGTCCTGGGCCACGGCGTCCGGCAGGCGCATCAGGGCGACGCAGGCCGCGCCCTCGGCCGGTACCAGCCCGTCGGCGCCGCGGTGGAAGGGCCGGCTGCGGCCGGTGCGGCTCATCGCCGACAGGGCGCGGAAGCCGAGGTGGAGGAAGAGGTCGTCGGCGCGGTTGACGGCGCCCGCCAGCATCAGGTCGGCGGTGCCGTCGTGCAGCCGGTCGCAGGCGAGCTTGACGGCGTACAGCGCGGAGGCGCAGGCGGCGTCCAGTGCGTGGGCGCCCGCGCCCAGGCCCAGGGCCCGCGCCGCGAGGTGGGCGGGCAGGCCGGAGGAGAAGCGGTTGCGGGGATCGGGGCGCGGGCCGTCGGACGCGCCCCACAACTCCCTTATCTCCGACGATTGTTGGGCCCGCCACACCTGCTCGGCGTACCGGGCGTGTCCGGCGGTCGGGAAGGACAGGTTGCCGAGGACGAGCCCGGCCCGGGGCAGCGGGCCGCCGTTTTCGTGCCCGCTGCTGCGGAGCGCCTCGCGTGCGCTGTGCAGGGTCCACCGGAACACCGGGTCGAGGCCGGTGATCCGCTCGGGTCCGAGCAGGTAGGCGTCGGCGTCGAAGACGGAGTCGAAGTCCCGTACGTAGCCGCCCGGTCCGCTGTGTCCGCGGCCCTCGGGGGCGGTCGACAGGCTCACCCGGCCGGCCTCGATGTTCGCCCAGAAGGCAGCGGGGTCGAGCGCGCCGGGCCATACGCAGCCCTGTCCGACGACGGCGATCGGTTCGAATCGCCGCGGGGGTGGTGTGAGTCGCATGGTGTGTGCTGTCTCGCTCTCCGGTGGCGGCCGGTCAGGAGGGGCGCAGGACGAGGGTCACGCCGAGCAGTTCGGCGCGTACGGTGCCGTCCTCGTCGAGAAGACCGAGGTCGCATCGGGCGCTGTCGTCCCGGACGTCCACCTTCCGGACCAGGCAGCGGACCGGACCGGTGGCCGGCCCGGTGCGATGCGGCCGGAACGCGTCGGCGGACATCGGCAGCGTCGCCCCGCCGAGCGCCGACTCCGCCCACAGCACGGCCAGTTGGAGTCCGCCGTCGATGACGGCCGGGTCGGTCCACCACGGCCGTCCGGCGTCCCAGCCCAGTTCGAGCAGCCCGCTCAGGGTGCCCGACGCCCCGCTGGGCGAGATTCCGTCGATCGAGCGCAGGGCCTGGAAGCGGGGGCCGTGGAAGAGGACCCGGCCGTCGTAGATCTCGGCACGCTGCACGGGCCGCAGATCGGCCGGTGCGGTCCAGGCCGTGGGCTCGGAGGCCGCCGCGGCCTCGGCGCTGTAGTGGGCCACGCCGGTGGCACCGAGGAGGCGGAGCGAGTCGTCGTGCCGCCGCTCCACGGCGAGGCGGTGGCCGGTGCCGGCCAGGTCGTCCAGGGCCACCCTGCGCAGCACGTTCACGTTCCGCAGCCCGGTCCCCGCAGCGCCGGTGAACCATTCCAGGGCCATGGCCAGGGGCAGCACGGGGGTACCGGCGATGGAGTGGTCGAGCAGGTGGGGATGGGAGCCGGCGGTCAGCCGTACCGAGGGCGCCGTCCCGCCGCGCGCCGGGCCGGCGAAGGCCTCGGCCGCGCCCCGGCCCGCCACCACGACCTGGGTGTCGGGGCCGGGGGCCGTGAAGAGTCGTACGAAGGCCCGCGCGCCCGCGTCCACCGGGATCGGCTCGATGCCCTGGCCGCGGAAGTGCTCCTCCAGCTCGGGCCCGACCATGCCGCCCTGCCAGGGGCCCCAGGCGATCGCGCTCACCCGGCACCCCGGCCGGGCGGCCCGTTCGGCGAGGGCGACCTGGTTGAGCACCTCGTTCGCCATGGCGTAGTCGCTCTGGCCCGCGTTGCCGTGGCGGGCGGCGACCGACGAGAACACGCACAGCGCGTCGAGCGGGTCGTCGGCGGTGGCGGCGAGCAGTGCCCGCAGTCCCCGGGCCTTGGTGTCGAAGACGCGGTCGAAATCGGCGTCGGTCTTGTCGCCGAGCCGCTTGTCCGCGAGCACTCCGGCGCCGTGCACGATCCCGGTGACCGGCCCCCATTCCTCGCGGATCTCGTCCAGGGCCCCGGCCAGGGCCGTCTCGTCCCGTACGTCCACGGCGAGGTAGCGGACCTTGGAACCGGCCTCCTCCAACGCGGCCAGCGTGGCCCGCACTTCACGGGCGGCCAGTACCGCCGCCACGGTGGCGCGCACCTCGGCGGGGCTGCCGCCGCCCCGCTCGATCACCGCGCGCCGGAGCGCCGGCTCGTCGGCCGCTCCACGCAGGTCGGCGGGTTCGTCGTCCAGGGGGCTGCGGCCGAGCAGCGCGATACGTGGCTGGTGGGCGCGGGCGAGGGCCAGCAGCGAGGCCGCGGTGACCCCGCGCGCCCCGCCGGTCGCGACGATCACCGAGTCGGGTCCGACGGTCCCGTCCTCCGCGCCGGACTCGCCCGGTCCGGTGATCTCGACATCGCGGAGCGTCAGCCGGGTGCCGTCGGCGCGCAGCCCGACGTCCACGGTGTCCCCGCCGGTGAGCAGTTCCCGTACGACGGCCTCGGCGACGGCCTCCACCGTACGGCCCTCGCGTGCGCAGTCGATCGCCTTGGCCGAGACGCCGGGCCACTCCCGGGCGGCGGTCCGGGTGAGCGCGGCGAGCCCGCCCGCCCAGGCCCCGGTCCCGGCACGGCCACCGGTGCCGAAGTCCCCGCCGGTGTCCTGCACGGTGACGAACACGCCGGTGCCGTTCTCGAAGCGGGGCGCCACGGTCCGGGCGGCGCGGAACGCCGCGTGGTGGACGGCGAGCGCGTCGTCGGGTGTCGCCGTCCCCTGCGGTCCGCCGAGGAAGACGACACCGTGGGCGTCGTCCGGTACCTCGGTGACGACCGTGGCCGACAGGCCGTGGCCGGTCAGGAGCCGGACGATGTGCGGGGCGACGCCCGTGCCGTCGTCCGTGACGGCCAGCGTCCCGCCGTCCAGTCCGGCCGGTTCCAGGCCGGACGCGGGGGCTGGAACGGCTCGTACGGCGTGGTGGGCCAGGGGAACGGGGGTGGGGATGGGGGCGGAGGCGGGGGCGTCGGGAGTGGGCCGGGGAGCCTCGGGAGCGTCGCCGTCGCGCAGCTTGCCGACGATGTCCCCGACCGTCCGCAGCCGGCCCAGCTCCGAGGTCTCCACGGCGGGCAGGTCCGGCGCCTCGGTCCGCAGCGCCGACAGGATCTGCACCCGCTTGATCGAATCGACCCCGAGGTCCGCCTCCAGGTCCATGTCCGATGCCAGCATCTCCACCGGGTAGCCGGTCTTGTCGGCCACGATCGACAGGAGCAGGTCCTCCAGGTCGACGGCAGGAGCGGCGGCGGGGGCCGGAGCGGGTGGCGGAGCGATCGGGGTCACGTCCACGGCAGGGGGCGCGGGGACGAAGGCGGGAACAGGTACAGGTACGGCTACCGGGACCCCTGAGACCGGTGCGGGGACCGGTGCCGGGGCCGGATACACACCGCCGCCGTACGAGCCCTCGAAGGCGCGGAGGAACGCCAAGTGGCTCTCCGCCATGAGCCGTTGGTAGGTCGCATGGGCGTCGGCGGCCTGCTGCTGATAGCGGGCGTGCGCTTCGGCGGTCTGCTGCTGGGCGGCCACGACGGGGTGTGCCGCCGACACCGCGGCGGGTACGACGGCTGCCGGGACCTGCGCCGGGACCGGAGCCGGGACCGGGTTCGGCGGCGGGAGTTCGGACGCGCCGCCCGCCGGGGGGTAGGGGCGCCCGTGGTTGGTGCCCTGGATCGGGGTGGTCATCTGGGGCCTCCGGCCGGTCGCTTCTGCCGCTTGTGCACGGTCGTCGATGTCGTACGGCGCCCACAGCGCCGCGAAGTCCACTTCCAGCCCCCGCAGGGCCAGGCGGCCCAGCGCGTCGTGCAGGCTGGTCAGGCCGTTGCGGCCCTTGGCGTCGAGGCTCACGGCGAGGTGCGGCCGGTCGCCGAGGATCTCACCGGTCAGCCGGGTGAGCACGGCACCGGCCCCGACCTCGACGAAGGTGCGGACGCCGGCGGCGTACATGGCCTCGATCTGCTCGGCGAACCGCACCGGCCGGGCCAGGTGTTCGGCGACGCGGTGCCGGATCGCGTCCGGGTCGGCCGGGTAGCGGTCCGCGTCGGTGTTGCCGTACACCTCCGACCGGGCTTCGGCGAAGGGCAGTTCGCGCAGGAAGTCCAGGAAGGGCCCGCCGGCCGGTGCCACCAGCGGACTGTGGAAGCCGGTGGCGGCGTGCAGCCGCTTCGCGGTGAGCCCGGCGGCGAAGAGCCCGCGCTCGGCCGCTTCGATCGCCTCCTCGGTGCCCGAGAGGACCGTCTGCCGGGGGCTGTTGTGGTTGGCGACCCAGAGCCCGGCCGGGAACGGAGTGGGCAGCGCGGCCTCGATCTCGTCGGCCGAGCCCGCCACCGCGAGCATCGCGCCGGCTGTCGCCGCCGCGTCGCGCATCAGCTCACCGCGTCTGCGCGCCATCCGGACCAGGGTGTCCGCGTCGAAGACGCCGGCCGCGTGCAGCGCGGTCAGCTCGCCGAAGCTGTGCCCGGCGAGGCAGTCGGCCCGGACGCCGACCGCGTCGAGGACCGACAGCAGCGCCAGACTCTGCACGGCGAGGGCGGGTTGGGCCCACTCGGTCTCGGTCAGGAGGGCCTGCTGGGCCGCGCGGTCGGCGTCGTCGAAGACCGGGGCGGGGAAGACGACCCGGTGCAGCGGGCGGTCCCCGACCGGAAGGCCCGCCGCCCGGTCCCAGGCGGCCTGCGCCTGCGGGAGGTGCATGGTCACGTCGGCGCCCATGCCGACGTACTGGCTGCCCTGCCCGGAGAAGAGGAAGGCGACCCGGCCGGGGGCGGTGGGGCCGGTCGCGTAGTGGATGCCGTCGGGTGTGGAGAAGCCGGTCCCCTTGACGACGAGCGCGGCCGCCTGGCGCAGCTTGTCGGCGAGGTCGGCCGTGCTCTCGGCGGTGACGGCGAGCCGATGAGGCCGTGCGGAGTCGAAGGCGAGTTGTGCCCCGAGGGCGACGACAGGCAAGTCCCTTGCCTCGGTGGCGAGTTGCTCCATGCCCGCCAGCAACTCCGCCGTGGAGTCGGCGGCCAGCAGGACCAGTTCCGTGGGAGCGGTACGCAGCAGCGGGGCGCGTCGGGCCGCGCTCCCCTCCCCCGGGTCCCCCGGGACGTACTCCTCCAGGGTGAGGTGGAAGTTGCTGCCGCCGAAGCCGAAGCTGGAGACGGCGGCCCGGCGCGGGTGGGACGGGTCGCGTACCCAGGGGCGGGCCTCGGTGTTGAGGTAGAGGGGCCCGCTGCCGAGGTCGAGTCTCGGGTGGGGGCGTTCGACCTTGATGGTGGGCGGCAGCACCCGGTGGTGCACGGCCAGGGCCGCCTTGAGCAGGCCGGCCGCACCGGCGGCGGACTTGGTGTGGCCGATCTGCGACTTGACGGAGCCGAGCGCGCACCAGGGGCCGTCCTGGCGGCCGGTCTCGCCGAGCACCTCGCGCAGTCCGGTGTACTCGGCGAGGTCCCCGGCCCGGGTGCCGGTGCCGTGCGCCTCGACGAGCTCGACGGTGTCGGGGCCGTAGCCCGCGGACTCGTAGGCCCGCCGGACGGCCCGGGCCTGGCCCTCCGGCAGCGGGGCGTAGACGGCGGTGGCGCGGCCGTCGGAGGAGCTGCCGATGCCGCGCAGCACGGCGTAGATCCGGTCGCCGTCGCGCTCGGCGTCGGTCAGCCGCTTCAGGGCGAGCATGACGAGGCCCTCGCCGAGGACGGTGCCGTCGGCCGCGTCGGAGAAGGGGCGGCAGTCGCCGGTCGGGGACAGCGCCGGCGTCTTCGAGAAGCACATGTACATGACGATGTCGTTGAGGGTGTCGACCCCGCCCGCGATCGCCATGTCGGCCTTGCCGAGGGCGAGTTCGTTGACGGCGGCGGACAGCGCGGCGAGCGAGCTGGCGCAGGCCGCGTCCGTGGTGTGGTTGGTGCCGTGCAGGTCGAACTTGTTGGCGATGCGTCCGGCCACCACGTTGCTGAGCAGTCCGGGGAAGGTCGCCTCCTGCCAGGGCACGTAGTGACCGGCGATGCGCTCGCAGATGGCCTGGGCGTCCGGCTCGGGCACGCCGTGCTCCCGCAACGCCTTGAGCCAGACGGGGCGTTGCAGCCGGTTGGACATGCTGTAGAGCAGTTCCAGCGCGCCGGTGCCGAGCATCACGCTGACCCGGTCGCGGTCCAGGACCGTCAGGTCGCCGCCGGTGGCGTCGGTCAGCACCTGGTCGGCGACCATCAGGGCGAGCAGCTGGGAGGTGTCGGTCGCCTCCAGGGTGTTGGGGGGCACGCCGTAGGTGAGGGCGGGGAAGTCGACGGGGTCGAGGAAGGCTCCGCGGCGGCCGTAGGTGCGGTCGGGGGCGGCGGGGTCCGGGTCGTAGTAGTCCTCGACGAGCCAGTGGGTGGGCGGTACGTCCGTGATCAGGTCCCGCCCGGTCACGACGGTGCGCCAGAAGCCGGCGACGTCGGGCGAGCCGGGCAGCAGTGCTCCGGCGCCGACGATGGCGATGGGTGTCTGCGCGGGGCGATGGGGTTCGGGCATCGTTTCCACCTCGGGTTCTGAGGCATGGCAAAGCCGACAGGGATGGCAGGGGGTGCGAACAGGTGGGGGAAGCCGGGGAGTTGTTCAGGAGAGCGGGCGCGGTGCGAAGACGAACGCCTCCGGGGGCACCGGCACTCCGTGGGTGCGCAGCTGGTGCGCGCGGGTGAACACCGCCGCGCCCTCCAGCAGGTTGCGGGCGATCTGTACGGCGGGACGGCCGCCGGGCCCGGCGAGGAAGCTGCCGGCGGTCCAGCGGTTGAAGGCGCCCATGGCGGGCCCGCACCAGATCTGGTAGTCGGCCCGGCGGGCCGGGTCGCCGTCGATGGCCCAGCGGCTGGACAGGCCGAGGTACCAGCGGAAGACCAGGGCCATCCGGTGCTTGGGGTCCCGCTCGGCGCGGGCGATCTCGGCCGGGTCGCGGCGCTGCCAGAACCGCAGCACCTCGCTCCAGACGTCGTCGAGGGAGGCGCCGAGCACCTGGCGTTCCAGCCGCTCGCGCTCCTCGGCCGGCAGCGCGTCCAGGGAGGGGTAGGTGCGGTAGATCTCGTACAGGCGGCTGCCCCGGTTGGCGAACATCGTGCGCCGGCGCAGCACCTGGACCTTGGCGCCGAGCTCGAACATGTCGGCGGCCGGCGCCGTGCTCACGTCGGCGAGGTCGGCCCCGGCGAGGAGTTCCTTGGCGTCCTCGGAGATCCCGGCCTCGTCGGCGATCTGGTTGACGGTGCCGGTGACGACGTAGGCGGCGCCCAGGGCGTGGGCGGCGGCCACGCTCGCCGGGGTGCCGAGACCGCCGGCCGCGCCGACCCGGACCGGACGGTCGTAGCCGTATCGGGCGGTGATCTCGTCGCGCAGGGCGAGCAGGACGGGCAGCAGGGAGACCAGGGGACGGTGGTCGGTGTGCCCGCCGCTGTCGCCCTCGGCCGTGATGTCCTCGGCGACCGGCACCCGGGCCGCGAGCCGGGCCTCGTCGGGCGTCAACTGACCTGCTCCGACCAGGTGGTCGAGTAGGTCGGCCGGTGCGGGTGACATGAACTTCGCGGCCACCTCCGGCCGGGACACCTTGGCGAACACCCGGGTCCGGCGGACCACCCGGCCGGTGTGGTCCGCGCGCAGCCCGGTGGCCGAGCAGCGGACGACCGCCGGGGTGAGGTCCATGAACGCCGAGGCGGACACGATCGGCACACCGCGGCGCAGGAGCAGGTCCGCGACGCGGTTCTCCACGGCGGGTTCGTTCGGCGAGTGGATCAGGTTCACGCCCCAGTTGGGGCGGTCGCCGAGGGTGGTGACGAGGTCGTCCACGGCGGCCTCGACCCGCTCGGGGGCGAGTCCCCCGGCGCCGAAGAAGCCGAGCAGGTCGGCGCGGGCCATGGCGGTGACCAGCCGGGTGGTGGCGATGCCGTTGGCCATCTCACCGGCGACATAGGCGAATCGGGTGCCGTGGGTCTCGGCGAAGGACCGGTCGCCCAGCCATTCCGGGTACAGCGGAGGCACCGTCCCGACGGCCTCGCCGGGACCGCCGACCCCCAGCCGGCCGCTGTCCGGGTCCCGCACGACGCGGACGGGCCGCCGGACCGAGCGGACGGCCGCCGTGATGTCGGCCGGGGCGAAGCCCGCCGGGAGATCCACGGGGCCGGAGCCCGGCGCGGCACCGGCGGGGGCGGAGCCCGGCGGAACGTCGCCGAGGGCGGAGCCCGGTCGGGCATCGACAGGAGCCGTGGGCAGCACTGTGGTGGTCGGGGGGTACATGGCATGCCTTTCTGGGTCTGTGTCGGTGTCGCAGGGGCGCTCAGAGCCGGACCCGGAGTTCGCGCAGGCCGCGCAGGCCCGTCCGCTCCCGCCACCGCGGCTCCGCCGCGAGCCGGAGGTGCGGGTGGCGGCGCAGCAGTGCGGTGAAGGCGACGGTCGCCTCCATCCGGGCGAGCGGCGCGCCGACGCAGAAGTGCGCGCCGCCGCTCAGCGCCAGGTGCCGGTTGTCACGGCGGGCGATGTCGAACCGGTCCGGGGCGGGGAACCGCTCCGGGTCCCGGTTGGCCGCGCCGAGGCTGAGGACCAGCCGGGCGCCGCGCGGCACGCGCACCCCGTGCAGGTCGAGGTCGGTCAGGGCGCGCCGTCCCACGGCCTGGGCGGGGCCGTCGTAGCGCAGCATCTCCTCGACCGCCGGGGGCACCAGGTCCGGCCCTGACGAGCGCAGCAGCGCCAGCTGGCCGGGGTGGCGCAGCAGCGCCAGCATGCCGTTGGCGATCATGTTGGCGGTGGTCTCGTGCCCGGCGACCACCAACAGGGCGGCGGTGGAGAGGAGTTCGTCGGAGCTGAGCCGGTCGCCCTCGGTCTCGGCTCGGATGAGCCCGCTGAGGATGTCCTGGCCCGGCGCCCGGCGGCGTTCGGCGACCAGGTCCCGGAAGTACGCCACGATCCGGCGTCGGCCGCGCAGCCCACGGGCCACCGTCTCGGGGGTGACGACGGGATCGACGAGGTGGGCCATGTCCTCCGACCAGTCGCGGACGTCGTCGCGGTCGGCCTCGGGCACGCCGAGCATCTCGCAGATGACCGCCAGGGGCAGCGGGTAGGCGAAGTCCGCGACGAAGTCGCCCTCCCCCGTCCCCCAGTCGTCCAGCAGCCGGTCGGTGATCCGCTCGATCCGCTCGTGCAGGTAGGCGATGGACCGGGGGGTGAACACCTTGTTGACGAGGGCGCGCAGCCGGGTGTGGCCGGGCGGGTCCATGAGGATCATGGACGGGGTGTCGCCGCCCGCCATCCGCTCGGTGTGCGCCTCGCCGTCGGGGGCGGTGCCGCCCCCGTTGTCGGCCCCGAGCCGGGGGTCGCGCAGCAGCGTGTGCACGTCCGCGTGGCGCGTGAGGAACCAGAAGCCGGGTGGGTTCCAGTGCACGGGGTCGGTCTCGCGCAGGGTGCGGTAGAGCGGGTAGGGGTCCGCCTGGACGGCGGGGTCGGTCGGGTCGTAGTGCGGGACGGTGGGGGACGGCGCGCCGGTCATCCGGCGCGCTCCAGGCTGATCCGGGTGGCCTCGGCGACGGCCTTCAGGTGCGGCCGCATGAAGAGGGTGAAGTGGTTGCCGGTGACGGGGATGACGGACAGGTCACCCAGGTCGACGGTGTCCCAGCCGTTCGGCGCGTCGAAGTGCATCGGGACGCGGTGATCCTCCGGGGTCAGCGGTGCGAATCCGGCCTCCGGCTTGACCAGGACCACGGACAGGTCCGAGGGCTGCGGCTCGTAGAGCGCGAAGGCGCGCAGGCCCGCCTGGTAGGTGGCCACCAGGTCGACGAGGTGGGTCTCGTACGACTCCGGGTCGCGGGCCCCGAGCGCGCGGGCGATCTGCGCGCCCTGCTCGTCGAGGGGCCGGGACCGGTCGACACCGCAGCCGCAGGCGTCCAGGGCCAGGCAGACCATGTGACGCAGTGCCAGGAGTTCCTCCACCGACCGCAGGTCGTCGTCGGCGGGCGCGCCCCGGCCGGGCAGCGGTACGTAGGTGTCGTACAGGACGACCCGGTGGACCGGCTCACCGCGTTCCCGCAGCTGCCGTGCCGCCTCGTAGGCGATCATCCCGCCGAGGGAGTGGCCGCCGAGGAGGTACGGGCCGTGCGGCTGGACGCGCTGGACGTCGTCGGCGAAGAGGACCGCGAGCTCCTCCAGGTCGTCGAGGGGCTCCTCCTTGCCGTCCAGGCCCGGGGCCTCGAAGGCGTAGCAGGGGCGGGCGTCGCCCAGCGCGCGGGCCAGCGAGGTCAGATAGAGCGCGGACCCGCCGATGCCGCCCGCGCAGAAGAAGGGGCGGGGCGAGTTCAGCGGGAGCAGGTGGCCGGGCGGCGGGGCGGGGTGCTCGGCGACCGGGGTCTCGGGTTCCGCGAGGTGGCGGGCTGCCGCGTCGATGGTGGGTACCTCCAGGAACAGGGTGTGCGGGATGCGGTATCCGAGCCAGTCGGAGAGCCGCGCCTGGAGCGCCGCCACGGACAGCGACTCCAGGGCGTACTCCTCCAGCGGCCGGGAGGTGTCCAACTCGGCTTCCGGCAGCCGCAGTTCGGCGGCGATGTGGGTGACCAGCCAGTCGCGTACGACGGCCGCGGTCGGGCCGTCGGCGGGCGTGGACGTCTGCTGGGCCGGAGCGGTGGCCGTGGAGCGGTCCGGGGTCGCGAAGTGCCGGCGGGCCAGCTCCTGGGCCTGGGCGACCACGCACTCGACCAGTTCGAAGGAGGGCAGACCGCCCGCGTAGTAGGTGTGGTGGCGGCCCTGCATCGCCTCCAGGCGGTCCAGGACGCCGGCGCTCAGGTCGGCACTGCCGAAGTGCGGCATGAACGACCATGCCCGGTGCAGGTGCGTCTCCTTGAGCCGGCCGCCGAGGGCCGCGATGTCGTCCCGCAGCCGCTCGGAGACGTCGTCGGAGACGCCCTCGGGGTCGCCGTAGGAGTAGAAGGTGTGGACGTCGCTGTCCGGGTAGCGGTGGTGGTAGGCGACGCAGTGGCCGGTGGCGGTGCTGCTGTCGTTGTGCTGCTTGAGGAAGTGGAAGGCGGAGTCGGGCAGGCCCGCGGCGGTGGCGACGGTCGTGTGGTACGCGTTGCTCCTGATGCGGGCGGCGAGGGCGCGTTCGTCCTCGGTGGCGTCCAGGACCGGCAGCATCCGGTCCAGGGCGACGGTGAGCACCAGGTCGTCGGCCTCGATCAACTCCCTGTCCGTGCGCACCCGTACGCCGTCCGGGTGCCGCTCGACCGCCTCGACGCGCACCCCGAGCCGCAGGTCCCGCAGTTCCTCGGCGACCCGGCGCCACAGGGTGGCGAAGCCGCCCTTGACGGTGAACGCGCCCGGGTGGCCCAGGAGTTCGGGCTTGTTGCCCAACAGGCCTGTCATTTCGGCGTACTTGACGAAGTACAGCGCGGGCACGTCGTCGTCCGGGTAGCCGTAGCCGGCCGCCGTGTAGCCGGTGCCGAAGGACGCGGCCATGGACTCCAGGCCGTGCTCGGCCAGCCACTCCCGTACGGGGGCGGCGAGCGCCTTCGCGGAGTGCGCGAGTCCCGGCTCGCCGATGCGCGGGAACTCCCGTTCGCGCAGGGCCTGGTAGCGGCGGAAGGCGTCCGTGCGGAAGAAGGAGGTGTCCTGCGGGGCCGTGGTGCCCCGCTCGGTGTCGAGGATCCGGTACGGCGTCGTCGGCTCGGTCGACACGCCCAGTTCGGTGGCCAGTTCGGCGACCCGCTCGTACTCGGTGGTGCAGATGTGGCCGCCGAGGTCGTAGGCGTGGCCGTCGATCTCCACGCTCTCGCACTTGCCGGCCACCGACTCCGCGGCCTCCAGGACGGTGACCAGGTGCCCGGCCCGCTCCAGTTCGCGGGCGATGGTCAGGCCGCTCGGCCCGGCGCCGACGACGACGGTCCGGCGCTTGGCCAGGCGCGGCCCGCCGCTCTTGCGGATCGGCGTCAACAGCCGCGTCAGCTCGGGCGGTTGGCGTTCGCCACGGCGGGCGTGGGAGGCGGCCTGGTAGATCAGCGCCCGCAGGTGGCCCAGGGAGGCGGTGGTGTACGGCGAGCGGGCGAGGGCGATGCCGAGGTCGGGCGGGGCCAGGCCGGGGTCGAAGGCGGTCCGGTCGACCGTGTCGTCGTCGGCGAGGGTGTCCAGGCGCAGGTCACCGAGGTCGAACCAGGGGCAGCGGCCCTCGTCCCAGGGGCGGGCCGGGTCGAGGGCGGTCGCGGTGGTGCCGGGGGTGCCGTCCAGGGGGTGGAGCTGGGCCTGGAGGACGCAGCGGACTCCGGTGGTGCGCAGGCGGGTGCGCAACTCCTCACGGAGGAAGCCGGGTTCGCGGGTGTCGCCGGGCGGGCGGGGTATCTCGTTCGGCGCGTCCGGCGGCCACCACAGGTCGCCGTGGTCGAAGTCGCCCCGTACCAGCGGCTCGTCGGCGGGGTGGACGCGGAAGCGGATGAGCCACTGGCGGCCGTCGGCGGCGACGAACCCCTGGGGTACCTGGGAGTGGAAGTCGTAGGTGGCGTAGGAGCCCGCGGTCCTGATGTTGTTCCAGATGACGGACCGGACCTCGGGCTTCTCGGCGATGACGCCGGCCCGTTCCTCGGGAGTGCCGAAGCTGCGGCGGAAGGTCTCGGCGGTGGAGGCGAAGAAGGTGGGGCCGGTGTTGAAGGTGAGGTCGAGCAGACCGGCCTCACCCTCCAGCAGCCGGAGTGTGAGGCCCCGGACCGTCGGCTTGACGTCGTCGGTGCCCACGGAGTTGCTGTAGCGGGCGAGGACGGGGAAGCCGCGGCCGGGGCGCAGGAAGCCGTGGGCGGGCAGGTGCGGGGTGTCGAGCAGGGTGAGGGTGCCGCGGGCCGCGGTGGAGGTGGCGTGGAAGAAGCGGTCCCGGCGGCCGGCGGAGGCCACGGTGAGCGCGGACATGTCGATCAGGACGCGCCGGAAGTCGTCGTCGACCTCGTACATCCGCGGGTCGCGGGGGCCGGTCGCGAGGAGCAGGCCGTTGTCGGGGTTCATGAGGGTCCCTCGGTGGACTGGCTGAAGGTCTCGTTGCGCTGCACCGACACCAGGAGGGTGCCGGGCTCACGGTCGATCTCGCCGCTCAGCAGGGCCGCCTTGCACACCCGGCGCCGCACCTTGCCGCTGGTGGTCTTGCGGACCAGGCCGGGCCGGCCCAGGACGACGGTGTGGCAGGAGAGGTGGTGGTCGGCGTAGACGAACTTGCGGACGCTCGCGCAGATCTCGGCGGCGAGGTCGGCGTCCATCCGCTTGCGGCCGGTCTCGGCGAGGACGACCAGGCGTTCGGTGTCGTCGTCGCCCCGCACGTCCCCGGGGAACGTCTCGTCCGGGCCCAGGGCGAAGGCCACGATGCCGCCGGGCCGTATGTCCGGGTGGCACTCCCGGACGCTGTCCTCGATGTCGGAGGGGTAGACGTTGCGGCCCCGGACGATGATCAGGTCCTTGATCCGGCCGGTCATGAAGAGCTGGCCCTCGTGCAGGAAACCGAGGTCGCCGGTGCGCAGGTACCCGGTCGGGTCGTCGTCCCCGTCGACGGTGGCGTGGAAGATCTCGCGGGTCGCCTCGGGGCGGTCCCAGTAGCCGGCGGCGGTGGTGGACGAGCGCACCCAGATCTCGCCGACTCGCGTGGGCGGGCAGGGCGTTGCGGTCTCCGGGTCGACGATCCGGATGCGGTCCCCCGGCTTGCTGGAGAAGCCGCAGCCGTGGAACTCGGCATGGCGGCCGAGGCCGGGGGCGCCCTCCTCGACGGGTACGACGTCTCCCTCGGCCAGCGCCTGTTTGTCCAGCCGCAGCACACCCTGGCCGCGGTTGGTGACGCTCGCGGTGTTCTCGGCGAGGCCGTAGGCGCCGTAGAAGACGTCGGGCCGGACCTTGGTGACGGCGAACGCGTCGAGGAAGGCGCGGATCGTGCGGGTGCGGATCGGTTCGGCGGCGGTGATCGCCATCTCCAGGGCGGAGAGGTCCCAGCCCGCGCGCATCTCGGGGGTGGTCTTGCGGACCGCGAGGTCGTAGGCGAAGTTCGGTGCCGAGGTGATGGTGGCCCGGACCCGGGACATGACGTCGAGCCAGATCGAGGGCCGCTGCAGGAAGGTGAGCGGCGACAGGATGTGGGTCGTCGAGTTGCCGACGGCGGTGCTGAGGATGACGTTGATCAGACCCATGTCGTGGTACTGCGGGAGCCAGA
This sequence comes from Streptomyces sp. NPDC090088, assembly GCF_044747345.1. NCBI lineage: Bacteria > Bacillati > Actinomycetota > Actinomycetes > Kitasatosporales > Streptomycetaceae > Streptomyces > Streptomyces sp. NPDC090088. Next base: position 561,771 of record NZ_JBIVDZ010000007.1, on the reverse strand, counting down.
ACACACCTCTGGTGTCGTCGTCGAGGCGCAGGTCGACCACGTTGGCGGCGATCTCGTGGACGAGGTTGCCGTGGGTGACCATGACGCCCTTGGGCGTTCCGGTGGAGCCGGAGGTGTACTGCAGGAACGCGGTCTCGGCCGGGTCGGCGGGCCGGTACCAGGCGTCGGGGTCGCAGTCGGTCCGGCCCCGGCGACCGGGGCGGCGGTCGGTGCGGTACCAGGGGATGCGGGGCCAGTGGTGCTCGGAGCGGCCGAGCAGCCGGCCGACGGAACCGGCCCGGCGGGTACGGTCGAAGAGACCGTTGGTGAGGGCGGCCTTGGCGCCGGAGCTCTCGACGATGGCGTTGAAACCGGCCAGGTCGCGGGTGAGCCGGAACGGGTTCGGGGGGTAGACCGGCACCGGCAGGACGCCGGCCGCCAGGCAGCCCATGAAGGCCTTCACGAAGTCGAGCGAGGGCGGATAGACCAGCACCGCACGGTCACCGGGGGCCAGTCCCCATGAGGTCAGGGAGCCGGCGATGCCGTCGACCGCCTCGGTGAGTTCTCCCGCGCGAAGCGTCTCGGCGTCCTCGCCGTCGTCGTCGACAAAGGTGAAAAGAAGCCTGTCCGGATCCTTTTCGTAGAGATCCCGTAGGGCGGAGAGCAGGGAATTTCGCTGTGCGGTGACAAACGTCATTGGGCCGTCCTGTGAAGGGGAACACCAAAAGACTGATCACGCCGGCGAAAGGTCAGCCAGGCGTTGTTGCACAGTCAAGAACCTACGGGTGGTCCAGTCCATTGTCAACGGGGACCGGAACGACCAACTCCGCCCCCTTGAACTGGTTTTCCGTCGGCAATCCGGACATTGGGTGCGCCCTACATGGGCATTCGGGCCGCTTTTTGCTGTGCGTTTCCCAAGAAAGGAGACGAGTTCTCCGGGGCGTATCCGCACGACACCTCCGGCGACACCGGGAGACTTTCCCCGTATACGACTGTTAATTTTCATGACTTTTCTTTCGCCGTTGATTTGGCACGTGTAAACGGCGGATGACGATTCGCCCGGCGGAGGTTTACGCCGGCGCGGGACGCGTCGTGTGCGACGCCGGTTCCCGCCCGCCGGTGTGGTTCGTCCCACTGCACCGGGGCCGAACCGTGGCGGCCCGTGCCCCGTGTTGCCGTCACGTTCCGGCACACGGAAGCAGCCACGGAGAGGCGTACGAAAGCACGCTCGAAAGGTGACCACGACATGAAGGCTCTGCGTATCGTCCTGATGACCCACGGCACCCGCGGTGACGTCCAGCCGCTGGTCGCGCTCGCCCGGGAACTCGTCCGGCGCGGCCACACGCCCGTCCTCGCCGTCCCGGCCGGCTCCGCCGGCATGGTGCGCGCCGCCGGTCTGCCGCTGGAGCGACTGCCGGTGGACTGGCGGGAGTACCTGTCCCGCCCGGCGCCGGAGCGGAGCTGGGTGACCTCGGGCGACAGCGTGGAGTTCCTCGCCGGGCTGCGCAAGGTGATGGCGGCCCACACCGCCGACATCGCCCGCACCCTGTACCGGGCCTGCGAGGGCGCCGACCTGATCGTCTCCGGTTCGCTGACCGAGGACCTGGCGGTACTGATCGCCGAGGCCCGCCGGATCCCGCTGGCCCTGCTGCACCTGTTCCCGGCGCGGGCCAACCACGCGGTGCCGAACCCCTTCGTGACCAGCGAGGTGTCCGACGTCCCCGGCGCCAACTGGCAGACGCACGTCGACTACGAGAACGCGTCGTGGGAGCTGCGCCGCGAGGGTGTCAACAAGCTGCGCGCGGCCTTCGGGCTGGCCCCCACGGACCTGTCGACCCCGCTGCGCGCCCGGATGCTCGGCGCCCTGGAGATCCAGGCCTACAGCAGGCTCATGGTGCCCGGCGTCGAGTGGCCCTCGTACCGGCCGTTCGCCGGATGGCTGGAGATGGCGGGCCAGGACCGGGCGCTGGCCGCGGAACACGGCCTGGACCCCGGCCTGGAGAACTGGCTGGACGCCGGGGACGCACCCGCGTACTTCGGCTTCGGCAGCATGCCGGTGGCCGATCCGGCCGGCGTGCTCGCCACCATCGAGCGGGCCACCGGGGAACTGGGGCTGCGTGCCGTGGTGACCGCCGGATGGGCCGGGCTGCCCGCCGACGCCGTCGGCGACCCGTCTCGGATCCGAGTGGTGGACAGCGCCGACCACAGCGCACTGCTCCCCCGCTGCCGGCTCGCCGTGTACCACGGCGGCTCCGGGACCACCGGGTCGGTGATCCGGGCGGGCATACCCGCCCTGGTGGCCGCGGTCTCGCTCGACCAGCCGATGTGGGGCGAGCTGGTGCGGCGACGGGGCGTGGGACTGCACCTGCCGCTGCACGGCCTGGACGCGGAGCGCCTGGCGGGCGCGCTGCGTCGTCTGCGGGAGCCCGGACCGGTGCAGGCCGCGGCGGATCTCGGCCGCGCGGTCCGGGCCGAGGGCGACGGCGTGGCCCGCGCCGCCGACCTCGCCCTCGCCTTCGCCCACCGCGGCCGCAAGCCGCGGGTGCTGGCACGGACGAGCGGGCTGTGGCGCCCGGTACGCGCGAGCTGACATCGAGGAGCGCGGACGACCGGGAGACCGATGGGCCGACGGGCCGACGGGCCGACGGGCCGACGGGCCGACGGGCCGACGGGCCGACGGGGCAACGGGGCAACGGGGCAACGGGGCAACGGGGCAACGGGGCAACGGGGCAACGGCAGCAGATCGCGGTTCATCGCCGTACCTCAAGCGGAGCGCTCGGGCCCCTTGGGGGCGGTTCCGTGGGCGGTCTTCTCCCACTTGAAGGGCGCCCGGATCAGCTGCCACAGCCCGCGCCAGGCGGCGAAGGCGTGCAGGAGCCAGTAGGCGGGGAGCAGCGCCGCCGTCCACCAGGACATCCGGCGCCTGCGGGCGGCCATGATCATCCCCAGGGCCATGAGCCCGGTGCTCCCCCACATGGCGACCGCCGGGAGCGCGCAGCCGGACCGCCCCGCCCAGGCGGCCCCCGCCAGCAGGAAGGCGCACGGCCAGCACATGAAGACGAGCGGGGTGCCGAGGACGATGCCGAGCAGGGACACCAGACCGGACCGGCCGAAGCGTCGCAGGGTGTCGGCGGGGCGCCGGGTGTAGACGAGCCCGGTGAGCAGATAGCCCTTGAGCCAGCGGGTGCGCTGCGTGATCCAGGCCCAGGGCCGCGCGGGGCACTCCTCCCAGGTGGTGGAGTCGGCGATGTCGACCCGGTGGCCGGTGGCCGCGAGCCGCAGCCCGAGATCGGCGTCCTCGGTGACGTTCCAGGCGTCCCAGCCGCCGACCCGGCGCAGTACCTCGGTGCGCAGGTGGTTGCTCGTGCCCCCGAGCGGCACGGGCAGGCCGAGGCGGGCCAGGCCCGGCAGCATCAGGTCGAACCAGAACGCGTACTCCAGGCTGAACAGCCGGGTCAGCGTGTTGCGGCGCTCGTTGTAGTAGTTCAACTTGGCCTGCACGCAGGCGAGCCGGTCACCGCCGGCCGCGAACTGCCCGGCGACCTTCCGTAACTGGTCGCGCTCCGGCCGGTCCTCGGCGTCGAAGATCACCAGCAGCTCGCCGCGGGCCAGCATCAGCCCGAGGTTGCAGGAGCGCGGCTTGGTCTGCGGCGGGCCCGGCGCCAGCGGGACGACGCGGACGAAGTCCGGGGGCTGTACGGCCCGTACGGCACAGGCCGTGGCCTCGTCGCGCCGCTCCACCAGGACCAGGATCTCCAGCTTGTCCCGGGGGTAGTCCAGGTCGGCCAGCCAGCGCACGGTGTCGCCGATGACCTCCTCCTCCTGGTAGGCCGGCACCAGGACGGTGTAGGTGGGCAGTTCGGCGTCGGGCAGTTCGCGGCCGGGGGCGGGCGGGGACTGCGCCGACACCGTCGCGAGGAACAGCTTGAACAGCAGGCCGAGGGCGAAGAACCCGGCGACGGTCGCCACGACGACGTCGAGGCCGCCGGTCAGGAGCGCGCCGGCGACCACGAGGAGCAGGGCCCAGCCGGCGGCCCGCTGCCAGGGCCGCACCCCGGTGCGGGCGGCGTGCTCGGGGTGGGCACGGGTGAACGCGTTGGCCATGTCGTCGGCGACCTCGTCGAGGCGGGTGTCGACGATCAGTTCCTGGATCTCGCGCCGGGGGGTCTCGCGGAACACCAGGGTCTCGCCGGGGAACCAGGCGCTCAGGTCCGGCGCCCCACCGGCGCCGGCGACCAGGACTCCGCCGGGCGTGCGACGCAGCGGGATCCAGTCGCCGGCGAGCATCGCGGCGGCGGGGATGTGGGCGGAGCAGGCGGGATCGACGCCCTCGACGGACTCGGCGGACTCGGCGGACTCGGCGGACTCTGACTCCGGGTGGCGGGCGGTGACAGGGTGCATGGGGGCATGCCTCTTCATCACGAGGACGGGGGGGAACCGGGGAGGAAGAACCGGGGGGAAACCGGGGGGGGAAGGGCTGATCAGACGGATTTCCGGTAGGCGCGGAACGCCAGCAGGCACACGCCGACCATCAGCGCGGCCAGCAGAGCGAGGCCGCCGAGTCGGGTGAGGGCGGCCGTCCGGCCGGGGTCGGCGGCGAGAGCCGAACGCCCGGCGACCAGGGCCCAGTCGACCGGGTTGCGGACGGCGACCTCGCGCATCCAGCGCGGCATCAGGCGGGCCGACATGAAGGCCGTCGACAGGAAGGTGAGGGGCAGCAGCAGGAAGGTGTTGAGCGCGATGACGGTCTCGCGCCGCCGGACCAGCAGGCCGAAGGTGTGCGAGAGGGCGCTGAGGGCCATGCCGAGCAGCACGGCGGCCGTGATCAGCACGGCGACGCCCGGGGCGCCGCCCGCGTAGTGCGCGCCGCCGGCGAGGCCGAGCAGCACGATGATCAGGGACTGCACGACCGTGCTGAGCGCGTGTTCCACCACGACACAGCTCACCAGTGCGCCACGGCGCACCGGGGTGATCAGGAAGCGGTCGAGGGTGCCGCGTTCGATCTCGTCCAGGGTGCCCATGCCCGCCCAGGAGTTGAAGGAGAGGGCGTTCATCACGACGATGCCGGGCACGAGGTAGTCCAGGTAGGAGGCCGCGCCGAAGCCGGGCAGTTCGACGACGCGCTGGAACAGGCTCCCGAACAGGAAGAGCCAGACGACCGGCTGGACCATGGTGATGACCAGGTAGCCGGGTTGCCGTACGACCACGCCGAGCCGCCGGTGGGTCAGCCACCAGGTGTCCCGCAGCACGCGCTTCACGCGGGGACTCCGCTCGGCTCGGTGGGCGCCGGGGCACCGCGGCCGACGTGCCGCAGGTACACGTCGTCCAGCGAGGGCCGGGCGACGGTGACGGCGGCGACGGGCAGTCCGGCCCGGTCGAGCGCGGTGAGGGCCGCGGGCACCGCGGCGGCGCCGTCGTCCGCGCGGGCGTTCAACCGCCGTCCCACGACGGTGACCTCACGCAGGGACGGCAGCGCGGCGAGCATCCGGCAGGCGAGCCGTCCGTCCTCGTGGTCGGGCGTGGTGGCCAGGTCGATGCGTACGGCGTCGCCCCGCAGTCCGCCCTTCAGTTCTTCCGGGGTGCCCGTGACGACGATCCGCCCGTGGTCCACGATGGCCAGGCGCTGGGCGAGCCGGTCCGCCTCCTCCAGGTGATGGGTGGTCAGCAGGACGGTCAACGGGTGATCGGCGACCAGTCCCTGGATCTCGTCCCACATCGCCGTTCGGGACTCGGGGTCGAGGCCGGTCGTGGGCTCGTCGAGGAAGAGCATCCGGGGGGTGTGCACCAGGCCTAGGGCGATGTCCAGCCGGCGCCGCATGCCTCCCGAGTAGGTGCGCACCTCCCGTCCGGCGGCGTGGCCGAGGCCGAACCGGTCGAGCAGTTCCGCCACCCGGTGCCGGAGCGGGCCACCGCGCAGGCCGTACAGCCGGCCCTGGAGGGTGAGGTTGTCGCGCCCGCTGGTCATCGGGTCGGCACCGGAGCGCTGGGCGACGACGCCGATGGCACGGCGCACCCGGTCGGGGTGGCGCAGCACGTCGTGTCCGGCGACCCGTACGGCTCCGGAGTCCGGGCGGGTCAGGGTGGTGAGGATCTTCATGGTGGTGGACTTGCCGGCGCCGTTGGGGCCGAGGAGCCCGAAGACCCGGCCGGGTTCGACGGTGAAGGAGAGCCCGTCGAGGGCGCGGACGCCTCCGGGATAGGTCTTGACGACGTTCTCCGCCTCGATGGCGGGAACCGTGGCAGTGGGGGGAGGGACGGACATGAACCGCCTCACGTCTGGTCGAACGTGGTCTGCAGGACGGTGCGGGCGGCGCCGGTGACGCCCGCGACGGCCAGGGTGATCTCCAGCACGTGCAGGGCGTGCCGGGCGCCGAGCCGGGGGCCGGTGCCGGTCCGTACCGCCTCCGCCAGGTCGGCGATGCCTCGGGCGAAGTCCATGACGTGCCCGTGGTGGCGGTCGTAGCGGTGGGGGTGGTCCGCCGGGCGGACGAGGGGAAGCCGGCGTGGTCCGGTCAGGTAGTGGGGCGTCGACTCCGACATTCCGACGCGCTCGCGGAGGGTGACCGCGGCGCCGTAGTCCCAGCAGTCCGGGACGGAGAGGACCCCGTCGTCGCCGATGATCCGCAGCGAGTGGTCCTCGGGGGCGACGGTGCCGCAGGTCAACCGGGCGACGACGCCGGAGCCGAAGCGGATGAGGGCGCAGCCGAAGTCGGGGGCGAGGGCCGCTGGGTCCAGGCCGGGGGCCTTGTCCGGCTGGATCAGCGCGGCGTACGACACCACCTCGCAGGCCGGTCCGAAGAACGCGGTGAGCCAGGTGAGGTAGTAGGCGGCGTGCTCCAGGGCGGGGCCGACGCGGAACTCGTCGGCGTAGGGCCAGGGTGCGCCGGAGGGGCTCGCCCAGTCGCGGAAGTTCATCTGGTGCACGGCGCCGTCGTCCAGTTCCGCGTAGACCAGGCGGGGCCGGCCGACGAGGCCGCGGGCCAGGGCCGACCGCACGGTCTCGGCGGTCTCGCCGAGCAGGGAGCAGGGGGCCGAGGACAGGACCAGGCCGTGCCGCTCGGCGTACTCGACCAGTTCCGTGGCCTGCCACAACTCCTCGGCGAAGGGCTTCTCCGAGTAGACGTGTTTGCCTGCCTCCAGACAGCGGCGGGAGATCTCGTAGTGGCTGTGGGGGTTGGTCAGATTGACGGCGACGGTGACGTCGTCGTCGGCGAGGAGTTCCTCCAGAGAGGTGTACGACCGGATGCCGTGGTGGTCCGCGAACCCGCGGGCCCGCACGTCGTCACGGTCGTAGACCCCGCGCAGAACCAGTTCGGGGTGGTTGGGAAGGGTGGCTAGGTAGAAGTCAGCGACATATCCGCATCCGATGAGAGCGATCCCTGTCGCTTCCGGGGTGAGGCCGTCCACGGGTGGCTGTACCTGTCCTTCCGCGCGGCACGGCAGCGCGCAGCCGGGGCGGAGTACTTGAGGGGGGGCGGAGTGCTCGGGGAGACGGAGTGCTCGGGGTCGCACGGCACGTCGGCCGGGCCGCGCGGCGGAGGCCGCGCGGCCGGAGCCGATGTGGTCGGGTGGTGCCGGGCCCCGCGGTCAGACCTTCAGGGAGACGTATTCCTTGCCCTGGTCGTTCTCCACCACGATCCTGGCGACGTCGTCGATCGGTACGGCCGCCGAACCGTCGAGGTTGGCGCCCTTGTTCCGGTCCGCGACGACCCAGCTGCCGGCGATCTCGCGGCTGCCGTCCTTGGACTCCACGATGAGGCGGCAGTGCTCGCCCACCGGGATCCCGGCGACCGAGGCGTTCACCCGCACCCAGGAGGCGGCCGGGGTGACCCGAACCGTCATCCGGCTGCCGGTCGTGGCGCTGGTGCCGGAGGCGGACCTGGTGCCGACGGGCGGCAGGGTGGCGGGCGCCGAGATCGAGGACTGCGGCGGGTCGGCGACCTCGCCGGTGGTGCCGCCCATGTTCTTGCCGATGAGCACGCCGCCGCCCAGGACGGCCACGGCCGCGACCGCGGCCACCGCGGCCAGGACCGTGCGGTGCCGGCGGACCTCTCCGTCCCGTTCGCCGCGTGCCTGCCGGAGCGTCCGCTGGAGCAACAGGTCCCCGCCCTCCGGCGGACCGTCGAGGAACGCCTCCGGCGGCACCTCGCCGAGCGCTGCTTCCATCTCCCGCAATCCGTCCAGTTCCTCGCGGCATCTGTCGCACGACGCCACATGTTCGTCGACGGCCCGCACCTCCCGCTCATCGAGCGTGCCGAGGACGTAGGCGCCGAGCAGTGCGCTGTCGTGTTCCTTGATGCTCATGCCGCCACCTCCTTCAACGCGACGAGCTTCGCTGTCCCGGGTTCGTCTCCGTACAGGTCCCGCAGTTGTTTCAAGGCATAGTGTGATCGGGATTTGACGGTCCCGGGAGGTATTCCGAGAGACTCGGCGGCCTCGGCGACACTACGGCCCTGGAAGTAGATCTCGTTGAGGACGTCCCGGTGGTCCGGGGAGAGCCGGTCGAGGGCCTCCATGACGAGCATCGAGTCCACCACGCCTTCCGCGTGGTCCTTCTCCACCGGGGTGGTGCCCACCGACTCGGCGACCTCCGTCGGCCGTGCGGCCTTCGCCCGGAACCGGTCCATGATGATGTTGCGGGCCACGGTCAGCAGCCAGCCGCGGACCGAGCCCTTGCCGTTGACCAGGGACTCCTGGTTCTTCCAGGCGCGGATCAGGGTCTCCTGGACCACGTCCTCCGCGGCGGCGTGGTCATTGGTGAGCCGCTTCGCGTAGGCGAGCAGGGCTCTGCCGTGCTCCTCGTACAAGGAGCGGATGAGCACCTCGTCGCTCGTTCTCTGTTTGTCCCGCGCGCGGGACCACAGCGCCGCCATCCACTTTCTCCCGTCCTCTCCTGGGCTGACGCGCACAACACGGATGGCAGCCGGAGGTGGTTCGATACGGAGCCGATCAGTTTTCGGGAATGTCCCGTGGTCCTCTTCGCCGCGTCAGGACGCGCGGCAGTGCCGCCCGTCGTTGAGACAGCCGACCAGTCGGGACATCTGCCGATCGGTCATGACGTCGATGAACATGCCGTGGTCGGTGCGCGGGTCGCGCTTCTCCTCCGGGAAGGAGTCCACGGCGTACCGGACGCCGGCCGGCACGGTGTAGGTGAGGGTGACGCGCAGCTGCGGGATGGCGAAGGTGGCGTGCGGACACACCCCGTCGGCCGCGGGGAACACCACATGGGTGCGGTGGTCGGCGCTGTCGGTGGACAGTCCGTCCCAGCAACTGGGGAAGTCCAGGGTGCGGGTGGGACCGCTGCCCTGGGGGCACAGCGTGTAGTCGATGGTGAAGCGGTCCTGGAAGCCCGAACACCCCCACTGGGCACGGACGTTGGCGTCGCCCGTGTAGAGCGCGACCGGGTCGCCGGTGACCAGGCGCAGGAACCGGGGCATGGCGACGACCTTGCTCACCGGGTTGCCCCGGAAGTCGATCACCACCGAGGACGGAGTCAGGATCTGCCCCATGTTGTCGTCCAGACCGCCGCCCATGGCGTGGGCGTCGGTGCCCATGCGGTCCAGCCGGCGCAGCACGGGCCAGTAGTACGTGGAACGGTCGCCGCCGACGCAGGTGGTACCGGCCGCGGCCAGTTCCGAGTTGCTCGACAGGTAGTTGGTCGACACGTTGCCCACGTAGTCGTGGATGTGGTGTGCCGAGCCCCTGACCCCGGGCGAGACCACGAGATTGTCGGCGTTGCGATGGCCGTTCTCGTTGCGGCCGCAGTCCTCGGTGTAGGTACCGGTGGAGGCGTCCGGCTCGATGGCGGGAAGCACGCTCAGGCGCACCGAGGCGATGTCGACGTAGCGGTCGGCGGCGGGCGCGGTCTGCGCCACGGCCGGTCTGCCGGTGGCGATGAGACCGGCCGCCACCACGGCCGACACACCGACGACGGCGGGCAGGAGGATTCGGATGAGACGGGCTCTTGAACGGAAGAGTCGGGTCCACACCCGAGCAGCGTCGCAGGGTTGTCCAGACCAATCAAGTTCAGACTTCAAGCATGACGAAATCTCTACCCGACGCCCCGAGCCGTCAACTGGTGTTGAACGGCCGGTCAGTTGAAGAGCTGGCCGCGGACCGCTCCGTCGGGGAACTCGGCGGTGTGCAGGTTGGAGTAGAAGCCGGTCGGGTTCTTCTTGATCTGCGTCAGCACCGAGGGGTCCTGGACGGCGGCCGTGCCGGAGATGGCGAAGATGTTCTGCGGGACCGGGGTGACGAACAGCGGGATCCGCACGTCTCCGTTGTGGCCCGTCGTGCCCTGGTGGATGTGGCCGGCCAGCGGGGCACCGATGTTCACCCAGGCCAGGGAGTAGCCGACCCGGCCGTTCTCGGGGTACAGGAACGTGATGGCGTGACCGTCCGGGTCGCCGACCCGCTTCGGGTCGGCGGTGGGCACCTCCTGACCGCCGTCGGCGAGCGCGCGCAGCTTGCCGCCGCGGATGATGCTCAGCGGGTTGACCGGCTTGGCCAGCGGCCGCAGCTGGCCGCGCACGGCGCCGCCCGGGAACTGCGCGGTGTGCAGGTTGACGTAGAAGTCGGCCGGATCCGTGCGCAGTCGGCGCGCGAGTGCGGCATCGGTCACCGAGGTCTGGCCGGCGGCGGACTGCACGGTGGACGGCATCTGAGTGGTGAACAGGCCGACCTTCACGTCACCGTCGGTGCCGACGGCACCCTCGTGGATATGGCCCAGCGTGGGCCGGTCGATGCCGTTCCAGGACAGCGCGAAGGTGATGCGGTCGCCCTTCACCTTGACCAGCGCCACCGCCCTGCCGTCCGGGTCCCCCACCGCGGGTCCGCCCTTGACGGGGACCTCCTGGTCGCCGGAGAGCTGAGCGATGAGGGAGACGGCGGGCTCGGTCGCCGGCACGGCGGCGGCCGAGGACCGCGCGCCGGAGCCGTGTCCGTCGTGGGCCAGGGCCGGCGACGTGGCGCACAGACCGGCGACGAGCACGGCCACCGCCGCCGAGAGGGACAGCTTGCGCATTTCTTTTCTCCGTCCGGGATTCGGTCCGTTGTGATGCCCGAACCACGGCCGGAGGCGGCCGGCGGTTCAATTCCGGGACCATGTCCGGGAACTGAACCCGAAAGGCCCTCGGCGCGTGTGGGACGCGGGGACACGGCCCCCTCGAATTCACCGCTGAGAGAGGTCACCACAATGCGCGCACGGACGGCTCTGATCGCGATTCCACTTGCTCTGGCACTGGCTGCCTGCGGCGGTGGAAAGGACAGCGACGGCAAGGGGAAGGGAGCCGGCGGCACGAAGGAGGCCGTCGCCGTCAAGGAGTCCGGTCTGGGCTCGATCCTGGTCGACGGCGAGGGCCGGACCCTGTACGCCTTCACCAAGGACAAGGACGGTGCGAGCAACTGCGACGCCCAGTGCATCGCGGTGTGGCCCGCGTTGACCGGCAGCGCCAAGGCCTCCGCCGGCGAGGGCGCCCGGCCGGCGCTGATCCAGGAGGCCCGGAAGTCGGGCGGCGCGGTGCAGACGACGTACAACGGCTGGCCGCTCTACTACTACGTCGGCGACGCGGCGCCCGGTGACGTCAACGGGCAGGGCCTGGACGGGGAGTGGTTCGTGGTCGGGGCGGACGGCAAGCTCGTGCGGAACGGCACCTGAACGCACCCGCCCGTGCGGTGGACGGCACGCGAGCCCCGATGGGCGGCCCGCGTGCCGTCCGCGTTTTCCTCCGGAACGCCCGACCGCCTTTCTCCCCCGACCCGTTGAACCGTCCCGGCCCGGCAGGCGTTCCTGGGGCGAGGCAGGACGGACCCGCCGAACCCGCACCCCAGGGAGGAGCCCATGGCCGAGATCGACATGCCCGGAGACGAGGTGGAACGCCTCGGCCAGTTGCTGGGGCGGGTGATGGACCTCATCGAGACCAAACCGACCGGGTTCAACGCCGAGGACGTGGGCCGTCCCCTGGTGGACGCCGGCTCCAACTTCGACAGGAAGTGGGGCGACGGGCGGACCCAGTTGAAGCGGAACAGCAAGGACCTCAAGGACGCCTGCGAGGCGATCGTCAAGGCGTTCGCGGACGCCGACGAGCAGATGGGCTCGCAGCTCACGAACACCGACGGAAACAAGTCCTGAGACGGCGACGGCCGGACGACCCAAGGAGCACGGTCCCATGACCAACGGTTCGCAGACCTTCGGGATCTCCATCCCGGAGAACTGGACGGAGTACGACCTCGGCGGAGACACGCTGTCCGAGCGCCGTGCCGAGATGCTGCGGCAGACGCCGGACAAGCCGACGCGGGACGCCGTCAACCAGGCCTTCCGCAACGCGCGCCGGATCATGGAGGGGGCCCGCCGGCGTGGTGCCGTCTACGCCGCGGGCACCACCACCATGTACGAGGACGGCCTGCTGATGGCCGGCCTGATGGTGTTCAGCCTGACCCCGCCGCCCGGCGAGGACTTCTCGGCGCAGGGCCTGGCCAAGCAGTTCTCCGCGTCCGGGGAGCGCAAGGGCGAGGGCACGGCCCGTACCTTCACCACGGAGACGCTGCCGCAGGTCGGGCCGGTCGGCCGGATCGTCGGGGTCGAGGAGAGCGAGATCGGCGGCGGCGTGTCGTACAAGGTGGTGGTGATGCACACCGTGGTGCCGGTGCCCGGCAGCCGGAACGTGCTGATCATCACCTGCTTCAGCCCCAACCTGCCGGTGGCCGACCAGCTGTACGACCTGTTCGACGCCATCACGGGCACGTTCGCCTTCGGCGAGGGGGCCGTGGTGGGTGCCGCCCGTTGAACAGGCGTCGGTATTAGGTGAGTTCGCCCCCTGGCCGGTTGGGCCAGGGGGCGGATTCTTGTGCTGGTTCATGAGCGACAGCCACGACCTGCCGGTTGTCGTCCGCGGCTTGGTCGTGGCTGGTCGCGCAGTTCCCCGCGCCCCTTTCGGGGCGCTTCGCGGGGCGCTCGTCTACGGGGTGGTCGTCTTCGGGACTCGGACGGTGAGGAAGCGGCCGTCGCCGGTCTGGAGGTGGGCGCGGCCCGGTTCGCTGTCCTGGCCGATGAGGCCGCGGGGCAGACGGGCACCGACGAGTTCGCCGTCGCTGATCGAGCGCGGGGCGAGGAGGGCTCCACAGCGGTTGCGGCGGACGATGGTCTGCCAGCCGGACAGGCCGCCGAGCAGGACCTCGTTGTTGCCGGCCACGATCAGGCCCCAGCCGTCCCCGGCGCTGCCCCGGGCGAGGGAGGCGAGGTCGTTGTCCAGCTCGGAGTTGATCATCAGTTCGGCGTCGTCGACCAGGATCGCGCCGGCCGGGGTGTCCACCTTGCCGAGCGCGGTGCGGAAGTCGGCGACCTCGACGTCGGCGTCGGTGAAGACGTCGACCACGCCGGGGTGTCCGGCGAGCCTCCGGAGTGGCGAGCTGCGGGGTGCGACCACCACGATCTTGGTGCCGAGTGCGAGCAGGGAGCGGGCCATGGTGAGCAGGACGGTGCTGCGTCCGGAGCGCGGTGGTCCGGCGATCAGGAAGGACGGGATCTGGGTGAGGTCGGTGCCCTGGGCGGAGAGTTCGTCGCCGCCGACGCCGACCATCGCCCACAGCGGGGAGACGCCCTTCGGCCTGCGTTCCAGGGCCTCCTCGAAGCCGAGTTCGTCGGGCAGTACGTCGACCCGGAACGGCCGTCGTGCGTCCGGCACCCCGGCGTCCCGTTCGGTGGTCTGCCCGCCCAGTGCGGCGAGCGCGCGGGCCTGGCCGGCGCCGCTCGGGTCGGCTCCGTCGACCAGCGCGATCTGGGCGGTGGTCGCGTCCCTGGGCTGGAGCGCGCGGCCGGCCGGCAGGTCCTCCGGGACGGACCGCACCTGGAGGCCCACCATCGAGTAGTCGCTGCGTTCGTTCAGGCGCAGCACCAGTTTGTCCTCGGTGGTGGACGAGAACCGGTTCTGGCTGAGCACCCGGTCACCGGCGAGCACCAGGTGGACGCCGACGCTGGCGCCCTCGCGCATCAGCAGGACCAGGGCGTCCAGCACGCTGCCCTGGTCGAAGGAGGCGTACTCCCGGTCGAAGGCCTCGAACCGGTCGAGCATCAGCACGATGTGCGGGGGCCGTTCTTCCTCCGGCAGGTTCCGGCGCAGTTCGGTGAGGTCGGCGACGCCCTGCCGGCCGAGCAGCGCGCGCCGCCGGGTGACCTCGGCGGTGAGCCGGTTCAGCAGTCGTACGACCCGCTCGGCCTCGCCGCGGTCGACCACCGCGCCGCAGTGCGGCAGGCCGGTGAGGGCCTGGAGGGCGCCGTTGCCGCAGTCGAGTGCGTAGAGGTGGAGGTCGGCGGTGCAGTGGGTGCGGGCCAGTGAGGCGGCCAGGGTGCGCAGGGTCTGCGAACGGCCGCTGCGCGACGAGCCGATGATGTGCAGATGGCCCATCCGGTCGAGGTCGAAGACCAGTTCCCGCTGGGTCTGTTCGGCGGGGACGTCCACCAGGCCGTACGGCACCGCGGGCAGGTGCCCCGGGGCGGCGGGGGCGGCGGTCAGGTCGGCGAGGGCGAGGACATCCGGCAGCGGCGGCAGCCAGGGGCGGCGCGGGGCCGGTACCGCGAGCTGGAGGGCGGCGCCGCGCACGGCCTCGACCAGCACGGACAGGTCCGTGACCGGCTGTACGGCGCGTTCGGTGACGGCGGTGCGGGGCAGCGGGTCACCGAGTTCCTCCCAGTGGAGTTCGGTGAGCACGGGGGCCGGGGCCTCCTCGTCGACGGCCGCCGCGTCGAGGCGACGGCCGCCGATCCGGCCGGTCTGGAACGGCAGCAGCGCGGCGTGCCCGAGCCGGGCGTAGGCGCGGCCGGGGGTGCGGGGCGAGAGCTGGCCGGAGTCGGGGGCGTCGATGATGTCCCGGCTCTCGGAGGTGTCGGTGGTGCGCAGGGCGATCCGCAGGTTGGTGTTGGCGCGGATGTCGGCGGTGACCGCGCCGGAGGGCCGCTGGGTGGCGAGCATCAGGTGGATGCCGAGGGAGCGGCCCCGCTGGGCGATGTTGACCAATCCGGAGACGAAGTCGGGCAGTTCGCGGACCATCGAGGCGAACTCGTCGATGACGAGGACCAGTCGGGGCAGCGGCGCGAGGTCGGGCTGCCGGGTGCGCTTGTCGGTGTAGTCGTCGATGTCCTTGGCGGCGGCCTGGGCCAGGATGTGTTCCCGGCGCCTGAGTTCGGCGCCGAGGGAGATCAGGGCGCGTTCCACGAGGTGGGTGTCGAGGTCGGTGACCATGCCGACGGTGTGCGGCAGGTCCTCGCACTCGGCGAAGGCGCTGCCGCCCTTGTAGTCGATGAGCACGAAGTTCAGCTCGTCGGGCCGGTTGGCGACGGCGAGGCTGGCCACCAGGGTCTGGAGCAGCTCGGACTTGCCGGAGCCGGTGGTGCCGGCGATCAGTCCGTGCGGTCCGTCGGCGGCGAGGTCGACGGCGAACGCCCCGTCGACGCCCGCGCCCAGGACCGCCCGGGTGCTGCGTCCGCCGAGCAGCCAGCGGGCGGCGACCCCGTCGGGTACCGGCGGTTCCAGGCCGAGGACGTCGAGCAGTCGTACGGATCCGGGCAGCAGGCTCTCCTCGGCCTCGTCGCCGATGTCCCGCAGCGGGGCGAGGGCGCGGGCGACGCCGACGGACCAGGCACGGCCGGGCGCGTCCATGAGCACGTCCTCGACCGGGTCGGCGCCGGTCTGCTCGACCCGCAGCCGCCCGTCGGTGCCGGCCACGGCGACGGCCTGGCACTCCTCGGGCAGGAAGCGGGCCTCGGCGTCCACGCACACCGTGTACACGCCGACGGCCGGGCCCTCGCGCAGGATCTGGATGACGCCGGGCAGGGCGCGCAGCCGTCGGGCGCCGTCGAGGAAGACCAGCACATCCGGCTCACCGGCGGCGCCGCCGCGCGCCGCCCGCTCCCCCGCGGCCTGCCGGGCGGCGATGACCGCGCAGATCTCGGCGATCCGGCGGCCGGTGGACTCGGCGGTGGCGCCGACCATGCTGCGGGTGTCCTCGCCGAGCGGGGCGGTGTGCGGCAGCCAGTGCACCCAGGACCAGCGGTCCTCTCCCCCACTGCCCGCGAGGAAGCAGATCCGCAGGTCGGTCGGGCTGTGCAGGGTGGCGGCCTGGGCGGCGAGCCAGCGCACCAGCGGCTCTGCCGCCTCCTGGCCGGCCACGCCGAGCACCCCGGCCGTGCGCAGCGGCACGGTGACGGGGACGGCCCGGGTGGTCCGGGTGATGCGGCGGCGGTGCTCGGCCTCGGCCGGGTCCTCCAGTTCCACGTAGGCCGGGCGGTCGGCGACGCCGAGCCTCAGCAGCAGGAAGTCCTCGTCGCGCCAACGGCGTTCCCACAGCCGCAGCCGCGGTCCGGCGGCGATGAGCAGGGTGCTCGCGGGGTCGGGGCTGGCGGCCCGCCGGGCACGCTGCTCGGCGAGCACCGCCTCGGTGACCTCGGTCTCCAGTGCGGTCTTCTTCCGCTCGTACTCGGCGACCTGCTGCTCGTGGCTCTCCTTGCCGCGCTTCTTGCCGTAGAGCTGGTTGACCAGGGCGAGGACCGGGGAGAGCAGGCCGAAGACCAGGAAGCGGGTGTTGTGCGACACCGCCACGGACACCAGGGACATCGCCAACGGCGCGAAGATCAGAGGAAGTTGGATCTTCCTGCGGGGCGGCTTGCCGGGCGGCACCGGCAGCTTGAACCGGTTGCGGACGGGCGGCGGCAGCAGCCGCGGGGGACGGTTGTAGTCGAGGCCGACGCCGTCCTCGGAGGGGACGAGGGCGGCGTCGGGGAAGGTGGGGGCGGTCAGTTCGAGGAGGGTCGGACCGGCCTTGAGGACACCGCCGGCCGGCCAGTCCGTCCAGTCGGGTACGGCGGTGTCGTCGAGGAGCATCCGCTCGCCCGGCGCGGAGCGGACGGACACGGTGCCGTCGGCGACGACCTTGAGGTGGGCGGCCGTCCCGGCCAGGCCCTCGGCGGTCAGCCGGACCCGGCAGGCGTGGCCGGCGCCGATCTCGTAGTCACCGGGCGGCAGCCGGAACACGGCCCCGGCGTCGGTGCCGCCGACCGCGCGCACCTCGACGACGCCGTCCGGTTCCCGGCCGGGCACGGCCACGGGCGCGTCCAGCGAGAGCAGACTGCCGGCCCTGAGGCCGCTGCTGCCCACCGGCTGGTCGGACGGCAGCTCGGTGCCGCTGTGGAAGAGGGCGGGCGGCGCGTCGGGGGCACCGCCGCGCAGCCGTCGGCCGAGTTCCTCGGCGAGCTCGCCGACCGGAACCGACGGGTCGGTCTCGATCATGATGTCCGCGGTCTGGCCCTGCTGCGGGTCGACGGCGGTGACGGTCAGACGCATGGTCGGTGCTCCTCGGTGCACACGGGGGAGGCAGGGGGTGCGGGGGTGGTGCCGACGGCGGCCGGGCCGGGCCCGCTGGGAGGGGTCCGGCCCGGCCGGCGTGCCTGGCCTACTTGTTGAGGCTGCTGCCCATGTCCTCGTCGAGCTGGTTGAAGCCCTGGCCGACGCCGTCGAGGAACTTGGAGATGCCCGTCAGGCCGTCGATGACCTGGAGGTAGTGCTGACGGAACTCGTCCACGAAGGGCAGGAAGTACTTCTTCGCGGCGGGAGTGTTGTAGCCGTCCTCGGTCAGTGCCTGGAGGTCCGCCGCGATCTTCTGCAGCTGGGCCACAGCCGTCTGGTACTCGTTCATGGTGTTGGCGGAGGCGGCGGAGGTCTTCTCGTCGTTGACGATGTAGTCGGCCATCGGAATTCTCCCGTTTCTGTTTCGGAATTTCGCTGTCTCTTGGTCCGGCGCCCTACACACGTCCGGGGCGCCGGAGCGGTTCAGAGGGTGATGGGCTTTTCGTCGTTGGAATGCGCGAAGTCGATGTCGGCGTTGTTGTTCAGGCCGCCGAGCACCTTGGTGGGAATGGTGGAGACGGCCGTTTCCGGGCCCTTGGTCTTGAAGATGTGGGTGTTCTCCAGCTGTTTGTTGCCGAGCGAGCTTCCGATGCCGTTGCCGATACGGATGCCGGCGTTCTCCAGCGTGGTGAGCGGGTTGGCGTGGTTGACGCCGATCTGGTAGGCGGCGCTGACGCCCTGGTTGAAGACGCCCTTGAGGACGCTGGTGACGCCCTCGTAGAGGTACTCGCGGGTCTCGGTGACCGGCACGGGACTGCTGGTGTACGAGTAGTACTCGTGGACGGGTGAGTGCTGTTCGTTGACCGAGCCGACCGGGTCGACGTGGGTGACGACGTCACCGCCCGCGTCCTTGACCTTGGCGGCGCCGTTGCTGCCGACGTCGACGCCGAAGGTGCTGCCGTCGGGTTTGGTGACGGTGCCGGTCACGCCGCCGTTCTTGACGTTGACCGTGGTGGTGTCGCCGCCCGCGGTGCTGGAGAAGGTGGCGTGGCCGCCCGGGTGCTGGGTGATCGTCGTGCCGTTGCCGGCGTCGTGGGTGGTGGCGGTGCCGTTGTTGAAGGTGGTGGTGTGGCCGCCCTGGGGCGGGGTGACCACGGGCGCGCCGGTGTGGGTGGTGATCGTGGTGCCGTTGCTGAGGGTGGCGTGCGGGGGCTGGACGGGGCCCTCGTGGCCGGGCGGCAGGGTGGGGGTGTTGACGCCCGGCCCGGACAGGGTGCCGCCCTTGCCGATGGTGACGGTGTCGTTCGGGCCGTTTCCGCCGCCGGGCACGGAGACCTCGAAGGTGCCGTTGCCCTTGGAGTTCACGTCGAAGTCGCCACCGTGCACGGTGGACTTGCCGCTGCCCACCGGGACGTCCACGCTGGGCCCGCCGTTGTTGCCGCCCACGGTGAAGGTCTCGGGGCCGTGCGGGGGCGTGTCGGTCAGCGGGTTGAGCGGGCCGTCGACGACACCGGACTTCTGGCCCGCCGTGCCGGCGTTCTCCCGGCCGTCGGGGGACTTGGTCACGGTGACGTGCCCGGTGTCGACGGTGGTCTTGCCGCCGACGAACCCCTCGTGGGACACGCTCGGACCGCCCCCGGGCGTGGTGACGGTGATGCCGCTGTTGCCGTCGCCGTGGATGGTGCTGACCGGGGTCTGGCCGGGGCCGTTGCCGATCGGGCGGCCCGCGGTGTCGATGGGCAGGCCGGTCCGGGGGTCCAGGTGGGTTCCGGAGGGGCCGAGTTCGTGGACGCCGCCGGGGCCGAAGGTGCCCTGGGCCGGTCCGTAGGTGGTGGTGAACTCGCCCTCGTGGCCGGGGGCGGTGTTGTGCGTGACGACACTGCCGGGCTCGGCGACGGGGTCGGCGCCATGGGTGGTGATGGTGGGGCCGGTGTGACCACCCGGTCCGGGAACACCGTTGGACAGGGTGTTCTCGCCGCCCGTGACATCCGCGTGGTGGCCGAACAGGCCCGGGCCCTCCTCCGGCGGGGTGTTGACCGTGACCTGGGTGTTGGTGCCGGTGATCTCGGCACCCGACGGCGAGTTGTGGACGGTGGCCTGGCCGTTGCCGTCGATGCTGTGGCCGACACCGGAGTTGTCGTGGACGGTGCTGGTGGTGGGGCCGTTCGGGCCGTCGGTGACGGTGGTGGTGAAGCCGCCGTCGGAGTGGCTGATGGTCTGCCCGTCCGCGGTGACGGTATGGCCGCCCGCGTTGGTGACGGTCGCGTCGCCCGGGGTGAACTCGGTTCCCCCGCCCGGGTGCTGGGTGACGCGCGGCGGCGGCACGTTGCCGGTGGAACCGTCGGGCCCGTGGGAGCCGAGGGAGCCGTCGTGGCCGACGGTGACCGTGGACGGGCCGCCGCCGTCCGGCTGGTGGGTGAAGACGACCTCCCCGTTGCCGTTCACCGTGGTGGAGACGCCTTGGGTGTCGATCCCGCCGGGCGACAGCGTCGCCTGGCTGCCGCCGGCCCCGGGGTCGGTGATGGTGGCGTTGCCGTTGTTGTCGGGGTGGACGGTGACGGGGCCGTTGGTGACGGTGCCGTTGTCGTCGACGCCGAAGGTGCCGCCGTTGTCGGCGGCGGTGGTGCCGTTCGGGCCGTGGTCGACGGTGGTGTGGTCGCCGGCCGGGGCCGACGTGGTGATCGCGCCGTTCGGGTCGACGGTGCCGTTGGCGGCGTTGTTGCCGCCGACATCGGTGTGGGCGCCGTTCTGCGTCAGGGTGGAGTTGCTGCCGTCGGCGGTGGTGACCTGGGTGGGGTGGCCGGCGCCGGACAGGGTGACGGTGACCGCGGGCGGCTGGGCGGTGCCGTGCGGGCCGTTGCCGACGGTGGTCGGGGCGCCTGCGCCGGTGCTGACCGTGGTGCCGCCGTGGCTGACGGTGGAGGTGCCGTCGGAGCCGTGGCTGATCTGGATCGAGTGGGGCCCGCTGGTGGTGGCGGTGGTGCCGTTGGGTCCGTGACTGACCTGTGCGGTGCCGTGGTCGAGGGTCGTGGTGCCGTTGTTCACCGAGACCGTGGCGCCGTCGTGGCCGGTGACGGTGACCGTGTGCCCGCCGCTGCCGTCCACGCTGACGGTGGTGTTGCCGAGGGTGACCGGGTTGCCGGGGGTGGGCTGCGGAGCGCCCTCGACGCCGGGGTTGCCGCCGGTCGGGTGGGTGGTGATGCGGCCGTCCGCGCCGACGTTGAACTCCTGGCCGTTGTGCTGGACGACCGCGGAGCCGTCGGGGCGCACGGTGGTGCCGCCCGCTGTGATGCCCTCGCCGGGGGTGTGGTGGATGCCGCCCACGTCGAATCCGCCGCCTCGGCCGACGCCGAACCCGTTGCCGTCCGCGCCCTGGACGGTGAAGCCGTCCGGGGAGAAGCCCACCGTGTGCGTGCCGTTGGTCGCGGAGCCGCCGCCGGTGCTGTGGTCGGTCTTGATGCCGCCGACGGCGATGTCGCCGTTCGGGTGCACCGTCACCGGCTGGTGCCCGCCGCCGCCCGGGGTCACGTCCAGCGTGCCGGTGTTGCCGTGGAACTGCACGGTGTCCGCGTTGGCACCCCCGGTGTGCACGGTGAAGCCGGTGTTGTCCAGGGTGGTGGTGTGCCCGGGCGCGGTGACGGTGGCGCCGCCGCCCGGGGGCAGGTGGGTCGTGGTGGCGCCGTCGGTCACGGTGACCGGCTGGTTGGTGTGCGGCGGCGGCACCGTGACGCCCTGTCCGCCCGGCCCGCCGTTGTCGACGTGGATGGTGCCGCCGTGGTCGACCGAGGCGAGCGAGCCGTCGGGGAAGGCCACCCCGTGGTCGAGGTGGCCGGCGTCCGCGGTGAACGTCGTGTTGCCGAGGTTGACATTGACGTCGCCGTTGACCGGGTTGTGGGTGATCACGGGGGCGGTGCCGCCGTCCGGGTGCGGCGTGTTGAACACCGAGTTGATGCCGTTCTGGTTGTCCGCCGAGATTCCGGGCGCGTGCACCGCGCCGAAGCCGGGATGGTCGGTGACCCCGACGCCGCCGGGCGTGGAGATCTCGTGGCCGTTCAGGGTGAACTGCGGTGCCGGGCCGTTGCCGTCGGCGCCCGGCGTGCTGATCGTCGTGGCGCCGTTCTCGTGGCTGACGCTGCCGAAGGAACCGGACGTCGTGAAGTCGCCGTTCGGCTTCAGCTCGGTGTTGAGGGGGGTGTCACCCGGGCTGCCCGCCACCGGGGTGTCGATCTTCGTCGTCGTGCCGTTCGAGGTGACCTTGTCCCCGGCCGGCGACTTGATGGTGTTGGTGCCGTTCTTGGTCTCCGAGGTGAAGCCGTCGGGGGTGGTGGTCTTGGTGGTGGGCGGCGGCGCCGCGTGGTCGCCGGCGAAGGGGAGTTCGGTGTGCGCCGGGTCGGGCTTGGGCGAGCCGGGGTCGATCTTCGCTTCGGTCTTGGTGCCGTCCGGCGTGGTCGCCTTGGTCTTGAGGATGCCCGTGGCGGGTTCCGAGGTGGTCGAGCCGTTGATGCCGTGGAAGCCGGACTTCTGCGGCAGTTCCTTGCCGTTGACGTGGAAGATGTCGGTGGCCTTGAACTTGCCGTTGGTGAAGCCGAGGCTCTCCGTCGAGAACGCCTTGTCGATGTTGCTCTTGAACTTGCCCTTGGTGGTGAAGGCGTCCTTGAACCGGTTGGCGAACCTGGTCCCGCCGAACAGCGAGAGCACACCGCCCGAGGCGGCGCCGATGAGCGAGCCGATGGCGGCGGGCCCCAGGTCGAACTTCTTGCCGTCGGCCGCCGCCGTGATCCCGGCCGCCGCGAACCCGAGCGTGAACTCGGTGCCCACGTCGATACCGGCCTTGCCGAGGGCCGCGAGCGCCGGGTTGGCGCCGAGCCCCACCAGGCCTTTGCCCAGCGGGCTGATGACCTTGCGGAACAGCGTGGAGCTCTCGATGATCTTCGCCAGGGCGCCCGAGATCGTCCCGGCGCCCTTGCCCAGCTTGGCCAGCACCGGCGCGAGCTTGGCCAGTTTGGTGACCACTCCGCCGACCTTGCCGAGCGCGCCGAGCAGCACACCGCCGGGCACCAGCGTCAGGATGCCGATGATGATGTCGCCCGCGTCGAACTTGCCCTGCGAGGCCATCCGGATCAGGGAGACGCCCAGCAGGGCCGCGCCCAGCAGCACGCCGACGAGCGGGAAGAAGACGGCGACGATCCCGACGATGATGCCCGCGATGATCTCGATGAACGGGTTGTCCGCGAGGAAGTCACCGATCTTCTTGAAGAAGCCGCGCTCCGGGATCGCCTCGGCCGCCGCCTCGTCCAGGATGACGGAGGCCCGGCGCGAGCCGTCCTCGCGCAGCCGTTCCGCGTCCCGGCCCAGCGCCTCGGCGGCCGACAGCCGGCTCTTGGCCTCGTCGACCTGGCCCTGCTGGGTGTCGTGCGCCTGCACCTGGTCCGGCGTGGCGTCGGCGGCCAGCGCCGGTACGTCCGACTTGGCGGTCGCCTCCGCCTCCTGGCCCTCGTCGATCGCCCGGTCCAGCATGTCCTGGGCGTTCGTCAGGGTGTCGGCGTACGTGGTGTAGGCCTCGGCCGCGTGCCGGAAGGAGTCCCGGGTCTTCTCCAGCATCCCCGGGAGATCCTTGTTGATCTTCTCCCGGAGGGCGTCCATCGCCTTGCCCTTGCCCTGCCGGATCGCCCCGTCGCCGCGCAGCAGGTCGACGGCCTCGCCCGCGCCGTCACCGAGGTCCTGGTACGTCCTGGCCAGCGTCCGGATCGCGTCCGGATCACCGGGGGTGGGGTCGTTCGCGAACCCCAGGACCTCCCAGCCAGTGGTGTGCCGTCGTGCCATCTCCACGCCTCCCCGCTTCTCGTTCGTTCGGCGCCCTGTGCACGGCCGAACTCACGGAACGGTTCAGAGAGTTTGAACCGACCGGCGACTCCACGCGTGTGACGGCCGACGCGCTCCCAGCCGCGCGTCGACGCCCCTGACGGAGGAGGACGAGAAAGATGCGAGACGCACCGGCGGCGACGAATCGGGTCCGGCGGACGGACATGCAGCGCAGGACGGCACAGGCGGTGGCGGTGTGCTCGCTCGCGCTCGTCACCTGGATGGCACTGCCCGCGCCCGCCCACGCGGCGGTCCCGCAGCGGCCCGGGCAGGTGCTGCGCGCCGACGAGGTGACGAAGTTCTACGTCGTCAGGTCGCCGAAGGAGAACGGCGGCAAGACGGACACCCTGTTCGACATCGCCCAGCGCACCCTCGGCGACGGCAACCGGTTCGAGGAGATCCTGGTGCTCAACAGCGGGCGCCTGCTGCCGGACGGTTCGGTGTTCGTCAGCCCGGACCAGCTGGTGCCCGGCTTCGCGCTGATCCTCCCCGAGGACGCGGCCGGTTCCGGCGTCCAGGTCGGCGTCCTGCCGCAGTCGAAGTCCTCGGGTTCCGGGCGTAGCGCGTCGGCGGCCGCCCCGAGTACGGCGCCCACGACGGCCGCGAAGGCGAGCGGACCGCTCGCCGGGGTGAGCGGCCGGGTCCCGATGCCGCTGCTGGTCGGCGGCATCGCCGGGGTGACCGCGCTGACCGTGGTGATCGTCGCGCGGCGCCCGCTGGGCCGGGCCGCGCGCGCCACCGGCTCCGGTGCGGCCCGGGCGGGCCGGGTACTGCGCCCCCGGCTGCCGCGGGGCATGGCACTGGCCCTGCGGCGACGCCGGCGGGGTGCGCTGGCCCGGCGCCTGGCGGCGGACACCCGTACTCCGGTGATGGTCCGTCAGGCGCTGCGCGAGATCGTGCCGGTGACCATGTCGGAGACGACCCGGCCGGTACGGGTGTACAGCGTCCTGGCGGAGCCCACCAAGCTGCTCGCCTCGGTCTCCGGCGCCGACCACGCCCCGGCGCCGTGGACCGCGCTCGCCCCGACCCGCTGGGAGCGCACGGGCCTGCCGTCGGTCGTCGAGGGCGAGTTGTCGGCCGATCCGGGGCTGGCCATGCCGCATCTGGCCCGGGTCGGCGTGGGCGAGCGGGACGCGCAGGTCATGGTCGACCTCGGGCAGATCAACGGCTCGCTGAGCGTCTGCGGTGACCTGACGGTCGCCCAGGACACCGTCGCGGCGCTGGTCCGGGGCCTGCTGGAACTTCCCCAGCAGCGCACGGTCGTGGTGTCGGTGGACCCGGGCGCCAGTTCCCTGCCGGGCCTCAACGGTCTGGTGCGGGTCCGCTCGGTGACCGATGTGAAGGGCCGGGCTCCCGACGAAGTCCTCAACACCGCCGAGGAGTTGGGCGTCGGCCTGGTGCGGGGTGCGGCTCGGACGGGTGAGGTCACCGGGTTCGTCGTCCTCCTGGACCCGCCGACCGCCGAGGAGGCGCGCACGCTCGTGGACCTGACCTCGTCCGACGGCGGCGGCTGGATCGTGCTCACGGTCGGCGACGTCCCCGGGGCGCACTGGCGCTGGTACGCCGAGTCCGACGGCAGCGTCGACCTGGGCGTGCTGGGCCTGAAGGTGGTCGTTCCGACGCAGACCCTGGCGGGCGCGGGCCGCATCTGACGACCGCGGCAGACGCACCGGCCCGGACACCGACCGCCCGGCGGGGTCACCATCGACCCGCCCCAGCGAAGTCCGGGCCCCTCATCTCCGCCCCGGCAGCCGGCCGGCCTCCTCCCCGGCGGCCGGGGCGGACCCCTCTCCCGCACACCGCGGATCACCGGCAGAAGGTACCGGGACGGCCGGACCGCTCCGCCAAGGACGGTGCCGGCGCGGGTCTCGCCCGGGATCAGGTGCTCACGGTCGGCACCGCGGCGGGCTCGACGGGCCGGGGCCCGAGCTCGCGCCCGGGGGTCGCGCGATGGCCGAGGGCGGCCAGGAGCGGACTGGTCATCAGCGTCGTGATGACGGCCATCAGCACCAGGACGGTGAACACGCGCTGGTGGATGACGCCCGAGGCCAGTCCGAGGTTGAGGGCGATGAGTTCGGTCAGGCCACGCGTGTTGAGCAGGGCGGCGACGGTCGCGCCCGGCCGCCGGGGCAGGCCGCCGAGGCGGGCACCGAGATACCCGCCGCCGAGCTTGCCCACGCAGGCGACGACGCAGACCACCGCGAGCAGGACGAAGTCGCCGAGGCGCAGCGATCCGACGTCGAGGGCGAGGCCGGTGGTGATGAAGAACAGGGGAAGCAGCAGGGATTCGACCGCGTGGACGGAGGCGGCCACGAAGGGGACGGGGGCGCGATCAGCGCTTGAACCGGGGCGCTGGGGCGGATGGGGCATGGCGGCACCCGCGAGCAGACCGCCGAAGACGGCGTGCAGTCCGAGGGCGGTGGTCGCCGCCGCCGCGCCCGCGGCGAGGGCGAACGCGACGGGCAGGTGGTAGGGCACCGCGCCGGTGCCGCGCAGCCAACGGCGCAGCAGCGGCCGGACGACGGCGAGCAGCACCGCGGCGAGCGCGAGCAGCAGGACCAGTCGCAGGCCCACCTGCCGCACCCCGGACCGCCCGCCGTCCGTGGATCCGGCGCCGAGTGTGATCGCCGCCAGGGTGAGCCAGGCCACCACGTCCATCAGACCGGACGAGGCCAGCGCCACCGTGCCCGCCCGGGTGCCGTCGAGAGCCCGGTCGCGGACGATCGCGGCGAGTACCGGCAGCGCGGTGATGGAGACGGCCACCGCGATGAAGAGGACGAACGTGCCGCTGCCCGCGTGCGGTTCGCCCGCGGCGCTGAACGCGGCGCGCCCCGACACGGCCAGGGCGGCGCCGAGGCCCATCGGCAGCACGAGGGCGCCGACCGCGACCGCGGCCACGGCGCGCCCGGACGCCTGACCGCGGTGCGCGGTCAGGCTCTGTCCGACGGAGAACATGAAGACCGTCACCGCGACCTGCCCGAGCATGCCGAGGTACGGCAGGATGTGCGCCGGGAACAGCCGCGCGGTCGGATCGCCCGGCAGCCGGCCGAGCAGGCTCGGACCGAGCGCGATCCCGGCCAGGATCTGCCCGATCACCGGGGGCTGCCGCAGTGCGCGTGCCCCCGCGCCGAACAACGCGCACGCGAACGCGGCCACGGCGAGCGCGGCCAGGACCGCGGCGGTCGTCGAGTCGTCGAGCATCGTGGACCTGCCTCCTTCAGTGGTCACAGGGCACGTCCGGGAGTCCGGCCGGATCGGCGCCGGGGCGGATCCGGCCGGACTTCTGGACGTGGTCGGGTCAGGTCGTCACGAGGGTGTCTTCGTGGCGGTGGGCGGGAGTTGACCCGCGGGTACCTATTGCGGGGGCGTGCCGGCGGCGGCCGTCGGGACCGTGGCCGGGCCGCGGCCCGAGACCCGGTGGCGGGCCTTGCGTACCGCCGTGTCCGCGGCGTCCAGCAGGTATCCGTACGCGAAGATCGCGATGACGCCATGGGTGCGCAGGTTGAGAACCCAGGTCAGGCGCGTGTTGACGCTCATCGGGATCCGGTGCGTCAAGGGGCGGCGGGCCGAGGGCCGGCGCAGCGCCGCGGGCGCGATGCGGTCGAGCGGCGAGACGTCCACCACACCTGCCGCGCCGGCCGTGAACACGCGCCACAGCCGCGGCAGCGGACGCGCGATCGAGATCTGGCAGTGGAAGCCGGGGACCTCGCTGCCGTGGTCCAGCCGCCAGCGCGCCCGTTCGGCGATCTTCCGCTGGATGTGCGACTGGACGCGTTGCACCGTCTCCGGCGGCAGCCAGGCCCATGGCTGGGACCTGCTGTAGAACAGGCGCTTGCTCAGCCGGTGGCGCAGCCGCCGTTCCCGCGGGCCCTCGCGCTCCGTCTCGCCGTCGGTCCGCACGAGCCAGGTAGCGAAGTCCGAGCGCGCGGTTCCGGTCGACCAGAGCACGACCAGGTCCGCCAGGTGGGTGAGCAGGAAGTAGCGCGGATCGTGGATGGCCCGTGTGAACTTCTCGCGCAGCATGTTGCGGATCATCAGCCAGTCCTGCCGCGCGTTGCGGTTGATCCGGTCGATGTACGCGCGCTCCAGCGTGCCGCCGTGCACATGGGACTCGATGACGTTCGTGAGGTGCCACAACTGCTGGCAGGAGAGGCCGATGCCCTGGCTGTAGTAGGCGTCGATGATCGAGGAGGAGTCCCCGACCATGCCGTAGCCGTCCGGGTGCACGAACGTGTCGGTCATGTACTGGGTGTTGCGGTACATCCGGAACTCCAGGAGCCGCGGTTCGGTCAGCACGTCCCGCAGCACCGGGTAGCGGTCGATCAGGCCGAAGAACTGCTCGCGGGGCGTGTCGCCCGGCAGCGGGGTGCGCTGGTCGAAGATCACACCGACGCTGATGCGGTCCTTGGACAGGCGGATGACCCAGATCCAGTAGCCCTCTCCCCACAGGTGAACCGTGTATTTGTCACGCGGGGTCGATCCGCCGTTCGGATCCCTGTACTCCCAGACCGGCGCGAACTGTTCGTCGGTGATGCCGCTGAACTGGCCCCAGACCGAGGTGGTCTGGAAGCCGTCCCGCGCGATGATCTCCTTCTCGATGGCGTGGCCGAACTTGCGCGCGAGCATCCGGTTGCGTCCCGAGCAGTCCACGATCCAGTCGGCGACCACTTCCCCGGTGGCCGAGGTGGCGCGGTCCGCCCAGTGCACGACGTTCGGAGCGTCCGCCTCGACCCGCACATCGGTGACGCGTGCGCTGTCGAGGAACCGGATGTGCGGGTGTGCGCGCACCGTGGCGCGGATCTCGTCCTCGGCCTCCGGTCGCACGATCTGCTGGTCCACCGCCAGGCAGCGGAACCACAGTTTGTCCTCGGCGCTCTTGAAGAGGTAGTGGTCCCGGTGGTCCTCCGACGACTGGGCGAGGGTGTGCTCGCTGAGGGGCGCGATGCTCCATTCGCTGCGCGGGGCGAAGCTCTCGGCGCCCTCCATGCCCTCGGTGAACCAGACTCCGAGTTTGACGAAGCACTCCTCGTCGAGGAAGGTGTCGAGCCGGCCGATCGTGCGCGGCAGGGCCGTGGACACCAGGAACGACTCACCGACCTTGAAGCTGCGCTTCTGGTTGACGATGTCGTCGATCAGTACGACGTCGATGCCGCGCTGGGCCAGTGACAGCGCGGTGAACATGCCGATCAGTCCGGCACCGACGACCACGGCTTCCGCCCGCAGGGGCTCCTGCGGCGCGTTCACGACCGACCGTCCAGCAGGTCGAGGGCGCGACGGGTGTCCCCGTCGAACGCGTCGCGGACCGGGAGCCAGCGCTCCAGCACCCGCGCCGCGGCGTCGGCGGGGCCGCCCGGGAGGCCTTCCTCGCGCAGGGCATCGGCGCACTGCGCGAGTTCCGGCCCCCATCGCCAGGCGCGTGCCGCGACGCTGGGCAGCATTTCGTCTTCGAGTACTTCGGTCAAAGGCGAACGGGTTATCAACGATGCCTCCCCGATGAGCGGTTCGATGACGCCGTGGGCGTCTGCGTATGCGTAGGCGATGCCTGCCAACACGTATGCGGCCTTCTGATACGTGGCGTAGGACGTCTTGAGTGCCGAGGCGGCGCCGAGCGAACCGCCCGTGTCCAGCGCCCGAATTCCGGTCCCCTCGAAAAGCGAGATGATCCGGGCGACGTCGTCCTTGTCTCCGGCAAGGTGCAGCCGGACGCCCGGAGCGTCCTGCGGACACGGTCCGATGACACTGCCGTCGACGACGCGGATGTCCGCCGCCGCCAGGTTCCCGGCCAGGGCGAGCAGGGCCGGGCGGGTGGTGCCGTTGGCGTCCAGGAACAGTCCCCGGAATCCGGTCCCGGCGACCGCCGCGGCGACCCGCGGCGCACCGTGCGGCGGGCAGATCGAGACGATCACGTCGCTGTGCGCCGCGAGTTGTGCGAGGTCGTCCACCCCTTCCAGGCCGAACTCCTCGGCCCGGCGCACCGTGGCGGCGCTTCGATTCGCACGGCACCACAGCACCCGGTGGCCCGCGGCGGCCAGCGCGCCGCCGAACCCAGCGCCCATCCGTCCGGGGTGCAACAGGCCGACCGTCGCGGTCTCGGCATGGCTCATCCGTGCCCTCCTCGTGGCCCGAAGTCCGTTGCAGCTACGACTACATGGCGGGAAAACAGATGTCGAGAAATTGAATCCTTCGGATACCCGGAAGCGTTCGGGGACCGGAAATTCGGCTACAGATTCCCGGGGCTCCGCACGGTGCCGAAATCCGCCGCTAGCCTCGGATCGCGCTAACAGGAAACATCTCGGGTTCAGAAAGGGAAAACATGCCGAGCGACTTCGGATCCACCGTGACCCGCGGCGCGTCGCGGGCCCGCCGGTACCTGATCGAGAACGACCTGCCGTACAGCGACGAGATCGAACTCAGGCCCTCCGGCGTGGAATTCGCGGACGGCGGGCATTACGGGGTCGAAATCCCGGTCGTCAACAGCTTCAAGGTGCTCGACGCGACCCTCCGCCTGCTGCAGGCCGAGGGACTGCCGGTCACCCGCTTCAACGAGACGCTCGGCGCGATGCTGCTGTCCGACTCCGAGGTCGAGGACATGCTCGACCTGTGCCGGGAGAACGGCGCCGGAATGGTGTTCGCGCTCGGCCCGCGGCCGGAGTACGACCGCAAGGCGGCCTTCTACCGCGGCGGGTTCGGCGCCTCCCAGGGCCGGCGGATCAACAACAACGACGCGATCGCGCAGAGCGTCGAGGAGGCGTACCGGCTGACCGAGCTGGGCTGCCGCGGCCTGATCTCCTACGACCTCGGCGTCATCCGGCTGCTGTCGGACATGCGCGCCGCCGGTGAGCTGCCGGCCGACCTCATGCTGAAGGCGTCCTCGCACTGCATCGTGTCGAACCCGATGACCTCGCGGATCTACGCGGAGAACGGCGCGGACAGCGTCACCACCACCCACGACCTCGGGCTCGGGGTCCTCCAGGAGATCCGCAAGGGCTCCCCGCAGCTGACCATCGACCTGCCGACGGACGTCTACGGCAGCAAGGGTGGCTTCATCCGCTTCTACGAGGTGCCCGAACTGGTGCAGATCTGCTCGCCGATGATGCTGAAGATCGGGGCGAGCGCCCAGTCCCACCCGCACGACCCGGTCAACGACAACACCATCCGCCAGCGTGTCCAGCGCGTCGCGCTGTGCCTGGACTACCTGGCCAAGTCCGGCATCGAGGCGAAGTACATCAGCGACCTGTCACCGCACCGCTGCCTCCCCGCGCAGGCATGAGGCTGGTCGACGCGCAGGTCCACGTCTGGGGCGCCGACTCACCGGCCCGGCCGTGGCCGGCCGGTGGTGCGGCGACCGCCCACCGCGCCGGGCCGGTCACGGCGGACGAGACCCTCGCGGTGCTGGACGCCGCGGGGGTCCACCGCGCGGTGCTCGTGCCGCCGTCCTGGGAGGGCGATCGCAACGATCTGGCGTGGACGGCCGCGGCGCGCCATCCCGACCGGCTGGCGGTGATGGGCCGGATACCGCTGACCGGCCCCGCGGACGCGGAGCCGCTGGCTCGCTGGCGGGACCGGCCGGGCAGCCTGGGCATCCGGATCACGCTGCACCGCGATCCGTGGCGGTGCCGGTTCCGGGCCGGTGACCTGGACTGGTTCTGGACCGCCGCGAACGCCGCCGCGCTGCCCGTGATGGTCTACGCGCCCGGCATGAGCGTCGCGCTGGGCGAGGTCGCCCGGCGCTTCCCTGATCTGCGCCTGATCGTCGACCACCTGGCCGTGCCGGTGGACGCCAAGTCCCCCGGGGCGTTCGCCCACCTCGCCGACCTGGTCTCGCTCGCCCGGCATCCGCGGGTCGCGGTCAAGGCCACGGCGTTGCCCTGTCATTCACGGCTGCCGTTCCCGTTCCCCGACCTCCACGAGCCCCTGGAGCGCGTGTTCGACGCTTTCGGCCCGCGCCGGATGCTCTGGGGCAGCGACTGGACCCGGCTGCCGTGCCCCTACCGCGAGAACGTCGAGCTGTTCACCGACGCCCTGTCGTTCCTGAACCCGGACGACCTCCGATGGATCATGGGAGCCGCGGCCCTGGACTGGCTGGACTGGCCGACCACCCCAGCAGGGCCGTGAACAGGGCGGGACTCAGCCGGCCGGGGTCAGGTTCGGTCGGCCGGCAGGCCCTCGGTGAGGCCGGCGTCCTGGGCGATGAGGGCGGCGCGCACGCGGTTCCCGCAGCCGAGCTTGGTCAGCAGGCGGCTGATGTGGGCCTTCACGCCGCCCTCGCTCAGATGCAGCGCGCGTGCGATCTCGCCGTTCGCCATGCCCTGGGCCACGAGCCCCAGGACCTCGCGCTCCCGCGGAGTGAGGCCGCCGATGAGTCCACGCGCCCGCTCGACGCGTTCGGTGTCGATCCGGGCGACACTGTCGAGGACGTGCTTGGCGGCCTCCGGGCACAGGACCGCCCCGCCCCTGGCCACCACCCGTACCGCCGCGACCAGGTCCTGCGGGTTGCCGCTCTTGAGGAGGCAGCCGGCGACACCGGACCGCAGGACGCGGTCGAGGTGCCCGCCGCCCGGTGCGGACGCGAGCACCACCACGGCGGTCGAGGGGGACAGCCGGCGCACGGTGCGTGTGACCCAGGCCCCGCGCGTGCCCGCCATGCCGCTGTCGATCAGCAGCACACCGATCCGGTGGCGCAGCGTCATCTCGATCACGGCGCTCTCGTCGCCCGTGTCCGCGACGACGTCGATGCCGTGGGCCGGCTCCAGCGCGGCCCGGATGCCGCCGCGTACCAGCACCTCGCGATCGGCTATGCCCACCGTGACGGTGGCCTCGGCGCGCCGGCCGATGCCGCCGGATGGTGTCGCGTGGGACAGCGTCGTGCGCCGCGCGGCGGGTGCGGGGGCGGTCCGCAGCGGGGATTGTGCCATGTCGACTCCTCACAAGCGCATGGTGCGTCGGGCAGCGCTCCCGGCGCCGCTGCCGGTCTCCACCCTCGTCATCACCGGGGGGCCGCCCGATGCGAGACCCGCCCACGACACGGCCAGGACACGACATCGGTTCAGTGACCCTGGCATGCGGCACTTACTTACGACCGGTTGAACAGTCCAGACTGATAAATCTATTGTTAGTAGGTATGAAGACAGGCATGCCCGCCGACGGCGGCGACATACGCGACCTGAGCGAGGCAAACCGGCTCGCATCCGAGCTGCGGCTGGCGGTGGGCCGTGTCACGCGGCGACTGCGGCAGGCGCACGCGGTGGGCGACATGTCGCTGTCGGGGGTGTCCGTGCTCGCGCGGCTCGCCGCCGACGGGCCGGACTCCCCGACGGCCCTGGCCGAGATGGAACGGGTACGGCCGCAGGCCATGGCCAGCACCCTCGCCCAGCTCGAACAGCGCGGTCTGGTCCGCCGCAGCCCCGATGCCGCGGACGGGCGCCGGAGCATCGTGGCCGTCACCGAGGAGGGGCGGGCCGTGCTCGCCGAGCGGCGCTCGGAATCGGTGCGGCGGCTCGCGGCCGTCCTCGACGAGTTCTCCGCCGCGGAGCGGGCCGCGCTCGCCTCGGCCCTGCCGCTGCTCGACCGGCTGGCGGCCCGGCTGTGAGCGCCCGCGAGCGGCTCGGCTCACTGCGCTCGGCCCGCCGCAGTGACCTTCCGGCCGGGCCCGGCTACAAGTGGGTCGCGCTGTCGAACACCACCCTCGGCGTGCTGATCGCCACGATGGACGCGTCGATCGTGATCATCTCGCTGCCGGCGATCTTCCGCGGGATCGGCCTCGACCCGCTCGCGCCGGGCAACATCGGCTATCTGCTCTGGATGATCCTCGGGTACCTGCTGGTCTCCGCGGTGCTGGTGGTCGTGCTCGGGCGGCTCGGCGACATGTTCGGGCGGGTGAAGATCTACAACCTGGGCTTCCTGATCTTCGCGTGCGCCTCGGTCGCGCTGTCGCTCGATCCGTTCCGGGCCGGGGCGGGTGCCCTGTGGCTGATCCTCTGGCGGATCGTGCAGGCCTTCGGCGGGTCCATGCTGACCGCCAACTCGGCCGCGATCCTCACCGACGCGTTCCCGGCCCGGCAGCGCGGCATGGCCCTGGGCATCAACCAGATCACGGCACTGGCCGGCCAGTTCCTCGGCCTGCTCGCGGGCGGTCTGCTCGCCGCCGTCGACTGGCGGGCGGTGTTCTGGGTGAGCGTCCCGGTCAGCATCACGGGGACCGTCTGGTCGTACCTGAGCCTGCGGGAGACCTCGACGGGCCGCCCCGGCCGGATCGACTGGCTGGGGAACATCACCTTCGCGGCCGGCGCCGGCATCCTGCTGGCCGGTATCACCTACGGCATCCAGCCCTACGGCGACAGCGCCACCGGCTGGGGCAACCCGTGGGTGCTGAGCGGTCTGATCGGGGGCGTCGCCCTGCTGCTGGCCTTCTGCGTCATCGAGAGGCGCGTCGCCGAGCCCATGTTCGACCTGGCCCTGTTCAAGGTCCGGGCGTTCGCCGCGGGCAACCTGGCCGCCCTGCTCACCGCGATCGCGCGCGGCGGGCTGCAGTTCATGCTCATCATCTGGCTGCAGGGCATCTGGCTGCCGCTGCACGGCTACGACTTCGAGGACACCCCGCTGTGGGCCGGCATCTTCATGCTTCCCCTGACGCTGGGCTTCCTGATCGCGGGGCCGGTCTCCGGCTATCTCTCGGACCGGTTCGGCGCCCGGTTCTTCTCCACGGCCGGGCTGGTCGTCGTGATGCTGTCCTTCCTGGGGCTGCTGGCACTGCCCGTGGACTTCGACTACGGGCTGTTCGCGGCGCTCCTGCTGCTCAACGGGCTCGGCCAGGGCATGTTCTCGGCGCCCAACACCTCCTCGATCATGGGGAGCGTGCCGGCCGAGTACCGGGGCGTCGCCTCGGGCATGCGCTCGACGTTCCAGAACTCGGGTACGGCGCTGTCGATCGGCGTGTTCTTCTCGCTGATGGTCTCGGGGCTCGCCTCCTCACTGCCGGATACCCTGAAGAGCGGCCTCATGGCACACGGCGTGCCGGCCGGCTCCGCCGCGCACGCCGCGTCGCTGCCGCCGGTGAGCACGCTGTTCGCGACGTTCCTCGGCAACAACCCGATCCAGCACCTGCTCGCCTCCGAGGGCGTCCTCGACCATGTGTCGGCGGCCCAGCGCGCCGTGCTGACCGGGCACACCTTCTTCCCGCAGCTGGTCTCCGGCCCCTTCCACCACGGCCTGGGCATCGTCTTCGGCGTGGCCGCGGGCATGGCGCTGGTCTCCGCCGTGGCCTCCGCGCTGCGCGGCGGCCACCGGGCCGCCCAGGACCACGAGGAGCCGAAGGACCGGCAGCCGGCCGGGGCGGACCGGCCCCGGCACAACACACCGTCGTGAAAACGGGTGTGCCCCGGCGGAGGTCCGCCGGGGCACACCCGCTCCGGTCACGGGTAGGAGGTCAGGTTCGCCACGTTGGTGGACGAGTTCGACGGTCCTCCGGTGTTGTTGACGACGTGGCTGATGGTGCCGGTGCCGCCGAGGGAGACCGTCACCATGTCGGTGAAGCGCACGTCGGCGTTGTTCGGTGCCTCGATGGCGTGCGCCGCGACCACGCCCGGGTTGACGTTGAAGTAGCAGTAGCTGCCGAGGCCGTAGGCCTGATGGCTGGTGACCGAGTCGGCGACCTTGTAGGCCGCGTAGCCCTGCGTCGAGCCGTTCATCCAGGACGACTGGTTGGGCGGGTCGTAGGGCATCTCGTTCTGGTAGAAGTACGTCCGGCCGCCGTTGCCGTTCCAGATGGTCTGGTACTTCTGGAAGTGCTCGACGAACAGGCCGTACATGGTCACGTTGTTGCCGTTGACGACCAGTCCGGTGTCGGCGGTGTTCGTGGTCCAGCCGACTCCGGTGCCGTGGTCGGCGCGCCAGATCCACATGTGGTCGCCGATGACGTTGCCGCTGTTGACGACCAGGCTCGTGGTGGCCTTGCCGACGCCCGCGCCGCCGACGCGGAAGTACACGTCGTGCAGCGAGGTCGGGTCGGCCGCGTGCGAGGCCGAGGAACCACTGGGGCCGACCTCCATCAGGGTGCTGGAGTTGGTGGTGCCGGCGTCGAAGAGCAGTCCGGCGACCTGGACGCCGTCGACGTCGGCGACCTTCATGGCGGTGACGCCGTTGTCCGGGACGAGGGTGGCGAGCCCCAGGCCCAGCACGACGGTGTCGGCGCGGTTGATCTGCAGGGTCTGGTCGAGGTGGTAGACACCCGGGGTGACCAGGAGGTTCTTGCCCGCCGTCAGGGCCGCGTTGATCTGCGAGGCGGTCGCGCCCGGCTTCACGACGTAGAAGGTGTCCAGGGAGAGCGAGGTGCCCGCCGTGGTTCCCGAACTCCAGCTGGTGCCAGTGGAGTTGGTGCGGGTACCCGGCACGAACACCTGGTAGGCGCCGACGCCGTCGACGTACAGGAACGGCTTCTCCCGGCTCACCGGGCTCTGCGCCACCGTGGTGTACGGCGGGCTGGGGAAGCTGGTCGCGGGGACCCCGGTGCTGCCGGTGAAGACCATGTTCCAGTTGGAGCCGGTCCAGCTGCCCAGCTGGGAGTTGCGGGTCAGCCACTGCTGCTGGCTGCCGGAGTTGACCTGCCCGTTGATCTGGCTGTCGGCGATCAGGCCGCCGCTGGACCAGCCGCCGTCGTCCAGGGCGAGGTTGCCGCGCAGATGCATCCGGCGGTAGGCCGCCGCCTGCGAGACCGCCCAACGGTCGCTGCCCGAGGTCGGGTTGACGGAGAGGTTCTCGGCGCCGCGCCAGAAGTTCTGGGTGGCGTTGCCCTGGAACCAGTCGGCCTCCGCGTGCACCGCGCCGTTGATGGAGACCGCGTCGGGCGACAGGCCGAGACCGAGCACCTGGGTGTAGAAGCCGACGTTGACGTCCGCGCTGTAGGCGCCCGGCTTGAACATCACCGCGTAGCGCTGGGAGCCGAACTGGTTGGTCTGCTGCTGCTGGAAGATCGAGTCCAGCTTGCTCTGGATCGTCGAGGCGGACATCGACGGGTCGAAGACGACGACATTGGAGCCGAGGTCAGGGTTGCTCGTCTGAGCCACGGGCACGACCTGGAAACGCTGGGCTGCGGTGCCGTTGCAGGTGTACTGCACGAACTGCACGCTGTCGGCGGTCGAGGCGCCGGGATCGTCGAGGCACTTGCCGCTGTTGCGGTTGACGAAGTGGTAGGCGCCGCCGCCGTCGTCGACCGGCAGCCACTGCTGGTTGCTGCCGCCGCCGTAGGTCCACAGCTGGACGGCCGCGCTGTCGGCGGTGGAGACGCCGGTGACGTCCAGCACCTCATTGGTGTTGTTGGCGTTGTTGATCCGGACATAGCCGCCGCTGGTGGAGGTGAGACTCCACTGCTGTGCGGTGGTGTTGTTGCAGGTGTACTGCTGGACGACGGTGCCGTCGGCGGTGGCGGCCGCCTTGGCGTCCACGCACTTGCCGCTCGCCGCGTTGAGCAGCGTGACATTGCCGGTGGGCAGCTCGGCGGCGGACGCGGGCGAGGAGGCGCCCGCCGCGGTCAGCAGGGAGGCGGCGACAACGGCCACCGCGGCGGCGGCCGTTGATCTGCGCCGCCGGAGAAGGCGAAGCACGGGTTCTCCTAAGGACGAGAAGTACGAGAGGTGCGGGAAGGGCGGGAAGGGCGGGGGGTCAGCCCGTGTACCCGGCGAAGACGCGCGTGTAGTCCCAGTTCGACTGGCTCACGCCCGAGCAGCTGTCGGCGGAGCCGCCGGTGCAGGGCCGGTCGCGGTTGGCGGACCAGAAGGTGAGCCGGGCCAGGTGGTGCTGCTGGGCGTAGGCGAGGATGGTCCGGAAGTCGGCCACCGTGACGGTCTCGTTGTTGTCGGTGACGCCGTTCATGGACGAGATGCCCATGTCCCGGTAGGCGGTGTCGTCGCTGCAGCCGTACGCGGACTTCAGCGCGTTCTTCAGGCCCTCGGCCGCCTGGGTGGTGAGGTTGCCCATGTTCTGCCCGGCGCCGCCGAAGTCGAACGGCATGATGGCCCAGGCGTCCACGGTCAGCCCGGAGGACGCGGCCCGGTTGATCAGACTGGTGTCGGGGCCGCTCTGGCCGGTGCCGATGGTGATGTACACCTTGAGACCGGGGTTGTTGGCCTTCACCGTCTTCAGCGCGTCCACGGTCCGCTGCTGCACGGTCCCGTTGCTGTAGGCGTCGGCCTCCAGGTCGATGTCGATCGCCTTGAGACCGCCGTAGGCGTTGATGACCTTCTGGTAGGCCGCCGCCAGCTCGCTCGCGCTGGAGCAGGAGCTCTCCAGC
Organism: Streptomyces sp. NPDC090088; assembly: GCF_044747345.1. Taxonomy (NCBI): domain Bacteria; kingdom Bacillati; phylum Actinomycetota; class Actinomycetes; order Kitasatosporales; family Streptomycetaceae; genus Streptomyces; species Streptomyces sp. NPDC090088. The sequence continues at coordinate 524,310 of NZ_JBIVDZ010000007.1, read as the reverse complement.
TTGTTGCCGCTGTAGCCGCCGAACGACGGGATGACGTCACCACCGTTGGCGCGCACCGTGTTGACGGTGCTCTGGTCGACCCCGCCGGTCAGCGCCCGGCTGCCGTCCCACTGCGGGTTGCAGTAGCCGTTGCTGAGGACGAACGCGAGCGTGTAGTACTTCACGCCGGTCGCGTTGGTGATGGTGGTCGGGCTCGGCGGGTCGCCCCAGCCGTTGTAGAGGTACGGCGCCACGGCCATCGGCGCCGACGGGGTGGTGCCGCCGCCGGCCGCCGGGGCGGTCCACTTCTGGTTGGAGCCGCCGGTACAGGTCCATATCTGGGCGCGGGTGCCGTTGGCCGAGGAGTTGCCGGTGGCGTCCAGGCACTTGTTCGCCTGCGGGTTGACGATGTCGTGGGCGGAGGTGACCGTCCACTGCTGGTTGGCGCCGCCGCCGCAGGTCCACAGCTGGGCCTTGGCGCCGTCGGCGGTCGAATTGCCGGTGACGTCGAGGCACTTGCCGAGGGCGCGGATGGTGCCGTCGCTGCCGACGGTCCACTGCTGGGCCGCGGTGCCGTTGCAGTCGTAGAGCTGGACGGCCGTGCCGTCGGCCGAGCTCGCGCCGGCGACGTCGAGGCACTTGCCGGCGAGGCCGGTGATGGTTCCGGTGGCGGCCTGCGCGGGGGACGCGGTGAGCAGGCCCGCGGAGAGCGTCAGGGCGGCTGCGGCGACAGCCGTGGGCAGAGGTCTGGCCATTGCGGGGGGTGGCCTTTCACGCGGGGGGATGGCGGCACCCGGGACCACGTTCACCTTGTGAAGGTCGAACGCGCTCACGGGGCCTTCGTGACCCGTGAACCTAAAGGTATGGACCACTTCCGTCAAGTGGTGAAGTAAGAGTTGAGGAAAGGGACTTGTACGCCCCGGGCATGAGGGGGCGACGAGTTCGGCCGACGGCCGCTACCCGTACCCGCTGCTGGAGGGCCCGGTGGCCGGTGCGGGCCGGCGCTTCGGCACGCCCGGCGCCCCGGACGACGAGTTCATCACCGACCGTCTCGCGTCGCGTCCGCACGCGGACGAGCGCGGCGTCCGCCGACCGCCCCGGCGCCGGGGCGGTCGCGGGACACCCCACGACCGCCCCGGCGCCGCCCGGGCGTTCACCTCTCGCACGCGGCGGCGTCAGGAAACCGCCGGTACGGCGTCCGGTGCCTCGTCGTCGCGCTCGGCGTCCCGCTCGGCGAACTGTGTGCGGTACAGCTCCGCGTAGCGGCCGGCCGCCGCGAGGAGTTCGTCGTGGGTGCCGCGTTCCACGATCCGGCCCGCCTCCACCACCAGGATCTGGTCGGCGGCCCGGACGGTGGACAGCCGGTGGGCGATGACCACGGCCGTACGCCCCTCCAGCGCCTCGGCGAGGGCCTCCTGGACGGCCGCCTCCGAGGTGTTGTCGAGGTGGGCGGTGGCCTCGTCGAGGATGACCACGCGCTGGCGGGCCAGCAGCAGCCGGGCGATGGTCATGCGCTGGCGCTCGCCGCCGGAGAGCCGGTAGCCGCGCTCGCCGACCACCGTGTCCAGGCCGTCGGGCAGCGACCGTACGACCTCGTCGAGGCGGGCGCGCCCGAGGGCGTCCCACAGCTCCTCGTCGGTGGCGGCGGGCCGGGCCAGCAGGAGGTTGGCGCGGACGGTGTCGTGGAAGAGGTGGCCGTCCTGGGTGACCATGCCGAGGGTGGCGCGCAGCGAGCCTGCGGTCAGGTCGCGGACGTCGGCGCCGCCGATGCGGACGGTGCCCTCGTCGACGTCGTACAGGCGCGGCAGCAGTTGCGCGATGGTGGACTTGCCGGCGCCGGAGGAGCCGACGAGGGCGACGGTCTGGCCGGGTTCGGCGCGGAAGGAGATGCCGTGCAGGACCTCGGCGCCGCCGCGCGAGTCGAGGACCGCGACCTCTTCGAGGGAGGCGAGGGAGACCTGGTCGGCGGCCGGGTAGGCGAAGCGGACGTCCTCGAACTCGACGGCGGCCGGGCCCTCGGGGACCTCGCGGGCGTCCGGTTTCTCCTCGATCAGCGGCTTCAGGTCGAGCACTTCGAAGACGCGCTCGAAGCTGACCAGCGCGCTCATCACCTCGACGCGGGCCCCGGCGAGGGCGGTGAGCGGGGCGTACAGCCGGGTCAGCAGCAGGGCGAGGGAGACGACGGCGCCCGCCTCCAGGGTGCCGCGCAGGGTGAACCAGCCGCCGAGGCCGTAGACCAGGGCGAGGGCCAGCGAGGAGACCAGGGTCAGCGAGGTCATGAACACCGACTGGGAGGTGGCGGTGCGCACGCCGATGTCCCGGACCCGGGAGGCGCGGGCGGCGAACTCGGCCGACTCCTCCTCGGGGCGGCCGAAGAGCTTGATCAGGGTGGCGCCGGGGGCGGAGAACCGCTCGGTCATCCGGGTGCCCATGTCGGCGTTGAGGGCGGCGGCCTCGCGCTGCATCCGGGCCATCCGGCCGCCCATCCGGCGGGCGGGCACCACGAACACCGGCAGCAGCACCAGCGCGAGCAGGGTGATCTGCCAGGACAGGGTGAGCATCACGGCGAGGGTGAGCACCAGCGTGACCAGGTTGCTGACCACGCCGGACAGGGTGCCGGCGAAGGCGCGCTGGGCGCCGATGACGTCGTTGTTGAGACGACTGACCAGCGCTCCCGTACGAGTACGTGTGAAGAACGCGACGGGCATGCGCTGCACATGATCGAACACAGCCGTACGCAGGTCGAGGATGAGTCCCTCCCCGAGCGTCGCCGAGAGCCGCCGCCCGAGCACCCCGAGCGCCGCCTCCGCGAGCGCGACGAGCGCGATCAGCAGCGACAGCCGTACGACCGTGCCGGTGTCGTGCCCCGCCACGATCGCGTCGACGACATGGCCGGCGAGGACGGGGGTGGCGACGGCGAGCAGGGCGGTGACCACCCCGAGCAGGACGAAACGGACTATGCCCGCCCGGTGCGGGCGGGCGAAGACGGCGATACGGCGCAGCGTGGCCCGGTCGAACGGGCGCCGCTCCTGCTGGGCGGTCATCACGCTGTGCAGCTGCATCCAGGCGGTGGTCTCCATACTCATGGGAGAGAACGTAGGACCTCAACCATCGTTGAGGTCAATGTCCGCTCGCCGTCCCCTCGTACGAAGGACCCGATGAGCCCTCCGAAGGTTCCGCCCGGCTCCGCGAAGCCCCAGGTGAGCCTCCTCGCTCAGCCGCTTCCCGGCCGTCATCCGGTGTCTCCTCTTCCGCCACCCGCAGTTGGGTCGGCGCGGAAAACCTCTCCCGGTGTGACAGCGGTAAGAATCCCCGGCTTCCGTGCGGGCCGTCTCCCCCGGCTCGTCCGCCGCATCCCCTGGCGGCACATCCTGACCCTGATTCCGCTCGCGCTGGTCGCGGTGATCGCGGTGCAGCACTGGCCGGTCCTCGTCGAGGGCTTCGGCCATCTCCGCGACGCCTCCTGGCCCTGGCTGCTGGCGGCGGGCGCCGCCACCTGTCTGACCTGGGTGGCCGCGGCCTTCACCCGGCAGGGCGCGGTGATCCAGCCGCTGCCCCGGTGGCGGCTGCTGGCCACGCAGCTCGCGGCGGGCTCGGCCAACCACCTGCTGCCGACGGGCCTCGGCTCGGGCGCGGTCAACCTGCGGTTCATGACGGTGTGCGGGGTGCCGCTCGCCACCTCCTCGGCCGCCCTCGCCCTGTATCTGCTCGCCGAGTCGATCGCCCGGGTGGGCCTGATGGCCGTGCTGTTCGTGGCCTTCCCGGACGCGCTGCGGCTCGACGGCCTGCTCCCCGACGGGGACGTAGGGCCGGTCCTGGCCGTGGCGGGCGCGCTGCTGGCCGCCGCGGTGGGCGTGCTGTTCCTCGTACGACGGGTGCGCGAGCCGGTGTTCCGGTTCGTGCGGACCGCGCTGAGCGAGGCCCGCTCGGTGCACACGCGTCCGACGCGCGCGCTGGCGCTGTGGGGCGGCTCGCTGGCCTTCCCCGCGCTGCAGGCCGCCGGGCTGGTGGCGGTGGGCAGAGCGCTGGGCCTGTCGGTGCCGCCCGCGCACATGGCGCTGGCGTACCTGGCGGCGACGGTCGCCGTCGCGCTGATCCCCACGCCGGGCGGCCTGGGTTCGGTGGAGGCGGCGCTGATCGTGGCGCTGGTGGCGGCGGGCGGTCCGGTGGCGGTCGTGACGGCCGTGGTCCTCGCGTACCGGATCATCACCGTGTGGGTGCCGTTGCTGCCGGGAGCCCTGACACTGGGAGCGCTGGTACGACTGAAGGTCATCTGAACGCGCCGCGGAGGAGACACCACATGCCGGTCCGCCTGGAACGCAAGGGTCACGTCAGTACGGTCGTGCTCTCCCGGCCCGAGGCACGCAACGCGGTGGACAGGCCGACGGCGGCGGAACTGGCCGCCGCCTTCCGGGAGTTCGAGGCGGACGACACCGCCCGGGTGGCCGTGCTGTGGGGCGAGGGCGGCACCTTCTGCGCGGGCGCGGACCTGAAGGCGATGGGCGGCGGGAACCGCAACCGGGTGGCGGAGGACGGTGACGGCCCGATGGGACCGACCCGGCTGCGGCTGTCCAAGCCGGTGATCGCCGCGATCGCCGGGCACGCCGTGGCCGGCGGCCTGGAACTGGCCCTCTGGTGTGATCTGCGGGTCGCCGAGGAGGACGCGGTGTTCGGCGTCTTCTGCCGCCGCTGGGGCGTGCCGCTCATCGACGGCGGTACGGTACGGCTGCCCCGGCTGATCGGCACCGGCCGGGCGATGGACCTCATCCTCACCGGCCGCCCGGTCCCGGCCGCCGAGGCCCATGCCATGGGCCTGGCCGACCGGCTCGTCCCGCCCGGCCGCTCCCGCGAGGCCGCCGAGGAACTGGCCGCCTCGATCGCGGACTTCCCCCAGGCCTGCCTGCGCAGCGACCGCGCCTCGGTACTGGACCAGGAGGGGCTGGACGAGGAGACGGCGATGCGCGCCGAGATCCGCCACGGCATGCGCGTCCTGACGGAAGGTCTGGAGGGCGCGGCGCGGTTCGCGTCGGGAGCCGGGCGCCACGGGTCCTTCACAGGCGACTGAGCGGGCACACGCACGGGGCCCGTCACCGACGGCCGGCCGGCCAACCGCACGGGTCCCGTCACCGCCAACGGAACAACCACCCGCACGAATCCCGTCACCAGCGGCCCTCCCACCACCCGCAGGGGTCGGTCACGGACGGCCGACGCCGCCCCACCACCCGCACGGGTCCGTCACAGACGACCGCCCCACCACCCGCACGGGTCCGTCACGGGCGGTCGGCCAGCCACTCCAGCGCCGCCCGGCCGGTCCTGGCCCCTTCTCGGGCCGCTGTTCGGGCGTTCTGGCCCGGGTGCCGTAGGCCGCCCGCCGTGAAGACGCCGGGGCGGTCGGTGAAGGGGCCGTCGGTGAGGGTGAGCCGGGCGCGGCGGGTGAGTTGGTTCTCGGGGGCGAAGTCTCCGGTGAAGACGACCGTGTCGCAGGGCAGGACGCCGGTGCGGCCGTCGCGGTGGCGGATGCGGACGCCGGACAGCTGCTCGTGGCCGAGGATCTCGGTGACGGTCGTGCCGGTGAGGAGGGGGACGCGGGCGCGCAGCCGGGCGTCCAGCGCGCGCAGCGAGTCGGCGCGCGGCCGGTCGGTGACCATCGCGACGAGTTCGGTGCCCGCCGCCCGTACCGTCCAGGCGGCCGCGTAGGACACGTCCTCGGCGCCGACCACCACCGCCCGCTCGCCGATCGGCTGCCGGTAGCGGTGGACCGCCTGCTGGAGTTCGCCTCCGGTGCGGACCCCGGCGGGCCGGGTGCCCGGGATCAGCCGTGCCGCGCGGGGGCGTTCGTAGGCGCCGGTGGCGAGGACCACGGCCCGTGCGGTGACCGTCTCCGGGCCCCGCTCGCCGACGGTGGCGAGGGCGAGCGGGCCGGTCCAGTCCAGGGCGGTGATCCCGGTACGGACCACCGCGCCCGCCGTCGCGGCGGCCTCGACGAGCAGGCGGGCGTAGGCCGGTCCGGTCAGCGGCCGGGTCCAGGTGCCGAATCCGCCGTGGGCGCAGTGCCGGGCCACTCCCCCGGCCTCCTGTTCCCGCTCCAGCACCTCCACCCGGCCCGCTCCGCCTGCGGCCAGCCGGGCGGCGGCCGCGAGACCGGCCGGCCCCGCGCCGACGACGAGGACGTCGACATGGCGTTCGGCGGTCGTCATCGGGTGTGCCCGGCCTTCTTCTCGAACAGGTCGCGTACGGTCGCCCCGCAGTGGAAGCCCTGGCACCGTCCCGCCCCGGCCCGGGTACGGCGGCGCAGGCCGGCCAGGGCGCGCGGCGGGACCGGGCCGGTGAGGGCGTCGCGGATCTCGCCGAGGGTGACCCGCTCGCAGTGGCAGACGATGACGTCACCGCCCCGCTGGTAGGGGCGGGGGAAGGCCTCGCCGAGGTTCGGCATCCGGACCGGTGGCAGTTCGACGGGGTCCTTCAGGTCCAGGCCCGAGTCCCGCAGGAGGCCCATGACATGGGCGGCGACGGCGAGGGAGGCGGTGAGACCGGTGGAGCGGATGCCGCCGACGGTGACGTAGGCCTGGCCGGGGTGGGCGGAGATGCGGTAGTCGTCGTGCTCGGTGGCCGCGCGCAGTCCGGCGTAGACGGCGGTGACCTCCTCGTCGAGGAGTGCGGGCAGGATCCGGCGGCCCTTCTCGCGCAGCGCGGCCAGCCCGTCGGCGGTCGACCGGGGGGCGGACCTGTCGTCCAGGTCCTCGGCGGTGGGGCCCAGCAGGACGTTGCCGTAGACCGTGGGGGCGACCAGGACGCCCTTGCCGAGGGCGGTCGGGACGGGCAGCAGGATGTGCCGGACCAGGTCGCGGGCGGGCTTGTCGTAGACGATCAGCTGGCCCCGGCGCGGGGTGACGGTGAAGGCGCGGTGGCCGAGCAGCCGGTCGAGGGTGTCGGCGTGCAGGCCGGCCGCGTTGACCAGGTGGCGGGTGTGCAGCGGGCCGCGCGAGGTGGTCAGGGTGTGCAGGCCGTCGTGCCGGGCCGCCCGCTCCACCCGGGAGTCGAGGTGCAGGTCGACACCGCCCCGGACGGCCTGGGTGGCGTAGGCCAGGGTCGTGCTCCAGGGGCAGACGATGCTCTCGCCGGGTATGTGGAGGGCGCCGAGCGCGCCGGGGCCGAGGTGCGGTTCGCGGGCGTACAGCTCGCGCGCGTCCAGCGGGCGGGCGTCCTGGTAGTCGTTGCGTACGGCCTTGCGCGCGAGGTCCGGAAGCGCGGCGAGTTGCTCCCGGTCCCAGGCGACCAGGAGGGCGCCGACCGGCTCGACCGGGATGCCGGAGGCGGCGGCGTAGGCGGCGAGGAGCCGGGAGCCCTCGCGGACCAGGCGGGCCTCCAGGGTACCGGGGTGGGCGTCGAAACCGGTGTGCAGGATGGCGGTGTTGGCCTTCGAGGTGCCCTGGCCGACATCGTCCTGGGCCTCCACCAGAGCCACCCGCAGGTGCGGTCGGGCGGCGAGTTCGCGGGCGATCGCGCTGCCGACGACTCCGGCGCCGACGACCGCCACGTCGTACGGGACCGCGGGCAGCGGCCCCTCGGCGGTGACCGTCATACCGGCGCTCCCGATCCGGCTCCCGCTCCTTCGATCAGCGCGGCGACGGCGGACCGGAAGACGCCCAGGCGGTCGGCGGCCTCGGCGGCGGAGATGCGCGGTTCGTAGACGGCGGAGGGCGGGTCGTCGGGGATGAAGTCGACGGGGTCGCTGCCGAGATGGGCCAGGGCGCCCACGCCCAGGGCGGTGGCGTCGGGCAGGGTGGACACCTCGACCGGGCGTTGCAGCAGGTCGGCCTGGGTCTGCATGAGCAGCGCCGAGCGGGTCAGGCCGCCGTCTGCGCGGAGCGCGGTGAGCGGGGTGCCGAGGTCGGTGCGGGCGGCTTCGGCGAGCTCCACCACCTGGGCGGCGAGGCCCTCGCACAGGGCGCGCACCAGATGCCCGGGGCCGGTGCCGAGGCCCAGTCCGGTGAGCGAGCCGCGCAGGTCGCCGCGCCACCAGGGAGCGGCGAGCCCGGCCAGCGCGGGCACGAAGGTGACCCCGCCGGTGTCGGGGACGCCGCCGCCCACCCGGTCCAGGTCGGCGGCGCCGGAGATGACGCCCAGGTCGGTGAGCCAGCGTACGGCGGAGGCGGCCGTGTACACCTGGCCGTCCAGGCAGTAGCCGGGCTGTCCGCCGAGCCGCCAGGCGACACAGCCGACCAGGCCGGAGGTGGAGCGCCGGGGGGTGTCACCGGTGTGCGCGAGCAGGAACGCGCCGGTGCCGTAGGTGCACTTGGCGCCGCCGGGTTCGGTGATGCGGTGGGCGAGGAGGGCTGCCTGCTGGTCGACGGCGAGTCCGGTGAGCGGGATCTTGTCGCCGAACTCCTTGGTCGTGCCGACCAGTTGGGCGTTGTCGACGATCTCGGGGAGGTGTTCGGCGGACAGCCCGTAGAGGTCGAGGGCGCGGGAGGACCACTCCACCCGGTCCAAGTCGAGGAGCTGGGTGCGGCTCGCGGTGGCGGCGTCGGTGACATAGGCGCCGGTGAGCCGGTGGACGAGCCAGGCGTCGGTGGTGGTGACGACCCCGTCGGTGGTGAGGTGGCGGCGGATCCAGGCCATCTTGGGCGCGGCGAAGTAGGGGTCGAGGGGCAGGCCGGTGAGGGCGCGTAACTCCTCGGCGTGCTCTTCGAGTCCGGCGCAGACGGTCTCCGCCCGGCGGTCCTGCCAGACGATCGCCTCGGTGAGCGGGCGCCCGGTGCCGGGGTCCCAGGCGAGGACCGTCTCGCCCTGGTTGGCCAGGCCCAGTGTGGTCACCGGTTCGCCGGCCTCGGCGAGCGCCCGGCGGCCCGCCACCAGCACCGAGTGGTACAGCTCCTCGGGGTCCGCCTCCACCAGGCCGCCGGGCAGGTGCCGGGTCCGTACGGCGGCGAAGCCGGTGCCGATGACGCCCCGTTCGGGGCAGATCACCAGGGCCTTGGTGCCGGACGTGCCCTGGTCGACGGCGAGCACCGGACCTGTCATCGAGCCTCCCTGACGATCACTGCTCGACAGCCTGCCGCAGGGGCGCGGGCAGCACAAGCGCGCACGGGTCCACCCGGTACGAACCCGCGTGCGGATACGGCAGGATGAGCGGTTGCACAATCGAATGGGAGGTAACCGGTGAACCGAGCGCTCACCGTCGATGACCTGGTACTGGCCGGAATCGCCCTCGCGGCGGGCCTGTTGCTGGCCTTTCTGTCGCGCGGGATGCTGCGCTGGCTGGCCAAGCACGCCAAGCGGACCCGTTGGAGCGGTGACGACGTCATCGTGGACGCGCTCCGCACGGCGATCCCGTGGGCGGCGATCACGGCCGGGGCGGCATCGGCGGCGGCGGTGCTGCCGCTGACCAGGTCGGTCCAGCACCACACCAACCAGTGCCTTCAAGTGGTGCTCATCTTCGCGGTGACGGTGTCGGCCGCGCGGGTGATCGCCGAACTGGTGCAGTCGGTCACCCAGTCCCGCTCGGGGGTCGCCGGTTCCGCCACGATCTTCGTGAACATCACCCGGGTGCTGGTGCTGGCGATCGGCTTCCTGGTGGTGCTGCAGACGCTGGGCATCTCCATAGCGCCCCTGCTCACCGCCCTGGGCGTGGGCGGTCTGGCGGTCGCGCTGGCCCTCCAGGACACCCTGGCGAACCTGTTCGCGGGCATCCACATCCTCGCCTCCAAGACCGTCCAGCCGGGTGACTACATCCAGCTGAGCAGCGGCGAGGAGGGCTATGTCGTGGACATCAACTGGCGGCAGACCACGGTCCGCCAGCTCTCCAACAACCTGGTGGTCATCCCCAACGGGCAGCTGGCGAAGACCAACATGACCAACTACACGCGTCCCGAGCAGCAGTTGACGATCCTGGTGCAGGTGGGCGTGGGCTACGACAGCGACCTGGACCATGTCGAGCGGGTCACGCACGAGGTCATCGCCGAGACCATGACCGAGATCACCGGCGCGGTCCCGGACCACGAGCCCGCCATCCGCTTCCACACCTTCGGGGACTCCCGGATCGGCTTCACGGTGATCCTGGGCGTCGGCGAGTTCAGCGACCAGTTCCGCATCAAGCACGAGTTCATCAAGCGCCTGCACCGCCGCTACCGCGAGGAGGGCATCCGCATCCCGTCCCCGGCCCGTACGGTGGCGCTCCAGCAGGGGGCCGTGGTGATCCCGCAGCAGCGCGTCACGGACGACCTGCCGTCCGGTCTCCCGCACACCGACTAGCCCCCTGCCGGCCCGTCAGAGGGTCGCGGAGTTGTCGTGGTGGTGGCCGCCGCGCAGGCTGTGCGGGGTGGCCAGGGACGGGGTGACCGGGGTGACGGTCCAGTCGGGGTGGCCGGGCATGCGCGGGGTCGTGGTGCCGTAGAGCCAGTCGCGGAGGAAGCCGGTCAGGTCCTGGCCGGTGACCTCCGAGGCCACCGCGATGTAGTCCGCCGTCGAGGCCGAGCGGCGCCGGAAGCGGTTCAGGAAGGTGCGCTCGACCGCGTGGAAGGCGTCCTCGCCGACCAGCTCGCGGAGGGCGTACAGGACCAGGACGCCGCCGAGGTAGCGCTGGTTGTCGAAGAGGTCGACCGCGTTCGGGGCGGCCACCGGGCCGGAGTCGTGGCGCCACTGGTCGCCGCGGGCGTAGGTGTCCTTCATCCGGGCCTCCAGGGTGGTCAGGCCCAGGGAGTCCGGCCAGCCGCGTTCGTAGCGGTAGAGCAGCCCGTAGAAGTCGGCGTGGCCCTCGTTCAGCCACAGGTCGGCCCAGGTGGCCGGGGAGACCAGGTTGCCGAAGTAGGAGTGGACCAGCTCGTGCATCATGTGCGAGCCGATCTTGGGCTCCGCCTGGAGCAGGAAGTTCGGCTTGTAGAGGGTGAGGGTCTGGGTCTCCAGGCCGGTGAAGTCGAAGGCCTCCGGGTCGTCGGAGTTGCACGGCAGCAGGCCGTACGTCTCGAACGGGAAGGCCGTGCCGAGCCGGTCCTCCAGCCAGGCCACCTGGCCCGGGGTGAGGGCGAGCGCCGGTTCCAGGGCGGCGGCCCGGGCCGCCGGGACGACGTCCCGCAGCGGCAGTCCGTGCGGGCCCTGCCGGTCCTTGACCACATAGTCGCCGACGGTGATCTGGACGAGTTCCGTGGCGATCGGGGACCGGGAGCGGTACGAGTACGCCGTACGGTCGCCCGGGAGGTTCTCGGTGCGGGTGAGCAGGCCGTTCGCGACGCCGCGCACGCCGTTCGGGACGGTTATGCGGAAGGTGAAGTCCGCCTTGTCCGAGGGGTGGTCGTTGCACGGGAAGACGGTGTGCGCGGCGTTCGGCTGCGGGCAGATCGCGAAGCCGTCGGCGGTGGGCACCCAGGCGGTGTACGGGAGGGTGCGGCGCGGGTCGGCCGTGTACGTCACGCAGACGGTGACCGTGTCCCCCTCGCACAGCGGCCGGGCGGGCGTGATCCGCAGCTTCTCGTCGGCCTGCTCGTGGGCCGCGTCGCGGCCGTCGACCCGCACGTCGGATATGTCCAGGCCCAGGGCGTCCAGGGAGAACCGGGACAGGTCCTGGGTGGTGCGGACGCGCAGGGTCGCGGTGGCGTCGACCAGACGGGTGGTGGCGTCGTAGGCGAGATCGAGGTCGTAGGAGAGGACCCGGTAGCCGTCGTTGCCGAGGGCCGGGTAGACGGGGTCGCCGAGGGTCTCCGGGCCCGGGGCGGGCGGGTTGCCCCCGGTCCTCGCGGCGCCGCTTTTCTCCCCCGCGGAGAAGGGACGCGCGAGGGCCGGGGCCCCCGTGGCCAGTACGGTCGCGGTGCCGAGCAGGGCGGCCGCCGGGGCCGTCACTCTGGTGCGATATCTCATGGTCCGCTTTCGCTCGGGCGGCCGGGTGGTCGGTCCGGCCGCCGGTCGTGGGTGGCTCGTTCTTCTTGACCACTCTTTTGACCGATCCGGTTGCCCGGCGTACGACAACCGGACAAACGGATCTTCCGAGTCGCGGACCCCTGTCGAGCGCGGGTCGCTCACGAGATATCTTGATGTCGAGCAATGTTGCAGACGTGGAGCGGAGCACCCGGTGACTGACTCGACCATCATCTACACCTACACAGACGAGGCCCCGGCCCTGGCGACGCATTCGTTCCTGCCGGTGGTCCAGGCGTACGCCTCGCAGGCCGGTGTCGCCGTGGACACCCGCGACATCTCGCTGGCCGGACGCATCATCGCCCACTTCCCGGAGTACCTAAACGAGGACCAGCGCGTCCCCGACGCGCTGGCCGAGCTGGGCGACCTGGCCAAGACCCCCGAGGCCAACATCGTCAAGCTGCCGAACATCTCGGCGTCGATCCCGCAGCTCAAGGCCGCCGTCGCCGAGCTCCAGGGCAAGGGCTACGCCCTCCCGGACTACCCGGACGACCCGAAGTCCGACGAGGAGCGCGAGATCCGCGCCCGCTACGACAAGGTCAAGGGTTCCGCCGTGAACCCGGTCCTTCGTGAGGGCAACTCGGACCGCCGCGCCCCCGCCTCCGTCAAGAACTACGCCAAGACCCACCCGCACCGCATGGGCGCCTGGACCCCCGAGTCCAAGACCGACGTGGTCACCATGGGCGAGAACGACTTCCGCTCCACCGAGAAGTCCGCGGTGATCTCCGAGGCCGGCAAGCTCAAGATCGAGCTGGTCGCCGAGGACGGCACCACCACGGTCCTCAAGGAGTCCGTACCGGTCCTCGCGGGCGAGGTCGTCGACGCCTCCGTGCTGCACGTCGCGCAGCTCAACGACTTCCTGGCCGCGCAGGTCGCGCGCGCCAAGCAGGAGGGCGTCCTGTTCTCCGTGCACCTGAAGGCCACGATGATGAAGGTCTCCGACCCGATCATCTTCGGTCACGTGGTGCGCGTCTTCTTCCCGAAGACGTTCGCGAAGTACGGCGAGACGCTCAAGACGGCCGGCCTGTCCCCGAACGACGGTCTGGGCGGCATCCTCAAGGGTCTGGAGAACCTGCCCGAGGGCGCCGAGATCAAGGCCTCCTTCGAGGCCGAGATCGCCGAGGGCCCCGCCCTCGCCATGGTCGACTCGGACAAGGGCATCACCAACCTGCACGTGCCCTCGGACATCATCATCGACGCCTCGATGCCCGCCATGATCCGCACCTCCGGCCACATGTGGGGTCCGGACGGCCAGGAGGCCGACACCCTCGCGGTCATCCCGGACTCCTCCTACGCCGGTGTCTACCAGGCCGTGATCGAGGACTGCCGCGCCCACGGCGCCTTCGACCCGTCCACCATGGGCACGGTCCCGAACGTGGGCCTGATGGCGCAGAAGGCCGAGGAGTACGGCTCCCACGACAAGACCTTCGAGATCGCCACCGCCGGCACGGTCCGCCTGGTGGACGCGGCCGGCAACGTCGTGATCGAGCAGCCCGTCGCCGCAGGTGACATCTTCCGCGCCTGCCAGACCAAGGACGCGCCGATCAAGGACTGGGTGAAGCTGGCCGTCACCCGCGCCCGCGCCACCGGCGACCCGGCCGTCTTCTGGCTGGACGAGGGCCGCGCCCACGACGCGCAGCTGATCGCCAAGGTCAACGCGTACCTGCCGGAGCACGACACCGAGGGCCTGGACATCCGGATCCTCTCCCCGATCGAGGCCACCAAGCTCTCGGTCGAGCGCATCCGCCGCGGCGAGAACACCATCTCCGTCACCGGCAACGTGCTCCGCGACTACCTGACCGACCTCTTCCCGATCCTGGAGCTGGGCACCAGCGCCAAGATGCTGTCGGTCGTCCCGCTGATGGCGGGCGGCGGCCTCTTCGAGACGGGCGCCGGCGGCTCCGCCCCGAAGCACGTCCAGCAGCTGGTCAAGGAGAACTACCTGCGCTGGGACTCGCTCGGCGAGTTCTTCGCGCTCGTCCCCTCCTTCGAGCAGTACGCCGACTTCACCGGCAACGCCCGCGCCAAGGTGCTGGCCGACACCCTCGACCGCGCCACGGCGACCTTCCTCAACGAGGACAAGTCCCCGACCCGTCGCGTCGGCGGCATCGACAACCGCGGCAGCCACTTCTACCTGTCCCTGTACTGGGCGCAGGAGCTGGCCGCGCAGACCGACGACGCCGACCTGGCCAAGGCGTTCGCGCCGTTCGCCGAGTCGCTCGCCGCCGACGAGCAGAAGATCGTCGACGAGCTGCTCGCCGTCCAGGGCTCCCCCGCCGACATCGGCGGCTACTACCAGCCCGAGAAGGCCAAGGCGGACGCGGTCATGCGCCCGTCGGCCACCTGGAACGCGGCCCTCGCGGCCCTCTGAGCCACAGCCGCCTCCTGAAGTCCTGAAGTTCTGCAGTCTCCGCCCCGGCAGGCACCCCGCCCGCCGGGGCGGAGCCATGTCCGGGGCCCGTCGCGCCGCCACCGCGGCCGGCGGTGTGTATCCCGTTCGTGAAGTCTGCATGTCACGCGCGCCGGCTGTCTGGTCCGTCCGGATCCGCTGTGGTTCGCTCAGCGCATGACGGTGCTTGTGAGCCGACGCCACGTGGACCTCGTGCGCGTCACCACCATGGGTTGTCCGGCCGTGAGCTGACCTCCGGCCCGACCCCGACTCTCTTCCGTTCTGCCGACGCGTGCCCCCGCGCGCACGCCGTCATGCCTTCCGCACGAGGAGCAGCACCATGAGCCAGCCCATCGACTCCGTCACCGCCGGTCACACGCCCGAGGAGCCGTCCGCCGGGCCCGACACGTCGGCCTGGTCGTTCGAGACCCGGCAGATCCACGCCGGGGCCGTGCCGGACCCGACGACCGGCGCCCGGGCGACGCCGATCTACCAGACGACGTCGTTCGTGTTCCGGGACACGCAGCACGCCGCCGACCTGTTCTCGCTCGCCGAGCCCGGCAACATCTACACCCGGATCCACAACCCCACCCAGGACGTCTTCGAGCAGCGGATCGCCGCCCTGGAGGGCGGGGTCGCGGCGGTGGCGCTGGCGTCCGGGCAGGCCGCGGAGACCCTGGCGATCCTGACGCTGGCGGGCGCGGGCGACCACATCGTCTCCAGCACGTCCCTGTACGGCGGCACCTACAACCTGCTCCGGCACACGCTGCCGAAGTTCGGGATCGAGGTGTCCTTCGTGGACGACCCCGACGACGCCGAGGCCTGGCGGGCGGCGGTCCGGCCGAACACGAAGGCGCTGTTCGCGGAGACGCTCGGCAACCCGCGCGGCAACGTCCTCGACGTACGGGCGGTCGCGGACGTGGCGCACACGGCGGGCGTGCCGCTGATCGTGGACAACACCGTCCCGACGCCCTACCTGCTGCGGCCCCTCGAACACGGCGCGGACATCGTGGTGCACTCGGCGACCAAGTTCCTCGGCGGGCATGGCACGGCGATCGCGGGCGTGGTCGTGGACGGCGGCAGCTTCGACTTCGGCGCCCACTCCGACCGCTTCCCCGACTTCACCGAGCCCGACCCCAGCTACCACGGCCTGCGGTACTGGCCCGCCCTCGGCCCGGGTGCCTTCGCCATCAAGCTGCGGGTGCAGCTGCTGCGCGACCTCGGCCCGGCGCTCTCCCCGCACTCGGCGTTCCTGCTGCTCCAGGGCGTGGAGACACTGAGCCTGCGTCTTGAGCGGCACTCGGCCAACGCCCAGGCGCTGGCCGAGTGGCTGGAGCAGCGCGACGAGGTCGCCGCCGTCCACTATCCGGGCCTGCCGTCCAGCCGCTGGTACGAGGCGGGGCAGAAGTACCTGCCGAACGGCGCCGGCGCGATCGTCTCCTTCGAACTGCGGGACGGCATCGAGGCGGGCAAGCGGTTCGTGGACGCCGTCGAGCTGTTCAGCCACCTCGCCAACATCGGTGACGTCCGCAGTCTGATCATCCACCCGGCGTCCACCACCCACAGCCAGCTGGACGAGGAGCAGCTGGCCGCCACCGGGACCACGCCAGGGCTGGTGCGCCTGTCCGTCGGCATCGAGAACCTCGCCGACCTCAAGGCCGACCTGGAGGCCGGTTTCCGCGCGGCCAAGGGCGCGGCGTCCTGAACGCCACGGCGCGCCCCGAGGTTCCCCTTCCGCCGGCCGGCGGGGCCTGGCGGGAGGGGGATCCGGTGGGGAGGCGCCAGTGGTATGTCACACAGCACCCGCTCCCCCTGGAGACCGGCGGCCAACTGCCCGGCATCCGGCTGGCCTTCGAGACCTGGGGCCGGCTCGCCCCGGACGCCTCCAACGCCGTGCTCGTGCTGCACGCGCTCACCGGTGACAGTCATGTCGCCGGGACGGCCGGGCCCGGTCATCCGACCCCGGGCTGGTGGGACGGGCTGGTCGGGCCGGGGCTGGCGCTGGACACCGACCGCTGGTTCGTCGTCGCCCCGAACGTCCTCGGCGGCTGCCAGGGCAGCACCGGCCCGGCCTCCCCGCGTACCGACGGGCGCGGCCCCTGGGGCGGCGCCTTCCCCTTCCTGACCCAGCGCGACCAGGTCGCCGCCGAGGCCGGGCTGGCCGACGCCCTGGGCGTCGGGCGGTGGGCGCTGGTCGTCGGCGGCTCGATGGGCGGGATGCGGGCCGTGGAGTGGGCGGTGTCGTACCCGGAGCGGGTCGGCGCCCTGCTGCTGCTCGCCACGGCGGCCGCGGCCGGCGCGGAGCAGATCGCGTGGACGAACACCCAGCTCACCGCTATCCGTTCGGACCCCGACTGGCACGGCGGCGACTACCACGGCACCGGGCGCGCCCCGCACACCGGCCTGGGCCTGGCCCGCCGGATCGCCCATGTCACCTACCGCAGCGAGCCCGAGCTCGCGATCCGCTTCGGCCGGACCGCGCAGGATGCCGAGGACCCCTTCGCCGGCGGCCGCTACCGGATCGAGTCCTACCTCGACCACCACGCAGCCAAGCTGGTACGGCGGTTCGACGCGGGCAGCTACGTGGTCCTGTCGGAGGCGATGAACGCCCATGACGTCGGCCGCGCCCGGGGCGGGGTGCGCGCTGCCCTCGGCCGGGTCACGGCCCGTACCCTGGTGGCGGGCGTGGACTCCGACCGGCTCTATCCGCCGTCCCAGCAGGCCGAGTTGGCGGCCCTGATCCCGTCCGCGGACCGGCTCCGGGTGATCGAGTCGCCGTACGGGCACGACGGCTTCCTGATCGAGACCGGGCAGGTGGGGGCGCTGGTGCGGGAGCTGCTCGGCTGACGGCTCACCACTCCCGGGGCGCGATCAGCTCCTCGATGTCGGCGTCCGCGAAGCCGTAGGCCTGGGCGACGACCCAGAAGTCCCCGCCTATCTCCTCGCGGGCCACGGTCTCGATCTCGCTGCCGGCCGCCTCGAACTCGGCCTCCAGGGCGTTGAACTCCTCGGTGGCCGCGTGGGTGAGGACATAGAGCGCGGACAGGTCGGCGGGGCGGTCCGCCTCGATGCGCTCGCACAGCCTCAGGAGGATGTCCCGGCCCCGGTCCACCACCTGATCGGGGAAATATCCGTCCTTGTACAGTCCCGCGAGAAACGTGTGCCCGGTGATCCGGGGATTGCCGATCGGCATGGTGCCGCCCCACCCTCGTCCGTGGTCGATGTGACACCTTGATCCTGCACCCCGCCACTGACAACGCCCCGGAGCCGCCCGTGTCCCAGCCGTCGTACGCGCTCCTGCCCGGCGCCGACGAGTCACCCGTGATCCTGCACGTCCCGCACTCCGCACGGACGATCCCGGCCGCCGTACGGGCGGACATCGTGCTCGGCGACGCCGCGCTGGAGCGGGAGCTGGACCACATCACGGACGCGCACACCGCCGAGCTCGCGGAGGCCGCGGCCGGTCTGGCCGGGGTGACCCCCTGGCGGTTCGTCAACCGGCTGTCGCGGCTGGTGGTCGATCCCGAGCGGTTCCCGGACGAGCGGGAGGAGATGCTCGCCGTCGGCATGGGTGCCGTGTACACGCGGACCACGCACCGGGAGGTGCTGCGGGACGCGTCCTGCGCCGCCGAGCCGCTGATCGAGCGGTACTTCCGGCCGTACGCGCGGGCGATGACCGAGGCCGTCGCCGGTCGGCTGGCCGCGACCGGGCGGGCCGTGGTCATCGACGTGCACTCCTACCCGAGCCGGGCCTTGCCCTACGAACTGCACGCGGCGGGGCCCCGGCCGCCGGTGTGCCTGGGCACGGACGCCTTCCACACGCCGGCCGGGCTGACGGCGGCGGCCCGCGAAGCCTTCGCGGAGTGCGGAGAGACCGGACTGGACAGCCCGTTCGGCGGGACCTACGTACCGCTGGAGTTCTACGGGACGGACGCGCGGGTCGGCGCGCTGATGGTGGAGATCCGGCGGGACCTCTACATGACCGAGCCGGGCGGTCCGGCGGGCGCGGGGCTGGAACGGCCCGCCGCCGCCCTCGCCGCGCTCGTGGACGCCGCCGGCCGCTGACCCTCCGGCTGGAGCATTCCGGCAGGACACCGGGTGCGGGCCGTACGACCGTGGAGGCATGACCACGGAGATAACCGCGCCCACGACCACGGAGACGGCCGAGCCGGCCACCACGGAACCGCTCGTGCCCGTCCGCGAGACCGCGCCGCCGGTCGAGCCGCCGGTGCGGGACTGGCCCGCGCTCGACCTGGAGGGGACGGACTTCGACCCGGTCCTCGCCTCCCTGATGACGGAAGCGCCGGTCACCCGGATCCGGCTGCCGTTCGGCGAGGGCTGGGCGTGGCTCGCCACCCGGTACGAGGACGTCCGGACCGTCACCAACGACCCGAGGTTCAGCCGCGCCGAGGTCACCCGGCGCCAGGTGACCCGGCTCGCCCCGCACTTCAAGCCCCGGCCGGGCTCGCTGGCCTGGGCCGACCAGCCCGACCACAACCGGCTGCGCAAACCGCTCGCCGGTGCCTTCACGGTGGGCGCGATGAAGCGGCTGCGGCCCCGGGCGCAGCAGATCCTCGACGACCTGGTCGACGGGGTCCTGCGGGACGGGCCGCCCGCCGATCTGGTCGAGCGGGTCCTCGAACCGTTCCCGATCACCGTGGTCAGCGAGGTGATGGGGGTGCCGGCGGCCGACCGGGAGCGGGTGCACGCCTGGACCCGGCAGATCATCTCCACGTCCGGCGGGGTGGAGGGCGCGGACCGGGCCAAGCAGGGCCTGTACGGGTGGATCACCGAGGCGGTCCGCGCGCGCGGCGACGGGTCCGGCGACGACGTGTACACGCTGCTCGGGCGTGCCGTGGCCGGTGGCGAGATCGGCCTGGAGGAGGCCGTGGGGCTGGCGGGTCCGCTGCAGATCGGCGGCGAGGCGGTCACCCACAACTGCGGCCAGATGCTGTTCCTGATGCTGACCCGGCCGGAGCTGATGGCACGGATGCGGGACCGGCCGGTGGAGCGCGGGCCCGTCCTGGACGAGCTGCTGCGCTGGATCCCGCACCGCAGCACGGTCGGGCTCGCCCGGATCGCCCTGGAGGACGTCGAGTTGAGCGACGGCACCAGGATCGCGGCCGGCGACCCGGTGTACGTCTCCTATCTCGCCGCCAACCGCGACCCGGCCGTCTTCCCCGACCCGGACCGCATCCTCCCGGACCGCGAGCCCAACCCGCACCTGGCCTTCGGCAACGGCTCCCACTACTGCACCGGCGCGGTCCTGGCCCGGCTGCAGACCGAGCTGCTGGTCGACACCCTCCTCGACCGGCTGCCGGGGCTGCGCCTCGCGACGCCGGCCGGGGAGGTGGAGTGGCGGCGCAAGACGATGATCCGGGGGCCGGTGACGTTGCCTGTCGTGTGGTGACGGGGCGGTGGTATGTCACATGCCACGCAGGGTGGGGTGGTATGTCACATGCCACGCAGAGCCCGGTGGTATGTGACATGCCACCCCCGCTCGGTGCCGTGTGACATACCACCGGGCCCGGTTCAGGCCCGCAGCCACTCCGTCACGATCACCTCGCCCCCGGCCCGCAGCCGCAGCGCGAACGGCCCGGACGGTGGGGTGGCGGTGGTGAAGCGGCCCATGCCGTCGACTGTGAGCGGGTGGGCGGCGGCGGGGCCGCCGAGCACCTCGATGTGCGCCGACTGCGGGGGCAGCACCTGCCCGAGCAGCCCGTCGTCGGTGACCTCGACGTCCACGGTGAGTTCGCCCGCCCGGAAGGTCAGCATCCGGGGCGGGTCCTCGACGCCTCTGACCGGGATGGCGTCGACGAGGGAGTCGAAGGTCAGCTCGGCGATCCGGGCGTCCAGGTCGTGCAGCGCGTAGGCGTCCATGGCCAGTTGGAGCAGCCCGGCGGGGAGCGGGTCGAGGACGGCGGCCGCCTGGCG
This sequence comes from Streptomyces sp. NPDC090088, assembly GCF_044747345.1. Lineage (NCBI taxonomy): Bacteria > Bacillati > Actinomycetota > Actinomycetes > Kitasatosporales > Streptomycetaceae > Streptomyces > Streptomyces sp. NPDC090088. The sequence goes on along the minus strand of NZ_JBIVDZ010000007.1, from coordinate 504,098 downwards.
CAGTTCCTCCTCCAGGAGATCGGCGTCGAACTCGGCGTCGCCCGGGCCCTCGTCGTCCGGGAAACCGTCGTCGTCGGTCATGTCACACCGCTCCCCTCGCGTCGAGCCGGGCCCGCAGCCGGCGCAGACAGCGCTGGCGCAGCGGGCCGATGCTGCCCACGGCGATGCCCAGTGCGACGGACACCTCGACGTAGCTGGGCGGCGGTGAGGTCATCAGGACGCGCAGCAACTGCCTGCAGCGGTCGCCGAGTTCCTCGAACTCCTGCCACAGCAGGCGGACCCGCTCGGTGTGGTCCGCCTCGTCCTCGGCGTCGATCAGGGACTGTTCGGGCGTACGGTCGTCGCTGACCCGGTCGAGGACCTGGGGGTCGTCGGTCGGCAGCAGCCTGGTCAGTCCGCGGATCACCTTCAGGGACTCGTTGCGTGCCGTGCTGGCCAGCCAGGAGCCCGCCTTGTCGGGTTCCCGGATGCGGCCCAGGTGCTGGGCGAACCGGAACCACACGGTCTGGTACACCTCGTGCCCGTCGGCGTCGGAGAGCCGGTGCGCGCGCACCACCGACCACACCAGTGGGCTCAGCCCTTCCACGAGCGCCTTCCAGGCCGCCGCGTCGCCGTCGACGGCGGACTGGACCAACGCGCCGACCTCTGCTCGGTCCACGGCCCCACCCCTCGTGTACGGCAAGTCATCGTACGCCGTGGAAGGGAGTGTTCCGGACCTCAGGGCGTCGGTGCCAGTTGTACGACCGGGACGGGCTGCCAGCTCGCCGGGCGGAGCGCCGGGACGGTCGCCCCGCGCACCTCGGCGTACTCCGTGATGCTCTGCAGGAGTTGGGCGCCTGCCGTGCGCGGGTCGGCCTCCTGGGTCGTGGTCATCCGGTCGGCGACGAGGCCGGCGGTGATGGGGGTGGCGAACGACGTTCCGCTCCACTGTGCGAACCCTTCGAACATCACTTGGTCCGGTTTGCCGGGGCCGGTCGTCCCGGTGTCGGTCAACACGCCGGTGTGGCGCGGGTACTGGCAGGTGCAGGCGTAGGTGAAGCCGAACCGGCAGGCTTCGTAGGTGGTGTGCTGGTAGACGTAGGGCACGGGTGCGTCGAAGCCGGCCATGGCCCCGATCAGCTGCTCGCCGGGGGCGTAGACCTTGACCCAGCTGCCGTGGTTGGTGAAGCAGGCGCCGTACTCGCCGTCGCTGCGCAGCGCGCCGACCGAGAGGACGGTGTCCTCGTAGCCGGTCAGGTCGGCGCAGGCGGCGGGCCAGAAGTTGGTGGCGCTGCCGTTGTTGCCGGCGGCGGCGACGAGCAGCGTGGACTGGTCGCGCATCGCGTCCATGAAGGCCTCGACGGCGAGCAGTCCGTCGGCGCTGCCGTTCGAGGTGCCGGCGGAGAGGCTGATGATGTCGGGCCAGCCGTGCTGGTCGACCGCCTCGAAGAGCTTGGCGCCGAACTCGGACTCCAGGATGGCGCCCGCGTCGTTGAGGGTGTTGGTGACGGTGATGTCGGTGTTGGGGGCGAGTGCGGCGATGAGTCCGGCGATGAACGTGCCGTGGCCGACGTACTGCTGGAGGATGCCCTCGGCGTCGGTCTCGGCGATCTGCAGGTCGCCCTGGACGCGGGCGAGGAGCGGGTAGGAGCGGTAGTCGTGCACCAGACCGGTGTCCATCACCAGGACGCTGACGGCGGTGTCCGGGTCGTAGCTCCCCGCCACGGCCTCGGGGTTGGGGGTCTGGGTGAGCAGGGCGGGGAGCGGTTCGCACGGGTTGCAGGAGTTGGCGTTGCCGGTGGTGGACACGATGTGGTTGCGGCTGACCATGCGGCGCCCGGTGCGGCCCTCCGCCTCCCGCAGGGCGCGCAGCGCGTGGCGGACGGCGCGGTCGCCGGTGCGGTCGCCGTGGTTCGGGTCGCCGACCTGGATGCGGGTGACGCCGGTGCGGTTGGTCTCCGGTCCCGCCCTGCGCACGTGGTCCTCGACCAGGTCGGCGGTGGCGGTGAAGTGGGCGCGCACGGTGTCCTCGACGACCCGGGCCTCGGCGCCGTCGCGGGCGAGGACGACCCCCTTCTCGTACAGGAACTCGGCCGCGTCGTCGGGCCCCATCGCCAGTGGAACGTCCGGCATGGAGCGCTGGATCTGATCGAACTGCTCATGGAATCGCTGAGGTGCCATGGCCTGTCTCCTCCCCCAGAAACGGCGTTCTTCAGTCAGACTCGCCAGGCCGCTGCTTGATACAGCGTCAAACCTGTGGGGCATGTCTGCCCAGGCCACTACCATCCGAGGGGTGAGTGCGCGAAGCGATTCGGTTACGGAACTCCTGCCGATGGTGTTCGCCGCCCCCGGCGAGGCCCTGGCGCGGGCGGAGGACGTCCTGCGGTCCGATCCGTCGCCGCTCGACGCGTCCGTCGCGCACCAGGTCATCGGTATCTGGCAGCGGGACTTCGGGGACCTGGCCGTGGCCCTCGACCATCTGCGGCGCGCCCGGGACTTCGCGGCCCGGGCGGACTCGGCGGACCGGGAGGCGGACGTCCTCGCCGCCCTCGGGGTCGCCCTGGTGCATGCGGGGCGTACGCGGCAGGGGCTGGCCGCGTTGGACCGCGGGGTGGCCCGGGGCACCGGGCACACCCGGGCGCGGGTGCTGTACCGGCGGGCGTTCGCCGGGTGGGTGCTGGGCCGGCACCGGGAGTCCCTGGAGGATCTGCGGCGGGCGATACCGGTGCTGCGGCAGGCCGACGACGTCATCTGGACCGCGCGGGCGCTGAGCGTGCGGGCCACGGTGCATCTGGCGATGGGCGCGGTGGAGCGGGCCGACGCGGACTTCACGGCGGCGGAGCTGCTGTGGGAGACGACGGGCCAGGAGCACGACAAGGCGGTCGCCGTGGAGAACCGGGGCCTGGCCGCGTACCGGTCCGGCGACATCCCGGCGGCGCTGCGGCTGCTGGCCGAGGCCAAGGAGCGGTACGACGAGCTGGGCACGCCCTCGTTCATGCTGTACATCGCGCGCTGCGACGTGCTGATGGCGGCCGGGCTGGCCCCGGAGGCGCTGGCCGAGGCGGACGCGGCGATCGTCACCCTGGACCGGATCGGCGGGCAGTCCACCCGCAAGGCCGAACTGCTGCTGACCGCCGCCCGGTCCGCGCTCTCGACCGGGGACGCGCAGACCGCGATCGCCCGTGCCGCCGTCGCGGTCCGGCTGTTCTCGGGGCAGCGGCGGTCGTGGTGGGAGACGCATGCCCGGCTGGTGCTGATCGAGGCGCGGGTGGCGGGCGGGGCCGCGTCGGGGCGGCTGGTGCAGGACGCGTCGGCGGTCGCCGACAAGCTGGCGTCGTTCGGTGCGCCGGCCGCGCCGGAGGCCTCGCTGCTCGCGGGGCGGATCGCGTTGGCGCTGGGCTGGACGGCGGACGCGGAACAACATCTGGCGGTGGCCGCGCGCAGCAGGCACGTCGGGCCGCCGCTGGCCCGGATGACGGGGTGGGCCGCGCAGGCGCTGCGGGCCCGGTCCGCCGGTTCGCGGCGGGGTGTGCTGGAGGCGTGCCGGCGCGGTCTGGACGTCCTGGACGACCACCGGATGACGCTGGGCGCCTCGGAGTTGCGGGCCCGGGCCACCGCGCAGGGCGCGGAACTGGCGGCGCTGGCCCAGCAGGCGAGTCTGGCGCACGGCGGGCCGCGTCGACTCCTTGAGTGGAGTGAGCGCTGGCGGGCCACGGTCCTCTCCGCGCCGCCGACCCGGCCGCCGGCCGACCCGGGGCTGCTCGCCTCGCTCACCGCGTTCCGCGAGATCGCCTCCCGTGCGGAGGACGCCCGTCGGCAGGGCCGTCCGGTGCCCGCCCTGGAGCGTGAACAGCGGCGTCTGGAACGGGAGATCCGCTCCCGCACCCACCACATCGGCGGCGGCGCGCCCGGCGGGGGCGACCGCTTCGATCCGGCCCGCCTCCTGGACCGGCTCGGCGAGGCCCGGCTGGTCGAACTCGCGGTCCTGGACGGCCGGGTGCACATCCTGCTGTGCGGGCAGGGCCGGGTACGGCGGTTCGAGGGCGGTCTGCTGGCGGAGGCGGCCGCCGAGGCCGAGCACGTCCAGGCGGGGCTGCGGCGGCTCGCGCATCCCGGGGCGGAGGGGCGGCTGGCGGTGGTCGAGGCGGCGGGGCGGCGGCTGGAGGAGCTGCTGCTGGGCGCGGCGGCGGACCATCTGGGCTCGGGGCCGGTGGTGATCGTGCCGCCGAGCACGCTGCACCGGGTGCCCTGGGCGCTGCTTCCCTCGCTGCGGGAGCGGGTGCTGAGCGTGTCGCCGTCGGCGGGCAGCTGGCTGCGGGCCCGGGAGACCGAGCCGCCGCCGGGCGGGCGGCATGTGCTGGTCCGTGGGCCGGGGCTGGCGACCGAGGGTGCGGAGGTGCCCGAGGTGGCGGGCCACTACGCGACGGCCACGATCCTGGAGCACGACGACGTCCAGGTGCCCCGGGTCCTGGAGGAGCTGGACGGGGCCGCGCTCGCGCACATCGCCGCGCACGGCACCTTCCGTGCGGACAGTCCGCTCTTCTCCTCCCTGCGGATGGCGGACGGCCCGCTGATCGTGCACGACTTCGAGCGCCTCGACCGCAGCCCGTACCGGATCATCCTCTCCAGCTGCGACACCGCCCGCCTGGCCACGGTCGGCGCCGACGAACTCCTCGGCCTCGTCACGGCGTTGCTGCCGCTGGGCACGGCCGGGGTGGTCGCGAGCAGCGCCCCCGTCAACGACGCCGCCGTCGTCCCGCTGATGCTCGCCCTCCACAAGGGCCTGGGCGCGGGCCTCTCCCTGGCGGAGGCCCTCCGCGACGCCCGGTCGGCCCTCCCGGGCGACGCCCTCCACCAGGCCACGGGCTGGGCGTTCGCGGCGTTCGGGGCGGCCTGAGCGCCTCCGGCCGCCCCCGGACGGCCGGCCGGCTCTGGTGACGGCCGGCTCTGGTGACGGCCGGCTTTGCTTACGCCGACTTCCGGTCCGGTTGGTCCAGGAGCCAGGGCAGGGTGGTGCGGTCGGTGGTGCCGAGGCGGGTGTAGGCGCTGTAGAGGTGGTTGCCCACGGTGCGGACGGAGAGGGTGAGGCGGTCGGCGATCTGGCGGTTGCTGAGGCCGGCGGCGGCGAGGGTGACGATCTGGCGCTGGCGGGCGGTGAGTTCGCCGAGGACCAGGCCGGACAGGGCCGGGGTGCGGGCGCCCTGGCAGCGGCGGGCGAGGGCGACCGCGCGGGTGCGGGCCGTCCGGGCGGCGCGCGGGTCGCGGTGGGCGCGGACGGCCTGGGCGTGGGCCTCCGCCGCGAACAGCAGCAGACCGCGTTCCGCCAGGGACTCGGCGGCCCGGTCGAGGGCGGGTCCGTCGCCGCGGGCGAGGGCTTCGGCGTGCCGTGCGAGCACCCCGTCCAGTCGCCCCGCGGCCTCCTCGGGCGCTCCGAGCCGTACGGCTCCGTAGTGCGCGAGACCCCCGTCCTCGCGCACTACGGAGCCTTCCCCCGTCTCGGCGGCGGCCCGGGCGAGTTCGGCACGGCAGGAGGCGTCGCCCGGCGCCGTCCGCAGTCCCTCCCTCGCCCACGCCGCCGCCTCTCGCAGCTCCCCCCGAAGCCGCGAGTACCGGGCACGCACGGCCGCGTACCCGGCCGGTACGGGCAGGTCTCCCGACGCCAGCCACTCCCCCACCGGGGCCGGCACCTCCCGTACGTCCAATTGCTCGATGTGGTCTGCCAGTTGCTGTTCCTCGTCCTTGAGGGCGGGCTCGCACTGGCCGGGGGTGCGGGCCAGCCGCCGGGCCCGGAGCCGGCCCGCGCGGGCGCGCAGCGCGGGGCCGTGCAGGGGGTGGGCGAGGCGGACCAGGCCGTGTTCGTCGACGTGGATCAGGCCGTCCGTCTCCAGCCGTTCTAGGGTGCCGAGGTCCAGGTCGTCGTCGAGGTGGGGCGGCAGGGGTTCGGCGAAGGCGAGCCGTTCGAGGGTGTCGCGCTCGGCGGGGTCCGGCCGGTCCAGCAGCGGTGCGATACGGGCCCGTACGGTCGCGGTGAGCGGCAGCGGGCCGCGCCAGGCCCATTCGCCGGTGTCCGGCACCCGGGTCAGCGGGCCGGATTCGCGCAGGGCGCCGAGCAGGTCGCGCAGCAGCCGCAGATCGCCCCGGCACACCCGGTGCAGCCGGCGCACGGTGAGCGGGTCCAGGTCGGCCCCGGCCAGGAGCCGGGCCGTCTCGTCGTACGGCAGTGGCTCCAGGGCGAGACGGGTGAGGAGTTCGCCGGTCCAGAGCCGGGCGACCGCGTCGGGCAGGGGGGCCGGGTCGGCGGCGGTCACCAGGAGGCGGGTGCGGCCGTGTACGGCGAGCTGGTGGACGAGGGCCGCCGAGGCCTCGTCGAGGAGGTGGGCGTCGTCGACGACCAGGAGCCGTACTCCGGACAGGTGACGGAGCGCGCCGGGGAGGGAGACCCCGTCGGGGAGCAGGTGCGCGAACGCGGCGAACGGGAGGGCGCTGGTCGCGGGGGTGCCGGTCACCCGGGCGCAGTCGGTGCCGCGGACGGCCTCGGTGATCAGCCGGGTCTTGCCGCTGCCTGCCGGGCCGGTCACCACGACGCCCTGCCGGCCGGCCACCGACGACCGCCTGACCAGCTCCAGTTCGTCCTCCCGGCCGGTGAACGGCCAGGGCAGTTCGAGGGTCCGTGCGTCCTGTTCGTAAGTCGTCACATGAGTATGAGTCGGGTTACTCAGCTCTGATACAGGGGGACTTGAGTAGCTTCCGACTCAGGCGCCCGGCCGGGTGAAACGGCAGTCTGGGGCGCATGACCCGACGCTACTGCTCGCTTCCGCAGCAGTCGGACCCGGTGTTCGCGCCGGGCCTGGCCGCCGAGCGGCTCGGCGCGCTCGTGGGCGGGCGGCGGATGTGGGTCAACGGCACGGTGCTGCACTACTACTTCTTCGACGCCGACACCGACACGTCGGTGATCCCGGTCCCGGGGACCGCGGAGACCCGGCTGGTGCCGTGGGCCGGTGCGAAGGAGCAGCGGGACATGGTGCGCGAGTGCTTCCGGGAGTGGCAGGACCTGGGCATCGGGGTGCGGTTCGCCGAGGTCACGGACCGGCGCGAGGCCGAGCTGCGGATCGGTTTCCAGTTGGGGGACGGCTCCTGGTCGGCGGTGGGCCGGGACGCGCTCTCGGTCGGCCGGGGCGAGCGCACCATGAACCTGGGCTGGGATCTGACGGAGCCCGGCGGGCGGTGGACGGCGCTGCACGAGATCGGGCACGCGCTCGGCATGCGGCACGAGCACCAGAGCCCGTTCGCCGGTCTGCACTGGGACGACGAGGCGGTGTACACCGATCTCTTCGGCCCGCCGAACCACTGGAGCCGGGACAAGACGCACTTCAACATCCTGCGCACGCTGGACCCGTCCGAGGCCAACGGCTCGGTGTGGGATCCGCAGTCGGTGATGCAGTACCCGTTCGGTCCGGGGCTGATCCTGGAACCGGAGCAGTACCACAACGGTCTGTACCCGCCGGGGTCGTTGTCCCCGGCGGACAAGGAGTTCGTGCTCCGCTGGTACCCGCCGGCCGACGCCCCGGCCGCGCTGGTGCCGTTCCGCTCGGCGCCGTTCCGGCTGGGGCCGGGCGAGCAGGCGGACTTCGCCGTGGAGCCGTCGGAGACCCGCGTCTACAACGTGGGGACCTTCGGCGAGAGCGACTGCGTCGTCGTGGTCTTCGAGGAGCGCGACGGGGAACCGCGCTATCTCGCGGGCCACGACGACGGAGGCACCCCGGACAACACGAGGATCAGGGTCCGGCTCGTCAAGGGCCGCCGTTACTTCGTCCGCGTCCGTCTCCATTCCACGTGGGGGTCGGGGGAGACAGCGGTCATGTGCTGGTGAGACCGGCACAGGCCCGCGACGCGGAGGTCGGACCACTGTCCGGCGCCGGGGGAAGCGGCTGCGGGACGTCACCTTCGGGGGAGGGAGGCGTCCCGCAGCCATACCCGGCCGGACTCCAGCGGCCGTTCCGGGTCCTTGGACCACTCCTCCAGCGAGCCGTCGTAGACGGAGACGTCCGTGCGTCCGAGCAGGGTGAGCGCGAGGGCCGCCCCCGCCGCCGAGATGCCGCCGCCGCAGTACAGGACGATGGGTGAGGCATCGCTCAACTCCCCTGTCTTCTCGGCGAGTCGGGGACGCGGCAGCATCCGTCCGGTCTCGTCGAGCAGCCCCCGGCCGGGCAGGCTGACGCTCCCCGGGATGTGGCCGCGGCGGCTGTAGCGGGTCGGGGCGGATCCGTCGTATCCGCCCGTCGGCAGCGCGCACACCAGTGTTCCCGGCCGCTCGCCCCGGCTGATCGCCGCCACCTCCTCGATGTCCGACCAGAGTTCGGGGCGCGGCACCGGCGTCACGGGTACGGCGGCGGGCGCGGCCTCGGCCGCACCGGTGGCGACCGGCCGCCCGGCCGCCTCCCAGGCCGCGAGGCCCCCGTCCAGTACCGCGGCCGGCACGGAGATCGCGCGCAGCATCCACCACAGGCGGGCCGCCCAGATACCGCCTCCGGTGTCGTAGGCGACGACCTCGCTGCCCTCACCCACGCCCAGCCGGGCCAGTGCGGCGGCGAGCGCGTCCGGTGCCGGAGCGGCGAAGTGGTGGGGTGCGTCGGGGTCGGAGAGGTCCCCGGTCAGGTCGGCGTGGTGGGCGCCGGGCAGATGGCGTGCGGCCCAGCCCGGGCAGCCGCTCGCCGAGCGGTGGTCGCCGTCGTGGCGGGGCGAGGGCAGCAGCGCGGTGGCGTCGAGGACGACCAGGCGGGGGTCGTCCAGGTGGGCGGCGAGCCAGGTGTCGTCGACCAGGGGGCCGGGCAGCAGGGAGGTCATGGCGGCCGATCGTACGCCCGCGACCTGCTCGTCTCGATGCGCGGGCAGCGGCGTCCCACATCCCGGACGCGGCTTGCACAGCGTCCGGGAGCTGCGGTTATGGTTTCGGCCATCTACGCGGGAGCCCCTCCCCGACCGGGCTGAGAGGGCGTCTGGGATCCGTTCGCCCTGGTGCGGACGCGGTCCCCACGGGGACGCCGACCGCACCAGCAGCGCTATGCGCCCCGCGTAGGAGTTCACGTGTCCACAGCAGTCGAGCCGCAGGTCCCGGTGTTCCGCCGAGCCGCCCGCTCCTGTTGTTGTCGCTCCTCGCACTGACACGGCCGCTTCCCTCCCGCTTCCCTCGCACCCTCGTGCGCCGCTCACGGAGTACCCCCATGCCACACATACGGGTCATGCTCGACTATTTCCATCCTTGGCCTAATTCTGCCGGTCTGTACATCTCGCGTGCCCGCGGGTGGTTCGACACCGCCGGACTCGACGTCGAGCTGGTGGTGCAGGACCCGGGACGGGGCGACACGCTGGAGTACCTGGCGCGGGGCGAGGTGGACTTCGGGATCTTCCCGCCCAACCGGCTGCTCGCCCGGCGGGCGCTGCACGGCCAGCCGCTGATCGCCGTGGCCGCCGTCAACCACCGGGGGCTGGAGGCGGTGCAGACCACGCGGTCCACCGGCATCACCCGGCCGCGTGACCTGGCCGGCCGCCGGCTCGCCTACAACCCGACTCCGCGAGGGCGGGCCATGGTCCGCCACCTGGTCGCGGCCGACGGCGGCGATCCGGACGCGGTGATCACCGTCGACGCCGGCAGCCGGGAGCTGACCGTGGACGACATCGAGGCGGGCGAGGCGGACGCGACCTTCGGCAACTACTGGTCCTGGGACGCCCTGCGCGGCGACCTGCCGGAGGACCGGCGGCTGACCTGGCCGGTGGACGAGATCGGCGCTCCCCGCTACCACAGCTACCTGCTCGGCACGAGTGAGCGACTGCTCGACGAACACCCCTCGCTGGTGCGGGACTTCCTGACCGCCACGGCCCGCGGCTACGCGTCCGCCGCCCAGCAGCCGGACACGGCACTGGAGTTGCTGGAGCGGGTCATCCCGTACTTCCCGCGACCGCTCATCGCCCGCTCACTCTCGCTGGTGGCCCCCACCTGGACGGACGCCCGGGGCCGCTGGGGCGTGATCGACGCCGACCGCATGGGCCCGTACGCGCACTGGCTCGCCGAGCACGGTGCCATCGCGCACGGCCACGACTGGGACCGGTCCTTCACCAACAGCCTGCTGGACGTGACCGCATGACCCTGCTCACCCGGCGGCTCGCCGTCGACTTCAAGCGGGTGGACAGCGCGCTGTGTCGGGCCTGACCGCCCCGCAGCCCGACTCCCCTCCGTACGAAGGAACTTCCCCATGCTCCGCCGCACCGCGCTGTCGGCCCTCGCCGCCACCGCGCTCCTCACCGTCACCACCGCCTGCTCGGCCGGCGCCGACTCCACGGCCGCCGCCCAGGACGGCACCACCACCGTCACCCTGGCCCTGGACTGGACGCCGAACACCAACCACACGGGCATCTACGTCGCCCAGGCCGAGGGCTGGTTCAAGGACGCCGGAATCGACCTGAGGATCGTCCCCTACGGTTCGACCGCGCCCGAGACCCTGATCGCGAGCCACAAGGCCGACTTCGGCATCTCCTACCAGGAGGGCGTCACCACCGCCCGCGCCGCCGGCCAGGACATCACCTCCGTCTACGCCGTGACCCAGAAGACGGACGTGACCGTGTCCGTGCGCGCCGACCGCACCGACATCACCTCGCCGAAGGACCTGGACGGCAGGACGTACGCCGGGTTCGGCGCTCCCTACGAGAAGCCGCTGCTGCAGAAGGTGATCAGGAACGCGGGCGGCAAGGGCGACTTCAAGCAGGTCACCCTCAACACCTCGGCGTACGCGGCGCTCTACGCGGGCAAGGCGGACTTCGCGATGCCGATGCCGACCTGGGAGGGCCTGGAGGCGAAGCTCAGCGGGAAACCGCTGAAGGACTTCCAGCTCTCCGACTACGGCTTCCCCGCGATCTACTCGACGCTCGTCGCCTCCTCCGACCAGTACCTGAAGAAGAACCCGGCGGTGGCGAGGAAGTTCCTCGAGGCCGTCGACAAGGGCTACCGGTACGCGGCCGACCACCCCGACCGGGCCGCGGACCTCCTCATCGCCGCCAACAAGAGCGTGCTCACCAACACCAAGCTGGTGAAGGAGAGTTCGCGGCTGCTGGCCAAGGAGTACTACCGGGGCGCCGACGGCACGATCGGCACCCAGAGCGCGGCCCGCTGGAAGGCGTTCGCCGACTTCGAGTACGGCGCCGGGCTGCTCGTCGACGCGGACGGCAAGAAGCTGACGAAGGCACCGGACACCTCCGCGTTCTTCACCGACGCCTACCTTCCGGACACCAAGTGAGGACCGTGCTGCGGTCGTTGTGGCCGCCCGCCCTGGTGCTCGCCGTGCTGCTCGGCGGCTGGCAGCTCTACGTCACCACGGCCGGCGTCGATCCGACGACGCTGCCCTCCCCCGCCCGGGTCCTGGAGCAGGGCTGGGCGAACCGCGCCGACCTGTGGGCCCAGACGCTGCCCACGCTCCAGGAGACGCTGCTGGGCTTCGCGCTGTCGTTCACGGCGGCCTGGCTGGTGGCGGTGGTGCTGGACTTCTCGTCCGCCGCCCGCCGCGGCCTGTACCCCCTGCTGGTGGCCTCGCAGACGATCCCGGTGGTCGCCGTGGCACCCCTGCTGATCATCTGGTTCGGCTTCGGGCTGCTGCCGAAGATGCTGGTGGTGACGCTGACGACGTTCTTCCCGCTGGCCGCCAACCTGGCCGCCGGGTTCGCGGCGACCGACCGGGAGGCGATGCGGCTGCTGCGGTCCCTGGGGGCGGGCCGGTGGCGGACGTTCCGGCTGGTGCGGGTACCGGGGGCGATGCCGTACTTCTTCACGGGGCTGCGGGTGAGCATCACCTACGCCGTGGTCGGCGCGGTCTTCGCGGAGTACGCGGGCGCCGAGTCGGGGCTCGGCATCTACATGCAGGCGCAGAAGAGCGCGTTCCGGACGGACCTGGTGTTCGCCGCGGTGGCGGTCACGGCCGCGCTGAGCGTCGCGCTGTTCGGCGCGACCTATCTGGTGCAGCGGCTGGTGCTGCCCTGGGAGCGGAAGGAGCGCCGGTCATGAGCGGACTGCGGGTGACGGGGGTGAGCAAGTCCTTCGGCACGCTCGATGTGCTGCGCGACCTCGAACTGGCCGTGGAGCCGGGCGAGTTCGCGGCCGTCATCGGACCGAGCGGCAGCGGCAAGAGCACCCTGTTCAACCTGGTGTCGGGGCTGGACCGGCCGACCTCGGGGCAGGTGCTGGTGGAGGACGAACCGGCCGGGGTGGCCTCCGGCAAGGTCGCCTACATGCCGCAGAAGGACCTGCTGTTCCCCTGGCGGACGGTGCTGGACAACACGGCGCTGGGCCTGGAGGCACAGGGCGTCCGGAAGAAGGAGGCACGGGCACGCGCCGGGGCGCTGTTCGCCGACTTCGGGCTGGAGGGATTCCAGCGGGCGTATCCGTCCGAGCTCAGCGGCGGTATGCGGCAGCGGGCCGCGCTGCTGCGCACGGTGGTGCTCGGCCGGCCGGTGCTGCTGCTGGACGAGCCGTTCGGCGCGCTGGACTCGCTGACCCGCACCGAGCTGCAGCTGTGGCTGGCCGGGATGTGGCAGCGCCACCGCTGGACGGTCGTCCTGGTGACCCACGACATCCGGGAGGCGGTCCTGCTCGCGGACACCGTCCATGTGCTGTCCCCGCGTCCGGCCACCGTGGTCGACCGGGTGGCGGTGCCGCTGCCGCACGGCGAACGGGACTTCACCGCACCGGAGTTCACGGCCGTGGAACGCCGGATCCTGGACGCCCTGCGCGGTACGACGGCGGTGACGGCACCGTGAGCGCGCACCTCTCCCACGGTCTGGGCACCGAGCTGGTCGAGCCGGACTGGCCGCCGCTGACCGACGCCGAGGTCACGGACGTGGTGGGCCCGGCGCGGGTGGTGTGGCGCAGCCCGCGCCCGCTGTCGGCGGCGGCCGTCGTGGAGCGGGACGGACGGCGGCTGTTCGTGAAGCGGCACCATGTCCGGGTACGGCCGCCGGAGGCCCTCGCCGAGGAGCACGCCTTCCTGCGCCATCTGGGAGAGCGCGGGGCGCCGGTGGTGCGGGTGCTGGACGCGGGGGCGCGCGGCGAGTGGACGTACGAGGTGCACTCCACCGGGACCGGCACCGACCTCTACCGGGACGCCCTGTCCTGGTCGCCGTTCGTCGGCCCGGCCCACGCCCGGGCGGCCGGCGAGGCACTGGCCCGGCTCCATCTGGCGGCGGAGGGTTTCACCGCGTCCCGCCGTGCCCCGCGCCCCCTGGTCGCCTCCTTCACGGTGTTCGCGACCCCGGACCCCCGGCCGGCCCTGGACGCGTACATCGCCGAACGGCCGCTTCTGGCAGCGGCGTTGGCGGACTTCCCGTGGCGGAGGGACACCGAACGCGTCCTGCTCCCCCTGCATGAGCGGCTGGCCCCGCACCTCTCCGGGCTGGCCCCGCTGTGGACCCACAACGACTGGCACGCCTCCAATCTCCTGTGGGGCGAGGACGGCGAGGTGTCCACGGTCCTGGACTTCGGCATGAGCGACCGCACGACCGCCGTGCACGACCTGGCCACCGCGCTGGAACGCAACACCGTGCAGTGGCTGAGCCCCGACCGCCCGGTCCGGGAACGGGACGCGGTGGCGCTGCTGCGCGGCTACCAGTCGGTCCGCCCCCTCTCCCCGCCCGAGTCGGCGGCCCTCCCCGCCCTTCTCCCCCTGGTCCACGCCGAGTTCGCCCTCTCCGAGCTGGACTACTTCCACGGGGTCACCCGGTCGGCGGAGAACGCGCGGCTGGCGTACGAGTACTACGTCGGGCACGCCGAGTGGTTCCACGGGCGGGCGGGGCGCGGGCTCGTGGAGCTGGTGGCGGCGGAGGTCTGAGGCTCCGGAGGCGCTCCGTACCCGACAGAGGATGTCGGGTACGGGGCCTAGCGTGAGCGCGGTATCAGTCCCGCTCCCGAGGAGTGCCACGTGATCAACGGCTATGTCATCGGTGAAAGCCTGTGCCCCGGCGCCGAGTTCGCCCCCGCCGGGGTCCGGCTGCGCGCGGTCCGGCGGCTCGACGTCTCGGCGAGCGCCACCGATGCGCAGCCCGGCCGGTGGACCCTCGTGGAGTGGGAGGCCGACGAGGCTCTCGCCGGTCCGCTCGCGGTGGCGCTCGCCGACGTCCTGCGCCCGGAGAACGGCTGGTACGCCGACTTCACGGCCGGGGACGAGCGTGTGGTCGTGTTCGCCGGGAGGGTGTTCCGGTACCGGCGCGGGGACGGGGCCGGGCGTGAGGCCGCGGTCGCGTACGGGCGGTCGGTGGGCACGCCGGAGCATCAGCTGGACTGGAGGGAGTGAGCCGGGAGTGGCTCACCGCCTCGCCCACTCCTGGGCGAGGAGTTCGTACGAGCGGACGCGGTCGCGTGGGTCGTGGGTGATCGTCGTGATGAGCAACTCGTCGGCGCCGGTGGCCTCCTGGAGCTGTTCCAGGCGGTCGGCGACGTGCTGGGGGCTGCCGACGAACTGGGTGTCGAGGCGGTCCTGGACCAGGGCGCGGTCCTCGGCCGTCCAGACGTGGGCACGGGCCTCCTCGGGCGTGGGGAAGGGGATCGCTCCCTCGGCCGTACGGATGCTGCGGACCCAGGGGCCGTAGCCGGTGGCGAGTTCGCGGGCGGTGGCGTCGTCCGCGGCGACCACCACGTCGGCGGAGACACTGACGTAGGGCTTGCCGAGGCGGTCGGAGGGCTGGAAGAAGGAGCGGTAGCCGTCGACCGCCTCCAGGACGGTGGCCGGGCTGACGTGGTAGTTGGCGGCGAAGGGCAGGCCCCGGGCGCCCGCGGCCTCGGCGCTCTCGCCGCCGCTGCTGCCCAGGATCCACACCTCGATGTCGGCGCCCTCCCCGGGGACGACATGGGCCTCGGCGCCGTCCTCGGTGCGGTAGGTGCCGGCGAGCAGCGCGAGGATGTCGTCGAGCTGCCCGGCGTACTCCGGGGACTCGGCGTTCGGGAGCAGGAGCAGCCGGCGCTGGAGGGCGATGCGCGGGGAGCCGAGGAGGTGGGCGAAGGAGAAGCGGGGCGGGATGAGGAGGCCGTTGGGCGCCCGGCCGTCGACCACGGGGGTCGCGGTGGCCGGCGGGGTGGTCCGCTCTCCCGGTGGCCGTCCTGCGGAGCGGCCCAGGCCCAGGTCGAGGCGGCCCGGGTGCAGGGCGTCGATCAGGCCGAACTCCTCCACCGTGGACAGCGCGGTGCGATGGCCCAGCTGTACGGCGCCGGAGCCGAGCCGGATCCTGGAGGTCGCCGCGGCGGTCAGTGCGAGGACGACCGCCGGGGAGGTGCCGGCGACGCCCGGGTTCAGGTGGTGCTCGGCGAACCAGTAGCGGGCGTAGCCGAACTCCTCGGCGCGCCGAGCGAGTTCGATGGAGTTGCGCAGGGCGTCGGCGGCGGTGGCGCCGCTCGGGATCGGCACCAGGTCGAGGACGCCGAGGGGGATGTCAGACATGGGCGGGCTCCTCGACGGCCGGCAGTACAGGGGCCCAGGCGAACGGCGGGTCCGGGATCTCCTCGCGGAGCACGGGCGCGACCGCGGACTGGAACAGTTCGAGGGAGTTGCGGTGCTGAGTGTCCGTCAGACCGCCCGCGTCCGCGTGCAGATGCAGGACGGTGTGCCCGAACCGCTCGTGGTAGCGGTGGACCTTGTCGATGATCTGCTGGGGGCTGCCGATCAGCGCCGAGCTGCGCTCGACGAAGTCCTCGACCGTCTCGAAGACCACCGGCAGACCGGCCTTCTTCTGGAACGCGAGGTTGCTCTCGAAGATCGGCCGGTACACCTCCACCGCCTCCTGCGAGGTGGGCGCCGCGTACAGGCCCGCGCTGCCCGCGCCGACGGCGATGTCCGCCGGGTCGTGCCCGTAGTGCTCCCAGCGCTCCCGGTAGTAGCGGATCAACTCGGCGTACGGCTCTATGGGGTTGGTGACGTTCGCGGAGAACAGCGGGTCGCCGTAGCGGGCGGCGAGGTCCACGGACTCCTTGCTGGTGGCGCTGCCGTGCCAGACCCGGACCGGCTTCTGGTAGGGGCGCGGCCAGACCTCGGCGTCGGTCAGCGGCGGGCGGAAGCGCGTGTCCGCGGTGACCTTGTCCTGCCGCCAGATCCGCCGGAACACCTCGTAGCTCTCGGCGTTGCGGTCCCACTGGTCCTCGGGGGTGACGTGGAACAGCTCGCGCTGGGCGGCGCCGTTGCCCTTGCCGATGATCAGGTCGAGGCGGCCCTCGGAGAGGTGGTCGAGGGTCGCGTAGTCCTCGTACGCCCGGACCGGGTCCAGCAGGCTGAGCGTGGTGACGGCGGTGAACAGCCGGATGCGCCGGGTGCGGGCGGCGACATGGCTGAGGACGACGGTCGGGGAGGAGGAGATGAACGGCCGCTCGTGCCGCTCCCCCACCCCGAAGCCGTCGAAGCCCAGTTCCTCGGCGAGCACCGCGTTGTCGAGGACCTCCCGGAACCGGTCGTGGGTCGGCTTCCGGACGCCGGTGAGCGGGTCCGGGCGGTGCACGATCAGGGTGATCGCCAGGAACTTCACGACGCGGCCCGTTCGCCGCGCGTGTCGTCGGGGTGGGAGAGGCCCAGGTGGTCGCGGAGGGTGGTGCCTTCGTACTCGGTGCGGTACACGCCCTGTTCCTGGAGCAGCGGTACGACCGTGTCGGCGAAGACGTCGAGGCCGCCGGGGGTGATGTGCGGGACCAGGATGAAGCCGTCGGAGACGTCGGCCTGCACGAAGTCGTTGATCGTCCTCGCGACGGTGTCCGGGGAGCCGACGAAGGTCTGCCGGTTGCCGGTGTTGATCACGAGGTCGCGGATGGACCACTTGTTGGCCTCGGCCAGCTCCCGCCACTCACGGGCGATGGCGAGCGGGTCGCGGTACATCCTGACCTGGGCCCGGCCCCGGGAGATGTGCTCCTCGCCGACCAGCGGGTCGACGTCCGGCAGCGGGCCCTCCGGGTCGTACGACGACAGGTCCCGGTTCCAGACGAACTCCAGGTGCTTGAGGGCCGTCGCCCCGCTGACCTGCTGCCGGCGAACCTGGTGGGCGATCTCCTCGGCCTCCTCGTCGGTGTCGCCGAGGACGAAGCTGGCTGCGGGCAGGATGAGCAGGTCGCCGGGGGCCCGGCCGTACTTGGCGAGGCGGGACTTCACGTCCGTGTAGAAGGCCTGGCCGGCGTCGAGGGTGGCGTACCGGCTGAAGATCGCGTCGGCACCGGAGGCGGCGAACTCCCGGCCCTCGTCGGACTCGCCTGCCTGGAAGATCACCGGGCGGCCCTGCGGGGAGCGCGGCACGTTGAACTGGCCGTGGATGTCGAACTGGGCGCCCTTGTGCACGAAGGAGCCCGCGCCCGCGTCCCGCAGGAAGGTGCCGGTGGCCTGGTCGGCGAGGATCTCGTCGCCGTGCCAGGAGTCGAAGAGCTCGTTGGCGGTGGTGAGGAACTCCTTGGCGCGGGAGTAGCGCTCATCCTGCGGGAGGAAGCCGCCGCGGCGGAAGTTCTCGCCGGTGAAGGCGTCCCAGGAGGTGACCACGTTCCAGGCGGCCCGGCCGCCGGAGAGGTGGTCGAGGCTGGCGAACTGGCGGGCCACCTCGTAGGGCTCGTTGAAGGTGGAGTTGATGGTGCCGGTCAGGCCGAGGTGCTCGGTGACGGCGGCCAGCGCGGCGAGGATCGTGAAGGTGTCGGGGCGGCCGACCACGTCCAGGTCGTATATCTTCCCGCCCTGTTCGCGCAGCCTCAGGCCCTCGGCCAGGAACAGGAAGTCGAACCGGGCGCGTTCGGCGGTCCTCGCGAAGTGCGCGAAGGAGCTGAACTCGATGTGGCTGCCGGCGGCCGGATCGCTCCACACGGTGGTGTTGTTGACGCCCGGGAAGTGGGCGGCCAGGTGGATCTGCTTCAGCGGCTTGCTCATGACGGGGTGCGGTCCTTCCGGCTCAGGCGGCGGCGTAGCGGTTGGCGGGGCGGGCGAGCCCGAGCAGGCCGCGCAGGGTGTCGGCCTCGTAGGCGGTCCGGAAGCGGCCGCGGCGCTGGAGTTCGGGGACCAGGTCCGCGGTGATGCGCGGCAGGTCGTGGCCGAGCACGGCGGGCCGGAGCCGGAAGCCGGTCAGCCCCTCGGCTGCGAACTCCTCCAGGAGATCGGCGAGTTGGGCGGCCGTCCCGGTGAAGATCCGGGTGTCGCTGGTGAGCGCTCCGCCGTCCAGGGCGTCCAGGCGTTCCTTGCGGGCGGCGGCGGTGGCCGGTTCGTCGTCCAGGAAGACCACGAGGTCGCCGAAGACGTGCACGGTGTCGCCGGCGCGTCCGGCGGCCTCCTGCTCGGCGCGGATCTCGGCGACGATCGCACGGGCCTCGGCGGTGTCGTGCGGGGTGATGTAGCCGACGTCGGTCTGGCGGGCGATCAGCCGGTAGGGGACGCTCTGGTGGCCGAGGGCGGTGACGAGCGGCTGGCCCTGCGGCGGGCGCGGGGTGATGGAGGGGCCCTTGACGCTGAAGTGGCGGCCCTCGAAGTCGATGTAGTGCAGCTTGTCGCGGTCGACGAAGCGGCCCGTGGCGGCATCCCGGATCTCGGCGTCATCCTCCCAGCTGTCCCAGAGCCGGCGCACGACCTCGACGTAGTCGGCGGCCTCGCCGAAGTGGTCGTCGAGCCGCTCCTGCCCCGCCGGGGAACCCAGTTCCGCCAGGTCGATCGGCGGGAAGACGCGCCGGCCGAAGTGGTCCGCCTCGTGCGGGCGGGCGGAGACCTGCACCCGCAGCCCCGCGCGGCCGGTGCTCACGTAGTCCAGGGTGGCGATCGCCTTGGAGATGTGGAACGGCTCGGTGTGGGTGGCGATCACCGTCGGCACCAGGCCGATGTGGCGGGACAGGGGCGCGACCCGGGAGGCGGTCAGGACGGCGTCCAGGCGGCCCCGGACCTGGTCGGTGCGGCCGTCCAGCTCGCCGAAGTGCGAGGACTGCAGGCCGAGGCCGTCCTCGAAGGTGACGAAGTCGAGCAGACCGCGCTCGGCCTCGGCGACCAGGTCGGCCCAGTATCCGGCGGTGAACAGGTCGCGGGGGCGGGCGGCCGGCTCGCGCCAGGAGGCGGGGTGCCAGCCGGTGCCGTCGAGGGCGACGGCGAGGTGCAGGGGAGAAACGGGTGCTGAGGACACGGAGGTGCCTTCCTGAAGATCCGTACGAGGGCACGCCGGTGCGGGGGCGTGGCGGGGTGGGAACGGGTCAGGAGCAACAGAGCGCGGCGGCCACGCGCTGGAGGTCGATGTGGGGCCGGGAGTGCAGGACGGTTCGGCGGCTGGGGCTGAGGACACGTGTCACGTCCCGCACCTCCCGGCCTGCTCCGCGTGCATCCCGTCGTGACTCACAACTGACCGGCGTTCGTGGATGTTCCCGGGGTGCGCAGCAGCAGGGTGCGGCCGCGCAGGCGCTCGGTGAAGCCGATCGACTCGTAGAGCCGGATCGCCGTGGCGTTGCCCGGTGCCGCGTGCAGGAACGGGGTGTCGCCGCGGTCCCGGATGCCGGCGGCGACCGCGCGCACCAGGCGGGTCGCCAGGCCCCGGCCTCGATGGTCGGGGTCGGTGCAGACGGCGCTGATCTCCGTCCAGCCGGGCGGCCGCAGGCGCTCCCCCGCCATGGCGATCAGCCGTCCGCGGTGCCGGATGCCGAGATAGGTGCCCATCTCGACGGTCCGGCGGCGGAACGGCCCCGGCTCGGTGCGGGCGACGAGGTCCAGCATCTCGGGCACGTCGCCGGGTCCGAGCCGTACCGCCTCGGGGTCGGGCTCGGCCCGCAGGGCCGTGGCGACGAACTGGACGCCCGTGCCGCCGCCGACGACCTCCCAGCCGGGCGGGGCCTGCTCGACCGGCTTGATCTTCACGGTGACGCCGGGGCCCACGAGCGTGTGCAGGTCGGCCCAGGCGTCCGGGTCGGTGGGGTCGGCGAGGGCCGCGTAGGCGTAGACGTCGTCGGGATACCGGGCCGCCCGCCCGAACCGCTCCGCCAGGTGGGCGTGCGGGCCGGTCAGGGCGGACCATACGGCGTTGTCGAGCACGGCGGTGCCAAGGTCTCCGCCGCCGCGGACGTCGGTGGGGACGGTCACGGTGGCGGAGTCCTCTCTTGCTTCAACCGACATGGTGCACGGTGTTCTTGATGACTGATCAGGAGTTGTCGAGGGGCAGTCCGGGCGGGTTGACCTCGGACTTGGCGACGGCCTCGTCGGAGAGGTTGTAGGCCTTGAGCCACTCGGCGTACTGGCCGTTCTTGATCAGGTAGTTGATGGCGTCGGCGAGCGGCTTGGCGAGTCCGCTGTCCTTCTTGGCGGTGGCCGCGATCAGGCCCTGCAGGCTGGCGCCGGCGCCCGAGTAGGTGCCCGCGGTGCGGGTGGCGTTGGGCGTGTTCGCCGTCTGCTTGTTGTGGTAGGCGAAGCCGGGGTTGGGGCCGAAGGAGGCGTCGATCTTCCCGCTGTTGAGGGCCAGGAAGGTGCTGGTGCTGTCCTGGAAGTACTTGACGGTGAGCTTCTTGCCCTCCTTGGCCAGCTTCGCCTTCCACTCCAGGAGGATCTTCTCCTGGTTGGTGCCGGAGCCGACGGCGATCGTCTTGCCGGCGAGGTTCTCGTAGTCGCCGTCGAAGTTCCAGGTGCTCTTCTTCGGCACGATGAAGGCGAGGTTGTCCTGCCGGTAGGAGGCGAACTCGTACTTCTTCTTGCGCTCTTCGGTGATCGTGATGTTGGAGAGGGCCACATCGACCTTGCCGCTGTCGATGCCGACGAACATGTTCTCCCAGGTGGCGTTCTTGACCTCCGGCGTGAGTCCGAAGACGGCGGCGATCAGCCGGGCGAGGTCGGGCTCGGAGCCGGTCAGGGTCTTCTGGTCGCTGCCGACGTACGCCAGCGGCGGGAATCCGGCGGGCAGGGCGCCCTCGCCGATGACGAGCTTGCCGCTCTTGCGGACGGCCGCCGGCAGTTCGGCGCTGATGGACTTGACCTCGGAGACCTTGATGGTGGTCTGGGTGCCGGCGCCGTTGGAGACCCGTCCGACGACGACCTCGCCGGACTTGGCGCTGTCGGTGGTGGTGGCCGCGTCGCTGTCGCCCCCGCAGGCGGCGAGCCCGGTGGCGAGGGTGGCGACGGCGGTGGCCGCGGTGATGCCTCTGAGCAGGCTGCGTCGGGTGAGGTGGGTGGGCATGGCCGTTCCTTGTCGCTGGAAGAGGGTGCTGAGGGTTGGCGTGGGGGGAAATCTGGGGGTGCGGTTCACAGGACCTTGCTGAGGAAGTCCCTGGTCCGTTCGTGCCGCGGTTTGTCGAGGACCTCGGAGGGCGGGCCCTGCTCGACGATCCGGCCCTCGTCGATGAAGACGACCCGGTCGGCGATCTCGCGGGCGAAGCCGATCTCGTGGGTGACGATGACGAGCGTGGTGCCGCTGGTGGCCAGGTCCTTGATGACGGCGAGGACCTCGCCGACCAGTTCCGGGTCCAGGGCGGAGGTGGGCTCGTCGAAGAGGATCACGCCGGGGCGCAGGGCGAGGGCGCGGGCGATGGCGACGCGCTGCTGCTGGCCGCCGGAGAGCTGGCGGGGGTAGGCGCCGACGCGCTCGCCGAGGCCGACCCGCTCCAGGAGTTCCTTGGCCAGGGCCTGCGCCTCGGGCTTGGTGAGCTTCCCGGTGGCGACGGGGGCGGCGGCCACGTTGTCGAGGACGGTCAGGTGCGGGAAGAGGTTGAAGTTCTGGAAGACGAAGCCGATCCGGCCGCGCTGGGCCAGGATGGCGCGCTCGCTCAGTTCCTTGAGCCGCTCGCCCTGCCGTTTCACCCCGATCGGTTCGCCGTTGATGCTGACATGGCCGATCTCGGGCTTCTCCAGGTGGTTGATGACCCTGAGGAGGGTGGACTTGCCCGAGCCGGACGGGCCGAGGATGACGGTGACCTCGCCGGGGCGGATGGTCAGGTCGATGCCGTCGAGGACGCGGTGGGTGCCGTACCACTTGTGGACGTCGTGGATCTCCAGGGCGGCGGGGGCCGTCTCCAGGGTGTCGGTGCTGCTCATACGGCGGCCTCCCGGCGGATGCGGGCCCGCAGGTCGGTGAGGCCGGCCCGGAGCTTCTGCAGGGGCGTCGGCGGCAGTGCGCGGGTGGCGCCGCGGGCGTAGTACCGCTCGACGTAGAACTGGATCACGGAGACGACGCTGGTCAGGATCAGGTACCAGACGGTCACCACCAGGAGCAGCGGCACGATGTCGCCGGGGTAGGTGGAGCCCATGCTCTGCGCGGTCCCGAAGAGGTCGAGCAGCGAGACGTAGAAGACCAGCGAGGTGCCCTTGATCAGGCCGATCAGCTGGTTGACGTAGTTCGGGGTGATCGACCTGAGGGCCTGCGGGAAGACGATCCTGCGGAACTGGTAGCCCTTGGGCAGGCCGAGCGCGGCGGCGGCCTCGTGCTGGCCCTGGTCCACGGAGAGGATGCCGCCGCGGACCACCTCGGCCGCGTAGGCGGCCTCGTTGAGGCTGAGACCGATGACGGCGATCACCATGTCGGTGGCGAGTTTCGACTCGTCGAAGGAGAAGAAGGCCGGCCCGAAGGGGACGCCGACGCTCAACGTCTTGTACAGGGCGCTGAAGTTGTAGAGGAAGAGCAGGACCACGATGAGCGGGATGGAGCGCAGCGCCCAGACATAGGTCCAGCTGACCGCGCGCAGCACCGGGCTCTTCGAGAGCCGGGCCAGGGCGAGCAGGATGCCGCCGAGCAGGCCCAGTACCGCGCTGTAGGCGGTGACTTCGAGGGTGATGACCAGTCCGTCGAGGAGGGTCGGCCGCAGGAACCAGTAGCCGAAGCGGTCCCACTGGTAGAAGGGGTTGGTCACCAGCCCGTGGGCGAACTGGGCGACCAGGACCAGGACGGCGGCGGTGGCGATCCACCGTCCGGGTCGGCGCAGCGGGAGAACTCGCTGCGCTGCCAATGGTTTTGACGGTTTGTCAGCGGGGGGCGCGGCGGGCGCGGTTATGGTGGCGCCTGGGGGTTCACTCATGGCGGGCTCCGGCGGAGTCGGACACCCCTGGTGCCGCGGCCGGGAACGCGGTACCGCGCCGTGTTCGGGCACGGCACGGCACGCGGGGCGCGCGGGATGCGGGGGTGGGCGGACGGCGTCACACCGGGCGGCCGGTGTCTACGTCAGAGAAGCGGTGTCTACGTCAGGAAAGCCGAGCGGCGAGAACTGCGGGGCGAAGGCGGAAGAGCCTGGTCAGACCCGACAGCGGGCACAGCCCGGTGCGGTACACGCGCTACACAGGGCGCTGTTGACACGGAGCAGGTCGACGGCACGGTCGGCGACGAGCGGGCTCGGATACGGCTGTACGCAGCCCTGGGCACGGCGCTCGGCCGTCCTGGAGGCTGCGTACATGTCCGTCACCTGTCTTGTGTGATGGCCCCGGGGCGGGGCCTCGCGCTTACCGAACGTCGTCATCCGGTCCGGTCGTCACCTGGGGCACCCCACCGCGATGCGAGGGTTGCCGGTCAGCAAGCCAGGGCTTGATGCTGACGCTCTTGACCGTTCTGGTCCGTAAGTAACGCAGTTGCCCGAACGAATGTCAACGCCTGTCCAGCTGGCGAAACGGTTCGGGCCGCTCTCACCTGCGGGAAACGTCCGCCGCATGGCCGGCCCAGTCCAGGATCTGGACGGCCGCGCCGGCGGCTTCCAGGCCCTGGCAACGGCCGTGGTGGCGGCGGGCGATGCCGTCGAGGTCGAGGTGGGCGCCGAAGGCCGGATGCGCGGCCAGCCGCCGGGCGTAGGCCCACAGCACCGGGTGGTCGGCGATGCGGTGCACGGCGGAGGCGTCCAGATGGGTGCGGTGCACGGTGTCGAGTTGCACCAGCGCCACCCACAACTCGATGTCAGCGGCGGTGAGCTGACCGCCGATCAGGAACTCCACCCCGGTCAGCCGGCGCTCCAGCTCGTCCAGGGTGGCGAGCAGCGTCTCCAGTGCCTCCGGGTCGCCGCCCTCGCGCCCGGCGCGCTGTGCGGCCTGTTCGACGCCCTCCGCGCAGAGCCGCTCGACGGCCTCGATCTCGGCCTCGGCGCCGCACGGGTGGAGCCGGGTGACGCCGTCGCCGAAGTGCCGGTCCAGGTCGCGCAGGATGTCACGGCTGTGGGTGCTGACGATCCGGCCGGACCAGTCGTCGCTGAGCACGGGCGCCAGGGCCGGTCCCACGTAGCGGTGGGCGCTCGCCTCGTACAGCGGGCGCAGCGCCGTGTGGCTGCCGTCGGGACAGTCGGGGACCGCGGGCAGGAAGGTGACCGGACAACAGTCGTCGAGGCCGAGCAGGCTGTGGCCGACGGCGATGCGCAGGCCGTCGGCACAGGCGGTGGCCAGATGGAGCCGGTAGCGGCGCGGCACCGCGTAGTGGCCGCTGCGCGCGTCGCGGCCGATGCGGCCCCGGAAGGCGGGGGCGGTGCGGACGGACGGCAGGGCGGCGAGCGGAGTGATGGACATGCGTCTCCCCAGATGCGGGCGCGCGGACGTACGCGCGGCGGAAGCGTTCGTCGGTGGGCGGGGGCCCGGCTCGTGCGGGGCGAGCGGGCGTTCAGCCCCTGCGGCCGAGGGCTCTGCGGCCGGTCGCGCCGAGGCCGGTGGCGCCGAGGCTGATGGCGCTGCACACACGCTGCAGATCGATGTGCAGGCGGGAGGTGAGCAGGGGGGCCGCCCAGGGCGTACGGCTCTCTCGGCGCGGTCTGCCGGTGAGCGTGCGCACGCGACCCATCTTTCCCTACCTTTTCACTAGGATTCCCATCTGGAGTGTCGATCCGCCTCCGCCCGACGTCAAGGGGGCGTCCACGCCTGGGACACCCGGCCCCGGGTTGCCGCCGGACGGCGGGGGCGGTCCGCTGGAGACGCAGGCCGAGTGACAGGAGCCGGATCCGATGAGCGAGCCCCCGGGTCCCGGGCCCGTGCCCGGGGCCGTGCCCGAGACCTTCGCGTTCGCCTGCGGGCGGTGCGGCAAGGCCTGGGAGGCCACCTTCCAGGCGGTGTTCTTCATCGACCCGATCGCCGACCCGGACCTGCAGAGCACCCAGGAGTACGTCGACGAGGCCGGGCGGGCGGTCCGCTCACCGCTCGCGGACGCGGTGTGCCCGCGCTGCGGCAGCCGCCGGGTGCGGATCACCGCCCCCGGATCGTGACACTCCCGCACCGCGCCCCGGCACTCACCCGAATGGCCCGTGCGGGTGGTCCGTGGTCCCGGCGGATGGTGGCGTGGAGGGAGCTACCGCGTTCCCGAGGAGGCAGTCGCGATGACCCGTCCGTCCCGACCCGCGCGTGTTCTCGCCTCGGCCCTGGCGGCGGGAACCCTGCTCGCCACGGCGGCCTGTGCGGACGAGAGCGGCGCCCCCGAGGCCGTGTCCGTCTCGGCCGCAGCCGAGCGCTCCCCCTCCCCGTCGGCGACGCCGGCCCTCACCGGGGCCGGCGCGCAGGCCGCGCTGATCACGCCGGCCGACATCGAGAACGACTGGCAGGTCGCCACCGACGCCGCGACCTGGCGCAACTCCATGCTGATCGGCAAGGTCGACGTGGCCGGCTTCCTCACCGCCAAGTCCGACGCCGCCGACTGCCAGCGGCTGCTGGACGGCCTCTACTCCGACAGCCTCCTCGGCCGCGCCACCGGCGCCTCCGCCCTGCGCGGCTTCACCTCGGAGGACTCCCGGATGCTGTACCAGGTCGGGGACTACGGCTCGGCGAACGTCGACGCCACCCTGGACTGGATGAAGACCCTGCCGGAGAAGTGCAACCAGTTCACGGCCACCGGCCAGGACGGCGGCAAGCGGACGGTGCAGGTCGTGGCGCTGGAGGTGCCGAAGGCGGGCGACGCGCGCGAGGCCCTGACGGTGACCGTCCAGGGCACCGCCGCGGGCCAGCCGTCCACCTTCAGCACGGATGTCGCGATCCTGCGCGTCGGCGCCTCCGGGGCGGCCGTCACCAACGGCGGCCTCTCCGCCGTCGACCACGACAGCACCGACCGCGCGGTACAGGGCGGCGCCCAGCGCCTCAAGGACGTCCTGTCCGGCAAGACCCCCGCCCCGCTGCCCAGTCAGTGGGACTGAGCCGGCGGGACTGATCCCCGTCAGCCGATCCGAGCCCCGGTGCCGCTGACCCGGACACGCGGGTCGCCGGTGCGCAGGGTCACCGTGAGTTCGCCGGGACGGCCCAGGTCCTCGCCCTGGTGCAGGGTGAGGACGGCGTCCTCGGGGACCAGGCCCAGCTCGCGGACGTACGCGCCGAACGCGGCGGCCGCGGCGCCGGTCGCCGGGTCCTCGACGACGCCGCCGACGGGGAACGGGTCCCGGACGTGGAAGACGGTCGCCGACTCCCGCCACACCAGCTGCAGCGTGGTCAGGTCCAGGCGGTGCATCAGGGCTTCGAGGCGCGCGAAGTCGTAGGCGAGACCGGCGAGCCGGGCGCGGGTCGCCGCCGCGAGCACGAGATGGCGGGCGCCGGCGAACGCGATCCGCGGCGGGAAGCCCGGGTCCAGGTCGGCGGCCGGCCAGTCGAGCGCGGCCAGCGCCTCGGCGAGGTCGGCCTCGGCGATCTCCTCGGTGTGCGGCTCGACGCTGGTGAGCGTGGCCCGGACCGTCCCGTCCGCCACGGCCACCTCCACCGGCACGGTACCGGCGCGCGTCGCGAACACCAGCTCCCCGGGGCCGGTCCGCTCGGCGAGCGCGACGGCGGTCGCGATGGTGGCGTGCCCGCAGAACGGCACCTCCGCCTTGGGGCTGAAGTAGCGGATGGTGAACGCCCGACCCGCCGGGCCGCCGAGGCCCTCCGGGGGTGCGGTCAGGAACGCGGACTCGGAGTATCCGAGGTCGGCGGCGATGGCCAGCATGTCGCTGTCGTCCAGGGCGGAGGCGTCCAGGACGACACCGGCGGGGTTTCCCCCGTCGGGGGTGCTGGAGAAGGCGGTGTATCGCAGGACCTCGGGCCGCGGCGCGTTCGTCGTCATGATCTCGGCAACACGCGGCGGAGCCGGAGCTATTCCTGGCGGGTCCGGTGTCGGTTCAGTGGGGCATGGGCTCCTCGGAGTTGCGCTGGGCGGTGCCCGGTTCGCCGTTGTCGCGGTGCCACTCGACGACGAGTTCGTCCCGGGCGCCGAAGCGGACCAGGTGCCGGCCGACGACGCCCTCCAGGAGGTCGAGATGGGCCGGCTCCGCCTCCACGGCGAGCAGCAGCGCGCCGTCGGTGGCGGTGAGGGTGCCGGTGCCGCCGTTGTCGAAGGCGAGGGTGCCGGTGCCGCTCTCCTCGTCCCAGTCGGTCCGGGAGCGGCGGCCGAGATGCGAGGCGAGCTGCTTGGCGTAGCGGGCGGGGCGGTCGGTGGGGACACGGGCTTCGGAGCGGGCCATCCAGGGCTCCCGGGGTAGCGGCGGGTGTACGTCGACGGGCCCACGCTACGTCGGGAGGCGGGGCGGGGTGCCCTAGCGGGATCCGCAAGATATGGACTCGGCGCACGGACGCTCGCCAGGAAACCCAGGGAAGGGGATCGGACCGGAGGCGGTGTACGGGACCGGAGTGACACAGGTGACGCGTGGGGCGACTGCCTTCGGTTCGCCTCGTACGGCCGTGGCCGAATCCCTACCGGTCGACCGCCACGACCGTTCCGACGCGGCGCTCATATCGGCCAGACAGAACGTGACTGGTTGTCATCATGGAACGCCGTCTGTCCGTCGGGCAATTGCCTGATGGGCAGACGCCTGTCCAGACCGGACGGATCCTGTTCGTACTTGAGCCGAATCCCTCCGTGACATGCCGTAATGAGGACAACTTGCGCCCCATATCGCACAGTCGAAGCGGAATGCAAGGTGCCGCGTTTCAGTCAAAGTCGCGTTGCGATCTTGGCTGAGATCGGTCGATAAGTAGACAATAAATTGGGCGAACGACCTGGGGGAACAAAGAGCCACTGCCCGACGAACCACCTCCGGTTCCGTACCGACCCGGAGGCAGCGCGCAGGAGGGGTTGTGGAACGCTATTTCACTAGTGAGTGGCACGACGGCTTGCGGCATCGAGTGCGCGAGTTCGCCGAGCGGGAGGTGCGTCCGCGGATCGCGGAGATGGAGCGTTCGCGGGCCGTGGCCCACGAGCTCTCCGCCCTCATCGCCCGGCAGGGCTGGATCGGCGTCACCATCGGCACCGAGTACGGCGGGATGAGCGCCGGACATCTCGCCAAGACGATCATCATCGAGGAACTTGCCCGCGTCAGCGGCGCCATGGGGGCCATGGTGCAGGCCTCCCAGCTCGGCGTCGCCAAGATCATTCATTTCGGCGACGCACAGCAGAAGAGCACGTGGCTGCCGCGTATCGCCGCGGGCGACTGCCTGCCGACCATCGCCGTCACGGAACCGGAGTCGGGCGGCCATGTGCTGGGCATGGGCAGCACCGCGGTCCGCGACGGCGACGACTACATCCTCAACGGCCGCAAGGTCTTCGTCGGCAACAGCCATGTCGGCGACCTGCACGGGGTGGTCGTCAGGACCGGCGAGGGATCGCGAGGGCTGTCGGCCTTCCTGGTCGAGGCCGACCGCCCCGGCTTCTCGCTCGGCGAGCACCAGCCGGCCATGGGGCTGCACGGCTTCAGCTTCGGCGAGCTGATCTTCGACAACTGCCGGGTGCCGGCCGCGAACCTGCTCGGCGCGGAGGGCACGGGCCTGGCCGTCGCCTACTCGTCGAGCATCCTGTACGGCCGGCCCAACCTGACCGCGGTCTCCCTCGGCATCCACCAGGCCGTGTTCGAGGAGACGACCGCCCTGTGCATCGAGCGGGAACGCTACGGCGCGCCCCTGGGCGAACTCACCAACATCAAGCTCCGGCTCGGCCGGATGAAGTCGCGGCTGATGACCGCCAGACTGGCCGCCTATCACGCCGTACACCTGCTCGACCAGGGGTTGTCCTGCGACACCGAGCTGATGAACGCCAAGCTCCTCAACGTCGAGGCAGCCATCGAGTCCGCCCGTGACGGCATGGAGATCCACGCCGCCAGCGGCCTGTTCACCGACCGCCCGGTGGAGCGCTACCTGCGCGACGCCCATCACATCTACGCGCCCGCCGGCACCTCCGACATCCAGTTGCTGCGCCTGGGCGAGACCGCGCTCGGCACCGCCAAGGGCCAGTGGTCCGAGCGCCTGGCCGACCTCGTGCGCAGCGTGGCGCCGCGGCCGCGCGAAGAGCAGCTGGAAGCCGCCGGGCACGCGGGCTGAACCCCCTGCGCGCACCGGCTCAGATCCCTCCTCGCTCCTCCATCTCATGGATACGGTCGACCAGTTGCTGCGCCAGTGACTTGATGGTCGCCAGCCCCTCGCGCCCCCACGGGTGGGTCTCCGTGTCCACCACGCAGATCGTTCCCAGGGCCATCCCGGTCTTCCAGTCGATCAGGGGGGCGCCCATGTACGAGCGGATACCGATCTCGTCCACGACCCGGTTGCCCGCGAACCGCGGGTAGTCGCAGACGTCCTCGAGCACCAGGGCCTTCTTCCGCACGACGACGTGCGGGCAGTAGCCCTGGTCACGTGTCATCGTCCGGCCGACCTGGTTCTCCTGCGGCTCCAGCTGCACCCCGGGTCGGCCGGCCGCGTACAGGCCGGCGAAGTACTGGCGGTTCTCGTCGATGAAGTTGACCATCGAGAACGGTGCGCCGGTGACCTGCGCGAGGTTGCGCGCGAACTCGTCGAACTCCGGGATCGGGACGTCTCCGATGCCGAGCTCGCGCAGCCTGGCGACCCGGGCGGGGGCGTCCCGGTCGTCCGGCGTGAGCAGCAGATGGCGGGTCGGGTCGTACTGGGGCGTCTGGTAGGGAACCGGGGCAGACATGCAGGCTCCATTCGGCCGCGCTGAGGATGCCTCAGCGCAGCGGGTCAAGCTCCGCGGGCGGTGTGCCGGGAGTCGAGGCGAGAAGGTGCTGGAGGAGCGCGATCAACACGCGCGTTCCGGAGTTGCACTGGCGTGCGTCGCACGCCACCACGGGTACGTCGGGCTTGAGGTCGAGAGCCGAGCGGATCTCGTCGGACGTGTAGCGGTAGGAGCCGTCGAACTCGTTGACGGCGACGATGAATCCGATGCCCCGCCGTTCGAAGAAGTCGACCGCGGCGAAACAGTGGTCCAGCCGGCGGGTGTCGGCGAGCACGACCGCGCCCAGGGCGCCGTTGGACAGTTCGTCCCACATGAACCAGAACCGCTCCTGCCCGGGCGTGCCGAACAGGTACAGGACGTGGTCGCGGTCCAGGGACATCCGGCCGAAGTCCATCGCCACGGTGGTGGTCGACTTCCCCTCGATGCCCACCAGGCTGTCGGTACGGGCGCTGACCTGGGTCAGCAGCTCCTCGGTGCTCAGCGGCTCGATCTCGCTGACAGCTCCTACGAACGTGGTCTTGCCGACCCCGAAGCCACCGGCGATGAGGATCTTCAGCGCGGTGGGAAAGGGGTCAGAGCCGCTTGCGAAGGCCATGCAGCACCGTCTCCAGAAGGTGTCGGTCGGTGGGGGAACCCGCCAGGATGGCGCGCGGCGCACTCGTGGTCACCGCGCGGTGTGTGACGAGGTCGGACAGCAGGACTTTGGTGATGACGGCCGGCAGCTTCAGGTGCGCGGCCACCTCGGCGACGGACAGCGGCACGCCGCACAGGGCCAGCACCTGGTCGTGGTCGGGGCCGAGATAGGTCTTCGGCCGTTCACCCGTCGCCATGACCAGGGTGAGCAGGTCGAACTGCGACGAGGGGCGGGTACGTCCGTTGCTGACGGTGTAGGGCCGTATCAGCCGGCCCGCGTCGTCGTCGAGCCAGGCCCCGTCCTCCGCGTCCGACATGGTCAGCGCCCCGGATCGAGCGACGTGCCGGCCGCCTGCTGCCGGACGGGGGTCGCCAGGTACGGGCGGACGCTCTTGACCAGCATGGCCATCTCGTAGCCCAGCACGGCCGCGTCGGCCTCGCGGTCGGCCAGCACGGCCAGACAGGCGCCCGAGCCGGCCGCGCAGACGAACAGCAGAGCCGTGTCCAGCTCCACCACCACCTGCCGTACGTCGGCACCGTGGGCGAACTGCATGCCCGCGCTGCGCGCCAGCGAGTGGAGACCCGACGCGAGGGCGGCCAGGTGCTCCGCCTCGGCCACTGTTTCGAGCCCGTCGTACGCCTTCGCCAGTCCGTCGGAGGACAGCAGCAGGGC
Organism: Streptomyces sp. NPDC090088; assembly: GCF_044747345.1. Taxonomy (NCBI): domain Bacteria; kingdom Bacillati; phylum Actinomycetota; class Actinomycetes; order Kitasatosporales; family Streptomycetaceae; genus Streptomyces; species Streptomyces sp. NPDC090088. The sequence goes on along the minus strand of NZ_JBIVDZ010000007.1, from coordinate 472,951 downwards.
ACTGCGGGTGAAGGGGACCCTCTGGATGAGTCCCGACAGGAGCCAGTCGAGGTTCTGCGACTGGCCGGCATGCATGTCGCTCACGGTGGCGTTCTTCTCCTTGTGTTGCGAGTCCAGAGCCTGCATCAGCGAGCGCTGTTGGTGGGGGGCTCGTCGGGTTCGTTGTCGGCGAGGCGGACCCCTCGCTGGAACATGGCCATCAGTCCCGGATCGTGCTCCGTCTCCTTCTCGTCGCCCGTGCGCACCGCGGGACCGTTGCGCAGTTCGGGCGCCAGGTGCTCCTGGGCGTGGCGCTGCGGGAGCTGCGGCCGGTCGTCACGGGGCGGGCCGCCGAGCTGGGGAGCGGGTACGTACGCCGGCGGCGCTCCGGCGCCGTGGCCGTGGCCGTGGCCGTGGCCGTACTGCTGGGCCGCGGGCGCCGGTCCGGCCGCGGCCTGCGTCTGGGCCGGCGGCAGCGGCTGGCGCAGGGCCGGCGGCGGGGCCACCGGGCGGCCGTGGGAGGCCTGCGCGGGAGGCTGCGGGACCGAGGGCATCCGGGCCTGCTGGGGCAGGTCGACGACCTGGTACTGGTCGGACGGGCCGTCGACCTCGTCGCCCAGCAGGGCGCGCGGCACGACCAGGATCGCCTGGACACCGCCGTAGATGTTGCTCTGCAGCCGGACCGCGATGCTGTGCCGGCGGGCCAGCGCGGACACCACGTACAGGCCGATACGGCCGTCGGCGAGCAGCTTGCTGAGGTCGATGTGGTCGGGCTCGGCGAGCAGCGAGTTGATCCGGGCCTGCTCCTCCAGGGGCATGCCCAGACCGCGGTCCTCGACCTCGATGGCGAGCCCGGCGGTCACCCGCTGGGCGCGCAGCAGGACCTGGGTGCCGGGCTCGGAGAACGTCGTGGCGTTCTCGACCAGTTCGGCGAGCAGGTGGATGACGTCGGCGACGGCGTGGCCGCGCAGCGTCCCCTCGATCGGCGGCACCAGCTTGACCCGGGAGTAGTGCTCGACCTCGGCGATCGAGGAGCGCAGCACCTCGGTCAGGGTCACCGGACGGGTCCACTGGCGGCGGGAGACCGAGCCGCCGAGCACGGCAACGTTCTCCGCGTGGCGGCGGATACGGGTGGCCAGGTGGTCGACGTGGAACAGGCCCTTGAGCAGCTCCGGGTCCTCGACCTCGTTCTCCAGCTGGTCGAGCATGTTGATGGCGCGGTGGACGAGCGACTGCAGACGCCGGGCGAGGTTCACGAAGACCTCGACCCGCTCCTCGCTCTCCTGCGCGTTCGTCGGGGCGTACTGCGCGCGCTGCACCACGGCGGTGCGGGCCTGCCAGAGGGCGACGCTCATCTCGTACCCGAGCGTCCCGAGCCGGTCGGTCCGGGACGGCGCGGGCAGGGTGAACGCGACCTGCTCCACCGGCTCGCCCCGCTCCAGCCGCTGCAGGGCATCCTGCAGGCCGGCCTGGCTCGCGGCGACGGTACGGCTCAGCGCCGCGTACTGCCGGGACGCCGTCCGGTCCGCCGTGCGGCCGGCCCGTACGGCCGCAGCCAGCACTCCGCAGCCGATCACGGCGCCGACGCCGAGCACCGTCCAGGTGGCCGCGTCGGCGGTGCCCCGCTGGGCCTTGAGGACGAAGACGAGCAGGACGGCGGCGAGGACCGCCATGGACAGCGCGGGAAGGACCGCGAGGCGAACCGTACGGGACCGAGTGGCCGATTCTGTCGGTTCGTCCTGGGCGGGAGGCCTGGCGTGCCTGTTGTGAACCGAGCCCGGCACGGTCATCCGACCAGGTCCCGAACGCCCTGCATGAGTCGCGGTTTCGGACATGGAGCCCTCTCGATGAACCAGTTCGGAGACACAGCGTGCAGCGCAAACAAACTGTCAACTCCCGTCCAGAAGTGGACAGTTATCAGGCCAGCAACCCTACGCCACAGACCCCTATGTGACGTAATCAGATCACCACGGAAACGGAACCTTCACTTGCCGAAACGATTCCCTGGTGACACTCCCCCGCCGGCACCCTGACCGGAATCGGGGTGAGCGACCCTTTTGCACCCTTCGGCACCGCTTCCTCGGAGAACGTCAACCTCGGTCTCTCGCCCAACAGTTGGCGTCACCCGAACGGACAGACAGCGCGACTTCTCGACCATCATGGGGCAGCCCCGGACACGCCGACCCCGGGAACCCCGCCCGCCCCTACGGTCCATGCATCGGACGGACCGGCCGGGGCCGGTCCGTCGCAACGGCTACCGAAGGGGAGGACGCCGCCATGGCGAGCGTGGAAGTGTCACTGAAGGAAATGATGGCCGGGGTCGAGGGGGCGATGGGCGCCGCCGTCGTCGACTACACCAGCGGGATGGCGCTGGGGACGCTGGGCGGGGGCAAGGACCTCGACCTGACGATCGCCGCGGCCGGGAACACGGACGTGATCCGGGCCAAGGTGCGCACCATGGAGGAGCTGGGCCTCAAGGGCCGGATCGAGGACATCCTGATCACGCTGGAGAAGCAGTACCACCTCATCCGCCTGATCACCGGGCGCAGCGGGAACGGCCTGTTCCTCTACCTGGTGCTCGACAAGGCCCGCTCGAACCTGGCGATGGCCCGCCACCAGCTCAAGCGGGTCGAGGAACAGCTCGAGGTCTAGCGACGACGCGGCGCCCGGGGTTTCGTGCGCCCACGATGTGAAAACTTCTTCAAGTGACCACATCAGCATGATCCCAATTCACGCCTGCACCGGGCCACGGGCGGCAAGGATCGGCTGTGCAGGGCCGATGCGGCGGTGTCGCGAGGCGCCGCCGCACCCCGGCGGCCCCACCCCACCCGACCCGGCAGAGAGCGAGCTGTCATGCAAGTCCCCCTGTACCAGGCCAAGGCGGACTTCTTCCGCATGCTCGGGCACCCCGTACGGATCAGGGTCCTGGAACTGCTCCAGCACGGACCGGTCCCGGTACGGGACCTGCTCGCCGACATCGAGATCGAGCCGTCCAGCCTCTCCCAGCAGCTGGCCGTGCTGCGCCGGTCCGGCATCGTGGTCTCCATCCGGGAGGGATCCACGGTCAGCTACGCCCTGGCAGGCGGCGATGTCGCGGAACTCCTGCGTGCGGCCCGCCGTATCCTCACCGAACTGCTGGACGGGCAGAACGTCCTGCTCGCCGAACTGCGGCAGGCCGACGCGTCCGTCCGGCCGGTGTCCGCCGACAGCCGCGGCTGAGCCGCGCCCGGATGCGCCCCGACCGCAAGTACCGCGCCCGGATGTGCCGCGCGCGGCCCGGGCGTAGGCTGGGCGGGTACTTCCGGACCGCGCCCCGAGGGCGTGCATTCGTCGGTCCCGCGTGCCCGGACCTCTGTCTCGCCGGGGCGCACCCCGAGCGAGCGGAGGACAAGCGATGGGGACAGTCACCACGGGCGACGGCACCACTCTCTTCTACAAGGACTGGGGCCCGCGCGACGGGCAGCCGATCGTCTTCCACCACGGATGGCCGCTGAGCGCCGACGACTGGGACAACCAGATGTTGTTCTTCCTGTCGCACGGCTACCGCGTCATCGCCCACGACCGCCGGGGGCACGGCCGCTCCACCCAGACCGCCGGCGGCCACGACATGGACACCTACAGCGACGACGTGATCGCGCTCGCGGCGGCGCTCGACCTGCGGGACGCCGTGCACATCGGCCACTCCACCGGCGGCGGCGAGGTCACCCGCTACGTGGCCCGCGCCGAACCGGGCCGGGTCGCCAAGGCCGTGCTGGTGGGCGCCGTACCGCCCCTCATGCTCAAGACGGACGCCAACCCGGGCGGCCTGCCCATGGAGGTCTTCGACGGCTTCCGCGCCGGGGTGGCCGGCAATCGCTCGCAGTTCTTCATCGACGTGCCCTCGGGACCGTTCTACGGCTTCAACCGCCCCGGCGCGCAGGTGTCCCAGGGCCTGATCGACAACTGGTGGCGGCAGGGCATGATGGGCGCGGCCAACGCCCACTACGAATGCGTCAAGGCGTTCTCCGAGACCGACTTCACCGAGGACCTCCGGCAGATCGAGGTACCGGTCCTCGTCGCCCACGGCACCGACGACCAGGTCGTCCCGTACGAGGACTCGGCGCCGCTGACCGTGCAACTCCTCAAGAACGGCACGCTCAAGAGCTACGAGGGCCTTCCGCACGGCATGCTCACCACCCGGCCCGAGGTCCTCAACCCCGACATCCTGGAGTTCGTGCGCTCCTGACCGCGGCCGCCGGCAGGTGTCGCGGCAAGGGCACGCGGCGCGCGGGCCGTCGGGTCCCGGCGGGACCCGCGGAGGAAGGAACCCGCGCACCGCGTGCCGTTCGCGGGGTCAGCCCAGGTGGACCGCGGGGGCGCCGTCCTCGGCGTGCTGACGCGGAGCGGTGGCGGCCGCCGCGGTGACGAGCAGGCCCGCGAGGAACATGGCGGCCGCGGCGGCGAAGGCCACGGTGTAGCCGTGGGTCAGGGCGTCGGCCGCGCGGGCCACCAGGCCGAAGTCCTGGGCGGCGAGGCCTCGGTAGAGCGTGGTGGCCGCGTCGGGGACCTTGTCGTCCGCGGCCGAGGTGGCGATCGTCGACAGCACGGCCAGGCCGAGCGCGCCGCCGATCTGCTGGGCGGTGTTCAGCAGGGCCGACGCGATCCCCGTGTCGTGGCGGTCGACGCCGCTCACCGCGCCGAGCGTCATCGGCACGAAGCTCGCGCCCAGGCCGAGGGAGGTCACGAACATCGCGGGCATCAGGTGCGCGGTGTAGGAGGAGCCGGGTTCCAGGGTGGCGAACCAGAACATGCCGGCGGCCGCCACCAGCAGCCCCGGACCGGCGATCAGCCGGGGGGCGACATGGGTGACGAGCTTGGAGCTGATGCCTGCCGCCGCCGCCATGCCGAAGCTGAAGGGCAGATAGGCGAAGCCGGTCCTGACCGGGCTGTAGCCGAGGATCAGCTGCATGTACAGCGTCAGGAAGTAGAAGGTGGCGAACATGCCGGCGCCGATGAACAGCATCGTGGTGTAACTGCCGGAGCGGTTGCGGTCCTTGAGCAGACGCAACGGCATCATCGGGTCCGCGCCGCGGGCCTGCAGGACGAGGAAGGCGGCGAGCAGCGCGGCCGCTCCCGCGAAGGAGGCCAGGGTCAGTGCGTCGGTCCAGCCGTGCTCACCGCCCCTGGTGATGCCGTAGACCAGGGAGATCAGGCCGCCGGTGCCGGTGACGGCGCCGGGCACGTCCAGGCGGCCGGGGTGGCGGTCCGCCTCGACGAGGGTCCTGGTGCCGGCGAGGACCGCGACGCCGATGGGGATGTTCACGAAGAACACCCAGCGCCAGTCGAGGAGATCGGTGAGGGTGCCGCCCAGCAGCAGGCCGACGGTGGCTCCGACGCCGCCCATCGCGGCGTACACGCCCATCGCGGTGTTGCGCGGCTTGCCCTGCGGGAACGTGGTGGTGATCAGCGCGAGGGCACTGGGCGCGGCGAGCGCGGCTCCGACGCCCTGCAGGATCCGGGCGGCGATCAGCAGGCCCTCGGCCGGAGCCAGCCCGCCGAGCAGCGAGGCCAGGGTGAAGACGGCTATGCCGGCCCGGAACATCCGCCGCCGCCCGAACAGGTCACCGGCCCGCCCGCCGAGCAGCAGCAGCCCGCCGAAGGCCAGGGCATAGGAGTTGACGATCCAGGCGAGGTTCGCGTCGGTGACGTCCAGGTCGGTCTGGATGGCCGGGAGCGCGATGTTGGTGATGGTGGCGTCGAGGACGACCATCAGCTGGGCGGCGGCGATGACGAACAGCGCCAGTCCGAGATGCCGGCCCCGGACGGGCGGTGTGTTCGACGTATCGGCCGGTGTGACGGCCGGCGCCACGCTGTCCGTGGGCATGTCTGTGGACATGGGAGAAGGCTCCGTAAAGGGGTCGCTGGTGGAATGGAGACTGCGAGGAGAACGCGTCGTCGCGAAATGCGCAGCGCCATGAGAAAACGCCGAGACGCCTGCGGCGGAGAGAAACCTAGCATCACCGAAGGACCGGCTCGGACCAATTCAGGACGGTGAAAATCACGCTTGACATGGGGAGTTGACCTGTGGGCACAAGAAATTGAATCGGCTACTCACAGCTTTCCGGAAAATGCAAGTAATGGCCTACGGAGTTCCCTCCCTTCGCCCCTGAGCCCGTGATCACGTCGCCGGTGCCGGGCTGCTGTTAGGGTCCGGGTCATGGAGACCCCCTGGCTGTCCGCGGACGAGCTGCGTGCCTGGCGTGCCTTCAGAGATCTCACGCTGGTCATGGAGGACACCCTCGATCAGCAGCTCCGCCACGACTCGGGTCTCAGTCATCTGCAGTACTCCGTACTGGTGTTCCTCTCCGAGGCGCCCGAAGGCCGGCTCCGGATGACCGATCTCGCCGAGAACCTCAAGTACGGCTTCGGCTACCTGAGGAAGCTGCTCGCGCAGAACCCGAAGTTCGTGCGCGGCACCCAGGACTCCTCCGACCTGGTCGGCACCGGTGACTACGTCGCCGACTTCGGCAGCGGCGGCAGCGCGAGCGGCCTGTCGCAGGTGACGCTCCCGAAGCGGTCCCCCTGGGTCGCCTGGCCCCAGACCGGCGCCATCCTGAAGAACGCCCCGCACCAGGCCGCCGCCAAGCTCTACCTGAGCTGGATCCTCTCCAAGGACGCCCAGACCCACGACATCGGCACCTGGAGCAGCCGCACCGACGTCGCCCCGCCGGCCGGCCGCAAGGGCATCTTCGACTACAAGAACATGAACCCGCTCGGCCTCGGCGCGTTCATGAGCGACCGCACCGCCCTGGACCGCTACAAGGCCCGCGTCAACCTGTACGTCGGCGACGTCCAGGGCGTGAACCCCTCGGACCCGAAGGGCGTCCTGGGTCTGTACCCGGTCTCCCAGAACGGCGCCCAGGGCTGAACAGCCTCGGGCTCAGGAGCCGTCGAGGTAGTCCCGCAGTACCTGTGAGCGGGACGGGTGGCGGAGCTTGGTCATGGTCTTGGCCTCGATCTGGCGGATGCGTTCCCGGGTGACGCCGTAGACCTGTCCGATCTCCTCCAGGGTGCGCGGGCGGCCGTCGGTGAGTCCGTAGCGCAGCGCGACGATGCCCGCCTCGCGGGCGGTCATGCCGGTGAGCAAGCCGCGGATGGTGTCCTGGAGGAGGTGGTGGGTGACGGCCTCCCAGGGGGCGGGCGAGTCGGTGTCCTCGATGAGGTCGCCGAACTCACCGTCCCCGTCCTCGCTGAGGCGGGCGTGCAGGGAGACGGGTTCCTTGGTGTAGGCGTCCAGTTCGAGGAGCCGTTCCACGGTGATCTCGGCGCGCTCGGCGAGCCGCTCCGGTGCCGGCGCGGTGCCCGTCTCCCGGGTCAGTTCCCGGCGGGCGCGCGCCACCCGGTTGATCACCTCCACGGTGTGCACCGGGATGCGGATGGTGCGGCTCTGGTCGGCCAGGGCACGGGTGACGGCCTGTTTGATCCACCAGGTCGCGTAGGTGGAGAACTTGAAGCCCTTGGCGTAGTCGAACTTCTCCACCGCGCGGATGAGACCGGCGTTGCCCTCCTGGACGAGGTCGAGCAGGTCCAGCCCGCGGCCGGTGAAGCGCTTGGCCACGGAGACGACCAGCCGGAGGTTGGCCTCGGTCAGGTGCTCCTTGGCCCGCCGGCCGTCCGCGGCGAGGGCCGCCAGTTCCTCCTCGCGGTACCGGAAGTCCCCCTCCTCCAGCAGCCGTTCGGCGTACAGGCCCGCCTCGACGCGCCGGGCGATGTCCACTTCCTGTTCGGCGGTGAGCAGCCGGACCCGGGCGATGAGACGCAGGTAGTCCTTCACCGGGTCGGTACTGCCGCCCTCCGCCGACAACAGCGGCTCGGGGCCGTCGGCTTCGTCGTCGTACGACAGGACCTCCCGCGTGCTCTGCGCCACGGCGCTCACGCGACCGCCTCCTTCAGCAGCGGGCCGAGGAACCGGCCGGTGTGCGAGTCCGGGTGGGCAGCGATCTGTTCCGGGGTGCCCTCGGCGATGACCTGTCCGCCGCGCCGGCCGCCCTCGGGACCCATGTCGATCAGCCAGTCGGCCGTCTTGACCACGTCGAGGTGGTGCTCGATGACCACCACCGTGTTCCCGCCGTCGACGAGCCGCTGCAACGCCGTCAGCAGCCGCTCCACGTCGGCGGTGTGCAGTCCGGTGGTGGGCTCGTCCAGCACGTAGAGGGTGCGTCCCCCGGTACGGCGCTGCAACTCGGCGGCGATCTTGACCCGTTGGGCCTCGCCGCCGGACAGGGTGGTGGCCGGCTGGCCGAGCCGCACATAGCCGAGTCCCACGTCGTGCAGGGTGCGCAGATGGCGGGCGATGATCCGGTGGCCCTCGAAGAAGTCCAGGCCCTCCGCCACGGTCATCGCGAGCACGTCGGCGATGGACCGGCCCCGGTACCGCACGTCGAGCGTCTCGCGGTTGTACTGGGCGCCCTGGCAGACCTCGCACGGCACGTACACGTCGGGCAGGAAGTTCATCTCCACCTTGACGGTGCCGTCGCCGTGGCAGTGTTCGCAGCGGCCGCCTTTGACGTTGAAGGAGAAGCGGCCCGGCTGGTAGCCGCGCAGCTTGGCCTCGGGGGTCTGTGCGAACAGCCTGCGCAGGTGGTCGAGGACACCGGTGTAGCCGGCGGGGCTGGAGCGGGGGCTGCGGCCGATGGGTGCCTGGTCGACCTGGACGACCTTGTCGAGGTGCTCGACGCCGGTGAGGGCGCGGTGGCGGCCGGGCGCCCGGTGCGCGCGGTGCAGGTGGCGGGCCAGGGCGGTGTGCAGGACGTCGTTGACGAGGGTGGACTTGCCGGAGCCGGAGACGCCGGTGACCGCGGTGAACAGGCCGAGCGGGAAGGACACGGTGGTGCCGCGCAGGTTGTGCTCGGCGGCCTCGTGCACGGTGAGCAGGCGGTCCGGCCGCGGGGGCCGTCGCCGGGCGGGCACGGGGACGGCACGCCGTCCGGACAGATAGGCCCCGGTGACGGACTCGGGATGCGCCGCCAGCTCCGCGACGGTCCCCGAGTGCACGATGCGGCCGCCTTCCGTCCCGGCGCCCGGCCCGATGTCGACGACCCAGTCGGCGACCCGCAGGGTCTCCTCGTCGTGCTCGACGACGATCACGCTGTTGCCGCGGTCGCGCAGCCGCTTCAGCGTCTCGATCAGCCGCTGGTTGTCACGCTGGTGCAGTCCGACGGACGGTTCGTCGAGGACGTACAGCACTCCGGTCAGCCCGGCGCCGATCTGGGTGGCCAGCCGGATCCGCTGGGCCTCGCCGCCGGAGAGGGAGGCCGCCGGGCGGTCCAGGGAGAGGTAGTCGAGACCGACGTCCAGCAGGAACCGCAGCCGCTCACCGATCTCGGCGAGCACGGCCCGCGCGATCCGCCGCTCGCTCCCGGTCAGTTCCAGCGCGCCCATGGCGGCGGCGAGCCGGTCGAGCGGCAGCGCGGCCGTCTCGGCGATGCTCCGCCCGCCCACGGTCACGGCCAGGACTCCGGGCACCAGCCGGGCGCCCCCGCAGGCCGCGCACGGCACCTCCCGCAGATACCCGGTGAACCGGCTCCGGGCGGTGTCGGCGGCGACCGCCTCGCCATGACGGCGTTCGATGTGCGGGACGACACCCTCGAAGCGGCTCAGGTGCGAGCGTTCGCGGCCGAAGCGGTTGCGGTACGACAGCCGCAGCGGCCGTTCGGTGCCGTACAGGACCATCTTCCTGGCGTCGGGCGGCAGTTCGCGCCAGGGAGTGGCGGTGCTGAACCCGGCTTCGGCGGCCAGGGCTTCCAGCAGCAGGGTGAAGTAGTCGGCGCCGCTGGTGTCCGTCCACGGCGCGACGGCGCCCTCGGCCAGGGACTTGCTGTCGTCCGGGACCACGAGTGACGGGTCGACCTGGGTGCGGGAGCCCAGTCCCGCGCAGTCGGGGCAGGCACCCCAGGGCGCGTTGAAGGAGAACAACCGGGGTTCGAGCGCGGGCAGGCCGATCTCGTGGGAGCGCGGGCAGGCCATCTCCTCCGAGAACATCAACTCCCTTTCCGCATCGTCGGGTTCACGGTCCACGAACTCGACTCGGACGACTCCGCCGGCCAGCCCCAGGGCGGTCTCGACGGACTCGGTCAGCCGCTGCCGTATCCCCGGCGCGACGGCCAGCCGGTCCACGACGACGTCGATGGAGTGGCGCCTGCGCGGATCCGGGGCGGGTGGCGTGGTGAGCGCGTACACGGTGCCGTCGACGCGGACGCGACTGAACCCGTCCGTGACCAACTGCCGGAAGACCTCGGCGTGTTCACCCTTACGGTCGCGGACCACGGGGGCGAGCAGCTGGAAGCGGGTGCCCTCCCCGCTGCTCAGCAGCCGGTCGACGATGCGCTGCGGGGTCTGCCGGCTGACCGGCTCGCCGCACTCGGGGCAGTGCGGACGGCCGATCCGGGCGTAGAGCAGCCGCAGGTGGTCGTACACCTCGGTGAGGGTGCCGACCGTGGAGCGCGGGTTGCGTCCGGTCGTCTTCTGGTCGATGGCGATCGCCGGGGACAGTCCCTCCACGGCGTCGACATCGGGCTTGTCCAGCTGCCCCAGGAATTGCCGTGCGTACGCGGACAGCGATTCGACATAACGCCGCTGCCCTTCCGCGAATATGGTGTCGAACGCCAGGCTCGACTTACCGGAACCGGAAACACCCGTAAAAACGACGAGCGAGTCCCTCGGGAATTCCACGGACACGTCTCGGAGATTGTGCTGACGGGCGCCTTTGACGACGAGTCGGTTGCTCACTCATTCGAGGCTACCACCGCGAAACCGCCGTATAAGGCCGCCCAGAAGCGCTTTTCACATGTGAGGAACATCGCGCTTGACAGGCATTCCCGCACTGTGAGCAAAGAATCCGGGTCGCGGACTTCCACCCTCGGACATCCATTCTCCGGGGCCGCGCATTCGGGTCCGACCGGCGTCCGGTCAGCCCAGTCGGCACACCGACTGACGGATCACCAGCTGGGTGCTCAGGACCACGTGGTCGTCGCCGGTGATGCGTTCCGTGTTGTCCAGGGCCAGCCGCACCGCCGTACGGCCCAGGTCCTCGTACGGGACCCGGATCGAGGTGAGCGAGGGGACGAGGTCCGCGGCGAAGGGCACGTCGTCGAAGCCGACCACCGAGACGTCGGCGGGGACGTCCAGTCCGGCGTCGCGGAGTGCGGCGAGCGCGCCGAGGGCGACCATGTCGGTGCCCGCGATGACGGCGGTGAAGTCCACCCCCGCCTTCAGCGCGTCCCGGGTGCGCTGGTAGCCGGAGACTCGGGTGTACTCACCGGGCACGTCGAGTTCCTCGGCGTACGGCAGTCCGTGGGCGCGCAAGGCGTGCAGGTAGCCCTCCCGGCGTTGCAGGCCGGTGCTCAGCCGGGGATCGGCGCCGAGGAAGAGGGCGCGCCGGTGGCCCTGGACGAAGACATGGTCGGCGGCCTGGAAGCCGCCGCCGCGGTTGTCGTAGTCCACGACGGTCACCGGCAGGTTCCCGGGCAGGGGCGGGCGGCCCACCAGAACCAGCCGGGATCCGGCGGCGTCCAGGGCGCGCGCGTACTCGGCCATGCGCTGGAAGTAGGCCTCGTCCTGCACCGTGCCGCCCACGAGTACGACCGCCGCCGCGTGCTGCTCACGCATCAGCTGCACCAGGGCGTCCTCCCGCTCCGGGTCCCCGTGCGTGGCACAGACCAGGCTCAGCCGGCCCCGCAGCGCCGCCTCCTGTTCGACCCCGGCGGCGACATGGGCCAGCGAGGGCCCGGTGATGTCCCGCAGGACCAGGGCGATGGGGCCGGCGACCTGCCCGGAGAGCGCCTTGGCGTGGACGTTCACCACATAGTGGAGCTCGTCCACCGCGGCCATGACCCGTTCCCGGGTGGCGGTGGAGACGGGGTAGTTGCCCGCCAGTGTCCTGGAAACGGTTGCTACCGAGACACCGGCCCGCTCGGCGACGTCGCGGATGGTGCTGGGGCGATCACCATCTGCGGCCCTCTTCCGCCGGCGCCTGGCCGTACCAGTCTCTTGACCCGCACCGGAGTCTTTTCCATTCACCGTCACACCGCGACGTTACTGCATCCAGCCCCCTTGCGACCCCGCCGAGGCGGGAACTGGTGCGACCAGAGCGGAAATCGTTTACTAGCAATCGCACCTGGAACCGGGTGCGATCCGGGCCCACCCGCTCCCCGAGCACAACCCGGCGGAACTCGGGATGGTGCTCGTGCCGGCCTTCTGCTCATGGCGCGCCCGAAGGGGCGCGGGGAACTGCGCGACCAGCCACGACGGCGCGGCAGCCGAACGGCGACCCGTCACGGCGACCGCGGCGGAGCTGCCAGCGGCAGCCAGACCCGCATGCCGCCCGCCTCGCGGTTGGCCCACGCGTAGTACGGCACCGCCGTCAGCTCCACGCCCTCCCCGGACTGCGGTTCCTCCGCACCGAGCGGCCGGTACGGCCAGCCCGCGCGTTCGTCCGCGGCGAGCAGACGCCCCACTCCAGTCACCGTGCTGACCCCGCCGAGCAACCCGGGCTGCCAGTCCACTGTCAGCGGCACTCCCGGATCCAGCGCCACGTCGTCGGGGTCCAGACCTGCGGGCTGGTCGGTCTGTTCGAGGCAGTACACCAACGGCCCCCGCTCGATCGCGGCGCACCCCCGGACCGCGTCGACACGCGGGTCCGCGACGGTGAGCCGGGCCGGCATCGCGAGTTCGAGCCGGACGGTGTCGCCGCGCACGAAGGCGTGGGTGACCCGGAGCCATCCCGACTCCGCCCGCCCGTCGACCACGGCGCCGTTCAGCGCGAGCGTGTAGTGCGTGCACCATGCCGGCACGCGCAACGCGAGAGTGCTCGGCCCGGTGCCGGCGGCCTCCTCGACGGCCACCGTCACCGTGCCGTCCCACGGGTAGTCGGTCGTGACCCGCACGGTGAGGTCGTCGCCGCCGTAGACGCCGGTGGCGTACTGGTGGAGGTGGAGGCCGTCCTCGCCGGTCGTGGCGATGTAGTGCGGCAGGCTCGCCAGCAGGCGCATCACGTTCGGCGGGCAGCAGGCGCAGCGGAACCACGGCGTGCGGTGGGCGGTCTGGTCGCCGGGGCGTTCGTGGGAGCGGGATCGGTGGTGCAGCGGGTTGACGTACAGCCAGGTCCGCCCGTCCAGGCCGGCTCCGGCGAGGAAGCCGTTGAACAGGGTGCGTTCGACGAGGTCGGAATAGCGGGCCTCGCCGGTGAGCAGGGCCATGCGCCAGGAGAAGTGGATCGAGGCGATGGCGGCGCAGGTCTCGGCGTAGGCGCGGTCGGCGGGCAGTTCGTGGGCGTCGCCGAAGGACTCCCAGTCGTGGCGGGAGCCGACGGCGCCGCTGACGTAGGTCTTGGTGGTGACCATGTCGTCCCACAGCCGTTCCAGCGCCGCGCGCAGCTGCCGGTCGCCGGTCTCCGCCGCGAGGTCGGCGGCCCCGGCCAGCAGATAGAGCTGGCGTACGGCGTGGCCGGCGACCTCGGTCGCCTCGCGGACCGGGGTGTGGTCCTGCCAGAACTCCGGTCCCGGGTCGCGGTCGTGGCCGCGGTCGGCGCCGGAGGACAGGGTGCCGTGGCCGCGCCAGTCGACGAAGTAGCGGGCGAGATCGAGGTAGCGCCGTTCCGAGGTGGTCCGGTAGAGCTCGACGAGCGCGGTCTCCACCTCGGGGTGGCCGCAGACCGTGTCGACCTGCTTGCCGGGGCCGAAGACGGAGTCGATGTGGTCGGCGAACCGGCGCGCCACGTCCAGCAGCCGGCCGGAGCCGGTGGCCCGGTGGTGGGCGACGGCGGCCTGGATCAGGTGCCCCGCGCAGTACAGCTCGTGGCCCCAGCCCAGCTCGGTCCACGGCTCGCCGCCGCCGAGCTGGTAGTACGTCTGCAGGTAGCCGTCCTCCCGCTGGGCGGCGGCGATCAGCCCGACGACGGTCTCGGCCTCGGCGGCGAGTGCGGCCGCGCGTGCGTCGTCGGGGCTGTCCGCCAACTGCCAGCAGGCGGCCTCCAGCCACTTGTAGGCGTCCGAGTCCTGGAACTGGAAGTCCCCCGCGAAGCCCGGGGGCACGGTTCCGCCCTCGGTGCGCAGGAGCGCCGCGGCGCGGAGGTTGGCGAGGTTCCCGGCCGCCTCCAGCCGCTCGGGGCCGTCGGCCAGGGACACCTCGGCGTTGAGCCGCCGGCGCTCGGCCCAGAAACCGCCCTCGACACGGGCCAGGGCGGCGGGACGCGACGGGGAGACGGCATCGGGGGTGGGCCGGACCGGTCCGGCAAGCACGGTGTTCAGGGGAGCCTCCGAAGAAGAGGAGTTTGATGGGGGCGGCGGACGGGACGGGGGCGGTCAGGCGCTGATGGCGAGCTGGGCCCGGTGCACCGGGTGCGCGAGGGGCAGGCCGGAGGCGATGCGTTCCAGCTCCTGGACGACGGTGTCGCCGAGGCGGGCCAGTTCGTTGCCCAGGGAGCCGGCGATGTGCGGGGTGAGGAAGACGTTGGGGAGGCTGTAGAGCGGGGAGCCGGCGGGCAGCGGTTCCGGGTCGGTGACGTCCAGGACCGCGCTGATGCGTCCGCTGACCAGTTCCTCGGTGAGCGCGGTGTGGTCGATCAGGGCTCCCCGCGAGGTGTTGATCAGTACGCCGCCGTCGGGGATGAGCGCGAGTCGCTCGCGGCCGAGCATGCCCTGCGTCTGCGGGATGTCGGGCGCGTGCACGCTGACGATGTCGCTGGTGCGCAGCAGCTCGTCCAGCGGCAGGGGGACGGCTCCGAGCCGCGCCGCCTCCGCCGGGTCGACGTAGGGGTCGTACAGGCTCACCGACAGGTCGAACGGCCGGAGCAGCTCAAGGACCCGGCGGCCCACTCGCGAGGCGCCGATCAGGCCGACACGACGGCCGACGTTGCCCACGGCCGCGAAGTCCGTCGGCGCGGGATACACCCGCTCGGTGCGGAAACGCTCGCGCAGCCCGAAGGCGTCCTTGCCGGAGAGCAGGATCGCGGCGAGCGTGTACTCGGCCACGGGCAGCGCGTTGGCCCGCACCGCGCTGGACAGGGCGATGTCCCGCTCCCAGAACGGCTCCCCGACCATGTGCCGGACGCTGCCGGCCGCGTGCAGCACCGTCCGCAGCCGTGGCGCCCCGTCCAGGACCGGTGCGCCCAGATGGGGGCAGCCCCAGCCGGTGATGAGCACCTCGGCCCGGCCGAGGGCTGCCGCTGCCGCCGGCTCGGCGAAGTCCTGGACGACGAGATCGGGGTCGATCCGTACGAGTCGGCGGAGCCGGTCCATCAGCCGCGGCGGGAACAGTTCGCGCAGATGGACGGGGTTCATGACGAAAAGCGCGTGGGGCGACACTGCTGCCGACATGGTGATGCTCCTGCTCGGGCTCAGGGGTGGCGCGCGAGACGCCGCACGGTTCAGTAAACGTATTCCACGCTAGAAGCCGTCCCGGCACCGGTCAATGCTTCACCGTGGAGTCACCGATACCTCCCGACCCCTCGCCCGACGCCAGAAAAACCGAACCACGCAGGTCAGACGAGCGCTCAGGTAACGTTCTTGAAAGTTTGGCGAAACAATCCGGCCCTTCCCCCTTGTGGATCCGGCCACCACGGCCGTACGGTCCACGACAAACGATTACTGCCGTCAGTGGGCAGTGCCGGTTTCATTCCCCTTTGCGCCGCCCGACCGCGCCGCCTTCCCCACGCTGCAGGCGCCGTCTCGTTCCCCTCGTGGAGGACCGATGTCCAAGTCCCGCATCCGCAGCAGAGCCCTCGTCCCGTTGGCCGCCGCCGCGTCCCTCTCCCTGCTCCTGGCAGCCTGCTCGGACGGCGGCGGCTCCGAGGCCTCGCCGAAGACCAAGGGCAAGGTCACGCTGGAGTTCTGGAGCTGGACCGACGGCATCGAGGCCCAGACGAAGGTGTGGAACAAGGAGCACCCCGAGACGCAGATCAAGTTCGTCAACGCTGCGGGCGAGACCGTCTACCAGAAGCTCCGCGCCGCCGTGAACGCGGGCACGGCCCCGTGTCTGTCCAAGATGGACGGGATGAACCTGGCGAGCTTCGCCGCGGACGGCCTGCTGACCGACGTCAGCAAGGTCGCCGCCCCGTACAGGAGCGCGTACACGACGGCGGCGTGGAACGCGGTCAGCCCCGGCGGCACCACCTTCGGCATCCCGATGGGTTCCTCGCCCCTGTTCACGGCCTACCGCGCGGACCTGTTCCAGAAGTACGGCATCCAGGCGCCGAAGACCTGGGACGACCTGATCGCGGCCGGCAAGAAGGTCCAGCAGCAGGACAAGAACGTCAAGATCTACAACATGGCGGGCGAGGACCCGAGCACCCTCGTCGACCTGTCCTGGTCCGCGGGTGCCCAGTGGTACAAGGCCGACGGCGACCACTGGGTCATCGACTTCACCTCGCCCGACGCCCTCAAGGCCGGCGACGTGGTCCAGCAACTGGTCGACAACGACCTCGCCTCCAACGCCTCCTACGCCGACCCGGGCGTCTTCAAGACCTGGGACCTCGGCAAGACCATCGCGATGACCACCTCCACCTGGCAGCTGCCGATCTACGACACCAACTTCCCCAAGTCCAAGGGCAAGTGGCAGCTCGCGGACGCCCCGCTCTTCGACACCGCGACGCCGCGGACATCCAGCAACTTCGACACCACCGCCGTCCTCAAGGGCTGCAAGTACCCCGACCGCGCCGCACAGTTCGCCGCCTGGCTGTCCAGCAGCAAGGAGTCGCTGACCACCCTCACCGACCCGGCCTCCAAGTCCGGCCTGTTCCCGGCCGTCAAGGACGTCTCGCCGTACGTCGACAAGATCATCCCCACCGAGATGTTCAACGGGAAGTCCGACAGCGCGAACGTCATCACCACCGCCGCGTCCCGGGTCGGCGAGCAGTGGCAGTACGGCCCCGACTACGCGGCCATGTACTCCGAGATGCAGAAGCAGTGGGGCCAGGTCATGAAGAAGCAGCTCACCGTGAAGGCGATGCTGACGCATCTGCAGCAGTGGACCCTCGACGACCTCAAGGGCAAGGGCATCAAGGCCGTCGCCGGCAGCTGATCCCCCAGGCCGCCCACCCCCTCTTCGCACTGGAGATATCCGTGTCCACCCAGACGCGACCGCCCGAGGTCGCCACCGGCTCCCCGGTCCGGCGGCCCTCCCCCCGCCGGACCGGGAGACGGGGGACCTACAAGGGAGTGCTGTTCACACTGCCCTTCCTCGTGGGGTTCCTGGTCACCTATGTGCTGCCGATCGGCTACGCCTTCGGCCAGAGCCTGTACGAGAAGAAGGGCACCGGTCTCGGCTTCGGGCCGACGCGCACCGTCTACAGCGGATTCGACAACTTCGCCTCCGTCTTCGGCAACGACGCCTTCTGGGCGAGCATGCTGCGCACCCTGCTGTTCGGCCTGGTCCAGATCACGGTGATGCTCGGGATCTCGCTGTTCCTGGCGCTGCTGCTCGACGGGGTCGCGGCGCGGGCGGTGCGGTTCTTCCGGGCGGCGCTGCTGATCCCGTACGTCGTGCCCGCGGTCGTCTCGACCGTCATGTGGCTGTTCCTCTACAGCCCCACCGGCAGCCCACTGCTCGACCTGGCACACCGGGCCGGCACCGACGTCGACTTCTTCGGCGGCCTCAACACCTATCTCTCGCTGGGCAATCTGCTGACCTGGCAGGGCATCGGCTTCAACATGATCCTCATCTCCGCCTCCCTGCAGGCGCTGCCGCGCGAACTGTACGAGGCGGCCCGGCTGGACGGGGCGAAGGAGTGGCGGATCGCCTGGTCGATAAAGGTCCCGAACATCACCGGGATCCTCGTCCTGACCGGCATGTTCTCCCTCATCGGCCGGCTCCAGCTGTTCACCGAACCGCTGATGCTGCGGCAGATCGCACCGGAGTCGATCAACACCGACTTCACTCCGATGATGGAGATCTTCGACCAGGCGTTCAAGGCCGGCAACTACCAGTACGCGGCCGCCGAGTCGCTGGTGCTGGCCGTCGTCACCGGCATCCTCGCCTTCGTGTTCCACCGCGTGACGAACAGGAAGATGTCATGAGCAGTGTCGCCACCGGGGGCGGAGCACGCCCCACCCGCCGCGCCGTGGCCCTCACCACCGGCCTGCTGGTCCTCTTCCTGCTGTACTCCCTTGCACCGACCTGGTTCCTGATCGTCTCCGCGACCAAGAACCAGACCGACCTGTACTCCACCTTCGGCCTGTGGTTCTCCTCGAACCACCTCGGCGACAACCTCCAGCAGATCTGGACCTACCACGACGGCGTCTTCACCCGCTGGATCGGCAACTCGATCCTCTACTCCACGCTCGGCGCGGCCGGCTCCACCCTCATCTCGCTCGCCGCCGGGTACGGACTGTCGAAGTTCGACTTCCCGGGGCGGGGCGCCCTGTTCGCGGTCATCGTCGGCGCCTCGCTGCTGCCCAGCACCCTGCTGGCCTTCCCGCTCTACCTCGTCTTCGCCAAGATCGGGCTGACCAACACCATCTGGTCGGTCCTGATCCCCTACTTCATCAACCCCTTCGGGGTCTACCTCGGCAAGGTCTACGCGGACAGCTCCGTACCCACCGAGCTGATGGAGGCGGCCCGCATCGACGGCGCCTCCGAGCTGCGGATCTTCTGGTCGGTCGCGCTGAGGCTGATGCGGACCGGCGGCATCACCATCTTCATGCTCGTCTTCATCGACATCTGGAACAACTTCTTCCTCCCCCTGTTCATGCTCAACGGCGAGCGCACCTTCCCCGTCACCCTGGGCCTCTACTCATGGCTCCAGCAGGCGCAGACCGCCCGCGACATGAACACCCTCGTCCTCACCGGATCCCTGCTGTCGATCGTTCCGCTCGCGGTGTTCATGTTCGCGCTCCAGAAGTACTGGCGCAGCGGAATCCTCATGGGCAGCCTCAAGTAAAGGACCAGCCGTGCCCAACGCACCCAGAAGACGTGACGTCCTCAAGTACGCCGGAACCACCGGCGCCGCCGCGGCCGGCCTAGGCCTGCTGAGCGCCCAGCCCGCCACGGCCGCACCCACCGCCGAACCCGCCCTCGCGAAGGCGGTCTGCAAGCCCCTGGACATCGTTGTCTTCGGCAACACCTCCTCCGAGTCCGCGCACCACCTCACCGCCACCCTCTCGGACACCGTCACCGGCGGCCTCGGCCAGCGGGCCCGGATCCTCAACCCCACCGAACCGGCGACCTACTGGGGCGGCACGCTGAAGTTCGACGTCGCTGTCAGCCCGACCGACACCACCTACGTCACCGTCCGCCTCTGGGGCGACGACTACGACTCGACCTCCCAGCAGTCCGCGTCCGGCACGAACATGTGGCGGCTCCAGCTCTTCTGCGACGGCCTTCAGGTCGGCCACCAGGACGAGGGCGCCGTCGACAGCCTCGACATCCTGGACACGGCGCCCCGCGCCCCCGGCCGCTTCTTCTTCCACACCCTGCCGCTGCCCGAGCGGCTCACCCGGGGCAAGAAGAGGGTGACGCTGGAGATCCGGTCCATGGGCCGCATCTGGTCCTACGGCCAGAACGCCGACCAGCTCTACTACAAGATGACGACGCCCTCCCGGGGCATCTACCGCCTCTACACCCACACCGAGCCGTACTTCGTCGCGCCCAAGGGCGAGGCGCAGGGCCCGGCCCCGGTCCCCAAGGTCCGGGAGGTCGAGGGCCCCGAGGCCCTGGACGCCGTCCGCAAGCGCGTCGACAAGGACCAGAAGTACTACCTCAGCGGCGCCGGCCCGGCCGGCATGGACGCCTGGGCCTTCCAGTCCCTCGCCGAGGGCTACCTCTGGTCCGGCAGCCCCGCCTACCAGAACCCCGTCGCCCTGGACCGCGTCCTGCGGGCGCTCGACGGCCGCTACATGGCCTGGCAGAACGACCCGACGGTGCTGACCGGCTCCGACCAGCAGTGGCAGGGCTTCGGCCGGGTCGGCCTGGTCCTCGCGCTGCTCTGGGAGCACCTGGGCGACCGTCTGGACCAGAAGGTGACCGGCTCGCCCTACGAGATCGCCAACCCCGGCTTCGAGGAGGGCGGCGACACCCCGGAGGGCTGGGAGGTGCCGGGCTGGGGGAAGACCGCCGACGCCGACTGGGCACGGGACACCACCGTCGCCCGCACCGGATCCGCGTCCCTCAAGGTGACGGCGACCGCGTCCAACGGCTTCATCACCGTCTACTCCTCGCCCAAGACCCGAGTCGGCAAGGGCACCTACACCTACGGCGCGTGGATCAGGACCGACGGCGTGACCGGCACCGGCGCGCACATCGACCCGCTGTTCTTCGACGCGAGCGGCAACCTCGTCGGCAGCGACCACCGCGCGTTCGCCACCACCGGCAGCCACGACTGGCAGTACGTCTCCATCGACCTCGACACCCCCGACGGCGCCACCCAGATGGAGATGCACCTGCGGCTGTCGGGTCCCGGCACCGCCTGGTTCGACTCCGTCGACCTGGTCCGGCCCACCGAGCTGCGCAACCCCGGCTTCGAACTGGGCGACACCACCCCGGCGGGCTGGGCCGTGCCCGGCTGGGGCAGGACCGCCGACGCCGACTGGGCACGGGACACCACCGTCGCCCGTACCGGATCCGCCTCCCTCAAGGTGACGGCGACCGCGTCCAACGGCTTCATCACCGCGTACAACACGGCGAAGGTCCAGGTCGGCGACGGCACGTACACCTACAGCGCCTGGATCAGGACCGACGGCGTGACCGGCACCGGCGCCCACATCGACCCGCTGTTCTTCGACGCGAGCGGCAACCTCGTCGGCAGCGACCACCGCGCGTTCGCCACCACCGGCAGCCACGACTGGGAGCAGGTGTCGATCGACCTGGCGACCCCGGCCGGGGCGACCCGGGTCGAGTTCCATCTACGGCTCTCCGGTCCCGGCACGGCCTGGTTCGACGACCTGGTGGTCACCGCCCCGGCCGGCACCGCCACGGTGGAGCAGCCGGTCCGGCGCACCGCCTACACCGACATGCTCAAGTCCAGCCGGGACTACTGGCGCCGGCACTTCCCGCACTACAGCAACCAGACGCAGATCTGCGCCATCGGCATCTACCAGGCCAACCGCGGCCTCAGCCTGCTCGCCCCCGGCCTCGCGCTGTCCGAGGACAGGGCCCGCGGCTACCTGTACCAGTCGCTCGGCATGACGCCCTACCTCGGCCCCGAGGACGCCGACGGCAACCCGACCAAGCCGCTCGGCGAGGGCTACCACCAGGTGACGAGGGCGGGCCTGACCCGCGAACTCGGGTACGTGGGCAGCTACGGCGAGGTCATCGACTGGCTCGTCATGATGTACGAGTCCGTCACCCGCGGATACCAGGGTCAGGACGCGCCCGAACTGCGCAAGCAGATGGTCGACATCATCAAGGCGCGCGGCCGGTTCCGCGTCGTCGACGTCGACGAGACCGGCGCCCGGGTCGCCCGTATCGAGACCGTCATCGGCTGGCGCAACGAGGTCTACCCCGGCGAGATCGCGTACGCGTCCCGCACCGTCTGGGACTCCCACCCGGTCCTGTCCGCCGTCGCCTTCAAGGACCCCGACATCGTCGGCTGGACCCAGGAGATGATGGACGACGGCCAGTTCTACCGCCAGCTGGACCTGCTCATCAACCACACCTGGACCCGCGTCGGGCTCGCCGCGCTCCGGCTGGTCTCCCGGGACTGGGACGCCTTCCAGGCGCTGCCCAGCCGCCCCGCCCGTATCCCCACGGACTGGGACCGCCCCGACTTCGTCTTCACCGACGAGGAGAACGGCTGCCTCGCCGTCAAGAACGGCCGGGAACTCCTCTTCGCCTCCCTCTACTGGCGGGCCCGCCAGGGCGTGAACGACTACGCCCGCGTCCACCACCTCACCCCGACCGACCAGCGCTCCGCGACGATCCGCCAGCGCTCGGCGGGGACCACCGACGACACGTTCACCGTCCGGGACTGGATCCTGTGGGACTACGCCATCAACGACCCCGGCGCCGGCGGCATCCCGCCGGGCGGCTTCCCGCCCCCCGGAGACACCCTCCACCAGGCCCTGGCCGGAGACGTGTACCACCTGGCGCCCGTCCCGGCGGACGTCCCCGACCCCGCCCTCGGCGTCCACTTCGAGGGCGTGGAGACCATGCTGGTGGGCCGCGCGCCGTTCTACCTGTGCGAGTACGGCGACTACCTCATCGCCATGAACACCAGCACCGACCGGACCTTCACCCTCCCCGCCCGCCCGGACTTCGGCCCGGCCCGCGACCTGGCCACCGGCAGGAACGTGGGCGCCGGGCAGCGCCCGAAGCTCGGCCCGCACAGCACCCTCGTGCTCTACCGGGGTGCCGGACGCGACGACAAGTGAGGAAGCCCGCATGACCGAGCCGCACCTCCCCGCCCCCACCCGCCGTCGCTTCCTGAAGATCACCGCCGTCGGCACCGCCGCGGCCGCCACCGGACTGGTCCTCGTCCCCGAGGCCGACGCCCTCACCTCGTTCATCCACCCCGGGGTGCTGCACAAGCTCTCCGACATCCAGCGGATGAAGACTCGGATCGCCGCCGGCACCGAACCCTGGCTCAGCGGCTGGAACGTCTTCAGAACCGACCCCTACTCGCAGTCGTCGTACACGATGCTCGGCCCGTTCGCCTCGGTCGACCGGGGCACGACCGAACTGCACAACGGGGAGTTCTGGAACGACTGCAACGCCGCCTACCAGAACGCCCTGATGTGGAACCTGACGGGCACCACCGCCCACGCGACCAAGGCCCTGCAGATCATCAAGGCGTGGTCGGCCACCCTCACCTCCATCACCGGCAAGGACGCCCAGCTCGCGGCCTCCATCTACGGCTTCAAACTGGCGGCGGCCGCCGAACTCATGCGCTACACGGCACCCTCCGGAAGCTGGTCGGCGTCGGAGATCACCCAGACCGAGAACCTCTTCAGGAACGTCTGCGTCCCGCTCGTCGACACCTTCGGCGACGCGGGCTGGGGCACCAACTGCATCAAGGCGATGATGGCCATGGGGGTGTTCTGCAACGACACCTCCGTCTACAACGCCGCCGTCGACGCCTTCTACCTGCACGACTGCTGCAAGATCAGCCGGGTGATCGGCGACACCGGCCAGTGCGTGGACAGCGGCCGCGACCAGGCCCACACCCAGCTCATCCTCGGCAGCATGGCCGAGGCCTGCGAGATCGCCTGGGTCCAGGGCCAGGACCTCTACTCCGCCTCCGCCAACCGCCTGCTCGCCGGCTACGAGTACACGGCGAAGTACAACCTCGGCAACGACGTCCCCTACGCCGTCTGGGGCTCCTGCCAGGCCACCTACAACGCCATCTCCACCGTCGAGCGCGGCAATCTGCGCCCGATCTACGAGCTGGCCTTCAACCACTACGTCAAGCGCCGCGGCCTGCCCACACCCTGGACCTATGCCGCCGTCGCGCGACTCCAGCCGGAGGGCGCCGCGTTCCAGTGCGACCACGTGGGCTTCGGCACCCTGCTGTTCACCCTCTGATCCACCCTCCGACCGGAGCATCCGTGAGCCTGTTGATCCAGAACCCCGTCCTGCGCGGCTTCGAACCCGACCCGGCGATCCTGCGGGTCGGCGCCGACTTCTACCTCGCCACCTCCACCTTCGAGTGGTGTCCGGGCGTCCGGATCCACCACTCCCGGGACCTGGTGAACTGGCGGCCGCTGGGCGGGATTCTGGACAGCGGGCGCCTGCTCGACCTGACCGGCGTCCCGGACTCCGGCGGCATCTGGGCACCCGGACTGTCGTACGCCGACGGCCTGTTCCACCTCGTCTTCACCGTCGTCGACACCTACGCGGAGGGCTGGAAGGACCTCCCCAACTACGTCACCACGGCCCCGTCGATCGAGGGCCCGTGGTCGGACCCGGTCCCGCTGCACGGCCGCGGCTTCGACGTGTCCCTCTTCCACGACGACAGCGCGGACGGCGACGGGCGCAGCTGGCTGCTGAACATGCGCTTCGACTGGCGGCCGGACCACGAGTCCTTCGCCGGGATCGAAATCCAGGAGTACGACCGCGGGACCCGGACCCTGCTCGGCGCGCCACGGACGATCTCCGTCGGCACCGCCGCCGGGGTCGCCGAGGGCCCCCACCTCTACCGCCGCGACGGCTGGTACTACCTGGTGCACGCCGAGGGCGGCACCGGCTACGAGCACGGCGCCGCGGTGGCCCGTTCCCGCAGCCTGTTCGGCCCCTACGAGCCCGACCCGGCCGGTCCCCTGCTCACCTCCCGGCACGATCCGAGGCTGGCACTGCAGAAGGCCGGTCACTGCTCCCTCGTCGAGACACCGGCCGGGGAGTGGTACGCCGCCCACATCGTCGCCCGGCCTCACGGCGAGCGGGGCCGGTGCGTGCTCGGCCGGGAGACCGCGCTGCAACCGGTGACCTGGACCGAGGACGGCTGGCCCCGCATCGCCGGGGCCGTCCCCGCCGTCACCGTCCCGGCCCCCGACCTCCCGCCGGCCCCCGCGCCCGAACCACCGCCCGCCACCGACCTCTTCGACACACCAGCCCTCGGCCCCGACTGGTCCACCCTGCGCCGGCCCGCCACCCCGGACTGGATCGAACCGGCACCCGGCAGACTGCGCGTCCACGGCGGCCAGTCACCGGTGGGCCGCCGCACCCCCAGCCTGGTCGCCCGCCGGGTGACCGCGAGCCGCTGCTCCCTCCGGACGAGCCTGATCTTCGCCCCCCGCTCCCCCGACCACATGGCCGGACTCACCGCGTACTACAACACCCGCAACTGGCACTACCTCCACGTGACGGCCCAGGACGACGGATCCCCGGTGCTGCGCGCGCTGAGCTGCGAGGCCGGGCGCCTCATCGCCCACCGGCCGGCGGTACCCCTCGCCCCCGGACGCGCGGTCGTCCTCCAGGCCGAACTCGAACTCCCCGTCCTGCGCCTCTCCTACGACACCGGCCAGGGCATGCGCGTGCTGCCGCTCGAACTCGACGCCACCGTGCTGTCCGACGAGCACGCCGACGAGTTCCACGACGGCCGACTCCGGGTCCTCGGGTTCACCGGCGCGATGCTGGGGCTGTGGGCTCAGGACCTCGACGGCGCGGGCGTGCACGCGGACTTCGCCTACGCCACCTACCTCACCACCCCGGACCGTGACGCATGACCATCCTCCCCCTGGGACGCATCCGCCTCTTCTGTACCGCGCTCGGACCCGCGGAGGGCCTGCCCCTTCTCCTGGTGCACGGCTGGGGCGGAGACGGCCGCGAGTGGTCCCCGCACGCCGAGGCCCTCGCCGACCGGTTCCGTGTCATCGTCCCCGACCTGCGCGGCCACGGCCGCTCCGAGGTGCCGGACCGGGGCAACACCCCGGCGGAGATGGCCGACGACCTGGCCGCCCTGCTCGGCCGCTTCGGCACCGTCCCGGCCGTCGTCGTGGGCCACTCGATGGGCGGACAGGTCGTCAACCTCCTCGCCGTACGGCATCCCGCCCTCGTCCGCTCCGTCATCGCCCTCGACCCGGCCCACGGCGCGCACGGCGACGAGGTGACCAGGATCCCGGTCCGGCTGGCCCGCTATCAGGCCCAAGGGGCCGAGGCGGCGGCCGACTTCGTCGCCGGCGCGTTCGCCGCGGGCGCTCCGCCGGGCCTGCGGACCGCGCATGTCCGGACCATGCTGGGCACCCCGGACCACGTCATCGCCCAGGCCTACGCCGGCATGTACACCGACCCGGACGCGGTGGGCATCCGCCCGCACAGCGAGGCGTATCTGCGGCGCCGCACCCAGCGCGCCCTGACCGTGTGGACCTCGGCCGAGGCCGCCGCCTGGGAGCGCGACACCCTGCACACGCCCGGCTCCCGCGTCGACCACTGGCCCGATTCCGGCCACTACCTGCACGAGGAACACCCCGAACGAACCGTCCGCCTCATCCGCGACTGGACGGCGGACGAACCACGAACCGAGTCCGACCCCGCCTGAGGAGGAGAGACCGAGGGGCCGTTTCCGGAATCATGCCGGCGAAGCGTGCCGAGGGTTCGATGTCCAGCTCCGCACGGAGCAGCCGCCGGAACGCCTCGTAGTGCCGGATCGCCTCCACGACATTGCTCTCGGCCAGATGCACGGTCACCACCGCGCAGTGGGCGCTCTCGCGGAGGGGCTCGATCGCGACGCAGGTGAGGGCGGCCTCCAGGGCGAGTGCGTAGCAGCCGCTCCGGACGTGCCGGGCACTCAGCGATTCGAGTGCGTGCAGGCGGAGTTGGCGCAGCCGCTCGCGCTCGGAGCAGATCCACTCCTCGTCCCATCCGGGGAGCAGTTCGCCTCTCGCCAGCAGGCCGAGCGGAGGCAGCTCGTCGCCCGGATCGCGCGCGGAGCCGGTCAGGCGCAAAGCGGCCCGGGTGAAGTCGTCGACGTCGACGGACACGCCGTCCGCGAGGTACAGGGTGTCGCCGTCGCTGCCGACCGCCGGGTACCGCACCCGGCGCAGCCGCCAGAGCGTCGTACGGAGGCTGCCCTGCGCGTGCTCCTCGCTGACGTCGGGCCACAGGGTCCCGGCGACCACCGACCGGGGCGCGCGCTGATGCAGTCCGAGATAGGCCAGCAGCCGCTGCTCGTTGGCCGGGACGGCGATGCCCCCCTCGGTGCCCTCCAGCCTGAAGGCGCCGAACAGGCGCAGTCTGGCGAGCCCTGGGGGCTGTTCCGTCGTGTCGTGTCTTCGTGGTTCCGCGGTCAGTTCGTTCCAGGCCATCGCCGTCCCCGTTTCCCCGTGTGGCGACCGCCGGTTGAACGGCCCCCGTGCGCTCAGGCCGGCGTTCGCGCGGGCCTGAGACGACCAGCGTGGCGAGGCGGGACGGGGGCTGTCATATGCCGTTCCGCTCATCGGACCGGAAGTGGGCACCCGCCCGCCGGGTCACGGGCTGGGCGGCACGTTGGGGTACGGGAGGGTGAGGTTGTCGCCAGGAGAGAGTCCCAGGTCGTAGAAGAGTTCACGGTGGATGACCCAGGCGATGGTGTTCCGGGTGGCCTGGTCGAGGAGCGGGATCCGGTCGACCGCCGCGAGCATCTCGGCGTACAGCTGCGCGACCGTCACCTGGGTGTCGCCGGCCCGGCGCCGCGCCATCGCCCAGTTCTTCCAGGGCTGGTCGAAGACGGTGTGGGCCCAGGTGGGGAGGAGCGTGCTGGGGGCGTCGCCGCGGCTGTAGCCGGTTACGTCGCGCAGGAAGGAGGTCGGGCTCGTGTGTGCCGACTGGACCTGTGCGCCCGTGACGCCGTAGGCGCCGCGCACCGCGGACGCGTCCGCGTGCCGCTGCACCGCGAGGTCCACCGTGCCGGGCGCGCCCAGCGGACCGAGCAGCCCGGCGGCCTGGGCGTCGGCGACGGCGGACGACACACCGGTGCCGCTGGGCGGCGCCGACGGCAGGTGGGCCAGCTCGACGTACAGCCGTGCGAAGACGTCGTCCGTGGTCAGCCTGGGCTCCGTCAGGTCGAGCGGGCGTGCCGCGGGCGCCGTCCGCGCGGGCGTCGGTTCCGGAGCCGGTGCCTGAGTTGTCGTGGATGGCCGGCCGGGAGCCGGTGGCGAGGTCTGCTCGGTGGGGGCGGGTGCCGAGGACGCCGCCATTCTGGGGGCGGGCAGCGCCTGGTCCACGCCGGTCATCGCCCTGTTCAGGCCGAAGCGGACGGCCCACGCCCGAGCCCGCGCCGTGAAGCCTCCGGGCGCGGAGGAAGGTACCCGTGCGGTCGCGGCGGCCGGTGACGGCCCTGGCGCGACCGGTTCGACTGGTTCGATCGGCCGCACCGGTTCGATCGGCCGCGCCGGTTCGGTCGACCGCACCGGGGGAAGTCCCCGGGGCGTGGGTACCTCGTCGGCCGACGGCGGAGCGGTGCGCGGGCCCGAGGACAGCACCCCGCCCGCGCCGGCGATGACGATCGGCGCCAACACGCCCTGCACGAACGCGTGCGCCTGCGCCCGCCGGAAGGCCTCCGCGTTCATCTCCTCCATGGTGAACGGCCTGTGGTGCTGCTTCTGGATCAGGAGCCACCCCTGCATGGGCGCGGAGAGGATGAACGCGCACCCGTCCCGCTCGTCCATGGCCGCTTGGTATGCGGGCCCGAGCGCACGGCGATGTCCATGCATGAAGGCGTCCATGTCGTTGTTGTAGGCCTTCCGGTCCCTGTGGAACGCCTCCAGCCTGATCTCCTCGCCGCGCCTGATGGCACGGTTGAGACGAGATATCCAGTATTTGCGCCAAATCTCGTACATCTCGTCGATCGTGAGCGTGTTGTGCGGGTTCGTCGGATCGCGCGGCGACAGCGGCGCGGCGGGGGCCGGTGCTGGTGCTGGTGCTGGTGCCTGGGAGGCGACCGGGATTCCGACTCTCTCGCCGTCGTTGTCGTAGCTCGGTACGGCGTAGTCGCGGCGGTCGGTCCCCGTCGCCGCGCGGGCCCGCGGCCGAGGGCGGGGGCTCGTCGGCGGCGGTGACGTCCCCCCCGGCTCGGCGTCCCGCACCGCGCGGCGGATCGCGGCCACGACCGTCGCGCGCAGCCGTTCGCCGGTCTCGGCCGACAGTCCCTCGGGCAGCGTGATGTCAGTGGGCGGGTGGTAGCGCCGCACCATAGCCTTCGACCTCCTCGGCGGGGATGGGGACCAGATCGTCGCGCGCGACCCAGAACTCGTTCAGCTCACCGATGGCAGCCGTACGGCCGACGTCGGCGTCCGGATGCCGGTAGTAGCGGGTGTTGCCGAACCGCCGGCTTCCCGGCAGCGGGCCCGCCACGAAGCTGTCGATGACACGGCCTTCCGGCGGCTGCCGGCTCAGGATCGGCCGGCCTTCGCCGCTCACCTCCTCGAAGACGTCGTAGATGTCGCCGCCGACCCAGTAGGAGCTGGCGAGCGCCACCCGTTCGGCGTCCGCGTTGGCCGGCGTGACGAACACCCGGACGTCGGTGCTGAACCAGCCGCCCACGTCCAGTTCACGCCCGAGCAGCCGGACCCAGGGGTCGGGCCCGAAGAGCAACTGGGAGTCGAGGATGAGCTGTTCGAGCCGACCGCCCTTGTGTGCGGCCCGGTAGACCGGTGTCTCGGCGCCCCGCCTCAGCCGGAAGGTCTGCCGACGCCGGTCGGTGCCCAGGGCGGCGAACCGTCGGCGCACCCTCGCGTCGAGGTCGGCGAGCATGGCGGCACGCACCGGCGCGATGATGTCGGTGAGGTCGTAGCGGTGCCGCCGCGCGTGGTCGACCTTGCTGACCGTCGTGTAGTAGCGGACGCTGTCGGCCCGCGCCCGCAGCGCGGCGTCCGGGCGGTCGACCGCGGGCGGGTCCTCCTCGACCAGACCGAGCGCCCGTGCCGCGTCCATGAAGTACAGGAAGTCCTGGTAGTCGTGGATGCGGGTACGGAACTCCTGCCGCAGGGCGCCGACGTCGATGTCGGCCACGTACCGGAACGAGGAGGAACCCAGCACGCTGGTGCTCGGCTCGGTGTCCGGTGGCAGCGCGCCGTGCCAGGTGTCCCAGACACCGCGGGTCGGCCTGGCTCCGAGCCACGTCCAGAAGGCGAGTTCGGCGTCGCCGGCCGCGATGTTCCCGTTGGCAGCCTCACGGGCCATGTTGATGAGTCCGAGGAAGTCGTTGATCGCGGTGATGAGGGCCGCCACACCCGCCACTGCCCGTTGCCCGGTGGTGTACCGGCTCGGCGCCGTGGGCGGGCGGGGCACCGTCGGCCTGACCGGCGGCGGGCCGGCGGGCGGCGTCTCCTCGTCCGTGCGAGCGGCACCGCCCGGCATCGCGCCGGGCTCGCGCACCGGCTCGCGCACCGGCTCGCGCACGGGCTCGGTGGACCGTGACTCCGGTCCCGTAGGCCGTGACTCCGGTCCCGTAGGCCGTGACTCCGGTCCAGTAGGCCGTGACTCCGGTCCAGTAGGCCGTGACTCCGGTCCAGTAGGCCGTGACTCCGGTCCAGTAGGCCGTGACTCCGGTCCGGTGGGGCGTGGCTCCGGTCCGGTGGGCTCCCGCTCCGGTTCGGGACGTTCGCCGCCCGTGGGTGGTGCGGCCGGTCCGCCGGGTGTGCCGGGGGCGGACTGGGGCCGGAAGTCCCTCTTCCCGTCGAGCCAGAAGTACCAGATCGTCGCGCCGGTACGGTTCGCGGCTTCCTGCATGGCCCGTTGGCAGGCCCCGCACGGGTTGTACTGGCCCATGATCACCATCACGTCGCCGCGCTGGAGCGGGGCCTCGCGCACCGCGCGTGCCTCGGTGTGCGTGGCGGAGTTCACGGTGCGCCAGTTCCCGAGGGCCTGTTCCTCGGGGGTCGCGTTGCCGCTGTGGAGTTCTCCGCGCCAGACCTCGACACCCCTGCGGGTCACGGTGACCGTGGCGGAGTGCGGCGGACGGTACTCGCTCTCCTGCGCCGCGGCGAGATCCGCCTCGTTCGACGGGACGTACTGCCGCAGAATCGCCCGCGCCGTCTCGTCGCCACGTGACGCACGGCGGCGCAGCTCGCTCTCGGGCATCTGCCGGTAGCGCAACCGCAGTTGCTCCGCGGCCTCCGCGTCGGCCCGTGCCCGCCTGCGCAGGGTGCCCAGCTTGACCTGCGGCGCCGGTGCCGCTTCGGGAGCGGGCGCAGGTGCGGGTGCGGGTGCGGGTGCGGAATCGGGTGCCGCCGGTGCCGCCGGTGCCGCCGTACCCTGTCCGTCCGGTACGGCGACCGGTTTGCCGCCGTCGCCGAAGGACGGGACGGCGTACCCCTCGGCGCCCTGCCGGTCCGCGTCGTACGGCTCCTTCACCTCGGCCGCCGTGCCGCAGTCCCGGCCGTGGCGGTCGGCCAGCAGGCGTTCGGCCTCGGTCAGCCGGGCCGCGACCGCGCGGGTCAACGCCCGTCCTGCCGCCTCCAGTTGGTCGTCGGTGGGCACCCCGACGATCCGCAGGGTGATCGGAACGTGGCAGTCGATCCGCATGGCGCCGGCTCAGCCCGCGGTGTAGGCGAGTTGGACGGTGGCGAGGCTGGTGGCGCCGACCACCTGGATGGCCGACCCCGTGGCCACGACACAGTAGCGGTACGTCTGCGGATCGACGGCGGCGAGCGCCGCGTCGACGGGCACGGTGATGTCGTACGGGTTGGTGATGGCGGACGTCGCCGTACCGATCTCGGCCAGCTTGTTGGGAGCGGCGCTCGCGTTCGCCAGCGGGGCCCTGGTCAGGGCGATGCTGAAGGCGGCCGGAGTGCCGAACCAGAGGCCGACGGCACGGAACGAGACGAGCCTGACGTTCGCCGGCAGGCTGAGGCCCATCACCGCGACGCTGTCGGGGCCGCTGACGGCCGGGTACGCCGCCCCGGTCTCGTCGTACAGCCAGCCGTCGCCCGAACCCGGCAGCGATACGAGGTCGAGGCCGGGCGTGAACAGTTGCTGGCCGGTCGGCAGGCCGACGGGCTGGGCGAGCGCGGTGTCGATCTCGGTGACCACGGCGGCCGCCTGGTGGAGGTCGCTTGCTATCGCGTCGAACCGCACGTTGAAGCCGTCTGGGCCGTCGGCGGTGACGCGGCTGACGTTGTCGATCCAGTCGGTGGGCTTGAACGTGGGGGTGTAGCTGAGGTCGGTCACGGGTGTCCCTTCCCGGTCAGGACGGCGAGGCGAAGGTGAGGTGGACGGCCTCGATCGACATGCCGCCGAAGAGGACGGTCTCGAAGGTCGCCGTGAGGACGTAGCGGAAGACGCTGGTGTCGATCAGGGCGCGTGGTGCCGAGACCGGTATCTGGAGGTCGAAGGGTCCGACGGACGTGAAGTCGTCGTTGACCGCCAGCGGTTCGGGGGCCGGGGCCGGGACGACGAGCCGAATCGGTGTGCGCGCCAGCGAGACGGCGCCGCCGACGCCGTGGGAGGAGCCTCTCTGCATGTCGCCCACCACCCGCACCGACGTCAGCCGAAGCCCGTGGGGCAGGGTGAGGTTGGCCACCCCGGTCATGGCGAGGGAGTTGGCGTGGGGCACGCCGTTCACGTCGTAGCTCCACGCGCCTCCCGACAGAAGTCCGGTGGGTCGCAGGATCGGCGTGAAGCTGAGCCGCTGCGGCTGCGGGGGTGGTGCGGTGTTCGACACGTCGATCGCCGCACCGATGTCGGTGACCACGGTGGACAGTTGGCGCAGGTCGCTCGCGATCGCGTTGAAGCGCACGTTGAACCCGTTCGGACCGGCTGCCTCCACCCGGTCCTTGCGGTCCTCCCAGGCGACATGGCGGAACGTCGGGGTGTAGCTGAGGTCGGCCACGTTGACTCCTAGCTGCTCGTGTAGGCGATCTGGAAGGCGGCGAGAGTGACCGTGGTCCCGGATTCGATGAGGGAGGCCTGGATGAGGTAGCGGTACGTCGCCGTCGCAGTCACGGCCTTCGACGGGTCCACGTCCGTGGACCTGTCGAAGGGGTCGGCGTCTCCGCTGACCGTCGCCAGCACTTCCGGAGTGCCGCCGGGGATCTTGACCCGGGAAAGGGAGACGACCAGACCCACCACGTTGACGCCGACCTGGCCCATGACACGGAACGAGGTCAGGCGGACGTTGTCGGGGAGCGCCACCTCCATCAGCCCGTACGCGTCCTCGTCCTGCACTACCTGGGCCGCGCCGCCAGGGGTGATCCGCCAGGCGATGGTGCCCCCGGCGGCGCTCAGCAGCATCGGCGCCAGGGTCAGCACATGTTCGACCGGCCCGGTGCCGCGCTGGTCCACCGCCGCGTCGATCTCGGCGACGACGGCGGACAGTTGACGCAGATCGCTCTCGATGGCGCCGAACCGGGCGTTGAATCCGTTCGGTTCGTCGGCCCTGACCCGGTCGCCGTCGGGGCCGTCCACGAACTCCTTGTGGACGAAGGTGGGTTGGAACACGATGTCAGCCATCGGCGGGCCTCCTGGCTCGGGGCGGCAGTGGGCCGCGGACACGGAACCGCGGGTAGGTGTAGTCGGGGTTCGCCAGCGAGAGGTCACCCTGGAGTTCGACCACATGGGCGCGGATCGCGGCGGTGTTGACCTCCACGCCGACCGGATGCAGCACGTTGAGGACGTTCATGATCAGGTCGTGCTGGTCCTTGGTGATGACCGTCGCCGGGGTGTCCGCCTCCGGCCGCAGCCGCACCTGGAAGGTGTACGGGACCGCCTGCCCGCCGATCAGGTAGCTCGCCTGCACCCAGGCCGTGCCGGCCGCGTCGGCCTGCAGGGTGACGGTCTGCCGGGTGCTGGACGCCACGGTGATCGCGGCGTCGTCGTACGTCCCCGACGCCCAGCCCAGGCGCGGTCCCTCGCCGGGGAACTGGCCGATGAGACCGGCGAGGGCGGCGGGCGGCGGGGTCGCGGTGAGGTCCATGGTGGCGCCCTCGTCCAGTTCGATGACGGCGCCCTGCTCGACTCCGGAGGGCCCGCGCACCTCGACGAGCTGACCGGGGGCCTGGCGCACCTCCAGGCCGTCGCCGCTGTTCAGGAGATACCCGAAGCCGACCGCGAACGCGGGCCCGGCCAGCGCTCCGGGGTCCAGGGAGCCGTGCCGCAGGACGAGCCGGCGTCCTGCGGCGGCGGCCGGGTCGGGAGGGTCGCCGGTGCCGTCGAAGCCGGCGGTCACCGTGAGCCGTCCCGTGACCGACCGGCGTGCCAGTTCGGCGAGCAGGGCGTCCAGGAGCTCGGCCACGGCCGGCTGCATCAGGTGGGCGCCGTCGCCGCCGTAGTCGACCCGGGGGTCGTCGTGGCGGACCAGGAACGCCGGGTCGAAGTAGGTTCCCGGGCGTTCCACGCTCGACGCGGGCACGCCGCGCGTTCCGTCCGCGGCGATCGTGGCGCCGTCGTCCAGGCCGGCCAGGCCGACCCGCAGGGTGCGGGTCGCCGACGCCGAGACCGTGTGCCTGCCCCGGGCCACGTCGGCCTTGACGATCAACTGGCCGGGGGCGGTGGCGTTCAGGGCCGCGGTCCGGTGCCGGGAGCCGGCCCCGCTCTCCGGCGACAACAGGCCTCGTCCTGAACCTCCGGGCACCACGAGCCAGTTGACGAACGCGTCCGCGGGGGGCGCCGGACGCAGGGACAGGGTCACGAGGGTGCCCTGGTCCAGGTCGGTCGGGTTCGGAGTGACGGGCGCGGCGACCGCGGCGGGGGCCGCCGGGGCAACGCCACCTGAAGGAGCGGCAGTCGGGACGACCGGGACAGGAGTGACGTCGATCCTGAAGTAGTCGCCTTGCGCTGCGGCCGCGTAGACCTCCCCCGCTCCGCCCCGGTAGGTGACGTGGTCGAAGCCCGCCCGGTGGGCCAGCGCCGCGAGTCGCCCCGGCGGCACCGAACTGTGGCGGAGGAGCACCGCCCGGCCTGTTGCCCGCAGGTCGTCCGCCAGGGGGTCGTAGGCGGCGTCGACCAGCAGGCGGCCGGGCGGTGCGGTCTCGGCACCGGCCAGGGTGACCAGCCGGTCGAGACGTTCGGCGACCCCGACCTGGACCAGGTGCGGGTCGGCGGGGGCCGGCGCCGGGGTGAAGTCCACCCCGGCGTGGTCGTAGCGGAACAGGTAGGCCGGGTCGAAGGTGTCCTCCTGGGCGGCGGTGCCCACCACGCTCGACTCGGTCGTACGGCGCCGTCCGGTCGCGTCGATGCTCTCGCCGGGCAGCAGGGCGTACGGCCGGATGTGCACGAGCCGGGTGCCGCGGACCAGGGTGGCGTTCGTGTCGTCGACCACCAGTGCGTCGGGCTGCCCGCCGATCGGTCCGGCGAGCCGGTTGAGGAGGGCGGTGAGGTTCGCCGGGGTCGGCAGGGTCCAGCGGCGGAACAGTTCGAGCCGGCGGCGGTAGTGGTCGTCGTCCTCGCCGAGGGCGGGTGCGAAGCCCGTCCTCGGCGCGGAACTGATCCGTACCTCGTCGACGACCCCGCGGAAGCCGCCGCCGGCCGCGCCGACGCGCAGCGGGGCCGTGTTCGCCACCGCGCCGAGCGGGTACAGGAACCGCCAGTCCCGCAGCCGTCCGTCGAGGAACAGCTTCACCCGGCCGCTGGTGCGGTCGAGCACCGCCGCCATGTGCGTGAACGCGTCGGTCGGCAGGCTGGTGTCCGCGAACAGGGTCACGTCGTGGCCCGGGTCGCCGTCGCTGATCGTGAACCGTACGTTGCGCGGGAGCCCCCGTCCGAAGTCGCCGATCGCGAACTCCCAGCCCGGGCCCCGTTTTTTGCCGGGGTCGGGGCGGGGGTCGGGGCGGCGGCCGAGCACCGGCCCGTCGTGGGCGCGGGGGTCGGGATCCGGATCGGGGTCGGGGGCCGGGTCGGGGCGGACGAAGCACTCGAAGGTCGCGTCGTCCCGCTCGCCGATGTCGAACGTGGTGTCGGTGTCGGCCACGATCACCGCGTCGGCGGACCGGAAGCCCATCGCCCGCCCGTACCGGCCGGGGAGGCCGACCTGCACCGGGCCCTGGAGCACACCGTGATGCGCGGTCCGGCCCAGGTACGCGGCGGTCGCGTCCGCCACCTGTGGGGTGGCCCCGGCGTCGTCGTCGAGGTGGTAGAGCGCCACGGTGTCGGTGTCGAAGCCGTACGCCAGCGCGGGGAAGCGCGGTACGCCGAGGTCGGCGCCGATCAGGTCGAGGCTCAGGCCCAGGGCGGACGGCAGGTGCCGTTGGGCGAGGGTCGTGGCCGCGTGCCGCCGCAGCCGGTCGCGTTCGGCGCCGGTCACCCACAGCAGCTTGGCCGTGGTGCCGAGCAGCGCGGTCAGCGTCCAGCAGTCCTGGGGCCGGTTGTCGAACGGTGATGTGCCCATGGTGAGCAGGAGCAGCCGGGCGGTCGCGGTCACGGGTCGCTCCAGCAGGAACGACGTGCCGGTGACCGTGCCGGCCGGCACGGTCACCGAGGTGTCCACCGCACGCGCGCCCGGCTCCTCGTAGGTGATCGTCACCGTGATGTCGACGTCGATGTCCCGGGTCGTGGCGAGGACGTAGCGCGGCTCGGGCGGTACGCCGAAGCGGGCCTCGTGGTCGGCGAAGTCGTAGCTCTCCACCGCTGCCTGGGAGCTGTTGAAGGGCAGCAGGCGAAGGTCGAGGACGTCCGCGCCGCGGGCGAACGGTGTGGTGAGCCGGCGCGCCATCGTGGTGGCGGCGAGCACGGGTGCCGGGGTGAGCTCCTCGGTGGTCATCCGGTCACCACCGTCACGTCGAAGGCCTCGCCGTCGACCACGAAGGTCGCCAGTTCGGTCGGGCCCATCACCAGGTTCTCGCCCACGGCGCCCTCCGCGAGCACCCGCTGGAAGGGCACGTCGCCGAAGGTGATCCGGCCGAACGCGGCCGGTGCCCTGCGCAGATGCAGCCCCTGGACGTCGAGCACGCCCGGCTGTTCGACGAACGCGCTGACCACCTGCGCGTACAGGACGTCGCCGCCCAGGCGCAGCGCCCCGATGTCCGTCGCCAGACGGCGGCGCACCGCGGAGAGCAGGGCGACGCCGTCCGAGCCGGGCGCGATCACGAGGGTGGCCCGGACCCCGACCTCGATGTGGTCGGCCTCGACGATGTTGGCGTGGATGCCGATCGGCCGTACCGCGTCGACCGCGGCGCCGACCCGCTCGAAGATCCCGGGCACGGAGCCGGTGGTGTGCCACGGCCAGCGGAAGTCGTGCGCGACCACGACGGTGAAGAAGTACGGCTGTCCGACGCGGCGTTCGCTGCTGAACGCCCGCTGGTCGAAGTGGAACAGGTCGAAGTAGCTCTGCGACACGTCGACTCCGCCGAGCGGGTCGGACAGGACGATGTCGAGGACGCCGCGGACGCCCTGGGCCGCCTGCGCCACGGCTTCGACCGTCCAGAGGTTGCGGGCGATCCCGAGCAGCCGGCCGCGATAGGTCCCGTCCGGTTCCTCCTTGGTTCCGCCGGTCGCCGCGGCCGCGTTGGTCACCTTGAAGTCCGCGGCCCCGAGGTCGGTCAGGTAGATGGACCGGTACGTCGGGTCGATGGCGGTGATCCTGTCGGCTTCGACGTCGCCGTCGGGTCCCGGCTCGAACGCCACCACGCCGACGTCCGCGGTGGGGGTGCCGCGGCTGTCGAGCACGACCGGCGCCACCGTGCCGAACGACTGGGCGGGGAGGCCGGGTTGGGCGGCGGTCACCAGGATCGCCCCTTGGGGCAGGACGTAACTCCGCCCCTCCACCCCGTTGTTCAGCGTCACGGTGACCGTGCCGGTGCTCGCCAGCGGCGCGCGCTCCAGGCCGGTGTCCTCGCCGAGCAGGTCGAGGGCGTCACCGACCGCCGTGGACATGAAGTTGGCGTAGTAGAGGTCCTCCAGCCGTTTCCACAGCTCGCCGTCCTCGGCGGCGGCCGTCTCCAGGATCTTGCGCAGTGCGCTGGTACTGGTCAGGTCCGCTCCGGGGAACGCCGCCCTGGCCCGGTCGAAGGACTCGCTGAGAATCACGTCGACGGGCTTGAGGACGAACCCGTCGGCAGTCACCCCGTAGTCGGTCACGGTCGTCATACCTCCACGTTCACGCGCAGCGTGACCGGAACCTCGGCCACCGTCTCCAGGTCGGCCTCGACCGTCCACGCGCGGCGGACCTGTGCGGCGCGCGCCTGTGCCACGGCGCCGGGACCGGCGGCCAGGCGTTCGGGATCGTCGTCGAAGGTGACCTGCCTGACCTCGCTGACCCGCGGGTCCGTGCCCAGGGTGCCGACCAGGTTCAGCTTCAGGAGCTGCTTGACGACGCGGGTGCCGTTCGGTTCGGTGAACGCCTGGGTGACGTCCAGGCCGTAGCCCGTGTTGAACCGGTCGGAGCCGAAGGGCGTCAGGACCCGCAGGGTCAGCGCCTGGGTGAGATTGGCGATCCCGGTCACCTCGGCCAGGTCCCCGCCGTCGAGTACGAGGTCCCCGTCGTCCACGCGCAGTCCGCGCCCGAACGGGTCCGGGGAC
The DNA here is from genome assembly GCF_044747345.1 of Streptomyces sp. NPDC090088. Classification (NCBI taxonomy): domain Bacteria; kingdom Bacillati; phylum Actinomycetota; class Actinomycetes; order Kitasatosporales; family Streptomycetaceae; genus Streptomyces; species Streptomyces sp. NPDC090088. The sequence goes on along the minus strand of NZ_JBIVDZ010000007.1, from coordinate 435,139 downwards.
GTCGGCGTTGTCATGTTGCCTCCAATTTCGTCTGGCCGGCCGAGACGACCCGCCAGGGCGTGGCCGTCAGGGTCGGTCCCTGTGCGGTCTCCAGTGCCACCGGTTCGCCCCCGACCTTCAGCGTCGTGGCGAGGCCGGTGTCGATGGAGGCGACCGCGCCGCACGGTGGTTGGTTCGGGCAGGCCGGGACGGTCGCGGTGAGCAGGTCGGCGCGGGTGAGGACGGGTTGGCCGTCCACGGTGAGCAGGTGTCCGGCGGGCACGATCAACAGCGGCGCCCCGTGCGGGCATTGGAGCGTGGACGCGGCGGTGAGAACGGCGGCCATCACGACACCGCCACGGCGGAACCGTCGAGGGCCAGGCCGACCGTGCCGTTGGTCAGCCGGATCGGCTGGTCCTTGGTGCTGATGGTGACCGCGCCGTCGGCGCCGACCGTGATGGTCGTACCGCTGTGGTGCTCGATGGTGATCGTGTCGTCGTCCGGCGGCTTCGGACGGGTGCCCACTTCGGGCAGCAGGTCCTTGCCGACCACGATGTGCAGGCCGGTCGTCTGGATGATCCGGTGACCGCCCGCGTCGGTGAGGTCGTTGGCGCCTGGGCCGGCCGGCCGGCCGTCGTCGCCGAGTGCGGTGGGCAGCGCCAGCCAGTAGTCGCCGGGCTCGTTGGCCGGGCGTCGCGTCGCCGGGTTGTCCGGCCAGAGGAACCCGGCCAGTACGGCGTCGTTGACGGCACCCCGGTTGTGGGCGAGGAGGGCGCGCATGCCGGGGTACACCGGCACGACCAGGCCCGTGCGGTCGAACGCGAACACCGAGGCGATCGGTTTCTCGTGCATGCTCGCGCCGGTGTCGACGGGGCTGGCCACGCTGGGCGCGACCACTCCGGGGTCGGGGGCCTGGGCGTAGTGCAGGGACGCGAGGTGCTTGTCGGCGCCCGCGGCGTACTCGGTGACCTCGCCGACGTCGACGGCCGGGTGGTCGTCGCGGGCCCGGTCGACCATGCCCCGCCAGCGGTCCACCACGACCTGGACGCCGGTGGTGACCTGGGCCCGTTCGCCCGCGGCGGCCGCGATCAGGCCGAGTTCCGCGGTGTATCCGCCGGAGGTGGTGAACCGGTGCACCACCCGGGTCAGCCGCAGGGTGCCGTCGGGCACCCCGGACAGTCCGGTGATCTTCGCGACCTGGCCGACGCGCAGCCGCGGATGCCCGAGCACGGCCAGGTTCACGGTGGCCCGCACCGGCGGCGACAACGCCCCGTCGGTGTCCTCTCCGTAGGAACTGTCCAGCCATACGATGTTGGTGTCGGGGTCGAGCGCCACCGGCGCCGTGTCCTGCGCGGCGCCGACCGCCGCACCGAGGTAGACCGTGCCGTCGCGGACCACCAGCGGGGCGTTGCCCCGTTCGGCCAGGGTGCGCAGCGCGTCCAGGGTGGACCCGCTGCGCACGGTGAAGCCGCTCAGGTCTCCCGGCAGGGTCGACCCCGCCGCGACCGGCACCTCCGCCTTCTCCAGCAGGTTGAAGGCGAACAGTTGCGCGCTCGTCCCGGCCGGGCTGCCGACGGCCACCGGCTTGTTGCGCAGCAGGTAACCGCCCTCCTCCTGCCCGTACAGCACCGTGCGTGCGTAGCCGTCCTGGCCGACGGTGCCGGAGATCCTGGTGACCCGGCCCACGAGGACGCGGCCGGCGTCGCCCGTCGTGGTGGACGGGTCGTCGAAGTAGCCGAGCCGGATGGAGACGTTGAGCGCCGTCCGCGCCTGGACCGCGCGGATCATGCCGATCACGTCGGTCGGCAGGTTGATGAGCGTGACCTCGAACGTGTCGGTGGCGGCGCCCTCCGTCATCGTGACGGTGATGTCGGCGTCGAGCACGAAGGAGCCGGCCAGCACGTCGTTGGACACGGTCAGCGGCAGTCCGGGCCCGCCGGGTTCCAGGGGCGCGGAGATCTCGACCTCGTACCGGATGACGAAGCTCATGTCGCCACCTCCCGGCGGGAGTTCGCCCGTTCGTTCATCGCAGGGCCACCCCTCCGACGACCCGGGAGCCGAACGAGCCGGCGCCGTTGAGATTGCGTGGGTCCAGCAGCATCGTGGGGAACGTCAGGGCCAGTTCGGCCGCGTGGTACTCCACCCCGGGCGCCAGCTTGCGCCGCAGGATGGTGGTCAGCCCGGCCGGCTCCTCGCGGTCGACCGACAGCACGAGGAACGCCCTTCGGGCCGGCAGGTCGAGCAGGTCGCCCGAGGCGTCGTCGAGGAGGTCCTCCGCCACGTTGGCGTAGAGCCGGAACCGGTAGGAGCGGACGCCGAGGGAGAGCCGGAACGCCTGCGGGAACCCGTCGGCCGGGTCGATGGGCAGGGCGAGATAGTTCAGGGCCGCCATATCCTGCCTCCTTGGTCATGACGGGGTTCGTCGCGGACTTACAACAGGCCGCCCGGGACACGGGCGATGGGACTGGCCACGGGTCCGGTGGGTACGGCCGCGGTGCCGGCGGCGAGGACGAGGTCGCCGATCTCGCCGAGTACCGCGGTGGTGAGGGCCGGCGGGATCTGCTGAAGCGTGATCGACACGTCCAGCGCGTCCCGCTTGGCCACTCCCTGGGTGAAGCGCAGATCGGTGACCTGCATGTTCAGGCTGGTGGTCAGTCCCGACACCACCGGGATGCCGACCGCCGACTCTCCCCGTGCCATGGCGGCGACCAGCAGCCGTGAGGTGAGCGCGAGCGCCTCCAGGGCCTTCTTCTGCTCCAGCCGCTGCGGGCCGAGCAGGACGGCCTCGATCGCGATCGTCTTGTTCGTGGGCTGGGTGGCCTGGGAGAACCGGCTGCCCATGATCCGCTCGATGCGGTAGCCCTCGTTGATGGTCATGCTCTGCACGTACAGCAGCTGCACAGGGCCCACCAGCACCGGCAGGTTCACCGCATCAGCCATCGTGTTCCTCCCCCTTCACATCCGTCGGGTCCGGCTCGTCGGCATCCGTCAGATCCGGGTCGCCAGTTCCCGGTCGAGCTGGTCGAAGACGTAACCGGCCACCCGCTGGACCTCGGCGTCCGGCAGCGTCCCCACGACCTCCACCTGGACCGGGAAGTAGTAGTTGACGACCGCGGACTCGCTCTCCGGCGAGATCACGGCCTCGCTGCCGGCCTGCGGGACGATGTACTCGCCCTCGTGCACCAGCGCGATCCCGGTGCGTTCCACCCGGCCGCCGGTCGCGAACCCCGGTACGGGGAACACGTCCTGGCCGCCGGGACCGCTCTCGACGCCGTCCGGACCCTCGTCCGGGTCGCCGTCCACGGGTTACGCCTCGACCCCGACGGAGAGCGCGAGGCAGGTGAAGCTCGCCTGCGGGACGCCGTCGATCACCACGTTGCTGGGGTTCGCCGACGTGACGACGCAGCGGGCGAACTTCATCGAGTTGAAGGCCCAGTCCGTACCCTTCTTCTCGGCCACGATGATCTGGAACTCGGTTCCCTCCGTGGCCAGTTGGGTCAGGTCGGCGACCGCGGTCGCGACCGCCGGCACGCCCATGGTGAACGTGAACGTCGCGGGCTGGCGGACGAACCCGACATTGTCCGCCTCGACGCTGTGCAGCACGGTGTGCGGCGCGTTGAAGGTCGGGGTGAACGTCGAGATGGGGGTGATGGTGGAGTCCCCGAGTTTCACTTCGAGGCGTGTGTTCCAGTCGGCCATCAGGTGTGCCTTCCTAGTGGGATGTGGCTGGTCGAAGTTCCCTACTCGAACTTCAGGTCGATGGAGATCCGGTGCACGGCGCCCGCGTACTCGACGGCGGCCAGCACCTGCACGAGGCGCTGCACCTCGGCGGTGTGGATCCGGTTCGCCTCGTCGGTGGTGAGCGTGGCCGGGTCCTTGTCCAGGAGGGCGAGGACGGGGACGACGATCTCGAAGCTGTTGAGGACACCGGCGTCCACGAAGGGGCTGAGCACCGCCTCCATCTGGGCGACCAGGGCGCGCAGCCCGGACCTGCTGATCCGCACGTTCCCGATCGAGCCGATGAGCTGCGCCTTGAGCAGGAAGGACAGGTGGTCGATGAAGCGGCAGACGTCGATGTACTTCTTGGGGCTGCCGGGGTTGCCGGTGTAGCCCTCGCCCATGTAGACGCCGTTGCCGGGGATGAGCGCCGGACTCGTCAGCCAGTTGACACCGGCTCCCGTCGGGCCCGATCCGGAGACCTCCGTCGGTCCGTTCAGGGTGTCGATGTCGGTGGGGTTGAACGGCGGGCTCTCGATGTTCACCTGCTTCAGCAGGAGCGACACGAAGGGTTCGTAACCGGCGATGGTGCCGGTCACCGCCACCGCCGCGTCCTCGTCGCTGTTGTGCGCGATGTAGACCATCCGCTCGTTGGGCAGGATCACCTTCGGGTCCGTGCTGCCCTTGGGCAGCATCGCGACACCCATGCGCTCCATCCCGTCGGCACCCGTGTCGGACACCGAGGTGACGTGGGCGGAGAGCAGGCCTATGGGTCCGTCGGGGGTCTTCGAGGTGGCGTCGACCGGGGTGTTGGCGACCACGACGAGCTGGACGTTCAGGCCGGCGACGGCCGAGAGCGCGCCCTTCCAGTCCGGCGCGGTGGCGTCGACCGGGACGCCGTAGACGAGAGTCGGGCCGGGGCTCTGCCTGAACACCAGCGTGAGTGCCTTGCCGAGTTCTCCCGGGAAGGTCTCCTCCGCCTTGTCCGGGCTGGTGAACGCCACCGGCGTGGGCGGCACGGCCGCGACCGCGTCCGCGGCGGCCGACTTCTTGGCCGACGCCGAGGCCGACGCGGACGCGGACGCGGGCGAGGCGGGGGCCGGGGTGGTCACGCGGCCCACGATCGCGATCGTGCCGAACGCGCGGACGGCCGGTGCGAACAGGTTGACGGTCGGGTCAACCCGGATATACCGAACGGGCATCAGGGTTCTCCTCCAGGGCGGGGCCGGTCAGGCCGAATCGGTGGCGGATAGGGGTGAGCCGGGTCCCGGGCCGGTCGGCCCGCTCCTCGGTGGCTGTCCTGACGGCTTCCTCACGAGGCCGGCAGGAAGAGGCTGACGACGCCTTCGGCGGCACAGAGCCGTTCGACGTCCGCCGCGGCGAGCCCGTCGGGCAGGCCGTCGGCGGCGATGACGAGGGCCGTCGCGTAGGCCTCGGTGGCCTCGGCCGGGAGCCCGGCGGGGACCGGGCCGGTCAGGGGCCGGGCCGCCTCCCGTACGAGCCGGGTGGCGCGCAGCCCGCCGGCGAGGTCGAACGGGTCGACGACCACGGCCGCCAGGGTGACCGGCAGGGTGTGCGTGTTCGCCGGGTCGTCGGGGTCGAAGGGGGGTGGTGTGCGCAGCTGTATCTCCGCGACCACGTAGTGGAAGGCGTCCTTCAGTTCCTTCACCGTGCTGATTCCGTGCTCGGTGAGGAAGGCGTCGAGATCGAAGAAGGTGAACCTCGCCCGGAACTCGTCGAAGGTGGCGAAGTCGTCGAACGCCCGGGCCACCACCGATTCCGCGCCGGCCGGGTCGATCTCGGCTACCAGCGTGACGTCGACGGTGGCGCGCAGGTCGATCCAGACCGGCCGGGTGGGCTCGGGCACGGTCAGGGTCAGTTCCGTACGGGCGTAGGACGGTACGAGTTGCGACCACGCCCCGTCCTGGCGGCCGGTCGGGAACAGCGGCCGTTGCAGGGCGATCTCCCGCACCCGTGCGTCGGTGATCGTGTCGAGCCGGACGGCCGACAGGTCGTAGACCGAGGCCAGCATCGTGCGGACCCGCTGGTCACCCGAACCGCCGGTGGGCGACAGCAACGCCCCCAGAGCGGCAGGGTCACTCAGTGCGAGCAGCGCCCGGTCCCCGAATGCCGACATGATTCCCCCGCTGGTAGTCCGGTCCCGGCGGGTCGTCCAGGCCCGTCCGGCGATGGCTACGTTGACAGGGGGGCCGTTACGGAGGCGTCACCGCGGCGTCAGCCAGAGGTCCGGATCGCTGCGGCCTGACCCGCTGACACCGGTCAAGGACCGCTGGTCCCCGAGTGGTCCACGAGAACGGTGAAGGGGCGGTCCCGGATTTCTCCGGGACCGCCCCTTCACCTACGACTCCATCGAGTCGGGACGACAGGATTTGAACCTGCGACCCCTTGACCCCCAGTCAAGTGCGCTACCAAGCTGCGCCACGTCCCGCCGCGGAGTCACGCGGTGGGTTTCCGCGTGATCACGCAGGTCAACACTACCGCACGCGTACGGGTGCTGCCGTCGGCCGCTCCGTGGCCGGGGTGGTGACGCGGTTCGTGCGGCGGACCGGGACGAGGAGCGCGGCTCCGGCGGCGGTCAGGCAGAACAGGGTGAGCAGGGCCCAGGCGTGGGTGTAGCCGGAGGCGTAGGGCAGTCCGGAGGGCTGGAGCCGGCCGGTGACCAGGACGCTGGTGAGCGCGGCGCCGATGGAGCCGCCGATGGTGCGGATGTTGGCGTTCATACCGGTCGCGGCGCCGGTCTGCTCGGGCGGGACGCTGCCGACGATGAGGTTGGCCATCGAGGCGAAGGCCAGGCCGATGCCGAGGCCGAACAGGCCCGCGACGACACCGATCTGCCACCGCTCGTCGTGCCAGAGGGTGAGGAAGCCGCAGGCCAGTGCGCCGAGCGCGGCGCCCGCGGTGAGCTGCGCCTTGGCGCCGACGCGGGGTTCGAGCCGGCCGCCGAGGACGCCGGAGAGGAACATGGCGATGAGCATCGGCAGCATGAGCAGGCCGGACTCGGTGACGGTGGCGCCGAAGCCGTAGCCGGCCGAGCCGGGGGTCTGGACGAAGCCGGGCAGGAAGGACCAGATCGCGTACATGCCGGCGCCGAAGAGCAGGGCGGCCGCGTTGGTGGTCCGGACGGCGGGCAGCCGCATCACGCGCAGGTCGATCAGCGGGTTGGCCGAGCGGGACTCGGACAGCAGCCAGACGGCGAACAGGACGACGGCGAGGCCGAACAGGCCGAGCACCTTCGCCGAGCCCCAGCCCCACTGCCCGGCCTGGCTCAGCGGCAGCAGCAGCGCCACCAGCCAGGCGGAGAGCAGCCCGGCGCCGAGCCAACTGACGCTGCCCTCGGCCCTCTTGGGCGACTCGGGGACGTAGCGGGCGGCGATGAGCACGGTCAGGGCGACGACGGCGACCGGGATCCAGAACAGCCAGCGGTAGTCGAGCGCCGAGACGATGGGACCGGCGGCCACGATGCCGACGCCGCCGCCGGCCGCGATCACCGCGGACAGGTTGCTGATGCTGCCGCTGACCTCGCCCGGGGCGAACTCGTCCCGGATGATGCCGAAGGAGAGCGGGAACAGGGCGCCGCCGATGCCCTGGACGACCCGGGCGATGATCAGGACGCCGATGTTCGGCGCGAGGGCGGCGACCAGACAGCCGGCCAGGACGGCCAGCAGGACGGCGACCAGGGTGCGCTTCTTGCCGACCAGGTCGCCGACGCGGCCGAGTATCGGGGTGAAGACCGAGGCGGACAGCAGGTATGCCGTCATCACCCAGGTCGCGGTGGACTGCGAGGCGTGCAGTGCGTGCTGGACGGTCGGCAGGGCCGGTGCGACCAGCGACTGGAGCATGGAGAACACGCCGGCACCGGTCGCGAGGACCGCGAAGGTGAGGCGGGTGGACTTCCGGGGCATGAAGGACCTCTCCGAGATCGGAACGGAGGGAAGGGTGAGCGAAATGTCGGTGAGCGTGCGGGGAGGGGACACCCGGCCGCGTCCGGCCATGGCGGTGCCGCTCCGCACTGCTAAAGTGGAGGCACCCCTCCACTCTACTGGAGGCAACCCTCCGCTTCAACCGAAGTCGAGGAACCCCTCCGGTTCACCTCGGTCCCCCAGGAGGCAGCAGTGACGACCGCCGGCTCTTTCCCCGTCAGTGAGATCGTCGCGTCCCGCAGACCGCACCGTAAGGACGCGGCCCGCAACTACGACGCGCTGATCACGGCCGCCCGCGAGGCCTTCGCCGAGCACGGCGCGGACGTCTCCCTGGAGGACATCGCCCGCCGCGCGGGGGTCGGCATCGGCACCCTCTACCGGAACTTCCCGACCCGTCGCGACCTCTTCGAGAGCGTCTACGCGGACGAGGTCAACGCCCTGTGCGCGGCGGCCGTGGAGCTGTCCGAGCTGGAGCCGTGGGAGGCGCTGACATCCTGGCTGAACCGCTTCACCGGCTACATGGTCACCAAGCGCGCGGTCCGCGAGGCCCTCAACGACGAGTCGGAGATCTTCTCGGCCTGCCGGGACTCGATGTACGCGGCCGGCGGACCACTGCTGGAGCGGGCCCAGAAGGAGAACGTGGTCCGCACCGACATGGAGATCGGCGACCTGCTGAGGATGGTCTCGGGCATCGCGGCGACGGCTTTCGAGGACAACACCCAGCGCGACCGGGTGATGGGCATCGCCCTGGACGGCATACGAACGATGCGTTAAGCGCCCCGCCAGGGGCGCGGGGCCCTATCGATATGCGGCTCCGCCGCGTGGGCGCGACCGGCCCCCACCGCCCCGCGGGTCACCACTCAGCCGAAGTCACCGCACTGAACAGACCTGCCCTCATAAGCCGCCCGCAGCACACCCAACGCGTCCTCCTCCGTAACGGCCCTCGGATTCGCGTACGCCTGCCCCGCAACCTGCCCGGCGGCCACGGCCAAGTCCGCTTCCTTCAGACCGAGTTCGGCCAGCGAACGGGGTGCACCGAGCCCACCGGCCAACTCCCGCAGCGCACCCGGCGCCCAGTCCGCCCCCAGCGCACGCGCCACCGCGGCGGCAGCCTCCGGCACGGCCGCCGCGTTGAAGGCGAGCGCGTACGGCAGCACGACGGTGTGCGTCTCGGCGTGCGGCAGCCCGAACGTGCCGCCGAGGACATGGCACAGCTTGTGGTGCAGGCCCATGGTGGTGGCGCCGAGGCAGGTCCCGCACAGCCAGGCGCCGTACAGGGCGCGGGCGCGGGCCGGTACGGCGCCCGGCGCGGCGGCGATCTCGGGCAGCGCGCCCGCCATCGCCCGGACGCCCTCCTCGGCCATCAGCGCGACCAGCGGCGAGCCGTCGGGGGCGTACAGCGCCTCGACGGCGTGGGCGAGGGCGTTGATCCCGCTGGTCACGGAGAGCGGGACCGGCAGGGAGAGGGTGAGTTCGGGGTCGTAGACGACGCTGCGGGGCAGTACGACGGGGTCGCGGCCGGTGCGTTTGGCGCCGTGCTCGGTCAGGCCCCAGACCGGGGTCATCTCGGAACCGGCGTACGTGGACGGCACCGCGATCAGCGGCAGGCCGGTGCGCAGGGCGATGGCCTTGCCGAGGCCGATGGCCGAGCCGCCGCCCACGGCCACACAGCCGTCGGCGCCCGCGGCCCGGGCCGCCTCGACGCCCCGCTCGGCGACCTCGACGGGAACGTGCATCCGGGCCCCGGTGTGCAGGCCCGCGCAGGCCGGGCCGAGCGAGTCGGCGACCGCCCGCGCGGTGTCCGCGCCCCGCCCGCCGCTGAGCACCAGCAGCCGCCGCAGCCCGAGGTGCCGGGCCTCCTCGGCGGTCGCGGTCAGCGCGGCACCGGGGCGGAAGACGACCCGGGTGGGCCTCGTCTCGTGAACGAAGTCGAGGCCGAAGAGGTCGGAGGGGCTCACGAGCGCTCCAGCACGAGATCGAAGCGGGCGTGCCGGAACGGGTTCGGCACGCCGAACTCCGCGGCCAGGGACGGGTCGTCGGTCGGTGCGAAGTCCTTCACCAGGCTCTCCTTGACCGCGAACACCGCGTCCGAGTCCAGGTAGTCGCCGCCGGCCACGAAGATGTGCGTGGTGACCGGCTGGTGTCCCTCGGCGGAGACGATGAAGTGGATGTGGGCGGGCCGGTAGGGGTGCCGGCCGGTGGCCTTCAGCAGGGCGCCCACCGGGCCGTCGGTGGGGATCGGATAGGCGCTGGGCACACAGGTGCGGAACCAGAAGCGGCCCTCGGCGTCGGCCGTGAACAGGCCGCGGCCGTTGCCCGCCGGCTGGACGTCGGGCTGCTGCACGTCGTAGAAGCCCCGCGGGTCGGCCTGCCACACGTCCAGGACCGCGCCGGGCAGCGGGGTGCCGTCGGCGGCGCGGACGACACCGCTGACCACGCAGGGTTCGCCGCCGCCCACCAGGTCGATGTCGGCGCCGAGCGCGCGCACCGGGGACTCGGTCATGTGGAAGGGGCCGAGCACGGTCGACTCGGTGCTGCCGGGGTCGCTGTGCCCGTTGACGGTCTCCACGAGCATCGACAGCCCGAGCACGTCGGAGAGCAGGATGAACTCCTGCCGGGTGTCCGTGCAGGTCTGGCCGGTCGCGGTGAGGAACTCGACCGCCGTCTCCCACTCGCGCTGCGTCAGCCGGGTCTCCCGCGCGAAGGCGTGCAGATGGCGGATGAGCGAGGTGAGGAGTTCACGCAGCCGGGGGTCGTCGGTACCGCCCAGACTGCCGACGGCCTCCGCGGTGACCGCGTCTTCGGTTGTCATACCGGCTCCTTGCCCGGAGGAACAGTGACCATGAGTGATCGTAAACCCGTTCACCGTTCAATGAACCGGATCCACCGCCGGAACCGCTGCCGGTTCTACTTGATGAGCGCGTTGGCGATCACCACGATCACCCCGAGGCACGCGTCCACCATGCCGATGAGTACGGCGGCCGGCCAACTCCGTCTGGACCAGCGGGCGGTGACCAGCCCGAGGCCGAACAGGATGACGATGTTCAGGGCGAACGCCGGGTACTCGACACCCTTCGGCGGCCACCAGCCCCAGCCCGCGCCCGCGAGCAGGAAGACGGTGGGTAGCACGGCCACTACCAGCGGCCACTCGTCGGCCAGGGTGCGCAGCACGTCCCAGCGGCGGTGCGGGGCGCGCTCGGCGATGTAGTGGGCGTAGCCGTGCGCCAGGGCGGAGGCGCAGGCGGTGACCACCAGCCAGAGGGCGTCGTAGCGACGGCTGGCGGCGGAGGTGTGGCCGTACTGGGTGAGCGCGGCCACCATCGAGCAGGCCAGCACGGCGCCGTAGACCCCGCCGAACAGGACGGCCTCACGGGTGTCGTGCGCGCGTGGCTGGGCGACGGTCGCCGTGGAGTCGGCCATGCCCTCCACGATCACCCCGGGCGGGCCTGCCCGCCAGTCCGGGCGGCCCGACGAAGTGTCCTCCCACCAGGTCCGATGCCGCACACACTGTCCACGGCCGACGGCCCGCCGGGCTCGCTAGGGTCGCCGTATGACGACGCACAGCTTCGCCCTGCACATCCCCGACGCCGAGCTCGAACCCGACCCGCTCGACCCGGCGCAGATCGTCTCCGGCACGCCCGAGGTCACCGGGAAGGTGGTGTGGGAGTCGGCCGACGGGAAGCAGCTCCGCGGGATCTGGCAGATCACCCCGGGGGTGGTCACCGACACCGAGGCGGACGAGCTGTTCGTGGTGGTCAGCGGCTCGGCGACGATCGAGGTCGAGGGCGGGCCGACGTTCACGGTGGGCCCCGGGGACATGGCCGTCCTGCGCGCGGGCGACCGTACGACCTGGACGGTGCACGAGACGCTGCGCAAGGCGTACGCGATCAACCTGTGACCGCCGACTCGGCACCACCGACCTGTGACCGCCGGCCCGGCACCGCTTTCAGCGTGCGGTCGGCATGTTGTACGGCGTGACCACCTGGATCGCCGACGGCAGGCTCGGGCCCGCCGGGGGCAGCGCGCCCTGGGCGCGCATCACCAGGTGGCACGCCTCCCGCATGTCCTGGCGCAGGTCGTGGTGGAGGACGGCGGACAGGCGGTGCTCGCGCAGCAGCCGGGTGTTGTCGTGGTCGAGATCGTGGGCGACGAACACGGCGCACTCCCGGCCCAGCTCGGCGAAGGCGCGCAGGGTGGCGATGTTGCCGCCGCCGATCGAGTAGACCGCGCGGATCTCCGGGTCGCGTTCCAGGGCGGCGCGGACCAGGTCGTACTGGGTGGCGTCCAGCCCCTGCCCCTCCGCGATCTCCACCAGCGCGCGTTCGGGGTGGGTGGCCCGCATGACGCTGCGGAAGCCCATCTCGCGCTCCTCCTCGTTGCGGAAGAAGCCGCTGCTGAGGCTGGTGAGGACGTTGCCGGGCCGGTCACCGAGCCACTGGCCCATCAGGTAGGCGGCGGTGGCGCCGGCCGCCCGGTTGTCGCTGCCGACGTAGGCGAGCCGGCCGCTGGCGGGCAGGTCGGTGACCAGGGTGACGACCGGGATCTCCGCCGAGCGCAGGCGGCCGACGGCGGCGGTGACCTCCGGGACGTCCGGCGCCTTGAGGATCACCCCCTGCGAGCCCCGCCGGGCTATCCGGTCCAGGGTCCGCACCAGCTCCTCCACCGGACCGGTCTCCCGGAAGTGGAACCGGGAGCGCACCACCGCCGGGTGCAGCGAGGGCAGCTCGGCCTCCAGCGCGCCGCGCACGGCCGTGGTGAACCGCTCGGGCGCCTGCATCACGATGTCGACCATGAAGGTACGGCCCACCAGCCGGACCTGGGTGCGCTGCCGGTCCAGATCGGCGATCGCCTGCCGCACCTCGCGCACGGTGCTCTCCCGGACCCCGCCCCGCCCGTTCAGCACACGGTCCACGGTGGCCTCGCTGAGACCTGCCTGTCGTGCGATCTCACGGATCGGGAAGGGATGGCCCACGGCCTGGCTCCTTGAGGGGTTTTTGATGGCTCGCTGCTGGTTGTTCGAGGGGTTTGTGCTGACAAGAATGACAGAGCCCGGCCGCTCACGTGGCCGTGCCCCCTGGCCTTGACCGTGGCCGTGACCGTGACCGAAAGAAGGACACCGATGTCCCTCGCCGCCGAACAGGGCCGTGCGTGGCTCTCGCAGCAGGACTGCGACCTCGACACCTTCCGCGCACTGGTCGAGCGGACCACCGACCCGGCCGCCTACCCGCACGCCACGTCCGTCGAGGACAACGTCCTCGTCTACGACAGCGAGCGGCTGCGCACCGCCGAGGCGCCCCACACGGTGCGCACCGAACTCGTCCGTGCCCTCACCGACGGCCCCGGTGTCGTCGTCTTCAAGGGCGCGTTCCCGGACCCGAAGGTCGTCGACCGGGCCACCGCGGTGTTCGAGGCGCTGATCAAGGAGCAGAACGAGTCCGGCGCGGGAGCCGGCGACCACTTCGCGAAGCCGGGCGCCAACGAACGGGTCTGGAACGCCCTGGAGAAGGCCGCGCTCTACGACCCGGAGGCGTTCGCCGACTACTACGCCAACGACATCGTGGCCCTGGTCTCCCACGCCTGGCTGGGCCCCGGCTACCAGATCACCTCGCAGGTCAACGTCGTCAACCCGGGCGGCACGGCCCAGCTCCCGCACCGCGACTACCACCTCGGTTTCCTCTCCGACGAGACCGCGGCGGCCTACCCGGCGCATGTGCACCGCCTCTCCCCCGTGCTGACCCTGCAGGGCGCGGTCGCGCACAGCGACATGCCGGTGGAGTCGGGCCCGACGATGTACCTGCCGTACTCGCAGACCTACGAGCCGGGCTATCTCGCCTGGCGGCGGCCGGAGTTCCGGGACTACTTCAAGGCCCGGCACGTCCAGCTGCCCCTCGCCAAGGGGGACGCGGCCTTCTTCAACCCGGCGGTGTTCCACGGAGCCGGCACCAACCGGACCGTCGACGTGCGCCGGATGGCCAACCTGCTCCAGGTGTCCTCGGCCTTCGGGCGGGCGATGGAGAGCGTGGACCGGGAGGCCGTGGCCAACGCGGTCTACCCGGTGCTGCGCCGGCGCCGGTCGGAGGGCGCGGCCGAGGCATGGCTGGAGCACGTCATCGCCGCGAGCGCCGAGGGCTATCCGTTCCCGACCAACCTGGACAGCGACCCGCCGGTCGACGGCATGGCGCCGCCCTCCCAGGCGGACCTGGTGCGGCGGGCCCTGCGCGAGGGCTGGCAGACGCGGACACTGCGGGACGAGCTGCGGGCGGCCGCCGCCCGACGCGAGAGCTGAAGGGCCGGAACTTCCATGGGACTTCTCGACAACAAGATCGTCCTCGTCAACGGCGGGAGCCAGGGTGTCGGCGCGGCCATCGCGCGGGCCGCGGTCCGCGAGGGCGCGACCGTGGCCGTGACCGGCCGCCGCCCGGAGCCGGGCGAGGCGCTGGTGGCGGAGCTGACCGCGGCCGGCGGCACCGCGCTGTACGTCCGGGCCGACCTCTCCGACGCCGACCGGGCCAGGTCCTCGGTGGCCGAGGTGGTCGAGGCGTACGGCCGGATCGACTGCCTGGTCAACTCGGCGGGGCTCACCTCCCGGGGCACCCTGCTGGACACCACGCCCGAGCTGTTCGACGAGCACATCGCGATCAACCTCAAGGGGCCGTTCTTCGCGATGCAGGCGGCGGTCGCCGACATGGTCGCGCGCAAGGAGCCCGGCACGATCGTCAACATCATCACCTCGTCGGCGCACGGCGGGCAGCCGTTCCTCGCGCCGTACGTCGCCGCGAAGGCCGGGCTGATCGGCCTGACCCGCAACGCCGCGCACGCCCACCGGTGGGACCGGGTGCGGATCAACGGCCTGAACATCGGCTGGACGGCGACGGAGGGGGAGGACGCGACACAGCGGGCGTTCCACGGGGCCGAGGACGGCTGGCGGGAGCAGGCGGCCGCCAGGCTGCCGATGGGGAAGCTGGGGCAGCCGGACGAGATCGCGGACTTCGTGGTCTTTCTGCTGTCGGAGCGGTCGGGGGTGGTGACCGGGTCGGTGATCGACTGGGATCAGAACGTGTTGGGGGGTCTCGACTAAGGATTTGCCGCGGTTTGCTGTCAGTCGTCCGCGGCTGCTTCGTGGCTGGTCGCGCCCACGCGGCGGTAGCCGCATATGGACAGAGCCCCGCGCCCCTTCGGGGCACGTCAATCTCAAGGAGTCACACCCCCATGCGTATTGGAATTCTTGGTCTCGGGCGCATCGGTGCCTTCCATGCCGAGACCCTCTCCGGGCTCGAATCCGTCGAGTCGCTCGTCTTCACCGATCCGTTCGCGGACGCGGCCAAGGCCGCCGCCGAGAAGTTCGGGGCCGAGGTCGTGGACTCGCCGGAGGCGCTGCTGGCGGCCGGGGTGGACGGCATCGTGGTGGCCGCCGCGACCGACGCCCATCCCGCGCTGATCCTGGCCGGTGTCGAGGCGGGCATCCCGGTGTTCTGCGAGAAGCCCGTCGCCAAGCACATGAGTGACGGTGTCGAGGTGCTGAAGGCCGTCCAGGGCCGGGGCGTGCAGATCCAGATCGGCTACAACCGCCGCTTCGACGCGGGCTTCGTCGCCGCCCGGGCCGCCGTGCGGAGCGGTGAGCTCGGCAAGCTGCACACCGTGCGCTCCACGACCCTGGACCCGGCCCCGCCGCCGGCCGCGTACGTGGCCGTCTCCGGTGGCATCTTCCGGGACTGTTCCGTGCACGACTTCGACATCATCCGCTGGGTGACCGGCCGTGAGGTCACCGAGGTGTACGCGGTCGGCGGCAACCGGGGCGCCGACTACATCAAGGAGGCGGGCGACGCCGACACCACCGGCGCGATCCTCACCCTGGACGACGGCACCATCGCGGTGGTCTCCAACTCCCGGCACAATGCCCGGGGTTACGACGTCCGGATGGAGATCCACGGTTTCCAGGACTCGATCGCCGTCGGCCTGGAGGACAAGCTCCCGCTGCGCTCGGTCGAGCCGGGCGTGACCTTCCCCGCGGGCACCCCGCACGACTTCTTCATGGACCGCTTCACGGCCGCCTACCGCGCCGAGCTGACCGCGTTCACCGAGGTCGTCGCCGGTACTCGGCCCTCCCCCTGCACGGTCGAGGACGCCCTGGAAGCGGGCTGGATCGCCGAGGCCTGCACCCTGTCTCTGCGCGAGCACCGTCCGGTGACGATCGCGGAGGTGCGGGGAGCCTGACCCCGCGCACGGCGGCGGGGCGGGCCGCCGGGACCGAGCACGCGGTTCCGGCGGCCCGCCCCGTCGCCCTTTTCTGTCACACGGCCCGCAGTCCGTCCACGATCAGCCCGAGGATCCGCGCCGCCCGCGCCCCGGCGTCGCCGCGCGCCGGGTCGATCCGCCACAACACGCTGAGCTGGAGGAGGACGTCCTCCGGATCGATGCCGGGCTTGACGGTGCCGTCCGCCGCGCCCGCGTCGAGCAGCACGGAGATGGCGTGCACGAACGGCCCGTACATCGGGTCGTCGGCGCCGCCGCCGGTCGCCGCGTGGATGATCTCGGAGACGCCGAACTTGAGCCGGCCGTAGCGGGCGACCTCGTCGAACCAGCGGCGCAGGGCCTCCAGCGGCGGATGGGCCGCCAGCAGCTCCGGTGCCAGGTCGACGAGGTGCTGGAGGTCGTGCCGGTACAGCTCCATGATCAGCGCCTCCCGGGTCGGGAAGTGGCGGTAGAGCGTGCCGATGCCGACGCCGGCCTTGCGGGCGATGGCGGAGAGCGAGGCCGTGGCGGAGACGGCGAGTTCCGCGCGGGCGACGGAGAGGATCCGGTCCCGGTTGTCGCGGGCGTCCTTCCGGACCGGCTTCGAGGGCTGCGGGTTCACGGTGTCAGGTGTCCGTCCGAAGTGGATTGCTATGCGGAGACCCCTCCGGTACGTTGGAGGACGTAGCGGAGGGGTCTCCGTTTCATTGCCGATTCTGGCACATCCCTGAGCATCCGCGGAGGTCCGTCATGCCCGAACTCGTTCTGGTGACCGGTGGCACCGGGTACATCGCCGGCTGGTGCGTCGCCGAACTGCTGAACCGCGGTTACGACGTCCGGACGACCGTGCGGGCCCCGGGCCGTGAGCGGGCGGTCGTCGACGCCGTCTCGACCGTCGTCGACCCGGCCGGGCGGCTGGGTTTCGCCGTCGCCGACCTCACCGCCGACGACGGCTGGGACGAGGCCGTGAAGGGCGTCGACCGGGTGCTCCACGTGGCCTCGCCGCTCGGCGTGACCGCGGGCTCGTCCGACCTGGTCACCCCGGCCCGGGACGGCACCCTGCGTGTGCTGCGCGCGGCCACCGCGGCGGGGGTGCGGCGGGTGGTGATGACGTCGGCCGCGAACGCCGCGAGCCCGTCGTCGTACGCCTCGGAGGGCGTCACCGACGAGACGCTGTGGACCGATCCGGAGGATCCGACGCTGATCCCCTACCGGCGGTCCAAGACCCTGGCCGAACTGGCGGCCTGGGAGTTCATGCGCGGGTACGACGGGCCGACCGAGCTGGCCACCGTGCTGCCGGGGGCCGTGTTCGGGCCGGTGCTGGCGGCGGAGACCGCCGGTTCCGTCGGGATCGTCGCCCGGATGCTCTCCGGGGCGATGCCCGGGGTGCCGCGGATCGGGCTGGAGGTGGTGGACGTCCGGGACCTGGCCGACATCCACCTCAGGGCGATGACCGCACCGGCCGCCGCGGGCGAACGCTTCCTCGCCACCGGTGAGTTCGTGTGGATGGCCGACATGGCGCGGGTGCTGCGGGAGGGGCTCGGCGAGCGCGGCCGGCAGGTGTCCACCCGCCGGCTGCCCGACTTCGCGGTACGGCTCGCGGCCCGCTTCCGGGACCCCGCGCTGCGGGAGATCACCCCGGCCCTGGGCCGCCGCAACCGCCACAGCACCGAGAAGGCCGCCCGCCTCCTCGACTGGCAGCCCCGCCCGGCCCGGGAGACCGTCCTGGCCTGCGCCGAGAGCCTCCTCGCCCACGGCACGGTCGAACTCCCGGCGGCCTAGCGGGCACGGCGAACAGGAAACCGGTCCGGAGCCGCCACGAACCGCGAACCCGGACCCCGACACCCGGGAACCCGCTGCCGACCGCGCCCCGGCAGACACAGGCCGTCGCCGACCACGACCCGATCCGGACCCACGCGCTCCGAGGCCCGGCCGGTCGCAGACCGCCGCCGATCATGAACCCGTCCGGATCCCGACACCCGGCGAACCGCCGCCGACCGCGAGCCCCGGTTCCGGCCCCGAGCCCCTCAGAGGCCGTAGCGGACCGCGAACTCGTCCGGGTCGTAGGTGTCCCGGTCCGGGTCGTGCTGGACGGCCGGCCTGGTCTCGATCATCTCCTCGGGGCGGATCCGCTCCGGCAGCGCGCCGAAGCGCTCCTTGCGGAGCACCGCGTCGGTCGAGGTCTCCTCGTGGGTCATGCTGGCCTCCCCGTGGTCACGGACGTAACCCGTCATCTTGCGAACGCGCGCGCCCCGGCGGGTGTTCCCGAACCCGCCGGGGCGCGCGGGGCCGTGCGGATCGCTCCGTCCGGCCCGGGGATGCGGCCTTCAGGCGCCGCAGGACCGCAGGAACTTGCGGGTGCGCACCGCGATGGGCAGCGGCCGGTCCGGCTCGCAGGGGTACATGTCCTGCTCGACGATGGCGAACAGGTCCACGCCCAGCCGCTGCGCCGCCGTCAGCACCGGCCCCAGCTCCGGTACACCGGCCGGCGGTTCGCACATCACGCCCTGGGCCACGGCGGGCCCGAACGGGGTCCCCTTGGCCTGGACGTCGGCCAGGATCGCCGGGTCCACCTGCTTGAGGTGGAGGTAGCCGATCCGCTCGCCGTAGGTCTCGATCAGCTTGACGCTGTCGCCGCCGCAGTAGGCGTAGTGACCGGTGTCCAGGCAGAGGTTGACCAGGTCGGCGTCGGTCGAGTCGAGGAAGCGCTCGACGTGTGCCTCGGTGTCGATGTGGGTGTCGGCGTGCGGGTGGACGACGATGTCCAGGCCGTACGTCTCCTTCACCTCGTGGCCGAGCCGTTCCATGCCCTTGGTGAGGTGGGCCCACTGCTCGCCGGTCAGCTCCTGCGGCTCCAGGATCTCGGCGGTCTTGTCGTCCCGCCAGAAGGAGGGGATGACCACCAGGTGCTCGGCGCCCATCGCCTGGGTGAGCGCGGCGACCTGGCTGACGTGCTCCCAGGTGGACTCCCAGACGGCGGGACCCCGGTGCATGCCGGTGAAGACGGTGCCGGCGGAGACCTTGAGGTCGCGCTTGGCGATCTCGTCGGTCAGGCGGGCGGGGTCGGTGGGGAGGTAGCCGTAGGGGCCGAGTTCGATCCAGGAGTAGCCGGCCTCGGCGACCTCGTCGAGGAAGCGTTCCCAGGGGACCTGCTGGGGGTCGTCCGGGAACCAGACGCCCCAGGAGTCGGGGGCGGAGCCGACCCGGATGCGGTCGAGCGGGGTGGCCATGTCAGGACTTTCCTTCCGGACCGGTCGCCACGGGTGCGGTGAGGTCCTCCTCTTCGGGGAGCTCCTCGGTGTCGACGCCGCGGACCTGGGACAGCTCGTGCTTGAGGGCCGCGAGCTCGGCACCGCCCGCCATGTGGTTGGTGAGCTCCTCCAGGGTGATCTCGCTGCGTTCGGCGCTCAGTTCGAGGGTGCCGAGGCGCAGGACGCTGAAGTGGTCGCCGACCATGTAGGCGTGGTGCGGGTTGTGGGTGATGAAGATGACGCCGAGGCCGCGTTCGCGGGCGGCGGCGATGTACTTCAGGACCACACCGGACTGCTTGACGCCGAGGGCGGCGGTGGGCTCGTCGAGGATGAGGACGCGGGCGCCGAAGTAGACGGCGCGGGCGATGGCCACGCACTGGCGCTGGCCTCCGGAGAGGGTGCCGATGGGCTGCTCCAGGTCGTCCAGGACGATGCCCATGTTGCGCAGCTCGCGGTCGGCGGTCTCCTTCATCTTCGCGATGTCGAGACGGCGGACCGGCCAGGGCCCCTTGGTCATCTCGGAGCCGAGGAAGAAGTTCCGCCACACCGGCATCAGGGGCACGGTGGCGAGGTCCTGGTAGACGGTGGCGATGCCCTTGTCGAGGGCCTCGCGCGGGGTGGAGAAGCGGACCGGCTCGCCGTCGACGAGGAAGTCGCCCTCGGTGTGCTGGTGCAGCCCCGAGATGATCTTGATCAGGGTGGACTTGCCGGCGCCGTTGTCGCCGAGCACGCAGGTCACCTGGTTCGGGAAGACCTTGAGGTCGACGCCGTGCAGGGCGCGGATGTTGCCGTACGACTTGCCCGTGCCGCGCAGTTCGACGATCGGGCCGTCCTTGGCGGGCGCCGTGTCCTGGAGGGTGGCACCGTGTGTTCCGTTCGTGTTGTCCGTCATCGGGTCACCTCCTGGTCGCAGTGCGCTGGACCCACAGATTGATCATGACGGCGCCGAGCAGCATGACGCCGAGGAAGGCCTTGAACCAGTCGGGGTTCCAGCCCGCGTAGACGATGCCCTGCTGCACCATGCCGAACATGAAGGCGCCGAAGACCGGGCCGATCGCCGAGCCGGCGCCACCGGTCAGGAGGCAGCCGCCGATGACGGCCGCGGAGATGTAGATCAGCTCCTGGCCGACGCCCTCGCCGGACTGCACGGTGTTGAAGGAGAACAGCTGGTGCATGCCGACGAACCAGGCGCCGAAGCCGACCAGCATGAACAGCGAGATCTTGGTGAAGTTCACCGGGACGCCGACCGCGCGGGCGCTCTCCTTGTTGCCGCCGACGGCGAAGATCCAGTTGCCGTACTTGGTGCGCAGCAGCACCCAGGTGGCGATGGCCGCGAAGACCAGCCACCAGATGATGGTGATCTTCACCTGGACGCCGCCGATGTCGAAGGACGACGCGAAGACCGCCTTGACCTGGCCGAAGCCGTCCATGTTGCTGATGTCGTCGGTGGCGACGTTGCCGGTGACCAGCTTGGTGACGGCGAGGTTCACACCCTGCAGGATCAGGAAGCTGCCCAGGGTGATCAGGAAGCTGGGCAGTCCGGTGCGGACCACCAGCCAGCCGTTGAGGAAGCCGATGGCGAGCGAGACGACGAGCGCGGCGATCACGCCCACCCAGACGTTCATGGACAGCTGGTAGGCCAGCATGCTCGCGGTGAGCGCCGAGGTGACCACGGCGACACCGGCCGAGAGGTCGAACTCGCCGCCGATCATCAGCAGCGCGACCGGGATGGCCATGATGCCGATGGTGGACGACTGGTACAGGATGTTCGCCATCGAGCTGGCCTCGCGCACCGGCGGTGCGGTGACCAGGAAGAAGACGTAGACCGCCACGGCGCCGAGGAAGACGCCGACCTCCGGGCGGGCCAGGAGCCGCAGCGCCAGGGGCCGTTGCGCGGTCCGGCCGTCCTTCTCCTTGGGGCCGGGGGCCGGCGGTGTGGCCACCGCCGGCCGTGCCTGCTGACTCATACCGATCACCGAGTGCCCTTCGCGGCGAACTCGGCGACCTTGTCGACGTTGGCCTTGTCGACGAACGCCGGACCGGTCAGCACCGGCTGCTCACCGCCGCCCATGTAGTTGCCGTTGTTCTTGTAGAGCCACAGCGAGTCGACCGCCAGGTAGCCCTGGAGGTACGGCTGCTGGTCGACGGCGAACTCGATGGTGCCCTTGCTGATGGCGCCGGTCAGGTCCTTGTTGAGGTCGAAGGTTGCGATCTTCGCCTTGCTGCCCGCGTCGGACACCGACTGCACGGCGATCAGCGCGATGGGGGCGCCGAGCGTGACCACGTGGTCGATGGCGGTGTCCTGCTTCAGCTTGGCGGTGATCGTGGACTTGACCGAGGTCGGGGAGGTGCCGTCGACGTACAGGGTCTCCGTGGTGCCGGAGAACGTCTTCTTCACGCCGTCGCAGCGCTGGGTGAGGCCGACGTTGCCCTGTTCCTGGATGACACAGACGGCCTTCTTCGCGCCCTCCGTGTTCAGCCGGTTGCCGAGCGCCTCGCCGGCCACCGTCTCGTCCTGGCCGAAGAACTCCATGAGCCCGAGCTTCTTCCAGTCGCTCACACCGGAGTTGAGACCGACGACGGGGATGCTCGCCGAGGTCGCCTTGGCGATGACGTCCTTCATGGCGTCGGGCTTGGCGAGGGTGACCGCGATCCCGTCGACCTTCTGGTCGATCGCGTTCTGCACCAGGTTGGCCTGGTTGCCGGCGTTCGGGTCGGCCGAGTAGATCAGCTTGATGTTGTCTTTGGCGGCCGCCGCCTCGGCACCCTTGCGGACGATGTCCCAGAAGGTGTCACCCGGCGACTGGTGCGTGACCAGCGCGACGGTCATGCGGGGGGTGGAGGCCTTGCCCGCGTTGGCGGAGGCGCCGCCCTCCTCGGACTTCTTTCCTCCGGAGCTGCTGGAGCAGCCGGCGAGGGTCAGGGCTGCCGCCGCGGCCACGGCCACGATGGGGGCCAGTCTGCGCGAACGGGAATGGGATGAGCGGTCCATCTCTCCTGCACCTCACTGTGCGACGGGGAAGGGCTGTGCGTTGGGACGGGATACAAGTCCCTGTGAGGCCCGCTGTCAATACTTTGTTAAGACATCATTTCACACTCAGGTCCGAATGTAAGTACAAACCATTGACAGCGCGACCTGCCCCGATCTACACCTGAGGGGGCCGTTCCGAAGGCGATCTACCCGCTCCTGCCGGGCGTACCCCTGCCCAGGTACGCCACCCCGTCCGAATGAGGTCCCCCATGAGCCAGCCGACCACCCGCCTGACCGTCGCCCAGGCGCTGGTGCGGTTCCTGTCCGCCCAGTACACCGAGCGCGACGGTGTCCGGCACCGGCTCATCGCCGGCACCTGGGGAATCTTCGGCCACGGCAATGTGGCCGGAATCGGCCAGGCGCTCCTGGAGTACGGCGACGTGATGCCGTACCACCAGGGCCGCAACGAGCAGGCGATGGTGCACGCGGCGGTCGGCCACGCCCGCCAGCTGGACCGGCTCTCCGCGCAGGCGGTGACCACCTCCATCGGCCCGGGCGCCACCAACCTGGTGACCGGCGCGGCCCTCGCGACCATCAACCGGCTGCCGGTGCTGCTGCTGCCCGGCGACTACTTCGCGAGCCACGCCCCCGACCCGCTGCTGCAGCAGCTGGAGCACCCGACCGAGTTCGACGTCTCGGTGAACGACACCCTGCGCCCGGTCTCCCGCTACTTCGACCGGATCACCCGCCCCGAGGCGCTGATCCCGTCCGCGCTCAACGCCATGCGGGTCCTCGCCGACCCGGCCGAGACCGGCGCGGTCACCCTCGCCCTCCCCCAGGACGTCCAGGCGGAGGCGTACGACTGGCCCGAGGAGTTCTTCGCCGAGCGCGTCTGGCGGGTCCGGCGGCCCGCCCCCGACGCGGTCGAGCTGGCGGACGCGGTGGCCGCCGTACGGGCCGCCCGGCGGCCGTTGCTCGTGGCGGGCGGCGGAGTCCACCACAGCCGCGCGGAGGACGCCCTGAAGGCGCTCGTGGAGGCCACCGGCATCCCCGTGGCCTCGACGCAGGCAGGCAAGGGCTCGCTGCGCCACGACCACCCGGCCGACCTTGGCGGGATCGGACACACCGGGACCGCCGTCGCCGACGACCTGGCCCGCACCGCCGACCTGGTCATCGGCGCCGGTACCCGGTACACGGACTTCACCACGGCCTCCGGCACCCTCTTCCAGAACCCCGGCGTCCGTTTCCTCAACCTGAACATCACCGGCTTCGACGCCCACAAGCAGTCCGCCCTCCCGCTGGTCTGCGACGCGCGCACCGGCCTCACGGCGCTCACCGGGGCCCTGGCCGGGCACCGCGTCGACGCGGCCTACGAGGACGAGTACCGGGCCGGCAAGGAGCGCTGGGAGGCCGTCGTCGAGGCCGCCTACCGCGCGGACGACGAGGACGCCGTGCCGACCCAGACGCAGGTGCTCGGCGCGCTGGACGCGGTCGTCGGCGATGACGACGTTGTCATCAACGCGGCCGGCTCGCTCCCGGGCGACCTGCACAAGCTGTGGCGGGCCCGCTCGCCGCGCCAGTACCACCTGGAGTACGGCTACTCCTGCATGGGCTACGAGATCCCGGCCGGCATCGGCGTCCAGCAGGCGGCCCCGGACACCGTCGTCTGGTCGCTGGTCGGTGACGGCACCTATCTGATGATGCCGACCGAGATCGTCACCGCCGTCCAGGAGGGCCTGCCCGTCAACCTGGTCCTGATCCAGAACCACGGGTACGCCTCGATCGGCGGCCTCTCCGAGTCGGTCGGCGGCGAGCGGTTCGGCACCGCCTACCGCTTCCGCGCCGCCGACGGCACCTTCTCCGGCGCGCCGCTGCCGGTCGACCTGGCCGCCAACGCGGCCAGCCTCGGCATGGAGGTGCTGCGCGCCAAGACCGTGCGGGAGCTGCGCGAGGCCCTCGCGGCGGCCCGCGCGAGCGACCGGCCGACCTGTGTGTACGTCGAGACGGACCCGACGCCGACCGCTCCCGGCGCGGAGGCCTGGTGGGACGTGCCGGTCGCCGAGACCGCCTCCCGGGAGGCCGCCGTGCACGCCCGCGCGGACTACGACCGCCAGGTCGCCGGCCGCCGCCGCCAGCTGTGAACCCCGACCCGCGCTCTGGAAGGAGGTGTCCCGGTGGCCCGAACCGGTGATTCCGCCCGCGCCGCGACCGCCTCGGCGCTCGACACCCTGGACTTCGCCCTGGACCGCGGCAGTCCGGTACCGCTCTACTACCAGCTCGCCCAGCAGCTGGAGGAGGCCATCGAGCACGGAGTGCTCGCCCCGGGCAACCTCCTGGGCAACGAGATCGACCTGTCGGTGCGGCTCGGCCTGTCCCGGCCCACGGTCCGCCAGGCCATCCAGTCCCTCGTCGACAAGGGGCTGTTGGTGCGCCGCCGGGGCGTCGGCACCCAGGTGGTGCACAGCCAGGTCAAGCGGCCGCTGGAGCTGAGCAGTCTCTACGACGACCTGGAGTCGGCCGGGCAGGGCCCGACCACCCGGGTGCTGCGCAACGAGCGGATCCCGGCGACCGCCGAGGTGGCCGCCGCGCTCGGGATCGCCGAGGGCGCGGAGGTGGTCGTACTGGAGCGGCTGCGCTCCACGCACGGCCAGCCGGTGGCGTTCCTGTGCAACTACCTGCCCGCAGCCCTGCTCGAACTCGACACGGAGCGGCTGGAGTCGACGGGCCTGTACCGGATGATGCGCACGGCCGGCATCACCCTGCACAGCGCCCGGCAGACCGTGGGCGCCCGCAGCGCCACCGCCGAGGAGGCCGCCCGCCTCGACGAGAAGGAGGGCACCGCCCTGCTCACCATGCAGCGCACGGCCTACGACGACACCGGGCGGCCGGTGGAGTACGGCAGCCATGTCTACCGGGCGTCCCGGTACGCCTTCGACTTCCAGCTGCTCGTACGGCCGTAGAACGCCCCGTGCCGGGCCGGTTGCAGTGGGCTTAACCGCTGGTCCCGCCCCCCGAAACCAACATGCCCGCACACGAGCCCCCATGAAGTTTGTCCCATGGGGGCTCCGTCGTACCGCTTTGTTCAACAAACCGGCAGGCGACCATGTCGATTACGTTTCGGGCAAGAGACGGGCGAGAGAGACGCAGGCTATTGACGCATGAGCGGACAAGCGGCTGTTATTGCGCCCACGATGTTCGGCCGAGTTGGTTTCTGATCGGTTTCGGGACCTTTCGAAGATCAACTCTTCCCCTTGCCGAACCCTGTTACTCAGGAGCCGCCATGCGCATCTCCCCGTCCGGTCTTCACGTGCCGGGTCCGAGCCGCCGTAACGTCCTGCGCGGTGCCGGTTCGGCCGCCCTTCTCGCCGGCGCCGGCATACCCCTGCTGTCCGCCTGTGGTGGCAGCGGGTCCTCGTCCGACCCGAAGACCGTCAGCCTCGGCTCCAACTCCTCCGACGCGGTGCCGAAGAAGGCCTTCGCGGAGATCTACGCGGCCTTCACCAAGCAGTCGGGCATCAAGGTCGACGTCAACACGAAGGACCACAACACCTTCCAGGAGCAGATCAACTCCTACCTCCAGGGCACGCCGGACGACGTGTTCACCTGGTTCGCCGGCTACCGCATGCAGTTCTTCGCGGCCAAGAACCTGGCCTCGCCGATCGACGACGTCTGGGCGAAGATCGGGGACAACTTCCCCGACGCGATGAAGGCGCTCAGCAAGGGCGAGGACGGCAAGTACTACTTCGTCCCGCTGTACACGTACCCGTGGGCGATCTTCTACCGCAAGAGCGTCTTCCAGGCCAAGGGCTACGAGGTCCCCACCACCTGGGACGCGTTCGTCGCCCTGTGCAAGCAGATGAAGAAGGACGGTCTGGTCCCGATCGCGTTCGGCGACAAGGACGCCTGGCCGGCGATGGGCACCTTCGACCAGATCAACTTCCGCCTCAACGGCTACGACTTCCACAAGTCGCTGATGGCCGGCAAGGAGTCCTGGACCGACGCCAAGGTCAAGGCCGTCTTCGACCACTGGGCCGAGATCCTCCCCTACCACCAGGACGGCTTCATGGGCCGCACCTGGCAGGACGCCGCCCAGAGCCTGGTGTCCAAGAAGGCCGGCATGTACGTCCTCGGCTCCTTCGTGGCCCAGCAGTTCACCAACAAGGCCGACCTGGACGACCTCGACTTCTTCGCCTTCCCGGAGCTCAACTCCGCGTACGGCCAGGACACCGTCGAGGCCCCCACCGACGGCTTCATGGTCAGCAAGTCCCCGAAGAACCACGCCGGCGTCGTCAAGCTCATGGAGTACCTGGGCACCCCCGAGGCGGAGCAGATCTACCTCAAGGCCGACTCCAGTGTGGTGGCCGCCTCCAGCAAGGCCGACACCTCGTCGTACACCGCGCTGCAGAAGAAGGCGTACACGATGATCAGCGGCGCCAAGTCCCTGACCCAGTTCATGGACCGCGACTCCCGCCCGGACTTCACCTCGACGGTGATGCAGCCCGGACTGCAGAAGTTCCTGCAGAACCCGAAGGGCATCGACAGCCTGCTCTCGTCCATCGATCGCCAGAAGAAGACCATCTTCGCGTCCGAGTGAGCCTGCTGAATGTCCACTGACACCCCCACGAAGTCCCAGGAGGCGGCCGCCGTGCCGCCTCCTGGGCGCGCGTCCAAGAACAAGCGGGTCCAGCAGGGGCACAGGCGCCTGCTGACCCGCCGCGACCGGATCACGCTCGCCTTCATGGCGGGCGTGCCGACGGTCCTCCATGTACTCCTGGTCTGGGTGACCGCCCTGGCCTCGATCCTTCTGGCCTTCACCTCCTGGGACGGCATCGGCTTCGACTCCATCAAGTGGGTCGGGCTCGACAACTTCCATCAACTCTTCAGCGACAACCCGCAGTTCTGGCCGGCCGTCGAGCACAACGTCATCTGGTTCGTGGTGCTCATCCTGATCCCGACCCCGTTCGGGCTCTTCCTGGCCGTGCAGCTGGACAAGAAGATCCGGTTCAGCCGGGTCTACCAGACGGCCTTCTTCCTCCCCGTCGTCATCTCGCTGGCCTGCATCGGGTTCGTCTGGCAGCTGATCTACAACCCGGACACGGGCCTGATCAACAGCCTCATCGGCGCCAACAAGCCGGGCCACTACATCGACTGGATCGGTGACCCGAACCTCAACCTGTGGGCGGTCCTGGTCGCCGCGTCCTGGCGGCACACCGGCTACATGATGATCCTTTACCTGGCCGGCCTGAAGAGCGTCGACCCGTCGCTGCGGGAGGCCTCGGCCCTCGACGGCGCCAACGAGTGGCAGACGTTCAAGAACGTCATCTTCCCGACGCTGCGCCCGACCAACACCATCGTCCTGGTCGTGACCATCATCGAGGCACTGCGCGCCTTCGACCTGGTCTTCGTCTTCAACAAGGGCGCCCAGGGCACCGAGTTGCTCTCCATCCTGGTGACCAACAACATCATCGGCGAGTCCAGCCGCATCGGTTACGGCTCGGCGATCGCGGTGGTGCTGCTGTTCATCTCGCTGATCGTGATCATTCCCTATCTGATCGCGACCTTCCGGAAGGAGCGGCGCGCATGAGCACCGTGAGCAGCGCGCTGCCCAAGCAGCGCAATCCGATCCGCCCGGCCCGCGTGCTGCTGCACGTGTTCCTGGGCGGTACGGCGCTGGCCTGGCTCGCCCCCCTGCTGTGGGCGGTCTTCTCGGCCATGCGCCCGTACAGCGAGACCAGCAACCGCGGCTACGTGTCCTGGCCGCACACGCTGAACTTCGACAACTTCAAGAACGCGTTCGAGCAGTCGGACATGACCCACTACTTCATGAACACGCTGGTCATCGCGGTCCCGGCCGTGCTGCTCACGCTGTTCCTGTCGTCGATGGTCGCGTTCTACGTCGCCCGGTTCGACTTCCGGGTCAACCTGTTCCTGCTGCTGGTCTTCACGGCCGGCAACCTGCTGCCGCAGCAGGTCATCATCACCCCGCTGTACCGGATGTACCTGCTGACGAACCTGCCGGGCATCACCGCGAGCGGCAAGCTGTACGACTCGGCGCTCGGCCTGGTCCTGATCCACGTGGCGTTCCAGTCCGGGTTCTGCGCGTTCGTGCTGTCGAACTACATGCGTTCGCTGCCGCACGAGCTGACCGAGGCGGCCCTGGTGGACGGCGCGTCGGTGTGGCGGCTGTACTGGCAGATCACGCTGCCCCTGTGCCGGCCGGCGATGGCGGCCCTGGCGACCCTGTTGTCGATCTGGATCTACAACGACTTCTTCTGGGCGCTGGTGCTGATCTCGACCGGTGAGAACATGCCGATCACCTCGGCGCTGAACAACCTCTCCGGCCAGTACTTCACCGACCCGAACCTGGTCGCCGCCGGTTCCCTGCTGACCGCGATCCCGACGCTGATCGTGTACTTCGCGCTGCAGAAGCAGTTCGTCAGCGGTCTGACCCTGGGCTCCGCCAAGGGCTGATCCGGCCCCGTCCGAAAGAGAACACCGTGCACAACCCGTTCACCCCGGTCGCCTCCGTACCCGTGGACACGCGCACCGCCCGTGTCCACGAGGAGGGCTGGCAGTCCTGGTCGCCGAGCGGCGGCTACGCCCTCGGCGCCGCCCCGTACCGCCCGGCGAACGCCAACTGGGCGACCGTGTGCTACCGCCCCGGCCGCAGCGTGCCCGCCGGCGCCTTCCAGGGCGAGGGGCTGCTGGCGCTCGACCCGGGGGACGGCTCCCCCGTCCGGCTCTGGGCGGCGACGGAACCCTCGCACGAGGTGCCGTCGATCCGGCTGACCGTGGCGGACGGGGTCGCGGAGGTGACGGCCGACGGCGCGGTCAAGGAGTGGAGCGGTACGGGCATCCAGTCCGTGCTGGCCGGCTGGGCCGACGCCCTGGCCCTGCCGGCGCCGCGCCCGGCGCCCACCGTGTGGTGCTCCTGGTACGAGTACTTCACGGCCGTCACCGAGGACGACATCCACGAGAACCTGCGGGCGATGGACACCCTCGACCTGCCGATCGACGTGGTGCAGATCGACGACGGCTACCAGAGCGCGCTCGGCGACTGGCTGAACCTCTCCGGCCGGTTCCGCTCCCGGCGGGGCATCGCGGACGCGATCCGCGGACGCGGCCGCCGGGCGGGCATCTGGACGGCGCCCTTCCTGGTCGACCCGGCGAGCGCGCTGGCCGAGACGTACCCGGACTGGCTGGTCCGCGACCCCGACGGCAACCCGCTGCACGCGGGCCGCAACTGGGGCCACGACCTGTACGTCCTGGACACCACCCACCCGGCCGCCGCGGCCTACCTCACCGACGTCTTCGCGACGCTGCGCGCCGAAGGCTACGACTACTTCAAGGTCGACTTCCTCTACGCGGGCGCCCTGGACGGCGTACGGCACTCCGGCGCGGACGCGCTGACCGCCTACCGGCTCGGCATCGCCCTGATCCGCGAGGCGATCGGCGCGGACGCCTACCTGCTCGGCTGCGGCGCGCCGATCCTGCCCTCGCTCGGCCTGTTCGACGCGATGCGGGTCAGCCCCGACACGGCCCCGCACCGCCGCCCCGAGGCCGACGACTACAGCCAACCCGGCCAGGACCCGGCCGAGTTCACCGGCGTCGGCCGCCAGTGGCAGCACGGCCGCCTCTGGGTCAACGACCCCGACTGCCTGATGGCCCGCCCCGCCGTGGAGACCCGCGCCCGCTGGGCCGCCCACGTGGAGGCCGTCGGCGGCCTGGTCGCCTCCAGCGACCGCCTGCTCTCCCTCGACCCGTGGGGCGTGGAGACGACCCGCCGCCTTCTGACCGGAGCTGACCGATGAGCGACCGCACCCTTTCCGTTCCCGGTATCGCCTACGGCGGCGACTACAACCCCGAGCAGTGGCCCGAGGAGGTGTGGGAGGAGGACGTCCGCCTGATGCGCGAGGCGGGCGTGAACATGGTCAGCGTCGGCATCTTCTCGTGGGCGCTCATGGAGCCGTCCGAGGGCGTCTACGACTTCTCCCGCATGGACCGGATCCTCGGCCTGCTCCACGAGAACGGCATCGCCGCCGACCTCGCCACCCCCACGGCCGCCCCGCCGGCCTGGTTCTTCCGCGCCCACCCTGAGGCGCTCCCGGTGGACCACGACGGCCGCACCCTGTCCTACGGCAGCCGCCAGACGTTCTGCCCGAGCAGCCCCGCCTACCGCGAGGCCGCGCTGCGCATCGCGGGCGCGATCGCCGAACGGTACGCGAGCCACCCGGCCGTCACGATGTGGCACGTCCACAACGAGTACGGCTGCCACAACGCGGCCTGCTACTGCGACACCAGCGCGGAGTCCTTCCGCCGCTGGCTGCGGGCCCGGTACGGCGACGACCTGGCCGCCCTCAACCACGCCTGGGGCACCACCTTCTGGAGCCAGTGGTACTACGACTGGGACGAGATCCTGCCGCCCCGCGCGACCGGTGCCGTGCCCAACCCGACGCACCAGCTGGACTGGCGGCGGTTCTGCTCGGACGAGCTGCTGTCGCTGTACAAGGCGGAGCGGGACGTCCTGCGGGAGGCGGCCCCCGCCATTCCCGCGACCACCAACTTCATGGTGATGTACAACTTCGACGCCCTCGACTACTGGCGCTGGGCACCGGAGTTGGACGTGGTCGCCAACGACCACTACCTGATGTCCGCCGACCCCGAGTCGCAGATCGACATCGCGCTGAGCGGCGATCTGATGCGGTCGCTGGCGGGCGGGCCCTGGCTGCTGATGGAGCACTCGACCGGCGCGGTCAACTGGCAGCCCGTCAACCGGGCCAAGACGGCGGGCGAGTTGCGCCGCAACGCGCTCGCGCACGTGGCGCACGGCGCGGACGGTATCGCCTACTTCCAGTGGCGGGCGGCGAAGGCGGGTGCCGAGCAGTGGCACTCGGCGATGCTGCCGCACGCCGGGACCGACAGCCAGATCTGGCGGGACGTGGTCCGGCTGGGCGCGGACCTGCGGGCGCTGGCCGAGGTGCGCGGCAGCACGGGGACGGCCGAGGTCGCCGTCGTCTGGGACTGGGACGCCCGGTGGGCCGTCGAGCTGCCGTCCCAGCCGAGCGGGGAGCTGCGCTACCTGGACGTCGTCCGCGCCTGGTACGAGCCGCTGTGGCGGGCCGGCGTGGCGGTGGACTTCGTACGGCCGGACGCGGACCTGTCGGCGTACAAGGCGGTGCTCGCGCCGAGCCTGTACCTGGTCGACGACACCGGCGCGGCGAACCTGGCGTCGTTCGCGGAGGCCGGGGGGAGCCTCGCGATCGGCTTCCACAGCGGTGCGGTGGACGAGAACTGCCATGTGCGGCTGGGTGGTTACCCCGGGGCCTTCCGGGAGCTGCTCGGCGTGTCCACCGACGAACTGTTCCCGCTGCTGCCGGAGGAGCGCGTGGCGCTCGACGGGGGCGGGACGGGGTCGCTGTGGACGGAGCGGGTGCGGCTGGCGGGGGCGGCCGCGGTCGCGTCGTACGCCGACGGTCCGCTGGCCGGGGTGCCGGCGGTGACCCGGCGCGGTGTCGGCGCGGGCAGCGCCTGGTACGTGGCGACGCTGCCGGACGCGGACACGCTGGCGGGGCTGCTGGACCGGATCCGTGCGGAGGCAGGGGTGGCGGCCGGGCGGGTCGCTCCGGCGGGGGTCGAGGTAGTCGTGCGGCGGGGTGCGGACGCGGACTACGTGTTCGTGATCGACCACACCGGGGAAGGGGCCGAGGTTCCGGTGTCGGACGGGGCGGTGGAGTTGCTGTCCGGGAAGGCGGTGGAGGGGGCGGTGGTCGTGGCGCCGGGCGACATCGCCGTCGTACGAGAGCGTCGGGTGTCCGCCTAGCACCGAGCCGGGTCGGTCGTCCGGCGGCTGCGGCGCCGTCGTGGCTGGTCGCGCAGTTCCCCGCGCCCCTACGGGGCGCGGGGGTGGGCCTCAGTCTGAAGCGAACGGGCCCTCCAGGGCTGCCCATTGGAGGAGCATGATGGTTTTGGCGTCGGCGATCTCGCCGGTGCGGATCATCTGGAGGGCTTGGCGGAAGGGGAGTTCGAGGGTCTGGATGTCCTCGCCCTCCTCGTCGAGGCCGCCGCCCTCGTGGGTGCGGGTGGAGGGGCCGTAGGCGGCCGCGTAGAAGGAGATCCGCTCGGTGACCGAGCCGGGGCTCATGTAGACGTCGAAGACGTGCTGGACGTCGCCGACCGTGTGGCCGGTCTCCTCGACGACCTCGCGGCGGACCGCGTGCTCCGGGTGCTCGTCCTCCTCGTCGAGGAGGCCCGCCGGGGTCTCGACCAGCATGCCGTCGGGGTGGCCGTTGACGTACGCGGGGAAGCGGAACTGGCGGGTGAGCAGGACGGTTTCGCGGTCGGCGTCGTAGAGGAGGAGCGTGGCGCCGTTGCCGCGGTCGTGGGTCTCGCGCTGCTCGGTGTGCCAGGTGCCGTCGGCGTGCTGGAGGTCGAAGGTGGTGGCCCGTTCGACGTACCAGTGGCTGGAGAGCAGTTTCACCTCCCGGACCTTCACGCGCGGGTTGCCGGTCAGGTCCAGGCCGGTGCGGTCGAGTCCGGTGCGGCCCCGGCGGTCGGGGGTGTCGGCCCCGGCGGTCATCGGGTACCGGCCGGGCGGGCGGAGACGTTCAGGTGGCTCATGATCACCTGTCTACCACCCGGCCGGCCGGACCGATATGACCTAGTGCACCGCCTCCCGCGCGGGGCCCTCGTCGAGGAAGCCGCCCGACTGGTGCTGCCACAGCTTGGCGTAGGCGCCCTGGGCGTCGAGCAGTTCGTGGTGCGTGCCCTGCTCGACGATCCGGCCGCGGTCCAGGACCACCAGCCGGTCCATCGAGGCGACCGTGCTCAGGCGGTGCGCCACCACCAGTGCCGTGCGGCCCTCCATGAGCCGCCACAGCGCCTCCTGGACGAGCAGCTCGCTCTCCGAGTCGAGGGCGCTGGTCGCCTCGTCCAGGAGCAGGATCGGGGCGTCCCGGAGGATCGCGCGGGCGAGCGCGACCCGCTGCCGCTGGCCGCCGGAGAGCTTCACCCCGCGCTCCCCCACCATCGTCTCGAAGCCGTCCGGCAGGGCGTCGGCGAACTCCGTGACGTGCGCGGCCTCGGCGGCGAGCCGGATCTCGGCGTCGGTGGCGCCGGGCCGGGCGAAGGCGATGTTGTCCCGCAGGGTGCGGTGGAACATCGCCGGGTCCTGCGGGACGTAGGCGATCTGGCCGCGCAGGTCGGCCTGGCGCAGCCGGCTGATGTCCTGGCCGCCGATGGTGATCCGGCCGCCGTCGATGTCGGTCATCCGCAGCAGCAGCCGGGTGAGCGTGGTCTTGCCGCCGCCCGACCGGCCGACGAACCCGAACTTCGACCCGCTGGGCACATCCAGCTCCAGCCCCTCGAACAGGGGTTTGGCACCCGCATGGGTGAAGGAGACCTTCTCGAAGCGGACGCCCGCGGTACGCGGTGCGAGCGGTTCCGGAACCTCCGGGTCGACCACGGCCGGCGGCTCCAGGAGCAGTTCGGTGAACTGGGCCGCCTCCGTCATGGAGCTCTCGATGCGCCGGTAGATCTGGTTGAACTCGAACATGATCCGGGTCGCGTTGGAGTAGTAGGTGAAGGCGACCACGACCGCCTCCACGCTGTGCCCGCCGCCCGCCAGTATCACCGCGAGCAGCAGTCCCACCGCGTTGGTCGCCACGGACATCGGGGCGACGAAGGTGTCGATGCGCAGGTTGCCGTAGTCCCAGGAGCGCAGGGTGCGCCGCCGGGACTCGGCGACCCGGGATCGGTGTTCGGCGGCCTCCCGTTCCTCGGCGGCGAACGCCCGGACGGTGTCCATGTTCATCAGGCTGTCGGCGACATGCCCCGACACCCGGGCGATCGCCTCCTCACGCTGGTCGACCAGCCGCTGGCGGCGGCGGATCAGCGGGAACACGCACACCGCCGTGACCGCGATCATCGTGAGGAGCGCGACGACGAGCAGCGGTTCGTAGCGCCAGAGCACCACGGAGCCGAAGGCCAGCGGCACGAAGCTGCCCACGATGTTGAAGGTCAGGGTGTCGCCGAACTCCTCGAACCGGGTGGCGAAGCTGAGCACCCGCTTGGTGAGCGATCCCGCGAAGTTGTCGTGGAAGAACGCGGCGTCCTTGGCGAACAGTTCGTCCATGCCGATGACGTACAGCTGCTCGATGCCGAGGGCGTCCAGGCGGTTCAGGCAGTGCAGACCGACCCGCCAGAGCGTCTCCGCCAGCAGCAGGACACCGGCGAAGCCGAGGACGTACGGCAGTGTGGTGCCGAGGCCCAGGCCGTGGCCGTCGGCGATCCGGCCGACCAGCTTGGCCACGAGCAGCGGGGCCAGGTAGTTGATTCCGATGTTGCCGAGCGCCGGCAGCAGCATCGCGGGCAGCGTGAGCCACTTGAGCCGGGCCAACTCCCGTCCGTAGTAACGAAGCGCGAGCAGCACCGCGCCCTTGCGCGGTCCCGTCGCCGGTAAATCGACAGAGGATGTCATGTCAACCCTGTGTAGTCGTCGCACGGCATGCCGAGTCGGCCGCCACATGGTCCGCGGCGGCCTGGAATCGGCTGGTCAGGAAAGGGAAGTGTCCCGCGACAGAGGTCGGGCGGTCCACGCATTTTTCCGCCGACGACTACGGAGCGAACACACGGTCGACGGCTGGGGTGGCGGAGCCCGGCGGAGGGCGCTGAGATGGGTCACGGTGCCCCGCGCGGGGGACGGGCCGCTCGGGTCCCCCGCCACTCCCCCACTTCGGAGGATCCCCCCATGCAAGCCATCACCGTCAAGGACCGCGAGGCCGGAGTCGCCGGTCTCGCCCTTACGGAGCTGCCGTATCCGCACGCCGCGGAGAACGACGTCGTCGTGCGCGTGCACGCCTCCGCGTTCACCCCCGGCGAGCTGACCTGGCCGGCCACCTGGACCGACCGGGCCGGCCGGGACCGCACCCCGAGCGTGCCCGGGCACGAGCTGTCCGGCGTGGTCGCCGAGCTGGGCTACGGCACCACCGGGCTGACCGTCGGCCAGCGGGTGTTCGGGCTCGCCGACTGGACCCGCGACGGCTCGCTGGCCGAGTACACCGCCGTCGAGGCCCGCAATCTCGCGCCGCTCCCGGCCGACGTCGACCATGTCACGGCCGCCGCCCTGCCGGTCTCCGGGCTCACCGCCTGGCAGGGCCTCTTCGACCACGCCCGCCTCACCACCGGCCAGACCGTGCTGGTCCACGGCGCCGCGGGCGGCGTCGGCTCCCTCGCCGTCCAGCTGGCCCGGGCGGCGGGCGCGCGGGTGATCGGCACCGGCCGGGCCGCCGACCGCGAGACCGCGCTGGAACTGGGGGCGCACACGTTCGTCGACCTCCAGTCCGGGCCGCTGGAGGACATCGGCGCCGTCGACGTGGTGTTCGACGTGATCGGCGGCGAGATCCTCGACCGCTCCACGGCGCTGGTCCGCCCGGGCGGCACGCTGGTCACCATCGCCCATCCGGTCACCGTCCACCCGGCGGACGGGCGGGCGGTGTTCTTCGTCGTAGAACCCGACCGCGCCCGCCTCACCGACCTCGCCGCGCGGGTGCGCGACGGACGTCTGAAGCCGATCGTCGGCGCGGTACGACCGCTCGCCGAGGCCCCCGCCGCGTTCCGCCCCGGGAAGCGCACCCCCGGCAAGACGATCATCAGGGTGACGGAGGAGGACTGAGCCCGGCCGTCCGGGGGTGCGGGTCAGCCGAGCGGGGCGGGGCGCTCGCAGGTGCTGGTCACCGGGAGTGCGCGGCCCTGGTCGGCCGCGTCCAGGAGGGTGAGCATGACGTCCAGGACGTGGGCGGCGAGTTCGGCCGACGCGCGGTGCGGGCGGCCGTCCGCCAGGGCCTCGGCGAGATCGGCGAGGCCGACGCCCCGGCCGGCCTCCCGGTGGCCGGCGGTGACCGGCAGGGTCTGCCAGCCGTCGCCGCGGTGCAGTTCGACGGGGCCGTCGAAGCCGTTCGGGTCGGGCACGGACAACGAGGCCTCGGTGCCGTGCACTTCGATGTGCGGCAGCCGGGCGGCCCGTACGTCGAAGCTCATGACCAGGGTGGAGAGCGCGCCGTCGGCGTGCTCCAGGACGCCGGTGACGTGGGTGTCCACCTCCACCGGGAAGGCGGTGCCCGCGCGCGGGCCGCTGCCGACGGTCCGCTCGGCCCGCGGCCGGGAGGCGGCGCCGGTCACCCCGACCACCGGGCCGAGCAGGTGGACCAGGGCGGAGAGGTAGTAGGGGCCCATGTCGAGCAGGGGGCCGCCGCCGGGCCGGTAGTAGAACTCCGGGTCCGGGTGCCACCTCTCGTGTCCGGCGGTGGTCATGAAGGCGGTGGCCGCGACCGGCCGGCCGATCAGTCCGTCGTCGACCGCCTTGCGGGCGGTCTGTGTGCCGGTGCCGAGGACGGTGTCGGGTGCGCAGCCGACGCGCAGCCCGGTCTCCCGGGCCGCCGCCAGCACGGCGCCGGCCTCCTTCCGGTTCGCCGCGAGGGGCTTCTCGCCGTACACGTGCTTGCCGGCGCCGAGCGCCGCGAGGGCGACCTCCGCGTGCGCGGCCGGAATCGTGAGGTTGAGTACGGCGTCCACGTCGTCCCGGGCCACGAGGGCGGCGACGTCCGCCGCCACGGCCGGCTCGCCGGAGGCCTGTTGCGCGACCGACTCGGCCCGGACCCGGTCGAGGTCGGTGACGGCGGTGAGCCGCAGGGAAGCCGTCCGGTCCAGGGTCGAGAGATAGGCGCCGCTGATCCTCCCGGCGCCCACGAGGCCGATGTTCAGGGGCTTCAGCGACTCGCCCACAGCAGTCCCCTCTCGGTCAGCGTGCGCACCTCGGGCACGTCGAAGTCGTCGGGCTTGTGCCCGACGGTGGAGACGAAGACCCGGCCCGCGCCCCAGGTCCTGGTCCACACGGCGGGCATCACCGTGGGCCGGTCGCGCAGGGCGTCGGCCGGGAAGGTGGTGGTGGCGAGGACGTCGATGTGCGGGTCGGTGAGCAGCCAGTACTGCTCGGTGTGCACGGTGAAGTCATGGAGCCCGGCGATGACCGGGTGGCCGGCGTGTTCGGGCAGCAGGTGCACGGTGTGGTCGTGGAAGCCCGGCGGGTGCATGACGAACGTGCCGCCGGTCAGCAGGTGGTAGCCGTGGTCGTGGAAGCTGTCCACGATGCCGCCGTGCCAGCCGGCCAGGCCGGTGCCCGCGCGCACCGCGGCGGCGAGGTTGTCGCTCTGCTCCCGGGTGATCGTCCCCATGGTCCAGCACTGCACGACCAGGTCGGTGGCGGCCAGGCGCTCCGCGTCCTCGTACACCGCGAGGTCCTCGGAGGTCTCGACGGCGAATCCCTTCTCCCTGAGGAAGGGGACGAACCCGTCGCTGATCGCGACGGGTTGATGCCCGTCCCAGCCGCCGCGGACGACGAGCGCCCGCCTGATGTCGTTGGTCAAGGTGATCGCACGCTCCCATCTGCGGACTGCCCGGCGAACCTATGAAGAGCGGTCGAGTTTGTCAATGCACTTTACGAATCCTGCGCGGGGCCGCGGTGACAGCCCCCTCCTCTGTTCCATCGCCTTGTTCGACCGACCTCGGACTCCCGGGGAGTCCTCGCCCGCCGTCGGCGCCCCGCACCGGCCGCCGCCCCGTCGCCGTACCGCCGCCATTCCGCATCCGGGAGGGCGAGCAGCCGGTCGATGTCCGCCGCCGCGGGCAGCGGGCCGTGGTCGCCCGTGACCCGGAGCGCGGAGACGGCCGTGATGTGGCCGAGCCGGAGGGCGCGGGTCGTCGTCCCGCCGCGCAGCAGACCGGCGAGGAAGCCCGCCGCGAACGCGTCGCCCGCGCCGACGGGTTCGACCACCGCGGTGCGCAGCGCGGGCACCGTGCACACGCCGTCCGCGGTGACGGCCGACGCGGCCCGGGCGCCGTCCTTGACGACGAGGATCCGCGGGCCGGGCAGCAGACCCCGCAGCCCGGTGACGGTCAGGTCCGCGCCCCACAGCTCCTGTGCCTCGTCGAGGCCCGTGAAAACGATGTCGGCCCGGTCGGCGAGAGCGCGCAGCACCTCGGGTGCGGTGCCGTCCGGCCAGAGGGCGGCCCGGTGGTTGACGTCGAAGCTGATGGCGTACGGCCGTTGCGCGGCCGGGACGTCGAGGGCGCGGGACACCAGGGCGCGGCAGGACGGGGACAGGGCGGGGGTGATGCCGGTGAGGTGCAGGAGGGCGGCCGAGCGCAGCGGTTCGCCGTCGAGCAGGCCGGGGTCCAGGGCCGAGGCCGCCGAGCCGGTGCGGTAGTAGTGGACGGTCGTCCCGGTGGGGCCGGGGTTCTTGACGAGGAGGCCGGTGGGCCGGCGCGGGTCGGTGCGCACATGGGTGACGTCGACCCCGGCGGCGGCGACCGCGGCGCGGACCCGGCGGCCCAGCGGATCGTCGCCGAGGGCCGAGAGCCAGACGGCGGGCACGCCGTGGTCCGCGAGGTACATCGCCACGTTCGACTCCGCGCCCGCGAGGGACAGCCGCAGTCGCTCGGCGTCCGCCAGCGGCCGGGGCGGGTCGGGGGCCAGGGCCGCCATGGTCTCGCCGACGCAGACGACCGGGCCCGGGAGCGGACGCCAGGGCGCCGTCACGGGCGTGCCTCCACGGCGGCCCGGAACGCGCGGGCCCGGTCGCGCAGGGCGCCCAGGTCACCGCCGTCCGCCGCGTCGCCGACGAGGGGTGAGCCGACGCCGACGGCGGTCGCCCCGGCGGCCAGGTGGGCCCGGGCGGCGGCGAGGTCGACGCCGCCCACGGGGACGAAGGCGGCGTCGGGGAACGGGCCCCGCAACGCCTTCAGATAGGCCGCTCCCCCGGCTTCCGCGGCCGGGAAGAGCTTCAGGGCGCTCGCGCCCCGGGCCCGGGCGGCGATGACGTCGGTGGGGGTCAGCACACCGGCCAGGACCGGCATGCCGAGGTGCAGCGCGGTGTCGACGCCGGCGCCGAGGCCGGGGGTGACAGCGAAGGCGGCGCCCGCGCGGTGGGCGGCGTGCGCGTCGGCGGCGGTCAGGACCGTGCCGGCGCCCAGCGGACGGCCGGGGCCCAGTTCCTCGCGGGCCCGGGTGAGGACGGTGAGCGCGTCGGCGCCGCTCAGTGACACCTCGATCAGTTCGATGCCCTCCTCGGCCAGGGTCAGCACGGTGCGCAGGGCGGCGTCCGGGTCGCCGCCGCGCACGATGGCGATCAGACGACGGGCGGTGAGGGCGGCTCGCAGATCCACGAGCACGTCTCCTTCCTCGGTCAGTGGGGGCAGTGACAGGCGGCGCTCAGGGTGAGCCGCCAGCGGACCTCGCCCGAGGCGGGGACGCGGGCCGCGTCGTCCGGGCCCGCGTCGGCGAGGTCGAAGACGCGGCCGAGCATGGGCTCGACGCCCGTACTGCGATAGGGCCGGCCGGCGGGGAAGCCGCCCAGGTTGCGCCAGAGGGCGACGGACAGCGGCTGCCCCTCGGCCTCGACGGCCAGGGCGAGCCGGTCCGCGCCGTCGTGGACACAGCACCGGCCGCCGGCCACCACGGCCCCGACCGCCGTGCCGTCGTCCGGTCCGAAGCGGTCGAGCCGCAGCCCGAGCGGCGCGGGCCAACCGCCCTCCAGCCACGGCGCGCCGGCCGGCCAGGGGCGGTCCAGCAGGGGCGCCGCCTCCGGGAACAGCCGGGTGGGCGCCCCGTCCCGGGTCCGTACGACGGCGTCCTCGGTGAGGTCCAGCAGGGCGTGCGCGGCCCACAGGAAGCGGAAGCCGGGCTCGGCGGTCAGCGCGTAGGCGGCTTCCACACCGTCGGTGGTGGTGCTCAACTCGCGGGTGAGGGTGAAGCGTTCGCAGGAGACGCGGTCGGTCCGCCCGTCCCGGGTCCAGGCGCGGGACCAGGCGTCGCCGTGGTCCGGGGTGCCGCGCACGGTGGGGACGCACTCCTCCAGTCCGCCCGCGTCGACGAACGCGCCGCCCGGCGCCACGCCGTCGCGTGCCGGGTCCTCGCGCCGCCACAGCCATTCGCGGCCGCCGTGCCGCAGGGAGGTCCAACGGCCGCCGTGCGCGAGGTCGGTGACCGCCTCCATCACCACTCCGCGAAGGAGCCGTCGGGATGCCGCCACACCGGGTTGCGCCAGCTGTGCCCGGTCCGGTCGGCCGCGCGGACGGCGCCCTCGTCGAGGGTGATGCCGAGTCCGGGGGTGTCGCCGCGCCGCGCGTGCCCGTCCACGAAGCGGAAGGGCTCGGGGTCGACGAGGTAGGAGAGCAGGTCGGCGTCCTTGTTGTAGTGGATGCCCCGGCTCTGCTCCTGGATCAGGAAGTTCGGAGTGGCGAAGGCGACTTGGAGGGCGGCGGCGAGCGAGATGGGGCCGAGCGGGCAGTGCGGGGCGAGCTGGGCGCCGTAGGTCTCGGCGAGCGAGGCGATGCGGTGCACCTCGGAGATGCCGCCCGCGTGGGACAGGTCCGGCTGGGCGACCGCGATGCCGGCGGCGAGAACGGGCAGGAACTCGGCGCGTGAGTAGAGGCGTTCGCCCGTGGCCAGCGGGACCGGGCTCGCGGTGACCAGGCCGGGCAGCAGGTGGCCCTGTTCGGGCAGGACGGGTTCCTCCACGAACAGCGGGTGCAGCGGGGCGAGTTCGGCCAGCACGCGGCGGGCGCTCGCGGCGGTGAACCGGCCGTGGAAGTCGACGGCGACGTCGCGGTCCGGGCCGAGGGCGTCCCGGGCGGCGCCCACCCGGGCGACGACGGCCGCGGTCTCGGCCGGGGTGGTGATCGGCGAGGTGACGCCGGCGGCGTTCATCTTCACGGCGGTGAAGCCCGCCGCCACCTGGGCCGCGATCTGCTCGGTGAGCTCGGCGGGTTCGTCGCCGCCGACCCAGGCGTAGACCCGTACCCGGTCCCGCACCGGTCCGCCCAGCAGGGCGTGCACGGGCGCGCCGTAGGTCTTGCCGGCGATGTCCCACAGGGCCTGGTCGAGTCCCGCGACGGCGCTCGACAGCACCGGGCCGCCCCGGTAGAAGCCGCCCTTGGTGAGCACCTGCCAGTGGTCCTGGATGCGCAGCGGGTCCTGGCCCACCAGGTACTCGGCGAGGACGTCGACGGCCGCCCGCACCACCTCGGCCCGCCCCTCGACGACGGGTTCGCCCCAGCCGACCACCCCGTCGTCGGTCTCGACACGGCAGAACAGCCAGCGCGGCGGGACGAGGAAGGTCTCTATTCGGTCGATCTTCACTGACCGCCACCGCCTTTCGTGTCGTCGTCGGAGCCGGCCGTCGCGTCGGAACCGGCCGTCGCGTCGGGCCCGTGCAGCCGGGCCAGGTCGCGGCCGGCCTGGTCGAGCAGGGCGCGCATGGCGGTCTCGGCCGCCGCCGGGTCGCCGTCGCGTACGGCGTCCAGGACGGCGCGGTGGGCGGGGACGGGGTCCTCGCTGTGCGGGGCGCTGTGCACGATGCGGTCCCGGTGGGCCAG
Source organism: Streptomyces sp. NPDC090088 (assembly GCF_044747345.1). Lineage (NCBI taxonomy): Bacteria > Bacillati > Actinomycetota > Actinomycetes > Kitasatosporales > Streptomycetaceae > Streptomyces > Streptomyces sp. NPDC090088. Next base: position 393,620 of record NZ_JBIVDZ010000007.1, on the reverse strand, counting down.
GCCCGACTCCAGCACCATCTCCATGCGTTCGAGCAGTTCGTTGTGGGTGGCGGCGAGCAGGGCGCGGTGGAAGGCGAGGTCGGCGTCGACGGCGTCGCCCGGGTCGGCCTCCTGCCGTCCCATCGCCGCCAGGGCGACCTCCAGGGCCACCAGGTCGGCCTCGGTGCGGCGCTCGGCGGCCAGCCGGACGGCGGCCGGTTCGATGATCGCCCGGACCTCGGCGAGGTTGTGCAGCAGCGACCGGTCGGCGTCGGTGGTGCGGCCGCCCTCGAACTGCCAGCGCAGCACGTCGGCGTCGAGCAGGTTCCAGTCGGCGCGGGCCCGCACGAAGGTGCCGCGCTTCTGGCGGGCGTCGACCATGCCCTTGGCGGCGAGCACCTTCAGGGACTCGCGCAGGGCGGTGAGGCTGACGTCGAGTTCGCTCTGCAGCGCCACCAGGTCGAGCGTGGCCCCTTCCGGGATCTCGCCGCCGAGGATGCGGCGCGCCAGGGCCTCCACGGTCTGGCCGTGCACACCGCGGCGGGCGTAGGGCGTCATGTCGTACAGCCTTTCTGTTCACAGGGCGTCATGCGGAGGCCTTCACGACACTCCAGCCACCGTCCACGACGAGACTGGCCCCGGTGACGTAGGAGGCCTCGTCGGCGCAGAGGAAGGCGATCGCGGCGGCCGCCTCCTCGGGCGTGCCGAACCGGCGGGCGGCCGTCTGGGCGATGCTGCGGTCCCGTTCCTCCGGCGGGACCCGGTTCCAGGCGCCGGTGAGGATCGGCCCGGGCAGCACCGCGTTGACGCGTACCTCGGGCCCGTACTCGACGGCGAGCTGTCCGCACAGAGACAGCAGGCCGCCCTTGGCGGCGGCGTAGGCCGGGTGGCCGGGGAGGCCGGCGTGCGCGTGCACAGAGGAGGTGAGGACCACGGCGCCGCGCCGGGCGCGCAGGTCGGCCAGGACCGCCTTGACGCCGAGGAAGCCGGCGGTGAGGTTGACGGCGAGCTGCCGCTGCCAGGATTCCAGGGGCAGCTCGTGGGCGGGCCGCACGTCGACGGTGCAGGCGTTGCTGACGAGCACGTCGACCGGGCCGAAGTCCTGGGCGGCGGTGACGATCCGCGTCCAGTCGGCCTCGTCGGCGACGTCCGCGTGCACGTACCGGGCCCGGCCGCCGTCCTGGGCGATCCCGTCCACGACGGCCTGGCCGCGCTCGTCCGCGAGGTCGGCGAGCACGACGGCGGCCCCCTCCCGGGCGAGCCGTTCGGCGGTGGCGGCTCCGATGCCGGAGGCGGCTCCGGTCACCACGGCGGTCCGGCCGGTGAAACGGGCACCGTACCGTCGTACGGACTGGTCCATCGGGCTCCTTAGAGGGTGAGCTGCTGGAAACATATGCGCCCTACAGGCGGGTCAGTACCACCAGGTCGGCGTCGTACCCGGCATTCCAGGCGAACGGCAGGCCGTAGTGGAGCAGATGGGCTCCGCTGTACGAGGTTCCGCTCGCCGTCTCCCGGTAGCGTGCCGTCGGCTCCAGGCCGCGCAGCCGGAGCCGGTCGGGGCGGCCGGGGAGCAGCGGGGCGCCGTCGAGGCGGCCGGTGGAGAGCGCGGCGACGACGGTGCGGTCACCGGCGTCGTACTGCACGCCGCAGGTGGGGTCGTCCGGTGTGCCGAGCAGCCGGACCTCGCCGTGGTGGACGACGTCCCGTACCTCCTTGTAGCGGGCGATCCACCGGGCGGCCTCCGCCCGCTGTTCCGGGGTCCAGGCACGGAGGTCGGCGCCGATGCCGAGGACTCCGCACAGGGCGTTGACGAAGCGGAAGGCGAGGCTGCGCGGGCGCGGGTCGAGGATGCCGGGGGCGTCGGTGACCCAGGAGCTCATGACGTGCGGGGCGTGGGCGTGCAGGAAGCCGTGCTGGATGCGCAGCCGGTCCAGGGGTGCGGTGTTGTCGCTGGGCCAGACGACGTCGGTGCGGGCGAGGGTGGCGAGGTCGACGCGTCCGCCGCCGCCGGCGCAGCCCTCGACGGTGACGTCGGGGTGGGCGGCGCGCAGGTGGTCGAGGACGCGCAGGTAGCCGGCGACGTGCTCGGCGTCCAGGTCGGCCGGGCCGGTGCCGGGGCGCCCGCGTTCGGTGGGCGGCCGGTTCATGTCCCACTTCAGGTAGCCGATCGGGTGCGCGGTGAGCAGCCGGTCGAGGGTGGCGACGACGAAGTCCTGGACGTCGGTCCGGCCGAGGTCGAGGAGCAGCTGGTTGCGGACGAGCCGGGCCGGGCGGCCGTCGACGCGGTAGACCCATTCGGGGTGTTCGGTGTGCGGCCGGCTGCCGGGGCTGACCGCCTCCGGCTCGACCCAGAGGCCGAAGTCGAGTCCGAGGGCCCGGACGTCTTCGACGAAGCGGCCGAAGCCGTCCGGGAAGGCCTCCGGGTCCGGGTACCAGTCGCCCAGTCCTCCGGTGTCGTCGGCGCGGCCCGTGAACCAGCCGTCGTCGACGACGAAGAGTTCGGTCCCGAGGTCCGCGGCGGCCTTCGCCAGCTCCAGCTGGCCGGCCGCGTCGACGTCGAAGCCGGTGGCCTCCCAGGAGTTGTAGAGCACCTTGCGCGGGCGGTGCAGCCGCTCACCGGCGAGGTGCCGTTCGTAGCGGTGCCAGACCCGGGACAGGCCGTCGAGGCCGTCCGGGCTGAACGCGCAGGCGAGGCGGGGGGTCACCAGCGTCTCGCCGGGGCCGAGTCGGACGGCGCCCTCGTGCGGGACGCGTCCGGCGCGGACCCGTACGGCACCGCCGGGCTCGGCCTCCGCCGTGATGTGCCAGTTGCCCGGCCAGGCCAGGGCGACGCCGTAGGCGGCCGGGGCGTCCCCGTCCTGTACGGCGAGCCAGGGCGCGTACGCGTGACCGGGCACGCCCTGGAGGCTGCCGATGGTGAACGTGCCTCTGGTGAGGTCGAGTCGGGTGTGCTGGAACTCCTGGGACCACTGTCCGCAGAGGTACGTCAGCCGGGCCGCGCCGGTGACCGGGACGGTCACGGCGCCCGAGTCGAGCCGTTCAAGGCGGAGTTCGTCGTCGCCGGCCGTGAACTCGGCCCAGCGGAGGATCACATCGGTGCCCGGCACGGTCTCGTAGCCGAGGACCGTCCGCAGCCCGATCACGTCGTCCGTGAAGGCCAGACGCAGAGATCCCTCGGCGGTCTCCGCGCCTTCGAACTCCCACCACATGCCCCGCTCTTCGCCGTCCGGGCGCGAGGCCACCACCTCGGACCCGGTGAACGGCCGGAGCCCGTAGGGCAGGTACTCGGCCGGGGCCGCGTCGGCGGGCGTGATGAAGTGCGTGCGGTGGGACCAGTCCAGGGCGGAGGGGCCGTCCTCGACGCCGGGCGGGCCCCAGGCGGCGAGCTCGGCCCACGGCCCGTCCGGGGAGAGCCGGACGGTGTAGGAGGTGTTCGCCGTCCGCAGGGTCCAGCGCTGGTCCGTCACTTGACCGCTCCCAGGTTGAGGCCGGCCACGAAGTGCCGCTGGAATCTGAGGAAGACGGCGACCGTGGGCGCCGCGGCGATGACCGACCCGGCCGCGATCACGTTCCACATCGACACGTACTGGCCCTGGAGTCCGATGAGGGCGGCCGTGATCGGCATCTTGGAGTCGCTGCGCAGGACGGTGATCGCCCAGAGCAGGTCGTTGAAGATCCAGGTGAAGGAGAGCGCGCTGAGCGCGGCCAGGGCGGGCCGGGTCAGCGGGAGGATGATCCGCCGGAAGATCTGCCAGGGTCCGGCGCCGTCCACGACCGCCGCCTGCTGGATCTCCACCGGGATCGACCGCATGAACCCGTGCAGGACGAAGACGTAGAAGCCCACGCCGAAGCCGATCTGCACCCCGATGAGGGCGGGCAGGGTGTCGTAGACGCCCATCAGCTCGCTGAGCTTGGACACCGGGATGAGCAGGATCTGGGGAGGGAGCAGGTTGCCGCCGAGCATGAGGAGCAACAGGGCGCGCCGGAAGGGGAGTTCGTAGCGGCTGAGAGCGAACGCGGCCATCGCGGCGAGGGCGAGGGTGACCAGGACGCAGGGCACGGTGACCAGCAGGCTGTTGATCATGGCCTGCTGCTGGCCGCCGTCGCTCCAGGCCTGGCCGAAGTTGGACAGGGTGAAGGAGTGCGGCCGGCTGCCCAGGCCGTGGGCGGCGATGTCGTCGAAGGTGCGCAGGCTGGTCACCAGGACCAGGGCGATGGGCAGCAGCCACAGGACGGCCAGGGCACCGGCGCCGAGGTGGAATCCGGCGGTCGCGGCCCGCTTGCGGCGCACCGCCGTGGACGGGGCGGACATCAGTCGGCCTCCCGGAACGCGCGGACGAGGTAGGCGGCGATGACCCCGAAGGCCAGCACGAAGATGACGACGGCGAGGGCGGAGCCGTAGCCGAGGCGCAGGGACTGGAAGGCGGTCGAGTACATGTACGTGCTCAGCAGCTCGGAGGAGTGGTAGGGGCCGCCGCGGGTCAAGGACCAGACGACGTCGAAGGAGCGCAGCGAGTCGATGACGATGACCGACAGGACGACCGCGTTGACGCTGCGCAGCTGGGGCAGGGTGACATGGCGGAAGCGCTGCCAGGCGCTCGCGCCGTCGACCTTGGCGGCTTCGTACAGCGCGGGATCGATGCCCTTGAGGCCGGCCAGGTACAGGACCATGACATAGCCGATCTGGCGCCACAGCGCGGGCACGATCACCGCGTACAGGGCGGTGTCCTGGTCGGCGAGCCAGGCGTGCTGGAGGCTGCCGAGGCCCACGCTCTGCAACAGCCGGTTCAGGACGCCGTCGGGCTGGTAGATCGCCTGCCAGACGAGGGCGGTGGCGACCAGCGAGAACACGACCGGCAGGAAGAGCGCGGCCCGGTAGAAGCCGACCCCGCGCCGCTCCTGCTGGAGCAGCAGCGCGGTGGCCAGACCCAGTACGGCGGAGAGTCCGCCGAAGAGCACCAGCCAGAGCACGGTGTGGCCGGCCGCACTGCGGAAGACATCGTCGTGGGCCATCTCCCGGAAGTTGCCGAGCCCGATGAACCGCGGCGGGGAGACGCCGTCCCACCTGGTCAGGGCGAGGTAGAAACCCTGTAGGGCGGGCCAGAACACCCACAGCGCCTCGACGAGCAGCGGGACCAGGACGAAGGCGAGGACCAGGGGCGGGGTGCGCCGGGAGCCCCGGCCCGGTCCGCGGCTCGCGGGCGGACGGGCCGGGGACTTCCGGTCGGGGGCGGTGAGCACGGCCACGTCAGGCGTTCCAGATCTTCTGGGCGTCGCGCTGCCAGTCGGTGAGGATGCCGCCGATCTCCTTGGGCTTGGCCAGGAACTTGGTGAGCGCGGTGTCCGCGGTGGGCTGGAGGGCGTCGCTGGAGTCGCGGTTGAAGAACTGGGTGATCTCGGCCGCCGCGGCGATGTGTGCGCGGCCCTTCTTCACGAGCGCGGTCCCGGCGTCCTTGGCGTCCGGGTTGCAGGGCAGCACGGTGCCGGAGGAGCCCTTGATGTAGATCTCCTGGGCCTCGGCGGTGGCGAGGTAGCTCAGCAGGTCGTGGACCTGGTCGGTGCGGCCGGTGCGGGCGCTGGCGAAGTAGCCGTCCACGGGGGCCTCTTCGGCGAGCGGGACCTTGGCATCGACGACCGGGAAGCGGAAGAAGTCGATGTCGTCCAGGGCGCTCTTGGGAGCCGCGTCGGCGAAGAAGGTGCCGATGAGCATCATGCCGGTCTTGCCATTGAGCAGGGCCGTGGTGGCGTCCTGGAAGGGGAGGGCGACGCCGTTCGGGTCGAAGTACGGCAGCGCCTCCTGCCAGCGGTCGAAGACCTTGCGCACCTCGGGGTCGTCGAACCGGTGCTTTCCGGCGAGGAGTTCACGGTGGTACTGGGCGCCGTTGATCCGGATGTCGAGGTAGTCGAACCAGGCCGAGGCCACCCACGGTGTGTTGCCGCCGGCGCCGAGCCCGATCGGGGCGACGCCCTTGCTCTTCAGCTTCTCGCACAGGCCGAGGAAGTCGTCCCAGCTCCTGGGGAGTTCGGTGACGCCCCACTTGGCGAAGTTCGACTTCCGGTAGAACATGCCCCACCAGTAGTAGGTGGCCGGCACGAAGACCTTCTTGCCGGCGCTGGAGGTGCAGAGCGAGTTCAGCGCCTTGCTGTACTTCTTGAGGTCGGGCGAGGAGCTCCACACCTCGTCGAGGTCGAGCAGCAGGTTCTTCCTGGCGTAGGCGTCCGCCACCGAGCCGGGGTACCAGGTGAGCACGTCCGGCGGGTTGGCCGAGGTGAGGTAGGTCGGCAGCTGGGTGCGGAAGGTCTCGGCGGCGACCGTGTTGAGGCTCGCCCTGCCGGACCCCTTCTCGGCGTACGCCGCGACCAGGTCCTCCATCGCGGTCTTGGCCTGCGGGGCGGAGAGGTTGGACTGGAGGGTCACCGCGCCCTTCGAGGAGCTCTTCGCGGAGGAGGTCGAGGTGACACAGCCGCTGAGCAGTGCCGCGGTCCCGGCTCCGCCGAGTCCGGCGAGGAACCGGCGGCGGCTGGGCTGATGGTTGGCCATGATGGATCCCTCGGTTACTTGAATGTGGTCCGGTACACGTGGCCGTCGACCCCGCGGAAGACCGCGTCCACGGCTCCGTCCGGGCCGGCGACCGCGCCGAGCGAGCCGTCGAACGCGGCGCTCGGGAACTCCTGCCGCTTGCTCCAGCCCTGCCAGGCGCCGTCGGCGTACCGCTGCTGCCAGAGCGTGTAGTCGGCGGCGCGCGCGTAGAGCAGCACCGCGTCCCCGGCGGCGACCAGCGTCGGGCTGCCGCTGACGGTCCCGCCGAGCGGGGTCCACGCGGACCACTCCCCCGACGTGTCGCGGGACCGGGTCCACACGTCGTCGGCAGCGGTGCGGACGGCGACATGGACGCGCCCCTGCCCGTCGACAACGGCGGACGGGCGGCCGTACGTCGTCCGGTCGCCGGGCGCGCCGAGCGAGGACCAGCCGGTCGCCGGACCGCGCTGCACGACCGTGCCGTCGGCCCCGCGGGCGAACAGCGTCCAGTGGGCGGGGTCGGTGAAGGCCACGGACGGCGCGTCGGTCAACTCGCCGCCCAGGGACTGCCATCGGCCCCAGCGGCCGTCGGCGTAGACCCGCCGGTAGGCCCGGGAGTCGGCGCCGCGCACGAAGACGTCGATCCGGCCGCCGGCCGAGGCGTGGGCGGCGGGCTGGCCGAGGATCCGGCCCCGCGCGGGACCGCCGAGGTCCTTCGTCCTGCCGCCGGCCTGCTCGACGAGCGAGCCGTGCGGTCCCCGGAGGAAGACGGCGCCGTCGCCCGTCACGGCCGGGCTCGCGGTGGCCGTCACGCCCAGGTCCGTCCCGGGCAGGGCGTCGGCGCCGGTCAGCTTCAGGAACGCGGTGCCGTGCGCGGGGACCGCCACGGTGTACGACCCGGTGTGCGTGCCCCGGTCGGCGCGGGCCCGCAGGTCACGGACGCGCACCGGGCCACCGAGGCCGGTGTCGGCGAACCGCACGGTGCGTTCGGCCGGTTGGTCGGAGCGGTTGAGCAGGACGACCGCCCGCTGCCCGCTCCCCCGCAGCACCTTGCTGTAGACGTCGCCGACCGAGTCGGTCGCCACCCGTACCCCCTGGATCGCGAGGGGGTCCTGGTCGACGGCGATGATCTCCGGATTGCGGAGGGTGGCGAGCATCGGTTCGGACAGCGTCCGGGGGTCGGAACCGAGCACCAGCGGGGAGCCCATCTCGGCCCACATCACGAACTGGGTGGTGGACTCCTCCTGGGTCAGCTCGTACGACCCGTCGGTCATCCTCCGCATGGGGATGAGGTAGTCGGGGTCGTTGTAGTGGCCGGGGCCCTGCGCCTCGGGGTGCCAGGCGTTGGCGTCCATGTTGCGGAGCACGTTGGGCCACTGGCCGGGGCTCGGGGTGCCCCAGGCGATGTCGGTGCCGGTGCGCCAGGAGTCGGCGATCGCCGGGGCGTAGACATAGGTGTTGTGGGCGTCCTGCTCGGGGGTGTGCGGCAGGCCCCAGTCGTCGGTGAGCGGGTTGCAGAGGTTGAGCAGCATCCGGCGGCCGGACTTGGCGACCGCGTCGCTGAACTCCTTGAACGCGGGCCCCGGATCGAGCTCGGCGCCGATCCCGCACAGGAAGTCGACCTTGATGGCGTCGATCTTCCAGCTCGCGAACTGCCGTGCGTCCTGGTCGTAGTACCCACGGCTGCCGAGGCCGCAGCTCCTGCCGCCGTCGTAGGCGCCGGCGTCGGTGTAGATGCCGGCCCGCAGGCCGCGCCGGTGCAGATAGGACACGAGTGCCGGGATGCCGGACGGGAAGCGTTCCGGGTTGGCCACCAACCGCCCTTGTGCGTCACGGGGGTTGTCGGCCTGCCAGCCGCCGTCCAGCCACACGATGTCGTAGCCGCTGTCGCGCAGACCGCTGCCGACCAGCTTGTCGGCGACGGAGCGCACCTCCTTCTCGGTGGGCGCGCCGAGTCCGTAGTAGGTGTTCCAGCCCATGTAGGGCGTCGGTGCGAGGCCGCTGTCGTAGGCGGCGGGTGCGCCCTGGTCGACGGCCGTCCCGGCGAGGGCGTCGGGGGTGACGGTGGCGGCCAGGACCACCGCGGTCGCGGCCGCGAGGACGGGCCGGGTGAACCGGTGGTGCCGGGGTCTGGGTACGGGCGGGTGCAGGGTCACGTGCGTCTCCCGGGGGATGGGAACGTCTCGGCGAAGACTGTGACCCGAGGCCGAAACCACGTCAAGATTAATTACTAATTTAATAGAAGCAGCGCGAAGGTACGCACAGACTCTTGACAGGCCCACCTTCGGGAGGTCATGTTCGGCAACGTTGTCAGGGGTGCTGGCAACGTTGTCAGCACTCTGGTTCCCGGCTCGAACTCCCCTGATCGGAGCCCTCGTTCATGTCGGATCAGTCAACTCCGCCGTCCCGCCGTGCCGTTCTCTCCGCCGGAACCACCCTGCTGGCCGGGTTCGGGCTCGGCACGGGCCCCTTCGCCGGTGCCGCCACGGCGGATTCCGGACAGCCGGGGCCGCGCGGTTCCCGGGGCGAACTCGCCGCCCACCGGCCTGTGTCGGTGTCCTCCACCGACTACGCGCCCACGCCCGCGGAGTTCGCCGTGGACGGCCTCGGCACGGTCGGCGTCCGGGGCACCGGATGGCGGGCCGCGGCCGGTGATCCGCAGTGGATCTCCGTGGACCTCCAGGCGCCGTGCCGGGTGGAGTCGCTGCGCCTGGTCTTCGAGGCGACCGCGGCCGACCCGCCGTTCACCGACTCGCCGAACGGGAGCCCGCGCAACGACACGACGGGCCAGGAGATCCTGTCCAGCTGCGCGGTCGACTTCGTCGTCGAGACCTCGCGCGACCACACGTCCTGGAGCGCGGTGTACCGCACCGACTCCGGCACGGGTGGCGTGATGGAGATCGCCCTCCCCGAGCCGGTCACCGCGCGCTGGGTGCGCCTGACCGTGCACAAGCGCTCCAACGCCAACCCGCTCGGCCTCAACGGCTTCCAGGTGTACGGCACCTGCCATGCCCCGCGCCCCGAGGCCACCGGCTGGACGGACTGGGGCACCCACCACCGCACCCCCGAGCCACTGCGCCTCGCGGCGGACGGCACGGTCCCGCTGGAGTCCGGCTGGGACCTCACCCTTGACGACCGGGCGGACGGCGACGGGCCCGCGCTCTCCAAGCCCGGTGTGGACACCGGCCGTTGGCTGCCGGCCACCGTGCCCGGGACCGTCCTGACCTCGCTGGTGGACCAGGGCAAGCTGCCCGACCCGGTGTCCGGCCTGCACAACCTGCGGATCCCGGAGGCGCTGTCCCGGCACTCCTGGTGGTACCGGCGCGAGTTCCGCCTCCCCGAGGGCCTGCGCACCGGAGCCGGACGCCATGTCTGGCTGGAGTTCGACGGGATCAACCACAGGGCCGAGGTCTGGCTCAACGGCAGCCGGGCCGGCGAGCTGACCTTCCCCTTCGCCCGCGCCGCCCTCGACGTGACCCGCCTGCTCACGGACGACGCGGCGCAGGCCCTCGCCGTCCGGATCACCCCCGTCCCCTTCCCCGGCAGCCCCGGGGACAAGGGCCCGGCCGGACTGGCCTTCGTGGACGCGGGCGCCAACATGATGAACCGCAACTCCCCCACGTACCTGGCCGCTTCGGGCTGGGACTGGATGCCCGCGGTACGGGACCGGGCGGCCGGCATCTGGAACCACGTCCGGCTCCGCTCGACCGGCGCGGCGGTGCTCGGCGACCCCCGGGTGGACACCCGGCTGCCCGACCTGCCCGACACCGGCACGGCCGAGCTGACCCTGGTGATCCCGGTGCGCAACGCCGACACCGGACCCCGGCGCGTCACCGTCACCGCCGCCTTCGGGTCGGTACGGGTCTCCGAGACGGTCACCGTGCCCGGGGGCGGCGCCACCGACGTCGTCCTCACCCCCGCAGACCACCCCGAACTCCGCCTCCGCGAGCCCCGGTTGTGGTGGCCCAACGGCTACGGCGACCCGACCCTGCACGACCTGACCCTCACCGCCACCGTGTCCGGCGTGGAGAGCGACCGGCGCACGTCCCGCTTCGGGATACGCCAGTTCGGCTACGAGTACGAGGTGCCGCTGACCTTCCCGCCGGGCGGCAACGCGGTCGCACAGACCGTGGACCTCGCACCGCAACGGGCGCGGTACCTGCGCGTCCTGTGCCGCACCCGCGCCACCGGCTGGGGCGCGTCGATGTGGAGCCTGGCGGTGCTGGACAGCGCGGCGCCGGACACCGATCTGGCGCTGCACCAGGCGGCCACCGCGTCCTCGGTCGACGACGCCGCGCACCAGCCGGGCAGCGCCGTCGACGGCGACCCGGGCACCCGTTGGTCGTCCGCCTTCGAGGACGACCAGTGGATCCGGGTCGACCTGGGGAGCACGGTGTCGTTCGACCGGGTCGTCATCACCTGGGAGACCGCGTACGCGCGGACGTTCACCGTCCAGGTCTCCGACGACGGCACCGACTGGACCGACGTGAGATCCGTCGACAACTCCACCGTGCCGCTGAAGATCAGCGTCAACGGCGTCCGGGTGTTCTGCCGCGGCGGCAACTGGGGCTGGGACGAACTGCTGCGGCGGATGCCCGCCACGCGCATGGACACGGCCGTGCGGATGCACCGCGACATGAACTTCACCATGATCCGCAACTGGGTGGGCAGCAGCAACCGCGAGGAGTTCTACGCCAGTTGCGACGAGCACGGCCTGCTCGTGTGGAACGACTTCCCAGGCGCCTGGGCCATGGACCCGCCGGATCACCAGGCCTTCCTGGACCTGGCCCGCGACACCGTACGGCGCTACCGGATCCACCCGAGCGTGGTCGTGTGGTGCGGCGCCAACGAGGGCAACCCGCCCGGCCCGGTGGACGACGGCATGCGCTCCGCGGTCCGGGCGGAGGCGCCCGGAATCCTCTACCAGAACAACTCGGCCGGCGGGATCGTCTCCGGCGGCGGCCCCTACGGCTGGGTGGAGCCCGAGCGCTACTCCTCGCCGTCGACCTACGGCGGCGGGACCTTCGGCTTCCACACCGAGATCGGCATGCCGGTGGTGCCGACCGCCGAGACGATGCGCCGGCTCGTCGCCGACGAACCCAAGTGGCCCGTCGGCACCGCCTGGTACCACCACGACTGGAGCACCAGGGGCAACCAGGCACCGCAGAACTACCGGGCGGCGATCGAGGCACGGCTGGGCCCGGCGACCGGCCTGGACGACTTCTGCCGCAAGGCGCAGTTCGTCAACTACGAGAACATCCGCGCCATGTTCGAGGCCTGGAACGCCCGGCTCTGGGACGACGCGAGCGGCCTGATGCTGTGGATGTCGCACCCCGCCTGGTACAGCACGGTCTGGCAGACCTACGACTACGACTTCGACGTCAACGGCGCCTACTACGGCGCCCGCAAGGCCGCCGAGCCCGTCCATGTGCAGGCCGGTCCCGTCGACGGCCGGGTGATCGCCGTCAACCACACCCCGCGGACGATCGACGGGGCGGTCGTGGTGGCCCGGTGGTACGACCTGACCGGCCGCCAGGTGGCCCCCGAGCGGCGCGCGACCGTCGACGTGGCGCCGTCCGCGACCACGACGGCCTTCACCGGCCCCGCCCAGGACGACTTGCCGGACCTCCATCTGCTGCGCCTGCGCCTCACCGACGCGCGGGGCACGCTGCTCTCGGAGAACACGTACTGGCGGTATCGCACCCCCGAGGCCATGAACGCCCTCAACCAGCTGGGGCGGACCCGGGTCTCCGCCGACCTCACCCGCACCGACCGCCACACGGTGACCGCGAGGGTGACCAACCGGGGTCCCGCCGTCGCGGCCATGCTCCGGGTCTCCCTCCTGGACGACCGCTCGGGAGACCGCGTGCTGCCGACGCTCTACAGCGACAACTACCTGTGGCTGCTCCCGGGCGAGTCACGGACCGTCACCGCGACCTGGCCGGCCGACGTCGCGGTCGCCCGGCCGAGCGTGCGGGTCGAGGGCTACAACGTCCCCCGGTCCGCCGCCCGGTGACGCCGTACCTCACCGTGCGGCCTGGCGGCGGGCCCGGCACGAGCCCGCCGCCAGAAGGGCGCACACCACGAGCACGGGCGGGAGCACCCCCGCCCAGGGCGGTGCCGTCCGCAGCACCGCCATGGAAGCCGCCGCGCCCACCATCAGGGCGGCCAGCCGGGCGGACACCCAGCGGTTCAGGCGGCCCGCCCGCACTCCCTTGACGATGTACGTGGCCAGGGTGCCGGTCAGGTACGTGGTCGGCGCCGCCGCGCTCCCGGCCGCCACCATGGCCCCCGACTGGATGCCCATGGTGAGCGCGGCACCGCACTGCAGCATGTCCCGGGCGACCGGCCCCGGCGCTCCGCCCAGGACGGCCCAGGTCACCGCGCCCACGGCCAGCAGCAGCGCCTCTGCGGCGAGGGACCACAGCACCGGCGGCGACCAGCGGGTGCCCTCGCCCCCGAGCCCACGGGTGAACCAGGCGATGGCGGCCGCGCCCACGCCGAAACCCGCCAGCGCCAGCACCGCCGCGGTCACCCCCGTCGCCTCGGCCCGGCCGACCGCCATCCCGAGCAGGGCCAGGTTGCTCGTCATGACCCCGGCGAAGACATGGTCCAGGGCGGTGAAGGAGATGGTCTCCACCGCCCCGGAGGCCGCCACCAGCAGCACGACGGCGACGCGCAGCGCGGTCCCCGGTTCCGTCGGCGGTGGCCCGGGGGGCTCTGCCGCTCGCTTCGGCCGCACGTCACTCACAGTCCCCGAGCGTAACGCGCGGCGAGGGCCGCTCCCGGCTTCGACGGTCCGACCAGGCCTCCTGCCCGCAGTTAGACACTCCGTCAAATTACCGAACCGTAACCTACGCGGTGGTACCACGAGTAACTTACTCGCGCGTAATCTCCTGGCGAACCACTTCACCGCGGTGTGAGCCGGCCCGGGACGGCCTGCTCTCCCCGCCGCATTCACCTGTGTTCCTCACTGCCGGCCGCATCACAGGAGGTTCGCCATGCCCGCACGCAGAAAGCTTTTGGCAGCAGCGGTGACCGCTGCCGCCTGCCTCGGCGCCCAGGCTCTCGCCAGCACGGCCGCCACGGCGGCGGACGAGGTGGTCTCCCGGGGTGTCACCATCCCCGCGTTCTACGACCCGCCCGCCGAACTCCCCTCGGCGAACGGCACCCTGATCCGCAGCGAGCCCCTCCCGCTCGCCCTCAGCCTGCCCGGCCTCGACGGTCCGCTCCCCGGCACCGCGACCCGGCTGATGTACAAGTCCACGGACTCCAACGGCCGGCCCGTCGCCGTGACCGGCGCCTACATCGAACCGAGCGCCGCCTGGAAGGGCGACGGACCACGCCCCCTGGTGGCCCTCGCTCCCGGCACCATGGGCCAGGGCGACCAGTGCGCCGCCTCCCTGGGCCTCGAACACCCGCTGACCGTCAACAGCCAGACGCTGTCCGTCGGTTACGAGGACCTCGCGATCTACCGCCTCCTGGCGAAGGGCGTCGCCGTGGTCGTCACGGACTACGTCGGCCTCGGCGCCACCGACCGGCTGCACACCTACGTCAACCGCGTCGACGAGGGACACGCGGTACTGGACGCGGTCCGTGCCGCCCGCGCGGTCGACGGCGCCTCCGTCACCGACGCCTCCCCCGTGGGGCTCTACGGCTACAGCCAGGGCGGCGGAGCGACCGCCGCCGCGGCCGAACTCCAGGCCTCCTACGCCCCCGACGTCACCCTCTCCGGCACCTACGCGGGCGCACCGCCCGCCGACCTGACCGCCGTCACCAAGGCCATCGACGGCAGTGAACTGGCCGGTGCGCTCGGCTGGTCCCTCAACGGCTTCCTCCAGTCCGACCCCTCGCTCAAGCCCATCGCCGAGGCCCACCTCAACGACGCCGGAAAGGCCGCCCTCAGCGACCTGTCGACCATGTGCGTCGGCGACGCGCTCCTCGGCTACGCCTACGCGAAGAGCACCAAGTGGACCACCGACGGCCGGTCCATCAGTGACATCATCGCCACCACCCCCGCGCTCCAGGCCTTCCTCGACAGCCAGCGCATCGGCACCCTCAAGCCGTCCGGCCCCATCCGCCTGACCACGGGCGTCAGCGACAACCTCGTCCCCCACGCCCAGGCCCGCCGGCTCGCCGTCGACTGGTGCCGCAAGGGGGCCGACATCACCTACACACCCGTCGTACTCCCCAGCGTCGGCAGCGCCCTCCTCAACCACTTCGCCCCCCTGCTCACCGACCAGGGCTCCGCCATCGACTGGCTCACCGACCGCTTCGCCGGCAAGGCGGCCTCCTCCAACTGCTGGAGCATGCCCGTACAACCCTGACCGGCGTGCACCCCACCTTCGCGTCCTGACGGACCGCGGGCCGCGGACCGGGCAACAGCCCCGTCCGCGGCCCGTCCCACGCCAGTGGCCTCCGCCTTCCGGACGAGTTCGTCCGGTGATGCGCCGTCAGTGCAGGAGCGGCTCGATGAAGCGGGCCGCGTCGGTGACACCCTCGACGGCGTCCTGCACGGGGTCCTCGTTCTCGATGCTCACGACGTCGTCGTAACCGACCTCGGCGAGCGCGTCGATGAACGGGGCCCAGAACTCGGCGCCGTGCCCGTGGCCGACCGTGCGGAAGGTCCAGGCCCGTTCCTCGGGTGTGCTGTAGGGGCGGTTGTCGAGGACACCGGCCAGGGCCAGCTGGTCGGCGCGGTACTCGACGTCCTTGAGGTGGACGTGGTGCACGGCCGGGCCGAGGGCGCGGACGATCGCGGCCGGGTCCATGCGCTGCCAGAACATGTGGCTGGGGTCGACGTTGGCGCCGATGACCGGGCCGACCGCCTCGCGCAGCCGCAGCAGTGTGGGCACGTTGTAGACCATGTGCAGCGGGTGCAGTTCCAGGGCGATCCGCTCGATGCCGTGGTCGGCGGCGAAGGGCGCGAACTTCTGCCAGAAGGCGATGGTCTCGTCCCACTGGCGGTGGAGGAGTTCGATGTTCTCCGGCGGCCAGGGGTAGAAGATCCAGTTCGTGAACCGCGCGTCGGGTGACTCGCCGGGGTTGCCGGTCATCGTCACGATCTTCCTGACGCCGAGCTGCTCGGCGAGCCGTACCGCCGCCTCCATGATCTCGACGTGGCGGGCGCCCTTGCGGGGGTGCATCGGCCAGGCCGAGCAGTTCATCGCGCCCATGCGCAGGCCCCGGGAGGCGAGCGCGTCGGCGAACTTCGCGCGTTCGGCCGCGTTCTCGACGAGGGTGAAGACGTCCATGTGCGGGGCGCTGGACTGGCCGCCGGCGGCTATCTCGACGGCGGTGCCGCCGAGGGCGACGGTGAGGTCGAGGGCTTCTTCGAGGGTGAGGTCGGGGACCGAGTCGGTGTAGAGGCAGAGTTCCATGGGTCAGCTCCCGTTGGGGGTCGCGAGTCCGAACAGGCCGCGGGTGCGCACGCCCGAGGTGGCGGGGACGTCGAGGTCGGCGAGCCCGATCACGCCCCGGCGGTGCACGGGGCCGTCGACGGGCAGCGGGATGCCGACGCTCTCGCCGAGGGCGGCGGACGTGTAGGCGGCGACGGTGGCCTCCAGCGTGTGGAGCGCGGCGCGGCCCGGGGCGGCCGGCGCCCGGCCGGTCGTGATCGCGTCGGCGAGGTCGGCGACCGTGGCCCGCAGCGCGTCCGCGACCAGGGGCACGAGTTCCTGACCGGCGGGGAGATCGGGTGTCTCGGTGCCCGCCTCCGTGGTCAGTCGCAGCGCCTCGAACGGCGCCCAGGGGATGGTGCCCTCGTCGCGGTAGCGCAGCACCATGCGGCCCTTGGTGCCGTTGACCCGGATGCCGCCCGGGCCGAATCCCCAGCCGATGTTGACCAGCGCGGCCCGGTGGGCGCTCTCCAGCCGGCACAGCGCCAGGCCCTCGACCGCGTCACCGGGGGTCGCCGCGTCGACGTACGCCGAGACCCGTTCCACGGGCTCGCCGAGGAGGTGTTCGGCGAGGTAGACGCCGTGCAGCATGTCCATCAGCACCCCGCCCCCGGCCGCGGCGGGGTCGTGCCGCCACTGCGGGCGGTAGCCGGCGGCACCGGGCGAGTCGACGACACCGAGCATGTCGACGGTGACGGTGCGGACGTCGCCGATCGCGCCGTTGTCGATCAGCTCGCGGGCGGCGACGATCTCCGGGAAGAACAGGTAGTTGTGGACGACGCCGAGCACCACCCCGGCCTCGTCCGCGGCCGCGACCATGGCGGCGGCGTCGGCGGGGGTGGCGGCCAGCGGCTTCTCGCACAGGATGTGCTTGCCCGCGGCCGCCGCGGCGACGACGAGGTCCCGGTGCAGATGCTGCGGCGTGCACACGTCGACGACGTCGACGTCCTCGCGGGCGAGCAGCGCCGACGCGTCGCCGTGGACCTGATCTGCCGTCAGCCCGGTGACGGCGCGGCCGAGTTCGAGCCGCTCGGGGGTGGGGTCGGCGAGTGCGGTGATGGTGAAGCGGTCGGGTTCCGCCTGGTACGCGGGGACGTGGAAGTTCAGCGCGACGTTCCCGCATCCGACGATGCCGACGCGCAGGGGTGTGGTCATGTGTGGGCTCCTTGGGGGCCTGTGGGCCTACTGGCCGGTGGCGGCGACGGAGGGCGCCGGAGCGACGGGGCCGCCCAGGGCGGCGGCGCGGCGGATCGCGTCGACCACCTCGGCCTGGTCGACGGCGTCGGCACGGCCGAACAGCGGCGTCGTATCGTGGGCGATGGCGTGCGAGGCGGCCTCGAACTCGATCCGGTAGGCATCGGTGTTGTCCGGGTCGTCGGCGAAGGTCAGCCCGAACGCCCCGTCCGGGTCGACCGGCAGCCGGCGCGTCTCGCCGTCCCGCTCCAGCTCGACGTACCCGGTGCGGCACAGCCACGGATCCCGGACGGTGATCTTCCCCTCCGTGCCGATGACCTCCAGCTCGTCGCGCCGGGGGAAGTCGAGCGCGACGTCGAACTGGGCGAGGACGTCGTCCGGCAGCTCCAGGGTCGCGGCCAGCCGCAGGTCCGCGCCCTCGCCGCCCTCGGCACGGTCGAGGACGCGCGAGGCGTGCACCCGCAGCGGATGCCCGGCCAGCAGCCGGATCGCGCTGACGCAGTAGCAGCCGAGGTCCAGCGAGGCCCCGCCGCCGAGCGCGGTGGTCCGCCGGATGTCACCGGGCAGGACGTCGACCGTCAACGCCGCCCGGACATGGGCCAGTCGGCCGATCGCGCCGCCCGCGACCAGCTTGCGCACCAGCAGGGTCTCCGGGTGGTGCCGGTACATCAGGCCCTCGACGCACAGCTTCCCGGCGGCCTCGGCGGCGTCGAAGCAACGGGCGGCGTCGGCGGCCGTCACCGCGAACGGCTTCTCGCACAGCACGTGCTTGCCGGCCTCCAGCGCCCTGACCGTCCAGTCGGTGTGCATCGAGACGGGCAGCGGGACGTACACCGCGTCGATGCCGTCGTGGGCGAGCAGTTCGTCGTACGAGCCGAAGCTCGCCGGCGCCCCGATGTCGTCGGCGTAGCGGCGGGCGCGGACGGCGTCCCGGCCGCCGACGGCGACGAGGTCGGCGTGCGGTGAGGTCTTCAGGGCCGTGGCGACCACCCGGCCGATCCCGGCGGTCGCGAGCATGCCCCAGCGGACCGGCGTCATCGCGCGCCGCCGACGGTCACGGCGCGCCCGGTGGGCGGATGCAGGGCGATCCGCATGGGAGCACCTCCTTTTAGATCGATCTAAACACCATGTACCTCGAATGATGTGGTGCCTGTATCGCGACGTCAAGAGTCGACTTGGATCGATCTAAACTGGTGGTGAGAGCATGCTGTGCAACGCCCTGCCCCAGTCGAGGTCCCGGAGGCCGTATGTCCACCCCGAAGGCGTCCCGTACCCCGGGTCCCAAGGAAGGTTCGCCGTCGGCGGGCGCCGGGCGGCGGCCGACCCTGATGGACGTCGCAGGGCGTGCGGGCGTGTCCCGGGCCACCGCCTCGCTGGTCATACGCGAGGCGCCCGGACCGAGCGCCGAGTCCCGCGAGCGGGTGCGGCAGGCGGCGGCCGAACTCGGCTACCGCCCCGACCTGGCCGCCCAGCTGCTCCGCCGCCGCAACAGCCGCCTGATCGGCGTGATGTTCAGCGCCCAGGATCCCTTCCACGCCGACCTGATCGAGAGCGTCTACGCCGCGACCGAGGAACTCGGTTACGACGTGGTGCTCAGCGCGGTGGTCCCGAGCCGTGGCGAGCGCCGGGCCGTCGAGACCCTCATCACCTCACGCTGCGAGGCCGTGGTCCTGATCGGCGCGCGCGAGGCGTGCACCGCCGACTTCGGGATCCGGGTGCCGGTGGTGGAGATCGGCCGCCCGCCGCACGAGACGGTGTTCGACGCCGTGCACACCGCCGACGACGAGGGCGCCCGCCTCGCCGTGGAGCACCTCGTCGGCCTCGGCCACCGGGACATCGTGCACGTCGACGGCGGCGAACGGCCCGGCGCCGCCGAACGGCGGACCGGCTACCTGGACGCCATGCGCCACCACGGCCTGGGCGGCAGGGCACGGGTGGTGCCCGGCGACTACACCGAGGCCTCCGGCTCCGCGGCGGCGCACACCCTGCTGGCAAGTGGCACGCTGCCCACCGCCGTCGTCGCCGGCAGCGACCAGTGCGCCATCGGGCTGCTCATCGAACTGCGCCAGGCCGGGGTCGACGTCCCCGGCGAGGTCTCGATCGTGGGCTACGACGACATCCGCTCCGCACGGCTCGCGCACATCGGCCTCACCACCGTGCGCCAGGACACCGAGCAACTCGCGCGGCTCGCCGTCCAGGCCGCCGTCGAACGGCTCGACCACCAACTGGACGGCGAGGCCCGGGAATTCAACCTCGCCCCCCAGCTGGTGGTCCGCGGGTCCACCGCCCCCGCACGCTGACGGTCCCAGTCCGCCGGCGCACCCCCGGCGCTCATCAGGCCCACGGATCGTTCGGCGCGTCACGGTCCTCGCCGGGCATCCGGTCACGGACTTCGAGGACAGGGGGTGCTCTGTGTCAGGCCTTGCCGAGCAGGCGCCAGACCTGGTTCTTCTTCGTGGTCAGGACGCTCGCGGCGTCGCAGGTCCACTGGTGGACCAGGGCGCGGGGCGCGGTGGACACGCCGGAGACGTCCACGCACTTGCCGCTGTGCACGGCGACCAGCTGGTAGTCGTGGCCGTTGCCGAGCGCGGTGACGGGGTTCAGGGTGAACCGCTGGTTGGTGGCGCCGTTGCAGGTGTACTGGATGACGGCGGCGCCGTCGGCGGTGGACGCCCCGGAGACGTCGAGGCACTTGCCGCTGAGCTCGTCGACCACGGTGTAGGTGTCGGTCGTGCCGCTCACCGGTTTCAGGTCGAGCATCTGCTGGTAGCCGCCCTCGCAGGAGTACTGCTGGTACTGGGTGCCGTCGGCGGTGCTGAGACCGGTGTCGTCCAGGCACTGGCCGCTGTTCTGGCTCACCGCCACGGTGGAGACGGTGGTGTTCGACGGCGGGAGCAGAGTGACGGTGTAGCCGTCCTGGGCCGTTGTCCAGGGGATGGAGAGGGACGCCGCGTTGCCGCTGACGGTCAGGGTCGTGTCAGCGACGGTCTCCGGACCGGTCACGGCGGCGCCGCTGTTGTACGGGACGCGCTGGACGACGGCGCGGACCTTGCCGCTCTCCACCACCGACGTCGTGTTCAGACCGGTGAGGTTGACGGTGACGGTCCCGGTGTTGCCGTTGCCGCCGAGCAGGATCTTCGCGTTCTTCGCGGTGTTGTCCTTGGTGGCCAGGCCGTCGGTGTTGGTGCCGGGGACGAGGTTGACGATGTTGCCGCTCTGGGAGCCGTAGTAGCGGTACATGAACCACTCCCCCAGCGGCAGGTACTGCCCTGCGCTGTTCTTGGTGAGCAGGTTGGCCTCGTAGTCGTGCAGGTTCGTGCCCGAGGCCCAGTTGCCGCGCAGGCCGTCCGCGCCGGCCCGCTCCAGGCGGCCGATGAACCAGGCGCCGCCGCCCGGGGACTGCATGGACAGGGTGGCGTACTCGTTGATCTGGTAGGCACGGGTGTTGGTCAGACCGGCCGTGGCGAGCGTCGAGTTGGCGCGGCCGACGTCGGTGACCGGGTCGCCGGGCTCGTCGTGCCAGCTGTAGATGTCGGGCGCGACGTTGTTCGCCTTGACGTACGACAGGTACGTGGTCCACCAGGTGTTGGCGGAGTTGGGCTGGCCCGCGATGCTGGGACCGACGATGAGCTGGCTCGGGAACGCGGCCCGGACCTTGGCGTAGAAGCGTGACCACATCTGGAGGTACTGCGTCTGCGAGGCGCCCCAGAACCCGCTGCCGTCCGGTTCGTTCCACAGGTCCCATTCGACGGTCATGCCGTTGGCCTTGACGTCGCTGATCAGCTGGGTGACGAAGCCGTCGAACTGCGTCCAGTCGCCGTTGTCGCCGGGCCAGCCCTGGCTCGTGGTGCCGTCGGCGCCCCACAGGTCGTGCGGCAGCAGGACGAAGGTGCCGCCCAGGGCGGCGGTCCGCTTGTACTGGGCGAGGGTGGAGGCCCAGCGGGTCTGGTAGTCGGCGAGGCTGGTGGCGTAGCCGCCGCTGTTGAGCTGGGCGCCGCCGGCCCGCATGAAGTGCCACTTGATGTCGGTGAAGAAGTGGTCCTGCGGAAGTGAGCCGTCCGGCGTCATGCCGTAGATCGTTCCGGAGGCGTGATAGGTGGGGGCGCCTCCGGCGGTGGCGAAGTCGACGGTGACGCTGGTGTCGGCGGCCCGCGAGGGGGTGGCGGGCAACAGGGTGGCGGCGAGGGCGGTCAGGAGGACGGCGACGGAGGCGGTTGCCCGGCGCCGCAGGCGGGTGGTGGGTCTGGGGAGAATGGCGGGCGAGGTCATCGTGCGGCTCCTCGGGGGGGGTGAACCGGGGCCCGGTCGGCCCCGGAGCGGGGCGGGAGACGGCCGCTCAGCGGCGGCCCTCTCGGTGTGCGTGGGCCTCGGCCAGCAGCAGGTAGCCGGCGGCGGTCCAGGTGTAGGCGCGGTCGCGCAGGCCGGTGCCGGTGACGGCGTCGAAGTTCTCGGCGAAGCCGTGGGTCTCGCACAGGACGCGGAAGCGGGCGCTGATCTCGTCCGCCAGCCGGTGATGGCCGGCCCGGCGCAGGCCGTCCTCGACGAGGACGGTCGCGGGCGCCCAGACCGGGCCGCGCCAGTAGCCGTCGGCGAGGTAGTGCGGTGAGGCGGTCAGTTCGGTGGCGAGGCCGTACGGGGTCAGGTGGGCCTTGATCCGGTCGGCGAGCGCGCCGCTCACCTCGGCGGGCAGGTGCTCGCCCAGCACGACGGGCATCAGGTCGAGGAGGCTCGCGCTGCTCCAGGTGTCCCCGGTGGCGACCGACCGGGTGACGAATCGGTCTCCGTCCCACAGCTCCGCGAGGAGTGCCGTCCGGATCTCCGTGGCGGTCCACTGCCAGTGCCTGCTCTCGTCAGGCCGCCGCAACTCCCCCGCCAGACGTGCGAGTTCGTGGAGCTGGAGGACGAGGAAGGCGGCCAGGTCGGCGGTCTCGACGAGGCGCTCGGGGTCGAAGGGGGTGGCGTTGTCCCAGCCGCTGTCGTTGCCGTGCTGGTAGTGGGCCAGTTCGGACCCGGGGGCGCGCCGTGCGGTGAGCCAGAAGGTGGTCCAGCGCGCCAGCCGCCCGTAGGTCCTGGTGAGTTCGGCCTCGTCCGGCGGTGTGGGCAGGCGGCGTCGCAGCAGGCCGAAGGCCCAGCCGTGGATGGGCGGTTTGACGAAGTTGTGGAGCACCTCGGAGTGGGTGACCGAGTCGGGCAGGGCGCCGCTCGCGTCCTGGTGGTCGAAGGGCAGGGCGAACTGGTCCATGGCCAGCTCGGCGCAACCGGGGGCCAGGGCGAGGGCGTTGAAGCAGTGGTCCCAGCTCCAGACCTTGTCCATCCAGTGCTTGGACATCAGCACGGCGGGCCGGGTGACCAGTCCCGTGGGGCGCACGGTCGCCGACCACAGGACGTAGGCGGCGAGTTCGGCGGCCGGGGTCGCGGACGAACGCCATGGGGCGACCCGGCCGGCGAAGTCCGCGAAGGAGATCCGCGCGGCCTCGACCACCTCGTCGAAGCTCGCCTCGGCCGCGAACGGCGGGCGGGCGGTGTCGAGTTCCTCGATCGCGATCTCCCAGACACCGCCCGGCGCCGCGGTCAGCGCGAGACCCCGGTCGGCGCTGCCGAGGGCCTCGGCGCCCGTCGTCCCGGCGAGGGTGCCGGACACCACGGTGACGCGGTGGCGGCGGCCGGTCTCGTACGACGTGAACACGTGCGCGTCCGCCGCCGGATCGCGGAAGAAGTACGTGCCGCTGAACGGCGTCAGGGCGGGGGCGGCCGCGGCGACCCTGACGCCCAGGCCGCTCCCCCGCAGCCGCACGGTGTCCGGTGTCGCGTAGGCCAGGTCGATACGGCCGCCCGTGCCGACCCAGCTGAGCAGCGCCGGGGTCGCCTCGACACGGGTCTCCGCCCGGTCGCCGGTGGCCGGGTCCAGGGGAGTCAGGCGCAGAACGGCGTGCATGCCGTTCTGGTGCGAGACGAGGTGGAGATCGTCGGCGTACGTCTTCTCGGCCACCACGGGGGAGATGCCGAACCATGATCCGTACGTGCTGAACGGGATGTCGTGGACGGAGAAGGCCGGACCGGGTCGGACGGCGGTCATGAAGGGCGACTCGATTCTGCAGCAGGGGGCAGTGGCCGGCCGGCCGGTGGACAGCGGTGACGGACGGGCCGGCGGTGCTGGGGCGTCGAGAGGGAAGCGGCTCAGTCCTTGACCGCACCGGCGGTCACGCCGGCCGCGACGTAGCGCTGGGCGAGGACGAGGATGACCGCGGCGGGCAGCGAGGCCACGACGGCGGTCGCCATGATGGCGTTCCACTCCTGGTTGTTGTTGCCGATGTAGTGGTAGATGCCGAGCGTGATCGGCTCGTGGGCGCCGCCGTTGACCAGGGTGGAGGCGAAGACGAAGTCGGACCACGACCACAGGAACGCGAACAGGGACACGGTGACGACGGCGTTGCGGCTGACCGGCAGCACGATCGACCAGAAGGTGCGCAGCGGCCCGGCCCCGTCCGTCCGCGCCGCCTGGAGCAGTTCGCCGGGGATGCCGGACATGAACGCGGTGAAGACGAGCACGGCGAACGGGACGGCCAGGGTGGAGTCGGCGACGATCAGGCCGGGCACGGACTGGAGCAGGCCCAGCTGGAGGTAGACGGCGTAGAAGCCCATCGCCATGATGATGCCGGGGATCATCTGGGCGGCCAGCAGGAGGAAGCTCAGGGCTCCGCCGCCGCGCGGGCGCAGTTTGGCGAGGGCGTATCCGGCGGGAGCGGACAGCGCGACGGTCACGGCGACGGTGCCCAGGCCGATGACGAGACTGGTGCCGAGGTAGGGCAACTGGTCGGCGAGGACGGCGCGGTAGCCGGCCAGGGTGCCGTGCAGCGGCAGGAGGTCGGGCGGGCTCTTGCGCATGTCCTGGTCGCGGGTGAAGGAGACGTTCAGCATCCAGTAGACGGGGAAGAGCATGATCCCGGTCAGCAGGAGGCCGACGGCGGTCTTCCCCCGGGTCCGTGGGCCGTGCCGGTTCATGACGCCTCCTGCCTGCGCTGGACCCGGAGGTAGACCAGGCCGAAGACCAGGGCGGCGGCCACCAGCAGGTTGCCGACGGCCGCGCCCGGGCCGAAGGCGGGCAGCAGGTTGCCGAAGCCGAGTTGGTAGGACCAGGTGGCGAAGGTGGTGGACGACTCCGCCGGGCCGCCCTTGGTCATGATCCAGATGATGTCGAAGACCTTGAGCGTGTAGACCAGCCCCAGGAGCAGGGTGATCGCGGACACCGGACGCAGCAGCGGCAGGGTGATGCTCCAGAAGCGCCGCCAAGGGCCCGCGCCGTCGAGGGCGGCGGCCTCGTACAGGCCGGCCGGGATGGACTGCAGGCCGCTGTGGAGCACGACCAGGTTGAACGGCACGCCGATCCAGATGTTCGCGATGATCACCGAGGCCAGCGACCAGGACGGCGAGGTCAGCCAGTTCACCGGGCCGATGCCCACGGTGTGCAGGGCTGCGTTGACGACACCGGAGTCGCTGTTGAGCATCCACGACCAGGTGGAGGCCGACACGATCAGGGGCAGCAGCCAGGGCACCAGGAACAGGGCGCGCAGGGTGGCCGAGAGCCGGAAGTGCTGGTGGAAGAAGACCGCGAGGGCCAGGCCGATGGCGTACTGGAAGGCGAGGCACACGACGGTGAACACCACGGTGTGCAGCAGGGCCGGGGCGAAGGCCGGGTCGTCGAGGACGGTCCGGTAGTTGCGCAGTCCGGTGAAGGGCGCGTTGCCCTGGACGAAGGAGCGGACGGTGTAGTCGCGCAGGCTGAGGTCGAGATTGCGGTAGAGCGGATAGGCGTAGAAGAGGGCGAGGTAGAGGGTCACCGGGGTGAGGAAGGCCCAGGCGGCCCACTGCGGGGAGGCGGGACGGCGCCGAACCGGGGGCAGGGCCGCACCACCGGGGGCGGACACCGGTCGGCGGCGCGCCACTTGTGTCGTCTGGCTCATCAACGGACTCCGGAATGCGGCTACTTGACTGCGGACTGGGCGGCGTCGAGCGCGTCCTTCGGAGACTTCGAGCCGCTGAGGGCGGACTGGACGGCCTTCCACAACTGCTCGGAGATCTTGGGGTACTTGGTGCCCAGGTCGTCGCTGGTCCGCCCCTTGGCGGCCTTGACCGCGTCGACCCAGGGCTTGAGGCCCGGATCGGCCGCCACCTGCTTCTGCTGCACCTCGGCGGTGGGGGCCACGTAGGAGAGGGTGGTGTCGGTGTCGTACAGGTTCTGGGTGCTGGTCAGGCAGGTGGCGAGCCTGCGCGCGGTGGCGTAGCGGCCGGTGTCGCCCTGGACCGGGATGGTGACGAACTCGCCGCCGGTCGGTGCGGGGGCGGTGCCCGCGTCGGCGCCGGGGATCGGCAGGACGCCGTAGTCGAGTCCGGCCTTCTTCGCGTTGGCGAGCTGCCAGGTGCCGTTCTCGCTGAACGCGTAGTCTCCGGTCGCGAACTCCTGCCAGCTGGTGGTCTGGGTGTTGTTGAGCACGGAGTTGGGGGCGTAGCCCTGGTCCAGCCAGCCCTTCCACAGCGAGAGCGCGGAGACGGCCCGGGTGGAGTCGAGTGCGGTGAGGTGCGCGCCCGCGCCCCAGAACCACGGCAGGAACTGGAAGCTGCCCTCCTCGGTGCCGATCGCGGAGAAGGTGATGCCCTTCTTGCCGGCCTTCTTCACCTTCCCCAGCGCCGCCGTCAGCGACGGCCAGTCCCTGACCGAGGCGATGTCCACCCCGGCGGCCTTCAGGACCTTCTTGTTGTAGTACAGGGCAAGGGTGTTGGCGCCGATCGGGGTGCCGTAGGTCTTGCCGCCCGACTGGCCGGCCGCGAGCAGGTTGGGGTCCACGGCGGAGGTGTCGAGCTTCGTGTCGGCGGTGGTGGTGAGCACGCCCGCCTCGGCCAGGGTCGACACCACGGGGTTGTCGACGACGAGGACGTCCGGGGAGTTGTCCTGCTGCGCGGCGAGCAGCGCCTTGTTCGGCAGGTCGCTGGTGTCGAAGCCGGTCCGCTTGATCTTCACCCCGGCCGCGGTGCCGCAGGCGTCGAGCAGCTTCACCCAGGCGGAGCCCTGGGCGAACTGCGGATAGGGGTCCCAGACGGTGTACGTGCCGCTGTCCGCCGCCTTCGTCCCGCCGCTTCCCGAGCCGGAGCCGCAGGCGGTGGCGGTGCCGACGACGGCCAGGGCGGTCAGGGCCGCGACGGTCAGGCGTCTTGTGGAGGTGCTGTTCATCGGAGGTCCTCTGTTCTCAAGGCGCGGTTGCCCGGCGTAGCGGGCATGCGGGTGCTGCCGACGATCCGGGCATGCGGATGCCGTCGGCCTTGACGGTGAGGTCAGGTGAAGTGAGGTGAGCGCGGGCACGCCGAACGGCCTTGGCGGGCGGAGCGTCCCGTGAGGTGAAGTCAGGTGAAGTGAAGTGAAGTGAGCTGAGGTGACGTGAAGTGGCCGGGAGCGGCGGGCAGCGCGGGGGCGGCGGTCAGCCGGCCGTGCCGGGCCCGGTGCTGGCCCGCAGTGAGACGGGCGGTACGAGGAGATGGTGCCGGGGCGGCGCGGCGGGGTTGTCGAGCCGCTCCACCAGCAGTTCGACGGCGCGCCGGCCCATCTCCTCGGCCGGTACGTCCGCCGCGGTGAGCGGCGGGGTCACCGTCTCCGCCCAGCGGCCGGCCACGACCCCGGTGACGGAGAAGTCGCGCGGCACATGGCGGCCGGCCTGGGCCAGGCCCCGGTAGAGGCCGCCCAGCGCGGCCTCGTTCATGGTGACGAGGGCCGTGGTGCCGGGGTCGTCGTGCAGGATCTGTTCCAGACAGGTCTGGCCGGCGGCCGGGTCGTCCCCGCAGCAGTACGCGCGGACCGTCAGCCCGCGCTCGGCCGCGGCCTTGGTGAAGCCGTCCAGGCCGCGGTGCGCGGACTCGTATCCGCTGCGCAGCAGCTGCTCGGGACGGTTGACGAAGGCGACCCGGCGGTGGCCGAGGTCTGCCAGATGGTGGACGCACGCCTCCACCAGCGCGGTGTGGTCGAGCCCCACCCACCAGCCGCTGTCGGGCCGGGCGGTCCGGCCGATGGCGACGAAGGGGAAGTCCAGGGCGGTCAGATGGTCCACCCGGTCGTCCTCCAGCCGGATCTCCATCAGGATCGCCCCGTCGACCCGCCGCTCCCCCAGCAGCCGCTGGAAGGACCGGTCGCTGTCCACGCCGCTGGGCGACAGCAGCACGTCGTGGTCGTGGGCCGCGGCGGCCTCCACCACGCTGCCGATGAAGTCCAGCTGCATCCCCGTGTAGTGGTTCCCGGCCGGCGGAAAGACCAGACCGATGGTGCTGGTCCGTCCGTTGGCCAGGGCGCGGGCGCTGGCGCTGGGCCGGTAGCCCAGTTCGTCGACCACCTGCTGGATCCTGCGGCGGGTGTCGTCCGAGACCGGGCGCTTGCCGCTCAGCGCGTAGGACACGGTGCTGCGCGAGACACCGGCCCGCCGGGCGATCTCACCGATGTTCACGGCGACTCCTGGTTCGAAGTTCGAACCGGTTCGACACCTCGCGAGAGGGTCCGGGCCGGTTGGGAGCGTGGGAAGGGAATGCGAGGAGCGGCGCCCCGGTGTTCGAACCGGTTCGCGTGAAGTGACGTTAGGAAGGGCCCGTACCGCTGTCAACACCTCGGACCGTGCTTCCCGCGACGCCGTGACGACCACCGGTTCCTCTTGCCGGAGGGATTGCTGGCCGGATGGACCGGTGCTAGCTTCGGCGAACCGGTTCGACGATGCCGCCTTCACGGAGAACGGGAACCGGCCCCGCAGAATCCCGCAGATTCCAGCTCCCTCCACACCCCGCACCGGCCCACGGCAGGACCCCGGATCGAACCGGTTCGACACGCACATCGGCCGGAACACCCCCTGCTCACGGCACAAAGAGCGCCGAAGAGCCCTTACTCACGGATTGAGGACGCGATCCATGCCTTCCGCTGCCCAGGCGCCCCCCATCGCGGTCCGCGAGGGGCACCTCACCGTCGGTCTCGGCTCGGACACCGGCGCCTTCCACGGCGGGGCCTCCGGCACCCTCTACGGCCTGTACGGACCGGGCGTCCCCACCGGCAACCTCATCGAGGGCATGGGCCTGCGCACCGTCTCCACCAAGGCCCAGGACGGCCCGCAGCACCCCGGCGCCGACGCGCTGGAGGTGGTCGGGCCGCTGGCCGACTCGACCGGCGGTGACGTGTACGTCTACCTGACCGACATCCACCGCGGCTTCCCGTACCGGTGGCCCGGCGGCACCCCCGAGGAGAAGCTCGGGCGCTACAAGGAGCGGATCGCCGAGCAGGTGGACCAGATGCTGCGGCTGCCGGAGCGGTACCGGCACCACATCGTCCTCGTGCCTTTCAACGAGCCCGAGGGCAACATGTTCGGCACCGGCGAGTGGAGTTACGACGGGGTGGGCTGGCTCGACGATCCGGCCGCCTACTTCGCCGCCTGGGACGACGTCCACGGGTTCGTCAGGGGCAGGATGCCCGGCGCCCGCATCGCCGGACCCAACACCAGTGTCCTGTACGACCAGGTGAAGGGCTTCCTCACGCACACGCTGGCCGCCGGAACCCTCCCCGACGTCATCACCTGGCACGAGCTGAGCCACCCGGAGTCGGTGCGCGAGAGCGTCGCCAGGTACCGGGCGTGGGAACGGGAGCTGTTCCGGGGCACCGACCGCGAGGGCACGCGGCTCCCCGTCAACATCAACGAGTACGCCTTCAACTACCACACCTCGGTCCCCGGCCAGATGATCCAGTGGGTGTCCGCCATGGAGGAGTCCAAGGTGGACGCCGACATCGCGTACTGGAACATCGCCGGCACCCTCTCCGACTCCGCGGTGCAGGCGAACCGCGGCAACGGCCAGTGGTGGCTGCTGCACTGCTACGCCTCGATGAGCGGGCACACGGTACGGGTGAGCCCGCCCTTCCCCGGCGAGAACTACACCCTTCAGGGCGTGGCCACGCTGGACGAGCGGAAGCGGCAGGCCCGGCTGCTCTT
Organism: Streptomyces sp. NPDC090088; assembly: GCF_044747345.1. Lineage (NCBI taxonomy): Bacteria > Bacillati > Actinomycetota > Actinomycetes > Kitasatosporales > Streptomycetaceae > Streptomyces > Streptomyces sp. NPDC090088. Next base: position 364,527 of record NZ_JBIVDZ010000007.1, on the reverse strand, counting down.
CGGCGGTTCCGCCGGAGCGGCCCGCATCGCCTTCACGGACGTACCGAAGGAAGTCTTCGGGGACCGTGTGCACGCCTGGGTGCGCGAGATCGAGTGGAGCGGGCAGCTGGGCGACTCCGCGGGCCCCAGGCTGCTCACGGAGACGGACCTGGAGGTCGGTGACGACGGCACGGTGGCCTTCGGCTTCGGCGACGGCGGAGCACTGCCCAGGCTGCGGGAGTCCTCCGCGTACGAGATCGTCCTCAGCCCGGCGGGCGGGGCGAGGGGCACCCAGTCACCGCCGGTGCGCTGGCAGGCGTCGTACGAGGCGGAGGACGCCGCGCACACCGGGGCGGGGTACTCCAGGAACGGTCCGGAGGGCTCGCCGCGCGACGTGTCGAGGTTCTACACCTCCGGCGGCCACCACGTCGGCGGCCTGCGCACCGGCTCGGACGTCGTCCTCGACTTCACCGTGGACGTACCGGAGGACGGCACCTACGGCCTGAGCGTCTTCGCCAACTCCCTCAACACCTGCGACCGGGTGGCGGAACAGGGCCCGACCAACGTCTTCCTGAGGGTGGACGGCGCCGCGGACGGCGAACAGGAGCTGTATCTGCCGCTCGGCCACAAGTGGGCGGTCTGGGACCACACCGACACCGAGGTCCGTCTCACCGAGGGCCGCCACATCCTGACGCTCGCCGCGCGGAGCCTGGACGGCACGCGCGCCACCAAGGGTGACGCCGTCGTCGACCGCCTCGTCCTCTCCCTCCCGGAGGCCTCGGCGGCCACCCGGGTGTACGAGGGGGAGCTGGCCTGGCTGGGCGGCGGGGCCCGGCCCGTCTACGCCCTGCCGAAGCAGGCCACCACGTCCCCGGCCACCGGCTCGGGCGCGGCGCGGCTGGCGAAGGACCAGACGGCCACGTTCTGGGTCCACGCGCCGGCCGACCGCGAGGCCACCGTGCGGGTCGACACCCTCGGCGGCGCGGGGGCCCGGCTCTGCGTCAACGGGCACGACGTCCTGCGCCTGGGCAAGGGCACCGGCGCGGTCGCGGTCTCCCTCTCCGGCGGCATCAACAAGGTGACACTGACCGGAGGTTCGTCCACCACCCTCGTCGACCGCGTCACGGTCACGCCCTCACGAGGCACGCTCCGGGCCCGTACGTACGAGGCGCGGACCGCCGAACTCGCCGGCTCGGCCACCCTCACCCCCCTCTCCCTGGCCAGCGGCGGCACCGCGATCACCGGCATCGGCGGCGCCCCCGGGAACGACAACACCGCGGCCTTCACCGTCGCCGCGGACCGGACCGGCCTGCACGCGCTGCGCGTCCGCTACGCCAACCCCGAACAGGCCGAGGCCACCCACTACAACCCGGACCCGCTCGCCCGCCACGCCGACATCACCGTCAACGGCGGCGGGACACGACGCGTCGCCTTCCCGCACACCTTCCACCGGAACAACTTCTGGGAACTGACCGTCGCGGTCCGGCTGGAGAAGGGACCCAACACGATCACCTTCCGCGCCGAGGAGCAACCGAACTTCGACGGCGTCGGCTACGCGTCGGACACCTTCCCCGACGTACCGCTCCGCTCCCGCCACGCACCACTGATCGACAGCGTCACCGTCGCCCCGTACGCGTGTCCCGCAAACACACCAGCGGGCCTGCCGTTGCCGACAGACCCGCTGGTGAACACCGTCGGGACGACAGGATTTGAACCTGCGACCCCTTGACCCCCAGTCAAGTGCGCTACCAAGCTGCGCCACGTCCCGGTGCGCTCACTCGCGGTGATCCGCGTGATCGCGCGAACAGCACCTTACCCCACGGACCCGGGCGGGCCGAAAGCGGGCGTGGGGAGGGGGGACAATCGGTCGTATGGAAGACGCGGGGACAGGGGCACGGGACCGGGACGCCGAGGGGCGGGCGCGCAGTGCCCGGCCGCGCGACGGGCTGGGGCGGCCGCTGCCCTACGGTGCGCGCGGCGTCGAGCGGCAGCCCGAGGGGGTCGTGCGGGCTCCGCGGGAGACGGTCGGCGAGGCCCAGGCGCTGCTGGACGCGGGGAAGCCGTTCCACGCGCACGAGGTGTTCGAGGACGCCTGGAAGTCCGGTCCCGAGGAGGAGCGGACGCTGTGGCGGGGGCTGGCCCAGCTGGCGGTGGGGCTCACGCACGCGGCCCGGGGGAACGTGACCGGCGGGGCGCGGCTGCTGCGGCGCGGCGCGGGCGCGGTCGAGGAGTGGGCGGCCGGCAGCGGGGTGCGGCGGCCGCACGGGATGGATGTCGAGGGGCTCGCCCGGTGGGCGCGGGAGCTGGCCGGGCGCATGGAGAGCGAGGGCGGGAGCGTCGACGCCGGCGCCGAGGCGCCCCGGCTGCGCGGTACCGCGTAGCACCGGGGTGACCCGCTGTCAGTGGCATGCGGCAGACTCGGGGGTGTGCGAAAGATTCATGTCATCGGTATCGGCGCGGGCGACCCCGACCAGCTCACCCTCCAGGCGGTCCGGGCGCTGCGGGACACGGACGTGTTCTTCCTGCTCGACAAGGGCGAGGTCAAGAACGACCTGACCCAGCTGCGCCGGGACATGCTCGACACACACATACCGGACGGCGGTTACCGCTTGGTCGAGGCGCGGGACCCGGAGCGGGACCGGGCGGCGAGCGGCGGCGCGTACTCGCCGGCCGTCGGGGACTGGCGCAGCGCCCGCGCGGACATCTACGAACGGCTGATCCGCGAGGAACTCGGCGAGGAGCAGACCGGCGCCTTCCTGGTGTGGGGCGATCCGTCGTTGTACGACAGCACGCTGGCGATCCTGGAGGAGGTGCTGGAGCGGGGCGCGGTGGTCTTCGCGTACGACGTGGTGCCCGGGATCAGCAGTGTGTCCTCGCTGGTGGCCCGGCACCGCACGGGGCTGAACCGGGTGGCCCGGCCGGTGCAGATCACCACCGGGCGGCGGCTCGCCGAGGGGCTCCCGGACGGGGTGGACGACGTGGTGGTGATGCTGGACGCGCACCAGACCTTCCGGCGGTACGCGGACCAGGACATCGACATCTACTGGGGCGCCTACCTCGGCACTCCGGACGAGATCCTGGTCGCGGGCCCGATCGCCGAGGCGGCTCCCCGGATCGAGCGGCTGCGGGCCGAGGCACGGGAGCGCAAGGGCTGGATCATGGACACCTATCTGCTGCGCCGCCACCCCGGGGGGCCGAAGGAGAACTGACCGTCACTCAGACGGTTTCGCAGGGTATGCGCGGGTAGCCCAGCGGTGTGACAGTGACCTCGTGACGTCCACCGAGGAATCCGCACTGCCCGACACCGCGCAGCCGCCCGTGCTGGACACCCGTCGGCGCAACGTCGTCTTCGTGACGATCGTGCTGGGCATCCTGCTCGCGGCCCTGGACCAGACGATCGTGGGCACGGCCCTGCCGACGATCGTGTCGGACCTGGGCGGCGCCGCGCACATGTCGTGGGTGGTCACCGCGTACCTCCTCGCGGAGACCGTGTCGACCGTCCTGGTGGGCAAGTTCGGCGACCTGTTCGGCCGCAAGGCGGTCTTCCAGGTCTCGGCGATCGTGTTCATCACCGGCTCGTTCCTCTGCGGTCTGGCCACGAACATGTCGCTGCTGATCGCCTGGCGGGCGATGCAGGGCATCGGCGCGGGCGGGCTGATGGTCACCGCGATGGCGCTGATCGCGGACGTCATCCCGCTGCGGGAGCGCGGCAAGTACCAGGGCGCGATCGGCGCGGTGTTCGGCGTGGCCACGGTCATCGGGCCGCTGCTCGGCGGGGTGTTCACCGACCATCTGTCGTGGCGCTGGGCGTTCTACGTCAACGTGCCCATCGCCGTCCTGGTGGTGGTGGCCGCCGCCCGCACCATCCCGGTGGTGAGGTCGGCGTCCCGGCCGGTGATCGACTATCTGGGCATCGCGCTGGTCGCGGTCGGCGCGAGCGCCCTGATCCTGGCGACGAGCTGGGGCGGCAACGAGTACGCGTGGGGTTCGGGCACCGTCATCGGCCTGTTCGCGGGCGGTGCGGCGGCGCTCGCCGCGTTCTGCTGGGTGGAGACCCGGGCGAAGGAACCGATGCTGCCGATGCGGCTGTTCGGCAACCCGGTCTTCACGGTCTGCTCGATCCTCAGCTTCATCGTGGGCTTCGCGATGCTCGGCGCCATGACGTATCTGCCGAGCTATCTCCAGTACGTCGACGGGAACTCGGCGACGATCTCGGGGGTCCGCACCCTCCCGATGGTGATCGGTCTGCTCATCGCGTCGATCTTCAGCGGGAACGTGGTGAGCAGGACCGGCCGGTACCGGGTCTTCCCGATCGTCGGCTCGCTGGTCATGGGCGCCGGCCTGTACCTGATGTCGTTGATGGGGCCGGGCACCGGGGTCTGGCTGGAGTCCCTGTACATGTTCGTGCTGGGCACCGGCATCGGTCTGAGCATGCAGGTGCTGACGATCGCCGTGCAGAACACCGTCGACTACGCCGACCTGGGCACCGCGACCTCCGGCGTCACCTTCTTCCGTACGCTGGGCAGTTCGTTCGGTACGGCCGTCTTCGGCACCATCTACGCCAACGCGCTCAAGCCGAACCTCGCGGACGGGATCACCGCCGCCACCGGGGCGAGCGCCCTGGACCCGGCGGTCGTCGCCAAGGCGGCCACCAGCCCGGAGGGCCTGCACCGGCTGCCCGCGGCCGCCGCCGAGCCGATCATCCAGGCGTACGCCGACACCATCCACACCGTGTTCCTGTGGACGGTGCCGGTCGCGGGCGTCGGGTTCGTGGTCGCCCTGTTCCTCAAGCAGGTCCAGCTCCGGGACAGCGCGCGGCTCGGCTCCACCGACATGGGCGAGGGGTTCGCCTCGCCGCACGGGCCGGACTCGCAGCGGGTGCTGGAGGCGGCCGTGGCGAAGATCATCGGCAGGGCCGACCTGGACACCGCGCGCCGGATCATCCGCGACTCCGGCACCCGGCTGGACATCGCCGAGGCCTGGGCGGTGATGCAGGTCGAACTGCACACCCGCCTGGTCGGGCACGGCCACCTCGGTCTGATCGCCGCCCGCCGCCGGCTGCCGCCGGAGGTGCTGCTGCCCGTCTTCGACCGCACGGTGGACGAGGGCTACCTGACCCGTACCGGCCCCTATCTCTCGCTCACCGAGGCCGGCGACCACGAGGCCCAGGTCCTCGGTCACGCCTGGGGCAGCTGGCTGAAGGGCCGGGTGCAGGAGGACCTCGGCCGTCCGTCGGGCGCCGACCTGCGGGCCGCCGTCGACACCATCGCCAAGCGGCTGCTGGTCGAGGACCTGACCGACGGTCTGCCCGAACGGGCCGGGGAGTGGGAGCCGGCCGCCGAGGCGGCGTGAGCGCGCGGGCCTCGCCGTGCGGTGCTCAGGCGGGGCCGAGCCCCAGCCGCTCCAGTACGCCCGCCACGTCCGGGACCGCGGTGGCTCCGTCCGGCAGCGGCGGGCGCCGTACGACGACCACGGGCAGCCCCGACTCGCGGGCGGCCGTGAGCTTGGCGGCCGTCGCCGCTCCCCCGCTGTCCTTGGTGACCAGGACGTCGATCAGGTTCTCGCGGAGCAGCGCGGTCTCGTCGGCGACGGTGAACGGCCCGCGGGCCAGCAGCACCTCGGTGTGCGGCGGCAGGGGGGGTTCGGGGGGCTCCACCGACCGTACGACGAAGTGGCGGTCGGTCAGGTGGGCGAAGGCGGACAGGCCGAGGCGGCCGGTCGTCAGCAGGACCCGGGGGCCGAAGCGCGGCAGCAGGTCCGCCGCCGCGGCCAGCGACCCGACCGGGTGCCAGCGGTCTCCGGGGCTCGGCCGCCACCCGGGGCGGCGCAGCACCACGGCCGGGACCCCGGTCTCCGCCGCGGCCCGGGCCGCGTTCGCGGTGATCGTCTCGGCGAAGGGGTGGGTGGCGTCTACCAGGGCGTCCACCTGCCGCTCGCGCAGCCAGCCCGCCAGTCCGGTCGCCCCGCCGAAGCCTCCGACGCGCACCTCGCCCGGCAGCGCGCCGGGCCGGGTGACCCGCCCCGCCAGGGAGGTCGTGACGCGCACACCGGGACGCGGGGCGAGCGCGGCGGCCAGTTCGCGGGCCTCGGCGGTGCCGCCGAGGATCAGGACGTGCGGGGACATGGGGCGAGCGTACGGGGTGCCGCCCACGGGCCCGGACGCGGGACGGCCGCCCGGCGGGGTGCCGGACGGCCGTCGTGGAGGGGAAGCTCCGTCAGCCCTGGCGGGCCTTGAAGCGGGGGTCCTTCTTGTTGATCACGTAGACCACGCCGCGGCGGCGGACCACCTGGGCGCCGGGCTTGGCCTTCAGTGAACGCAGGGACTTGCGTACCTTCATGGTGCTGTTCTCCTCGTGTCGGCCGCGGGGACGGTCAGCCGCGAGCGGCCGCGGTACGGCCGTAGCGGCGCTCGAAAAGCTCCACCCGGCCGGCGCTGTCCAGGACTCGCGCCCTGCCGGTGTAGAAGGGGTGCGACGCGGACGAGATCTCGACGTCGACCAGGGGGTAGGTGTTGCCGTCCTCCCACACGATCGTCCGGGACGAGTCGGCGGTGGAGCGGGTCAGGAACGTGGCGTCCGCGGCGCGGTCGCGGAAGACCACGAGCCGGGAGTCGGGGTGGATGCGGGGCTTCATGGGGTTTCCTTCCTGGGGCGGTGGTGCACTTCGCTTCGACGCGCTGCGCCGGGACGCTCCGCGCCTCAGCGCTCTTCGCGGAAGTCGACGTGCGTGCCGGCCACCGGGTCGTACTTGCGCAGGACCAGCCGGTCGGGGTCGTTCCGGCGGTTCTTGCGGGTCACGTAGGTAACACCGGTCCCGGCCGTCGACTTCAGCCTGACGACGGGACGCGCGGTACTGCGTGCCATGAGGTTCTCCCTTCGCCCACACCCGGACTTACTGAGCCGAGCATGTCAATCACGACCGGTCCAACAACGCCCCCCGCCGTCGCATTCCCGGGTCCGCGGGCCCCGCGCGGCTATGGTCCTGGCATGGCTTCCGCGCGTGGGGTGCTCATCGACATCGACGGGGTGCTCACCGTGTCCTGGCGCCCGCTGCCCGGCGCGGTCGAGGCTCTGCGGACGGTCCGCGAGGCCGGTCTCGGTGTCGCGCTGGTGACCAACACGACCTCCCGGACCCGGGCCTCGATCGCGGACACGCTGGTGGCGGCGGGCTTCCCGGTGACGGCCGAGGACATCCTCACCGCGCCCGCCGCGACGGCCGTCCACCTGGCCGGGGCCCGGTGCGCACTGCTCAACAGCGGGGACGTACGGGAGGACCTGGCCGGGGTGACCCTCGTGGCGGCGGACGACGACACCGTCGTACCGGATGTCGTCCTGCTCGGGGGTGCCGGGCCGGAGTTCGGCTATACGGCACTGAACCGGGCGTTCGGGCAGCTGCAGCGGGGTGCGCGGCTCGTCGCCATGCACCGGAACCTGTACTGGCGCACGGAGGCGGGGCTCCAGCTGGACGCGGGCGCGTTCCTGGCGGGGCTGGAGGCCGCCGCCGGGGTCGAGGCCGAGGTCACCGGGAAGCCGGCGCGGGCCTTCTTCGAGGCGGCGCTGGAGCGTCTCGGGGTGGCTGCCGCCGAGGCGCTGATGATCGGGGACGACGTCGAGTCGGACGTGCTCGCGGCCCAGCGCCTCGGTATCACGGGCGTGCTGGTCAGGACGGGGAAGTTCCGGCCGGACACCCTGGAGCGGGCGAGCGGCGCCCCGGACCGGGTGCTGGACTCCTTCGCGGGGCTGCCCGGACTGCTGGACCGGCTAGCGCAGGAGTAGCTGGAGCCCGCCCACGATCGTCGCGGCGATGACCAGCTGCTCGAACAGCCGCTGGTTGATCCGGGTCACCGCCCACTTGCCGAGGACGGCGCCGGGGACGACGAACACCACGAGCGCGGCGTCGAGCAGCAGCGAGTTGCCGTCGATCAGGCCGAGCCCGGCGCTGAAGGGGACCTTGGAGACGTTCACGATGAGGAAGAAGAACGCCGAGGTGCCCAGGAAGCCGAGCTTCCGGAAGCCCGCGGACAGCAGGTACATCGACATCACCGGGCCGCCCGCGTTGGCGACCATCGTGGTGAAGCCGCCGAGGACGCCGTAGGAACCGGCCTTCGCCCGGCCCGCCCGGGTGGTGACCGCGTCCGGGTCGTCGGGACGCTCGGCCCTGCGCCGCCGCCACAGCGTGACCCCGGCCATCAGCAGCAGGATCGCGCCGATCGAGATCCGTACGACCGCGTCGTCGGCCCAGACCAGGAACACCGTGCCGATCACCACTCCGGCCGCGACCGCCGGGAACAGCCGCCACAGCGTGGGCCAGTGGGCGTGCCTGCGGTAGGTCGCGACGGCCAGCACGTCGCCCGCGATGAGCAGCGGGAGCAGCACGCCGGTGGAGGCGCGGGCCGGGAGGATCGCGGCGAAGACCGCGAGGCTGACGGTGTTGGCCCCGCTGACGGCGGTCTTCGAGAAGCCGACCAGCAGCGCGGCGAATGCCAGGGCGGCGAACTCCCAGCCGGATATGTGCCAGAGCGTCATCGTGTTCATGCGGGGACCGATGTTATGTCCGGACAAGCCGAGGCGGTAAGTACCGTCTCGCTGGTTGGCCCTCGCACGCAGGACACGGCGGGCGACCTTTGTTCATGTTTGCCCGTATTCCTGAGGCGCGGCGGAGCCTCCGGGGCAACTCTCCGCCCCGGAGTGTCACTTGGACCGGTCCGGCGCGTCCCCCGCGAGCGCCGCCGTCCGCAGGGCGGCGGCCACCCGGACGACCGCCTCGGCCGGCGGGTGCGGCAGCCGGGCCAGGAGCTGGCGCCGCTGTTCCTGGGGCCCGCCCCGGACGGGCAGGATCCGGACGCCCGGCGGCGCGGCGGCGGCGAGCGCGGGGGGCACGGTGGTCAGGCCGCAGCCGGCGGCGACGAGGTGGAGCTTGGCCAGCCAGTCCCGGGCGATGTGCGCGATCTCCGGCCGCTCGTCCAGACCGGGCCACACCCCCATCAGCCGGTCCTCCCCGGAGGCGGAGCCGACGATCCAGCGCTGCCCGCGCAGATCGGCGACGTCCACGAAGTCACCGCGGGCCAGGGGGTGGGCGGCCGGCAGGGCGAGGCACAGGGCGCGTTCGACGAGGGTCTGCAGCACCAGCGGCGGCGACTCGGCGTCGGGCGGCCGGAACGGCGGAGCCGAGGCGAGCAGGGCCAGGTCGAGGCTGCCGGCGCGCAGGGCGCGGACCAGTGCGGGGGTGGTGCCCTCGCGGCCGACGACCTGGAGTCCGGGGTCCGTGCGGCGCAGCGCGGTCAGGGCCCGGGGCACCAGGACGACACCCGCGGTGGGGAACCAGCCCAGCCGGACCGTCCCGCCCTCGGCTGGCAGCCCGGACAGCTCCCGTGCCGTCGCCTCGATCGCGTCGAGCACCACCGTCGCCCGCCACATGACCACGCGTCCGGCGGCCGTGAGCCGTACCCCGTCCCGCCGCCGCTCCAGCAGCTCGGCGCCCGCGGCCCGTTCGATCGCCGCGATCTGCCGGGACACCGCGGACTGGGTGTAGCCCAGCGTGGCGGCGGCCGCCGTGAAGGTGCCCTGTTCGGCCACCGCGCGGAAGACCCGCAGCGCGGTGAGGGACACATCGTTGAAGTCCATGACGTTTACGCATACCAGCTGTGCCGAACTTTCGTTGGACTCATGGATACGGCGTTCCTAGCGTTGTGGGCATGAAGACTTCCCGCATCGCCCGCATCGCCCTCGTGACAGGCGCCAACCAGGGCCTCGGCCGCGCTCTCGTGGAGGGCCTCGCCGCCCGGCTGGACCCGGCCGACCTGGTCCTGCTGACCGGCCGCGACCAGCGACGGGTGACGGACGCCGCCGTCGAGGTGGCCCGGCTGCCCGGCACCCGCGCCCGGGTCGAGGGCCACGTCCTGGACGTCACCGACACCGACGCCGTCGCCCGGCTCGCCGACGAGCTACGCGCCCGGCACGGCGGGGTGGACGTCGTCCTGTCCAACGCGGTCGCCCGGGTGCTGCCCGACGAGTCGCAGTCCGAGCGGGCCGACGAGTTCATCGACGTCTCCAACACCGCCACCCACGCGATCCTGCGTTCCTTCGGTCCCGTGCTGCGTCCCGGCGGCCGGCTGCTGGTCGTGGCCAGCTCGCTCGGCACCCTCGGTCACCTCGACCCCCGGCTGCACCACCTGTTCGACGGCGCGAGCCTCGACCAGGTCGAGTACGCCGTGGAGTCCTGGCGCAGCGCGATCCACCAGCGCACCGCCGCCGAGGCCGGGTGGCCGGTCTGGCTGAACGTGCCCTCGAAGGTGGCCCAGGTCGCCGCGGTCCGCGCGGTCGCGGCCGAACGCCGGGAACAGGACTTGGCGGCCGGCACCCTGATCGCCTCCGTCTGCCCGGGCATGGTCGACACCGCCACCTCCCGGCCCTGGTTCAGCGACTTCAGCCAGGCCCAGTCCCCCGCCGACGCCGCCCGCGCCGTCCTCGACCTGGTCTTCGCCGACGGCGTGGACCCCGCCCTCCACGGCGGACTCGTCCGCTTCGGCAAGCCGCTGCCCTGGCACGACGGCACACCCCTGGTCGAGCAGGACCGGCTGGTCAAGCCCTGAACGCCGTACCACCCCGCACCGGCATCAGATGCCGAGCACCCGGGCGATGGTGCGGAGCACCCCGTTGTCGTTGTTGGACGGGGCGAGGTGGCGGGCGCGGGCGATGACGTCCGGGTGGGCGTTGGCCATGGCGAAGGACCAGTCGGCGGCGTCGAGCATCTCCAGGTCGTTGAGGTAGTCGCCGAAGACCATGGTCTGGGCGGGGGTGATGCCCAGCTCGCGCTGGAGGCCGCGCAGGGCGGTGCCCTTGTTGGCGGTGCGGTTCATCACGTCGACCCAGTGCTCGCCGGAGACGACGACCTGGTGGGTGCCGGCGTAGGCGGCCAGCGCGGGGGCGGTGGTGCGGGCGGCGGGGCCGAAGTCGAAGAGGGCGACCTTGATGACGTCGTCGTCGACGGCGGTGAGGTCGTCGACGATGTGGTGTGTGACGTAGTACTGACGCACCTCCGCCAGGAACGCCTCGTCCCGCCGCTCCACATGGGCCCCCCGCTTCCCGCAGACCACCGCCCCCACGTCCACCCCGTCCGCGACCAGGCGCCGTACGGTCCGGGCGAGGCCGGCGGCGACGGCCGGGGCCAGGACGTCCGAGCTGAGTTCGACGCCGTCGCGCACCACGTAGGTGCCGTTCTCCGCGATGAAGACCATGCCCTCGGCGACCTCGGCGAACTGCCGGGCCAGGGTGGCGTACTGACGGCCGCTGGCGGGGCTGAACAGCACCCCGCGGCGGCGCAGTTCGGCCAGCATCGGCCAGAGTCCCTCGGGGACGCGCTTCTCGTCGTCGAGGAGGGTGCCGTCCATGTCGGTGACGACGAGCCGGATGTCGGCGGGGCCGGAAGGGAGGTCGGGCGTGGCGAGGAGGGACGCGGGCGAGGCGGACATGTCCTGCTTCCGGTCGGGGACGGCATTCGTACACCAGTGTCGCTCATACGACCGAGAGGCCCCGAAAGAACCCATGCGCGGCCGCGACAACTGCACCGCTGACCAGCAGGTCGGCGAGCGGGTCGCCGGGATGCTGCCGGGCATCCTCGACTTCGTCCTCGACACCGGAACGGCCCGCGAGGTGGTGCGGCGGATCATGGCCGCGGTGCCCTCGGGCAGTGTCCTCACCCGTCCGACGGCCGACGCGGAGGTGGGCGGGCAGGGCGACATCGCGGCGACGCGGTTCTGGAACGCGCACGCCACCCCGCCGATCACCGCCCGGACCCGCGCCGAGATCGCCGGCCTCTTCGAGGGGCTCGACCCGCTGGAGCCGGGGCTGGTGCCGTGCTCGCAGTGGCGCGCCGGGGCCGACTCCCCGGCGCCGGTGCCGCAGTTCGGCACGGTCGCCGTGAAACCCTGACCGGGACGCGTGCATCCGAGCCCGTCGAGGAGGACGTCGTATGCCACCCCTGGTCGACCCCGTGCCCGGTGGGCGCACCGGCGATCATGCCCGGGCCCATGCCCTCGCCCACGAACTGTCCGCGCAGGGTGTGCGCGGGATCGTGCTGGCCTATGTGGACACCGCAGGGATCTGCCGGGTGAAGACCGTTCCCTGGCAGCGGCTCCAGTCGGCGGTGGCGTGGGGCGTCGGGATGTCCCCCGTGTTCGACACCTTCCTGGCCAACGACGCGATCGTGCGCACCGACGTGCTCGGCTCCCCCGACGGCGATCTGCGCCTCTACCCGGACCTGGACCGGCTGGTGGTGCTGGCCGCGCAGCCCGGCTGGGCGTGGGCGCCGGTCGACCGGATCACCCAGGAGGGCGACCGGCACCCCGGGTGCAGCCGCACCTTCCTGCGCCGGATCGTCGCCGACGCCGAGGCACGGCACGGCCTCACCTTCAAGGCGGGCATCGAGATCGAGTGGTCGCTCGGCCGGGCCGCCGCGCCCAACGACGAGTTCGCCCCGGCGACCACGGCTCCGGCGTACGGCGCCACCCGGCAGATCGAGCTGAGCGACTACACCGCCGACCTGCTCGCGGCCTTCGAGAAGCAGGAGGTGCCGGTCGCGCAGCTGCATCCCGAGTACGCCCCCGGCCAGTTCGAGCTCTCCACCGGCGCCCTGGACCCGGTGGCGGCGGCCGACCAGAGCGTCCTGGTGCGGCAGACCATCCGCGCGGTCTCGCACAAGTACGGGCTGCGGGCCTCCTTCTCCCCGGCCGTCACCGAGCGCGGCGTCGGCAACGGCGGCCATCTCCACCTCTCCGTCTGGCGCCACGGCGTCAACCTGCACTCCGGGGGCGAGGGCCGGTACGGCATGACGGGCGAGGCCGAGTCGTTCGTGGCCGGGCTGCTGACGCGGCTGCCCGCGCTGACGGCGGTGACCGCGCCGAGCCCGGCCAGCTATCTGCGGCTCAAACCCTCCCAGTGGGCGGGGGTGTTCACGGCCTGGGGCCGGGAGACCCGGGAGACCGCGGTCCGGATCGTCACCGGCACCAACGGCCACCAGAGCCAGGACGCCAACCTGGAGGTCAAGCCGGTCGACCTGGCCGCCAACCCGTATCTGGCCCTGGGCTGCGTCATCGCCGCCGGACTCGACGGGATCGCCTCGGCCGCGCCGCTGCCCGAGGAGGTCGTCGACGACCCGGCCCGGCTGATCCCGGACGAGGCGGTGGCCCGGGGTGTACGACGGCTGCCGACCTCGCTCTCCCACGCCGTCGACGCGTTCCGCGAGGACGAGGTGCTGCGCACCGCGCTCGGCCCGGTCCTCGCCGACGCGGTGGTCGCCGTACGCGAGGGCGAGACGGCCTCCGTGGCCGATCTCGACGACGCCGGGGTGGCGGCGGCCTACCGCTGGAAGTACTGATGACGGGACCGGTCCTGGACACCCTCGACGCGCTCCCTCTCGTCGACCACCACTGCCACGGCGCGGTCACCGCCGACCTCGAACCGGCGGACTTCGAGTCGCTGCTGACCGAGGGCGAGGCCTGGCCGGGCGTGTCGCCGTTCGACAGCCCGGTCGGCCTGGCCGTACGACGGCACTGCGCACCCCTGCTCGACCTGCCCCGGCACGCCCCCGCCGCCGACTACCTGGCACGCCGTACCGAACTGGGCTGGCAGGAGGTCAACCGCCGGTTCCTGAGAGCCGCGCACACGGAGACGTTCTGCGTGGACACCGGCTACACCCCGCATCCGGTCACCTCCCCCGCCGAACTCGCGGCGGCGGCCGACGCCACCGCGTACGAGGTGGTGCGGCTGGAGAGCATCGCCGAGGCGGTGGCCGCGCGGGGCATCGAGGCGGACGAGTACGCGGGCGCCTTCCGGGCGGCGGCCGAGGAGGCGGTACGGCGGCCGGGGGTGGTCGCGGTCAAGTCGGTGGCCGCCTACCGCACCGGCTTCGACCTGGACCCGGCCCGGCCGACGTACTCCGAGGTGACCCGGGCGGCCGCGCTCTGGGGCGCCCGCGGCGGCCGGCTCACCGACCCGGTGCTCATGCGCCACCTGCTGTGGACCGCCGTCGGTCTCGGGCTGCCGCTCCAACTCCACGCCGGTTTCGGCGACTCGGACCTGCGGCTGCACCGCGCGGACCCGGCCCTGCTCACCGACTGGCTGCGGCTGACCGTCGGCACCGTCCCGGTGCTCCTGCTGCACTGCTGGCCCTTCCACCGCCAAGCCGCCTATCTGGCCGCGGTGTTCGAGCATGTTCACCTCGATGTCGGGCTCACCCTGCATCATGTGGGACCGGCCCGGGCGGCCGCCGTCCTGGCGGAGGCGATGGAGATCACCCCGTTCCGCAAACTGCTGTACAGCTCGGACGCCTATGGTGTGGCCGAGTTCCATCATCTCGGCGCGCTGTCCTTCCGGCAGGGGCTGGCCGGTCTGCTCCAGGACCGGGTGGACGCCGACGAGATGAGCCCGACCGACGCCGTGAGGATCGCCGCCTGGACAGGACGCGACAACGCCCGTCGCCTCTACGGACTTCCCGTATCGGACCCCGGCCGCGACTGAGCGCGCGCCCCACCCGGAAAGTATGATCAAGCAATGTCTGACATGACCGAAACCACGCCCGGTTGGCTCTCCTCCGACGAGCTGGAGATGGCTCGCGCCCGTATGCCGATCCTGTACGTGGAGGCCGTGCCCGTGCGCGTCGACGACAGCGGCGAAGTCACCAGCATCGGCCTGCTGCTCCGCATCGGCCCGGACGGCACGGTCAGCCGGACCCTCGTCTCCGGCCGCGTCCTGCACCACGAGCGGGTCCGCGACGCCCTGCTGCGCCACCTGGAGAAGGACCTGGGCCCGGTCGCGCTGCCCCGGGTGCCGGCCTCCCTGCAGCCGTTCACGGTGGCCGAGTACTTCCCGACGCTGGGTGTCACGCCGTACCACGACCCGCGTCAGCACGCGGTGTCGCTGGCCTACATCGTGCCGGTGACCGGTGACTGCCGGCCCCGGCAGGACGCCCTCGACCTGGTGTGGTTCAGCCCTCAGGAGGCGGTGTCCCTGGCCGTGCAGGGCGAGATGCCCGGCGGTCACGGCGTGCTGCTGAAGCAGGCCCTGGCCCATGTGGGCTTCGTGGCCTAGGGAGCCGGTTCCCGGGGTCCGCCACGCGCGGTGGGTTCAGGGCGCGGCCCCGGCCCGGTCCCCGGTGCCGTCCGGGATGTCCTGCTCGGTCCAGATGCACTTGGCGTCGCGGAGGTAGCGGGCGCCCCAGCGCCGGGAGAGGGCGGCGACCAGCTGGAGGCCGCGGCCGCCCTCGTCGGTGTAGGTGGCCTGGCGGATGCGCGGGGTGCTGAGGCTGCCGTCGTAGACCTCGCAGGTCAGGATGCGGCTGCGCAGCAGCCGTAGCCGCATGGGGCCCTTGGCGTGCCGGATCACGTTGCCGACCAGCTCGCTCACCAGGAGTTCGGTGGTCATCGCCAGGTCGTCAAGGCCCCAACGCGCAAGCTGGTCTCGAACGTGTGCGCGGGCCTGGCCGGCCGCGCGGGGGTCGTCAGGCAGGTCGAAAGAGGCGATGTCCGCGGTAGGCAGGGCCCGGGTGCGGGCGATGAGCAGGGCCGCGTCGTCGGTCGTCTCGCCCCGATCGGGAAGCAGGGCCGCGACGACCGTGTCGCACAGCTCCTCCAGGCCACGCACTCCCTCGTCGAAGCGGGCCGGGCGCACGGCGGCCCCGGACAGCAGCCGCACCAGCCTGGCCAGCCCCTGGTCGGCGTCCTGGCCCGCGGACTCGATGAGCCCGTCGGTGCACAGCACGACCAGGCTCCCGTCGGGCAGCGGCAGTTCGTGCGCGGTGAACGGCGGGGTGGCCGCGCCGAGCGGCGGGTCGGGGCTCAGGACGGGGCTGTGCACGGTGCCGTCGGGAAACACGAAGACCGGCGGCGGATGACCGGCCAGGCAGTAGCAGCAGGTGCGGCCGACCGGGTCGTAGACGGCGTAGAGGCAGGTCGCGTAGAAGTCCTCGCCCAGGTCGCTGACCAGGTCGTTGAGGTGGCCCAGCAGTTCGTCCGGGGCCATGTCCAGGTCGGCGAGGGTGCGTACGGCGGTGCGCAGCCGGCCCATGGTGGCGGCCTCGGCGATGCCGTGGCCCATCACGTCGCCCACCACCAGGGCGACCCGGTCGGCGGAGAGCGGGATCACGTCGAACCAGTCGCCGCCCACCTGTTCGCCCCGGCCCGCCGGCAGATAGCGCGCGGCGGCGACGGCGGCGGGCAGCCGGGGCAGGGTCCGGGGCAGCAGGGCGCTCTGCAGTTCCTGGGCGCGGGCGTGCTCCAGGTCGTACAGCCGGGCCCGTTCCAGCGCCTGGCCGACCAGGGCGCTGAGCGTGGTCAGCAGGGCACGGTCCTCGTCGCTGAAGGCGCGCGGCTGGTTGTAGGAGAGGACCGAGACGCCGACGGCGCGTCCGGAGGCGATCAGCGGCAGGAACGCCCACGCCATCTTCGGCGAGGTACCCATCAGGATCTTGTCCGTGACGCCCGGATAGCGTTCGTAGATCTGCTCCGGCGACTCCAGGAACTGCGGCCGCCGCGTCCGCAGCACGTCGGTGACGGGCATGCCCGCGGTCAGTGGGCCCTCGAAGCGCTTGAGGTAGTCCAGCGGGTATCCGACCTCGCCGACCCTGGTCAGCCGGCCGTCCTCGAACACGGAGACGATCAGGCCGTCGGCGCCGGACGGGGCCAGGACGTGGTGGGCCACGGACCGTACGACGTCCTGGACCGTCACCGCCTCGGCGAGGGCCGCGGTCAGCTCCACCGCCTTGGCCGTCCGCACCTGCTCGGGCCCGGGCCCCTGGCGCGGTGGGCGCCCGGCGGGGCGCTCCAGGTGCTCGGCGGCCCAGGCCGCCACCGCGTGCAGGAACGACAGCTGCAGGTCGTCCGGCCCGGCGCCCTCGGCCAGCAGCACCGAGAGCGTGCCGACCAGCCCCTCGGCGCCGATGAGCGGCACCGCCACCGTGCCGGACGCCCCCGTCCCGAGGTCGTCCCCCGCCGTCCGCACCAGGACACCCCGCCGCAGCGCCCGGGACGGCGGCACGTCCTGGTCCTCCCCCAGCTCCGCCCAGGCCCCCGCCTCCCCGGCCCCGACCCCGTCCACCGCGACCAGGCTCAGCCGGCCCGCGCCGGGATCCCACCGGTGCAGGATCGCGCCCCGGCCCCCGACACTCACCACCGCCTGCCGAAGCGCCAGCACCGGCGCCCCCGTCCCCGCGGCCGGGGACGGGTCGGATGCGGCCCCTTCCAGGCGGTTCGGGCACATAACCACAGGTTAACGCGGGAGATCGGGGCGACCACCGGGGAGCTAGGCCGGGTTGCGGCCGATGAAGAAGTCGCGGAACGGGTCCATGCTCGGTTCCAGTCCGGCGTCGATGAGGCCCTTGCGCAGGGCGGTCATCTGGGCGTCGTGGATGCGCTGGGTGGGCTGGCGCAGCGGGCCGCCGTTGTAGCCCTGGAGCCAGCCCTGGAACTTCCAGGCCTGCCGGTTGAGGAAGGCGCCGCCGTGCAGGGCGGGCGCCAGTCCGGACTTGGTCTTCCGGGCGGGGTGCAGCCGCCAGTAGAGGTCGGCCGCGTCGTCGTACTTGCCCTCGCGCAGCAGATCGAAGGCGCGCGGGATCATCGGACCGTAGTACTCGTGGTCGCTGGTGGCCGAGAACCGGAGCGGCATGATCTGGGAGAGCGGGATCAGCTCTCCCTCGATGGGCATGGAGATGACCACCTCGTCGCCGAAGTGCCGGTGGCACTCGATGACGGACTGGATGCTGGGGAACCCGCCCTCGGCCTTGATCGCGGCGATGTTGGGGCAGTCGTCGACGAGCCGCCTCAGCAGGCGGACCGGGATGTCGGAGGGGTGGATGCGGGGGCTGAACCCCCACAGGTACATGGGGAAGAGCATGACGGCGAGGTTCGTCGCGTCGCAGACGGCCTTGGTGTAGTCGTAGACGTCCTGCTCGGTCTCCGGGTAGAAGTTCGGCGGGTAGGACAGCAGCACCAGCTCGGCGCCCGCTTCCTCCGCTCCCTTCACCGCCTCGATGTTCTGCTCCAGCGTGCTCCAACTGCCGTGGTGGACAAGGAGGAACGACTCGCCGGCCTCGTCCTTGGTGATCCTCAGGAAGTCCAGGTACTCGGGGAGCTGGATGGAGACTTCCGAGACACCCAGGGTGCCCATGAAGCCGTGCTCGATCGCGAGCCGGGTGTCGTGGCGGATCGCCTTCTCGTTGATGTGCCTCAGGTCGCCGGTGAACGACGGGATGGTGCAGTTGACGACGCCGACGAGGTTCTCGCGCGCCCATTCGCGGGCTTCGGCGCGGGTGTAACGGGCCATGTCCGTGCGGTCCTTTCAGGTCTTCGGGGTGCCGGCGCCTTCCCAGGCGAGGTACTTGAGTTCCAGGAATTCCTCGATGCCGTAGACGGAGCCCTCGCGGCCGGTCCCGGACTGCTTGACGCCGCCGAAGGGGGCGACCTCGTTGGAGATGAGTCCGGTGTTGATGCCGACCATGCCCGCCTCCAGGGCGGCGCCGACCCGCCAGACGCGCTCGGCGTCGCGGGCGAACAGGTAGGCGGCGAGGCCGAACTCGGTGTCGTTGGCGGCGCGGACCGCGTCCTGTTCGTCGGTGAACCGGATCAGCGGGGTGAGCGGGCCGAAGGTCTCCTCCCGGGTCACGGCCATGCCGGCGGTGACGCCAGTGAGGACGGTCGGCTCGTAGAACAGCCCGCCGCGCGCGTGCCGTCGGCCGCCGTGCAGCACCTCGGCGCCCTTGGCGACCGCGTCGGCCACCTGCGCCTCGACCTTGGCGACGGCGTCCTCGTCGATCAGCGGCCCCTGTTGTACGCCGTCCTCGAAGCCGTCCCCGACGACGAGCCCGGCGACCTTCTCGGCCAGCTTCGCGGCGAACGCGTCGTACACGCCGTCCTGGACGTAGACCCGGTTGGCGCTGATGCAGGCCTGCCCGGTGTTGCGGTACTTGGCCGCGAGCACGCCCGCGACCGCCAGGTCGAGGTCGGCGTCGTCGAGGACCAGGACGGGCGCGTTGCCGCCCAGTTCCATGGAGGTCCGCTTGACGGTCGCCGCCGACTGGGCGAGCAGCAGCCGGCCGACCTCGGTGGAGCCGGTGAACGTGAGCTTCCGGACGAGGGGGTTGGCGGTCAGCTCGGGGCCGATCTCGCGCGGGTCGCCGGTGAGCACGTTGAGGACACCGGCCGGAACGCCCGCGCGTTCGGCGAGTTCGGCCAGGGCGAGGGCGGTCAGCGGGGTCTGCTCGGCGGGCTTGAGGACCATGGTGCAGCCGGCGGCGAGTGCCGGGCCCGCCTTGCGGGTGATCATCGCGGCCGGGAAGTTCCAGGGCGTGATCGCCGCGCAGACGCCGACCGGCTCCTTGAGGACGACGATCCGCCGCGAGGCCTCGGGGGCCGCCATCACGTCCCCGCGCACCCGCTTGGCCTCCTCGGCGAACCACTCCAGGAAGGAGGCGGCGTAGGCGACCTCGCCGAGCGCCTCGGCGAAGGGCTTGCCCTCCTCCAGCACGATGAGCCGGGCGAGGTCGTCGGCGTGCGCGGTGACGAGGTCGTACCAGCGGCGCAGGATCCGCGACCGTTCCTTGGCGGCCAGGGCGCGCCAGGCGGGCAGTGCCCGGTGCGCCGCGTCGATCGCCGCGGCGGTCCGCGCGCGGTCCAGGAGGGGCACCCGGGCCAGCACCTCACCGGTGGCCGGGTCGTGTACGGCGAAGGTGTCCGGGGCCGTCAGCCATGTGCCGTCGACGTAGGCGGCGTTCTTCAGCAGGGCCGGGTCGTCGAGTTCGCGGCGCAGCACGGGGGTCCTCACTTCGCGACCGGGGCGATGGTGACCGGCAGTTCGGTGCCGAGGGAGAGTTCGGCGGCCCGGCGGACGCACATCGCGGCGACGGCGAGGTCCTGGACGGCGGAGCCGACGGACTTGTAGACGACGGTCGCGTCGGGGTCCGAACGCCCCTGGATCCGGCCGGACATGACGTCGGCGAGCGGGACCAGCTTCCCGGCGAAGTCGACGCCCGCCTTCTTCGCGGCGATCAGGTCACCGGTCTCGTACGCCACCTCGTGGACCTGGTCGGCGACGATCAGGTCCGCCCGCTCGATCGCCTCCGCGCCCAGTTCCCGCTGTTCGGGCAGCGTGGAGCCGATCGAGACGACGGTGGCGCCCGCCGGCACCTGGCGCAGGGTCGGCCGTTCGTCGCGGGAGCGGGCCGCGCAGAGCACCAGGGAGGCGCCCTCCACTGCGGCTTCGGCGCTGTCCGCCGTGTGCAACGGCACGCCCAGGTCGGCGAGGCGGTCCGTGCAGCGGGCGCGGCTGGCCGGGTCGGGGCTGAAGACGGTGACCGAGGAGAGCGCGCGGATCGCGGCGAGCGCGCGGACGTGGTGCTGGGCCTCGAAGCCGGAGCCGATCACGCCGACCTTCAGGGGGCCGGCGGGCGCGAGCGCGTCGGCGGCGAGCGCCGAGGTGGCCGCCGTGCGGAAGCCGGTGATCGCGTTGCCGTCGAGGAGGGCGAGCAGTTCGACGGTGTCCTGGTCGAAGAGCGGGATCAGATACGAGGCCCGCCGGGCGCGCGGGGAGGCGGCGATCAGCTTGGCGCCCATCGGGGCACCGTCGCCCGGCACCCCGCTGAGGGTGCGCAGCCACAGGCCCTCGCCGCGGGCCATCGTGCGGGGCGGGAAGCGGGCCTCGTCCGGCGGCGTCGAGTAGGCGGCGCGCAGGGCGGCGACGGCCTCGGGCCAGCCGAAGGCGGCTCGGACGTCGGCGTCGGTGAGAAAGATCGTCACGGGCACTCCGTCGGGGATGTGCGGTCGGTCAGGGCATCCGACGCGTCGGCATCAGATGCTCTGGCATCCAATGTTCTGGACATTGAACATTGGATATTCTGTACAGACAAGGCCGTGACGCTAAGTTGTCCGCAGTCGGTAGAGGGAAGAACGAAGGAGCGGGTGGATATGCCCAGCATCCAGCGGCGCGCCGCTGACCTGGTGTTCGAGCACCTGCAGGAGCGCATTGTGTCCGGCGAGCTGGCCCCCGGGGACCGGCTCGACCCGACGGAGATCGCCGCGAGCCTGGGGCTGAGCCGCACCCCGGTCCGCGAGGCCATCCTCCAGCTGGACAGCGCCGGTCTGGTACGACGGCTGCCGTACCGGGGTGTGGTGGTGGCCGAGGTGGATCTGGGGCTCGCGGAGGAGGTGGCCGCGCTGCGGATCCACCTGGAGACGCTGGCCGCCCGCATCGCCGTGCCGAGGCTGCGGGAGGAGGACCTCGCGGCGATGCGGGACGCGCACGAGCGGCTGGACGCCGCGCTGTCCGGCGCGCATGCGCAGCGGGACTTCAACGAGCTCAACCGCCGCTTCCACATGGCGCTCTACCAGCGCGCCGGGTCCGCGGTGCTGCTGCACGAGATCGAGAGCCTCGCCGGTCAGGCCGAGCGCATCCGGATGCACTTCGACCTGCGGCACAGCCCGGCCGGGCACCACCACGCGGCGATCCTCGACGCGTGCGAGCGCCGGGACCCGGAGGCCGCCGCGGCCGCCACCCGCGACCACATCCTGACGGCGCACCGGATGGCCATGGGCGACGACCACCGGATCGAGCCGGGCTCCTCGCTGGCGGCGGTCCTGGCGGCCGCGGGGACGACGGACCCGATCGGCTAGCTCCGGGACAGGGCGGCGCGCAGGGCTTCCTCGATGCCGGGCCGCCGGAAGGTGAAGCCCGTCTTCAGCAGGCCCGCGGGGACGGCCCGGCAGCTGCCGGTGATGCCGTCGGCGAACTCGCCGAGGGCGATCCTCAGCGCGAAGCCGGGGACGGCGGCGAGGGTGGGCCGGTGCAGGACGCGGCCCGTCGCCCGGGTGATCTCACGGTTCGTCAGCGGTTCGGGGGCGGTGAGGTTGAGGGGTCCGGCGATGTCGTCACGGTCGATCGCGTGACGCAGGGCGGCGATGTGGTCGGGCAGGGAGATGAAGGGCCAGAACTGGTCGCCGGAGCCGAGCCGGCCGCCGAGGCCGAACCGGAAGAGCGGGAACAGCCTGCCCCAGGCGCCGCCGTCGGCGGAGACCACGAGACCGGTGCGCGGGTGGACGACGCGGACGCCGGCCCGCTCGGCGGGCGCGGCGGCGGCCTCCCAGCCGACGCAGACGGAGGCCAGGAAGTCGTCCCCGGCCGGGTCGGACTCCGTGACGACACGGTCGCCGGTGTCGCCGTAGTAGCCGACGGCCGAGGCCGAGACCAGCACCCGGGGCGGCCGGGCGGCCTCGGCGCACGCCTCGGCGACGGTCCGGGTCCCCTGGAGGCGGCTGAGCCGGATCTCCTGCTTGTAGGTCTGGGTCCAGCGCCGGTCACCGACCCCGGCACCGGCCAGGTGCACCACGGCGTCGACGCCGTCCAGTACGGCCGGGTCCAGTCGGGCGCCGGGCTCCCAGACCGCGGATTCGGTTCCGTCCGCCCGCTGCGGCGCGGTCCGGGCGCGGGTCAGACGCAGCACGCGGTGGCCGTCGGCGAGGAGGGAGCGGGTGAGGGCGGAACCGATGAGTCCGGTGGAACCGGTGATCGCGACGCGCATGACGTTCTCCGATGAGCAGATGTTTGAGTCTTCAAACTCTCACTGATCAGAGTACTCCGGCCGGGAGGGTTGAATCCGGCCACCCCCAAGCGTATAAATAAGCAACTTTCTTTCTTACAGAGTCTGATGGCGAGATGAGGGCACCGTGACCCGCCGTTATCCAGCAGGCCCGCAGCGGTTGCTGCGTTCCCTCAACGGGCGTGCCGTTCTGGAGGCGATCGACGAGGCCGGTCCCGTCACGACCACGGATCTGGCGGGCCGGATCCCGCTCTCCCGGCCCACGGTCGCCGCCGCGGTCGGGCTGCTGCTGGAGCGCGGTGTCATCACCGAGGTGGGCCCGGCGACCGGCCGCAAGGGCCCGGCGCCGGCGCAGTACGGAGTGAACGCCGACTGCGCCTTCGGGATCGGCGTGGACGTCGGGCACCGCAGGATCCGCGCCGCGGTCGCCGACGTCACGGGACGGATCCGCGGGCGTGCCGAGACCGAGCAGCACGGGGAACGGGGCGCCGACGCGTTCGTCGGGCAGATCCTGGACATGTGCGTCGACCTGGCCGGACAGGTCGGAAAGGAGCTCCCGGAGATCGCCCAGGTCGTCGCCGGACTGCCGGCCGCGGTCGGCCCGGACGGACGGCAGCTGTCGTACACCACCGGACTGCCCGACGCCGGGAGCGGGCTCGGCGAGGCGCTCGGGCGGGCGGTCCCCGTGCCCCTGGTGCTGGAGAACGACGTGAACCTCGCGGCGCTGGCCGAGCGCACCCACGGTCTGGGCACCGAGACCGACGACTTCGTCCTGGTCAGCCTGGGCGTCGGACTCGGTCTCGGGCTGGTGGTGGACGGCAAGGTCCGGCGGGGCGCCACCGGGGTCGCGGGCGAGGCAGGCTACCTGCCCAGCGACCGCATGATCGCGCCGGCCGGACAGCGCCGGGACCTGGTGCAGGAGCACCTGGGCGCCCGCTACATCAGCACCGAGGCCCGGCGGCGCGGACTGCCGGGCGACGGCAGCCCGCTCACCGTCTTCGCGCTCGCCCGCGCCGGCGACCCGGGCGCGCTGGAGATCGTGGACGACACCGCCCGCAGTGTCGCCTACGTGGTGGCCTGTGTCGTACCCCTGATCGACCCGGCGCTGATCGTGCTGGGCGGCGCCATCGGCGCCAACGGCGATCTGCTGCTCGAACCGGTCGCCCGTCATCTGGCCGATTTCAGTACGTTCCGGCCGACCGTCGTCGCCTCCGGGCTCGGCCAGGACGCCGTGCTCACCGGAGCGACCACCATGTCGGCGAAGCTGGCCCGCGAGGCCGCCTTCGCCGCCGCCACCACCCCTGTCCCCCAGACCGAGCCCTCGGCTCTGTCCTGAGAAACACCGCGGCGACGCCGTCTTGCCGGACAGCGCCGCCGCTTCAGGTCACCGGGCATTGCCGTGCCCGGGTGACCGACGACCGATCCGTCACCCAGGGAATCCCGTCTCCGAGGAAGGACGATCAGTGTTCAAACCTATCACCGGGCCTGTCACCGGGGTCGTGTCCGTCACGGCCGCAGGAGTGCTGCTGCTGGCCGGCTGCACGTCCACCGGGGCCTCGTCGTCAGAACCCGACACCGCCATCTCCGCGGGCGCCTCGCACCAGGCCACCACCGTCACCGTCTGGACCTTCAACCACCTCCCCAACGAGGTGGCCGCCTTCAAGGCGACCCTCGGCCGGCTGCACACCAAGTACCCGTGGCTGACCGTGAAGTTCGTCCCCAACAAGGACGACGCCGCCTACGCCAAGGCGGTCGCCGCGGGCGATCCCCCCGACGTCTTCATCAGCTCGGCGCCCGACAACGTGGCCAAGTTCTGTTACAACGGCACGGTCGCCGACCTCGGCCCCTACCTCACCTCCGCCAAGATCGACACGGCGAAGACCTTCCCGGCCGCGACCCTCGCCTACACCCGCTACCAGGGCAAGCAGTGCGCGCTGCCGCTGCTGACCGACGCCTTCGCGCTCTACTACAACAAGCAGATGTTCAAGGCCGCGGGTATCACCAAGCCGCCCACCACCCTCGCCGAACTCACCGCCGACGCCAAGAAGCTGACCGTCAAGAACGCGGACGGCTCGATCAAGACCTACGGCTTCGTGCCCCGCTCCGACTACGACGTCAACCGGTACCTGTTCACCGGCGCGCACAGCGGCACCGAGTTCTACGGCAAGGACGGCAGGACCACCTTCGCCTCCGACGCCAAGTGGCAGCAGCTGCTGAAGTGGGACCAGGACCTCATCGGCTACTACGGCGAGGCCAACGTCCAGAAGTTCGTGGGCCGTTACCAGCCGCACGCCGACGACGCGGGGAACCCGCTGCTGACCGGGGCCGCGGCCATGGAGTACGACGGTGAGTGGCACGTCGGCGAGATCGCCGCGGAGAAGAAGGACTTCGACTACGGCGTGGTGCCGATGCCGGTCCTGGACGGGTCGTCGGGCACCTACGGGGCGGGCAGCACACTCGGCACGGTCGCCTACCTGTCGGCGGGCTCCCAGCACAAGCAGGAGGCGTTCTTCGCGCTCCAGCAGCTCACCACCGACACGACGTTCCTGAACACCCTCGCGGACACGGTCTACAACATCCCGACCACGTTCGCCGCACTCAAGGCCTGGGACAAGCGGAACGACCCGCACTGGAAGCCGTTCGTCGACGTCTTCGAGAACAAGAACTCCACCTACAAGACGCTCACCCCCGCCGGCATCGAGGACATGGACACCTGGCGGGCGTTCCTCCTCGACTACGAGCAGGGCAAGGTCAGCAGTGCCGCGAGCGGCCTTGCCGGGGTCGGGAAGAAGATCGACGACCTCAACTCCGAGAGCGGGCAGTAGAGATGACGACCACTCTCGCCCCGGTCGGCGAGGCCCCGGGCGGCGCGCGCACGCGCGCCGCCCGGGGCGGGCGGCGGCGCGCGAGCGGGGCCCGCTGGTGGGTCGTCCTGGCCTTCCTGTCCCCGTTCGTCATCGGGTTCTGCGTCTTCGTGCTCTACCCGGTGGCCGCCACGCTCTACTACTCGCTCACCGACTTCCAGGCGGGCTCCTACCGCCCGGTCCAGTTCGTCGGACTGCGCAACTACCGCGCCCTGTTCAGCCAGTCCGACACGTTCTGGGTGGCCGTGCGCAACACCCTGTGGATGGTCGTCGTCATGGTGCCGCTGCGCACCGCCTGGGCCATGTTCACCGCCTGGGTGATCATCCGCGTCAAGCGCGGCCGGGCGGTGTACCGCACGCTGTTCTTCCTGCCGTCCATGGTGCCGGTGGTGGCCGCGGCCCTGTCGTTCATCGTGCTGCTGAACCCCGTCGGCCCGCTCAACCGGCTGCTGGGCTGGGTGGGGATCGACGGACCCGGCTGGTTCTCGGACCCGGCCTGGTCCAAGCCCAGCCTCGTCCTGATGGCGCTGTGGGCGAGCGGCAACGTGATGGTGATCTTCTCCGCCGCCATGCTCGACGTACCGCGCGAGCTGTACGAGGCCGCCGAACTCGACGGCGCGGGCACCCTGCAGAAGTTCCGCAGCGTCACCCTCCCGGCGATCTCCCCGGTGATCTTCTTCGCCCTGCTCACCGGGATGATCTACACCTTCCAGTACTTCACCGAGGCGTTCGTCGCCTCCAGCTCCGCGAACGCCACCTCCTCCAGCAACGACCTGATCGGCTACCCCGCCAATTCGCTGCTGTTCTACTCCACCGAGCTGTACCGGCAGGGCTTCGCGTACTTCAAGACCGGCTATGCCTCGGCGATGGCCTGGCTGCTGTTCCTCGTCATCTTCGCGGCGACCGTGGTCTTCATCCGCGCCTCGCGCCGTTTCGTGCACTACTCGGGCGGTGGCCGATGAGCACTGTTCCCCTGACCAGGCCCCGTGCCGGGCGCCGCGCGCTGTACCTGCTCGCCGAGCACGCGCCCGCCGTCGCCGTCGCGCTCTGCTTCCTCCTCCCGCTGACCATCGGCGTGCT
The DNA here is from genome assembly GCF_044747345.1 of Streptomyces sp. NPDC090088. Lineage (NCBI taxonomy): Bacteria > Bacillati > Actinomycetota > Actinomycetes > Kitasatosporales > Streptomycetaceae > Streptomyces > Streptomyces sp. NPDC090088. The sequence goes on along the minus strand of NZ_JBIVDZ010000007.1, from coordinate 338,026 downwards.
CACCGCGTTCATGACCCAGCACCAGGCGGGCACCGGCTCGCTGTGGCCCTCACCCTGGGAGTTCGGCAACTTCGGCGAGGTCTTCAAGGCCATGCCGTTCGGCCGCGACCTGCTCAACACCATGCTGTACGCCGGGCTGTCCACGATCGGTGTGGTCGTCTCCTCGGTGCCGGTGGCCTACGCGCTGGCCCGGCTGAAGTGGCGCGGCCGGGAGGCGGTCTTCCTGGTCGTCCTGGCCGCCATGATGATCCCGGCCCAGGTCACCAGCCTGCCGCTGTACGTCATGTACGCGCACGCCGGCTGGGTGGGCACGCTCAAGCCACTCATCGTGCCGTCGTTCTTCGGCGACGCGTTCAGCATCTTCCTGCTGCGCCAGTTCTTCCTCACCATCCCGGACGAGTTCACCGAGGCGGCCCGGGTGGACGGCGCGGGCGAACTGCGCATCCTGTGGCGGGTGCTGATCCCGATGGCCCGCCCGGCGATCGCCGCGGTCGGCCTGTTCGCCTTCCTCTACGCCTGGAACGACTTCTACAACCCGCTGCTCTACACGGGCAACAGCGACACCGGCCAGACCCTCGCGGTGGCCCTCAGCCAGCTCGCCAAGAACGGGCACCAGAACGCCTACCAGCTCCAGATGGCGGCCTCGCTGATGTTCCTGCTGCCGGTCCTGGTGCTGTTCTTCCTGGCGCAGAAGGTCTTCGTCGAGGGCATCGCGCTCACCGGCGTCAAGGGCTGAACCCTTCCGGGGCCGAGCCGCCCCCGCATCTCTCATGGGAGCACGAGTGAAGATCACCGTTGTCGGCGGTGGCAGTACCTACACGCCCGAACTGATCGAGGGCTTCGCCCGGCGCGCCGACGTACTGCCGGTCGACGAGCTCGTCCTGCACGACATCGACGCCGAACGCCTCGCCGTCATCGGCGGCCTGGCCCGCCGTATCCTCGCCCGCCAGGGCTTCCCCGGCCGGCTGACCACCACGACCGACCTCACCGAGGCGGTCGACGGAGCCGCCGCGGTCCTGATCCAGCTGCGGGTGGGAGGGCAGGCGGCCCGGCTGGTCGACGAGACCCTCCCGAACCGGTTCGGCCTGCTCGGCCAGGAGACCACCGGACCCGGCGGCTTCGCCAAGGCGCTGCGCACGGTGCCGGTGGTGCTCGACATCGCGGAGGAGGTACGACGCCGGGCCCTGCCCGGCGCCTGGATCGTCGACTTCACCAACCCGGTCGGCATCGTCACCCGCGCCCTGCTCGACGCCGGGCACCGCGCGGTCGGCCTGTGCAACGTGGCGATCAAGTTCCAGCGGCAGCTGGCCGCCCGTCTCGGCACCGACCCCGGCCGGGTGCGCCTCGGCCACGCGGGCCTCAACCACCTGTCCTGGATCCGCTCGGTCACCGTCGACGGCGTGGACCGCCTGCCGGAACTGCTGACCGGGCCCGCCCTCGACCAGCTCGCCGCGGAACTCCGCGTCCCCGCCGGGGCCCTGCGCGACCTCGGTGCCGTCCCCTCCTACTACCTCCACTACTTCTACTGCACGGAACAGGAGGTCCGGGCCCAGAAGGCGGGCGGCCACCGGGCCGAAAAGGTCCTCGCCATCGAGCAGGAGCTGCTCGCCCTCTACGCCGACCCGGCCCTCGACCACAAGCCCGACCTGCTGGAGCAGCGCGGCGGCGCCTACTACAGCGAAGCCGCGGCCGCCCTGGTCACCAGCCTGCTCACCGGCGACGGCGCCCACCACTACGTCAACATCCGCAACGACGGTCTGCTGGCCGGACTCCCCGACGAGGCCGTGGTCGAGGTGGCCGCCGACGTCGACACCGCCGGACCGCACCCGGTGCCGGTGCCGCCGCTGCCGCCCGAGATGCTCGGACTGGTCCAGGCGGTCACCGCGTACGAGACGCTGGCCGTCGAGGCGGCCCTGACCGGGGACCGTACGGTGGCCCGCAGAGCGCTGGTGGCCAATCCGCTCGTCCGCGAATGGGGGCTCGCCGCCGAAGTCCTCGACGCCCTGCTGGAGGCCAACCGCCGCCATCTGCCCCGGTTCTCCGCGAGCGAGGCCGCCGATGCCTGAGCTGGTGGTGGGCGTCGACGGCGGGAACTCCAAGACCGACCTCGTCCTCGCGGACACCGAGGGACGGCTGCTGTCCTGGGTGCGCGGCGCGGGCACCCGCCCGCACACCGAGGGCATGGAGACCACCACGGAACGGCTCGCCCACCTCGGGCGGCAGGCGCTCGCGCAGGCGGGCCTGCCCGGGTCGACCCCTCTTTCGGCCGGCGCGTACTTCCTCGCGAACGTGGACCGCCGGGCCCAGGAGCGGCTGGCGCTGCGCCAGTTGACCGGGCTGGACGTGGCGGAACGCGTCCTCGTGCGCAACGACACCCTGGCCGTCCTGCGGGCCGGCGCGCCGGACGGCTGGGGGGTGGCGGTGGTGTCCGGTGCCGGTATCAACGCGGCCGCCGTCCATCCGGGCGGCCGTTCGGCCCGGTTCCTCTCGCTCGGCGACATCACCGGGGACTGGGGCGGCGGGCTCGCGGTGGCCCGGGCCGGCCTGGGTGCCGCGGTGCGCGCGGGCGACGGACGGGGGCCGGCGACCCGGCTGCGCCAGGAGCTGCCGGTCTGCTTCGGCCTGGACAGCGTGGAGGCCGTCGCGCTGGCCGTGAGCGCCGGTGAGATCCCGGTGACCGCTCTGCACGGCCTGTCGCCCGTGGTCTTCGCCGCCGCGGAGGGCGGTGACGCCGTGGCACGGGGCATCGTGGAACGCCTCGGCGACGAGATCGTCGCCATGGTGACCGCCCTGCTGCGCCGGCTCCGCCTGCTGCGCACCGTGACCCCGGTGGTCCTGGGGGGCGGCACCCTGCAGAACGATCAGTTGCTGCTGCGGGACCACATCGGCTCCCGCCTCGCCGCCGAGGCACCGCTGGCGCGTCCCGTGGTCCTCGACGTGGCCCCGGTCGCGGGCGCGGTGGCGCAGGCCCTGGTGACCGCGGACGCCCCCGCCGACGCACAGGACCGCCTCCGCAAGACCATCGCCGACCGCAGACCCCCGACCGCCCACCTGGACTGACCGCCCGACAGGCCCAAACGCACCCAGCGGGCCTGCCGATATCGGCAAACCCGCTGGTGAGCACCGTCTGTGACTGCCTCCGTCGCGGTCGGCGACGGTCAGTGACGGTGTCGGGCAGGCCGAGGTGGTCAGCGGCACCTACCCCCTCACGACCGGCTGGCCCGCGTGCAGCGAGAACGGCCACGGTGCGTGGGACCGGACGTAGATCGCATCGTCCGCCAGAACCAACCAGTAGCCCACGACCACCTGGCCCGTCGTCCAGGGCTGGACCGCCAAGGGCCCGTCGGGAGAACCGGACCGGCCGGCCGCAGCGCACCATGACTCGGCCACGGGCCCGCTGTGATTCCCTCGCTCACCCCGGAGCCGGAAAGTCCGGCTTCATCGGCGCACCACGGTGGCCGAGGGGACCGGATGCGCCGCCGGGGTCGCGCTGAGCGATCAGCGCGACCCTCATGGGACGGGGGCTCGGCCGCTCAGGGGCGACGCCTGAACGGGCCGCCCTGCCGAACCGGGCGCCCGGCGTTCAGCCCCTGCGCCGGGCGCTGGGCAGGGACACCGGTGGGACGCCCTCGGTGACGGTGTTGCTGACGGCGCCGATCCCTTCGACCGTCATGGTGACGGTGTCGCCGACGACCAGCGGCGGCGGTTCGAAGACATGGTGGCGGCCCCAGAGTTCGGCGAGGCAGCCTCCGTTGCCGCAGGTGCCCGAGCCCAGGACGTCACCGGGTCGGATCCAGGTGCCGCGGGAGGCGTAGGCCGCCATCTCCTCGAATGTCCACGCCATGTTGGACAGCCGGTCCTGCCCCACCATCTCGCTGTTGACGTACACGGTCAGGGCGAGGTCGAGGAAGCCCTCTGCGTCGCGGTGGGGTTCGAGTTCGTCGGCGGTGACCAGCCAGGGGCCGAGCGTGGTGGCGGTGTCCTTGCCCTTGGCGGGGCCGAGTTTGACCTTCATCTCGCGGCCTTGCAGGTCGCGGGCGGACCAGTCGTTGAGGATCGTGTAGCCGATGATGTGTTCGCGTGCCTGCTCGGGAGTGAGGTCCCGGCCGGCTTTGCCGATGACGGCGGCCACTTCGAGTTCGAAGTCGAAGCGCCGGCAACCGGGCGGTACGGGGACGTCGTCGTGGGCACCGATCATCGCGTACGGGTTGGTGAAGTAGAACGCGGGCGCGGTGTACCACTCCTCGGGAACCGTGTCGCCGTATCCCCGCGCGACGCCCGCGACATGGCTCTCGAAGGTCATGTAGTCACGGACGGTGGTCGGTTCGAGCGGCGGCAACAGCCGGACGTCGGCCAGGGCCACGGGCAGGGCGCCGGCCAGCGCGCGTTCTCCGGCCTCACGCAGCGGCTCCTCCCCTTCCGCGATGAGATCAAGCAGGCCGACGGGGTGGTCGAACGCGTGAAACCTGCCGTCGGCGGCGACTCCGGACTGCCGTTTCCCGTCGTGGACGACGCTCGCGAACTTCACGCCACGCTCTCCTTGCTCTCGACCGGCCCGGTTCCACCGGACCGGAAGCCGACGAAGACGGCGGCGATCAGGGCGGCGGCCGCGCACGCGGCGGCGGTGAGCAGCAGGGCGTTGTTGTAGCCGTGGGCCAGGGCGTCCGAGGTGAACGGCCTGAGCTTGGCGCTGAGCGGTCCGAGGTCGGCGGTGTGCAGGGCCAGGGGGCCGCCCGCGTCCAGGACGGCGTCGGCGATGCCGTGCTCCTTGGGGGTGAGTCCCGCATCGGCGAGGCTGCCCGTGAGCCGGCTCGCGGCCATGCCGAGGGCGACCGCTCCGACGACGGCCGGGCCGAGGGTCTGGCCGAGGTCGCGGACCAGGCTGGTGGTGGCGCCGGCCATGCCGGTCAGGCCCGGCGGTACGACATTGACGGCGGCGGCGGTGATGGCGGCGACGACCAGGCCGAAGCCCACACCGTTGAGGACCAGCGGTCCCAGCAGGGGGGCCAGGCCGGTCTCCTGGACCGGCACGGCCCGCAGCCACAGCTGGGCGGTGGCCAGCGAGACGAAGCCGGTGACGAGCATGGGGCCGGGGCCGACGCGGTGCAGCAGGCGGACCAGCAGGGGCCAGATGAACGGGGTGATGCCCTGGATGATCACGAAGGGGACGGCGGCCTGGAAGGGGCTCTGGTGCTGGATGACTCCCAGGCGGATGCTCAGGTCGTAGGCGCCGCCGAGGAAGCCGAACATGCCGATCACCGCCATCGCGGCCGAGGCGGCGAAGGCCCGGATGCGGAAGAGTTCCAGCCGGAGCATCGGAGCGGCGCTGCGGTTCTCCATCACGACGAACGCGGCGAGGAAGACGACGAAACCGGTGAAGGACAGCACGATCGGTGCCGAGCCCCAGCCGTCGGAAGGGCCCTGGATGATGCCGTACAACAGGGAGAGCAGGGCCAGGGCGATGGTGATCTGACCGGGCCAGTCCAGTGAGCGGCCCTCCGGAGCGGTGGACTCGGCCGCCAGCAGCCAGGCGGCGCCCGCGGTGCCGACGGCGATCACGCCGGTGACGCCGAAGGCCCACTGGAAGGAGGCGTGTTCGACGATGCCGCCGGACAGGAGCGGGGCGACGAGGGCGCCCAGCGACAGGGCCGTGGTCCAGGAGGCCAGCCCCTTGGCCCGCTCGGCCGGTGTGGTGGTGACGGCGGTGATCATCGTCAGGGAGGCGGGGAAGAGGGCGGCGGCTCCGATGCCGGAGATCGCCTGCCCGGTGATCAGCTGGGCCGCGGAGCCGGCGGTGGCGGAGACCAGATAGCCGATCGCGGCCAGCAGAGACGCGCCCACCACCAGTTTCCTACGGCCGTACAGATCGCCCACGACACCGAAGGTCAGGGCGAGTACGGCGGCCGGCACCAGGAAGGCGTCGCTGATCCAGGTCAGTTCGGAGCCGGAGGCTTGAAGGGAACGCTGTATGACGCCGTTGATCGCGGCGGGCAGCACAAGGCCGATCTGCGCGAGGCAGACGGCCAGACAGCCCGCCAGGATGGTGCCTGTGTGGCGTTGCGGAGTGGCGAGGGCGATGCCGGACGAGGCGGTCGGTGGGTCGTAGGCAGGTGTGGCGACCATGACTTCTCCTTTGAAGATCGGCGGATACACATACCGAGGACGGGGGATTTGGAAGAGTTGCGTGACCGTCAGGAGCCGGTGCACAGCTCGGCCATGCAGCCGAACAGTCCGGGGCCGTCGAGCGGGGGCAGTTCCGGGTCGAGCTCCCGGTAGACGGTGTGGACGTTGACGGCCAGGCGTTCGCTTTCGTCCAGATCCGCGAAGCGGCCGAGCCGGATGTCGCGCGCGGCGTCCATGACGGGCATCCCGGCGGCGAAGCGGGCGGTGGCCTGCTCGTGGACGTGTAGGAGGTACTCGCGGATCTCGCGGACGGCCTGTTTGGTGGTGACCGGTCCATGGCCGGGCACGATGGTGTCGGCGTCGAGAGCGAGCAGGAGGTCGCACGCGGCGAGCCAGCGGGCGAAGGGGCCGTGCCAGACGATCGGCGTGGCGCGGGCGAAGACGATGTCACCGGTGTAGACGACCCCGGCCCGTGGCACGTGGACGATCGTGTCCCCGGCGCTGTGCGCGGGGCCGACGTCGATGAGGCGGACCTCCGTACCGCCGACGTCCAGGACCGCCTCGCCGTCGAAGACCCGGCTCGGCAGCACCGGTTCGATACCGGAGTAGTCGAAGCGGCCGAAGGCGCGGCGGGCGAAGTGTCCTGCGGCATTGTCCATATCGGTCAACGCCCGCATCTCGGCCGGGCCCACCTGTCGCATGTCCGCCACCGACCCACGGGCCGCGATGATCTCGGCGTGGGCCACGAGCTGGTTGCCGAACCAGTGATCGCCGTTGCCGTGCGTGTTGACCACGGTGGTGATCGGCGCGGTGGCCGTGACCGGTGCCAGCGTGTCCAGCATGAGCCTGGTCAGCCGCAGGTCGTAGAGGGAGTCGACGAGCAGTGACGCGCCCCGGCCGGTGATCAGCCCCGCGTTGCTCATGCCCCAGCCCCGGGCGTCCGCCATCCAGGCGTGGCAGCCGCCGCCGAGCGTGATTCGACCCGTGCGGGGGGTCACGGAAGCCATGGCATCTCCTTGTCGGATTTCACAGCCAGCATCGCGGGACTCCAGTCCATCTTTGGACTGGAGTCCATCAGTGGCGAGGAATCTAGAGAGATACCGGGGAGAGGTCAAGAGCCATGCGGACCTGTGCTCTACTGGGGCCCATGAACATCAGGTCTGTGGCGGCCGGCGACGAGGCCGGTGCGGCGGTCGGACGTCAGGAGCGCAAGCGCCGCAAGCTGTACGACCAGCTGTACGACACGGCTGTCGGCCTCTTCGTCACCCGCGGGTTCGAAGCGACCACCATGGACCAGATCGCCGAGGCCGCCGACGTGGCCCGTGCCACCGTCTTCAACCACTATGCGCAGAAGGTCGGCTTCCTGGAGGAATGGGGCGCCCGCCGCCGCGCCCGGGTCGCCGGGATCCTCGGCGCGGAGCACGCGGAGAACCTGCCGGTCGACGACCGACTGCACCGCTACCTCAAGGAGATGGCCGACCTCAACATCGCCTCCCGCGCGGAGACCACCGTCCTGATGGACGCCTCGGCGCGCTACGGCCGCCTCCTCCAGGACCCGTCCCTGGAGGTGGAGCTCACCAGGATCGTCGAAGAGGGGCGCCGCCGGGGGGAGATCAGGACGGGCGTCGACAGCGACCAGGCCGGAGCGCTCCTGGCCGCCTGCTACTTCTCGACGGTCCTGCGCTGGATCCGTGAGGAACCGGCCCCCTTCGACCTCCACCAGCGTCTCGGCGGCGCACTCGACATCATCCTGCGCGGGCTCCTGGCCAACTGCGGGGACTCCAGCGAGCCCTGACAGCGACTGGGCAGCACCTACCGGGCGCTACCGACGAGCCGTTGCCCAACATTCCTGTCGGGGTGGCGGGTGCGCACCGGGGCGTCGCTCTCCGCACACCTCGGCCTGCTGTGCGCACCACGCTCACTGCCGAGCCCGATCGTCCTGACCCGTTGGACCCGGTCAAGGGTGGCGGTCCTGATCCGGCCCCCAAGAACGATCAAGGGCCGGTTTCGGATGCCTCCGAAACCGGCCCTGACCTGCGACTGTCTCCAGTCGGGACGACAGGATTTGAACCTGCGACCCCTTGACCCCCAGTCAAGTGCGCTACCAAGCTGCGCCACGTCCCGGTGCCGTTTGACCTGGGGTTTCCCCGGTCGAAACGCGCAAGGAAACAATACCGCACCGGGCTCGGTGGTCGCGCACGCGTTTCGTCCGGATCGGATGACGGCTTGACCTGAAGTTTGGTTGAGGTTGGACGATCGTCGTCATGACGATCACCGAGGAACAACCGGTCGGCCATGCGGACCTGCCCGCCCTGATGAGCCTGATGACCGGCGACGAGAAGCACGGCCCGGCCGCGACCTCCACGCTCGACGTGCTGTGGGTGCTCTACGACCGGGTGCTGCGGATCACGCCGGAGCGCGTCGACGACCCGGCCCGGGACCGGTTCCTGCTCAGCAAGGGGCACGGGCCGATGGCGTACTACGCGGTGCTGGCCGCGAAGGGGTTCGTACCGCGGGAGTGGCTGGCGGGCTTCGGCTCCTACGACTCCCCGCTCGGCCACCATCCCGACCGGACGCTGGTGCCGGGCGTCGAGATCGGCAGCGGCTCGCTGGGGCACGGGCTGCCGATCGCCGTCGGGACCGCGCTCGGACTGCGCGCCCAGGGGCTGCACGAGCCGCGGGTGTGGGTGCTGGTCGGGGACGCGGAGCTGGACGAGGGCAGCAACCACGAGGCGATCGCCTTCGCCGGGCCGGCCGGGCTGGAGCGGCTGGGCACCGTCGTCGTCGACAACTCCTCCGCCCGTCATGCCCGGCCGGGCGGGATCGCCGCGCGCTTCGAGGCGGCCGGCTGGTCGGCGGTGACCGTCGACGGACGTGACCACGAGGCGCTGTACACCGCGTTCACCACCCCGCATCCGGGCCGCCCGCATGTGGTGGTCGCCCGGGTCGAGCCCAAGTCCGCCTGAGTCGTCAGGCGGTTCACCGAGAAGGGAACCCCCGTCCATGGACACCATGCGTGACCGCTTCGCCCCTGTTGCCGCCCGGCTCCTCGACGAGAACCCCCGGGTCGCGGTGGTCCTCGCGGAGATCGGCGCGGCCAATTTCGAGGAGGCCCTCCGTCTCCACCCGGACCGGGTGATCAACGTGGGCATCCGCGAACAACTCCTGGTCGGGGCGGCGGCCGGGCTGGCGCTGACCGGGCTGCGGCCGGTCGTGCACACCTTCGCCTCCTTCCTCGTCGAGCGGCCCTTCGAGCAGCTCAAGCTGGATCTCGGCCACCAGGACGCCGGCGCGGTGCTGGTCAGCGCGGCCGCCTCGTTCGACTGGCCGGCCGGTGGCTACACCCACATGGCGCCCGGTGACGTCGCCCTGCTCGACACCCTGGACGGCTGGACCGTGCATGTGCCCGGGCATCCCGACGAGGCGGAGACCCTGCTGCGGCACGCGGTCGCCGCGGGCGACGACAAGGTGTACGTCCGCCTGTCCGCGCAGTCGAACCGGTCGGCGCTCCCGGTCGACGGCCGACGCTCGCGCACGGTCCGCGAGGGCCGCTCCGGCGTGGTCGTCGCCGTCGGGCCGATGCTGGACACCGTTCTGGAGGCGACGGAGGGCCTCGACGTCACGGTGCTGTACGCGGCGACCGTACGGCCCTTCGACGGGGCCGCGCTGCGCCGGGCCACGGAGTCCGCGGGTACCGATGTCGTGCTGGTCGAGCCGTACCTGGCGGGGACGTCCACGGCGGCCGTGGCCGAGGCGCTCGCCGGCGTGCCGCACCGGACGCTCGGGCTGGGCGTGGGGCGGCGCGAACTGCGGCGGTACGGGACGGTGGCGGAGCATGTGGCCGCGCACGGACTGGACGCGCGGAGTCTGCGGGAGCGGATCGGACGGTTCGCCGCGGCGCCGGTGCCGCGGTGATCAGCTGTCGCCGGACAGCCCCAACTCCGGGTGGGAGTCAAGGAGCCGGGGCGGGGCCGCCTGTCTCCAGGAGTCGGCGAGGATGTCGCGCAGTTCGGCCTCGTCGTCCAGCGCGGCGAGGCGCACCCGGACCCAGGCGAACTGGGCCTCGTGACCGGCGATCCAGAACTTGCCCGGCTCGGCCAGCACCAACTCGTCGCGCTCCTCCTTCGGGCAGCGCACGGCGATGGAGGTCTCGTCCTCGGGGAGGGTGGCGAACATCTTCCCGGCGACCCGGAAGGTGGGCATGCTCCAGGCGACCTTCTCGCTGGTGTCCGGCAGGGACAGGGCGACACGGCGTACGTCTTCGGCTTCCGGCATGCCACGAACGGTAGCCCCTGGCACTGACAGTCACCCGGCCGGAAGGTCCAGGTGCTTGTAGTAGAGGGTCGTCGGCCGCAGCACCCCGGCGGGGTCGGCCGCGTAGTCGGGGATGACCCCGGCCCGGGTCCAGCCGGCCGTGCGGTAGAGGTGTTCGGCAGGGCTGCCGGTCTCGGTGTCCAGATGCAGCAGGGTGATCCCGGTGGCGGCCGCGGCCTCCTCGGCGACGGCCAGCAGCCGGCGTCCGAGGCCGCGGCCCCGGGCGTCGCGGTGGACCATCAGCTTGACCAGTTCGGCGCGGTGCCGGCTGTTGGGCTTGTCGGGGAAGGGGAAGGACAGGCTGACGGTCCCCACCACCCGGTCCCCGCCGTCCAGGGCCGCCCACACCGCGAGCCGTCCCGTCGCCACGGCGTCCACCCGCCCCTGCCACCAGGCGGCGGCCCGCTCCCGATCGAAGGGCGCCAGGAAGCCGACGGACGCCCCGGCGTTCACGGTGTCGGCGAGCAGGTCGGCCAACTCCCCCACCCGCTCCGGCAGTCGGTCCGCCCCGAGCCGCAGCGCCGTCACGGCCGCACCACCGCCAGGACGTACCGCGTCTCCCCCGGCCCCACGCAGCGGAAGCGCGTCGGCCCCCACACCCGCAGCCGCAGGCAGTCGCCGGTGTCCAGGTGGTGCTCGCTCCCCTGCGCGGTGACGGCGAGCGTGCCGTCGAGCACCCAGATGTGCTGTTCCAGACCGGGCACGGGCGGGCGGTCGTAGGCGAGGTCCGCGCCCGCCGCGAGCCGGCCCTCGACGAGTTCGCCGCGCAGCCCGCCGTGCGGCGGCGACACGGACCGTCGTACGAAACCGGAGGTGCGGTCCTCCCACACCCGCTGTTCGGCGGCGCGGAGCACCGGCGCGGGCTCGGCCTCGACCTCGCTGAGCAGCTGGGACATGGTCCGGCCGTAGACGTTGCAGAGCCGGTTGAGGAGCGCGGCGGTGGGGCTGATCTCGGCGCGCTCGGCCCGGGACAGGGTCGACTTGCTGATGCCGCTGCGCTCCGCCAGCTCGCCCAGGGACCAGCCGTGTTCGGCCCGCAGTTCGGCGAGGCGGCCGCCGAGCCGGGCGTCGACGGGGTCGGGGGCCGCCGCGTCGTCTCGTTTCATATCCGGGACACTATCCCTGATATGAAACATCCGTGTTAAGGGCCACGGTACGGAAGGCTCACGGGCGGGCGGCCTCTCCCAGCGCCTCCAGCACCGGGCGGATCAGGGGATGGCCCTCGGCTCCGCGTCGTACGGCCGCGAACACGCGTCGGGTCGGGGCGACGCCGTCGACGGGGCGTACGACCACCCCGGTCAGGTCCGTGCCACGCAGGGCCGAGCGGGGGACGAGGGCCACGCCCGCGTCGGCCGAGGCCAGCGCCACCACGGCACGGAAGTCGTCGGAGGAGTGTTCGAGGCGCGGCTGGAAGCCGGCGTTCTCGCAGGCCAGGACGACCACGTCATGGCAGGGGTTGCCGGGGTAGGGGCCGATCCAGGGGTCCTTGGCCAGCTCGGCGAGCGGGACCTCGGAGGCCTCGGCCAGGCGGTGGTGGAGCGGGACGACCGCGTCGAAGGGCTCGGCGTACAGGGGCACGTGGGTCAGGCGGGGGTCGTCGGCGGGCGGGGCGCCCCGGTACTCGACGGCCACCGCGACGTCGACCTGCCGGTCCAGCACCATCGGGAGGCTGGCGTCGCCCTCGGCGTCCTGGACGCGGATGCGGATGCCGGGGGCGGTGCGGGCGAGGTGGGCCACGGCCGGGGCGACCACCTGCGCGATGCCGGTGGCGAAGGCGGCGACGGTGACCGTGCCGGCCTCGCCGGAGCTGTAGGCGGCCAGTTCGGCCTCGGCCCGCTCCAGCTGGGCGAGGACCGCGTTGGTGTGCGCGAGCAGGATCTCGCCGGCCGCGGTCAGTCGTACGCCCTTGGCGCTGCGCTCGACCAGGCGGTGGCCGGTCTCCTGCTCCAGGGCCGCCAGCTGCTGGGAGACCGCCGAGGGGGTCAGGAAGAGCGCGGCGGCAGCCGCCGTCACCGTGCGGTGGTCCGCCACCGCACGGAGGATGTGGAGCCGCCGCGCCTCGATCATGGGATTGATTATCGCAATTTGTCGGCGCCGACCGGACCGGCGGTTCCGACGCCACTCGGACCGGCGGTTGCGGCGCCGACCGGAGCCGCGGTTCCGGCGTCGACCGGACCGCCGCAGCGGCAGCCGGTCGAGAGCCGGTCGACCCGCCGGCGCCTCCGCGGTCGGTCGATCCGCGGGCGTCCGGGCGCCGACCGGGTCGCCGACGCCCGGGTTCCCGTCCAAGCCGCCGCCGGTCCGCTACCGCTCAGCAAGCCGCCGCCCAGGCCGCTGCCGCGCGGGCCGCCGCCCTCGCTCAGCCCGCCAGTTCCGCCCGGGCCGCGACGAAGGCGTCCACCGCGCGGTCGACGTCGTCCGTGGAGTGCGCCGCGGAGAGCTGGACGCGGATCCGGGCCTGGCCCTGCGGGACCACCGGGTAGGAGAAGCCGATCACGTACACCCCGCGCTCCAGCAGCAGCTCGGCCATCCGGGCGGCCTGGGCCGCGTCGCCGATCATCACGGGGGCGATGGCGTGGTCGCCGGGGAGGACGTCGAAGCCCTCGGCGGTCATCCGGCGGCGGAACAGGGCGGTGTTCTCGGCGAGCCGGACGCGCAGGTCGTCGGCCGACTCCAGCAGGTCGAGGACCTTGAGGGAGGCCGCCGCGATCACCGGCGCGAGGGAGTTGGAGAAGAGGTAGGGGCGGGAGCGCTGGCGGAGCAGGGCGACGATCTCCGCGCGGGCGGCGACGTAGCCGCCGGAGGCGCCGCCGAGGGCCTTGCCGAGGGTGCCGGTGATGATGTCGACGCGGTCCATCACGCCGTGCAGTTCGGGGGTGCCGCGCCCGGAGGGGCCGACGAAGCCGACGGCGTGCGAGTCGTCGACCATGACCATCGCGTCGTAGCGGTCGGCGAGGTCGCAGATCTCGCGGAGCGGGGCCACATAGCCGTCCATCGAGAAGACGCCGTCGGTGACGACCAGGCGGCGCCGGGCGGACTGCGCCTCCTTCAACTGCTGCTCCAGGTCGGCCAGGTCGCGGTTGGCGTAGCGGAAGCGGCGGGCCTTGGAGAGGCGGATGCCGTCGATGATCGAGGCGTGGTTGAGGGCGTCGGAGATCACCGCGTCCTCGGGGCCGAGGAGGGTCTCGAAGACACCGCCGTTGGCGTCGAAGCAGGAGGAGTAGAGGATCGTGTCCTCCTGGCCGAGGAACGCGGCGAGGCGTTCCTCCAGCTCCTTGTGGACCTCCTGGGTGCCGCAGATGAAGCGCACGGAGGCCATGCCGTAGCCCCAGCGGTCCAGGGCCTCGTGGGCGGCGGCGATCACCTCGGGGTGGTCGGCGAGACCCAGGTAGTTGTTGGCGCAGAAGTTGAGGACCTCGCCGGGGCGGCCGCCCGCGGTGACCCCGACGGTCGCGGACTGGGGGGTGCCGATCACCCGCTCGGGCTTGTGCAGGCCGGCGGCGCGGATCTCGTCGAGGGTGGTGCGCAGGTCGTCGCGCACGGAGTCGAACATCGCAGAAGCTCCTAGGGGGTTACGCGGTCCAGTCGAGGATGACCTTGCCGCCGCGGCCGCTCGCCGCGTCGGCGAACGCGGCCTCGAAGTCGCGGTAGCCGTAGCGGCCGGTGATCACGGGGGTGAGGTCGAGTCCGCCCTCCAGGAGGACCGACATCGCGTACCAGGTCTCGAACATCTCACGGCCGTAGATGCCCTTGATGGTGATCATCGAGGTGACGACGCGGGCCCAGTCGACGGGGAACTCCTGGGCGGGCAGGCCGAGCATGGCGATCCGGCCGCCGTGCGTCATGTTGGCGATCATGTCCCGCATGGCCTCGGGGCGGCCGGACATCTCCAGGCCGATGTCGAAGCCCTCGCGCAGGCCCAGCTCCCGCTGCCCGTCGGCGATCTCGGCCCGCGCCACGTTCAGCGCGAGGCTCACGCCGATCTTGCGGGCGAGGTCCAGGCGCTCCTCGCTGACGTCGGTGATCATGACGTGCCGGGCGCCCGCGTGCCGGGCCACGGCGGCGGCCATGAGGCCGATCGGCCCGGCGCCGGTGATCAGGACGTCCTCGCCGACCAGCGGGAAGGAGAGGGCGGTGTGCACGGCGTTGCCGAACGGGTCGAAGATCGCGGCCACGTCGAGGTCGACGGGGACGCGGTGCACCCAGACGTTGCCGGCGGGCAGGACGACGTACTCGGCGAACGCGCCGTCGCGGCCCACGCCGAGGCCGACCGTGGCCCGGCACAGATGGCGCCGTCCCGCTTGGCAGTTGCGGCACTTTCCGCAGACGAGGTGGCCCTCGCCGCTGACCCGGTCGCCGACCTCGACGTCGGTGACGTCCCGGCCGGTCCCGACGACCTCGCCGACGAACTCGTGCCCGAGCACCAGCGGGGTGGTGATGGCCTGCTGGGCCCAGCCGTCCCAGGCCCGGATGTGCAGATCGGTACCGCAGATACCGGTCCGCTCCACCTTGATCAGTACGTCACCCGGTCCGACCGTGGGCTCCGGCACGTCCGCGAGCCACAGCCCGGGCTCCGCCTTCTCCTTGACCAGCGCCTTCAACGCTACGGCTCCTGTGCGTGAGGTCCCGGCCGCGGGCACGCCGGAGCGGCCCGCGGCCGGGCATGGGGGGTGGTATATCGCACAGCAATCTGCCGCACCTGGCGCACCGGGTCCATCGAGGTTTTCTTAAGCGCCGCCACAGCTGCGCTTCACGCCGCCCGGACGGCCTTGTGGGTCACGCCTGTTCGAGGCGGGAGACCTGGTAGTGACCGATGAACCACTCCTGGGCCACCCGGGTGACGAGCACCGAGAGTTTCACGTCCAACGGGGGCCGGTCCGTGAACGAGAACTCGACGGCCAGATAGCCGAGGACGACGCCGTCCGCGAGCCGCCGGGTCTCCAGGACGCGGTACTCCGCCTTCATGCCGAGGGGCTGGGAGGCGTAGTAGTCGGCGACGCCCTGCCGTCCGACGCTGTAGGGGTGCAGCCCCTGGAAGACGGCGTCCTCGGTGAAGAGGGCGGCGACGCGGTCCGGCCGGTGCGCGTCGACGTTCGCCTTCCACCGGTCGAGCACTCCGCTCAGGATCGCCGTGTCGTCCGTCGTCGTGGTCATGTCCGCTCCTTGTTCCAAGACGTGGCGTACGGTCAGTGACCGGCGCTCATACCGCCGTCGACGTGCAGGATCTCGCCGGTGACGAACGGTGCCGTCTCCAGGAAGAGCACCGCGTCGACGATGTCGCTCACTTCACCCATCCGGCCGACCGGGTGCAGGGCGGCGAGGAAGTCATGGGTCTCCGCCGGGTGCATGGGGGTCTTGATGGTGCCGGGCGACACCGCGTTGACGCGGACGCCGCGGGTGGCGTACTCGATCGCCAGGGACTTGGTCGCGGACTGCAGGCCGCCCTTGGTCAGCGAGGCCAGGACGGAGGGGACCCGGGCGTCCGGGCTGTCGACCAGGCTGGTGGTGACGCTGACGATGTGCCCGCCGCCCTGGGCGAGCAGCTGCGGCAGCGCCTGCTGGGTGAGGTGGAAGAAGCCGGCGACGTTGATCCCGGTCACGGCTGCGTAGTCCTCGGCCGTGTAGTCGGTGAAGGGCTTCGCGACGAAGACGCCCGCGTTGTTGACCACGGTGTCGATACGGCCGTACCGCTCGACGGCGGCCGCGACGACCCGTTCGGCGGTCGCCGGGTCGGCGATGTCGCCCTGGACGGTGAGAACACCGTCGTCGTCGACGGGGGCGATGGTGCGCGAGGTGGCGACGACGGCGTGACCGAGCTTGCGGTAGCCCTCGACGAGGGCGGCGCCGATGCCCTGCGAGGCGCCGGTGACGATCGCGACCTTCTGCTGCTGCGTGCTCATGGTGACCTGCTTCCTGGTGGATGACCCGTTACTAGCCGACCGGTCGACTATTTGGAAGGTAGGCCGGGTGGATCCGAGACGCCACGATCGGTTTCCTCACTGCTGGGAGCCTCAGCCTCCCAGTGCGCGGCTCGGCTCAGCGTGGGAGCGCGTGCGGGTCGCCGGCCGGCAGCCAGGCGTCCGGGGCGTGGATCCCGAGGTCTCCGACGCCGTCGCACAGGGCGTCGACGGTGGCCAGGACGCCGGCCCGGTCCTCGTTCGCGCGCCGGACCAGGGACCAGGTCCAGTACGCCTTCGGCGCGACGACCTCACGGCGGACCAGGTCGGACGGGAGCGGAGTGGTCTGTCCCTTGGGCGAGTTGAGAACGGGGCGGGTGCAGCGGCGGACGTGGTCGAAGAAGGCGGGGCCGGTGACGGCGCCGTCGGAGATGCGGACCTGGCGCGCCCCGACGGCCTGCGCCAGTTCCGTGCCGTACTCGTTCCAGGAGGCCCAGGAGGTGAGGTCGTCGTCGATGAGGACGTCCATGTCCCGGGCCGCCAGGTCGGCGGTGTCGGTGCCCTTCGCGACGGCGTACAGCCGGTCGGCGCCGATCAGCCGGGCCCGCAGCCCGAGCCGTTCGAGGTCCTCGGTACGCACCCAGCAGACGGCCAGGTCCAGGCTGCCGTCGGCGACCCGGGCGGCCTGGGTGTGGGACGGAGCGACCCAGGCGTCGAGGTGTACCCGGGCCACCGCCGCCGTCCGCGAAGCCAGGTCCGGCGGGAGCCAGTTGACGTAGCCGAGCCGTACCGGCTGCGAACCCGACAGGCGCCCGGCCCGGCGTTCCAGGTCGGCGGCCCGCTCCAGCAGGGCGCGGGTGTCCGGGAGCAGGGCGGCACCGGCCGGGGTGAGCGAGACCGAGCGGCGGTCCCGGTCGAACAGCCGGACACCCAGGTCGCGTTCGAGGGCCTTGATCTGCTGGGAGAGGGAGGGGCCGGCGATGAGCAGCCGCTCGGCGGCCCGGCCGAAGTTCAGTTCCTCGGCGACCGCGACGAAATACCGCAGCTGGCGCAGTTCCACGCGCGCCATGCTACGCGCGGTGCGAGGCCGTGCCTCCCAGCAGCGAGGCAGCCGGTCGTGGCACCGCCGCCGGTGCCGGACGCACGATGAGGTGAGCGACGACGGAGGGAGCACATCGTGCGGGAGTTCCTGGTGGAGATCACCACCACCGTCCCCGAGGGCACGGACCGGGACGAGGTCGACCGGCGGCGGGCCGCGGAGGCCGTCCGCGCGCGGGAACTGGCCGCGGAGGGCAGGCTGGCCCGACTGTGGCGCCCCGTGGGCGAGTTGCGCAGCATCGGCGTCTGGCGCGCCGCCGACGAGGAGGAACTCCACGAGAAGGTGCTCGGCACCCTGCCGCTGCGCCCCTGGATGACGCTGACGGTCACCCCGCTGGAGTCCCACCCCAACGACCCGGGCCGGGTCGACGGCTCCCGATGACCGCTCCCGCCCCGTCCCCCTGGGCCCATGTCGCCCGGGCCGCCGCCGCGCTCGCCGCGGGCATGGGGGTGGGCCGCTTCGTCTACACCCCGATCCTGCCCCTGATGCACGCCCGGGCGGGGCTGTCCGCGGGTGCCGGGGCGAACCTGGCCACCGCCAACTACGTCGGCTATCTCGTCGGCGCGCTCGCGGGCACCCTGGCCCCCGCGCTGGTCCGCTCGCGTACCGTGCTGCGCGGCTCCCTGCTCCTGCTGACCGCCACGCTGGCCGCGATGCCCCTCACCCACAGCGTGCTCGTGTGGGGCGCGCTGCGGCTGCTGGCCGGGGCGGCGAGCGCCCTGGTCTTCGTCGTCGCCGTCGCCGCCCTCCTGCACCACCTGCGGGACCATCCGGCGCACCTGCCCGGCTGGGCCTTCGGCGGGGTCGGCGCGGGCATCGCGCTGTCCGGTCTGCTGGTCCTGGCCCTGCGGCCGGTCGCCGACTGGCGGGCCGCCTGGTGGTCCGCCGCCGCGCTCGCCGCGCTGCTGGCCGCGGCCGCGTGGCGGCTACGGCCCGAGGAGGCGCCCGCCGTCGCCCCGGTGGCCGGAGGCCGGGCGCGGGCGCGCGGGCACCGCTGGTTCGGCGCCCTGTTCGTGAGCTACTTCCTGGAGGGCGTCGGCTACATCGTCGCCGGTACCTTCCTGGTCGCGGCGATCGGCCAGGGCTCCCCCGGCTGGCTCGGCAGCGGCGCCTGGGTGCTGGTGGGACTGGCCGCCGTACCGTCCTCGGCGCTGTGGGCCCGGCTCGGGCGCCGGTGGTCCCGACCGGGCCTGCTGCTCACCGCGCTCGTGGTCCAGGCGGCCGGCATCGCCCTGCCCGCGCTGACCGGGAGCACCGCCGCCGCCCTGGGTTCGGCCGTGCTGTTCGGCGCCACGTTCCTGGGCGTCAGCACCCTCGCCCTGGCCACGGGGGCGCAGCTGCGCTTCCCTCGCTCCGTCGCCCTGCTGACCGCCGGATACTCCGTCGGCCAGATCCTCGGCCCCCTGGTCGTCGCCCCGCTCCTGCGCCACGGCTACCACCAGGCCCTGCTCCTGGCCGCCCTGGCGGTCCTGGCCGCGGCCGCGGCCGCCGCCGTCCTGCGGATCGGCTTCCCGCACGACCCGGCCGGCCACATGGGCGGGGACCACACCCTGCCGGTACGACGGCGGCAGGCGGCCGACGTCACGCGTCCTCAGGCACCGTCACCCGGACACCGTTACTGAGAGACCATCGCTGAAGCACCGTCACCGGGGCTCTGTCACGCCGAGCAGCGCCCGGCAGTTCTGCCACAGGGGGCTCAGCCGCCCGGTGCTGTTGTACAGCTTGGCGAACATCACCTGGCCCTCCAGCTGGGCCACCACCGCCCGCGCCGCCTCCCGGGTGTCGGTCACACCCACCTCGCCGCGCTCGCGGGCCTCGGCGACGACGGACTCCACCATGTCGACCTGCGCGTCGAAGATCTCCTGGAGCCGGCCGCGGACCGCTTCGGTCTGGTTGCTCAGCTCCAGGGTCAGGTTCCCGAACAGACAGCCCGCCACCGTGCCGCAGCCCTGCTGGACGGCCAGTTGAGCGGCCTCCGTCTCCTCGAACAGCCGCCGCAGCCGCGCGAGCGGCTCCGCGTCGCTCCCGAGGGCCCGGGTCCAGTCGCGTTTCTGGGCCGCCCAGTGCTCGTCGACGACGGCGAGCGCGAGGGACTCCTTGGAGTCGAAGAAGTAGTAGAAACTCCCCTTCGGCACCCCGGCCGCCTTGCAGATCTCGGCCACGCCGAGCGCCGAGTAGCCGCGCCCCTCGATCAGCGACCGGGCGGCGTCGAGGATCTTCCGCTTGGCGTCACTGGTGCGTCCCATACCGCAAGGGTACGGAGGTATTAGACCGGTCGGCTAGTGACGGGGCTGTTCCCGTCGTCACAGCAGCGGGAGGCCGTCGGCCTCGCGGCGCTCGATGCGGGCCACCAGCTCCGCCGCCGACGCCTTGATGGTCTCCAGACCGGGCCGGCCCCAGGGCCGGGGCTCCACGTCGATCACGCACACCGTGCCGAGCACCGTCCCGGTGCTGTCGATGAGCGGGGCGCCGAGGTAGGAGCGGATGCCGAACTCGTCGACGACCGGGTTGCCCGCGAACCGCGGGTAGTCGCAGACGTCCTCCAGGACGAGCGCCTTGCGCCGGACCACCACATGGGGGCAGAAACCGTGGTCGCGGGGCAGTTCACGGCCGAGCACGGGGATGGTGCCGTCGGGCTTCACCACGGGCGGTGCCACGGCCGGCAGGTGCAGGCCCGCGAAGAACTGGCGGTCCCGGTCGATGAAGTTGACCATGGCGTAGGGGGCCCCGGTGACCTCGGCGAGCCGGTCCGCGAAGACGTCGAGCTCGGGCTCCGGGCGCCCGCCCAGGCGTAGTTGGCCGAGGCGGCGGGTGCGCTCGGGTGCCTCCTTGTCCTCCGGCGTGAGCAGCAGACGACCGGCCGGGCGCGACGGGTCGTACCTCATGCGCGGGCTCCGTCGTTGTGGACGTGGGTCATATACGGGCTCCGTGAGGGGTGTGTGGGGATCACATGTGGGCGCCGTGGCTCGGCGCAGAGACCGGAGCGTGGGCGATGAGATGGCGGACGAGGGTGAGCAGGGTCTGGACGCCGGAACTGGAGATCCGGGCGTCGCAGCGGACGACCGGGACCTCCGGGTCGAGATCGATGGCGGCGCGCACCTCCTCGGGGTCGTAGCGGTAGGAGCCGTCGAACTCGTTGATGGCGACGATGAAGCCGAGGCCGCGCTCCTCGAAGAAGTCGACGGCCGCGAAGCAGTCCTCCAGGCGGCGGGTGTCGGCGAGGATGACCGCGCCGAGCGCGCCTTCGGACAGCTCGTCCCACATGAACCAGAACCGCTCCTGCCCGGGCGTGCCGAACAGGTAGAGCACGTGTTCCGCGTCCAGTGTGATGCGACCGAAGTCCATCGCCACGGTCGTCTCGACCTTGTTCTCGACGCCGTCGAGACTGTCGGTCGCGGCGCTGACCGTGGTGAGGAGTTCCTCCGTGGACAGCGGCGCGATCTCGCTGACCGCGCCCACGAAGGTGGTCTTGCCGACCCCGAACCCACCGGCCACCAGGATTTTCAGCGCGGTGGGGAAGGGGTCAGAGCTGTCGTCGTAGTCCATCGAGCACTGCCTCCAGTAGGGACCGGTCCGTGGGGTTGTGGTGGAAGACGGGGGGCTTGGCGGTCAGCGCCCCGCAGTCGACGAGGTCGGAGAGCAGCACCTTGGTGACCACGGCGGGCAGTTTGAGGTGCGCGGCGACCTCGGCGACCGGGACGGGCGCGCGGCACAGGTCGAGCGCCTGCGCGTGCTCGGGGCCGAGGTAGCCGAGCGGGGTGGCCCCGGTGGCCATCACCTGCGACATCAGGTCGAGGGCGATGCTGGGCTCGGTGCGGCCGTTGCTGACCGTGAACGGGCGCACCAGGCGTCCGGCCGCGTCGTCGAGCCACGGCCCGTCGCCGGCTGCCGCCACCCTCAAGGCCTCATCGCCGTGGGTTCGACGGCGTGCTGCCGGGGCGCGGTGACGAGGTACGGGCGGACGCTCTTGACCAGCATCGCCATCTCGTAGCCGAGGACGGCGGCGTCGGCCTCGCGGCCGGCCATGACGGCGAGGCAGGTGCCGGAGCCGGCGGTGGTGACGAACAGCAGCGTCGAGTCGAGTTCGACGACGACCTGGCGGACGTCACCGCCGTCGCCGAACCGGACGCCCGCGCTGCGGCCGAGCGAGTAGAGGCCGGAGGCGAGCGCCGCCATGTGGTCGGCGCTGTCCGGGTCGAGGCCGTGGACGGACTTCACCAGTCCGTCGCAGGACAGGAGCACCGCGCTGGTGGTGTGCGGTACGCGCTGCACTAGCCCGCTCATCAGCCAGTCGAGGTCGGATACCTGGGCGGTCGGCGCATCGCTCGCCATGGTGGATCGACTCCTTGGGGTACGAAGGTCTGCGGGAGCGCTGGGGGTGGGGGTGGGGGTGAACGCGGTGCTGGTCATCCGGCCGGTGCGCTCCCGTCGGGCCGGGCGGTGAGGTCGGAGGTGTGCACCGGGCGCAGGGTCGGGGAGTGGGGCTGGGGCTGGGGTCGAGGCGCGGTCCGGGGGTCGGCCGGGTCGCGGTGGCTTCGGCCCTGGGGTGCCGGGGCCATGTGGTCCGGGGCGAGGTACTCCGGGGCGGCATGGTCCCCGGCGAGGTGGTTCGGGATCGAGTGATCCGGGACGCTGTGTGCCGAGCCCATGTATCCCGCGCCCACGTACTCCGGGCCCGTGTATGCCCGGCCTGTGTAATCCGTGCCGGTGTGGTCCGGGCTGATGTGGTCCGGGCCCATGTGCTCTGGCCCCATGTGTTCTTGCCCCAGGTGTTCCGGCCCCATGGGGTCCCCGGCCGCCTGGTCCAGCACGCTCTGGCCCAAGGTGCTGTGGTCCGGGGTGGTGTGGTGCGCGGTGGTGTGGTGCGGGGTGGTGTGGTGCGGGGTGGTGTGGTCCGGAGCCATGTGCCCGGCGTCCACGTGGGCGGGATCTCCAAGGGCCGCCCCCATGTGTGCGGTCTCCATGTGTGTGGCGTCGGCATGTGTGGCGTGGGACGTGCTGGTCGCCGCCTCGCCGCCCAGGCCGATCGCCGTGCTCATGTTGTCCGCGCCCATGTCGGCGAAGCCCATGCCGGTGAGACCGGTGTGGAGGAAGTCTCCGGGTGCCCCGCCGCCCGTCGTCCCGTCGGCGGCTGTGGGCTCCCCCTGGGTGGCCTCCAGGTGCTGCTGGGCTTCGGCGAGGCCGATGCCTCGCTGGAAGGCGGCCATGAGGCCGGGGTCGTGTCCGGCCGGGTTCTCGTTGTCCTGGCGGGGCGCGGGGCCGCCGCGGAGCTGGGGGACGATGTGTTCCTGGGCGCGGCGGCGCGGCAGTTGGGGTTTGCCCATGGTGCCGCGCACGGCGCCGACCCGCGGGACGGGCGTGGTGCCCGCGTGCTCGGCCACCACGGGCCGGTCCTCGGGCCGGATGCCGGGCAGCGCGTCGGCGGGGTTGGGCCGGGTCTCCTGCGAGCCGCGTACCGGCAGCGGTGTGGCAGCACCCGCGCCCCCCTGCTGCGCGCGCCGACGCCGCCCGCCGACGGGCGTCGTGGTCGGGTCCTCGGGCGGCTCGGACCGCCGCCCCGCCGAGGCACCGCCCGCACCGCCCACACCGCCCGCACCGGGCATGGCGGTCGTCCGGCCCCCGGCGGCCCCCGCGTTCGGTCCGGCGGCGGTGCGAACGACCTCCACCGGACCGGTGCCGTCGGACGGCCGCGGGGCTCCGCCTTCCGGCGCACCGCCCGGTACCCCCGGCACGGCGCCTCCGGCCCCCGGGTCCCGCGGCTGCGGTACGGGTACGGCCCCGGGTGCGCCCGGTGTCGTACCGAGCAGGGCCTGCGGGACGACGAGGACGGCCTGGACGCCGCCGTAGATGTTGGTCTGGAGGCGGACGTTGATGCCGTGGCGGCGGGCGAGCTGGGAGACGACGAACAGGCCGATGCGGCCGTCGGCGAGCAGGCTGGCGACGTTGACCTGGTCGGGGTCGGCGAGCAGGGCGTTCATCTTGGACTGTTCGCCGACGGGCATGCCGAGTCCGCGGTCCTCGACCTCGACCGCGAGGCCGGAGGTGACGAGGTTGGCGCGGAGCAGCACCTGGGTGTGCGGGGCGGAGAACACGGTGGCGTTCTCGACGAGTTCGGCGAGCAGGTGGATCACGTCGGCGACGGCGTGGCCGCGCAGTTCGCCGTCGATCGGCGGGACGAGTTTCACCCGGGAGTACTGCTCGACCTCGGCGATGGCGGAGCGCAGCACCTCGGTCATGGAGACCGGGTTGCTCCACTGCCGCCGGGAGACCGCGCCACCGAGCACGGCGAGGTTCTCGGCGTGCCGTCGGATGCGGGTGGCCAGGTGGTCGACGTGGAAGAGGCCCTTGAGGAGGTCCGGGTCCTCGATCTCGTTCTCCAGGTCGTCCAGGATCGAGATCTCCCGGTGCACGAGGGACTGAAGCCGCCGCGCCAGGTTGACGAAGACCTCCAGCTTCTGTTCGCTGCCGGCCTGGCTGGAGAGCTGGGCCGCCTGCACGACGGCGGTGACGGCGCCGTCGTGCGCGCGGGACAGGTCGGCGGCGAGCAGTTCGAAGTCGTCGGCATCGGCGGGCGGTCCGCCGCGCGGGGTGCGCTGCGGCGGGGTCTCGCCACGGCGCAGCGCGTCGACGAGGGCCACCAGGTCGGCCTCGCCGCGGGCCGCGTTGCGGCGCAGGGTGCCGACGCGGTCGCTGACCGAGCGGGCGGCGCGGCCGGCGGCCACGGAGGCGATCACGACGGCCGCGGCCGTCACCGAGACCGCTCCGGCCAGCACGGCCAGCAGGGTGAGGCCGGGCCGCGCGCCGGTGGAGCGGACGGTGAACAGGACGGCCGCGCAGCCGCTGAGCGCCACCGCGACCGGCGGCAGCACGGCGAGACGCATCAGCTGAGGCCGTATGTGGGTCTCGGGCAGCGCGGGAACGGGTCGGGCGACCGGACGTCCGTGCCGGCCGCCCTCACGGCGGTCGGCGCGGGCGGCCGGTGCACGGAGGTGAGACATCTGCGTCCTCGTACTGGTCCGTCGGGCCTGATTCCTCGCGCGGGGCACGCGAGGTGGGCATGCGCCATCGCGATGTTGGACGAGGGGACCGCAAAAGAATTCGGCCCCGTGTCGTCCGACGGACACTCACAGTAGTCGCCGACGCATCATGTGCGGTGGGCAGTTGACAAAGTCCCCCGGGGAGGGTCCCGCTCTGGTATGAGCCGTCGTACGAAAGACCGATAACCCCCTCGACGCTTCGCGCCTGAACAGCCGACAACCGATCCGACCTGCTCAAAAAAGGTCACCCGCAGAACATGAGGACCGGGGCGCCCCACGCTCCCCGTCCATGCACCGGGCGCCCGTCCATGCGCCCCCGGCCGCCCCGGCAGCACGCCCGCGCGGCCCGCACATCCCCGCCACCATCCCCCAGAACGTCACTCACGGTGACCGCGCTGGGCGTCGACGCCCGTCACCGCGTCGGTCGCGGCCCCGGCCAGATCCGGGTGGCTCAGGACCTCGGTGCTGTCGATGAACTGGTCCACCGCGCCGGCCGTCCGCAGCTCCCGTATGTCCGGGTCCTTGATGCGGGCGGTGAGGGCCCGGGTGAAGCGATCGGCGCGCAGGACACGGAACGGCCTGGAGTGGTAGGAGCGGGTACCGGGGTCCACCCGGTCGGTGAGCTCCAGTTCGTTGTGGAGATGGGCGACGATCTCGTAGGCATGGGCCAGGTGCCGCTCACGGGTGTGCCAGTCGGTGGCGGCGAGCACGGCGGTGAGCTCGGGGGTGAGCCGAGGGGCCGCCGGGGTGCGGGCGAAGGCGCTGCCGAGCCATTTGCCGTACGGCGGATAGCGCCGGTCCATCAGCAGGCAGAGCCGCATGAGGTCGCGGACCAGGCGGGCGGCCTCGACGGCGGAGCCCAGTTCGTCGCCGACCTCGCCGCAGCGGCCGACGAAGGCCTCCTCCTGGGCGATGCGCCGCCACTGGCAGGCGAGGAGATGGAGCCACAGGTCGTGGGGGTACCAGCGCAGTGCGGCCCGGGCCGGGGTGAGCGTGCGGAGGCCGTCGTGGAACACGGCGCCGGCCGTGGCCTCGGCGAGCAGCTGGGTGGGGGTGGCGAGCCAGTGCGCCGGGGTGACTCCGGAGGCCGGATCGAAGCCGAGGGCGGCCCGGAACCAGGGGGACACGGCGGTCACCTCGACACGGTGGTGCACGGGCCCTTCGGTGACCTGCATGACCCGGATGTCCCGGTCCTTGGTGGCGGCGAAGTGGGTGGGCCAGCCGTGGAAGGTCTTCGGGAGGTGTTGGGCGAGCACATGTCTGATGCGGGCGGCATGGCGCGGCACATCGTGGGGGTGGAGGAAAAGCTGGAGGCGTGGGCCCCATTCGTGGTCGGCGGAGCGTTCGGTGTCGTAGCCGAGGACTTCGGAGCCCGGGCCGATACGGGCCGCCGTATGGGGTATTCCGGGGGCGGCCTCCTCCAGCAGCGAGCGCACGGCCTCGGTGTAGAAGCGTCGGGACAGCTCAAGTCCCGGTAAGAAGGCGGGGGTTGGCATATGTGCATGGCTCATGCCCATGCCCCTGCCCAGGTTGTGCAGGGGCATGCGCACCGCTTTCACGCCACCGCCACAAGGGTGGCGCAACTACTTCACAAGATCGTCCGCGTCCGGTGCCACCGCGTCGCCGGCCAGGCCGAGGTCCTCCGGCCCGGCCTCGCCGCGCGGCTGGAGGGCACGGCGCCAGGGCCGGGCGAGGGGCGCCGACACCTCGCGCCACCACGGGTCGACCGGCGGTTTCCCGGAGGGCTCGAAGGGCTCCCCGGGGCGCGGCAGCGCGACCGTCTGGCCCACCGCGTCCCCGGCGTCCTTCGTCCACTCCCCCGGCTCGGCCCAGGCGTGCGGGGCGAGGTTGAACGTGCCCCAGTGGATCGGCAGCAGGACGCCGTGCGGGCCACCGCCCTGGAGGTCCAGGTGGGCGCGCACGCCTTCCTCGGGCGTCATGTGTATGTCGGGCCAGTACTCGCTGTACGCCCCGATCTGAATCATCGTCGCGTCGAACGGGCCGTGGTCGGCGCCGATGTCCTTGAAGCCGTCGAAGTAGCCGGTGTCACCACTGTGGTAGATCCGGTGCTCCTCGCCGGCCACGACCCAGGACGCCCACAGGGTGTGCTGGGTGTTGCGCAGCCCGCGGCCGCAGAAGTGCCGGGCGGGGGTGGCCGTCAGGGTGAGTCCGCCGATCCTGGTCTCCTCGTGCCAGTCCAGCTCGCGCAGCCGGTCGGCGGAGACACCCCACTGTTCGAGGTGGGCGCCGACGCCGAGCGGTACGGCGAACAGGGTGTCCGTGCCGGCCAGCGCCTTGATGGTGGGCAGGTCGAGGTGGTCGTAGTGGTCGTGCGAGATGACCACGACGTCGACCGTGCCGAGCGCGGCGATCGGCAGCGGCACCGGGTGCAGCCGCTTGGGCCCGGCGAACGGGAACGGCGAACAGCGCTCGCCCCAGACGGGATCGAACAGGACGCGGTGCCCGTCGATCTCGGCGAGCACGCTGGAATGGCCCATCCACGTCAGCCGCAGGCCGCCGACGGCGGGCCTGGCGAGGTCGGCGAGCGTGGTGGCGTGCACCGGGACGGTGCCCCGGGGGGCACGGCGGGCGCGCTGCTCCTTCTCGAAGTAGGTCTTCGCGAACTCGAGCATCGAACCGGAGGGCCGGGTCCGGGCAGTACCGCCCGGGTTCTGGAAGACACCGTCCTTGAAGTGCGGTGAGCCCTGGATGCGGGCCAGGCGCTCGCCGCCGGGGTCCGCGCCGAAGGCGGCGGGCCGCAGCGCACGGAGCCCGGAGCTCAGGGAACTCGAACCGGTCACGGTACCTCCAGTGGTAAGGCTGAGGCCCTCCATTATGGTCGGCCCCTCCGACAATCGGCGTTGACACCGGACCGCCCACCTCCCGATACTGACCCACTGTTCAGTAGGAACCCGCTCGCTCCCACTCGCCCCCCCGCTCACCGCCTTCCTGCGAGGAAACTCCATGACCGCTCCCCTGATGTCCCTCGTCTGGACCGACCACGTCACCGGCCGCCGGGGTTTCCTGGTCGTCGACCGGCTGGTGCGGGGCGTGGCCAGCGGCGGTCTGCGGATGCGGCCCGGCTGCACCCTGGAGGAGGTCACCGGGCTCGCGCGCGGCATGACGATGAAGGAGGCCCTGCACTACAACCCCGGGGGCCGCTACGTCCCGCTGGGCGGTGCCAAGGGCGGCATCGACTGCGATCCGCAGGACCCGGGGTCGTACGCCCTGCTGGTCCGCTATCTGCGGGCCATGCGGCCGCACATCGAGAGCTTCTGGACCACCGGTGAGGACCTGGGGCTCACCCAGGACCTGGTGGACCGGGCGGCCGCCGAGGCGGGGCTCGTCTCCTCGATCCAGGCCGTGTACCCGCTGCTGGACGACGAGGCGGCGGCCCGGCGGCGACTGGCGGACGCCTTCGCGGTCGAGGTGGACGGCATCGGGCTCGACGAGCTGGCGGGCGGCTGCGGGGTCGCCGAGTCGGCGCTGACGGCGCTGGACCGGGCCGGGGTGCCGTACGCGGGGACGCGGGTCGCCGTGCAGGGCCTGGGCACGATGGGCGGGGCCACGGCGCGCTTTCTCTCCCGCGCGGGGCTCACGGTGGTGGCCGTCGCCGACGTCAAGGGCACGATCGCCAACCCGGCGGGTCTGGACGTGGAGGCGCTGCTGCGCGCGCGGGACGCGTACGGCACCGTCGACCGCGCGGTGCTGCGGCCCGGCGATCTGGAGCTGCCGGGCGACGCCTGGCTGTCCGTGGACGCGGAGGTGCTGGTGCCGGCTGCGGTCTCGTACGCGATCGACGCGGCCGACGAGCACCGGGTCACCGCCCGCTGGATCGTGGAGGCGGCGAACATGCCGGTGCTGCCGGAGGCGGAGGAGCGGCTCGCCGCGCGCGGCGTGACCGTGCTGCCGGACGTGGTGGTCAACTCGGGGACCAACGCCTGGTGGTGGTGGACCCTGTTCGGCGACATCGGCCCGGACGCGGACGAGGCGTTCGCCCACACCCGGCGTTCGATGCGGGCCCTGGTGGAGCTGATGCTGGACCGCGCGGAGCGCGACGGCACCACCCCGCGGGCCGCCGCCCACGCCCTGGTGACCGACCGGCTGCCGGTGATCGCGGAACGGTTCGGCTGGTACCGGTGACGGGTCAGCGGCGCCCCAGAGCGGCGGCGAGCAGCAGCGCGCCCAGGGCCGTGAGCGAAGTGCCCTGCCAGCCGAGGGTGTCGAGCAGCGGTGCGGCGACGGCCGTACCCAGGGCGCCGATCGTGAAGTACACCACGAGGTAGACGCTGCTGAGGCTGCCGGAGCGGGCGGGGTCGAGGGCGATGACGCGGCTCTGGTTGGCGGCCTGGGCGGCGAAGCAGCCGGCGTCGAAGAGGGCGAGGCCGAGGGCGGTGTGCCAGGGGGTGTCCAGGCCCGTGGCCAGCAGGGCGGTGCCGGCCGCGGCGGCGAGCAGGGCGGCGGTGATCACCGTGCGCGGGCCGTACCGATCGGTGAGGCGGCCGCTGAGCGGGAGCGCGGCGAAGCCCAGGAGCCCCGCCAGGCTGTAGAGGCCGATGGCGGTCGGGCCGAGCGAGTGCGGCGGCTGGGCCAGGGCGAGGGTGAGGGCGATCCAGACGAGGTTGAAGGCGAAGTACCAGAGGGCTCCGGTGGCCACCGCGCGGCGCAGCCGCGGCTGGTGCAGGAGCAGCAGCGGGAGGGCCGCCAGGGTGGCGCGGTAGCCGCGGTCGGCGTGCGGCCGAGCCCGGGGCAGGAGCGTGGCGGCGGCGAGCGCGCCGAGCAGCGCGAGGGCGGCGAAGACGAGGAGCATCCGCCGCCAGCCGAGGGCGTCGGTGAGGGCGCCGCCCACCAGCCGGCTGAGCAGGATGCCGGCCGACATGCCGGCGGCCACCAGGGCGACGCCGGTTCCGCCGCGGCCCGGCCGGGCGTGCCGGCCGGCGATGTTGCTCGCCTGGGCGGCCACGCTGGCGGCGGCGCCGACGAGCAGGTAGGCGGCCAGCAGGACGACCGCGTCGCGTGCGGTCGCGGCGAGCGCGAGGGCGGCGGCCAGGGCGGTGAGCTGCGCGGTGACCAGGCGGTTGGGGGCGAGGTGGTCGGTGAGCGGGAGCAGCAGGGCGAAGCCCGTCATGCAGCCGGCGAGCGCGGCGGTCGGCACCAGGCCGATCACGGCGAGCGGCACGTCCAGGTCGGTGGCGACCGCGGTGAGCGCGGGCTGCACGGCGTAGTTGTTCGCGATCGCCGTGCCGGCCACGGCGGCCAGCAGGAGCGTGCCGCCGCGGGGCAGCGTCCGGCTCACGGCCGGGTGTCGCGGGTGAGGACGACGGCGTAACGGCACTCGGCGTCGGTGGTGTTGGCGAAGACGCGCTCGGCGGGCGCACCGAGTTCGATGGTGTCGCCGGCGGCGAGTTCGTGGACCGTGTCGCCGTCGTGGAAGGTCAGCCGGCCGTCGAGGACCCAGACGAGCTGCCGTACGAAGGCGAAGGCCGCGGCCGGGTACGGCACCCGGGCTCCGGCGGGCAGCCGGATCTCGGCGATCTCCGCGGGGAAGCGCGGGCCGGTGATCTGGCGGCGCCGGTAGCCGGTGCCGGGGTCGCGCCACTCGGCGGCGTCGGCGCCGCGCCGCACGCCCGGGGTGTCGGCCGCGGACTCCGGCGCGTCCTGCGTGCCTTCGGCGAGGGCCAGCAGCGAGGCGACGCTGAGCTGGAACGCGGCGGACAGCTTGCCGAGGACGACCGCGGTGGGGCTGCTCTCGCCGCGTTCGATCCGGCTGATCATCGCCGGGGAGACACCGGAGGCGTCCGCGAGCTGGGCCAGCGTCCAGCGGCGGCGCTCCCGCTCGGTGCGGACGCGGGCGGCGATCTGCCGTACCAGGGGCTCCGCCGATGGTTCTACTATGTTGGACATGAATCCAATATACGAGAGAAGCGCGGTGACGGTCCGCCCGGCCCGTCCCGGGGACCAGGAGGCCGTCCGCGCGATCCGCAATCACGCGATCGAGCACTCCACGGCCCTGTGGACGGAGACCCCGCAGTCCCCCGCCGAGGGCGCGGTGTGGTTCGCCGCGCACCTGGAGCGCGGCTCGGCGCTCGTGGCCGCGGTCGCGGGCGCGCCGGGCGAGGTGGCCGGGTTCGCGGCCTACGGCCCCTGGCGCGCGCTGGACGGCTACCGGCACACGGTGGAGAACTCCGTCTACGTCCGCGAGGGCAGCCACGGGCTCGGCATCGGCTCCGCGCTCCTCGGCCCGCTGATCGCCTCGGCGCGCGATGCCGGCCACCATGTGATGATCGCCGGCATCGAGGCCGGGAACGCCGCGTCGATCCGGCTGCACGACCGGTTCGGCTTCGAGCACGTCGGCACGGTCCGGGAGGTGGGCACCAAGTTCGGCCGCTGGCTGGACCTCACGCTCATGCGGCTGCCGCTGGCCTGAGACGGCGACGCGGGCAGCGGGACGACCGATTAGGGTGACCGCGTGGCGAGAGTGCGGTTGAGCGTGGCCGAGCGGCGGGAGGAACTGCTGCGGGCGGCCATCGAGCAGATCGAGGCGCGGGGCGTGGCGGCGGTGCGGATCGCCGATGTGGCCTCGGCCCTCGGGGTGAGCAACGCCCTGGTGCTGTATCACTTCTCGACGAAGGAGAAGCTGGTCGCCGCCGCCTTCACCTATGCCGCCGAGGACGATCTGGCGCATCTGCGCAAGCTGCTGGGCCGCCGTACGTCGGCGCTGCGCCGGCTGCGGGCCGCGGTGCGCTGGTACGCGCCGACCGGGCAGGCCAAGGGCTGGCGGCTGTGGATCGAGGGCTGGGCGGTGGCCTTGCGCGAACCCGCGCTGCGGGACGTCACCAAGGGCCTGGACCAGCAGTGGAAGGCGGCGCTCACCGAGGTCATCACCGAGGGGGTGGCCGCGGGCGAGTTCCGGTGCCCGGACCCCGCGGCCACGGCGTTGCGCCTGACCGCCCTGCTCGACGGGCTCGCCGTCCAGCTGACGTCGTATCCGGGCGGCGTACCGCGGGCCCGGGCGCAGCAGTGGGTCGACGAGGCGCTGGCGCGCGAATTGGGACTGCCCGAGCACGAGTAAGGGGCGGTCCGCAGGGAGACCGCCCCTTACCCGCCGGCGCCGCCTCCTCAAGCCACGGAGGCGATCCGCATCTTGATGTCGTCCGGGGAGAGCGCCCCCTTGGCCGTCACATGGTCGCCCGACGACTCGCCGCGCAGCCGCCGCCCGATCCACGGGACCAGGTACTCGCGGGCCCAGTGCACGTCGTCCCGGCGGACCTCCAGGGTGCCGCGGGGCGGCAGCGGGGGCCACGGCTGGTCCGGGTCGGCCGGCACCTCGACGCCGAGCACCTGGCCGGCGCGGAGCGCCACCCGCGTGTGACCTTCGGGGGACAGGTGCAGCCGGTCGCCGTCCCAGGCCCGCCGGTCCTGCACGGTCTTGAGGGACCACAGGTCGAGGACCGGGCAGCCGTACCGGTCGGCGATGGCCCGGACATGCCCGTTGTACGTGGCGATCTTGCCGCGCAGATGCTTGAGGACGGGCACGCCCCGGGTGTCGAATCCGGTGGTCACGAGCACCGTGCCGATGGCCTCGGTCAGTTGGGCCACGGCCCGCTCGAACCGCTCGGCCACCTCGTCGGGGTCGGTGCCGGGACGGATGATGTCGTTGCCGCCCGCGCAGAAGGAGACCAGGTCCGGGGCGAGCTCCAGGGCCTGCGGCACCTGGTCCGCCACGATCTGGTCGAGCAGTTTGCCGCGCACGGCGAGGTTGGTGTAATCGAAGTCGCCTTCGGGCTGCCGGTCCGACAGCAGTACCGCGAACCGGTCGGCCCAGCCGACGAACGCCCCGTCGGGGCCGGGGTCGCCCACGCCCTCGGTGAAGCTGTCCCCCACCGCCACGTACGACCCGATCACTGATGCAATGTCACTCTTCGAATCGTCTGCCACGTCGGACCATGATTCCCCTTGAGGTGTGACCTACGCGACCGTAATAAGGGGTTGACGATCGGTGAGATAAGACACTTTTAAATACTTTGCCAAGCCTGGAATAAGGCCCCCATCAGGGACGTTGACGGGTTGATCGCCAGACCCGGAAGTCACTGATACGGAAGTGGCTCCATGTGGTCCGAAACGCGAAGTGCCCACCCGTGTAAGGCTCCGGGTCGGTGTAGTCGAACACCGGCCGGCCGTTGTTCCACCATTGCACGGTCGGGCCGTCGGAGACGATCCGGACGCGGTTCGGTTCGTTCGCGACGAGCAGCGGCTCGGTGTAGTCGTAGATCAGCGGCCGGACGCCGGGTTCGCCGACGTAACGGCGCAGCCGGGTGGTGGTGTTGTAGTTGGCGCCGAAGCCTGCGTAGTAGGTCGTGAGGTAGTCGTACTCGGCGAGGGCGCCGCCGCGCGGGGTGGCGAACAGGTCGCCCGGGGAGCGGACGTCGGTGGCGTTCCAGAAGTTGTTGAGGTCCGACACCCGGTCGTCGGGACCGCCCGCCGAGACCGGGGTCGCGGTGTACTCCAGGACGTACGGCCCTTCGAGCCGGCGCCGGAACCAGACGGTCGCGCCGGCCGGCACGTCGACCTCCAGGATCCCGTGCGACGCGGTGACCGAACCGCCCTGTTCCAGTTCGACGAACCACTGGCCGAGGCCGTGGCGGAAGTCGTCGTGGGCGAGCAGCCGGCGGTGCCGGGGCGCGGCGCTCGCGGGCGCGGCGGGAGCGAGGGCCGCGAGGGCGGCTCCGACAGTTCCGGCGGCCAGGGCTCCGAAGGCGCGGCGGGTGGTGGTCATACGCGGGATTCCTTCCGATAGAAAGCGCTTGCATTCACGGGGTAACTGTGCCGCCGTACCGCCGTCGTTGTCGATGCCCTGAACACTCCCGCCACAAGAACGCAACGCGCCGAAGGCCGGACCCGGGGATCGGGGGTCCGGCCTTCGGAGTGTGCGGCAGGGCGGCGGGGCGTCGGGGCGGCGGGTCAGCCGACGGCGAGGCCCTTGGAGCGGAGGTAGGCGACCGGGTCCACGTCCGAGCCGTAGTCGGGGGTGGTGCGGATCTCGAAGTGCAGGTGCGGGCCGGTCACGTTGCCGGTCGCGCCGGAGAGGCCGACCTGCTGGCCCGCGGTCACGGTCTGGCCGACCGAGACGGAGAGGGCGGAGAGGTGGCCGTACTGCGCGTAGTAGCCGTCGGCGAGCCGGATGACGACCTGGTTGCCGTAGGAGCCGCCCCAGCCGGCCGTGACGACCGTGCCGGCGCCGACGGCCTTGACCGGGGTACCGGTCGGGACGACGAAGTCGACGCCCGTGTGGTAGCCGCTGGACCACATGCCGCCGGCCACGTGGTAGCCGGTGCCGACGGTGGCACCGACGACCGGGAGGCTGAAGCCGGAGGCGCTCGTCACGGACGCGTCCGCGGAGGACGACGACGAGAACGAAGAGGACGAAGAGGACGGCGAGGAGTCGGAGGAGTCGGAGGACCGCGCCTCGGACCGGTAGCCGGAGTCCGTGGTGCCGTCCGTCGTCGCGGCGCGGCGGCCGTCGAGCGTGAGCTTGAGACCCGGGTGGATCAGCGAGGGGTTGCCGCCGACGGCCTGCCGGTTGTCGGCGTAGAGCCGGTGCCAGCCGCCGCTGACGTTCTGGTCGCGGGCGATCTTCGAGAGATAGTCACCGGGGACCACCGTGTAGGTGCGGTGCGCGGCACGCGCGGCGGCGGACTTCCGCACGGCCGCCGTCTTCTCCATTGCCGTCTTCTCGACCCCCGGCAGCGACTGCGCGGCCTTTTCGGGAACGGACTGCGCGGTGGCCGCGTGGGCGCCGGCGGCTCCCATGAGCGGCAGCGCCAGCGCGGCGCCGCCGGTTCCGGCGACGGCCATCGAGCGGGTGAATCGCTGGGCCTTGGGACGGCGGTGCTTACCCTTCGCGGGCATGGCGCATTTCCTCTCCGGCGCCTGCGAGGTGAGCTGTCGGGTTCGGGCTGGAGCTGCCCGGCCACACGTGAACGCGTGGCTACACCCCTAGCCGTCCCGGGAACCGGAACAGGCGGTCATACCTGGTGGGTCCCCCGCTCCTGCCGGGCACGGGTGAGTGTGTGGGGACTCCGGACGGCGGCAGGATTCGGCGTTCCGTCCGGATGCGTGGCGAACGTAAGCGAGCAGGACGCACCCGGACAAGCGACTGGTTCCCTCTGTCCGAGTTTCGCTTGATCCGTTACGGGAAATCACGGTCACCCTCCGTGAATTCCACCGGCCCGCGTTTATCAATTCCTCAGCGAAAACCAAGAATTACGTGAACATGACGCGCGACGGACGGTCACGGATATGACGCTCCTCACGCACTCGCCCATCACTCCCCTTTATTCCAGAGCGAGTTAGAATGAAGGGGAGTGAAGGCGCCAATTCGGACAGAGGACTCAAATGCGGCGCAGTCGGAGAACCGTCGCATCCAGGTCGCCCTTCAGGCCGGTGCGCAGACCGTGGTGCAACAGCACGGCACCCCGGTGCACTTCGCCCGTTTCGCGGCATTCGTACGACGCGGTCGGGTCGAGCCCCCGCAGCCGCAGCGCCGGCGCCGGCTCGCCGTAGCTCTGCGCCTGGAGCCAGGCGAGGACGACCGTCTCGTCGCCGAGGGTGTACTGCACGGCGCTGAGCCCGCCGGTCGGCGGCCGCAGCCGGAACTGGTCGCCGCGCTGCACCAGCGGCCGGATCTCCTTGTAGAGCTCCACCCAGCCGCCGGCCTCGGCGAGCTCCTCCTCGGTCCACTGCGAGAGGTCGCCGCCGACACCGAGCGCACCGGCCATGGAGCTGACGAACCGGAAACGCAGCGAGCTGACCCGGCCGTTGAGCTGGTGGTTCGGGCTGTCGGTGACCCAGGCGGACATCACCCGCGCGGGGTGGATCTGGCTGAAGCCGTGCTGGATGGCGAGCCGGTCCAGCGGGTCGGTGTTGTCGGAGGTCCACACCTCGTCGGTACGGCTCATGATGCCGAGGTCGATCCGGCCGCCACCGCCGGAGCAGGACTCGATGGCGACGTTCGGGTGGGCCGCGCGGATCCGGTCGAGCAGGGCGTACAGCCCGCGCACGTGGTCGACCCACAGGCGCTGCGGATAGGGCTCGCCGGGCCAGCCCGCGTCGGTGAAGCAGCGGTTGAAGTCCCACTTGACGTAGTCGATCGGGGCGCTGGACAGCAGGGTGTCGAGCTGCTGCCAGAGGTACTCCTGGACGTCCTCGCGGGCGAGGTTGAGGACGAGCTGGTTGCGCAGTTCCGTCCGCTTCCGCCCCTGCTGGTACTGGACCCAGTCGGGGTGGGCGCGGTACAGGTCGCTGTCCGCGTTGACCATCTCGGGCTCGACCCAGATGCCGAACTGCATGCCGAGGGCGTGCACATACTCGGCGAGGGGCTTGAGGCCCTTCGGGAAGCGGTCCGGGTTGGGGGTCCAGTCGCCGAGGCCCGCGCGGTCGCTGGTGCGGGCGCCGAACCAGCCGTCGTCCACCACGAACAGCTCGACGCCGATCGCGGCGGCCCGGCGGGCGAGGGTGGCCTGCTGCTCCTCGGAGATGTCGAAGGTGGTGGCCTCCCAGGAGTTGAACAGCACCGGCCGGTCGCGGTCGGCGTCCGGGATGACGTACGCCCGCTGGTAGGCGTGCCAGGCGCGGCTGGCCCCGCCGAAGCCGCCGTCGGTCCACAGGGCGGCGAAGACCGGGCTGGTGTACGACTCGCCCTCGGCCAGCATCAGCAGGCCCGAGTCGTCGTACCCGGCGCCGCCGGTGATCTGGACGCGCGCGTCGGGGAGTTGGGCGACGGCGATCCGCCAGGAGCCGGACCAGCCGAGGGCACAGCCCCAGACCTCGCCGCGCTCCTCGGTGGCGTCGGTTTCCAGGGCGACCCAGGGCAGGTGCTGGTGGCCGGTGTGGCCGCGGCGGCTGCCGATGACCTTCTCGCCGTAGGTGAGCGGGGCGCTGACCAGCCGGGACTCGGCGGCCCAGCGGCCGTGCAGCTGGGAGAGCCGCCAGCCCTCGCGGTCGGGCAGGGTCCAGGTGGCGGGGTCGGCGCGCAGCACCTCCAGGGGGGTGTGCCCGCCGTTGCCGACGGTCACCCAGCGCTCGACGACATCGCCGCGCATCCGGTAGTGGAGGGTGATGACGACGCCGTCGTCCGTGAAGCGCAGCCGGAGCTCGTCCTCCTCGACCTCGTACGCCTCGAAGGCCCACTCGGTGCCCCGGCGCTCCTCGGTGCGCAGCGAGAGCGCGGGGCGCACGAAGCGCGGGCCGCCCTCGACCGGGTACTCCTCGCGGCCGTCCAGGGGGGACTCGAAGGGCCAGTACTCGGGCAGCGCCCGGGTGCTGAGCTGCTCCGCGTCGGCGAGCTGGATCCTGGGCCCCCAGTGCAGGTGGAGCAGCTCGTCGGCCTCCGTCAGATGCAGCGCGTAGCTGCTGCCGGGGCCCGACAGGAGCCAGGTACGACCGTTTTCGGTGATGTCCACCATCGAGAAACCTCACACAGGTGCCAACAGATCCGCTCAAGCACGAACATCATCAAGGTCCACCGGCCCCTGAGGCAACGCCTGTGGACAACTCATTGCCCGCGGAAACCGATGTCGTATGGTCGATCCAGTGCCCGTCGACGAGCAGCGCCGACGGGGCCGGCCGGGAGGAGCCCCCCGTGACGCAGCAGGTCCCGTCGACCGAGCCCGAGCTGGCGGGTGTGCGCAACTTCCGTGACGTGGGCGGTCTGCCGACCGTGGACGGGCGGCGGGTGCGGCCGGGCGTGCTGTTCCGCAGCGGGCACCTGGCGCACGCGACGGAGTCGGACGCGGAGTTCCTCGCCTCCCTGGGCCTGCACACGATCTTCGACTTCCGCAACGCGGCCGACCAGAAGCTGGAGGGCCCGGACGTCGAGCTGCCCGGCGTACGGAACCTGAACCTGCCGCTGACCGACCCGGCGCACGGGGCCGACTTCTGGAAGATGGTCCGCGAGGGCGACATCGAGCAGCTGCGCGCGCTCCTGGGCGACGGCAAGGCCGCGAACCGGATGGTCACCTCGTACCGCACGATCGTCAAGGACCGCACCGAGGAGCACTCGCGCGTGCTGCACGCGGTCGCCGAGGACAGCGTCCCGGCGCTGATGCACTGCGCGGCCGGCAAGGACCGGGCGGGCATCTCCATAGCCGTGACGCTGCTCGCGGTGGACGTGGAACGGGACGCGATCCTCGCCGACTACCTGGAGTCCAACGCCAAGCACCGCCGCTACAAGGTGCGGCGCAGCGGCGGTGGGGAGTCCGCGTACAGCCCCGAGGTGATGGAACTGCTGAGCCCGCTCTTCGACGCCCGCGCGGAGTACCTGACGGCGGCCTTCGAGAGCATCGACGAGACCTGGGGCGACGTCGGGACCTACCTGGAGCAGGGCCTGAAGGTCACCGCGCGGACCCGGGAGCGGCTGCGCGAGCGTCTCCTCGACTGAGACCGGGCGAAGGGCGGCGGCTCAGCCCTTGCCGCCGAGGGAGAACAGCAGGAAGAGGAAGCCCGCCAGGACGTGCCCGACGGCGAGATAGATGACCAGCCGGATCCACAGGGACCGGGGGAACTTCTCCTCGATGTTGCTCACGGCAGCTCTCCAGTGATCGGTCCCAGGCACAGCGTGGCCGTGGGACTCTGCAGCAGGGTGTGGACGAACAGGAGCTCGACGCCGTCCTGGTCCTCGGCGGCGAGCCGGTGCGGGGTCAGCGAGTCGAAGTGCGCGCTGTCGCCGGGCGCGAGCACGTGTGCGGTGTCACCGAGGCGCAGCCGGAGCCGGCCGCGCAGTACGTGCAGCCACTCCTCGCCGGGATGCACCCGCACGATGTCGCCCTGGGAGCCGTACGGCACCCGGACGCGCAGGGCCTGCATCGCCCGGCCGGACGCCCCGGCCTGCCAGTAGGTCCAACCGCCGGCGCGGGTCGGTTCCATGTCGCCGGCGCGCACGATCGCGTCCCGGTCGGCGACGGTCTCGCCGAGCAGCTCGGAAACCGTCGTACTGTAGACACGTGCGAGCGCGAGCAGCATCGGCAGCGAGGGCTGCCGCTGGCCCGTCTCCAGCCGGGACAGGTGCGCGGGCGACAGCCCGGCGTCCCGTGCGGCGGCCTCCAGGGTGAGGCCGGCGCGGCGGCGCAGGGAGCGCAGCTGCGGGGCGACGGCGGGCAGGTCCGTGACCGGCCCGCCCGCGCCCTCGTCGTCGGAGGGGTTCATGCCTCCATTCAGCCGCAGTTTTGCCTCTGCGGCAATTTCCTTGCCTCAGAGGCAAAAAATCAGCGGTTGGCCACCGCCTGCTTGATCAGCGTCTTGCCGAAGTCCCACATCAGGCCGCCGCCGCTGTGGGCGTCGTCCATGACGTCCGTGAAGGCGTCCACGAAGCGGTCGACGTCCGCCTCGTCGACGATCAGCGGCGGGATGAGCTTGATCACCTCCAGGTGGTCACCGGAGACCTGGGTGAGGATCCGGTGGCGCTGGAGCAGCGGTACGACGACCATCTGGGCGAACAGACCCTTGCGGGCGGCCTGGAGCATGGTCCATCGGCTGCGCAGCTTCAGCGAGCTGGGCCGGCCGAACTCGATGCCGATCATCAGGCCCCGGCCGCGCACGTCGGCGAGCAGCTCGTACTTGTCGGTCAGCGCGGCGAGCCGGGACTTCAGCTGCTCCCCCACGGCCCGGGCGTTGGCCACGATCTGGTCGTTCTCCATGACCGACAGCACGGCGAGCCCGGCCGCCATCGCCTGCGCGTTGGCGCCGAAGCTCGCCGAGTGGACCAGGACGCGGTCCATGGACGAGTAGACCTTCTTGAAGATCCAGTCCTTGCCCAGCGTGGCACCGACCGGCACATAGCCGCCGGACAGCGCCTTCGCCACGCACACCAGGTCCGGCTCCACGCCCTCCTCGTGCTGGTGGGCGTAGAAGTCGCCGGTGCGGCCGAGGCCCGTCTGCACCTCGTCGGCGATCAGCAGCGCCTTGTGCCGGTGCAGCAGCTCCTGGGCGGCGCGCAGATACCCGGGCGGGGCCTCGTGCACGCCCTTGCCCTGGATCGGCTCGACGATCAGGGCGGCGACATCGCCCTTCTTCAGCTCCCGGGCGAGCGCGTCCAGATCGCCGAGGGGAACCGCCGTGTCGGGCAGCAGCGGCGCGAAGCCGTCCCGGAAGCCGTCCTCGCCGTTGACCGACAGCGAGCCGGTGGTCAGGCCGTGGAACGCGTGGTCGCAGTAGAGGACGCGCGGTCTGCCGGTGGCGAACCGGGCGAACTTCAGCGCCGTCTCGACCGCCTCGGTACCGCTGTTGCCGAAGAACACCCGGTCCAGGTGCGGGCTGTGGGCGAGGAGCTGCTCCGCGAGCAGACCGGGCAGCGGCTGGCAGTCGAAGCGGGTGAGGTCGGCCAGCTGGGCGTCCAGCACGTCGTGCAGGGCCTTGCGGACGACGGGGTGGTGCCGGCCCAGGCCCATCACCCCGAACCCGGCGAGCATGTCCAGGTAGTCGTTCCCGTCCGCGTCCCAGAAGTGCGCGCCCTCGGCCCGCTCGTAGACCTTGTCGAAGCCGATGGTGTGCAGCATGCGCGGGAGCTGGTGGTTGAGGTACTTGGCATGCAGCTCATACCGCTCGGCTCCGCGCTCGGCCAGCAGCGCGCCGAGGTCGAACTCCTCGCTCATTGTTTCTCCTTGCTGGCGCCATCGGTGACAGCGGCCTCGGCTGTGGCGCCCCGCAGGGGCGCGGGGAACTGCGCGACCAGCCCGGACGGCGCCGCACCCGCCGTACGACCCCCCGCGGCACCCCCGTGGGCGCCATCGGCCCCCCGCCCCGCGAGGCTCGCCCCGATCCGCCCCGCGATCTCCACCGGCGTCAGCCCGATGTCGGCCAGCACCTCCCCCCGCTTGGCATGCGCCAGGAACTGTTCCGGAATCCCGAACCGCCGTACCGGCACGTCCACTTCGGCGTCGCCGAGCGCCAGCGAGACCGCCGCACCGACCCCGGCCGCCCTGCTGTTGTCCTCGACGACGGCCACCAGCTCATGCCGGGCCGCCAGGACCGGCAGCGCCGGGTCCACGGGCTTCACCCAACGGGGATCCACGACCGTGCAGTTGATACCCCGAGCCGAGAGCAGCTCCGCCGCCTGGAGGCAGACCGGCGCCATCACCCCGACCGCGACCAGCAGCACCTGCGCGTCCGTGTCGCCGCGCAGCACATCCATCCCGCCGACCCGGTCGACCGCGGGGATCTCCGGTCCCACCGACTCCTTCGGGAAGCGCACCAGCGTCGGCGCGTCGTCCACGGCCACCGCCTCCCGCAGTTGGAGACGCAGTTGCTCGGCGTCGCGCGGGGCGGCGATCCTGAGGCCCGGCACCACCTGGAGTACGGACATGTCCCACATGCCGTTGTGGGACGCGCCGTCGACCCCGGTCACTCCCGCCCGGTCCAGCACGAACGTCACCCCGCAGCGATGCAGCGCGACGTCCATCAGCAACTGGTCGAAGGCACGGTTCAGGAACGTGGCGTAGACGGCGACGACGGGGTGCAGTCCGCCGGTCGCCAGCCCCGCCGCGGAGACCGCCGCGTGCTGCTCGGCGATGCCGACGTCCCAGACCCGGTCGGGGAAGCGCTCGGCGAACTTGCCGAGGCCGACCGGGTGCAGCATGGCCGCGGTGATCGCGACGACGTCGTCCCGCTCCTCGCCGATCCGGACGATCTCGTCGCCGAACACCGAGGTCCAGGAGGGCCCGTTGGACGGCGCGAGCGGCTCGCAGGTGAGCGGGTCCATCACGCCGACGGTGTGGAAGTGGTCCTCCTCGTGGGCGAGGGCGGGCTCGTAGCCGCGCCCCTTCTCCGTGAGGCAGTGCACCAGCACCGGCCCGTGGAAGCGTTTCGCGCGCCGCAGCGCCGACTCGACGGCCTTGATGTCGTGGCCGTCGATCGGGCCGACGTACTTGAGGCCCAGGTCCTCGAACATGCCCTGCGGGGCGAAGGCGTCCTTGAAGCCCTTCTTGGCGCCGTGCAGGGACTCGTAGAGGGTGGTGCCGACGATCGGGGTGCGCAGCAGGACGTCCTTGCCCCAGGCCAGCACCTTCTCGTAGCCGTCGGTCGTGCGCAGGGTCGCCAGGTGGTTGGCGAGGCCGCCGATGGTCGGCGCGTACGACCGCTCGTTGTCGTTGACGACGATGATCAGCGGCCGGTCCTTGGCGGCCGCGATGTTGTTGAGCGCCTCCCAGGCCATCCCGCCGGTCAGCGCGCCGTCGCCGATGACCGCGACGACATGGCCCTTCTCCCCCTGCACCTGGCGGGCCTTGGCGAGGCCGTCGGCCCAGCCGAGCGCGGTGGAGGCGTGGCTGTTCTCGATGACGTCGTGCTCGGACTCCTCGCGCGAGGGGTATCCGGACAGGCCGCCCTTGCCGCGCAGCTTGGAGAAGTCCTGACGGCCGGTCAGGAGCTTGTGGACGTAGCTCTGGTGGCCGGTGTCCCAGAGGATGCGGTCGACCGGGGACTCGAAGACCCGGTGCAGCGCGACGGTCAGCTCCACGACGCCCAGGTTGGGCCCGAGGTGGCCGCCGGTCCTGGCGACCGCGTGCACCAGGAACTCGCGTATTTCTTCGGACAGTTCACCGAGTTCCGCCTCGGACAGCGCCTTCAGGTCGCGTGGTCCCCGGATCTTCTCCAGAATCGTCACGCTCGGCCCCCTCTCGGTCCGTGCTGATCAGCTCACGGTGACGGCGGGTGCTCCGGACCCGGCGCCGTCCTTCTCCATCTGCTCGGCGATCTTCATCGCTTCCTCGATGAGGGTCTCCACGATCTTCGACTCGGGCACGGTCTTGACGACCTCGCCCTTGACGAAGATCTGGCCCTTGCCGTTGCCGGAGGCGACCCCGAGGTCGGCCTCCCGCGCCTCGCCGGGGCCGTTGACCACACATCCCATGACGGCGACCCGCAAGGGCACTTCCATGCCCTCCAGACCGGCCGTCACCTCGTCCGCCAGTTTGTAGACGTCGACCTGGGCTCGGCCGCAGGACGGGCAGGAGACGATCTCCAGGCGCCGCTGCCGCAGGTTCAGCGACTCCAGGATCTGGATGCCGACCTTGACCTCCTCGGCCGGCGGCGCGGACAGCGAGACCCGGATGGTGTCGCCGATGCCCTGGGACAGCAGTGCCCCGAAGGCCACCGCCGACTTGATCGTGCCCTGGAAGGCCGGGCCCGCCTCGGTCACGCCGAGGTGCAGCGGGTAGTCGCACTGGGCCGCCAGCTGCCGGTACGCCTCGATCATCACGACCGGGTCGTTGTGCTTGACCGAGATCTTGATGTCGCGGAAGTCGTGCTCCTCGAAGAGCGACGCCTCCCACAGAGCGCTCTCCACGAGCGCCTCGGGCGTCGCCTTGCCGTACTTCTCCAGCAGCCGGCGGTCGAGCGAGCCGGCGTTGACCCCGATCCGGATCGGCGTGCCGTGGTCTTTGGCGGCGCGCGCGATCTCCCGTACCTGGTCGTCGAACTTCTTGATGTTGCCGGGGTTCACCCGAACCGCCGCGCACCCGGCCTCGATCGCGGCGAACACGTACTTCGGCTGGAAGTGGATGTCCGCGATCACCGGGATCTGGGACTTGCGCGCGATGGTCGCCAGGGCGTCCGCGTCGTCCTGCGTGGGGCAGGCGACGCGGACGATCTGGCAGCCGGACGCGGTGAGTTCGGCGATCTGCTGGAGGGTGGCGCCGATGTCCGAGGTGCGGGTGGTGGTCATCGACTGCACCGACACCGGGGCACCGCCGCCGACCGCCACCGGCCCGACCTGGATCCGCCGGGACACGCGGCGCTCGGCGACCGGGCGGGCCGGGACCTCGGGGAGGCCCAGGGGAATGGCGGTCATGCGGTCACTCCCGGTTCCCGGAGACCGTCTCGCGCATGGCGCGCAGCGACTCCTTGAGGGACCCCATGGTGGCGAGGACGGCGGTGGGCTCGTAGCCGCAGTGCGCCATGCAGTTGGCGCACCGCGGGTCCTTGCCGCGGCCGTACTTGTCCCAGTCGGTCTCCTCGATGAGTTCGCGGTACGTCGGCACGTACCCGTCGCTCATCAGGTAGCAGGGGCGCTGCCAGCCGAAGAGCGAGTAGTTGGGGATCGCCCAGGCCGTGCAGGGGAAGTCGACCTTGCCCTCCAGGAAGTCCAGGAAGAGCGGGGAGTGGTTGAGCCGCCACTTCTTCCGGTTGCCGCCCGCGAAGGCCTTCTTGAACAGTTCGCGGGTCTGCTCCACGCCCAGGAAGTGCTCCTGGTCGGGGGCCTTCTCGTAGGCGTAGGCGGGCGAGATCATCATCTCGTCGACCTTCAGGTCGTCGTTGAGGAAGTTGAGCACCTCGACGATGGTCTGCGGGGTGTCGGT
This sequence comes from Streptomyces sp. NPDC090088, assembly GCF_044747345.1. NCBI lineage: Bacteria > Bacillati > Actinomycetota > Actinomycetes > Kitasatosporales > Streptomycetaceae > Streptomyces > Streptomyces sp. NPDC090088. The sequence continues at coordinate 294,207 of NZ_JBIVDZ010000007.1, read as the reverse complement.
GTTGAAGAAGGTGGAGTTGGTGGTGACCCGGAAGCCGCGCCGCTTGGCCTCCTTGATGGCCGCCACCGCCTCGTCGAAGACGCCTTCCTTCGCGACGGACTCGTCGTGCCGCTCGCGCAGCCCGTCGATGTGCACCGCGAAGGCGAAGTACGGCGAGGGCGTGAACTTGTCCATCTTCTTGCGCAGCAGCATCGCGTTGGTGCACAGGAAGACGTACTTCCGCTTCGCCACCAACTGCCGCACGATCTCGTCGATCTGAGGGTGCATCAGCGGTTCGCCGCCCGCGATGGACACCATCGGCGCACCGGACTCCAGCACCGCCCCGACCGCCTGGGCGACCGGCATGCGCTGCTTCAGCACCCCGGCGGGATGCTGGATCTTGCCGCAGCCCTCGCACTTCAGGTTGCAGGCGAAGAGGGGTTCCAGCTCCACGATCAGCGGGAACTTGTCCCGCTTGCGAAGCTTCTGTTCAGCCAAGTAGGTAGCGACCTTGATCGACTGGCGCAGCGGCATGGCCATCTGGGCTCACCTCCGGGGGAGCAGCAAAGAACGGTGCCATTCGAAGAAAGCTGGAAGAACGGATCGAAGAACGCGGAAAGCTGATATTCCACCGCGGACCGTACCGATCCGGACGAGTTCATGTTCAGGAGCGTCCACGACCACCCTGACGGCCGCAACGGGGCGTTCGCCCGCGCGCACGGCGCTCAGGAGTGTGGCCGCCGATTCCATGTCGACCGCGATTGCGCCGGTCGCGAGCAGAGCGGACCGTTCGTGACCGCGGACGACGTGGTCGGAGCCGGTGAGGGGGCCGGTGTGGACGGTGCGGCCGGGTACGGTCCGCACGAGTTCCTTGACGAGGAGTTCGGTGGCGACGCAGGGCACGCTGCCGCGCGGGTCCCGGGTCTCCTCGGCGACGACCAGGTCGCCGGGGTGCATCCCCGGGGCGAGGCCCGCGCAGAAGCCGGTGGCCAGCACGGCCGCGCCGGCGAAAGCGGGATCGGCCAGGAGCCGGGTGACGGACCGTTCCGCCGCCTTGGGCCCCATGCCGGTGCGCAGCACGGTGACCGGCCCGTCCGCACCCCCGCGTTCGCCGGCGCGCAGGGCGAGGTGCTCGATGCCGAGCGCGCAGGCGATCAGCAGCGGGGCCGGAACGGGCGTGGTGCTCAATTCAGCTCCTCTCGGCCTCGGGGAACGGCTCGCCGTGGACGTAGCGGCCGAGCGCGGTGAGCGGGAAGACCTGCCGGTAGAGGTGGTAGTTGATGGAGAAGTCCCAGGGGAAGCCGGTGCCGGTGAAGTACGGCTCGTCCCAGGAGCCGTCCTCGGCCTGCGTCTCGGCGAGCCACCGGACGCCCCGCTCGACGGCCTTGGAGTCCTTCTCCCCCGCCGCGAGCAGCGCCATCAGCGCCCAGGCCGTCTGGGAGGCGGTGGAGGCGCCGCGCCCGCTCCATTCGCCGACGTACTTGTAGGAGCGCAGGTCCTCGCCCCAGCCGCCGTCGTCGTTCTGGACGTTCTCCAGCCAGGTGACCGCGCGCCGGATCGCCGGGTGCGCGGCGGGCAGTCCGGCCGCGGTCAGCGCGGGCACCACGGAGCCGGTGCCGTAGACGTAGTTGACGCCCCAGCGGCCGAACCAGGATCCGTCCGCCTCCTGTTCGGCGAGCAGCCACTCGATGCCGCGCCGGGTGCGCGGGTCGTGGGACATGCCCTCGAAGGCGAGCATCTCCACCACGTGCGCGGTGACGTCGGCCGAGGGCGGGTCGATGACCTCGCCGAAGTCGCAGAACGGCAGCCGGTTGGGGAACGGGCTGGTGTTGTCGACGTCGAAGGCGCCCCAGGCCCCGTTCTTCGACTGCATGCCGAGGTTCCAGCGCACCCCGCGCCCGATGGCCTTCTCCATCCGCTCCGGGTCGTGGTGCCGGACCCGGCGCAGCGCGAGGACCACCTCGGCGGTGTCGTCGATGTCGGGGTAGTTGTCGTTGTGGAACTCGAACGCCCAGCCGCCCGGCGGGAGTTGGGGGCGCTTCACGGCCCAGTCGCCGCGCCGGACGATCTGCTCGCCGAGCATCCAGTCGGCGGCTCTGACGAGTTGCGGGTGGTCGGCGGGCAGTCCCGCGTCGGCGAGCGCGATGGTCGCCAGACAGGTGTCCCAGACGGGCGACTGGCAGGCCTCGATCATCCGGGCGCCGTCCTCGCGCCACACGGCGTAACGATCCAGCGACTCGAGCCCGGCGCGCATCACGGGGTGTTCGAGGTCGTAGCCGAGCAGGTACAGGGCGATCACCGAGTACACGGCGGGGGGCTGGATACCGCCCCAGGCGCCGTCGTTCTCCTGGCGTTCGACGATCCAGCGGGCGGCGGAGTTCAGGGCGGAGCCGCGCAGCCGGCGCAGCGCGACCTTGCGGTAGCCGCGGACAACCTTGTCGAGCCGCTGGAAGACCCCCTCCCAGCTGGCCACCGGCGCCAGCGGCTGCGGCGGGTTCGGAACGGCCGGGTCGGTGTGCAGCTCGTCCAGCGGGAAGGGGGCCGGGCGCACCGGGCGCTTGGCCGAGACGACGGTGAGCGGCACGATCGTCTGCCGGGCCCACTGGCCGAAGTTGTAGATGCTGAGCGGGAACCACTTGGGGAAGTAGAGGAGTTCCGGGGGGAGTTCGGGCAGGTCCTCCCATTTCCACCAGCCGAACAGGGCCAGCCAGATCCGGGTGAACACCCGGGAGGCGGCGATCCCGCCGCGCTCGCGGATCCAGGCCGATGCCTTCGCCATGTGCGGGGCGTCCGGCGCGTCCCCGGCCAGCCGCAGGGCGACGTACGCCTCGATGGTGGTGGAGAGTTCGCCGGGGCCGCCGTAGAAGGTGGCCCAGGTGCCGTCCTCGCGCTGCTCGCCGCGGATGAAGAGGGCGGCGGCGGACACCGTCGACTCGTCGAGGGTGCCGAGGAACTGACGGAGCAGCAGGTCCTCGGCGTCCATGGTGACGTTGGTCTCCAGGTCGCCCTTCCACCAGCCCTGCGCGTCCTGCTGGGCGAGCAGATGGTCGGTGGCGCGCCGCATGGCGCGTTCGGCGGCTTCTTGTACCCCGGCCGCCACGGGGGTGCTGAGGTCGGTGGTGGCCGAGTCGGCCCGGGGCGGAACGGTGGCCCCGGTGCTTCCGTCGGTCGTCGCTGTCATGGCTTCCCCTTCTTGCAGTCGTACGAAATCGTTCTGCTGTGGGTCCGCCGTCGGCCGGTGCTGGCTGCGCGCTCGCACCGGCCGGCGACTACGCGAGGGCTATTCGACCGATAGTGATCATCTCTTTCGTACGACGACGAAGTCGGCCAGCGCCGTGAACTGCGCCCGCACCCGGTCGGGCATGTCGACGGCGTGCAGGGCCTCGATGGCGATGGTGTGCTGGCGACGCGCCTCCTCGGCGGTCCACTCCCGGCCGCCGGCCTCCTCGATGAGGGCGGCGCGGGCGGCGAACTCCTCCTCGGAGAAGTTCTCGAAGTCGCTGCTCTTGGCGTCGGCGGCGAGGATCTCGCCGAGCCGCTCGGAGGCGGACCCGCCCGCGGCGAGGGCGGCGACGACCGGCAGGGACTTCTTGCGCTGGCGCAGGTCGCTCCAGGTCTGCTTGCCGGTGGCGTCCGGGTCGCCCCAGATGCCGAGCAGGTCGTCGACGGCCTGGAAGGCGAGGCCCAGGTGGTAGCCGTACTTCTCCAGGGTGTCGGCGGTGCGGTCGTCGGCGCCGCCGAGCACCGCGCCGATGGAGCTGGAGGCGGCGAGCAGGGCGCCGGTCTTGTTGCCCTCCATCTCCAGGCACTCCTCGACGCTGACCCGGTCGCGGTGCTCGTAGGAGATGTCCTGGGCCTGGCCGTCGATCAGGGCCCGGGTGGCGGTGGTGATCCGGCGGGTGGCGCGGCCGGCCTCGACGGTGCCGAGTTCGAGCAGCACCTCGTTGGCGAGGGCGAACAGGGCGTCGCCGACCAGGATGGCCTGGGCGGGGCCGTGCACCTTCCAGACGGTGTCGCGGTGGCGGCGCTGTTCGTCGCCGTCCATCAGGTCGTCGTGCAGCAGCGAGAAGTTGTGGACGAGTTCGACGGCGACGGCGCCGGGGATGCCGACCTCGGGGGCGGCCCCGGTGACCTCGGCCGACAGGACCGCGAGGGCGGGGCGTACGGCCTTGCCGCCGTCGCCGTCGGCGGGGTTGCCCTCGGCGTCGATCCAGCCGAAGTGGTAGGCGGCCACGGTGTCCATGGGAGATGCCAGGCGGTCCACGGCCGCCCGCAGTACCGGTGTGGCAAGGGTCCGGCCGCGCTCCAGGAGCGCGGTCACGTCCACCGCGTCGGCAGCCGTCTCGGCCGGGGGCACAGTGGGCACAGTTTCTCCTCTTGTTGCGGTACCGGGGGTGCGGGGGCCTGCCGCCTGCTGATCGAGCGTCACGCCGCCTCCTCGAACTCGAAGAGGCGACGGGGGCGGGGCCGACCCAGGGTGTTCAACGCGGCGTCGGCCGCGAGGACACCGCTGCGGACCGCACTCTCCATGGTCGCGGGCCACCCGGTGGCGGTCCACGCTCCGGCCAGGTACAGGCCGGGGGCTCTGGTGCGGGCGTCGGGCCGCAGCCGCCCGACGCCGGGGGTGGGGGCGAACGTCGCGGTGCGCTCCCGGGTCACGAAGAAGTCCAGCACCCCGGCGCCGCGCGCGCCGGGCAACAGCCGTTCCAGCTCGGGCAGATAGCGCTCGCGCAGGTCGGCCACGGGGGTGTCGATCTCGTCCTGGGCCGCCGACTGGGACAGCGCGAGGTACTGTCCCGCGCGCAGCCCGGAGGCGTGGGTGCGGTCGAACACCCACTGGACCGGGGTGCCCAGGGCCGCGAAGAACGGCTTGGTGAGCACCTGACGGTCGTAGACCACATGGACGTTGAGGATCGGCGCGGTGCCGATCTCCAGCAGGTTCTCCGGGGCGTCCAGGGCGCCCGCCGGCAGCAGGTCGTGGGCCTCGCGCTGGGCCGCGGCGAGCACCACGGCGTCCGCGGTGAGCGTCTCGCCGGGAACCTGAACGCTCCACGTCCCGTTCTCGTTAGTGGAGACGGAGGTGACGCGTGTACGGACCTCGGTACGCACGCCCGCGGAGTCGAGCGCCTTGCGGGCGAGCCGGTCGTGCAGTTCGCCCAGCGGCACATGGGCCCAGCCGATGTCGGCCGCGCCCGGGTCGGACAGCAGACCGGTCTTGAACACCATCGCGGCGAGCCCCAGCGAGGCGTCGCCCGCGACCGCGTTGAGGGTGGCGACCCCGACCAGGTCCCACAGGGCCTCGACGGCACGCGCCGACTGGCCGTGGGCGGCCAGCCAGCTGCCGAAGTCCTGTGCGTCCAGGCTCGGATCGGCGAGGTCGAGCCCCTTGAGCGCGAGCGCGGCACGTCCCACCCTGGCCCGTTCGGCGAGCGAGAGGTGCGGATAGGCGGCCAGGCTGCGCCCCAGATGCAGGGGTACGGGCAGCGGGTCGCGACGGAGCCTGCCCAGGCGCCGCCCCTCCGGCTTGGCGAGGTCGAGCACGGGCACGTCGAGGCGGTCCTGCAGCGGTGCCAGCGCCGTGCCCTCGATGCGGTCGAGGAACCAGCGGTAGGCGGTGCAGCAACGCAGGTACACGTGCTGGCCGTTGTCCACGGTCAGTTCGCCGCGTTGGAAGGAGAAGGCGAGCCCGCCGAGCCTCGGCCTGCCTTCGAGAAGGGTGACCCGGACGCCCGCGTCGGCGAGCGCGAGCGCGGCCGTGATCCCGGCGAGCCCGCCGCCGACCACGACGGCACTGCGCCCGGACGTGATGTCGTCCTGCGTCCGTCCGGATCCCGTGCCGTCGGTCATCGTGCGCCCTCTCCCGCCTGCCCGCCGCCCCTGCGGAACGGGACAGGGCGGGCCGTCGCAGTCAGGGACGCGGCGCCGCACCGGAGGGTTGCCTGCCGTTTTTCTCCGGCGGAGTCACCTTGGCCCACTTTGTCCATCAGGTGCGCCTCCTGACGGTCAGGCGGGAGGTGTGACGCCGGGTGTCGATCCCGGAGAGGCCGCGCACGGCGACGTACGCCTTCTCGCGCCCGGGCAGCGAGACCCGGCCGCGCAGCACCGCCTCGGGTTCGCGCTCGATGCGGTCGAGCAGCCGGCGGTAGATCCCGGCCATGGCGGCGACACAGGCGCCGCTGCGCCGGTCGAGCATGGGCAGCAGCCGGTAGCCCTCGGCGAAAAGGGCACGGGCGCGCCGTACTTCGAAGTGCACCAGGCCCGCGAAGTCCGAGCCCTCCGGCGGGGTCGGCCCGTGGAACCCGGCCGAGCAGCCGAACTTGGCGAGGTCGTCGGCGGGGAGGTAGGTACGGCCGTTACCGGCGTCCTCGCGGACGTCCCGGAGGATGTTGGTGAGCTGGAGCGCGAGCCCGAGCGTGTCGGCATACTCCGGCGCGCGCTCGGCGCCGCGCGCCCCCGGTTCCGTGCCGAACACACCGAGCGAGAGCCGGCCGATGGCGCCGGCCACACAGCGGCAGTAGAGCTTGAGGTCGTCCCAGGTCTCGTAGGTCTCGCCGCGGACGTCCATCAGCACGCCGTCGATCAGCTCGTCCAGGCCGCCCAGCGGGATCGGGAAGGCCTGGGCGGAGTGCGCGAGGGCGACCGCGACCGGGTCGGTGTCGTCCTCGGCGACCGCGCCCTCCTGGACCCGGGCGAGCAGCGCCCGGGTGTCCTCCAGGCGGGCCACCTTCACCTCGTCGGCCAGCGCGCCGTCGCCGATGTCGTCGACGCGCCGGGAGAAGGCGTAGAGCGCCGACATGGCGCGCCGCTTGGACGTCGGCAGCAGCCTGATGCCGTAGGCGAAGTTCCGTGCCTGCTGTCCGGTGACGGTCTCGCAGTAGCTGTAGGCGGCGAGTACCGGTGCGGACACAGGTGTGGGAGAGTCCACGGTCCGGATCACCCCTCTCCTCGCAGAGTCACGCCCACCTCACGCAGCAACCGGCCCTTGCCGGGCTTGGGCGGGCCGGGAAGTACGTCGTATTCGGCGGCGGCGATCGCGTGGACCGCCGCCCTTCCCCCCGCCACGAACCCCGCGAGCAGCAGCTTCAACCTGCCGTGGACGCTACCCACAAGGGGGGCGCCTTCATTCAGGAGATCGCGGGCGCGTTGTGCTTCATATGCAACCAGTGCACGCACCGATGCGCCCGCGGTTTTCCTGGCGAGATCCGCCTCCTGGACGTGAAAGCGCTTCATGTCCTCGGCGGGCAGATAGATCCGGTCGCGGCCGAGGTCCTCGGCCACGTCCTGGAGGTGTTCGACGATCTGGAGTGCGGTGCAGATCGCGTCCGAGAGGCCGATCCGCTCGGGGGTCGAGGTGCCGGTGACGGCGAGGACCAGGCGGCCGACGGGGTTGGCGGACAGCTCGCAGTAGGCGAGGAGGTCGTCGTAGGTCTCGTACCGCTTGACGAGCTGGTCCTGGCGGTTGGCGGCGATCAGGCCGAGGAAGGGCTCGGGGGTCAGCTCGCGGCGGCGGACCGTGGGCTGCAGGCGGCGCAGCAGCGGGTGGTGCGGGGTGGCGTCGAAGACGCGGCGCAGATCGGCCTCGAAGGCGTCGAGGAGGACCAGCCGGTCCTCGGCCTGTGCGTCGGGCACGCCGAGCAGGCGGGCGTCGGCGCCGCCGGGGGCCAGGTCGCCGTCGCCGATGTCGTCGACGAGACGGGCGAAGCCGTAGACCGCCATCAGGTCGTCGCGCCAGGCCTTCGGCAGGAAGAAAGGGGCCACCGGGAAGTTCTCGTCCGCGGCCTTGTCGAGGGTGCCGCGCTCCGCGTCCGCGGTGCGCTCCGAGGCGGTCGCCGTCACCGTTCGCTGCCCGGGGCGGGGACGGCGCGGCCTGCGTTGAGCTGGGGAGTTTCCGTAGCCATTGCCGTCACATCTCCCGTTCTACACTGCCGACCCAATACACACTATTTCGGACACGCCGCCCAGCAATCCACGGGGCGGCCCGGCGGAGGGTGTCGCGCATTATCGCCCCACTTGCCGCTTTCCGGGACCGGTACAGCTTACGTTGTACAACGCATCGAGGTTCGTCGGGGTGTCCCGCAGATCACAACAACACACCGATTGGCGTCAAGATTCCTAAGGCGAGCCGGAGTTGACGTTTCCTTTGCAGACGCCGGGCCCCGCCGGAAAGGTTCCGGCGGGGCCCTGGGCGTGGCGGACTACTTGCCGGTGAACTTCTCGTACTCCTTGAGCACCTCTTCGGTCGGGCCGTCCATGCTCAGTTCACCGCGCTCCAGCCACAGGACCCGGTCGCAGGTGTCGCGGATCGACTTGTTGTTGTGGCTGACCAGGAAGACCGTGCCGGCGTGCTCCCGCAGCTGGCGGATCCGTTCCTCGGAGCGCTTGCGGAAGGCCGCGTCTCCGGTGGCCAGCGCCTCGTCGATCATGAGGACGTCGTGGTCCTTGGCGGCGGCGATGGAGAAGCGCAGCCGGGCCGCCATGCCGGAGGAGTAGGTGCGCATCGGCAGGGTGATGAAGTCGCCCTTGTCGTTGATGCCGGAGAACTCGACGATCTCCTCGTAGCGGTCCTTGATCTCCTCGCGGGTCATGCCCATGGCGAGCCCGCCGAGGATGACGTTCCGCTCGCCGGTGAGGTCGTTCATCAGGGCCGCGTTGACGCCGAGCAGCGAGGGCTGGCCGTTGGTGTAGACCCGGCCCTTCTCGGCCGGCAGCAGGCCGGCGATGGCCCGCAGCAGCGTGGACTTGCCGGAGCCGTTGGAGCCGATCAGGCCGATGGCCTCGCCGCGGTAGGCGACGAAGGAGACCCCGCGCACCGCGTGCACCTTGCGCACCCCGCGGTCGTCGCCGCGCTTGACGATCCGGCTGAGGGCGGAGGTCGCGCTGCCCTTGCCGCTCTTGGCGCCGTTGACGCGGTAGACGATGTGCACGTCCTCCGCGATGACGGTGGGGATCCGCTCCCCGATGGTCTGCTCAGCCACGGCCGTACCGCTCCTCAGCCTTCCAGAAGTACACGAACCCGCCCACGAACACGACCACGGCCCAGGACAGGGCGACGGCCCAGACGTGCGGCGGGAGGTTCGAGGCGCCGTAGCCGTCGATCAGGGCGAACCGCATCAGGTCCATGAAGACGGTGGCGGGGTTGACCTGGAGGAGCGTGCGCGCCCACTCCGGGCGGCCCTCCATCATCTTGCTGATCGAGAACATCACGCCGGACATGTACATCCAGGTCCGCAGCACGAACGGCAGCAGCTGCGCGAGGTCCGGCGTCTTGGCGCCCAGCCGGGCCACGATCAGGGCCAGCCCGGTGTTGAAGAGGAACAGCAGGAACAGGACCGGGACGACCAGCACCCAGGACAGGCCCGGACGGCTGCCGAAGCCGACCACCACGGCGACCATGACGATCATCGAGAACAGCAGCTGCTGGAGCTGCTGGAGCGCGAAGGAGACGGGCAGCGCGGCGCGCGGGAAGTGCAGCGCGCGCACCAGACCGAGGTTGCCGGAGATCGCGCGCACACCCGTCATGATCGAGCTCTGGGTGAACGTGAAGGTGAACACGCCGGTGACCAGGAACGGGATGTAGATGTCCTGCGACATACCGCGGCTGGCGTGCAGGATGACGCCGAAGATGAAGTAGTACACGGCCGCGTTCAGCAGCGGGGTGGCCACCTGCCAGAGCTGGCCGAGCTTGGCCTGGCTGTACTGGGCCGTGAGTTTCGCCTGCGAGAAGGCGAGGACGAAGTGCCGGCGTCCCCAGAGCTGGCGTACGTACTCGACGAGCGAGGGCCGGGCGCCGCTCACCGCGAGCCCGTACTGGGCGGCGAGCTGCGCCGCCGTGAGGCCCTCGTCGGGCGACGGCACCGCGGTCACCGCGATCCCGCCGTCATGCGTTGTCTCACTCAAGGGTCGGAGCCTTGTCCTCAGAATCGTCTTACGTTCGTCTTACTGAATTGTGCTACTGGACGCGACAGGTATCCGCCATCGGACACGGTCCAGGGGGCGTCCGCGTGCCACGCACGCGGACGGCGCACACCTTCGAGCTTGTCAGATCACCGGGGGACGGCCCAGTCGCGTGAGCTTCCACACGGTCCGCCAGCGCATCGGGCGGCGGGGTCCGCAGGGGGTGGTCCAGCCCTCCCGGAAGCCGGCGAACCAGGCGTGCAGGGCCGGGCGGGAGGGGCGGCGCAGCAGGGTGAGCAGCATCCACACGCCGAGGTAGACCGGGACCAGCGGGGCGGGCAGGTTGCGGCGGGCCAGCCAGACCCGGTTGCGGGCGACCATCCGGTGGTAGACCGCGTGCCGGGAGGGGGCGGTGGTGGGGTGGTACAGCACCATGTCGGAGCGGTAGTCGATCATCCAGCCGGCGTCCAGCGCCCGCCAGGCCAGGTCGGTCTCCTCGTGGGCGTAGAAGAACTCGTCCGGCAGGCCGCCGACCTCGGCGAGGACCTGGGTGCGGACGGCGTTGGCGCCGCCGAGAAAGGTGGTGACCCGGGAGGAGCGCATCGGGTCGGAGGCCCGCAGCCGCGGCACGTGCCGGCGCTGGGTGACGCCGGTCTCCGGGTCGGCGATGCGGAAGCTGACGATGCCGAGCCTCGGGTCGGCGTCGAAGGCCTCGCGGCACAGTTCGGCGGTGTCGTGCTCGGGGAGCAGACCGTCGTCGTCGAGGAAGAGCAGTATGTCGACATCGCGGCCGCTGGGGCCGAAGGCCTCTATGCCGACGTTGCGACCGCCGGGGATCCCGAGGTTCTCGGGCAGCTCCAGGGTGCGGACGCCGTCCGGCACCTCCGGGACCGGCGAGCCGTTGCCGACGACGACCACCTGGACCCGCTCGCCGTCCTGCTTGGCGACCGAGTCGAGGAGGGCGCGCAGTTCGTCCGGGCGGTTGCCCATGGTGATGACGACCGCGCCGACCTTCAGCCCGGCGCTCACCGCAGCCTGCTCGACGCGAGGACGGAGACCAGGTGCAACAGGGTCTGCAGCAGCGCGATCCCGGCGAGCACGGCGGTGCCGAGGCGGGTCCAGAAGAGGTCGCCGTGGAAGTGGTCGGCGACGGCGAGCAGCAGGATCAGCAGCGAGGCCTCGATGCCGAGGATCAGCCGGTGGAACCGGAACAGGGCGGCGGCCCGGCGGGCCAGCGCCATCCCGGAGGAGCGCATCTCGGCGGCGGCCTCCTTGACCACGGGCAGCCCGGCCTGGTGCCGGGCCACGCCGACCAGGTCGGTCTCGGCCTTGATCAGGATCGCGCCGAGCGCGGCCAGGGTGCCGAGGAAGGCCCACAGCCAGTCGATACGACCGCTGCCGAACAGGTCGGCGGCGCGCAGCCCGAGCCCGACCAGGACGGCCGCGTCGGTGAGGTACGCCCCGACCCGGTCGAGGTAGACCCCGCCGAGGGAGTACTGCTGCTTCCAGCGCGCGACCTCGCCGTCGACGCAGTCCAGGAGCAGGTACATCTGGACGCACACCACGCCGAGGACGGCGCCCCAGACGCCCGGCACCAGCAGCGCCGGGCAGGCGAGGACACCGAAGAGGGTCATCAGGTACGTGAGCTGGTTGGGCGTGACCCTGGTGTTCACCAGGTAGCGGTCTACCCGCAGGGACACCTCACGCATGTAGAGGCGCCCCATCCAGTGCTCACCGCTGCGCCGGTCCTTGACCCCAGCGGGGTGCACGACCGGACGGAGTTCAGCTACCGATGGCCTTGACATAGTCGACGTAGAAGTCCTTGATCTGGTGGGTCTTGAGGTCGAGGTGTTCGAGGATGGTGTAGCGGCCGGGACGGGTCTCCGGGGCGTACTCGACGACCCGGACGAACTCCTCCACGGTGAAGCCGATCTCCTCCGGCAGCACCGGCAGTCCGTGCCGGCGCAGCACATCGGCCATGTACGCGGACTCCTCGTGGGCTCCGCGCAGGTACATCGCGAAGGCCGCGCCGAGTCCGCACTGCTCGCCATGGCTGGCGGCACGCCTCGGGAACAGCAGGTCGAAGGCGTGGTTGATCTCGTGGCAGGCGCCGGAGGACGGGCGGGAGTCGCCCGACACCGACATGGCGATACCGCTGAGCACCAGCGCCTCGGCGAGCACCTGGAGGAAGTCGTTCTCCCCGATGCCGCCGGGGTGGCGCAGCACCGCCTCGCCGGCCTGCCGGGCCATGGCGGCCGCCAGTCCGTCGATCTTCTCGCCGGTGACGCGGTGGGACAGCTCCCAGTCCGCGATCGCCGAGATGTTGGAGACGGCGTCGCCGATGCCCGAGCGCACGAAGCGCGCCGGGGCCTCCCGGATGACGTCGAGGTCGATGACGACCGCGATCGGGTTCGGCACGCCGTAGGAGCCGCGGCCCGCGTCGTTGTCGAGGGTGGCGACCGGCGAGCACAGGCCGTCGTGGGCGAGGTTCGTCGGCACCGCGACCAGCGGCAGGCCCACCCGGGCCGCCGCGAACTTCGCGCAGTCGATGATCTTGCCGCCGCCGAGGCCCACGACCGCGTCGAAGCGTCCGGCCCTGATGTCGCCGGCCAGCCGGATCGCGTCGTCCAGGGTGCCGCCGCCGACCTCGTACCAGGTGGCGCCGGGCAGGCTCGGCGAGACGCGCTCGCGCAGCCTGGCGCCGGAGCCGCCGCTGACGGCGACGGCCAGCCGGCCGGAGTGCGAGATGCGTTCGTCGGCGAGCACGCCGGCGAGGTCGTCGAGGGCACCCGGGCGGATGTCGACGACGACCGGCGAGGGGATCAGCCGGGTCAGTACTGGCACGCGATCTCCCGTCCCCGGGCGAGATCGTCGTGGTTGTCGATCTCGACCCACCGGACGTCGCCGATGGACGCGACGTCGATGCGGAAGCCGCGGTTGACCAGCTCCTGGTAACCGTGCTCGTAGAACTGCTGCGGGTCGGTCTCCCAGACCGTCTTCAGCGCGTCGGCGAGCTCGGGGGCCGCGTCGCCCTCGATGAGGGTGACCCCGATGTACTCGCCGGTCGCCTCGGCCGGGTCCATCAGCTTGGTGATCTTCGTCATGCCCTGGCCGTCGCCGACGACGACCTTCATCTCCTCGTCGGCCAGCGACTTCACCGTGTCGAGGGCGAGGATGATCTTCTTGCCGTCACCGCGGGCGGCGAGCAGCGTCTTCTCGACGGAGACCGGGTGCACGGTGTCGCCGTTGGCGAGGATCACGCCGTCCTTGAGGGCGTCCCGGCCGCACCACAGGGAGTAGGCGTTGTTCCACTCCTCGGCCTTGTCGTTGTCGATGAGGGTGAGCGTGAGGCCGTACTTCTGCTCCAGGGCCGCCTTGCGCTCGTAGACGGCCTCCTTGCGGTAGCCGACGATGATCGCGACCTCGGTCAGGCCGATCTCGGCGAAGTTGCCGAGGGTCAGGTCGAGAACGGTGATCGAGTCCTCTATACCCGCGGGCCCCACCGGCACCAGCGCCTTGGGCAGGCTGTCGGTGTAGGGGCGCAGACGCCGTCCGGCGCCGGCCGCCAGCACGAGGCCGATCATGCGGGTTCTCCTTCATCGTGTACGGCGGGCGCCCCTGCGGACACCCAGAAGCGGATGCTCTCGACGAGCACCAGCCCGGCCACGAGCACGGCGAGGACCGTGAGCGCGACCTTGAACTGCGTGGCGGTGAGCGCCGCGGCCACCACGGTGACCAGGAGCGTTCGCCCTTCCTGCCCCCCGATGGCGCGTACCAGCCAGGCCGGCGGCGCCCCGGCGTCGCCGCGGATGCGGTACACCGTGTCGTAGTGATGGTAGGCGACGACGGCCACCAGGCCGAAAGCCGCGGGAAGGGCTCCGTTCACCCCGGCTTTGCTTGCGAGGACCAGGACGGTGCCGTACTCGGCGGCCCGGAAGAGGGGCGGGACCAGCCAGTCGAGGGCGCCCTTGAGCGGGCGGGCGAGGGCCAGGCCGGAGGTGAGGGCGTAGACGAGGGCGCCCACGACCGGCGCCCAGGTGACACCGGAGAAGAGGGAGACGGTGAGAACCGCCACTCCGGCGAGCGCCACGAGAAGGGGGGAACCGATGGGAGCACGGGAGACGAGTCCGGCCAGGGGGCCGTTGTCGGCCAGGTCCGCCAGCGCCTGCGCCGCCCGGTCGGTCCGCTTCGCCTTCCGGGTCAGCGACCGCAGCACCCGCCCGGCCGTCGTGTACGTGGCCGCGAGCGCGCAGCCGACCAGCAGTACGCAGAAGGTGATCCGCGGGGTCGTGGCCGCCGTCAGCACGGCTATCAGCGCCCACCGTTCGCCGATGGGCAGGACTATCATCCGGCGCACCCAGACCGTCCAGCCGACGCTGTCGAGCCGGTCGGAGAGCGCGGCGGTGGGGCTGGTGTTGGCGGTGGCGTCGTGGTTGGCCTCGTTGAAGGAGAAGTCGACCACGTGCCGGCAGGTCTGCAGGATCATCGCGCCGAGCGCGAGGGCCCACACGTCGTCGCCGCCGCGGGCCGCGCCGAGGGCGAGGCCGGCGTAGTAGGCGTACTCCTTGGCCCGGTCGAAGGTGGCGTCCAGCCAGGCGCCGAGCGTGGAGTACTGCAGGGAGTAGCGGGCGAGCTGGCCGTCGGTGCAGTCCAGGACGAACGAGCAGATCAGCAGGACGCCCGCGGCGACGAAGCCGATCCGGGTGCCGGTGGCCGCGCAGCCCGCCGCGATCAGCGCGGTGAGCAGGGAGGCGGTGGTGACCTGGTTGGGGGTCAGTCCGCGCCGGGCGCACCAGCGGGCGAGGTAGCGGGAGTACGGGCTGATGAAGAAGGTGGTGAAGAAGCCGTCGCGGGACTTCACGGCCGACTTCAGGCGTACGGCCTCGTCGTCCACGGCGGCGACGGCCTGCCGTGCCTCGTTGCGGGCCTGCGGGTCGGCGGGGACGGCGGCGACGAGACTGCCCAGCTCGGGGCGGTGGACGTCGGCGTCCAGGGCGGTGACGAGACCGTCGACGGCGAGGTCGGTGGAGCCGCCCGCGGCGGCCTCCCGGGTCAGCGCCCGGCTCAGGGCCTGGCGGCCGGCCGGCTGGGCGGTGACGGCGCCGGGGATGGCGGCGAGCGGGAAGCGCGGGTCGGTGAGGCCGAGGCGCAGGGCGTGCAGGTGGCCGACGAAGCGGGCGTCGACGACGGCCACGCGCCGGTCGGCGGGTACGGCCGCGAGGAGGTTTCCGGTGTCGGTGGCGTCGGAGGCCGCGAGCACCTCGAAGCCGAGCGCCCGCAGATCGCTCTCCAGTGACGATCCGGGGACCGGCTGACCGGTGACGATGGCGGTCGACAACCGAACTCACTCCCTGGGTGCGGCGCGTGGGGCGCCGGTCTCTCCTGCGTGGTGGGGCGCGCTGTGCCTGGTGGCCCCCGGACGGCATTCGGCAGAGGTTAGCGGATGGTGAGGACTGCTTGTTCACCGGCCGTTCACGGCACGGTCGACCCACTCTGCCCCGGCCTTTGCCGAGATCATCATCCGTGATCCGGGCCCCGGCCCACAAACCGCGCTCACAGAACGGGCATTGAGGACACCGGGACGAGGGCCGCGCGACCGTCCCCGACCGACCACCCGGAATCCCCGCCCGCTCACGACCGGTAACTGAGGCTACCCTGACCTGGGGTTTGTTTCCGCAGGTCAGGACATATGACAACGGTGTTCAGTGCCGCGTTGCCGGATACCCCCCACCCGTAGTTCACTGTGATCCCGGGCGGCACGGCGGAGCGGAACAGAGGAGGCGTATCCCATGGGGGCAGGGCACGACCACGGCCACGCGCACACGCACGCTCCGGCCACCGGCACGGCAGCGGCGGCGTACCGCGGACGGCTGCGGGTGGCGCTCGCCATCACCCTCGGGGTGATGGTGGTCGAGATCGCGGGCGGCCTGCTCGCCGACTCGCTGGCGCTGATCGCGGACGCGGCCCACATGGCGACCGACGCGCTGGGCCTCGGCATGGCCCTCCTCGCGATCCACTTCGCCAACCGCCCGGCGAGCACCCACCGCACCTTCGGCCTCGCCCGCGCCGAGATCCTGGCGGCCCTGGCCAACTGCCTGCTGCTGCTCGTGGTCGGCGGCTACGTGCTGTACGAGGCGGTCCAGCGGTTCGTCACGCCCGCGGACACCGAGGGCGGCCTGATGATCGTGTTCGGTCTGATCGGCCTGGTCGCCAACATGATCTCGCTCACGCTGCTGGTGCGCGGGCAGGCCGAGAGCCTGAACGTGCGCGGGGCCTTCCTGGAGGTGGCGGCGGACGCGCTGGGGTCGCTGGCGGTGCTGGTCTCGGCGGTGGTGATCCTGACCACCGGCTGGCAGGCGGCCGACCCGGTCGCCTCCCTGGTCATCGGCCTGATGATCGTGCCGAGGACGCTGAAGCTGCTGCGCGAGACCCTCGACGTGCTGCTGGAGTCGGCACCCAAGGACGTCGACATGGCGGAGGTGCGGACGCACATCCTGGCGCTGGACGGGGTCCGGGACGTCCACGATCTGCACGCCTGGACGATCACCTCCGGGATGCCGGTGCTGTCGGCGCACGTGGTGGTCGGCCCGGACGTGCTGAACGCCATCGGGCACGAGAAGATGCTGCACGAGCTACAGGGCTGCCTCGGTCACCACTTCGACGTGGAGCACTGCACCTTCCAGCTGGAGCCGAGCGGGCACGCGGAGCACGAGGCCCGGCTCTGCCACTGACGGCCCGGCGGCCGCCGTCCCGGAACGCATCGGTCCGGACTCCCCCGGCGTCCTTGTGTTCGAGGCCCCCGAGCGGTTCCCGTTCGTACCCGTAGGGCACGATCAACTACCGGGTCCCTCTTCCGGCGTGCCCGTGCCGGGAAGTGCCGGGAGTGTCGGATTCGTACGGCAGACTTGGTGCGAAGACCGAGGCGAAGGATGGGTATGCCGATCACACCTGCCACCGCGACGCACAGCACGTCGGAGGGCACCGCGGACGCGATTTTGCTTGAACTCGTCGACGAGAAGGGTGTGACCATCGGTACCGCGGAGAAGCTGGCCGCGCATCAGCCACCCGGGCAGCTGCACCGGGCGTTCTCGGTCTTCCTCTTCGACGAACACGGCCGGCTGCTGCTCCAGCAGCGGGCACTGGGCAAGTACCACTCCCCCGGTGTGTGGTCCAACACCTGCTGCGGCCACCCCTACCCCGGTGAGGCCCCCTTCGCGGCGGCGGCCCGCCGCACCTTCGAGGAGCTGGGGGTCTCCCCCTCGCTGCTCGCCGAGGCCGGCACGGTCCGCTACAACCACCCGGACCCGGCCTCCGGACTGGTCGAGCAGGAGTTCAACCACCTGTTCGTCGGCATGGTGCAGGCGCCGCTCGCGCCGGACCCGGAGGAGGTCGAGGCGACCGCCTTCGTGACGGCCGCCGAGCTGACCGAGCGGCACGCCCGGGACACCTTCTCCTCCTGGTTCATGACCGTGCTGGACGCGGCCCGTCCGGCGGTCAGGGAGCTGACGGGCGCGTCCGCCGGCTGGTGAGAATCCTCACCCGGCCCCTCAGGGCAGCCCCGCGGGTTTGAGCGGCAGGGCGGCCCAGATCACCTTGCCGCCGCTCGACGTGTGCTCCACGTCCACGACCCCGCCCGCCTCCCGGGCCACCTCCCGGACCAGCAGCAGCCCCCGGCCGCCGAGCTGGCCGTGGTCGGCCTCCAGGGCGGTCGGACGGTAGGGGTGGTTGTCCTCCACCGACACCCGCACCCACTCGGCGCCGACGGCGACCTCGACGGCGAGCACCGGCGACAGCAGCGCCGCGTGCTTGACCGCGTTGGTGACCAGCTCCGAGACGATCAGCAACAGCCCGTACCCCAGGTCCTCCGAGATCGGGACGCCCTGGCGCTGGAGCAGGTCCCGTACGGCGCGCCGCGCCTGCGGGACCGAGGCGTCCACGGCGGCGGCGGTGAACCGCCAGACTCCTTCGTACGGCAGCGGATCCGGCGGCGGCGCGCCGCCCGCCTCTGGACGCGGGTCGTGCCCGCGCCCGTGGTTCTCCATCGTCCGGTCGCCACCCTCGCGCTCGATTGTCACCACACGTCGAGTGTTGGTAACGACCCGCGCCGCTCCGGATGACTGAACACAAGTCAGCAACTATCGAGCGGATCTGACCGTTGGCGTATGACAAGGTCACGTGAGGGACCGATCCTGTCCCCGCACAAGCCGACTTCGCGAACTATTCGGGTTGTACTGCAACCCTGCCCGGACTGCGGGGAACTCCCTCCGGGACGCGGATACCATCCCGCATCATGGAGCCTCGCCTCACCCACCGGGTCGAAGACGCCGTTGCCACCGTGGTCATGGGCAACGCCGCCAAACGCAACGCGATGACCGCGGCGATGTGGCGAGCCCTCCCGCCCCTGCTCGACGAGCTGTCCGCCGACCCCGCCGTGCGGGCCCTCGTGCTGACCGGCGAGGGGGACACCTTCTGCGCCGGCGCCGACATCTCCACGCTCCGGGACTCCCCCGCCGAGGCGCAGCACCTCGCCGGCGCCGCCGAGGAGGCCCTCGCGGCGTTCCCCAAGCCGACGCTCGCGGCGGTGCGCGGCCACTGTGTCGGCGGCGGCTCCCAGCTCGCCGCCGCCTGCGATCTGCGGTTCGCCGAGGAGGGCGCGCTGTTCGGGGTGACGCCGGCCAAGCTCGGCATCGTCTACCCGGCCTCCTCCACCCGGCGCCTGGTCTCCCTCGTCGGCCCCGCCACCACCAAGTACCTCCTCTTCTCGGGCGAGTTGATCGACGCTCAGCGGGCGCTGCGCACCGGCCTGGTCGACGAGGTGCTGCCCGAGGGCGAGCTGGACAAGCGGGTCGCCGAGTTCACCCGGACCCTGGTGGCGCGCTCCCAGCTGACGCAGGCCGCCGCGAAGGAGTTCGCGAACGGCCGCACCGACCGGGACGCCCACTGGAGCGAGCAGGCGCGCGGCAGCGGCGACACCGCCGAGGGCGTCGCCGCGTTCCTGGAGCGCCGCCGGCCGCGGTTCAGCTGGGCTGTTCCCGGCCGAGGATGAACCGGCTCATCGAGCGGAGCAGGCCGACGACCTCGGCGGGCGCCTTCTCGGGGGATCCCGCGTCGTAGGGCGGCTGCGGGTCGTACTCGATGCCGAGCTGTACGGCCTGGGCGACGGCGTCCCCGGCGATCCGGCCGATCAGGGTGAGTCCCATGTCGATGCCGGAGGAGACACCGGCCGCGGTGACGTACTTGCCGTCGAGGACGACCCGCTCCCCCGTCGGCTCGGCGCCCAGCCTCCGCAGCTCGTCGAGGGCCAGCCAGTGCGAGGTCGCGCGGCGCCCGTCGAGGAGCCCGGCGGCGGCGAGCAGCAGGGAGCCGGTGCACACCGAGGTGGTCCAGGTGCTGGTGGCGTCGGCGGCGCGGATCCACCCCAGCAGAGCCTCGTTCTCCATCTGCGGGGTCTGGCCGGGGCCGCCTGGGACGACCACGACATCGGGGCTGGGCACCTCGGCGAAGGTCTTCTCGGCGGTCAGCGCCAGGGTGCCGCTGTCGGTGCGGACGGGGCCGGCCCGCTCGGCGACGAAGACGAGTTCGGCGTCCGGGAGACGGCCCAGGGTCTCGTAGGGCCCCACCGCGTCGAGGGCGGTGAAGCGGTCGTAGAGGACGATCGCGATCTGCATGGCTCTCCTAACCGGGTTGGCCGACGGCGGCCGGGCGGAACCTGCGCCGGTACTCGGCGGGGGTCGCGCCCAGGGCCTTGAGAAAGGCGCGGCGCATCGCTTCGGGCGTGCCGTAGCCGCTGGCTCGGGAGACCTCCGCGACGCCGTCGCCGGTGTCCTCCAGGAGCCGGCGGGCGTGCTCCAGCCGGACCCGGTCGACATAGCGGCCGGGCGTCGTCCCGGTCTCGGCCTGGAAGGCGCGGGCGAAGTGGCGGGGCGAGAGGGCGGCACGGGCGGCCAGGGCCTCGACGCCGAGGTCGTCCTCCGGGTGCTCGGTGATCCACTGCTGGACCTCCCGGAGCGGCTCGCGCCGCGCGGTCTGGGCGGCGAGCTGGGCGCTGAACTGGGCCTGGTTACCGGGCCTGCGCAGGAACACCACCAGGTGCCGGGCGACGGTGAGCGCGACGGCCCGGCCCAGGTCCTCCTCGACGAGGGCGAGCGCCAGGTCGATGCCCGAGGTGACGCCGGCCGAGGTGGAGAGCCGCCCGTCCCGGACGTAGATCGGGTCGGGGTCGACCTCGACGGCCGGGTGGTCACGGGCGAGCTTGTCGCAGTACGCCCAGTGGGTGGTGGCCCGGTGGCCGTCGAGCAGCCCGGCGTCGGCGAGCAGGATGGCGCCGGTGCAGACGGAGACGAGCCGTCCGGCGCGCGGCCCGTGTGCCCGCAGCCACTCGACCAGTTCCGGGTCGGGGCGCCGGGTGCCCTGCCCGCCGGGGACGAGCAGCGTGTGCGGCTCGGGTGCCGCTTCGGCCAGGGCCGCGTCCGGTACGACGGTGAGCCCGCTGGAGGTGCGTACGGGGGCCCCGTCCAGGGAGGCCGTACGGACGCGGTAGCTGCCCGGGGTCTGGGTCTCGGCGCCCGTGAACACCTCCACGGGGCCGGTGACGTCGAGGCTCTGGACGCCGTCGAAGAGGACGACGAGGACGGTTCGCTGCGCCATGCCGTCGATTCTTCGCGGCCCGCCCGATGGCCGCAACGACGAGTTCCCCACCTTTTCTGCCATGACTTCCGGCATGACCTCAGCCACGACGGGCCGAGCACTGGAGTACGTACCGACCAGTCAGTAACGTGCTCGCCATGACTACCGCCGCCCTGGAGCCGCGCGCCGGCCGCCGCTGCCACACCATGCTCAACTCGCTGCACGCGACCCACTTCTTCAGCCCCGAGCTGGCCGAGGAACTGGCCGCGCTCGGGGTCACCCACCCGCGGGCCGTCAACTTCGCGGTACGGGCGGCCGCGCTGGGGCCGGTCGGGCCGGGCACGGTGACGGCGACGTTCTACAACTACAAGTACGAACTGGTGGCCCGGCACGTACCGGCGGTCTGGGAGACCGCCGCCCCGCAGGACGTCCTCGCCGCGCGCCTGCGCGCGGTCGACGCGTCGCTGCGACGGCTGCTCGGCGCCGACACGGTGGTCTCCGACGGCATGGCCGAGGCCGCGCGGCTCGCCCTGCGCGCCACCGAGGCGTGCTCCCGCTCGGGCCGCCCGCTGTACGCGGCCCACGCGGACCTGCCGGTGCCGGAGCAGCCGCACCTCGCCTACTGGTACGCGGGCACGCTGCTGCGCGAGCACCGCGGCGACGGCCACCTCGCGGCGCTGCTCGCGGCCGGACTCGACGGCCTGGAGGCGGTGGTGACCCACACGGCGACCGGCAAGGGCATGAACCCGAAGTGGGTCTTCGCCACGCGCGGCTGGAACCAGGACGACTGGGACGCGGCGGTACGACGACTGCAAGACCGCGGCCTCCTCGACGCGGCCGGCGAGCCGACCGGGGCGGGGGTGGCCCTGCGGGCCCACGTCGAGGCGGAGACCGACCGCCTGGACCGGGCCCCCTACGAACACCTCGGTCCCGAGGCCGTGGCCCGGCTGACCGAACTGGCGGCCGGTTTCACGGGGGCGGCGGTGGCCGCGGGAGCGTTTCCCGCGGACCTGATCGGAAAGGGCTGACGGGGGCGTTCGACGTGGGGGCCGGTTCGGCGGCGGGGCGGGTTTGCGGGGAGTCCGTGTCGTGGAGGGGCGCCCTGCGGCCCGGTTGTCGGTGTCACCTGCCACAATTGCCGCGCAACCTCAGTGGAGAAGGCGGTACGGGATCGTGACGACACCCGGGTTCCTGGTTCCAGGGTCCATCGAAGGCAGGATCGCCGAGGAGCTCGGCGTACGGGAGCGGCAGGTCAAGGCTGCCGTGGAGCTGCTCGACGGCGGTTCGACGGTGCCCTTCATCGCCCGCTACCGCAAGGAAGCGACCGAGATGCTCGACGACGCGCAGCTGCGCACGCTCGAGGAACGGCTGCGCTACCTGCGGGAGCTGGAGGAGCGGCGGACGGCGATCCTGGAATCGGTGCGCGAGCAGGGCAAGCTCACCGAGGAGCTGGAGGCGCAGATCCGGGGCGCGGAGACCAAGGCGCGCCTGGAGGACATCTACCTGCCGTACAAGCCGAAGCGGCGGACCAAGGCCCAGATCGCGCGGGAGGCCGGCCTGGAGCCGCTGGCCGAGGGGCTGCTCGGGGATCCGGGGGTGGAGCCGCTGGCGGCCGCCGCCGCGTTCGTGGACGCCGACAAGGGCGTCGCCGATCCGCAGGCCGCCCTGGACGGCGCCCGCGCGATCCTCACCGAGCGCTTCTCGGAGGACGCGGACCTGATCGGCGAGCTGCGTGAGCGCATGTGGGTGCGCGGCCGGCTCGCCGCGAAGGTGCGGGACGGCAAGGAGGAGGCGGGCGCGAAGTTCGCCGACTACTTCGAGTTCGCCGAGCCGTTCACCGACCTGCCCTCGCACCGCATCCTCGCGATGCTGCGCGGCGAGAAGGAGGAGGTCCTCGACCTCACCCTGGAGCCGGAGGAGGCGACGGAGGGCCCGTCCTCGTTCGAGGGCATCGTCGCCCACAGGTTCGCGATCACCGACCGGGGGCGGCCCGCCGACAAGTGGCTGTCGGACACGGTCCGCTGGGCCTGGCGCACCCGCATCCTCGTCCACCTCGGCATCGACCTGCGGCTGCGGCTGCGCACGGCCGCCGAGGACGAGGCGGTCAACGTCTTCGCGGCGAACCTGCGCGACCTGCTGCTCGCCGCCCCGGCCGGCACCCGCGCGACCCTGGGCCTGGACCCGGGTTTCCGCACCGGCGTGAAGGTCGCCGTGGTCGACGCGACCGGCAAGGTGGTCGCCACCGACGTCATCTACCCGCACGTCCCGGCGAACAAGTGGGACGAGGCGATCGCCAAGCTGGCCCGGCTCGCCAAGGAGCACGCGGTCGACCTGGTCGCGATCGGCAACGGCACGGCGTCCCGCGAGACCGACAAGCTCGCCGGTGAACTCATCACCAAGCACCCGGAGTTGAAGCTCACCAAGGTGATGGTGTCCGAGGCCGGCGCCTCCGTGTACTCGGCCTCCGCGTTCGCCTCCCAGGAGCTGCCCGACATGGACGTGTCGCTGCGCGGCGCGGTCTCCATCGCGCGCCGGCTCCAGGACCCGCTGGCCGAGCTGGTGAAGATCGACCCCAAGTCGATCGGTGTCGGCCAGTACCAGCACGACCTGTCCGAGGTGAAGCTGTCGCGCTCGCTGGACGCGGTGGTCGAGGACTGTGTGAACGGTGTCGGGGTCGACGTCAACACCGCCTCCGCTCCGCTGCTCGCCCGGGTCTCCGGCATCACCTCCGGGCTCGCCGAGAACATCGTGGCCCACCGCGACGCCAACGGCCCGTTCACCTCCCGCGGCCAGCTGAAGAACGTGGCCCGGCTCGGCCCGAAGGCGTACGAGCAGTGCGCGGGCTTCCTGCGCATCCGCGGCGGCGAGGACCCGCTGGACGCGTCCAGCGTCCACCCGGAGGCGTACCCCGTCGTCCGGCGGATGGTGAAGACGTCCGGGCAGGAGGTGGCCGCGCTCGTCGGCAACACGGGCGTGCTGCGCTCGTTGCGGCCGACGGACTTCGTGGACGAGACGTTCGGTCTGCCGACCGTCACCGACATCCTCAAGGAACTGGAGAAGCCGGGGCGCGACCCGCGTCCGGCCTTCAAGACGGCCACCTTCAAGGAGGGCGTCGAGAAGCTCTCCGACCTGTCGTCCGGGATGATCCTGGAGGGGGTCGTCACCAACGTGGCGGCGTTCGGCGCGTTCGTCGACATCGGTGTGCACCAGGACGGCCTCGTGCATGTCTCCGCGATGTCCAGGACGTTCGTCAAGGACCCGCGGGACGTCGTGAAGCCGGGTGACATCGTCAAGGTGAAGGTCCTCGACATCGACATCCCGCGCAAGCGGATCTCGCTGACGCTGAGGCTGGACGACGAGGCGGCGCCGCCGGCCTCCGGCGGTGAGCGCCGACCGCAGCGGGGCGGCGGTGGGCGTCCGCCTCAGCAGCGGCAGCAGCAGCGCCAGGGCGGCGGCGGGGGCGGGGGTTCTCGTCAGGGGGCCGCGCCGGCTCCGGCCAACAGTGCGATGGCTGACGCGTTGCGCCGGGCCGGGTTGCTGAATCCGAAGAACGGGAAGCGCTGACCGTACCTTCGTGGGTCGTGGGGAGCCGCGGGACCGTTGTGGCTGGTCGCGCGGTTCCCCACGCCCCTGACGGGGCGCGTCGGCCCCTGGCCGCCTAATTGGGTGGACGAAGATCCTTGGGTCCGGAGACTGGGCCCATGACTGGATCCGACTTCAAGGCCGATCTCCACACCTACCTCCAGGACGCCCGTGACGTGCTGTTGTGGAAGCTGGAGGGGTTGTCCGAGTACGACATACGACGGCCGCTGACTCCCACGGGTACGAATCTGCTCGGCCTGGTCAAACATCTCGCCGGTGCCGAGGCCTGGTACTTCGGGGCGACCTTCGGGCGGTCGTTCGCCGGGACCGCCCTGTGGATCACCGGGGACGCGGAGCCCAACGCGGATCTGTGGGCGCGGGCGGACGAGACGCGTGCGGAGACGGTCGGGCTGTACCGGCGGGCCTGCGCCCACTCGGACGAGACGATCGGTGCGCTGGCCCTGGACGCGGTCGGGCAGCTGCCCGGTGACCGGCCGAAGGAGATCACCCTGCACCGCGTCCTCACCCACATGGTCGCCGAGACCCAACGGCACGCCGGTCACGCCGACATCGTGCGCGAACTCGTCGACGGGGCGACCGGGCAGCGGGCGAACGGCGCCAACACGGCACCCGGCGACGCGGCGGCCTGGGCCGCGCACCGGGACCGGGTGGAGCGGGCGGCCGCGGCAGCCGGGCGGCCCGGCCGGTGAACGAAGCCGGGGGCGAGTCGTTCCGCGCGGCGACGGTCCGTGGCACCGTCGGATGACGGTGGGCCGACGCGGTCGGCGTCGGCCGACGGATCACTTCCCTTCGGGCGGCTGGGCGGTGCCGTTCATCGCGGTGCCGTTCATCAGGGTGCCGTTCATCCGGGCGCGGTTCTCCGCGAGCAGTTCCTGGACGCGCCGCTCCACTTCGACGGGGTCGACGCCGAGGGCACGGCCCATGTGGATGGACCACACCTCCGAGCGCACGTTGGTCTCGAAGTCCAGGTCGGCGCGGACGTTCTCGCGGGCGGCCTGGCGGTTCTGGCTCACCATCACGAAGGTGGACAGGAAGATCGCCTCCAGGCTGACGATCATGGTGAGCAGTCCGAAGGGGTACGGGTCCCAGATCGCGCCCTCGCCGAACACGCCCTCGTTGCACACGATCCAGACCATGAACCAGAGCGCGTGCAGGTACACGAACCCCATGGTCCCGGCCCAGGCGGTGATGGCGTCCGCGATCCGGTCCTGGGTCCCCCGCATCCGCGCGAGGATGTCCTGTTCGTTCGTGATCCGCAAGGCCGGGCGCTTCGGTGTGCCCATGGTCCCTCCCTGCCGTTGTCCGACGGTGATCGAAGCGTACGGGGAGCGCGGCACGGGGCGTTCTCA
Organism: Streptomyces sp. NPDC090088; assembly: GCF_044747345.1. Taxonomy (NCBI): domain Bacteria; kingdom Bacillati; phylum Actinomycetota; class Actinomycetes; order Kitasatosporales; family Streptomycetaceae; genus Streptomyces; species Streptomyces sp. NPDC090088. Next base: position 268,756 of record NZ_JBIVDZ010000007.1, on the reverse strand, counting down.
GCGTTCCGTCACCTTGCCGGCCGCTACCTCCAGGCGGCGGGTGACGTGGATGGCGTCGAGCATGCGGCGGTCGTGGGTGACGAGGAGGAGGGTGCCCTCGTAGGCGTCGAGGGCCGACTCGAGTTGTTCGATGGCGGGCAGGTCGAGGTGGTTGGTCGGCTCGTCCAGGACGAGGAGGTTGACGCCGCGGCCCTGGAGGAGGGCGAGGGCGGCGCGGGTGCGTTCGCCCGGGGAGAGGGTGGTCGCGGACCGGAGGACGTGGTCCTGTTTGAGGCCGAACTTGGCCAGCAGGGTGCGGACTTCCACCGGCTCGGTGTCCGGTACGGCCGCGCAGAAGGCGTCCAGCAGGGATTCCGTGCCGTGGAACAGCTTGCGGGCCTGGTCGACCTCGCCGACCAGTACGCCGGGGCCGAGGGCCGCGTGCCCGGCGTCCAGCGGGAGCCGGCCCAGCAGGGCGGCGAGCAGGGTGGACTTGCCCGCGCCGTTGGCGCCGGTCACCGCGACCCGGTCCGCCCAGTCGATCTGGAGGGAGACCGGCCCGAAGGTGAAGTCCCCGCGCCGGACCTCGGCGTCGCGCAGGGTGGCGACGACGGCGCCGGAGCGCGGGGCCGCCGCGATCTCCATGCGCAGCTCCCACTCCTTGCGGGGTTCCTCGACGACGTCCAGGCGCTCGATCATGCGCTGGGTCTGGCGGGCCTTCGCGGCCTGCTTCTCGCTGGCCTCGCTGCGGAACTTGCGGCCGATCTTGTCGTTGTCGTTGGACGCCTTGCGCCGGGCGTTCTTCACGCCCTTGTCCATCCAGGAGCGCTGCATCTGTGCGCGGTCCTGGAGGGCGGAGCGCTTGTCGGCGTACTCCTCGTAGTCATCGCGGGCGTGCCGGCGGGCCACGTCGCGTTCCTCCAGGTAGGCCTCGTAGCCGCCGCCGTAGAGGTTGATCTGACCCTGGGCGAGGTCGAGTTCGAGGACCTTGGTGACCGTGCGGGTGAGGAACTCGCGGTCGTGGCTGACGACGACCGTGCCGGCCCGCAGGCCGGTCACGAACCGTTCGAGGCGTTCGAGGCCGTCCAGGTCGAGGTCGTTGGTGGGCTCGTCGAGGAGGAAGACGTCGTAGCGGGACAACAGCAGGGACGCGAGGCCGGCGCGGGCGGCCTGGCCGCCGGAGAGGGAGGTCATCGGCTGGTCCAGGTCGACGGCCAGGCCGAGGGAGTCGGCGGTCTCCTCGGCGCGTTCCTCCAGGTCGGCTCCGCCGAGGTCGAGCCAGCGCTCCAGAGCGGTGGCGTACGCGTCGTCGGCCCCGGGTGCCCCGTCGACCAGGGCCTGGGTCGCCTCGTCCATCACGCGCTGGGCCTCGGCGACGCCGGTGCGCCGGGCGAGGAAGGCGCGGACGGTCTCCCCCGGCCGCCGTTCCGGTTCCTGGGGCAGGTGGCCGACGGTGGCGGTCGGCGGGGAGAGCCGCAGTTCGCCCTGCTCGGGGGCGGTGAGCCCGGCGAGCAGCCGGAGCAGGGTGGACTTGCCCGCGCCGTTGGCACCGACCAGACCGATCACGTCTCCGGGCGCGACGACGAGGTCGAGCCCGGAGAAGAGCGAGCGGTCGCCGTGCCCGGCGGCGAGGTTCTTGGCGACGAGGGTGGCAGTCATCAGAACGCCGATCCTAGTGTGCCGGGCGGGGCGCCCTCAGCCCGGTTTCGCCCCGGTCAGCGCGCCATCGCCTGCACCAGGACGCTGCCGGAGGTCCGGGCCACGACATAGGAGGCACCCTTGACCGCCCGGCCGTCGAGGGGGATGCGGTGGCTGCCGGGTTCCAGGACGCCGTCGAAGAGCTCCTGGGTGCGGGGCCGGGAGAGCCGGTCGAGGCGGTACGCGGTGAGCCGCACCCGGCAGGGCGAGGTGACCTCGACGCCGGCCGTGCCGTCGGCGGCGTCCAGGCGGGTCAGCCGGCGCTGCGGAAGCGGGCTGCGGTCCAGGGCGTGCTCGATCTGGGCGACGAGGAGGGGGACGATCGGGGCGAGTCCCTCGACACAGGTGACCTCCACGCCCGCCCGCGCGAACGCCTCGCGGACGGCGGCCCGCTCGGCCTCGCCGACCGTGGGGCCGAAGGCGACGGCGCCGTAGTCGCGCAGTTCCTCGGCGGGGACGCCGTCGGCGTCGCGGGTGATGTCGGCGCCGATGCCGATGGTGCGCAGGGCGGCGGCCAGCTTGGCGAGGAGGGCGACGCGGGCGCCGATCAGCAGGACCCGGCGGGTGGGCGCGGGCCCGGAGTCCGCCAGGAGGGCGCCGAGCGCCTCGCGGTACTCGGCACCGCGGAAGCGGAACGGGCCGATGCCGTGGTAGCCGTTGAGCTCCAGGTCGGCGTGTTCGGCGGTCTGCCAGGCGAAGTCCCGCCAGATGTAGTCGTCGCCGTCGTGTTCGATGACCGCGGTGACCGCGCCGCAGGCCAGGTCCTCGCACTCGGGGCAGCCGTAGATGACGTACCGGTCGTCGGGCAGGGGTGCGTCGGACTCCAGTAACAGGCTGCGGACCTGGGCGGTGAAGATCGCGGGTGGGACGTCGGAGGCGAGGGGGGAGACGGCGTCCAGGTCGGAGAGCTGGAACAGCAGCGGACGTCCGTCGACGAGGAAGTCCACGAAGTCCCGGTGGACCTGGTAGCCGCCGTCGGCGCGGACACCGCCGGCGCGCATCGCCGGGGCCAGGCCGAAGGTCGCGTATGCGGCAGACATGCTGTGAGTATCCCCAGAGCGGGACGATCTGAGCGCGGCATGACATATTCCGCTACCGTCCCGGCATGGGTGATGACCGGAGTGACGAGGTGATCGTGGTCGGCGCCGGGGTCGTCGGGCTGACCACGGCGGTGGTGCTGGCCGAGGCCGGGCGCCGGGTGCGGGTGTGGGCGCGGGAGACCGGCGGGCGTACGACCTCGGCGGTCGCCGGCGCGCTGTGGTGGCCGTACCGCATCGAGCCGGAGGCGGCGGCCGGGGAATGGGCGCTCACCTCGCTCGCCGTGTACGGGGACCTGGCGGACCGGCCGGCGGAGACGGGCGTACGCCTGGTCGAGGGCGTACACGGCGGACTGCGGCTGGACGGGCTGGGTCCGTGGGCGGCCCGGGTGCCGGGGCTGGCCGAGACGGGGGAAGGTCTGTCGGCGCGGCTGCCGTTGATCGACATGCCGGTCCATCTGGCCTGGCTGCGGGAGCGGTTGGGCAAGGCGGGCGGGACGGTCGAGGAGCGGGTGGTGGGCGGGCTGGCCGAGGTGCCCGCGGCGGTCGTGGTCAACTGCACCGGGCTCGGGGCCCGTTCGCTCGTGCCGGATCCGGCGGTGCGTCCGGTGCGCGGGCAGCTGGTCGTGGTGGAGAACCCGGGGATCACCACCTGGTACACGTCCGAGGAGGAGGACGAGGGGGGCGCCTCCGCCTACTTCTTCCCGCAGCCCGGCGGTCTGCTGCTCGGGGGTACGGCACAGGAGGACGCCTGGTCCCTGGAGCCGGATCCGGACATCGCGGCGGGGATCGTGGCGCGGTGTGCGGCGGTGCGGCCGGAGATCGCCGGGGCGCGGGTGCTGGAACACCGGGTGGGGCTGCGGCCGGTCCGGGACGCGGTCCGGATCGCGCGTGAGGTCCGGCCGGACGGCGGGGTGCTGGTGCACAACTACGGGCACGGCGGGGCCGGCGTCACGGTGGCCTGGGGGTGTGCCCGGGAGGCGGCCGGGCTGGTGGGTCCGGGCCCGGCCGCCTGAGGGAGGGTCAGCTCACCGGGACGCGCTGGACGGTGCGCGGGGTGCGGACCCCGTCCAGGGTGTGCGCCCGGGGAGCCGTCCAGGTGCTGCCGGAGGTGGCCCGGTCGAACGCGGCGGCGCCGCCGACCAGCGGGACCCTGGCCGCCGTACGGGACAGGTCCAGGGTGAGCGTCGGGGTGGTGGACGGCGGATCGATGAGGTCCTTGTCCGTGCCCGCGACGATCAGCGCCAGGCGGTGGCCCTTGGGGACGACGTGGTCGGTGGCGGCCAGGTCGAGGGTGATGGTGTAGGCCTTGCCCGGGGTGAGCGGGACGCCCTTGCCGGGGTCGGCGTAGGTGCCGAGGTCGGCCCAGCCGCGGCTGAAGACGGTGTAGTCGACGGCCTTGGTCTTGGCCACGGTCTTCTTGAAGCAGGCGCTGTCGCCCGCCGTGCTCGCGCCCCAGCAGGTGCGGTCGGTGAGGGTGGTGATGCCCTCGGCGTCGTCCGCGTAGTCCCGGATGGTGTCCGGGCCCAGGTCGACCAGGACGGCGGTCAGGTGGGCCGTCGAGGTGGTCGGGGTGGCGGTGACGGTGACCTTGGAGGAGCCGGACAGGCGCAGGTCGCGGGTGAGCGGCGCGGTGAGGAAGCCGGCCTTGTCCGCGGTCGGGGTGGCGAGCTGGGCCGCCCAGTCCGTCTCGCTCTGCTTCGGGTCGTCGGTGAAGGTCTCGGTGCCCGAGCCGCGGCGCGAACCGAGGGTGCCGACGCCGGCCTCGGTGCCGGTGGCCGGGCGCAGGGTGGTGGTCCGGGTACCGCTCGGCGGCCAGACGGCGGAGGTCACCCACTGGTCGGGGTGGCGCTCGATGTCGGCCATCGGCTCGCGGTCGATGCCGTTGTCGTAGCCGAGGAGTTCATGGTCGAACCAGCGGTGCAGGGTGTCGACCCAGGCGCCGCGCCGGTAGTCGAAGGGGTCGACGTGTCCGGTCTGGGAGAGCCAGATCTTGCGCTCGACGCCGTGCTCGGCGAGGGCGTTCCACCACTGGCCGAAGTGCTTGGTGCGGACGTTGAGGTCCTGCATGCCGTGCACCAGGAACACGCTGGCCTTCACCTTGGCCGCGTTCTTGACGTAGTCCCGCTCGGTCCACAGACCGGTCCAGTCACCGTTGCGCGGGGCGCCGTCGATCAGTTTCTGCTGTACGGCACCGCACTTGGCGTAGGCCGCGTCGCTCTCCACGGCGCCGGCCAGCCAGTCCGGCCCGGAGTCGTACAGCGGGGCGCCCTGGGCGAAGTAGTAGTCGTACCAGGAGGAGATGGCGCTGATCGGGACGATGGTCTTCAGGCCCTTGACGCCGGTCGCGGCGACGCCGTTGGCGATGGTGCCGTCCCAGCTCTTGCCGATCATCCCGGTTCTGCCGTTGGTCCAGCTCGCCTTGACGGCGGTGGTTCCGGTACGGCTGCTGTACCCCTTCGCACGTCCGTTCAACCAGTCGATGACGGCCTTCGCGGACTGGATGTCGGAGCGGCCGCCGACGTCGACGCAGCCGTCGGAGCGGTTGGTGCCGGCCAGGTCGACGCCGACGAAGGCGTAGCCGCGGGGCACGAAGTAGTTGTCGTAGAACAGCGGCATCTGGACGACGTCGCCGTTGGCGTCGTACGTCTTGAGCTGGCTCTCGTTGCCCCGGCCGCAGCACGAGTAGTAGGGGCTGGCGTCCATGATGACGGGCACCTTGCGGCCCTGCGCGGCGGGTTCGGCAGGCCGGACGATGTCGGCGGCGACCCGGTCGGTCTTCCCGTCGCCGTCGGAGTCGAGTCCGGTGTCCACCCAGACGGCCTCGCGGATGGCGTTCGCGTACGAGTAGACGGGCCGGCTCTCGCGTGGGGCGCCGCCGGCGGCCTGGGCCGCGGCCGGGCTGAGGAACGCGGCCATCAGGGTGGCGACGGCGGCGAGTACGAGCGGTCTCCAGATCGTGAAGCGCGTGCGTTTCGGCATGCGGCGGACGCTACCCCGGTCAACTCCCGTGCAGAAGAGGGCACCTGAGGGACACGCGGAGCTGATTGCGGCCGAATGGCGATCGTGTGACAGCAGGGGCCGTGGACAGGCAGAGGGACACAGGGACTGAATAGGCTCCGAACAGTTTTGTGCTCCATCGACTTGGCGTTCCCCGTCGCGGTGTGGCGGGTGCGTCTCGGCCCCCTACCGACCTGGAGTTCACTTGCACCGCAGAATCCTCGCGCCGGGTGTCCTCGCGGCGGCCTCCCTGCTGCTGGCGATCCCGGCATCGGCCGCGAGCTACGGCCCCGGCGCGCCGGGTATCGGCGACCCCTACTACCCGGACTACGGCAACGGCGGCTACGACGTCTCGCACTACGACCTCCGTCTGCAGTACCAGCCCGCGACCGACGAGCTGTCGGGCACGGCGACGATCCTGGCGCGCACCACGCAGGACCTGTCCAGCTTCGACCTGGACTTCCTGCTGGACGTCAGCGAGGTGCGGGTCAACGGGGCGACGGCCGGTTTCGCCACCTCCGGTCAGCACGAACTGGTCGTCACGCCGAAGACCCCGCTGGCGAAGGGCACGCCGATCACCGTCGTCGTCCGTTACAGCGGGGTGCCGTCGACGAAGAGCGCGTACGGCTTCACCACCTGGCACCGCACCCCCGACGGGGCGGTCGCGGCGGACGAGCCGGAAGCCGCCTGGTGGTGGTTCCCGAGCAACGACCACCCGCTGGACAAGGCGACGTACGACGTCTCGGTGGCCGTGCCGGACGGTACCCAGGTCATCTCCAACGGGCTGCTCCAGTCGACGAGTTCGAAGCTCGGCTGGACCCGCTGGACGTGGCGGCAGAACAAGCCGCAGGCGACCTATCTGGCCACGCTGGCGGTCGGGAAGTTCGACATCACGACGAGCACCTCCGAGGGCGGGGTGCCGGTCGTCAACGCCTACAGCAAGGACCTCGGCGACAACGACGGGGCGGCGCGGGCGAGCGTGGAGCGGACCGGGGAGCTCGTCGACTGGCTGAGCGGCTATTTCGGGCCGTATCCCTTCAGCTCGGCCGGCGGGTACGTGCCGAACACCACCACCGGGTACGCGCTGGAGACGCAGACCCGCGTGTACTACAGCCCCAAGCAGTTCGCGAACGGCTCCAACACGTCGGTGGTCGTGCACGAGCTGGCCCACCAGTGGTACGGCGACGACGTCTCCCTCAAGGGCTGGAAGGACATCTGGCTCAACGAGGGGTTCGCGCGGTACGCACAGTGGCTGTGGTCGGAGCACGAGGGCGAGGGCACGACGCAGGAACTCGCCGACTACGTGTACGCGTCGCATCCGGCCGACGACGCGTTCTGGACGGTCGCGCCCGGGGATCCTGGGCCGGACGACCAGTTCGACATCGCCGTGTACGACCGGGGGGCGCTGGCCGTGCAGGCGCTGCGGAACGCGGTCGGGGACGACGCGTTCTTCGCGATCCTGAAGGGGTGGCCGCAGGAGCACGCGTATGGCAACGCTTCGGTGAGTGACTTCGAGGCGTATGCGGAGAAGGTGTCGGGGAAGTCGCTGGGCTCCTTGTTCGATGCGTGGTTGTTCGAGCCGACGAAGCCGGTGGCGCCGGCGTTGAAGGCGGCGGTGGCTCCGGGGCAGCCGAAGTCCTGGAAGAAGATCGAGGCTACGAACGACGTGCACTGAGGGGTTGCCGGGTTCGGTGGGTGGGGGGCTGCGGGTCCGTTGTGGCTGGTCGCGCAGTTCCCCGCGCCCCTAAAGGGGCGCTTCGGTGCCGTAGTCGTAGACGGTGACCGGGATGTTGTGCGTGAGCAGGCGGTTCTTTATCAGTGGTTCGACTCGGGACCATTTGCCGCCCGCCAGGCCGCAGCCTATGCGGGGCATGTGGACCGACGCGCCCAGCTCCAGTGCCTTGTCGGCCAGGGCGGTCAGCGCCGTGTCGATCGCCTCGTAGCGGACGGGTACGCCCTTGCTGCCGGTTCTGGTGCCGCGCTGGCCGATCATGTTGGCCACCCAGATGTAGCGGTCGGCGCGGACCAGTTGGACCGCGCCGAGCGCGAAGTCGTTGTGTGCGCGGTCGCGGTGCCAGGCGCGGTAGGCCTTCTCGGGCTCCGGCCAGCGGCGGGAGAGCGCCAGCACGAAGCCCTTTCCCCAACCCCCCAGGTCGTTGCAGACATGGGCGATCACCTTGACGCCCTTGCCCGACGGGGCGGTGGCGTCGCCCCGGATGTAGGTGATCTCCTTGGCCTCCGACATGACGCCACCGTAGGCGATGCCACTGACAGTGGCGCCGACCTGCTACTTCGTGAGCCGGGAGAGTTCCTGGTCGGCCGTCGTGGAGACCCTGCGGCGGACGCCGAACCAGCCGGTGACGAGCAGGGCCGCGATCACGGGGATGAGGGAAGAGGCCGGTGCCGATGGCGCCGCCGATGGCGATCATGTTGACGTGGCGGGCCTTGAGGTCCTTGCTGTACCCGGCGTCGCCCGCGTCCACGGGCGACCGGTCCGCGCCGGTCCGGGTGGCGACGGCCTGTGCCGTGCCGACGGCGTCCTTGCTCACAGGTGGTTCCACTCTCTGGTGCGCCCGAGCGGATCGCGCTCGGGAACATCGAATGAACAAACGCCCGCCCGTCCCACCTGATCCCCCGGTGTCACAGTGCCGGTGTGACAGCGATACTGCTGGGCATGACGACCGACACCGACAGTGACTCCGGGGACCCGGCGCTCACCATCGACGAGCTGGCCGCCCGGGCCGGCACCACGGTCCGCACGGTCCGGTTCTACGGCACCAAGGGGCTGCTCCCGCCGCCGGTGATCGGCCCGCGCCGGGTCGGGCACTACGGGCGGCGGCACCTGGCCCGGCTGGCGCTCATCGAGGAGCTCCAGCACCAGGGGATGACACTGGCGGCCATCGAGCGCTACCTGAACCAGCTGCCGCCCGGCCTCAGCCACCACGACCTGGCCGTCCACCGGGCCGTGGTCGCCTCCTGGGCGCCGGACACCGAGGAGACGGTGACCGCGCAGGAGCTGCGGCGAAGGGCCGGCCGGCCGCTGGACGAGGAGGACATCGAGCGGCTCGTCGCCATGGACGTCGTACGGCCCGACGGCGACGCCTACCGCGTCGACCCCGGCCTGCTCCGGCTCGCCGTACAGCTCCTCGACGTACCGCTGTCCGAGAAGGCGATCCTGGCCGCGCGCACGGTGCTGATCGAGCACTCGCGCGCCGCCGCGCGCGAGTTGTCGGAGCTGTTCCGGGCCGAGGTGGCGGAGCGGGCCGAGGAGGACGTGAAGTCCCTGTCCGCGCACATGCAGCCGCTGATCGCGCAGGCGCTGCTGACGACCTTCCAGCGGTCGCTCAGGGCGGAGGTCCACCAGTGGCTGCCGGAGTCGCTCCCGGAGTCACCGGAGTCAGAGGAAGGCCGATCCTCCTGACACGTTGAGCGTCTGCCCGGTCAGGAAGCCGCTGCCCTCGTCCACCACGTACAGGAGCGTCGAGACCAGGTCGGACGTCTCCTGGGTGCGGGGCACGACCTGCCCGGCGCGGACGGTCTCGAAGCCGCCGTCCGCGCCGACCGTGCGCTCGGCGGTCGCGGTGCGCACCATGCTGGGCGCGATCGCGTTGACCGTGATGTCGTACGGGCCCAGCGCCCCGGCCAGCGCGCGCGTGAAGCCGATCAGGCCGGCCTTGGAGGCGACGTAGGGGACCATGTCGGGCGGCGCGGTGAACACGGCCGCCGACACGATGTTGACGACCCGGCCCCAGCCCGCCGCCTTCAGGTACGGCAGCGCGGCCCGGGTCACCAGGAACGGCGCCTCCAGGTTGACGCGCATGACCCGCCGCCACTCCTCGGCGCTGGTCTCCTCGAAGGGCCGCGCCGGGTAGACGCCGGCGTTGTTGACGACGACGTGCAGGGTGCCGAACGCGTCGATCACGTGGCGCAGTGCCGCCCGTACCTGCTCCTCGTCGGTGACGTCGACGACCAGCTCCAGATAGTCCAGGACCTTCCCGGCGGTCCCGGTCTGCGGGGCGAGGTCGAGGCCGGCGACCCGGTAGCCGCGCCCGGCGAGGGCGACGGCGAACTCCTGCCCGAGCCCCTGTGCCGCTCCGGTCACCAGTGCGGTCCGTGTCTCCATGCGGTGAGTGTGAGGACCCGTCGGCGCGGCGGGCAAGGCCTCATTCCACTCGGCGGAACGGGCCGGTTGCCGTGCCCGGCCGGGGGATCGACGCTGCAGGCCCCACCCCAGCGTGAGCCGTACGGGAGCCGTGCCCGATGACCGAGACCGAGCGTGCCGTGGACGACGCCGAGCGCGCCCGTGACCAGGGCGACGGTCCGCGCCGCCGCCCGCTGGCGGGCCGCCTGGTCCGGGACGAGCTGGGCGTGCTGCTGGTGCTGGGGCTGCTGGTCGCCGCGATCGGCATCCCGTACCCGGACTTCCTGAGCAGCGGCAACCTGCTGTCCACCGCGCACAACTCGGTCTACATCTCGCTGATGGCGTGCGGGATGGTGTTCGCGCTGTCGATGCGCGAGGTCGACCTGTCGGTGGGCGGGACGTACGCGATGGTCCTGGTGGTCGGGGCGCTCCTGGTGCGGGCCGGGGTGGAGGCCTGGCTGGCGGTGCCGGTGATGCTGGCGACCGGCGCGGTGCTGGGGGTGTTCAACGCGCTGGTGACGACGCTGCTCGCGCTGCCGTCGTTCATCGTGACGCTGGGCACGCTGATGCTGTACCGGGGTGTCGGGCTGGCGCTCGCCGACGGCAGGCAGATCACCGATCTGCCGCTGGGCGACTCGTTCTTCACGTTCGCGGGCGGGGATCCGGGCGGGGTGCCGTTCGCGCTGTGGGTGCTGCTGGCGGTGGCAGTGCTGCTCGCCGTGGTGCTGTCACGGACCCGGTTCGGGGCGCGGGTGCGGGCCATCGGCTCCAATCCGGACGCGGCCGAGTTCAGCGGGATCCCGGTCGTGCGCACCCGGATCCAGGCCCTCGCGCTGTCCGGCCTGACCACGGCGTGCGCGGCCGCGCTGGCGCTCGCCTTCTACGGGGCCGGTGACCCGACCCTCGGCCAGGGCTACGAGTTGCAGGCCATCGCCGCCTGCATCATCGGCGGCACCCCGCTGGCCGGGGGGCGGGGTTCGGTGGTCGGCGCGGTGGCCGGGGCGATGATCCTGTCGGTCGTGGCGGCCGGGCTCGTGTTCTTCGAAGTACCCATCAACTGGACGTCGTTCGCGACCGGCGGGGTCATCCTCGTCGCGGTCGCGGCGGACAGCGCGCTGCGCCGCACGGGGCGCCGACGCAAATGAGCCACGAAGAGCCTGGGAGGCCGTGATGCACCCCCGATTCCGTACGGTGTCCGCCGCGCTCGGCGCGCTGCTGCTGCTCGGCGCGGCCGGCTGTGGCAGCTCCGGCCCCGGCAAGGGCGACAAGCTGCACATGGGTATCGCGGTCGCCAACATCTCGCTGAACTTCGCCCACGAGATGGTGCTCGGCGCGGAGAGCGCCGCGAGCCACGCGGGCAAGGTCGACTTCCAGGCGGTGGGCCCGCCCAACACGGACGGCCCGGCCGAGGTGCAGCTCTTCCAGAACCTGACCACCCGCGCCAAGGACGGCATCGTCCTGGAGAACCTGGACCCGCCGATCTTCACCCGCCCCGCCGCCCGCGCCGTCGACCAGGGCATCCCGATCGTCGCCCTGGACACCTCCCCCACCGACGGCAGCAAGGTGGACTTCTATGTGGGCAACGACAATTACGCCCTCGGGGAGCTGATGGCGAAGGAGGCGCTGAAGCGGCTCGGCGCGAACCCGAAGGGGGAGGTCGTCATCGGGGTGCCGAACCCGGGCACGCCGGTGCTGGACAACCGGGCCAAGGGGATCTCCGACACCTTCGCGAAGGAGGCGCCGGGCGTGAAGGTACTCGGCCCGTTCCAGACGTACAGCGATCCCGGGCAGAACTACAGCTCCTGGTCGGCGCAGGTCAACGCGCATCCGGACGCGCTCGCCTTCCTGGGGGTCGGGGACGCCGACAGCTACAACCTCGCCAAGATCAAGAAGGCGGAGAACGGGAAGTGGCTGACGGCGGGGTTCGACGTCGACCCGAAGACCCTGGAGGCGGTGAAGGACGGCTCGAACTTCGTCACCATCGACCCCCAGCACTTCCTCAAGGGCTATCTCTCCACGGCGATGCTGATCCAGGCGGTCCGCGACAAGGACGGCAAGCTGCCGCAGGGCTGGTTCCTCTCCCCCGGCGCGGTGGTGGACTCCTCGAACATCGACGCGATCATCGCCCGGCAGAAGTCGGCGAAGGCGGCGTACGACTGGTACAAACCGACGATCGACAAGCTGCTCGGCGACGAACAGGCCAACCTGAAACCGCTCAAGGACGCGCGCTGACATGGGCGATGTCCTGGTGGCCGAGGACATCGTCAAGTCCTACGGCGGGGTACGGGCGTTGGACGGGGCGTCCATCGCGCTGCGCGGCGGCGAGGTGCACGCCCTGGTCGGCGAGAACGGCGCGGGCAAGTCGACGCTGGTCCGCATCCTGTCGGGGACGCTGGCGGCGGACGCGGGCACGGTACGGCTGGCGGACGACACCCGGATCGCCGTCGTCTCCCAGGAGTTGAGCCTGTTCCCGGACCTGACCGTGCGGGAGAACCTCTTCCCGGACGGCGGGCCGCGCCGGTTCGGACTCGTCGACCGGGCCGCTGCGGACCGCGCGGCCGGGCCGGTCCTCACCGAACTGGGCCTCAACGTCGACCCGGGCATCCGCCTCGCCGAACTTCCGCTCGCCGACCAGCAGTTGACGGAGATCGCCCGGGCCCTGCTGCGCAGCCCCCGCCTCCTCGTCCTGGACGAGCCGACGTCCGCGCTGCCCAAGGAGGCGGTGGACCGCCTGGAACGCGTGCTGCGCGCGCTCACCGCCCGGGGCATCGCGGTCCTCTATGTCACCCATTTCCTGGACGAGGTGATGCGGTTCGCGCAGCGCGTGACGGTGCTGCGGGACGGCCGGGTGGCGCTGTCCGGCGTCCGGCGGGCGGAGGTGGACGTGCCGGAGCTGGTGGCGGCGATGCTGGGCGGCGGGAGCCAGGAGCGACCGGCGCGCCGGGCCCGGGTGGTGGCCGAGGGGCCGCCGCCGGTGGTGCTGTCGGCGGTGAGCGTCCCCGGCCGGCTCGCGGACGTGACGTTCACGGTCCGGGCCGGCGAGGTGGTCGGGGTCGCGGGGCTGCAAGGGGCGGGCCACCTGGACGCGTTGGAGGTGGTGTGCGGTCGTACGGCCGTGTCCGCGGGCCGGGTCGACGTCGGCGGCCGGGGGCTGCCGCGCTCGCTGCGGGCCGCGGTCCGGGCCGGGGTCGCCTTCGTGCCCAGCGACCGCAAGCGGTACGGGCTGATGACGGACCGGACGGTGTGGGAGAACACGACGTCCGTGAGCTGGCTCGCGCTCGGCCGGGGCGGGGTGCTGCCCCCGCGCGCCGAACTCGTCCGCCGTACGGCCGACCTGACCGAGCGGCTGCGGCTGCGCGGCGGGCCGTACGACATGGTGGCGCGGCTGTCCGGCGGCAACCAGCAGAAGGTCGTCTTCGCCAAGTGGCTGGCCACCGAGCCGCGGATCGTCGTCCTGGACGATCCGACGCGCGGTGTCGACATCGGGGTGCGGGCCGAGATGCACCGGATCGTCGGCGAGCTGGCGGCGGGCGGCGCGGCCGTGCTGGTCGCCTCGACGGATCTCGCCGAGCTGACGGAAGTGTGCGACCGGGTACTGGTGTTCGTGCGTGGGCGGATCGCCGGGGAGCTGTTCGGCCAGGGGCTCACGGAACGGGCGCTGGCGGTGGCGGTGCAGCAGGCCTCAGGCTGAGAGCTTCCGGGTCAGGGCCCGCGCCGCCGCGCAGACCCGGGCGCCGACCCGGTCCACGTCCAGACGGCGGGTCCCGCCGGTCACCGAGAGCGCGGCGACGGGACGTTCGCCCCGGCCCGGCGCGTACACCGGCGCCGCGACCGCCGAGATCCCCACCTCGGCCTCCTCCAGGTTGACGCCGAAGCCCCGGGCCCGGGTGAGGGCGAGGTCGCGGGCGAGCTGGCCGGGCAGCACCAGGGTGCGCGGGGTCAGCCGGAGCAGGACGCGGTACGGCGGGCAGGGGTCCTGGGCGAGGAAGACCTTGCCGGTGGCGGTGCAGTGGGCGGGCAGCCGGCCGCCGCTGCGGGAGACGATCGGGGTCGCGCGCCGGCTGGTGATCTTCTCCAGGAAGAGGGTGTCGGCGCCGTCCGGCACGGCCAGGTGCACGTTCTCCCGGGTCACCTCGTGCAGATCGCCGAGATACGGCAGGGCCGTGTCCCGCAGCTCCCGGACGGTCGGCGCCGACTGGCCGAGGACGAACAGGGCGAGCGCGAGCCGGTAACTCCCCTCGGCGGTCCGCTCGACCAGCCCCAGCCGCACCAGCTCCCCGACCAGCCGGTGCACGGTGGGCTTGGGCAGGCCGCTGCGCTGGGCGAGTTCGGCGAGCGAGAGCGCGGTTCCGGCGTCACCGCAGGCCCGCAGGAGGAGAGCGCCGCGGGCGAGCACGGACTTCGGAAGCTGGCGGTCCGTCATGCAGCGATGGTGGTCGTCGTGAGGGCGGGACGACAAGGTGCAGGGCACGGGGAGTTCATGAGCGCAGGGGGACGTCCACCAGGAGCGGCGCGCGCAACTCGCCCGACCCGGCGACCAGTTCCCGGAGATGGTCGGCGCTCCCGGCCCGTACCGCCGCCACCCCGAAGAACTCGGCCGCCGTGGTGAAGTCCAGCCGCCCCAGTTCCGTCCCCGGGCAGGTGCCCTTGCCGCCCATCGCCGCGTAGGTGTCCTGGAGGGTGCGGTAGGCCCCGTTGCCCATGACCACGAACAGCACCGGTACCGACTCGCGGGCGGCGCTCCACAGCCCCTGGAGGCCGAAGAGCGCGCAGCCGTCGCCGAGGACCGCGACCACGGGACGGCCGGGTTCGGCGAGGGCGCGGCCGACGGCGGCGCCGATGCCCCAGCCGAGGCCGCCGCCGACGGCGTGGGTGTAGCTGCCGGGGCGGTCGAGGCGGGCCAGCCGGCGCAGCAGCAGGCCGACGGTGATGGCCTCCTCGACCACCACGGCGTCCGGGGGCAGTCCGGCGGCGACGGCGTGCGCGGCGGCCCAGGGAGCCAGGGGCGCCGGGGAGTAGGCGGCGCGGGCGGCGGCCTCGGCGTCCGCCCGCTCGGCGGTGTGCCGGTCCCCCGCCTCCTTGGTGCGGGCCGCCGCGCCGGGCACCCGGTCGCGCAGCAGACCGGCCAGCCGGTGCAGGGAGGGCGCCAGGGCGCCGACCAGTCCGGCGTCGGCGGGGAAGTTGCGGCCGATCTCGTCGGGGTCGGAGTCGAGCTGGACGACCGTGAGGCCCGGGGGCAGGGCGGGTCCGGGGCTGTAGTGGTGGGGCGTGAAGGCGTGGGCGCCGGCGATCAGGACCGTGTCGTAGCGGGCGAGGGTCTCGCGGATGACGTCGTGGCGGGGCGGCAGCATCCCGGCGTACAGGGGGTGGGTGGCCGGGAAGTTCAGGAAGTCGGCCATCGGCTGGTGGTGGACCGGGGCGCCGCAGGCCTCCGCCACCAGGATCAGGTCGGCGAGCGCGTGCTCGCGGCCGACACCGTCCCCGGCCACGATGGCGGGCCGGTCCGCGGTGGCCAGCAGTTCGGCGGCGCGGTCCAGTCCGGTGGCCGGGCCGGGGCGGGGCACGGCCGTCCGGGGCGGGACCTCGACCTCGGTCTCCTCGGCCATCAGGTCCATCGGGACGGACAGGAACACCGGCCCGGCGGGCGGGCGTACGGCGAGGGCGAAGGCGCGGCGCAGGGCCAGCGGGAGGTCGTGGGCGTGCTGGATGTCGTACGCCGCCTTCACCGCGGGGCGGGCGAGGCCGACCAGGTCGCCGGAGAGCATGGGGTCCTGCTGGAGGTGGCGGCGGTCCTGCTGGCCGGCGGTGACCACCAGCGGGGTGCGGGAGCGGCGGGCGTTGAGGAGGCCGAGCAGGCCGTTGGCGAGGCCCGCCGCGATGTGCAGGCTGACGAAGGCGGGGCGGCCGGTGCCCCGCGCGTAGCCGTCGGCCATCGCGACGACCGCGCCCTCGTGGACGCCGGGGACGTACTCGGGGGCGTCGGCGGCCTCGGACAGGGCGGCCAGAAAGGGCAGTTCGGTGGTGCCCGGGTTGCCGAAGACCCGGTCCACGCCCTCGCCGCGCAGGATCTCCAGCAGGGCGAGGGCGGGACGGTATCCCATGGGGGCTCCTAGGCGGGGGGGCGGGACCGGTGACCGGCTCGGTCAGCGTCCGGTTCCGCCTCCCCGGGGAGCAAGCGCGGCGTGTCGCTCAGCGATACAGGCCCGCCGCGCGGGCGGCGCGCCCGTCTCGGCCGCGTCGGCGCCCCTGGCCCGGCACCCGCCGACATCCCTGCCCAGGCGCCGGCCCGCGTGCCCGGCCCGCGCCCGTCGGCCAGCCCGGCACGGCGCCCGTCGGCAGGCCCGGCACGGCACCGTCGGTCCGCCCGGCACCGCACCCGTCCGCAGGCCCGGCACGGCGCCCGTCGGCAGGTCCGGCGCCGCACCCGTCCGCAGGCCCGGCACCGCACCCGTCCGCAGGCCCGCACCGCACCCGTCCGCAGGCCCGCACCGCACCCGTCCGCAGGCCCGCACCGCACCCGTCCGCAGGCCCGGCACGGCGCCCGTCGGCAGGTCCGGCGCAGCGCCGTCGGTCCGCCCGCACGGCACCCGTCCGCAGGCCCGGCGCGCCGCCCGTCGGCAGGCCCGGCATGGCACCGTCGGTCCGCCCGGCACCGCACCCGTCCGCAGGCCCGGCCCGGCGCCGTCGGTCCGCCCGGGCTCAGCGCCCGTCGGTGAAGGTCTCCCCCTTCTCCGCCTTGGCGACCAGCAGCGCGGGCGGGGTGAACCGCTCGCCGTAGGTGTCCGCCAGCTCACGCGCGCGTGCCACGAAGCCCGGCACCCCGGCACCCGCCCCGCCGTAGGCGTCGTAGCCGTTGATGTACTGGAGCACACCGCCGGTCCAGCCGGGGAAACCGATGCCGAAGATCGAGCCGATGTTGGCGTCGGCGACCGAGGTCAGGACGCCCTCCTCCAGGAGGCGGACGGTGTCGAGCGCCTCGGAGAAGAGCATGCGCTCCTGCATGTCCCGGAACGGGATCTGGCGGCCCGGCTCGGTGAAGTGCTCGCGCAGCCCCGGCCACAGGCCGGCGCGCTTGCCGTCCTCGGCGTAGTCGTAGAAGCCCGCTCCGCCGCTGCGCCCCGGGCGGCCGAACTCGTCGACCATGCGGTCGATGACGGCCTCGGCCGGGTGCGCCTGCCAGGTGCCGCCGGCCTCCTCGACGGCCAGCCGGGACTCGCGGCGGATCTTCTGGGGCAGGGTGAGCGTCAGCTCGTCCATCAGGGAGAGCACCTTGGCCGGGTAGCCGGCCTGAGCCGCCGCCTGCTCGACCGAGGCGGGCTCGATGCCCTCGCCGACCATGGCGACGCCCTCGTTGATGAAGTGGCCGATCACCCGGGAGGTGAAGAAGCCGCGTGAGTCGTTGACGACGATCGGCGTCTTGTTGATCTGCCGGACCAGGTCGAAGGCGCGGGCGAGGGCCTCGTCGCCGGTGCGCTCGCCCTTGATGATCTCGACGAGCGGCATCTTGTCGACGGGCGAGAAGAAGTGCAGCCCGATGAAGTCGCCCTGGCGCTCGACGCCCTCGGCGAGGGCGGTGATGGGGAGCGTGGAGGTGTTGGAGCAGAGCAGCGCGTCGGGGGCGACGACGGACTCGATCTCCTGGAAGACCTTGTGCTTGAGGGCGGTGTCCTCGAAGACGGCCTCGATGACGGCGTCGCAGCCGGCCAGGTCCTGCGGGTCCCCGGTGGGCGTGATGCGGGCGAGCAGCGCGTCCGCCTTCTCCTGGCTGGTACGGCCCTTGGCGACGGCCTTGGCGCACAGCTTCTCGGAGTAGCCCTTGCCCTTCTGCGCCGCCTCGGTCGAGACGTCCTTGAGGACGACGTCGATGCCCGCGCGGGCGCACGAGTAGGCGATGCCGGCGCCCATCATGCCCGCGCCGAGGACGGCGACCCTGGTGACCTTGCGCGGCTCGACGCCCTGGGGGCGGTTGGCGCCGGAGTTGACGGCCTGGAGGTCGAAGAAGAACGCCTGGATCATGTTCTTCGAGATCTGCCCGGCGGCCAGCTCGACGAAGTAGCGGGCCTCGATGACCTGGGCGGTCTCGAAGTCGACCTGGCTGCCCTCGACGGCGGCGGCGAGGATGCGGCGCGGCGCCGGGTAGGGGGCGTTGTTGGTCTGCTTGCGCAGGGACGCCGGGAACGCGGGCAGGTTGGCGGCGAACTTCGGGTTGGCGGGCGTGCCGCCGGGGATCCGGTAGCCGGGCTTGTCCCAGGGCTGCTGGGACTCGGGGTTGGCGTCGATGAACGCGCGGGCCTTGGCCAGCAGTTCGTCCGGGGTCGCGGCCACCTCGTGGACGAGGCCGTTTTGCAGCGCGCGCGTGGCGTTGTACTGGGTGCCCTGGAGGAGGACCTTCAGCAGCGCGTCGGCGATGCCGAGGAGGCGGACGGTGCGGACGACCCCGCCGCCGCCCGGGAGCAGGCCGAGGGTGACCTCGGGGCAGCCGATCTTGGTGCCGGGGGTGTCGAGGGCGACCCGGTGGTGGCAGGCGAGGGCGAGTTCGAAGCCGCCGCCGAGGGCCGCGCCGTTGATGGCGGCGACGACGGGCTTGCCGAGGGTCTCGATGCGGCGCAGGTTGCGCTTGATCGCGAGGCCGCCGTCGAAGAGGTCCTGGGCGGTCTCGGGGGTGACCCGGATGAGGTCGCGCAGGTCGCCACCGGCGAAGAAGGTCTTCTTGGCGGAGGTGAAGACGATTCCGCGGATCGAGTCCTTCTCGGCCTCCAGGCGGTCGGCGATCGCGGCGATCGACTCGACGAAGGCCGCGTTCATGGTGTTGGCGGACTGGTTGGGGTCGTCGAGGACGAGGGTGACGACGCCGGTGTCGTCCTGTTCCCAGCGGATGGTGGTGCTCTCGGTCATGGCTCGTGTCTCCGTGAAGTCTCTTGGTTCCGCGGGGATTTCAGACGCGCTCGACGATGGTGGCGATGCCCATGCCGCCGCCCACGCACAGGGTGGCGAGGCCGTAGCGCTTGTCCTGGCGCTCCAGTTCGTCGACGAGCGAGCCGAGGATCATCGCGCCGGTGGCGCCGAGCGGGTGGCCGAGCGCGATGGCGCCGCCGTTGACGTTGACCTTGTCCAGGGACAGGCCCATGTCCTTCACGAAGCGCAGCACGACCGCCGCGAACGCCTCGTTGATCTCGACGAGGTCGATGTCGTCGATGGTGAGGCCGGCCTTGGCGAGGGCCTTGCGGGTGGCGGGGGCGGGGCCGGTGAGCATGATGGTCGGCTCGGAGCCGGAGACGGCGGCCGAGATGATCCGGGCGCGCGGGGTGAGGCCGTAGCGCTCGCCGATCTCCTTCGAGCCGATGGCGACCAGGGAGGCGCCGTCGACGATGCCGGAGGAGTTGCCCGCGTGGTGGACGTGGTCGATCTTCTCGACCCAGTGGTACTTCTGCAGGGCGACCGCGTCGAAACCGCCCAGTTCGCCGATGTCGGCGAAGGAGGGCTTGAGCTTGGCGAGGGAGTCGGCGGTGGTGCCGGGGCGCAGGTGCTCGTCGTGGTCGAGGACGGTGAGGCCCGCGCGGTCCTTCACAGGGACCACGGATCGCTCGAAGCGGCCCTCCTTGACGGCCGTCGCGGCGCGCTCCTGGGAGAGCGCCGCGTACTCGTCGACGTCCCGGCGGGAGAAGCCCTCGATGGTGGCGATCAGGTCGGCGCCGATGCCCTGCGGCACGAAGTTGACGGCCAGGTTGGTCATCGGGTCGTTGAACCAGGCGCCGCCGTCCGAGGCCATCGGCACCCGGGACATCGACTCCACGCCACCGGCGAGGACCAAGTCCTCGAAGCCGGAACGCACCTTGGCGGCGGCCATGTTGACGGCTTCCAGACCGGACGCACAGAAGCGGTTCTCCTGGACGCCGGCCACCGTGTCGGGCAGCCCGGCGGCGATCGCGGCGATCCGCGCGATGTCGGAGCCCTGGTCGCCGACCGGGCCGACGACACCGAGCACGATGTCGTCGATGGCGGCCGGGTCGAGGCCGGGGAAGCGGTCACGGACCTCGTGGATGAGGCCGACGACCAGGTCGATGGGCTTCGTGCCGTGCAGGGCGCCGTTCGCCTTGCCGCGGCCGCGCGGGGTGCGGATCGCGTCGTACACGTACGCTTCGGTGCTCACTGACAAGCCTTTCAACGAGGGTTTGTGCGCGGTGGGGTCAGCGGGGGCTCAGAGCCAGTTCTTGACGGTCTCGACCAGGCGGGCCGGGTCCTGGCCGACCGGGGTGATGTCCAGCATGGTCACGCCGGCCTCGCGGTAGGCGGCGATGCGGTCACGGACGTACCCCTCCGGGCCGCACAGGGATATGAGTTCGCAGAACTCGTCCGGTACGGCCGCGGCGGCGTCCCGGTGCCGGCCGTCGAGGTACAGCTCCTGGATGAGCCGGGCCTCCTTCTCGTAGCCGTAGGCGACGGCGAGGTCGTTGTAGAAGTTCTTGCCGGGTGCGCCCATGCCGCCGACGTACAGGGCGATCCTGGGGCGGACCTGGTCGCGGACGGCGGCCGCGTCCTCGCCGATGGCGAGCAGCCCGCCGGCGACGATCCGCAGCGGTCCGAGGGCCGGGTCGCGGCGGGCGGCGCCCTCCGCCAGGGGCGTGCCCCAGACCTGGTGGGCCTTCTCGGGGATGAACAGGGTGGGCAGCCAGCCGTCGGCGATCTCGGCGGTCATCCGGACGTTGGCGGGGCCGAGCGAGGCCACGTACAGCGGGACCTCGGCGCGGACCGGCCTGGTGAGGATCTTCAGGGGCTTGCCGAGGCCGCCGGGGCGGGGCATGTCGGTGATGCCGTGGTGGTCGATGGTCTCGCGGCGCAGGATCCGCCGGGTCAGCTCGATGGTCTCGCGGGTACGGCCGAGCGGCTTGTCGTACGCCTTGCCGTGCCAGCCCTCGACGACCTGCGGGCCGGAGGCGCCGAGCCCGATGATCGCCCGGCCGCCGGACATCGCGTCGAGGCCGGCCGCCGTCTGGGCGATCAGGGCGGGGGTCCGGGAGTAGACGTTGAGGATCGCGGAACCGATCTTCATCCGCTCGGTACGGGCGGCCAGGTAGCCCATGATCGTGGGCGAGTCGAAGCCGTAGGCCTCGGCGACCCAGACCGCGTCGAGGCCCGCGGACTCCAGCGTGGCCGCCCGGTCCGCGGCCGTGCGCGGGTCGCCCGCGTAGTCGAGGAAGGTCGAGAGCTCCATCAGGCGGGGTCCTTGTCGTGGTCGTCGAGGAGTGCCGGTACATCCCAGTCGCGGGCCACGCCCGTGGTGTCCGCGCCGGGCTGGGCGGGGGTGCCGCGCACGGCCGTGGGGGTCGCGGAGAAGCGGGGGGCGGGGGCGGGCTGGGTGATGCCGCCGTGGTCGGTGAAGGTGCCGCGGGCCGCGAGATGGGGGTGGTGCGGGGCCTCGCGGAGGGAGAGCACGGGGGCCACGCAGGCGTCGGAGCCCTCGAAGACGGCCGTCCACTCGTCGCGGGTGCGGGACTTGAAGCGGGCGGCGACCCGCTCGCGCAGCTCGCCCCAGCGGGTCCAGTCCTTGCGGGCGTCGGCCAGGTCCGGCACACCGCCGAGCAGCTCCAGGAACTCGGCGTAGAACTGCGGTTCCAGGGCGCCGACGGCCATGTACCGGCCGTCGGCGGTCTCGTAGGTGCCGTAGTACGGGCAGCCGCCGTCCAGCAGGTTGGCGGCGCGCCGGTCCTGCCAGCCGCCGGCGGCCACCATGCCGTGGATCATCGCGGCGAGGTGCGCGGTGCCGTCCACGATGGCGGCGTCCACGACCTGGCCGGTGCCGGTCGCGCGCGCGTGGTGGAGGGCGGCCAGGACGCCGACGACGAGGTAGAGGGAGCCGCCGGCGTAGTCGCCGAGCAGGTTGGCGGGGACGGCCGGGGGCTCGTCGGGGCGGCCGATCATGCCGAGGGTGCCGGTGAGGGCGATGTAGGCGATGTCGTGGCCCGCGCGGTGCGCCAGCGGCCCTTCCTGGCCCCAGCCGGTCATCCGCCCGTAGACCAGACGGGGGTTGCGGGCGTGGCAGTCCCCGGGGCCGACGCCGAGCCGCTCGGCGACGCCCGGGCGGTAGCCCTCGACGAGGATGTCGGCGCGCTCGACGAGGTCGAGGACGCGGGCGGGGCCGTCGGGGGACTTCAGGTCGAGCAGCACCGAGCGCTTGTTGCGGTTGGTGACGTCGTACGCCGGGTCGATCGCGAGTCCCGGGCCGCCGGGGCGGTCGACGCGGACCACGTCGGCGCCCAGGTCGGCGAGGAGCATCGCGGCGAACGGGCCCGGTCCGATGCCGGCCAGCTCGACCACGCGCACGCCGGAGAGCGGGCCGTGTCCTGGCGTCCCTGCCGTGGTCATGCCGCCCCCAGTCATGTGACACAACTGATGTAACACCGATGATGCTAAGAACAGGTTCCACCGGGCACAAGGGTCGGCGGGCAAGTCGACGAGCAAGCGCTTAGTCAAGATACCCGGTGGGGGTGCGTCCGCACCCTTCACGCTAGCCTCAGCCACCGACAACGGCGCGGGTTGCAGGACCGAGAGGTGTCATGAGCAGGCTGAAGACGACGGACCGTCCCTACGACATCGTGCTCTTCGGGGCCACCGGCTTCGTCGGCGAACTCACCGCCGAGTACCTCGCCGCGCACGCTCCCGAGGGCCTGCGCTGGGCCATCGCCGCCCGGGACGAGGGCAAGCTGGGGGCGCTGCGCGAGCGGCTGCCGGGCGGCGCGGAGGTCGGCGTGCTGCGCGCCGACGTCACGGAGCCCGCCACGGTCCGTGCCCTCGCCGAGCACGCGCGCGTGGTGGCCTCGACGGTCGGTCCGTACGGCCGCTACGGCGAGGACCTGGTCGCGGCCTGCGCGGACACCGGGGCGGACTACCTGGACCTGTGCGGTGAGCCCGAGTTCGTGGACCTGATGTACGTCCGGCACGACGCACGCGCGCGGGAGACGGGCGCCCGTCTGGTGCACGCCTGCGGCTTCGACTCGGTCCCGCACGACCTGGGCACGTACTTCACGGTCCAACAGCTGCCGGAGGGCGTGCCGCTGACCGTGGACGGGTTCGTGACCGCCGACGCCACCTTCTCCGGCGGCACCTTCGCCTCCGCGCTGGACCAGTTCGCGCGCCCCCGGCAGATGGTCGCCGCCGCCCGGGACCGCGCCCGGCACGAGCCCCGGCTGGTGGGCCGCCGGGCGGCCGCGCCGACGGGAGCCCCGCGCTTCGCGTCCGAGGTCGGTTCCTGGGCGCTGCCGCTGCCCACCATCGACGCCCAGATCGTGCGCCGTTCGGCGAAGGCCCTGGACCGCTACGGCCCCGACTTCCGCTACCGGCACTACGCGGCCGTCAAGCACCTGCCGGTCGCCCTCGGCGGGCTCGCCGCCGTCGGCGCGGTCGCCGCGGCCGCCCAGGTGCCGCCCGCCCGGCGCTGGCTGTCGGACCGGCTCAAGCCCGGTGACGGGCCGAGCGCGGAGAAGCGGGCCCGCAGCTGGTTCACGGTGCGGTTCGTCGGCGAGGGCGGCGGACGGCGGGTCTTCACGGAGGTCTCGGGCGGGGATCCCGGTTACGGCGAGACGGCGAAGATGTTCGCCGAGGGCGCGCTGTCCCTGGCCCTCGACGACCTGCCCCCGACGGCCGGCCAGGTCACCACCGCGCAGGCGATGGGCGACGCGCTGACCGAGCGACTGCGGGCGGCCGGGATCGGCTTCCGGGTGGCGGCGACCCGCTGAGCCCCTAGGACTGCCACTGGATCACGGTGTAGAGCATCCCGGCCACCCATCCGAACCCCACCACCACGGCGAGGACCAACGCGGCCGTCACCGAGCGCCCGACGGGCTGGGCGGAGGCGGCAACGGACTCGGAGGCACGGTATGCGGTCATGCGGCAAGCCTGCCGCCGGACTGTAACAACGGCATCCGTACTCGTACTCAGAATCGCTACTCAGGCCTGAGCTTCACGCAGCGCGCTCCGGCAGAGGGCGTCCGCGCGGCGGGTGGTCTCCGGCAGCCGGTACGCGGGGGTGAGCGCGAGCGTGTGGGCACAGGCGTTGTCCAGGCTCACCCGGTGTCCCACCGACACGAACACCGGCTTGACGCCGTCCCGGGTGCGCAGGGCGCGGCCGACCTCCTCGGTGCCGGCGAGGAGCGGCGCGTGGCTGCCGCGCGGGGCGTCCGGGTCGTCGTACGCGAAGGTGAAGGGGTTCTTCGCGACGCCGACGGTGGGCAGGCCGGTGAGGACGCCGAGGTGGCTGGCGAGCCCGAACCGGCGCGGGTGGGCGAGGCCGTAGCCGTCGCAGACCACCAGGCCCGGCGGGCAGGGCAGGGCGTCCAGGGCGGCCCGTACGGTGGGGATCTCGCGGAAGGCGAGCAGCCCCGGCACGTACGGGAAGGACACCCGTCCGACAGCGGTCGCCTCGGCGACCACCTCCAGCGTCGCCGCGTCCAGCACGACGGCCGCCGCCGCGACCAGGTCCCGCTCGTCGTCGTAGGCCACGTCCACGCCCGTGACATGCCCGCTGCCCGGCGCCGGTCCCGGCTCGTCGCGGACCACCCGCCCCCGCAGCTCGTCCTGCACGGCCAGCGCCGCTTCCTCGGTCGCGGGCCAGCCCGCGGGTACGCGTACGGTCGTCATGGTGCGCACGAGCGTACGACGCCCCACGCGCGCGTGCGGTGACGGGCCGGACCCGGCGTACGGCCCGGCTCCCCGGCCCGGGCGCGTGTGCCACGACGGGACCCGCGGTACGAGCGACGCGCGCGCTCCCCGCGCGCGTGTCCCCACCGGGCGACCTGGTCGCCCCGGCCTCAGGGCCGGTACCCGCCGGTCAGTTCTCCAGGCGGGCGGCGCGGCCCTGTTCGCCGGCTGCCCAGCAGCTCAGGTCCGGGGTGCAGGCGACGGTGTCGTACGAGCCGGTGTCGACGGTGCGCCAGGTGCGGCCGGCGTCGGTGGTGAGGTCGGTGCCGGTGGGGCCGACGGCGAGGGCCGCGGTGCGGCTGTGCGGGAGCCAGGCGGCGCCGGAGCGGTAGGCGGGCGGCGGGGTGGCCGCGGGCCGCCAGGTGCGGCCGCCGTCGGGGGTGACCGCGGCCGCCTGGGGGGAGGACTGGTCGGCGCGGTAGTCGCCGCCGACGGCGAGACCGTGGGTGCGGTCGCGGAAGGCGAGGGCGAAGACGCCCTTGGCCGGATCGCCCGCCGGGACCGGGGTGTCGGCGGCGGTCCAGGTCCGTCCGCGGTCGGCGGAGTGCAGCACGCGCGCGTGCGCGCCGCCGCCGGTCGCCAGCCAGGCGTCCTTCGGCCCGGAGGTGACCAGGCACTGGCCGCTCGCGGCGAAGCCCGCCTCGCCGTCCAGGGCGGCCGGCATGCCGGTGTCCGGCAGCACCCGCCAGGAACGGCCGCCGTCGCTGGTGGACAGGATGCGGAACCTCCCGTCGACCGGGTCGCTCATGGCGAGGCCGTGGCGGCGGTCGAAGAAGGCCAGGCAGTCGTAGAAGGCGGCGGGGTCGGTGTTGCGGAACGACTCGGTCCAGGTGGCCCCGCCGTCGTCGGTGCGGTAGACCCGGGACGCCTCGCCCTCGCCGATGGCCAGCACCACCGCGTGCCGCGCGTCGAACGCCTCCACGTCGCGGAACTGAAGGTCGCCCGCGCCCGGCGGAGAGACGTTCCGCCAGTTCGACCCGCCGTCCGTGGTGCGCAGCACGGTACCGGCGGTTCCGGCCAGCCAGGCGGTGTTCCGGTCGACGGCGGCCAGCCCGCGGAAACGGACGTCCGGCGTGCCGGTGTCCTTGAGCGCCCAGTGCGGTGCCCGCGTCCCGGCCTGCGCGGAGCCCGCGGTCAGCGCGGCCAGCGCCGCCCCGCACGCCACTCCCACGGCCACCACCCGGCTCGTCCGTCGGCCTCGTCCGGTCCGTCGCATGCTCCCCAAGCGCCTCATGGCGCGCGAAGCTAGCCCACTCCCCCGGCTCCGTCCAGACGGCCCGTACGTCGCGGAAGAGGTAAGCCGAGGGTATGAATGCCCCCGGTGACACAGGTCACCCGCCTTTCGTGTGCACGGATCGGCCACTTCCGTCGTCTCTTCCAGTGCCAGGTCTCACACGCCCGGAAATTCGTTCGTCCGTCATGAGGGAGCAAGGCGTTGTCCACCGTCATCGAGCAGCCCGTAGAGGCACGCCTGGTCGCCGCGTCGCCGCGCATGCCGAGCATTCCCGCCACCCTGCGCTACGACCGCGAGGACCCCTTCGCCGTCCGTATGACCTTCCCGGCCCCGGCCACCCTGGAGGGCGTCGACGTCTGCTGGACGTTCTCCCGCGAACTGCTGGCGGCCGGCCTGCACGCCCCGGAGGGCAGCGGGGACGTCCGGGTGCGGCCGTACGGCTACGACCGGACCGTGCTGGAGTTCCACGCCCCCGAGGGCACCGCCGTCATCCATGTGCGCACGGGCGAGATACGCCGGTTCCTGGAGGCGACCGGTGACCTGGTGCCCACCGGTCTCGAGCACCTCCAGCTGGACCTGGACCACGACCTGGCCGAGCTGATGCGGGACGCCTGCTGACCCCCGCGGCACCCTGGATCTAATTCCTTTGACAGTCCCTTCGGCGCCCTCCTAGCGTGTACCACGTCCTGTTGTCGTCGATTGGAGAAGGACGTTGCTCGTCTGAGGTCCTGAGACACCGCGTCACACCCGTGAGGTGTGTCTGTGGCGTTCGACCTCGGCGTACGAGCCGTCCCCCGGCGCAGGATCTTCTCCCTGGCCCCTCGGCTGCTGCCTCGCGGTGTCTCGACACGCGTTTGCCCCCGACACCGCAAGCAACCGCGAGGCGCCCATGTCTGCATCCGTCAGCTGTACCTCCCTGTCCTTCGCCTGGCCCGACGGCTCCCCCGTCTTCGAGGGCCTCGACGTCTCCTTCGGCCCCGGCCGCACCGGCCTGGTGGGCGTGAACGGATCAGGGAAATCCACCCTTCTGAAGCTCGTCTCCGGTGAGCTCACCCCGTCCGACGGCATCGTGAAGGTGGCCGGCGAGATCGGCTGCCTCCCGCAGAACGTCACCCTCGACACCACGCTGCGGGTGGACGAGGCGCTCGGCATCGCCGCCCGGCGGGCCGCGCTGCACGCCATCGAGGCGGGTGACGTCTCCGAGGCGCACTTCGAGGCGGTCGGCGACGACTGGGACGTCGAGGAGCGCGCCCTGGTCACCCTCGGCGAGCTCGGGCTCGGCCACATCGATCTGGACCGGACCGTCGGCGAGGTCTCCGGCGGCGAGTCGGTGCTGCTGCGGCTGGCCGCGCTGCTGCTCCGGCGGCCCGACGTGCTGCTCCTCGACGAGCCCACCAACAACCTCGACCTGTACGCGCGCAGGCGGCTGTACGCGGCCGTCACCGCCTGGCCCGGCGTACTGATCGTGGTCAGCCACGACCGTGAACTCCTCGACCTGGTCGACCAGATCGCCGACCTGCGCTCCGGAGAGGTCACCTGGTACGGCGGCAACTTCTCGGCGTACGAGGAGGCCCTCGCCGTCGAACAGGACGCGGCCGAGCGCATGGTGCGGGTCGCCGAGGCCGATGTCCGCAAGCAGAAACGCGAACTGTCCGACGCGCAGATGAAACTGGCCCGCCGCAAGCGGTACGGGCAGAAGATGTTCGACCAGAAGCGCGAGCCGAAGATCGTCATGGGGGCGCGCAAACGCGCGGCCCAGGAGTCCGCGGGCAAGCACCGCATCATGCACGAGGAACGGCTCGCCGAGGCCAGGGAACGGCTCGACGAGGCGGTGGAGGCGGTACGGGACGACGACGAGATCCGCGTCGAACTGCCGTACACGGCCGTGCCGCCGGGCCGGAACGTGCTCACGCTGGAGAACTTGGAGCTGGCCCACGGCTCCCGGGTGAAGGGGATCCTGGATCTGCGCGGGCCCGAGCGGATCGCGCTGATCGGGCGCAACGGCGCGGGCAAGACGACGCTGCTGCGGACCGTCGCCGGGGAGCTGGCACCGGTCGCGGGCGAGGCGCACGCACATGTGCCGCTGCGTTTCCTGCCCCAGCGGCTGGACGTGCTCGACGGCGAGCGGACCGTCGCCGAGAACGTGGCCCGGTTCGCGCCGGGCGCCACCAACAACCGGATCCGGGCCCGTCTCGCCCGCTTCCTGTTCCGGGGCGCCCGCGCCGACCAGCAGGCGGCGACGCTCTCCGGCGGTGAACGCTTCCGGGCGACGCTGGCCGCGCTGCTGCTGGCCGAACCGGCCCCGCAGCTGCTGATGCTGGACGAGCCGACGAACAACCTCGACATGGCGAGTGTGCGGCAGCTCACCACCGCCCTGGAGTCGTACGAGGGTGCCCTGATCGTGGCCAGTCACGACCTGCCGTTCCTGGAGTCGATCGGCATCACGCGCTGGCTGCTGATGGCGGACGGGGAGCTGCGGGACACCGTTCCGGAGGAGGTGGCGCGTCTCGGCGAGGGCACAGCCTGACAACAAGGGGTTTTGTCGACACCAATCCGCCCTGCATGATGGCGGTCCGGCGCCCCTCGACGGGCGCCGGACCGCATCCCCGACCCCGGAGACCCGACGTGCCCAGCAAGAAGGCCCTCGTCCGCCGCCCCAGCCCCCGCCTCGCCGAAGGCCTGGTGACGCATGTCGAGCGGGAGAAGGTCGACGTCGAACTCGCCCAGGAACAGTGGGAGGAGTACACGGAGACGCTGCGCGCGCACGGCTGGGAGACCGTCGAGGTGGACCCGGAGGACGACTGCCCGGACTCGGTGTTCGTCGAGGACACGGTCGTCATGTACAAGAACGTCGCGCTGATCACCCGGCCCGGCGCCGAGTCCCGGCGCGCGGAGACCGCCGGGGTCGAGGAGGCGGTGGCCCGCCTCGGCTGCTCGGTGAACTGGATCTGGGAGCCGGGCACCCTGGACGGCGGTGACGTCCTCAAGGTCGGCGACACCGTCTACGTCGGCCGCGGCGGACGCACCAACGCGGCCGGGGTGCAGCAGCTGCGGGCCGCCTTCGAGCCGCTCGGCGCGCGTGTGGTCGCCGTGCCGGTGAGCAAGGTGCTGCACCTGAAGTCGGCGGTGACCGCGCTGCCCGACGGAACGGTTCTTGGGCGCATCCCGAACGTGGACCGGCCCTCGCTCTTCCCGGGCTTCCTCGCGGTGCCGGAGGACGCGGGCGCCCATGTGGTGCTGCTGGGCGGCGGCAAGCTGCTGATGGCGGCGAGCGCCCCGAAGACCGCGGAGCTGCTGACCGACCTCGGCCACGACGTGGTCACCGTGGACATCTCCGAGTTCGAGAAGCTCGAGGGATGTGTGACGTGCCTCTCGGTGCGGCTACGGGAGTTGTACGTCTGACCGGGTGATCGACTCACCTCTTCAGCCCCGGGACCTGCGGGTCCGGAGGCAGTTTGGCATGTCCGGATTCGCCCTGGGCACCGCATCTGATCAGCGGTCTTTACAGCGCACTTAACCTACGGCTTCGTAACCTACGGATTCGTAGCCTACGATCACGTAGGTTTCCCGGCAACCGCTCGCCGGACCCCTCCCGTTCGTTCCCGTTCGTCCGCTCGTGTACGGCGTCCCCCTGGAGTTCTCGTGACGATCACTTCTCCCCACCTCGGCAGCTCGTCCGCCTGGACCGACGCGCGGCTGCTGTACG
Organism: Streptomyces sp. NPDC090088; assembly: GCF_044747345.1. Taxonomy (NCBI): domain Bacteria; kingdom Bacillati; phylum Actinomycetota; class Actinomycetes; order Kitasatosporales; family Streptomycetaceae; genus Streptomyces; species Streptomyces sp. NPDC090088. The sequence continues at coordinate 239,267 of NZ_JBIVDZ010000007.1, read as the reverse complement.
CCCTGGAGGAAGTGGTCGAGAACGAACTGAACCGCCATCTGAAGGTCGCCAAGGACTGGATGCCGCACGAGTACGTGCCCTGGACGGACGCCCGCAACTTCCCCGGCTTCTTCGAGGACGGCCAGGCCTGGGAGAAGGAGCAGTCCAAGGTCACCGAGATCGGCCGGATCGCCCTCGTGGTGAACCTCCTCACCGAGGACAACCTGCCGAGCTACCACCACGAGATCGCCTCGCTGTTCGGCCGGGACGGCGCCTGGGGCACCTGGGTGCACCGCTGGACCGCCGAGGAGGGCCGGCACGGCATCGTGATGCGCGACTACCTGCTCGCCTCGCGCGCGGTCGACCCGGACAAGCTGGAAGCGTTCCGGATGTCGCACATGAGCGAGGGCTTCGAGTCGGACAACCGGCACTCGATGCTGCACTCGGTGGCCTACGTCGCCTTCCAGGAGCTCGCGACGCGCATCTCGCACCGCAACACCGGCCACCAGTCGGGCGACCCGGTCTGCGACCGCATGCTGGCCCGCATCGCGACCGACGAGAACCTGCACATGGTCTTCTACCGGAACCTGCTCAAGGCGGCCTTCGAGCTCGCCCCCGACCTCACCATGCAGGCCGTGCGGGACGTCGTCGTCAACTTCCGGATGCCCGGTCACGGCATCCCCGGCTTCGAGCGGGCCGCCGCGCAGATGGCGATCGGCGAGGTCTACAACCTGCGCATCCACCACGACGACGTGCTCCAGCCGGTACTGCGCCACCTCAAGGTCCTCGAGATCGACGGCCTCGGCCCGGAGGGCCTGCAGGCGCAGGAGGAACTCGGGCTGTTCATGGGCGGCCTCGACTCGGAAGCCTCCAAGTTCGACGAGAAGCTGGCCGCCCGCAAGGCCCGCATGGCGGCCCGCGCCGGCGCGTGACAGGTCGGGCCGCTGCCGTAGGACCGATCGGGCCGCCGCCGTGTGACCCACCGGGCCGCCGCCACGTGACTTGTCACGTGGCGGCGGCCCTTTCCGTTGCCGGGGGCGCGTGGATTTTCCGGTGCGTGCCGGCCGTGGCCTGCGGCATCATGCGCGCATGCGTGCTGACATCACCTCCGGCCGGGCGGTCGGCTTCCTGCTGGGTCTGATCGACTCGGAGGACGCCGACCGGGTACGCGCGCGTGTCGGGCTGCCCCGGCCGGTGCCGGAGGATCTCCAGGAGGTCCGGTACGGGCTGCCCCGGGATCTGTCGGCGCTGCCGGCCTCGGTGGTGCTGTGGATGCTCCAGGAGGACGACCCGGATCTCAACGCCGTCGTCTGGCGGCTGCTGTCCGAGCAGGACACGGCGCTGCGGCGGGCCATCCTGGACGGGGTGCCGTTCGCCCCCGGACGGCTGCTGGCGATCGAGGTCGACCCGGTGCTCAGGAGGGACTACGAGGCACCGCCGGTCCCGGACCGGGTGGCCCGCCTCGGACTGGTCCCGGCCCTGCGCGCGTCGACCTCGATGGCCGAGGCGCGGGAGGCCGCCTCCATGGTCTACCGGCGTGAGCACTGGCAGACGGTCGCGGAGGCGGACCGCGAGAACTCCCTGCCCGGCTACGTCCGCTGGGCCCTGTGCGTGCGCCCGGACTGCCCGCCCTCGCTGCGCGCCCAGTTCGGCTCCCATCGCAAGTTCGACTTCCGGGTCCGCCAGGCGGGGATCCTGGCCGGGCCCGCCGAGTACGCCACGGGTCACGGCCCGGCGCTGGACGTGCTGAAGGTACTCTCGCTGGGCCAGGTGATGTTCCCGCGGCGCGTGACCGAGGCCGAGGACGAGCTGCGCCCGCTCGTCCGGGACCACCTGGGCGGCCGGGAGGAGGCCTGGGCGGTGCTGGCCCAGCTCGTCGACACCTTCCACGGCACCGCGCCGGAGCTGGTCCTGACCGCGGGGGCCATCGCCTAGGCGGCCCGCCGCTTGTACTGCTCGGGATAGCGGTCCGTGAACTTCACCGCCCAGACCAGCAGAGCGACGGGGATGACCCAGTTGAACCAGTCGCTCTGCCCGGGCAGCCTGATGGCCAGCCAGGTGGACAGCGCCATCAGCGCGAAGACCACGCCCCAGGCCGTGGTCAGCACCTTGTTGACGTGGGTGAAGACCGGCGAGTCCCAGAACTCCCGGGGCACCGAGTGGCGGGCGTACTGCGCGGTGAACGGGTCGGACGCCAGGGAGCCGAGCGCCACGACGGCCACCACCGCGTTGGAGATCACCTGGGCGTAGGTCTCCAGCCAGATCAGTTGGTGGCGGTCCAGGGCGAGGGCGAGGACGCAGAGCACGGCGAAGAACACGATGGCGACCATGTCGAGCAGGAAGAACCGGCCCCTGAGCATGTCCTTGCCGGACAGGACGACCGCGGCGACCAGCGCGGCCAGCGCCGCGTACTCCCAGGTGCTGGGGCTGGCGACGACCCCGAAGATGATCCACGGGGCGAAGGAGAGGAAGACGCTCCCGGTGCCCGCGGGCTTCTCGGCCCGGGCCTGCGTGGCGGGCCGCTGTTCCGTGTGTCCCATGGGAACTCCTCCCGTCACCGCGTCGCTCTCCTACCAGCGTGCCGCGCGAGCGGGCCGCCCGCAGGCGGAGAAGGGGGGCGGAGGGGGCGGGGCGGAGGGGGGCGGGGCGGCCGGATTCGAACCGGCGTGTTCTGGTTCTGGAGACCGGCGCGCCTGCCTCTGCGCGGCGGGGGGGAGCTGCACATGGTGTACGGAGAGCGGGGGCGGTCACACCCTCTTGTGGTCGATCCGACGGACCGCAGGGCTCTGGAGGCGTACCGGCCGGCCGATCCCGCCGTGGTGGCCGAGGCGCGGCGGCTGAAGGAGGCCGCGCTGCTGGACTCCGGGCTGACGGAGTCGGCGGTGGCGTCCTGGCTGTACTCGAAGTGCCCGCACCAGATCCCGACGACGGCGGTGGACACGGCGGCCGTGGTCGCCTCCGGCGACGGCACCTGTCTGCTGCTCCACAACCCGGACTTCTTCGTCGCGCTGGGCCTGGACGGCGTGAAGTTCGTGCTCTTCCACGAGGCCCGGCACCTGGTGCACCGCCATCTGCCGGCCGACCCGGAGCTGCGCGAGGACCCGGTGTTCACACTCGCCGCCGAGGTCGCCGTCAACCACGTGGCCCTGGTCCGGCTGGGCCGCGCGGAGCTGCCCGTGCTGGACGGCCGCCCCACCGGCGTCGACCCGCGCGAGATCCACGACGCCTACCGCGCCGACCTGACCGCGCACGGTCTGGAGCCGCTCGGGTACGACGCGTTCACCGAGACCGACATGCGGATCCACGGCGAGCTGAAGCGCATGGGCGATCCGCCGGTGCCGCCCGCGGTCTGCCCGCACCTGGTGTCCGGTCTGATCCCCGCCGACCAGGAGACGGTCGACGCGGTGACCTCGTCCGCGCTGCTCAACACCCTGCTGGCGGCCCGGCGCGGCCACGCCGGCGCGGAGCGCGAGCTGCTCGACCTCATGGGCCGCACGGAGGACTGGCTCACCCGGCTCGTCGGCGGGATCGACGGGGTCACGGCGCACTGGCTGTCCTTCGACGCCGAGGTGATGCCGTTCCGGCCGGGCGAGCGAAGCGAGATGGGGGTCCCCCCGGACGAAGTCTGGGGGAGGGTGTACGACGGTGGCGGCACCAGCTTCCGGGCGGTCGCGGACTATGTGGAGGGCCGTACGGAGGTGGCGGGCCGGCGCTGCGAGGTGTCCCCGGACGCGGTCGTCGTCCTGACCGACGGATACGCGCCGCCGATCGCACCTGCGCGGGAGCCGACCGCCGGCCCCGCGCGGTTCCCGTCCCCGCTCACCACTCCGCCACCCGGTAGTCCTTCAGGAACACCCCGGACACCGGGTCCCCGGCCTCGCCGCGCACGATCGGGTCGTACACCCGGGCCGCGCCGTCGACGATGTCGAGGGGGGTGCGGAAGCCGGCGCCCGCCATCCGGGCCTTCTTCGGGGCCGGGTTCTCGTCGGTGATCCAGCCGGTGTCGACGGCGCACATGTGGACGCCCTGCTCGGCGAGTTCGGCGGCGCTGGTGCGGGTGAGCATGTTGAGCGCGGCCTTGGCCATGTTGGTGTGCGGATGGCCCGCCATCTTGTTGCGGACGGTGAAACGGCCCTCGACGGCGGTCACGTTGACCACGTAACGGCGGGGGTGCGGTGCGGCCAGCAGCAGGGGCAGCAGCCGGTCGCAGAGCAGGGCCGGGGCCAGGGCGTTGACGAGCTGGGTCTCCAGGACCTCGGCCGGATCGAGCTCGCCGAGCCGGGCCGACCAGGAGTTCTCGGGCGACGGGTCGGGCAGCAGCCCGGCCTCGTCGGCCTCCCGGAGCGCCACCGGGAGGGACGCGGCTCCGCGCTCCAGCGTGCGCATCGGGGTGAAACCGGGGGCCTGCCGGGCGGCCGGGGGCAGTGCGTCGCGCTCGCCGGCCGCCAGCAGGGCGTAGGACTCCGCCGGTCTGCGTACGGTCTGGGCCGCGTTGTTGACGAGGATGTCCAGCGGCTCGCCCTCCTGCCGCAACTCCTCGCACAGGCCGAGTACTTGGCGCGGGTCGCGCAGGTCGACGGCGAGGACGGTGAGCCGGTCCAGCCAGCCGGCGCTGCCGGGCGCGGCCTGGAAGCGGCGCACGGTGTCGTGCGGGAAACGGGAGGTGACCAGGACCCGGGCACCGTCGCGCAGCATCATCAACGCCAGCTGGAAGCCGATCTTCACCCTGCCGCCGGTGAGCAGCACCCGGCGGCCGGCGAGGTCGGTGCTCAGGGCGCGGCGGGCGGTGTTGTCGGTGGCGCAGCCGGGGCAGAGCCGGTGGTAGAAGGTGTCGACCTGCCGATAGGGCGACTTGCAGACGTAGCAGGTGCGCGGTCTGTGGAAGACGCCCCCGGCGCCGGGCAGGGCCAGGGGCGCGTCCTCGCGGCGGTCCAGGGCGCCGGTCGCGGTCGCGGCCATCGCGGCGGCGTCGGCCGCCGACACCTCGCCGCCGCGCGTCCTGCGGCGGCGCAGCCGTCCGTCGCGGGCGAAGGAGGCGGCGACCTGCTCGGCGCGCAGCCGCACCGGGTCGTCGACGGGCAGCGCCCGCAGCTTCCCCACGACCGTGTGGAAGGCGGCCAGTTCCGCCTCGGTGATCGCCTCGCCCATCCGCCCCGTCCCCTGTCCGCGCTCCCGCGGTCCCGGCCGGATTCGAACCGGCGTATCCACCTTGACAGGGTGGCGAGTCTGCCTCTGCTCCACAGGACCTCGTGACACGGCCGGACGACCGGATTCGAACCGGCGTGTCCGCCTTGGCAAGGCGGTGCGCCTGCCTCTGCGCCACGTCCGGCCGTGTGCCCCGGATCGTAGCCGGGCGAGGGCGTGGAGGCTTACCCGTTTTCCGCGGTGGCCGTGGGATCAGCGGGAGGCGCGCCGCAGTTCCAGGCGTTCCTTCTCGGACAGGCCGCCCCAGACGCCGAACCGTTCGTCGTTGTCCAGCGCGTACTCCAGACAGGCCGCGCGCATCTCGCACATACCGCAGATGCGCTTCGCCTCGCGTACCGAGCTGCCGGGCTCGGGGAAGAAGAAGTCCGCCCCGGTCTGCGCGCACAGCGCCTGCGCCTGCCAGGCCGGGACGGGCGTGCGGGGCGGGATGATGGTGTCGAAGTGCATGGCCAGGATCGTGCCGTGCGGCGAAAAACGTTCGCTCAACGACCGATCAACGCCGGAGCGACGGACCACAGCACTCTCGATGATGCGCTTCGGCACCACGCCTGCGCACGGCGGCGCGCGCAACGAAATCAGAACCCGGTGAGTGCGTCAAGTGACCGACGGTAACCGGGGTCCGGTGGGCGTGCTCCGGCAGCGATTGTCAGTGGGCGGTGGAAGACTCGCCTGTGCAATGGACGGGACCCTTCCGAGGAGGGCGATGATGCTCACCACCCGTTTCGTCAACGGCGCACCCAACTGGATCGACCTCGGCACCCCCGAGATCGACGGCGCCATCTCCTTCTACAACGGTCTGTTCGGCTGGGAGTTCCAGTCGGCGGGGCCGGACGCCGGCGGTTACGGCTTCTTCCAGCTGGACGGCAGGACCGTGGCCGGTGGCATGCAGACCACTCCCGAGCAGGGTCCGCCCTCCTGGACCGTGTACTTCCAGAGCGAGGACGCGCAGGCCACCGCCAAGCTCTCCGAGCAGGCGCACGGCAGTGTCCTCGCCCAGCCGATGGACGTGATGGGCCAGGGCCACCTGGCGATCCTCGCCGACCAGGCGGGCGTGCCCTTCGGCATCTGGCAGCCCGCGCTGACCAAGGGCGTTGAGGTGGCCGGCGATCCGGGCTCGCTGTGCTGGGTGGAGCTGTACACCCCGGACATCGCGGCGGCCGCCGCTTTCTATCACAAGACGCTCGGCCTGGAGACCTCCGGAGTGCCCTTCCCGGGCGGCACCTATACCTGTGTCAATCCGGCGGGCGGCGAGGACGACTCGATGTTCGGCGGGATGGTCCCGCTGGCCGAGGACCCGGCCGAGGCGCAGGCCGGCGCGTACTGGCTGCCGTACTTCGAGGTCGAGGACCCGGACGCGGTGGTCGAGAAGGCCCAGCAGTCCGGCGGCAGGGTGCGGATGCCGGCGACGACGCTGGAGGGCGTGGGCCGCATGGCCAAGCTCGCGGACCCGTACGGCGCCCGCTTCGCGGTGATCAAGGGCGAGCCGCAGCAGAGCTGACGCGGGGCGCGGTCGGGCGAAGGCGCGGCTAGGCGGAGGCGCGCCGTACCAGTGTCGTGGGCAGGACGACGCTGGACGGCGCGTCCGTGGCCGACTCGTCGCGGGTGAGGGTGCGCAGCAGGAGCCGGGCCATCAACCGGCCCATCTCCTCTATGTCCTGACGGACCGTCGTCAGCGAGGGTTCGGTCTGCTCGGTGACCGGCAGTACATCGTCGAAGCCGATCACGGCCACGTCCTCCGGCACCCGGCGGCCGCGCTCGCGCAGGACCCGCAGCGCGCCGAGCGCGGTGAGGTCGTTGGCGGCGAACACGGCGTCCACGTCCGGGCAGCGGTCGAGGAGTTCGGCCATGGCGCGCTCGCCGCCGCCCGGGGTGAAGTCGCTCGGCACGACCAGCCGGGGGTCGGGCTCCCCCATGACGTCCCGGTAGCCCTGGAGGCGGTCGGCCGCCGAGGTCTGGTCCAGGGGCCCGGTGATGTGCGCGATCCGGTTCCGGCCGAGGCCGGCGAGGTGGCGTACGGCGTCCTGGGCGCCGCCGCGGTTGTCGCAGTCGACGTACACGACGCTGTCGGTGCCGTCGTGCCAGCCGGGGCGTCCGCCGAACACAGTGGGGACTCCGGCGCCCTCGATCAGGCCGGGCAGCGGGTCGTCGAGGTGGAGCGAGAAGACCAGGGCGCCGTCGACATGGCCGCCGGCGAGATAGCGGGCCACCCGCGCGTGGTCGTCGCGGCCCTCGGTGAGCAGCAGCACCAGCTGGTTGTCCTGGGCGGTCAGCTCCTTGCTTATGCCGCGCAGTTGCAGGGCGAAGAAGGGGTCGGTGAAGATCCGGGTCTCGGGTTCGGCGATGACGACGGCGACGGCGTCGTGGCGTCTGGTCACCAGGCTGCGGGCGGCCTGGTTGGGGACGTAGCCGAGTTCCTCGACCGCCCGGCGGACCCGTTCGACGAGAGGCTCGCGCACGCCGTCCCCGCCGTTGACCACCCGTGAGACGGTGGCCCGGGACACCCCGGCCCGCGCGGCCACGGCCTCCAGGGTGGGGCGCGACACTGCCTCGGACACCTCGGCCCTCCTCGTCGGCGGCTGGTGATCAGCATAGCCCCGGGTGACCGCCCCAAGCCGTGGCGTCAGGAGGGCTCTTCGGGCCGCGCCCGGCTCGGCTGGACGCGTTTCGGTTCGCCCGGCATCTTCGGGTACTCGGGCGGGTACGGCAGATCGCCGAGCCCGTGCTCGTGTTCGTCGCGGCGGGCGAGTTCCAGGAGGGCGTCGAGGGAGTAGGCGTGGTCGTCCATGTCGGCGTGCACGTCGCCCACTTCGGCGAACCGGGCGGGCATCGTGGCGAGGTCGAAGTCGCCGGGCCGCACGTCGTCGACCTCCTCCCAGCGCAGGGGCGCGGAGACCGGGGCGTTCGGGCGGGGCCGCAGGGAGTAGGCGGAGGCGATGGTGCGGTCGCGGGCGGTCTGGTTGTAGTCGACGAAGATGCGCTCGCCGCGCTCCTCCTTCCACCACTTGATGGTCACCCGGTCGGGCATCCGGCGTTCCAGCTCACGGCCCAGGGCGATCGCGGCCCGGCGGACCTGGACGAAGGTCCAGCGGGGTTCGATCGGCACGAAGACGTGCAGGCCCCGGCCGCCGGAGGTCTTGGGCCAGCCGCGCAGGCCACCGAACTCGTCGAGGACGGCGCGCAGTTCGTGGGCGGCGCGGACGGCGTCGCCGAAGTCGGTGCCGGGCTGCGGATCGAGGTCGATCCGGAGTTCGTCGGGGCTGTCGACGTCGGCGCGGCGTACCGGCCAGGGATGGAAGGTGAGGGTGCCGTACTGGGCGGCCCACACCACGGCGGCCTCCTCGGTGGGGCACATCTCGTCGGCGGTGCGGCCGCTGGGGAAGGTGATGTGGGCGGTGGGGATCCAGTCGGGCATGCCCTTGGGGGCGCGCTTCTGGTAGAACCACTCGCCCTCGACGCCGTCCGGGTAGCGCTGGAGGGTGGTGGGCCGGTCGCGCAGGGCGCGCAGGATGCCGGGGGCCACGGCCGCGTAGTAGCGGGCGACGTCCAGCTTGGTGAAACCGCGCTCCGGGAAGAAGACCTTGTCGGGGCTGGACAGCCGTACGGTCCGGCCGGCCACCTCCAGTTCCACCGCTTTCGCCATGCCGCCACGGTAGGCGCACCACCCCCACCCCGCATATCGGCCCACCGGGTCCGCGTACGGAAGGCGCGCTGCGTGACGAGCGGGGGCCGGGGACCCCTCGTACCGTCGGCGCACGGTTCTGCGTTCTGAGAGAAAATTGCAGGTCAAGTGCTTGATCGAGAGACCGTACGCGTGCTCACGCAGATGCCGGGGGTTTCTCGGATCAGCCGGTCCCGCTCAATTCCGGAGATGGACCGTTGGACCTCGGCCACGGCAGGGCTTGGCCATGGGTCGCTCGCGCTTGTCGGTCGGGGGCAGCGAGGGCAAGTCGTTCTGGACCGGCCCGACCAGGACGTTTCCGGTTGGATCAGGTTCAACCTCACCGCCTACCACCAGCACGCACGGACCGTCCAGGGCCGCCTCACCCGCTCGGGCCGCGTCTGGACCTCCCTCGCCGGCTTCGCCATGTCCGACGCTCTCGGGACGGATCTCGGCAGCGACCGGCACCCCGACGCGGCCCCGGCGCCGAACGCGTAGAACCGGCCGCGGGACGGATGGACGGGGCGCCCCCCCTCTTTGGGTTGACGCCCCGCATCCGTGTCTCGGCCTGGTCAGTCGGCCGGTGTCAGCGCGACCTCGGCACTGCCCGAGAGGGCCGGCAGGCCGGCCGGCGGGGAGTCCGTGTAGGTGGCGTTGAAGACCGCCTTCAGGTTGTCCGCACCGGCATGTCCGCCGTCCACGAACGTTTCGAACGATCCGGAGCAGCCACTGCTCGAAGACAGCGGGTGGCCGTGCGAGTCGTGGCCGAGGATGAACGAGACGGTGACCTTCGAGCAGTCCACCGGCTGGTCGTCGGTGATGGTGACCTGCCAGGTGACCGTGTCACCCCAGTGGAACGCCGTGCCGCCGTGCGGAGCCGGGTCGGTGGTGAGTGAGACGACCGGTGCCTTGTTCCCGACCACGACGGGAACGGATGCGGAGGCCGAACGTCCGGTGCTGTCGGTGACCTTCAGCGTGGCGTCGTAGACGCCGTTCTTGTCGAAGGTGTGCTTCGGGTCGGCCTCCCTGGAGTCCACGGTGCCGTCGGCGTCGAAGTCCCACGCGTAGCGCAGGGCGTCACCGTCGGCGTCCTTCGTGCCGGCGCTGGAGAACTGGACCGTCAGCGGGCTGGTGCCGTTGACCGCGTCCGCGGCGGCCTTGGGCTCCGGGGTGCGGTTCCCGCGGGTGAAGTCGATGCGGGAGAGCTGGGCCTCGGGCAGTTCCGCGAAGTACCCGGTGCCGTACTCCAGGACGTACAGCGCGCCGTCCGGGCCGAACTCGGCGTCGATCGGGCCGTCCGTCGTGATCGCGGGGATCGCGTCCTCGATCTTCTGGACCTCGTTCTTCTTGCCGAGGGTGACGGCCTTCATCTGGTCGCGGGTCCACTCGTAGAAGAGCGGCTTTCCGTCGAAGTACTGGGGCCAGCGGTTCTGGGCCGTGTTCCGCTTGTCGTAGCGGTACGCCGGGCCGCCCATGGGGCCGATGCCGCCCGTGCCGAGCTCGGGGAACGTGTCGGAGGCTCCGTAGCCGTAGACGATCTCCGCGTCCGTGACCGGTGGCAGCTCGCTGCGGCCTGTGTTGTGGCGCGAGTCGTTGACCGGCTTGGCGCAGTCGAACGCGCCGCCCGAGATCTGGGTCGCGAAGTCGTAGTCCTGGTAGGGCTGGTCGCGGGTCACGCAGAACGGCCAGCCGTAGTTGGCGGGGCGGTCGATGACCATCCAGCGGCCCTGGCCGGCGGGGCCGCGGCCGGGGTCGGCCTTGTTGGCGTCGGGTGAGTAGTCGCCGACGTAGAGCTCGCCGGTCCTGTCGTCCACGGCGAAGCGGAACGGGTTGCGCAGACCCATGGCGTAGACCTCGGGACGGGTCTTCGGAGTGCCCGGCGCGAAGAGGTTGCCGTCCGGGACGGTGTAACCGCCGCGGCTCTTGGGCTTGATGCGCAGGACTTTGCCCCGCAGGTCGTTCGTGTTGCCCGCGGTGCGCCGCGCGTCGTAGGCCGGGTTGCGGTCGGGACGGTCGTCGAGGGGGGCGTAGCCGTCGGAGGAGAACGGATTGGAGTCGTCACCGGTCGACAGGAACAGGTTGCCCTTGTGGTCGAAGTCGATCTTGCCTCCGACGTGACAGCAGATGCCGCGATCGGCGGGCACGTCGATGACCTTCTGTTCGGTGGCGAAGTCCAGCTTGTTGCCCTCCAGTTTGAACCGCGACAGCCGTGTGACGCCCTTGTACCGGGCGAAGTCCGCGGCCGTCCCGAACTGCGGCGCGTCCCCCTCGTTGACGCCGGGGGTGGCCGGGTCGTCCATGGGGGTGTCGAGGCGCGGCGAGTAGTAGAGGTAGACCCAGTGGTTCTTGGCGAAGCCCGGGTCGACGGCGATGCCCTGCACGCCCTCCTCGTCGTGCTGGTAGAGCCCGGCGGGGCTCTTCTTCATGTCTGCGGCCAGGAAGTTCACGCCGCTTCGGGGGTCGTGGATCCGGACCTCTCCGGTGCGCGCCGTGTGCAGGACCCGCCGGTCGGGCAGGACGGCCAGGGCCATGGGCTCACCCGGGCGGTCGTTGAGGGTGACCTTCTGGAAGTCCGACGAGGCCGGCGGCGCGGGGTCCGATGTGGTGGCCTGGGCCGGGGAGAGCGGCAGGAGCCCGACGGCTCCGGCCAACGCAGCCGCACCCACGAGGGTGACGATCCGTCTGTTGCGCACTCAGAACTCCTTCGGTCTGGTGATGGCTGATCAAAAACCGCGGAGAGTAGCTGAGTTGGACGCTAGGGCGCCCACTTTCGCCTCGTCAAGGACAAAGTTTTAACTTTTTTGAGGAAAGTTTGTCCAGGTATATCGTGCCTTTTCCGGCATACCTGGGACCCGCCCGGCGTCGATACGCCGGGCGGGACTCCTGGGTGGTTCTCCCTCAGTTACACGCGCGCAGGGCCGCGAGGTTGTCGTAGCCGATCCGGGCGAACTCCAGAGACTGGCCGGGGACGCTCGTGCTCGGCGCGTTGTCCTGCTCGACCATCGGGTTGTGGTAGTTCTTCGCGCCCACCCGGGTGAAGAACCTGCGGTAGTCGATGTCGCCCGTACCGAACGGCACCATGTCGTAGCCCAGGCCGCTCTGGGTGTTCACGACACCGTCCTTGGCATGGAAGAGCGGGAAGCGGTTGGTGTTGCGGACCACGAGTGCGGCCGGGTCGAAGACGTCCTCCCGCTGCGAGCCGTCGTGGGCGGTGTACGTGTGGAACTTGTACTGGGCCACGTGTGCCCAGAAGACGTCCAGTTCCAGGTAGACGTTCTTGCGGTCGGTCGTCTTCAGGAAGTACTCCAGCTTCCGGGTGCCCGAGCTGCGGGTCGGACGGCCCTGGGAGTCGAGCGGGCCGCCGTCGAGCAGGAAGTCGTAGGCGCTGTCGTGGTTGTGGGTGTAGAGCTTGATGCCCTCCCTGCGGGCGATGGCACCCAGGGTGTTCCACTTCTGCGCGGCGACGTCCCAGTCGGCCCGGTAGGGGGTGTTGGTGGGGTCGGCGCCGGTGCCCATGTGCTCCATGCCGAGGATGTTGGCGATCTCCAGCCAGCGCTTGAAGGCGTCCACGTCGGAGGACGTCAGCGGCCAGGACGGCGGGATGAAGCCGTGGCTGCCCTGCGCCCTCAGCCCGTACTCGTCGAGCCAGGAGCGCAGCAGCTTCGCGCCCTGGACGGTGCCCAGATCGGCGCCGCCGGGCGCGTTGGCGTGCTGGCCGAAGCCGGCGAACTCCACCTGGCGGTAGCCGAAGCGCGACAGCTGCCGGAACACCTCGCGGAAACCGGAGGGCAGGTCGGAGGCGAGCGGGTCGCGGCCGGTCGCGTCACGGACGGTGTAGAGGATGATGCCGCGCTTGTCCGGCGGGACCAGGGTGGCACGGCCCCGGTCGTGGCCGGCGGCTTCGGCTCTGCCCTGCGCCAGGGCGGGGGCGGCGCCGAAGACGGGGGCGGCGATCGCCCCGGCGGTGACGGCCGTGCAGGTGCTGAGGAAACGGCGGCGGTTGACGCCGAGGGTGCGGCGCAGGGCGTCGCCGGTGACGGCTTCGTCGTTGAACGCGGTCACAGTGGTTCTCTCTTTCGTCGTCGCGGTGCTGCGGGTGCCTGTCGGCCGCCGTCTCAGGAGAGGCCGGCGAGCCTCAGGAGAAGGGACTTCACTTCGGTGGCCGCTACGCGGCCGGATACTGCGCGGGGGGTGGAGACCAGGACGAGCGGACCTTCTTCGTCGCTCGCGGGGCGGCGGCCGTGGCTGCCGCGGATGGGTGAGGGGTCAAGAGGTACGACCGCGAGCCGGTACCGCATGCCGAGCTTCTTGCGGGCCACCGCCTTGGCGGCTCTGAGCCGCACGTAGGGATCACCGGGGTCCATGAACAGCTCGACGGGGTCGTAGCCGGGTTTGCGGTGGATCTCGACGAGCTGGGCGAAGTCGGGGGCGCGGGCGTCGTCGAGCCAGTAGTAGTACGTGAACCAGGCGTCCGGGGCGGCGACCGCCACCAGTTCGCCGGAGCGCGGGTGGTCGAGTCCGTTCGCCTTCTTGCCGTCGTCGTCGAGGATCTCCTCGATGCCGGGGAGGTCCTGGAGCGCCTCGCGGGTGGCTGCCAGGTCCTCGGGCCGGCGGACGTAGACGTGGGCCAGCTGGTGGTCGGCGACGGCGAAGGCGCGGGAGGCCATCGGGTCGAGGTACTCCATGCCGTGCTGGGTGTGGACCTCCAGCAGCCCGGCGCGCCGCAGGGCGCGGTTGATGTCGACGGGGCGGCTGACCGGCGTGATGCCGTACTCGGACAGGGCGACGACCGTGCGGCCCTCGGCTCGGGCGTCGTCGAGCAAGGGGCCGATGACGGCGTCGAGTTCGGTGGCGGCGCGGTGGGAGCGGGGGTCGTCGGGGCCGAACCGCTGGAGGTCGTAGTCGAGATGGGGCAGGTAGCACAGGGTCAGGTCGGGCCGTCGGGTGCGCATGACGTGGCGGGTCGCGTCGGCGATCCACCGGCTCGAGACGATGTCCGCGCCCGGTCCCCAGAAGTGGAAGAGCGGGAAGGTGCCGAACTTCTCGGTGAGTTCGTCGTGCAGGGCTGCCGGGCGGGTGTAGCAGTCGGGTTCCTTGCGTCCGTCGGAGTAGTAGACGGGACGGGGGGTGACGGTGATGTCGGTGTCGGCGCCCATGGCGTACCACCAGCAGATGTTGGCGACCGTGTAGCCGGGGTGGGCGCGGCGCGCCGCGTCCCAGAGTTTGTCGCCGGCGACCAGTCCGTTGTGCTGACGCCACAGGAGTACGTCGCCGAGCTCGCGGAAGTACCAGCCGTTTCCGACGATCCCGTGCTCGGCGGGAAGCCCGCCGGTGAGGAAGGTGGACTGTGCGGTGCACGTGACGGCCGGGAGCACGGTGGACAGGTTCGCCCGCGAGCCGGAGCCGGCCAGCGCCTTGAGGCGGGGCATGTGGTCGAGGAGACGCGGGGTGAGGCCGACCACGTCGAGGACCAGGAGCGGAGTCGGGTGGATGCTCATGGCAGCTCCTTCAGGCCGAGGCCGGTGAGCAGGTCACGGGCGAGGGCCAGTTCGGCCGCGATGCCCTCCACGAGCTGGGTTCTGGTGCGGGGGCGCAGCTTCGGCGGGAGGGCCTGCCAGGTGTAGGTCTCGACTTCGAGGTGGCGGGTGCGGGGCTCCGTGCCGCCCACCAGCAGGGCCAGGGCGTCCTGGAGCACGTGCAGGGTGGAGGTGAGCGGTGCGGCGGGCGGGGCGTGCAGGGGGACGTGGAAGTGGGCGCGCCAGGGTGTGTCGTCGGGCAGGGCGTCGCCCGCCAGTGCCTCGCCGAGGTCGTCGGTGCCGTGCAGACCGGTCGGCGTGCGGGCGCGGGTCTGGTGCAGGAAGCGCGGTTCGGCGAAGGCCGCGAGGGCGTCGCGGACCTCTGGCAGACGGGGGTCCTCGGCGTGCAGGGCGGCCGACAGCTGCGCCTTGGGGACGCCGATACCCGCTGCGTCGAGCGCGGTCAGTGCGGTGGCCGGGTCCTCGAAGGAGGTGGCGAGATGGCAGGTGTCGACGCACACGCCGATACGGTCGCCGGGCAGGGCGGTGAGCGGTCCGATGGCGTCCGCGGTCGTCTCCACCGTGCAGCCGGGCTCCGGTTCGAGGGCGACGCGGACCGATTTGCCGGTCAGTTCCTCCAGCGCGTCGAGCCGCTCCGCCAAGGTGGTCAGCGCGGCACCGGCGGTGGCGGCGGCGCGTTCGTCGTAGTCGGTCCGCCAGGCCAGCGGCAGGGTGGAGATGGTCCCCTCGCTGACGTCGTCCGGTAGCAGCTCCGTCAGGAGCCGGGCCAGGCCGGTGGTGTACGCGAGGCGTTCGGTGTCGGCCCAGTCGGGCTTGTAGACGCGGTACTTGACCTCGTCCGCGCCGAATCCCTCGTAGGGGAATCCGTTGAGGGTGACGACTTCGAGGCCGCGCCGGTTCAGCTCGGCCCGGAGCCGCCGCAGCGCCGCCGGGTCGGCGATCAGCGCGCGTGCGGCGTCGCCGGCGAGCCACAGGCCGATGCCGAGGCGGTCGCGTCCCAGGGCTCTGCGGACCGGCTCGCAGTGGTCGCGGAGTTGGGCGAGGACACCGTCGAGGGTCTCGGCGGGGTGGACGTTGGTGCAGTAGGCGAGGTGCACCGTCGAGCCGTCGGCATGGCGGAAGCGCATGGCTCACTCCCCGCCGCGCAGGACGGAGTTGCCTTCGTGCAGGCCCTCCGGCTTCGGGACGTCGAGCCGGAGACGGCCGCTGAGTCCGTAGAAGGCCGCCGGGTTGCGCCACAGCACCTGGTCGACGTCGTCCTCGCCGAAGCCGGCCGCGAGCATGGCGTCGGCGACCTTGCGGGTCTTCAGCGGGTCGCTCTTTCCCCAGTCGGCGGCCGAGTTGACGAGGACCTTCCCCGTCCCGTAGGTCTTCAGGATCGCGACCATGCGGTCCTCGTCCATCTTGGTGTCCGGGTAGACGGAGAACCCGAGCCAGCAGCCGCTGTCCTTCGCGTGCTCGACGGTCGTCTCGTTGAGGTGGTCGAGCAGCACCCGCTCCACCGGCAGACTCGACTCGCGCACGACGTCGAGGGTGCGGTGCAGACCGGCGAGCTTGTCCCGGTGGGGCGTGTGGACCAGGGCGGGCAGGCCGTGGGCGGCGGCGAGCTGAAGCTGGGCGGCCACCGCGGTGTCCTCGGCCGGTGTCATGGAGTCGTAGCCGATCTCGCCGACGGCGACGACGCCGTCCTTGGCCAGGTAGCGGG
Source organism: Streptomyces sp. NPDC090088 (assembly GCF_044747345.1). Classification (NCBI taxonomy): domain Bacteria; kingdom Bacillati; phylum Actinomycetota; class Actinomycetes; order Kitasatosporales; family Streptomycetaceae; genus Streptomyces; species Streptomyces sp. NPDC090088. The sequence goes on along the minus strand of NZ_JBIVDZ010000007.1, from coordinate 223,183 downwards.
GCAGGGCGTCCAGGACCGGCGTGCAGCGTGGGTCGTTGGCCTCCTTGGGGTTGAGCGCGAGGGTGCAGTGGTGGGCTATGCCGTACTGGGCCGCGCGGAAGGGTTCCCAGCCGAGGAGGGCGTCGAAGTAGTCGTAGAAGCTTGCCGGACCGGTGCGGGGCTGCCCGAGCCAGAAGGACGGTTCGACGACGGCGCGTACACCGGCGGCATACATCGCCTCGTAGTCGTCGGTGGTGCGGGATGTCATGTGGATGTGCGGGTCGAAGATTCGCATCAAAGCTCCCTGGGCTCTTCGCCCGTCAGGGTCAGCACGCGGCCGAGGTCGTCGGGGACCTCGCGGCCGGCGGCCGTCCGCTCGGCGGCGTAGTCGGTGAGCATGCGGGCCAGTTCGCCGTCGCCGGCCGCGCGTTGCGCCAGGCTCGCGACCGCGTCGAGGGTGACGCCGGTGAACAGGCACTTCAGGACGGCGTGACGCCAGGCGTGCGGGTCGAGGTGCGCGGCGGTGTAGGGGCCGACGGCGGCGGCGACGAGCCGGGGGTCGTTGCTGCGCAAGGCGTCCTCGACGAGGTGAAGGGCGTGCGGTCCGTCGACCAGCGCCGGAAGGGCCCGGAGCACGGCGCGGCGTTCGGCGGCACTGCCGTGCCGGTAGAGCCGGGTCAGGGTCTCCGGTCCCGCCTGGGCCTCGGTCAGCAGCAGCGTGCGGACGGCGTCCGCGTTGTCATGGCCGCAGTGCCGTCCCGCGGCGGCGAACCGCAGCTCCCAGGTATCGGCCGCGTACGGGGCCGGCGCCGTCGGGGGTGCTGTCGGTACGCACGCGGCGTCGGCCAGCGCCTCGGTCAACCAGGCGCGCGCCGCGTCGTCGGGCAGCCGGGCCTCGACCTCGGCTCGGGTCCAGGGAAGTGGGTGCGTCATGCTGCGGGCACTCCCTTCGCGGTCGTGGCCGTCGCGGTCCGCAGGAACTCGACGGAGGACCGGGCCAGCTCCGGCCCCGCGTGGGAGTGCCGGGGCAGCTCTACGACGGTGAGGCCCCGGTAGCCGGTGTCGGCGAGTGCGTCCAGCACGGACGGGAAGTCGATCTCGCCGTCGCCCAGGGGCAGATGCTCGTGCACCCCGCGGCGCATGTCCTCGATCTGCACGTGCCGCAGCCAGGGCGCCGCCTCCCGGACGCACTCGGCGGGCGTGGCCGGCTCCAGGCACTGGCAGTGGCCGATGTCGAGGGTCAGGCCGAGCGGAGAAGGGTTGCCGAGCACGGTGCGCAGGTGATGGAAGTCGGCGAGCGTGGCGAGGAGGTGTCCCGGTTCGGGTTCGATCGCGATCGGCACGCCGGCGGCGGCCGCCGCGTCGAGGACGGGAAGCAGTGCCTCTTCCAGGCGCCGCCACGCGGTGTCGTCGTCGGTGCCGGACGGGGTGACGCCGCTGAAGCAGTGCACGGCGTGGGCCCCGAGGTCCGCCGCGACCCGGACCGCCGTGAGCAGCAGCCGGGTGCGGGCGGCACGGCCCTCGGTGTCCGCGTCGAGCAGCGACGGACCGTGCTTGCGGCGCGGGTCGAGCACGTACCGCGCGCCGGTCTCGACGGTGGCGGTGAGGCCGAGTTCGCCGAGCCGCCGGGCGACCCGGGCGGTACGGGCGGCGAGATCGTCCGCGAGCGGGTCGAGATGCATGTGGTCGAGCGTGAGTCCGACGCCGTCGTAGCCCAGGTCCGCGAGCAGGCCGAGGGCGTCGTCGAGACGGAGGTCGGTGAGGCCGTTGGTGCCGTAGCCGAGGCGCAGTCGCTGCCGGCCGCTCATGTGGGGCTCACCTTCCGGGCGAGGGCACGGGCCGCGGGTGCGAGCCCGAGCACGGCGAGTGCGGTGCCGGTCGCCCCGGACCGGGCGGCGAGCGCGGCCTGGAGCGGGATCATGGCGCGGATGCCGCCGCCGACGGCGCGCTGCGTGAGGGGTGGGGACGGGTTGAGGGCGGCGTGCAGGAAAGGACCGGCGGCGGTGCGGACGTACGCGCCGGCCGACAGCGCCGGGACGGGTCCCGCCGTCGTGCGGGTCCGGGACAGCAGCAGACCGAGCGTGGTCGTCAGGCCGAGTGCGGCGAGGGGGGTGAGCGTCGAACCGCCGTGCGCCTCGTGCCGCGATACGGCGGTGACGGCGTAGGTGTGGGCGGCCAGCGCGGCGGCCGGAGCCGCGGCGCGGAGGGCGGTACCGGGCGTGGCAGGAGCTCCCCCGCTCCGCCCTGTCCCGTGCCCTCTCCCCCGGCCGGGCATCGCGGACGGTGATGGGTCGGCGGCTCTGCGGGCGGTCGGCGGCATGGTGGGTGCGGACAGGGTTGCCGTGGCGCCGAGCAGGAGGTCCAGGGCCCGGGCCGCGGCCATCGCCGCCGGGGCGGCGGGGGTGTGCTTCAACCGGAGGTCGTACGCCCAGACCGTGGCGGTCAGGGCCGTCGCCACCGCGAGTGCGGGCCGGCCGGCGCGGGCGGCGGACGTCAGGCCCGCCGCGGTCAGGAGTCCGGCCGCCGCCAGCGCCGCCGTCGGGGAGATACGGCCGGAGGGAACGGGTCGGTGGGGGCGGTCGAGGGCGTCCTCGTCGCGGTCGGCCCAGTCGTTGAGTGCCATGCCCGCCTGGTAGAGGAGGAGCGAGGCGCACGCGGCGTACGCCGTGCCCCGGTTGGGCCGCAGTCCGGTGGCCGCGGCGCCGGCGAGGGCATCGCCCGGCACGGTGAACAGCGCGGAGACACGGAGCAGTTCGGCCCAGTCCCGCAGCCGCGCCCGGGACCCGCGCCGCGGTGCGGTGACCACGGGACCCCGGCCGTTTCCGGCTGCGGTGGACTCCGGAGCGTCGGCGGGCGCGGGTGGGGCCAGACCGGGCGGAGCGGAGCGGATCACTTCGTCCCCCGCAGTCGGTCGGCGAACGACAGCAGGGCGGTGAACTGCTCCGAGAGGCCCGCCGGGCCGCCGTCGGGATCCTTGAAGTAGAAGCCGAGTTCCGGGAGCGGGCCGGACAGGCCCACCTCGTGGGAGCGGGCGACCAGGCGGGCCAGGTCCAGGACGAGCGGTGCCGCCAGGGCCGAGTCGCAGCCCTGCCAGATGGTCTGGAGGATCATGCGCGAGCCGAGGAAGCCTTCGAAGGCGATGTGGTCCCAGGCGGTCTTCCAGTCGCCGAGCACCGGTACGTCGTCGATGTGCACCTCGCCCTGCGGGGGGTGTCCGAGGATGTCGGTCAGGACGCGTTCCTTGCCGGCGTTCTTCGCCGCGGCCGCGCCGGGGTCGGCCAGCGCCGCTCCGTCCCCGCCGCCCAGCAGGTTGGTGCCGGACCAGGCCCGTACCTTCAGGACGCGCTGGACGAACATCGGGGCGAGCACGGCCCGCAGCAGGGTCTGGCCGGTCTTGCCGTCACGGCCCGCGTGCGGAAGTCCGGCGGCCACGGCGGCTGTGGTGAGCGCCGGGGTGTGCAGCCCGGTGGACGGCGTGAAGTTGACGTAGGGGCACCCGGTTCGCAGGGCGGCGGCCGCATAGAGGGAACTGGGCGGTAGCCGCAGGGTTTCGGGTGCGGGCGGCGGTTCCGTGGAGGACACGTTGACGACGACCACCCGGGCCAGTGCGTTGCGCACGCGGAACGAGGTGAGGTCGGCGGCGAAGTCCGCGATGAGTTCCTCGTCGCCGCGCGTGTCGCCCGGGAGCGGGCCACCGGGCCGTATCTCCTCGTCCGCGGACCGGAGTTCGGCGTGCACGGCCGCGGCGAGTCCGTGCGGCAGGACGCCGGCGTCGGTGAGCTGGTCGGCCCGTTTGGGCAGCGGGCTGTGGGCGGTGTCGTGGCCGCCGAAGACGAGCGAGGACAGGGACGGCAGGCCGGTGCCGTCGAACGGTGGTGTCTCGGTGACCATGCCGGTCGGTCGGTGCAGTCCGGCGGCGACCGCCGCGCATCCGGCGACGGCGGTGGTGGCCACCGATCCGCGGGCTCCGACGAACCAGACACCGGTGCGTGTGGTCTGCCCACCGGTCCGGGGCTTCGATGCGTTCCCGTCGTTGTTCACGGGTGCCTCCCTGCCATGTCGATGTTCCGTTGCGGTTGGAGGACGGTGGGCGGGTGCGGGGCCGGTTTCCCCGCCCACCGTCGGCACAGGAGCGGGCCTTGGCCGCTGCCTGGGAGGGCGACTCCCTGGCGGGCGTGGTTACGGCGAAGGCGTCGGCGGTGAGTTGTGCGGGATTCGTGGCGGCGGCCTGCCGTGTGCTCTGCACGGATGTCGTCCGGCGGACGGAGCGGTGAGCAGTGCTGCCGGCGGGGTGTGCGCCGTCGCTGTCGGACCACTGTGTGGCGCCTGTGTCTGAGACGGGACCGTAACCGGGTTCGTCTCCTGCAGAAAGACCTTGCGCAGAAAGAAGTCGAACTTTCTCCAGAGGCAGGACAAAGGGGGGTCCGGGCAGCCCGGACCCGCCCGGCGGCCGTCCGGCGCCGGGCCTTCGTCCGGCTGGATCCAGGGAGCGATCGTCCCGAGCGGAGGTCCCTAGTTGTCGCGGCCTCCGAACGCGGCGTCGAAGGAAGCGGAGGGCGGGTCGAAGTCGAACCGCTTCAGATGGGCGAGCGCTTCCGGCGCGCCGGTGAGGCGGTCCATGCCGGCGTCCTCCCACTCCACGGAGACCGGCCCGTCGTAACCGATCGAACGCAGCATCCGGAAGACGTCCTCCCAGGGGACGTCTCCGTGTCCGGCGGAGACGAAGTCCCAGCCGCGCCGCGGATCGCCCCACGGCAGGTGGGAGCCGAGCCGCCCGTTGCGCCCGTCCAGACGCTTGCGGGCCTCCTTGCAGTCGACGTGGTAGATGCGGTCCCGGAAGTCGTAGAGGAAGCCGACCGGGTCCAGGTCCTGCCAGACGAAGTGGCTGGGGTCGAAGTTGAGCCCGAAGGCCGGCCGGTTGTCCACGGCTTCCAGGGCGCGTCGGGTGGTCCAGTAGTCGTAGGCGATCTCGCTCGGATGGACCTCGTGGGCGAAGCGGACACCCTCGGTGTCGAACACGTCCAGGACCGGATTCCAGCGTTCCGCGAAGTCCTCGTAGCCGCGTTCGATCATCCGTTCCGGCACCGGCGGGAACATCGCCACCAGATGCCAGATCGACGACCCGGTGAATCCGACGACCGTGTCGACGCCGAAGGCCGCCGCGGCACGCGCCGTGTCCTTGATCTCGGCCGCGGCCCGCTGCCGTACGCCCTCCGGCTCCCCGTCGCCCCAGATGCGGGCGGGCAGGATGCCCTGGTGCCGTTCGTCGATGGGGTTGTCGCAGACGGCCTGGCCGACGAGATGGTGGGAGATCACCCAGCATTTCAGACCGTACTTGTCGAGCAGGGCGTGCCGTTCGGCGAGGTAGGACGGATCGGTCAGGGCCTTGTCGACCTCGAAATGGTCTCCCCAGCAAGCGAGTTCGAGGCCGTCGTAGCCGAAGTCGCGGGCCAGCCGGCAGACCTCCGCCAAGGGCAGGTCGGCCCACTGACCGGTGAACAGGGTGAACGGGCGGGGCATGGCGGCTCCAAGAGAGGCGGGGGTTCGTGCCGGATCGCTACCGGACTTCGGCCACGACGGCCTGGACAGGGGTGTACACGGAGTTCTTCCGCGCGCTCTCCTCCACCGCGGCGAGCACCCGCTGCACCTGTAGACCGTCGGCGAACGACGGGATCGGATCGGTGCCGGAGGCGATGGCCTCCACCAGATCACGGGCCTGGTGGGCGAAGGTGTGCTCGTAGCCGAGCGCGTGGCCCGGCGGCCACCAGCCCTCCAGGTACGGGTGCTCGGGCTCGGTGACGACGATCCTGCGGAACCCCGCGGTGGCGGCGGGCTCCCGGTGGTCGTGGAAGGACAGCTCGTTGAGGCGTTCGAGGTCGAAGGCGAGCGAACCGAACTCGCCGTTCACCTCCAGGCTCAGGGCGTTCTTGCGCCCCGATGCCATCCGGGTCGCCTCGAACGAGGCGAGGGCCCCCGAGGCGAGCCGGCCGGTGAACACGGCCGCGTCGTCGACCGTGACCGGCCCGCGCCGGGGGTCGCCGGAAGCCGTGAGACCGGAGGAGACACCGTCGAGACGGGGGCGTTCCTTGACGAAGGTCTCCATCTGGGCGGAGACCCCGACCAGCGGCTCACCCGCCAGGTACTGGGCGAGGTCGACGATGTGCGCGCCGAGGTCGCCCAGCGCCCCCGACCCCGCGTACTCCCGTTGCAGCCGCCATGTCAGGGGGAAGTCGGGGTCGACGAGCCAGTCCTGGAGGTAGCAGACCCGGACGTGGCGCAGCGTGCCCAGCCTGCCGGCCGCGATGAGCCGGCGGGCGTAGGCGAGGGCGGGCACACGCCGGTAGTTGAAGCCCACCATCGCCAACTGCCCGCGCGAGCGGGCCGCTTCGGCCGCCGTCACCATGGCCTCGGCCTCGGCGACCGAATTGGCCAGCGGCTTCTCGCACAGCACGTGCTTGCCCGCCTCCAGCGCCGCGATCGCGATCTCCGCATGGCTGTCGCCCGGTGTGCAGATGTCGACGAGTTGCACGTCGTCGCGGGCCACGAGGGCGCGCCAGTCGGTCTCCGCCGCGGCCCAGCCGTGCTTGTCCGCGGCCGCCCGCACGGCGTGCGCGTCGCGGCCGGCGATCGCGGCCAGCACCGGCCGCAGCGGCAGGTCGAACACGTGCCCCACGGTGCGCCACCCCTGTGAGTGCGCGGCGCCCATGAACGCGTAGCCGACCATCCCCACGCCGAGTGCCGGCGGGGCGGTCCGACTGTCCCTCTGTTCCATACGGATCTCCTCGTCGGAGTGTCACTGACTCGTCGCTGTGTTCGCGGACCCCCAGGCCCGGGCCGGTCAGATGAAGCCGGTCGGCAGGTACTGGTCGACGTTGTCCTTGGTGACCACGGCCGAGTAGAGCGTCACCGAGGACGGGATCTCGAACTCGGCGAGGCCGCCGACGCCCTTGCCCTGGGCGAGCGCCCGGGCCAGGTCGATGGCGGAGGCGGCCATCGTCGGCGGGTACAGGACGGTCGCCTTGAGCACACCCTTTCCGGCCTTGATGGCGTCCATCGCGGACTTGGCCCCCGCGCCGCCGACCATCAGGAAGTCGTCGCGGCCGGCCTGGTCGATGGCCCGCAGCGCGCCCACACCCTGGTCGTCGTCGTGGTTCCACAGGGCGTCGAACTGCGGCTGGGCCTGCAACAGTTGCGCCATCTTGGCCTGGCCGGACTCGACCGTGAAGTCGGCCGCCTGGCGGGCCACCTTGCGGATGTTGGGGTAGTTCTTCAGTGCGTCGTCGAAGCCCTTGGTGCGCTGCTGGGTCAGTTCGAGGTTGTCGAGGCCGGCGAGTTCGACGACCTTGGCGTTCTTCCTGCCCTTGAGCTGCTCGCCGATGTAGTGGCCGGCGTTGAGCCCCATGCCGTAGTTGTCGCCGCCGATCCAGCAGCGGTACGCCTGCGGGGAGGCGAAGACGCGGTCCAGGTTGACGACGGGGATGCCGGCCTTCATGGCCTGGAGACCGACCTGGGTCAGTGCCTTGCCGTCGGCCGGCAGGATCACCAGGACGTCGACCTTCTTGTTGATCAGCGTCTGGATCTGGCCGATCTGCTGGGCGATGTCGTTGGAACCCTCGGTGATCTCCAGCGTGACGTCGGAGTACTTCTTGGCACGGGACTTGGCGTTGTCGTTGATGGCGTTGAGCCAGCCGTGGTCGGCCTGCGGGCCGGCGAAGCCGATGGTGACGGCCTTGCCCGGCTTGTCGTCCGCGACCGGGGCGTTGTCCGCGGCCGCTTCCTTGTTCTTGGGGTCGTTGCTGGTACAGGCCGTCAGCAGCGCACCGGCGGACACGGCCGCGGTGCCGAACAGCAGCGCTCTGCGGCTGGTGGCGGGGGTTCTGGGCATGGCGGATCGACCCTTCGACTGGGCGGTGTGTGTCGGATGGAGGCTGTGGGGGCCGGACGGCGGTGTCAGGGGCCGCCGTCCGGCGGTGTGGGGCAGAGCGTCGGGTGGCGCCGGCGCGTCAGGCGTCGCCGTGCGGCGAGCGGCGCTGGACCAGGACGGCGGCGACGATGATGGCGCCCTTGGCGATCTGCTGGACAGCGGTCTCAAGGTTGTTCAGGGCGAAGATGTTGGTGATGGTGGTGAAGACCAGCACTCCGAGGACGGAGCCGACGATGGTGCCGCGGCCGCCGCTGAGCAGGGTGCCGCCGATGATCGCGGCGGCGATGGCGTCCAGCTCGTAGAGGTTGCCGTTGGTGTTCTGGCCCGACCCGGCGAGCACGATCAGCATGAACGCGGCGATTCCGCAGCACAGTCCGGACAGCAGGTACAGATACAGACGCTGGCGGCGGACGTCGATGCCGGCCAGGCGTGCCGCTTCCGCGTTGCCGCCGACCGCGACGGTACGGCGGCCGAACGTGGTGCGGTTGAGCAGCAGCCAGCCGATGACGGTGACCGCGGCGAATATCAGGACCAGGGGCGGGATGCCGAGGACGTAGGAGTCCCTGGCACCGAGATCGAGCACGGATCCGACGGTCACGATCTGGGTGGTGCCGCCCGTGATCTGCAGCGCCAGGCCCCGGGCGGAGGCGAGCATGGCCAGCGTCGCGATGAACGGCACCATCCTGCCGTAGGCGATCAGCAGACCGTTCACGAGACCGCAGCCCACGCCGACGACCACAGCGGTGAAGAGGATGCCCGCGAAGCCGAAGTCCTGTGTGGCCACCGTCGTCGCCCACACCGAGGCGAGCGCCACCATCGCGCCGACCGACAGGTCGATCCCGCCGCTGGTGATGACGAACGTCATGCCGACGGTGACGACGCCGATCACCGACGCCTGGGTGAGGATGAGTTGCAGATTGCTCGTCTTCAGGAACTCGTCCGGTGCGGTGATCCCACCGACCGCGACGAGCACGGCGAGGACGCCGAGCAGGGACAGGGTACGCACGTCCCCCCACCCGCCCAGTGGCCGGCGCGCTCCCGAACCCTCCTTGTCCGCCGCGGCCTTGGCGGTGGACGTCGGCGCGTCCTTGTGTGCCGATGCGGCCGGCTGCGTCATGACGTCGGGCTCCCTTCCATCACAAGATCGAGTACAAGGTGCTCGTCGAGCTCCCGGGCGTCCGCCGTGTGTACGACGGTGCCTTCACGGAGCACCAGCACCCGGTCGGCGAGCCCCAGGACTTCGGGCACCTCGCTGGACACGAGCAGTACGGCCAGACCCTCGTCGGCCAGGCGGCGGATCACCGTGTAGAGCTCCGCCCGGGCACCGATGTCGACACCCCGGGTGGGCTCGTCCAGCAGCAGCACCTTGCAGCCGCGCAACAGCCAGCGTGCGAGCACCGCCTTCTGCTGGTTGCCGCCGGACAGCGTCCTGATCGCGGCATCGGGATTGTCGGGCCGCAAGGACAGCTCCCGGACCGCCTGGTGCGCCGCTGCTCGCTCGGTACGCCCGTCGAGCCAGCCCGCGCGGGCGAACCGGGACAGGGTGGAGATCGAGACGTTGCTGCTGACGGACTCCAGCATGAGCAGGCCCTGGGCCTTGCGTTCCTCGGGCGCGAGGCCGATGCCGGCCCGCACGGCGGCCCGGACGCTGCCGGGACGCAGCGGCGTGCCGTCGACGAGGACACGACCGCCGTCGGGCTTGCGCGCCCCGTAGACCGTCTCCAGGATCTCGCTGCGCCCGGAGCCGACGAGTCCGGCCAGGCCGACGATCTCACCGGGCCGCAGTTCCAGATCGACGGGCGCGAACTCCCTTCGCCGGGTGAGTCCTTCCACCCTCAGTACCGGCTCCCTCCCCTCGGCGAACCCGGCCTCGGGCCGCTCGGGAAAGACGTACTCCACATTCCGCCCGGTCATCAGGGCCACGACCTCATGGGTCGGAGTCGACTTGGCGGGCAGACCGTCGGCGACCGACCGGCCCTCCTTCAGAACCGTTACCCGGTCTCCGATGCGCCGGATCTCCTCCAGGCGGTGGGAGATGTAGATGACGGCGACACCCTCGGCCGTCAGGTCGCCCACGATCCTGAACAGGTTGTCCACCTCTTCGGGGTCGAGGGCCGCCGACGGCTCGTCCATCACGATCAGCCGCACGTCGTGGGAGAGTGCGCGGGCCATCGAGACGATCTGCTGCTGCGCCGCGGACAGTTCACCGACGAGCCGTGCGGGATCGATCTCCGCGTGCCCGAGGCGCTTCAGGAGTTCCGCGGTCGCCGTGCGGGCGGCCGAGCCGCGCACGACGAACCCGGCGGAGGTCGGTTCGTGTCCGAGGAAGACGTTCTCCGCGACGGACAGCCCCTCGATCAGGTCGAGTTCCTGGTAGATGGTGGCGATGCCGAGACGCATGGCGGCGATCGGCGATCCCAGGGTCACGGGCTCGCCCTGCCAGGTGATCTCACCGCCGTCGGGCTGGTGGGCTCCGGCGAGCACTTTGATCAGGGTGGACTTGCCGGCGCCGTTCTGGCCGAGGAGGCAATGGACTTCGCCGGCCTGGACGTCGAGGTCCACACCGTCCAGGGCGCGGACGCCCGGGAAGGACTTGGTGATGCCGGACATGGTGAGCAGGGGTGGTAGTGGTGCCATGAAGAATCCCCTCGGCGGATGCGGGCCGTGAGTGGGCAGGCTGAACAGGGAGTTCGGGTGTGCGGGCAGCTCCAGGGAGCCCCAGGCGTCGTGCGTGCCGGGGCGTACGGGTGGTGCCGGAGAGGGCCTGACGGCCATGCGGTCGGCGCGGTGGCCGGACCAGGTCACCGAAGCGTCATGGAGTGGTACAGCGCGCTAGGGGGTTGAGGTGGCGGCCCGGGATTGCGGCCATGCCATGGGATTGCGGCGATGCCATCGGATCGCGGTGGCATTCGGGATGATCTGTATCCGGTCAGGCAGGCGAGAAGACGTGATCGCTGATGAGCCGGGCCGCGCCGATGACTCCGGCGTTCGGCCCCAACTCGCCCAGCACGATGGGCAGGTTGCGGGTGGCAAGCGGCAAGGACTGCTGGTACACCTGGGTCCGGACACTGGCGAGCAGCGTGTGGCCGAGCCCGGTCACACCACCGCCGATCACCACCAGGCCGGGGTTGAAGAAACTGACCAGTCCGGCGATGACCTGGCCCAGGCGCTTCCCGCCCTCCCTGATCAGTTCGAGAGCCACCGGGTCGCCCGCCACGGCGGCTGCCGACACGTCCGCGGCGGTCAGCCGCCCGGCCGCCTCCAGCCGGGCGGCAAGCTCCGGCGACCGGCCCGCTCGCGCGGCCTCCTCCGCGTCACCGGCCAGCGCGGCACCGCTGAAATGCGCCTCCAGACAGCCTCGGTTGCCGCACGCACAAGCACGGCCTCCCGGTTCCACCGGAATGTGCCCGATGTCTCCGGCGCTGCCCGTCGTCCCCCGGTAGACCTCGCCACCGACCACGATCCCGCAGCCGATGCCGGTGCCGATCTTGATGCACAGGAAGTCACGCGCGGAACGTGCCACGCCCGCGTGCTGCTCCCCCACGGCCATCAGGTTCACGTCGTTGTCGACCATGACCGGACAGCCGAGTTCCTGGCTGAGCGCCTCCCGCACCGGGAAGCCGTCCCACCCCGGCATGATCGGAGGCGCGACCGGCACACCTTCCGGAAAGCGGACCGGCCCCGGGACCCCGATGCCGGCGCCGTCGAAACCCTCCACGACACCGGATGCTTTGAGCTTGGCCGCCATCGACAGCACTTGCTCGAAGACCGCCACCGGCCCTTCACGGACGTCCATCGGATGGTTCAGGTGCCCCAGGACCTCCAACTCCGCGTTCGTCACGGCCACATCGATCGACGTGGCACCGATGTCGACACCGAGGAAACGCAGCGTCGGCGCGAGCCTGATGTTGTGCGAGCGTCGCCCGCCCCGTGAGGGGGCAAACCCGTCCGCGACAACCAGCCCCGTCTCCAGCAGCCGGTCCACCTCGACAGCCAGCTTCGAACGCGACAGATCCACCAGGTCACCCAGTTGGGCACGGGAGTTGGACCCGCCGTCACGCAGCAGGCGAAGCAGCCGCGCCTGATGCGTGTTCTCAGGTCGAGCAGTCATGCGTCTCACGAACCCCTCCCCTCGTCCCAGGCTGGGGCCCAGGCCTCTGTCTGCGTCGGCAAAGTCCTCTGGCTTCAGGAAGGAACGTAGCAGCGATTTGCCAAACCGTGAAGAACTTAGGAGCGAAACGGATCCGACTTTTTCCACCCGGAGGACAAAGTCTGGGTGGAACTCCCTTCGGAGCCACAGCGCCGCCGGCGCCGGCCGGAACCGATCGACGTGCGTTCTTGAGGCACGAACACACGGTCGGGGTGGCCGAGGACGGAGTACGCCTGGCTTGGTGATCATCCGTACCGCCGCAGTAGGGCGGGAAAGGGGTGTTCGACGGCGGCCCATGCTGTGGCCGGTCAGGTTCCCCGGGCCGGCGAGCGGGACGCGTCACTGGATGGACGGCGACATCGCCGGCGAGGGCGACGGCTCCTGCGCGGGCTCGGAGTCGGTGTTCGCAGTAGCGCTCATGGCAGGTCCGCCGTCTCACGGATCTCTCACACAGTCAGTGCGAAGAGGTGGACCGTACGCCGCTGACCTGGACGGATTGGACTCAGCGGAATCCCGTGGACCCTGAAAGTCGGCCAGTAAACTTGGAGCATGGATCTGCCGGTGATGCCACCCGTGAAGCCGATGCTCGCCAAGTCGGTGGCGACGATCCCGCCGGACATGCAGTACGAGGCGAAGTGGGACGGCTTCCGCGCGATCGTGTTCCGGGACGGCGCCGAGGTGGAGCTCGGCAGCCGCACCGGGAAGCCGTTGACCAGGTACTTTCCCGAGCTGGTGGCGGCGCTGAAGGAGCGGGTGCCCGAGCGGTGCGTGCTGGACGGGGAGATCGTGATCGCGCGGGAGGGCCGGCTGGACTTCGACGCGCTGACCGAGCGGATCCATCCGGCGGACTCCCGGGTCCGCACGCTCGCGGAACGCACGCCCGCCTCCTTCGTCGCCTTCGACCTGCTTGCGCTGCACGACGAGTCCCTCCTCGACGTCCCGCTGACCGACCGCCGCGCGCTGCTCGCCCGGGCGCTGGCCGACGCGACCCCACCGGTGCATCTGGCGCCCGCGACGACCGATGTGGAGGTGGCCCGACAGTGGTTCGACCAGTACGAGGGGGCCGGTCTCGACGGGGTCGTCGCCAAGCCCCTCACGCTGCGCTACCTCCCCGACGAGCGGGCCATGTTCAAGGTCAAGCACGAGCGGACGGCCGATGTCGTGGTGGCGGGCTACCGCCTGCACAAGAGCGGCCCGGTGGTGGGCTCGCTGCTCCTGGGCCTGTACGACGACCGGGGCGCCCTCCAGCATGTGGGCGTCTCCGCCGCGTTCCCCATGAAGCGGCGCGCCGAGCTGATCGAGGAGCTGGAGCCGCTGCGCATGGCGGACGCCTCCGGGCACCCGTGGGCGGCCTGGACGGAGGAGGCCGCCCATGAGTCGGCCCGGCTGCCCGGCGCGCCGAGCCGCTGGTCGGGCAAGAAGGACCTGTCCTGGGTGCCGCTGCGGCCGGAGCGGGTGGCCGAGGTGGCGTACGACCACATGGAGAACGGCGCCCGCTTCCGGCACACGGCCCGCTTCCGCCGCTGGCGCCCGGACCGCACACCGGAGAGCTGCACCTACGCCCAGCTGGACGAACCGGTGCGGTACGACCTCACGGAGATCCTCGGGTCGTAGCACCCGTCCCCGCCCCCGCCCACCCCTGGGCGCGATCGAATTCGACCGGGTATGGCCACCGATGAACCGATGAGCCCACAATCAAGGGGACGAACGGGGGGAACGGTGGGCATGCGACACAGGGCGCCGACGCGCCGGACGGCGCTCACGGCGGCACTCACGGCGGCCGTCCTGACGGCCTCTCTCACAGCGGGCTGCACCCGCCACGGCACGACCGACGACAACCGCGCACCCGCGCCCCGCGGTACCACCCCGGCGCCGAGCGAGCCGAGCGCCGCCGGCTCCGTCCTGGCCGTGAAGATCGACAACGTCTCCGCGGCCCGCCCCCAGACCGGACTGGACTCGGCGGACGTGGTGTACGCGGAGCAGGTGGAGGGCGGCCTCAGCCGGCTGATGGCGGTGTACGCCACCAAGCTGCCCAAGGTCGTCGGCCCGGTGCGCAGCGCCCGCGAGTCCGACCTGGAGCTGCTGCGCCAGTTCGACCACCCGACCCTCGCCTTCTCCGGAGCCCAGCGCAGACTGCTGCCCCTGATCGACAAGGCTCCCCTGCTCCCCGAGACACCCGGCCGGAAGTCCGCCGCCTTCTACCGCGGCACGGACCACCCCGCGCCGCACAACCTCTACCTCCGGCCTGCCGAGCTTCTGCCCGAGACCCCCGGCCGAGCGGCGCTCACCACCGGCTTCCACTACGGCCCGGCCCCGGCCGGCGGCACGGTCACGGCCGCGCGCACGGTGCGCTACCCGGCGGCCCGCTTCACCTTCACCTGGTCCGCCGACCGGCACCGCTGGCTGGTGTCGATGGACGGCACCCCGGCCCGGACCACGGCCGGAACGCGGCTGGCCGCCGCCACGGTCGTGGTGCAGTACGTGCGGGTGACCCCGTCCACGTATCACGACGTGCTCGGCAACTACACGCCGTACACCGAGACCGTGGGAACGGGGAAGGCCGAAGTGCTGCGGGACGGCCGGTCGTTCGAGACCACGTGGTCACGGCCGGCTGCCACGGACGGTACGACGTTCACCGGCGCGGACGGCAGTCCGGTGGACTTCGCCGCCGGCCAGGTGTGGGTGGTGTTCGCGAAGGCCTAGGGCTCGTGCCCTAATCCTGTTGACCGCCCTCGGCGGGCAGTGCTGGAGTCGGCACGTGGACAGCATCCCCGCCAACCGGCGGCTCTGGAACCGGATCAGCAGCGCCTACCAGCACGAGCACGACCCGCAGATCGGCGCCGCGCCCCGGCTGTGGGGCATGTACTCCATCCCCGACGCGCACCTGCACGCCTTGGGCGACGTCACCGGCAAGCGCGTCCTCGAACTCGGCTGCGGCGCCGGCCAGTGGTCCAGGGCGCTCGCCGCCGAGGGCGCCACCGTGGTCGGGCTCGACCTGTCCGAGGCCCAGCTCGCCGCAGCGGCCCACGCGATGGGAGCGGTCCGCTACCCGCTGGTGCAAGGCGCCGCCGAGCGACTCCCCTTCGCCGCCGACAGCTTCGACCTGGTCTTCTGCGACTTCGGCGGGCTCAGCTGGGCGCCCCCGCACCTGGCCGTCCCGCAGGCCGCACGCGTCCTGCGCCGAGGCGGGCGCCTGGTGTTCAACGTCGCCAGCCCCTGGTTCGAAGCCTGCTACGACGAAGCCGCGGGCCGCGTCACCACGACGCTGCGGCAGGACTACTTCGGGCTGAACACCATCGCCGAAGTCGACGGCGCGACCAGCTATCAGCTCACCTACGGCGACTGGGTCAAGGTGCTGCGCGGCGCGGGTCTCGTCATCGACGACCTCATCGAGCCGCGGCCCGAACCCGGAACACCCAACGGCTACAACGAAACCGACCCACCCGACTGGGCACACCGCTGGCCGGCGGAACTGCTCTGGGTCACCCAGAAACCGTAAGTTCCGCCGGATTGCGCAGTCCCTCCGCCGCGTCCGCGACCCGGCGGATCAGATCGAAGAACTGGCTCTGCTCCTCGGCCGAGAGCGGGGCCAGGAAGACCTGGTTCATCCGGGCGGTGCGCACGGTGAGCTTGCGATGGGTGCGCAGCCCGTCGTCGGTGAGACGCAGCAGCGAACGGCGGCCGTCCTGCGGGTCGCGCACCTTGTCGACGAGTCCGCGCCGGCCGAGCCGGCTGATGACCTCCGCGATGGTCGACCGGTCCAGGCCCACCCTCTCCCCCACGGTGCGCTGGTCCAGCCCCGGCTCGGCGACGAGCGCGTTCAGGACGGCGAACTGCGGCGAGGTGATCTCCTCCGAGACCATCGTGTTCCACAGCAGGTAGTGGGCCTGCTGAAGCCGCCGGGCCAGGTGCCCGGGGTGGGTGGTGAGGTCCACCGCCGCCATATGCCCTCCCATGGTCCGAATTCGTTGGTGCACTGAACGATACCCGCAGTCACCCATCCTGTCTGTACACCCGTCTGCCATCACCCGAGGTCTTGACGGGTGGCGACACCAGTGGCAGCGTGGCAGACATCTCGCTGAAATACTCAGTGCCCTGATTAATTCGCTGAGAGATGAGGCTGCACGGATGGACAAGGTGGTCGCCACGGCCGCGGAAGCGGTGGCCGATGTGCCGGAGGGCGCGTCGCTGGCGGTGGGCGGGTTCGGGCTGAGCGGTGTCCCGGGCGTGTTGATCGAGGCGCTGTACCAGCGGGGGGTGGGTGGCCTGGCGGTGGTCTCGAACAACTGCGGGGCGATGGACACGGGGCTTGCCGTGCTGCTCACCGCAGGACGGATCACCCGGGTGACGGGGTCGTACATCGGGGGGAACAAGGAGTTCGCGCGGCAGTATCTGGCGGGTGAGCTGGAGCTGGAGCTGATCCCGCAGGGGACGCTGGCGGAGCGGCTGCGGGCCGGCGGTGCGGGGATCCCGGCCTTCTACACCCCGGCGGGGGTCGGGACGCAGGTCGCGGACGGCGGGCTGCCGTGGCGCTACGACGGCTCCGGCGGGGTGGCTGTGGCCTCGCCCGCGAAGGAGGTGCGGGACTTCGACGGCACCGAGTACGTCCTGGAACGCGGGATCCGCACCGATTTCGCGCTGGTGCGGGCGGCGAAGGGTGACCGGCACGGGAATCTGGTCTTCAACAAGTCCACCCGCAACTTCAACCCGCTCGCGGCGATGGCCGGCAAGGTCACCATCGCGGAGGTGGAGGAGCTGGTGGAACCCGGGGAGATCGATCCGGACGCGGTGCACCTGCCGGGGATCTTCGTGCAGCGGGTGGTGGCCCTCACTCCCGAGCAGGCGGCGGACAAGAAGATCGAGCAGCGGACGGTGAGCAGCTGATGGCCTGGACGCGTCAGGAGATGGCCGCGCGGGCGGCCCGTGAACTGCGGGACGGGCAGTACGTGAATCTGGGGATCGGGTTGCCGACGCTGATCCCGAACTATCTGCCGTCCGGTGTCGAGGTGATCCTCGAATCCGAGAACGGGATCCTGGGCACCGGCCCCTACCCCACCGAGGACGCGGTCGACCCGGACCTGATCAACGCCGGGAAGGAGACCGTCACGGTCCTTCCCGGGGCCTCCTTCTTCGACTCGGCGCTCTCCTTCTCCATGATCCGCGGCGGGCACATCGACGTGGCCGTGCTGGGGGCCATGCAGGTCTCCGCGAACGGGGACCTGGCCAACTGGGCGGTTCCCGGGAAGCTGGTCACCGGGATCGGCGGGGCGATGGACCTGGTCCACGGCGCCCGCACGGTGATCGTGGTGATGACGCACACGGCGAAGGACGGCTCGCCGAAGATCCTCACCGAGTGCGCGCTGCCCCTGACCGGGAAGGCGTGCGTGAACCGGATCATCACGGATCTCGGCGTGATCGACGTGACCGACGCGGGACTCGTCCTCGTCGAGACCGCGCCCGGCGTGGGTGTCGAGGAGATCGTGGCCCGGACCGACGCGAAGCTGACTGTCCCGGAGGCTCTGCTGTGAACACGGTGTACATCGTCGATGCGGTCCGCACGCCGATCGGCCGCTACAACGGCGCTCTGGCGTCGGTGCGTCCCGATGATCTGGCCGCGCACGCGATCCGAGGGCTCCTGGCCCGCACCCCGGCCCTGGACCCGGCCCGGATCGAGGACGTCTACTTCGGCAACGCCAACGGCGCCGGCGAGGAGAACCGCAACGTCGGCCGCATGGCCGCCCTGCTCGCGGGCCTGCCCACCAGCGTGCCGGGCGTCACCGTCAACCGGCTGTGCGCCTCCGGGCTGGAAGCCGTCATCCAGGCCGCCCGCGCGATCGCCGCCGGAGACGCCTCCATCGCCGTAGCCGGCGGTGTCGAGTCCATGACCCGGGCGCCGTACGTCCTGCCGAAGAACGACCGGCCCTTCCCCGCCGGGCACGCCGAGCTGTACTCGACCACGCTGGGCTGGCGGATGGTCAACCCGAAGATGGACCCGCAGTGGACCATCCCCCTCGGAGAGTCCGCCGAACGCATCGCGGACAAGCACAAGATCAGCCGGGAGCAGCAGGACGAGTTCGCCCTCGCCTCCCACCAGAAGGCAGCTGCCGCGCAGGAACAGGGCCTGTTCGACGCCGAACTGGCACCGGTCGCCATCCCCCGGCGCAAGGGCGACCCGGTCGCCTTCGCCGCCGACGAATGCGTACGCCCGGACGCCTCCCTCGCCGCCATGGCCAAGCTCAAGCCGTCCTTCCGCACGGAGGGCGGCACGGTCACCGCGGGCAACGCGTCCCCCCTCAACGACGGCGCGGCCGCGCTGCTCCTCACCGACGAGGACGGCCTCAGGACGCTCGGCCGGGAACCCCTGGCCCGGGTGTCCGCGACCGGTGTGCACGCGCTGGACCCCGACTACTTCGGGCTCGCCCCGGTCGAGGCCGTCAACCGGGCCCTGGCCAAGGCGGGCAAGACCTTCGCCGACCTCGATGTGCTGGAACTCAACGAGGCGTTCGCGGCGCAGGTGCTCGGATGCGTTGCCGAGTGGCCGGAGTTCGATCCTGCGGTGCTCAATCCGCAGGGTGGGGCGATCGCGTTGGGGCATCCGCTCGGTGCGTCGGGGGCGCGGCTGGCGGGGACGGTCGCGCATCAGCTGGCGCGACGTGGCAGCGGGACCGGTGTCGCCAGCCTTTGCATCGGCGTCGGCCAAGGGCTCGCGCTTGTTCTTGAACGGTAGACGGGCCGTGCGCACCTGCGGGTTGCGTCGTGGCTGGTCGCGCAGTTCCCCGCGCCCCTGAAGGGGCGCTCACACCTAGGACTTTCTATGACACTCACCCAGGCAGACATCGACCTCGAAATCGCCGCCGAGCATGCCGCCTACGAGAAGGGCGTCGCCGAGGGTGCCCCCGTCGAGCACCACCCCCGGCGGGACTACGCCCCCTACCGGTCCTCCGTTCTCCGGCATCCGAAGCAGCCCCTGGTCGCCATCGACACGGCCAAGGACCCGGAGCTGGTGGAGCTGCACTCCCCCGCGTTCGGGGAGCGGGACATCACGGGGATAGACAATGACCTGACCGTGCAGCACAGCGGTGAGCCCGTGGGTGAGCGGATCACCGTCTCCGGGCGGCTGCTGGACCGGGACGGGCGGCCGGTCCGGGGGCAGCTGGTCGAGATCTGGCAGGCCAACTCGGCGGGCCGCTACGCCCACCAGCGCGAGCAGCACGACGCCCCGCTGGACCCGAACTTCACGGGTGTCGGCCGGACGATCACCGATGCCGACGGCGGTTACCGCTTCACCACCATCCAGCCGGGCCCCTACCCCTGGCGCAACCACGTCAACGCCTGGCGCCCGGCCCACATCCACTTCTCGATGTTCGGTACGGCGTTCACGCAGCGGCTGGTGACACAGATGTACTTCCCGAGCGACCCGCTGTTCCCGTACGACCCGATCATCCAGTCGGTGACGGACGACGCGGCCCGGCAGCGGCTGGTCGCGACGTACGACCACAGCCTGTCCGTGCCCGAGTTCTCCATGGGCTACCACTGGGACATCGTGCTGGACGGCCCGAACGCCACCTGGATCGAAGAAGGACGCTGACCTGCCATGACGAAGATCGACACGAGCAGCCCGGAGAGCGTGCTGCCCACCCCGTCGCACACGGTCGGCCCGTTCTACGGCTACGCGCTGCCGTTCCGCGGCGGCGAGGAGATCGCGCCCCTCGGGCATCCGGACACGGTCACGGTCCACGGGTACGTCACGGACGGCGAGGGCGACCCGCTGCCGGACGCGCTCGTGGAGCTGTGGGGCGCCGACCCCGACGGGAACCTCCCCACGACCGACGGTTCGATGCGCCGCGATCCGGCGACCGGTGACCACCTCGGCCGCAACGGTGTGGAGTTCACCGGCTGGGGCCGGATCCAGACGGACGCCGACGGGCACTGGTACGCGCGGACGCTGCGGCCCGGCGCCCGGGGCGCCGGGGCGCCGTACATCAGCGTGTGCGTGTTCGCGCGCGGGCTGCTGGTGCACCTGTTCACGCGGATCTACCTGCCGGGCGACGACGCGGCGCTCGCCGCCGACCCGCTGCTCACCCGGGTGGGCGAGCGGCGCGACACGCTGATCGCCGCCGACGAGGGCCGGGGGACCTACCGTTTCGACATCCGCCTTCAGGGCGAGGGCGAGACGGTCTTCCTGGAGTTCCAGTGACACCAGCTACGTACGGCGGCGGTGACGCCGGGCTGCTCGGTCCCGGGTGGTCCGGTTCCGCCGCCGCGACCGCGACGAGCGACGGCGCCTATCTGCGGGCGCTGCTCGACGCGGAGGCGGCCCTCACCCGTGCCCAGGCGGCTCTCGGGCTGGCCCCGGACGCGGCCGCCACGGCCGTGGGCGAGGCGGCCGACCCCGGCCGCTTCGACGTCGGTGCCCTCGCCGAGCGCGCCCGCGCGGGCGGCAACCCGGTCATTCCGCTGGTCGCCGATCTGACGAAGGCGGTCGGCGCGGAGTACGGGCCGTACGTCCACCGGGGTGCGACCAGCCAGGACATCATGGACACGGCGGCGATGCTGGTCGCCGCCCGCACCCTGGACCTGGTGATCGCCGACCTCGATCGCACCGCACGAGGGCTGGCCCGGCTGGCCGCCGAGCATCGCGACACGCCGATGCCGGGACGCACGCTCACCCAGCACGCCGTACCGACGACGTTCGGGCTGAAGGCGGCCGGCTGGCGTTCGCTGGTCCTGGACGCCCGGGACCGGACGGCCCGGGTGCGCGCGTCGCTGCCCGTGCAACTCGCGGGCGCGGCAGGCACGTTGGCCGCCTTCGGAGCGTACGGCGGCACGGACCCCACGGCGCTCCCCGAGGCCTACGCCGGTGAACTCGGCCTGGCCGCCCCGCTCCTGCCCTGGCACACCCTGCGCACGCCGGTCGCCGATCTCGCCGGGTGCCTCGCCTTCACGGCCGGCGCCCTCGGCAAGGTCGCGGTGGACGTGCTGACCCTGTCCCGTACCGAGATCGGCGAGGTCGCCGAGGGCAGCGGGGGCGGTTCGTCGGCGATGCCGCACAAGGCGAACCCGGTGCGGTCCACGCTGGTCGCGGCCGCGGCCCGGCGGGCCCCCCAGCTCGCGGCCGTCCTGTACGGGTCGCTGGTCGCGGAGGACGAGCGGCCGGCCGGTGCCTGGCACGCCGAGTGGGAGCCGTTGCGGGACCTGCTGCGGACGGTCGGGGGCGCGGCCCGGGACGCGGCGGAACTGGCGGAGGGGCTGCGGGTGCACCCGGAGGCGATGCGCCGGCACCTCGGTCTCACCGGCGGACTGATCGTCTCGGAGCGGCTCGCCGCCGAGCTGGCCCCCGTGCTCGGCCGGGCCCGGGCGAAGGAGCTGCTCACCGAGCTCGCCCGCCGCACCCACAGCGAGCACCGCACACTCGGTGAACTCCTCGCCGAGGAACCCGGGTTGAAGGACGTCGACCTCGACGACCTCACCGACCCCGCCCGCTACACCGGCTCCGCCGGTGCCCTCACCGACCGTGCGCTGGAGCGACGTTGACAAGTGAACTGCTCGATCACCGTGCCGAGGGACCGACTTCCGCCTCCCCTCTCCTCCTCGGGCCGTCGCTCGGCACCTCGTACGCCCTGTGGGACGCGGTGGCGCCCGAGCTGTCGATCGGCCATCGGGTGGTGCGCTGGAACCTGCCCGGGCACGGCGGTTCGGCGCCCGGTCCGCTCAAGGCGGGCGCGACGGTCGGTTCCCTCGCCGACCTGGTGCTCGCGCTGGCCGACTCGCTCGGCATCGACCGGTTCGCCTATGCGGGTGTCTCGCTGGGCGGGGCCGTGGGACTGCACCTGGCCGTCCACCACCCGGACCGGCTCGACAGTCTGGCCGTGATCTGCTCCTCGGCCCACTTCAACGGGTCCAGGCCCTGGGAGGAGCGGGCCGAGCGGGTGCGCCGGGAGGGCGTGGAGTGGCTGGCGGAGAACGCGGGCACCCGCTGGTTCACGCCCGGTTTCAGCGTGCCGCGGCTGGTCGAGGACCAGCGGACGGTGGATCCGGAGGCGTACGCCGCCTGCTGCGACGCGCTGGCCGCCTTCGACCTGCGCGACCGGCTCGGCGAGATCGCCGTACGCACCCTGCTGATCGCGGGCCGGCAGGACCCGGCGACCCCGCCGCCGCATCTGCGGGAGATCGCGGACGCGGTGCCCGCGTCGACGCTCGTGGAGCTGCCGAACGCCTCCCACCTGGCGCCCGCGCAGTGCCCGGAAGCCGTTCTCACCGCGCTCCGCTCCCACCTGGACGGGGGCGCCAGGCGAGGCATGGCGGTCCGCCGCGAAGTGCTGGGCGACGCCCACGTCGACCGGGCGCAGGCCCGCCAGACGCCTTTCACGGCCCGCTTCCAGGACTTCATCTCGCGCTACGCCTGGGGCGAGATCTGGACCGACCCCACGCTCTCCCGCCGCGAACGCAGCATGATCACCCTGACCGCGCTGGTCGCCCACGGCCACTACGACGAGCTGGCCATGCATGTGCGGGCGGCCCGGCGCAACGGCCTCACGCCGGAGGAGATCGGCGCGGTGCTGCTGCAGACGGCCGTGTACTGCGGGGTGCCCGCCGCCAACTCGGCGTTCGCGACGGCGCAGCGGGTGCTGGCGGAGGAGGAAGGGTGACACTGCCGGGGACAGGCACAGGAGGGGGCGCTGTGCCTACGGTGGGGGCATGTCGACCATCCTGATCACGGGTGCCACCTCCGGGCTCGGCCGGTACGTCGCCTTCGAACTGGTCCGCTCGGGCCATGTCGTCCTCGCACACGGCCGCGACCCCGACCGTACCGAGCGGCTGGTCGAGGAGCTGCGCACCGAGGGCGACGCCGAGGCGTTCGTCGCGGACCTGGCCTCGCTGGCGCAGGTCCGCGAGCTGGCCGCGCATGTCGCCGACGCGCATCCCGACCTGGACGTGCTGATCAACAACGCGGGCGTGGGCGCCGGTACGCCCGGCTCGGGCCGCGAGTTGAGCGCCGACGGCCACGAACTCCGGCTCGCCGTCAACTACCTGGCCCCGGTCGCCCTGACCCGCGCCCTCCTCCCGGTCCTGCGCGCCGACGCCCCCGCCCGCATCGTCAACGTCGGCTCGGCCGGCCAGGAACCCCTCGACTTCGACGACCCCGAGTTCACCCGCGGCTACCAGGGTTTCGCCGCGTACTGCCGAGCCAAGTTCGCCCTCGCGGCCCATACGTTCACCCTGGCGGAGGAGCTGGCGGGCACGGGCGTGGCCGTGAACGTCCTGCATCCCGCCACTTTCATGGACACGGCTATGGTGAGGGAGGGCGGCGTAGCCCCCTGGAGCACGGTGGCCGACGGCGCCCCTGGCGTACTGGCCCTGGCCACCCAGGACTTGGGAACGGGCGGCTACTTCGACGGCACGAGCCCGGCCCGGGCCCACGAAGCAACGTACGACCGAGAGGTACAGAAACGCCTCTCAGCGGTAACCGATCAACTCCTCGCCCTGTAGCGCGCCCCGAAGGGGCGCGGGGCTGTATCAATGTGCGGCTCCGCCGCGTGGGCGCGACCAGCCCCCACCCACCCGCACCCCGCAACGCACCCGTCAACGCAACCCCCGCCCGGTATCCAGCACCTCCCGAGCCTGAGCGACCAACCCGTCCGCCCCACACGACCGAGCCAACGCAAGCCCCCTGTTCAACTCGGCCACCGACCGCGCGGCGATCCCGTACTCCACCCGAGCCGCCGCGTGCTCGTACTGGCACGGCGAGGCCTCCAGATACGCCACCGCCTGCGAAGCCAGCCGCACCTGCCGCTGCCCGGTCTCCAGCGCGGCAGCGCACCGCAGCGCCTCCCCGATGGCGGTGTCCGTGCCGAACCGCTCCGCCTGCCGCCGCGCGTCCGCCGCCAGCCGGGCCGCCCGGACCGGGTCCTCGCCCGAGAGGGCCCGGGCGAGGTCGAGCGCCCAGGGCACCACCACGGGGTTGAAGTGGCCGCGCGCGGCGGCCGCCTTCTCCGCCGCCTCCAGTTCGTTGACGGCCTCGTCCGTGCGGCCGACGGCGAGCAGCAGCCGGCCGCGTACGGACCGCGGGTCCGGCATCACGATGGTGGAGGGGTACGGCGGTGCGAAGCCGTACTGCTCGGCGGTCTCCCAGGCCTGCGCGACATGGCCGCGGGCGAGCAGCGTGTCGACGAGGTTGCAGGTGGCGGTCCAGTACAGGGGCAGCCGTCGGCCGACCCGCTCGGCGATCCGCAGGGACTCCCGCAGGGAGGTCTCCGCGTCCCGCAGCCGGCCGCGCCTGCGGTGCCCGAGGCCGACGTAGGCATGGGCGAGGGCCAGGTGGCCGCCGCTCCAGCCGGCGGACTCGTAGGCGCGCAGGGCCTCGTTGTACAGGCTCTCCGCGCGGTCGAGGCGGTCGGTGTAGACGTAGGAGTTGGCGAGCATCAGCAGCAGCTCGATGCCCCACTCGGTGTCGGTCCAGCCGAGTCCGGGGGCGAGCCGGCCGTTGACCAGGGCGCGGTCGCAGAGTTCGACGACCTCTTCGGCGCTCTCGCCCTGGATGAGCAGGTCGAAGCCGCGCAGCATCAGCAGGGCGCGCTCGGAGTTGTCCCGGCCGGTGCAGGTGGCGGCGAGGGCGGCGAGGCGTTCGGAGCGGCGGGCGGAGACGGCCTCGCCGGCGATGCCCTCCCACATGAACTGGACGGCCTGGAGCCGGAGTTTCGGGGGTCCGTCCTCGTGCCGGGCGGCCTCCGCCTCGACCGTGCGGACGGCCTCCTCCAGCTGGTCGTTGTGGAGCAGTGCCTGGGAGAGGCGGAAGACGGCGTCGACGCGTTCGGCGCTGTCGAGGCCGGGCATGCCGAGCGCGCTCTGCAGGTGGTCGATGGTGACGGCGGGCTTGGTGAGCAGGGTGGCGCAGCCCAGTTCGTAGAGCACGCGCGCGTGGACCTCGGGTACGGGCGGTTCCAGCAGGGCGCGTTCGAGGCAGCGGCGGGCCGCGTCCGGGGCGCCGACGGCGAGGTGTTCCTTGGCCGCGTCGCGCAGCTGCTGGACGAGTTCCTCGTCGTCGTCCGGGTGCACCTTCAGCAGGTGGCGGGAGGCTTCGGCGATGCCCCGGCCGTCGTCGATGACGATCTGCGCGGCGATGCCGTGCATGGCGGTGCACATCGCGGGCGGGATGGAGTTGTAGACGGCGGTGGCGATCAGCGGGTGGACGAACTCCAGGTCGCCGGCGTGGGGCCGGGAGCCGGCCGGGTCGGGCGCGGTGAGGATGCGGGCGGCGCAGAGCAGTTCGGCGCAGCGCTCCGCGTCCTCGACGGTCATGGTGGCGAGCTGGGCGACGAGGTCGACGGAGATGCCGGTGCCGAGGATGGCGGCGGCCCAGGCGAACCGGGTGGCGTCGATGCCGAGGCCTTCGAGGCGGGTGACGAGTCCGCCGCCGCGCGCCGACCGGTTGAGGGCGCGCAGTTCGCCGGCCCGGGCCTCGACGGGTTCGACCTCGCTGTCCTGGACCTTGGCGAGGAGTTCGACGGTCTCGTAGGGGTTGCCGCCGGTGACGGCCCAGACCTCGCGGCAGAACGGGGCGTCGGCGTGTGCGCCGAGGGTGGCGCGGGTGAGTCCGGCGGTGGCGTCCGGGGTGAGGGCGCTGAGGGTGTGGGCGGGGTGTCCGGCCGCGGCGGCCACGGCGTCGAGGTAGCGGGCGCTGTCGCCGGTGACCTCGCCGGGGCGGCGGGCGACCAGGACCAGGACGGGGAGGTCGTCGAGGCGTTCGACGAAGGCGGCGAGCCAGGCGAGGGTCTCCTGGTCGGCCCAGTGCGCGTCGTCGATCAGCAGGACCAGCGGCCACTCGCGTTTGGCGAGCCGGCGGACGGCGGCGACGAGGCCGTCGCAGACGCCCTGCGGGTCGGCCCGACGGTCGCCGGGGTCCGTGATGCCGAGGGCGGGGCCGGCGATCTCGTACCAGTCGCCCAGGTATTCGCGGGCCTCCTCGGGCATCAGGGAGACCAGGGCGGGCTGGAGCAGCTGCCGTACCACGTTGAAGGGGACGCTGCGCAGGGTCTAGCCGCCGCGGGCGGACCAGACGGTGCAGCGGCGGCGCTCGGCGATCCGCCGGGTCTCGGCCAGCAGCGCGGTCTTCCCGATCCCGGCCTCGCCGCGCAGGACCAGCAGGTTGCCGGCGGTGGAGTGGTCGGCGCACAGGCTGTCGAGCGCCTCGGTGATGGCGGCGAGCTCCGAGTCGCGCTCCCAGAGGGGAGCCGCGGCGCCCCCTGGGGGCTGTTCCTCCGTCATCCCGCTGCCTCCCCAAGTCGCCCGAACGACGTACAGACCACGAGCGTAGCCGTCCTGTTGGCTGTCCGGAGGCGGGTCCGGGCAGCTGTTGCCGTGACGGGTGAAAGTGGGTGCGACGGGGCGACGCGGTACGCCCCCGACCTGCCGGTGTGCAGCGGACGGACCGTCAATGGGCAGGAAAATGGACCTGATTTTCGAAGATCGCGCGGCACCGGAGCGGAACCGGTCGCTCCGGGCGCTGGCGGCCGGAGCGGTGGGCAACTTCATCGAGTGGTACGAGTTCGCCGTCTACGGCTATTTCGCGACGGTCGTCGCCGAGCGGTTCTTCACCCCGGCGGGCGGCAGCGCGGCCGAGGGGCTGGTACGGACGTACGCCTCGTTCGGGCTGGCGTTCTTCTTCCGGCCGCTGGGCGCGGCCCTGTTCGGCCGGCTGGCCGACCGGCTGGGGCGGCGGCCGGTGCTCATCCTGGTGGTCGCGCTGATGACGGGCGCGACCACACTGATCGGCGTGCTGCCGACGTATGCGCAGGCCGGCGCGTTGGCGCCCTGGCTGCTGACGTTCCTGAGGGTGGTTCAGGGGCTCTCGGCGGGCGGGGAGTTCGGAGGCGCGGTGGCGATGCTGACCGAGTTCGCGCCCCCAGGGCGGCGGGGGCTGTACGGGGCGTGGCAGTCGTTCACGGTGGCGCTGGGGCTGCTGGCCGGGGCCGGGCTGGCGGCGGGGCTGGCGACCGCCCTGACGGAGGCCCAGCTCGGCTCCTGGGGCTGGCGGTTGCCGTTCCTGCTGGCGCTGCCCCTGGGGCTGCTCGCGCTGTGGCTGCGGGTGGGGCTGGAGGAGACTCCGGAGTTCCGGGAGCCGGCCGCGGGATCCGCGCGGGTGCCGGCCGGGGCGATCGGGCTGGCCGTCGGACGGGTGATGGGCTGGTCGGCGGCCGGGTACACCTTCCTGGTCGTCCTGCCGTCGTATCTGCAGACCGCGCTGCACACCGGCTTCCGTACGGCGCTGCTGGCGACCGCGGTGGCGAACCTGGGCTTCGCGGCGGCGATCCTCCCGGCGGGGCTGCTCAGCGACCGGGTCGGGCGGCGGCCGGTGATGCTGACGGGCGCCGCCCTGGTGGTCGTGCTGGCCCTGCCGCTGCTCCACCTCCTCCAGGACGCGGGGGTCCCCGCCGGGGTGAAGGGCGCGGCCCTGTGCGGCGCGGGCGCGGTGGTGGGGCTGATGGCGGGGCCGGGGCCCGCGCTGCTCGCCGAGATGTTCCCGGCACGGGCGCGCTGCACGGGCCTCGGACTCGCCTACGCCTTGTCCAATGCGGTGTTCTCGGGCTGCGCGGGCCTCATCATCACGGAGGCGGTGAAGCGGACCGGGAACCTCGACGTCCCCGGCTACTACGCGGCGGCGACCTGCGCGGTCAGCGTGCTGGCGCTGCTCCGGCCGTGGACGCGGAAGGCGGGTTGACGCGGTGCTGGTGATCGGTCTGATGTCCGGGACGTCCTACGACGCGGTCGACGCGGCGGCGGCCGAGCTGCGGCTGCTGGACGGCACGCTGCTGCTGAAGCCGCTGGGCATGGTGAGCACCCCGTACGACGACGAACTGCGGGAGTCGCTCGCCGGAGCGCTGCCTCCGGCGGCCGTACCGCTGGCGCGGGTCTGTCTGCTGGACACCCGGATCGGGCAGGCGTTCGCGGCGGCGGCCGCCCGGGCCGACCGTGAACTGTGCGGCGGACGGGCCGAGTTGGTCGCCTCGCACGGGCAGACGGTCTACCACTGGGCGGAGGGCGGCCGGGTGCACGGCACCCTGCAGCTGGGGCAGCCGGCCTGGATCGCGGAGGCGACCGGCCTGCCGGTGGTCGCCGACTTCCGGCCCCGGGACGTGGCCGCCGGGGGGCAGGGCGCTCCCCTGGTGAGCCTGTTCGACCTGCTGTGGCTGCGCGGCCGGCCGGGCACGCCGGTGGCGCTGAACATCGGCGGGATCGCCAACCTCACGGCACCGGACGGCACCGCCTTCGACACCGGTCCCGGGTGCGCGCTGACGGACGCGGCGGCCCGGGGGTTCACGGGCGGGCGGCTGGCGTACGACGCGGACGGGGCGCTGGCGGCGCGCGGCCGGCCGGACGGGCCCCTGCTGGAGCGGCTCCTGGCGGAGCCGTACTACGCGCTGCCCGCGCCGAAGACCACCGGCAAGGAACTGTTCCACGCGGACTACTGGCGGGCCGTCGAGGAGCTCTCCGCCGAGGACGCGCTGGCGACCCTCACCCTGCTCACCGCCCGGACGGTGGCAACCGCCGTCCGGGACCTCGGCGCCACGGAGGTGATCGCCTCGGGCGGCGGCACCCGCAACCCCGCCCTGATGGCCGTGCTCCGCGCCGAACTGCCCGGCACCCCGGTCCGCGCCTCCGACGAACTCGGCCTGCCCGCGACGGCCAAGGAGGCCTACGCCTTCGCACTCCTCGGCTTCCTCACCGCCCACGGCCTGCCGGGCACCGCCCCGACCGCCACCGGCGCCCGCCACCCGAGCATCCTCGGCTCACTCACCCCGGGCCGCGACGGACTGCGGCTGCCGCCACGGGCACCGGCTCCGCCGGTGCGGCTGCGGATCGAATGACCGCCCGCGCGTCACCTCATCCGAAAGTTGCCGGATCCTCTCATCCGACTTTCACCGATGCCTCATACGGTGGGGGGCATGACGCAGGTGACTCCTCCCGGGTGGTACCCCGATCCCGGGCAGACAAGTGACGGTCCGGCCACCGAACGCTGGTGGGACGGCAAGGCGTGGACCGAGCAGACCCGCCCCGCCGGGTCGGGCGCCGACTGGGGTCCCCCGCCGCAGCCGCCTGCCGACGGGATCCACCCGGGCGACGGCACCGAGCCGGTGTACCCGGCCTATCCGGGGTATCCGGCATACCCCGCCGTGCCGCCGACGCCCCAGAAGCGCGGGCTGCGCACCGGCATAGCCGTCGGTGTGGCCGTGGCGGTGCTCGCCGCCATCGGGGTGGGCGCGTGGGCGCTCACCTCCGACGGCAGCGACAGCGGCGGCCAGGCCTCGCAGCAGGGTTCGGGCGGACAGGGCGGTTTCGGCCAGGGCGGTCCCGAAGGACAGAACGGCGGACAAGGGCAGAACGGCGGGCAGGGCCTCCCGTTCGGCGGGTCGGGCGGCAGCTCGGGGTCGGGCGGCACCGACGGCGGCGCGTCGCCGTCGCCGTCGCCGGACCAGTCCGAGGCGCCGAAGGTCAAGGGCGGCGGCACGGTGTCGGACTCCGTCAACGCCATCAGCATCCCGGTGCCGGACGGCTGGACCGGGCAGGCGATCAGCGTCGGCGCGCAGGTCACCTCCGACAACTCCTACAAGTGCCCCGGCGACACCACGCAGACCTGCACCACCGGCGGCGCCTACTCCGCGCCGGCGCTGGCGCTGGGCACCTCGGGCAGCACCGCCGAGGAGGTCGCCAAGGCGGACATCGCGGCCAACGCCAAGGAGTCGTACGGCGGCAAGACCTACGGCTCGATCACCTCGCACGAGGTGCTGGCCTCCAAGGCGGTCACCGTGGCCGGGCAGAAGGGCTACCTGGTCCGCTGGAAGGCCGTGACCAGCAAGGGCGCCGACGGCTATGTCGAGTCGCTGGCCTTCCCGTCGCCCGGGAACGCCTCGCAGATCGTGGTGGTCCGGTTCGGCGTCGACGTCGGCCAGAAGCAGTCCGTGATCGACACGATCACCGAGGGCATCAAGGTGTCCTCCGGCAGCGGCAGCGGCCAGACCGTCTGAGAACCTCCTGACCCCGGAAGGACTGTCGGCCGGGTGGGATGCCCCTCCGCTCAAAGGGGCACCCCACCCGGCCGGGGGGTGCGCGCCGCCCCCGTCCCCACGGTGCGGCGCGAGCAGGTCGCCGTCCAGTCATCCCGTGGACGGCGGCCTGGGTCTCAGGTCAGTCCGAGTGCGGGCAGCGCGACGGCCTCCACGAAGCGGACCAGGTAGTCGGCGTCGGCGTACTCGCCGGTCAGGATGGGACGGATCCGCAGGACGCCGAACATCATGGCCGGGATGTACTCCAGCGCGGGATGGTCGGCGGGGATCTCGCCGCGTTCGACACCGCGTCGCAGAATCTCCTGGAGCGCGACCATCTCGGGTTCGACCAGCGCCTCGCGCAGGGCCGTCGCCAGCTCGCGGTCCGAGGTGACCGCGTGCCCCAGCGCCTGGAGGAGCTTGGTGTCCTTGCCCGACCAGTCACCCGCGGTCCGCCCGACCTGACGCAGGTCGTCGGCGAGCGACCCGGTGTCGATGCCGACGAAGCGCACCCGGCGGCTGGCGCGCAGCGCCGCCGCGACGAACTGCGGCTTGGTCTTCCACTGCCGGTAGAGCGTGGACTTGCTGCACCGGGTGCTGGCGGCGACGCCGTCCATGGTCACGGAGTCGTAGCCGCACTCGCGGATCTGTTCGAGCACGGCGTCGAAGAACTCCCGCTCACGCTCCGGCGTGATCTTGGAGCGGCGCGAGGCGGCGACCGTGTCCGGTCCGTCCGCGGCCTGCGACGTCATGTGCCCTTCTCCTCACTCGCCGATCACTTACGGATCACTTACGCCCCACCCACCGTTCGGGCCGGGCGGAAACCTACAACCAGTGTGGCCTACGTCTATCGATACGCCACTGTACCGGTACTCGGCCGTATCGGTACAGTGGCGTATCGGTACGCTTCCGTATCGATGAGTTTCGGTGAGTCCGGGCCACCGCCCGGACTCGGCACAGCACCACCGTCAGTGAGGGGGCCTGGGATGAGATCCCAGTCCGAGCCGGCAGCAGCGGAGCCGGGGTCCATAACCCGGCCGCCGCTCGTCCGAGAGCTCCTGCTCGTCGCAGGGCTCTTCCTCGTCTACAAGTTCGGGCGGCAGCTGGCCACCGGCCACACCGCCGAGGCCCTGCACAACGCCCACCGGATCTGGGACCTGGAACGGACGCTGCACCTGCCCTCGGAGGTCGACGTGCAGTCCGCACTGCTGCACGGCGACACCCTCGTCCACCTGGCCAACACCTACTACGCCACCGTTCATTTCCCGGCCACGCTGGCCTTCCTGGTCTGGCTCTACCTGAAGCGGCCCGCGCACTACGTGTGGGCCCGCCGGGTCCTCGCCTTGGTCACCGCCGCCGCCCTGGTGCTGCCCTTCACCTTCCCGCTGGCACCGCCCCGGATGCTGGCCGCGACCGGCCTGATCGACACGGCCCGCGTCTACGGCCCCTCCGTCTACGGCCCGCCCTCCAGCGACCACCTCTCCAACCAGTTCGCGGCGATGCCCTCGCTGCACTTCGGCTGGGCCCTGATGGTGGCGATCGGCCTGATCGTCGCGACGCGCTCGCGATGGCGCTGGCTGTGGCTGCTGCATCCCGCGATCACCCTCCTCGTGATCGTCGGTACCGCGAACCACTACTGGCTGGACGCGATCGTCGCCACCGCCATGCTGGGCGCCGCCCTCGCCCTGACCCACCCGCCGCACCGCACGGCCACCACGGCCGGCCGCGGCACCCGCACCCTCGTTCCGGACGAGCCCGTGCTGGCGGGGGCCGGCCGATGAGCGCCGCGGCCCTGGTCGCCGTCGCCCTCTCCCTGGTCTCGGCCGTCGCCTACGCGGCCGCCGCCGTCGCCCAGGAACGCCTGGCCTCGAAGAACTCCGGAGCGGGTCTGCTACGACTGCTCGGCTCCGGCGCCTGGTGGGCGGCGGTCGGCCTCAACGCCGGCGCGGCCCTGCTCCATGTCGTCGCCCTCAAGTACGGCCCGCTGACCCTCGTCCAGCCCCTGGGGGCGCTCACCCTGGTCGCGGCCGTGCCGATGGGCGCCCGGGTGGCGGGCCGCCGGGTCAGCGCGACGGAGTGGCGGGGCACGGCCCTGACCCTGCTCGGCCTCGGCGCCCTCCTGATCACGGCCTCCGGCCCGGCACCCGACCGCACCCTGAGCCTCACCGAGGCGCTCGCGGTCGCCGGCACGACGGCCGCCCTGATCGGCGTGCTCTCCCGCCCCGGCAGCCGCCCGGGCCTGCGCCACGCCACCGCGTCCGGCTTCGCCTCCGGCGTCGCCTCCGCCCTCACCCAGACGGTGACGGTGGCGGCGACCGACCGCTCGGGCCCCGTCCTCAGCACCGAGGTGATCGTGGTCGCCCTCCTGGTGGCCGCGTTCGCGGTCGGCGGCCTCCTGCTCTCCCAGACCGCCTACCGGGGCGGCCTGGGCGCCCCGCTCGCCGTGGTCACCCTCTCCAACCCCGTGGCCGCGGCGGTCATCGGCCTCACCCTGCTGGGCCAGGGCCTCCGGGACGGCGCGACCGGCATCCTCCTCGCCCTCGCGGGCGCGGTCCTCGCCTCCTGGGGCGTGGTTCTCCTGACCCGCGTGACCCCACCGTCCCCGCTCATCGAACCGGACGACGAACACCCGGTGGCAGCGGTACTCGCCCTGGAGGAAGCAAGGGCAGCCGCCCAACAGGCCCTGCTCCCCCAGCAGAAACCGGAAACCGAACACCTGACGTCGATCTGAGCGCCCCGCCAGGGGCGCGGGGAACTGCGCGCTCAGCCCCCACTCACCCGCAGCCACACAACGACACACACCGACCAAACGAAAACGGCCGGTACATGCGATCTCCGCACGCACCGGCCGCCCAGGCAGTACCCCCGTAGGGGACGACTCAGCCGAGCCCCCGCGAGTCCTGCTTCAGCGCCGTGTCCACGGTCAGCGCCGTCGCCACCACCAGGCTCAGCAGCGGCTCCGGGAGCTGGTAGTGGATCTGCAGGACGTAGTTGTCGGCGGTCGTGAACATGGTCTTGGCGAGGCCTTCCCATGTCTTCGTGATCCGGGCCACCTCGTTGTCGGTGTGGTCCACGACCGCGAAGTTCCACGCCCGCCAGTTCTCCGCCTTGATCGCGCCGACCTTCTGGCCACCCGCGTTCATCGCGAAGTTGATCTTCCCGATCATGTTCTCCTGGACGATCTCACCGACCGGCGACCCGTCCGGACGCGTCACGATCACCCGGGACTTCAGGAACTTGGCCGGCCGGGTCAGCACCAGCTGCGGCTGCCCGTGGGCGTCACGGATCTCCAGCCGGTGGGTCATGAACTGGTCGAGGCTGGAGACGAACCGCAGGACCTTCTTCAGCGCGCTCTGGCCGACCTCGACCACCGAGCCGAGCTCACGGCCCTGCTGGTCCATGACCTTGTACTCGTTGGTCAGCTCGATCAGCTTGGCCTTCTGGTTCACCACCAGCACCGGCTCGGTGAACAGGGTGCCGCCACCGGCGCCCCCGCCCGCGACGCCGGCCTGCTGCTGCACCTGCCGCTGCACCTTGGGGTCGGCGGCCGGGGCCTGCCCCGGCACCGCGCCCTGCTGATTCGTCTGCTCGGTCCACTGGGTGCCGTCCCAGTACCGGAGGGTCTGGGACGCACCGTGCGGATCGGGGTACCAGCCTGCAGGAGTGTTCGATTGCGTGGTCACCGGGGCACACTACCCCGATGTGACCGGTACCTGACCAGCCCGCACGATGCGTCCCTCATCGCCCTGTCACTCGGTGATGATCGCCGGGTCGCTGACGCCCGGAAGACCGTTCTCGACATGTCCGGCGAACCGCCGCACAAAGGTCTTGTCCGCGTCGGAGGTGACCGTCACGTCGTACCAGCGGCGGCTGCGCGCGAGGTCGACGGTGTGCTTCACGGTCGCCCCGGCGCGCACGGTGACCGTGCAGGGCTTGCCGCCGTAGCCGTTGGCCAGCGTCAGCTTCACCGTGCCGGAGCCCTTGTTGGTGAGGGTGAGCTCGATGTCGTCGCCCGCGGGCCGCGCGGTGACCTCGGGGCCCGCCACCTTGCCGGGGCCCTGGAAGGTGCGCAGGAAGCCGTTGGGGCCGTGCACGGTCAGGTCGTAGGAGCCGCCCGAGTACACCGAGTTCCAGGTGTCGGAGACGGACCTGCCGGCCTCGGTGGTGTAGCTCCAGGGGCCGTCGGCGCGGTTGTTGGAGGTGACCAGGAAGGCGGCGCCCGCGTGCGCGCCCGAGGCGAAGGTCAGGGTGAACTTGCCGGCCGTCGCGTCCAGCGAGCCGTCCACCAGCGGGGCGTACTTGAGCGGCCGGGTGGGCCGCGAGCCGCGCTCCTGCCTGGGCAGGGACGGGTTGGCGGGCGGGGTGGGCACGTAGTCGGGGTGGCGGTTGCCGTCCGGCGGCTGGTAGCCGTCGGTGGAAGGCAGCGCGACCGGCTTGGTGTCCTTGCGGGAGAAGTCGAAGGCCCCGGTCAGGTCACCGCTGACGGCCCGGCGCCACGGCGAGATGTTCGGCTCGTGGACGCCGAAGCGGGACTCCATGAAGCGGATGATCGAGGTGTGGTCGAGCGTCTCGGAGCAGACGTAACCGCCCTTGCTCCACGGGGAGACGACCAGCATCGGCACCCGCTGGCCGAGACCGTAGGCGCCGGCCGCGTGGCTCGCGTCGCCCTTGAAGAGGTCCGGGCCCGGGTCGACGGTGGACTTGCCCTGCGCGGCGGAGGCCGGCGGGAACGGCGGGATCAGGTGGTCGAAGAAGCCGTCGTTCTCGTCGTACGTGATGAACACGGCCGTCTTCGCCCACACCTTGGGGTCGGCGGTGAGCGCGTCCAGGACCTGGGAGACGTACCAGGCGCCGTAGTTGGCGGGCCAGTTGGGGTGCTCGGTGAAGGCCTCGGGGGCGACCACCCAGGAGATCTGCGGCAGCTTGCCGGCCTTGACGTCGGCCTTGAGCTGGTCGAAGAAGCCCTCGCCCTTGGTGGCGTCGGTGCCGGTGCGGGCCTTGTCGTACAGCGCGTCGCCGGGCTGGGCGTTCTGGTACTGCTTGAAGTAGAGCAGCGAGTTGTCGCCGTAGTTGCCGCGGTAGGCGTCCTGGATCCAGCCCCAGCCGCCGGCCGCGTCCAGGCCGTCGCCGACGTCCTGGTAGATCTTCCAGGA
The DNA here is from genome assembly GCF_044747345.1 of Streptomyces sp. NPDC090088. Classification (NCBI taxonomy): domain Bacteria; kingdom Bacillati; phylum Actinomycetota; class Actinomycetes; order Kitasatosporales; family Streptomycetaceae; genus Streptomyces; species Streptomyces sp. NPDC090088. The sequence continues at coordinate 187,936 of NZ_JBIVDZ010000007.1, read as the reverse complement.
GACGCCCGCCTTCTCCAGGCGCTCCGGGTAGGTGGTCCAGCTGTAGCCGGCCTCGTCGTTGCCGAGGACCGGGCCGCCGCCCTGGCCGTCGTTGCCCGTGTAACCCGTCCACATGTAGTAGCGGTTCGGGTCGGTGGAGCCCATGAACGAGCAGTGGTAGGCGTCGCAGACGGTGAACGCGTCGGCGAGCGCGTAGTGGAACGGTATGTCGTCCCGGTTCAGGTACGCCATCGTCGTGGAGCCCTTGGCGGGCACCCACTTGTCGTACTTGCCGCCGTTGACGGCGTTGTGGGTGTCGCTCCAGCCGTGCGGGAGGTCCTGGAGGAAGGCGAGGCCCAGGTCGTCGGCGTCCGGGTGGAACGGCAGGATGTCCTTCGTACCGTTCGACTGGTTCCACACGGACTTGTTGTTCTGGGTGACCGAACGCGGGTCGCCGAAGCCGCGGACACCTCTGAGGGTGCCGAAGTAGTGGTCGAACGAACGGTTCTCCTGCATCAGGACGACGATGTGCTCGACGTCCTCGATCGACCCGGTGCGGTGGTTCGCGGGCAGCGCGGCGGCACGCTGGATGCTGCTGGACAGCGCCGTGAACGCTGTAGTGGCGCCCGCGAGTTGGAGGAAGCGGCGCCGGTTTACTTCGGTCATGGGTGAACGACCTCTCATCCTGACGTACGGATGGCCGGAACAGGGCGGAATGTGTGCGGGTGCGAGTGTTCCAAGGGCAGCGAACGTCAGGGAAGGGTCCGATGGCGCCGATGTGAAAGTCGGAGGTACGTGAGGTACGGAGTCGGTAAGGAGACGGCGAACCGGTCACGGCTGGGAGAGCGGCCGTGACCGGTCGGCGGGGGCGTCAGCTGATGAAGGAGCCCGCGGCGCAGGCGCTCTCCGTCACCCACTGGTGGGACAGGATGTTGTCGTTCATGGGGTGGCCGTCGGTGAAGTGGTCGCGGGTGAGGTCGTCCACGTACAGCTCGCCCGGCTTGAGGCAGCCGTAGCCGCCGGAGTAGTTGGAGAAGTAGTAGAAGGCCACGACGTCCTTGCCGCCGACGTACCCGCTGTTCATCACGGAGGAGGCGGCGTTGCCGTCGCTGCCCTGGAAGGCGCCGGCGGCGTCGGACCAGGAGGAGTCGTTGCCCGCGGTGACGCCGAGCAGGCCGCCCGCGCAGTCCCAGTCCTTCCAGGCCCGCACGTTGCCGTCGCGGCCCGGCCACTGCGCGTTGCAGCCGGCCGAGGCCTGGGCGGTGGCCGGCAGGGCGAAGCCGACGGCGGCGAGGGCCAGGGTGGTGAGGGCGAGGGTCATTTTGCGCATGGTGAATTCCCGTTCTGCCTCGTCGGAGGCGGTCGGTGTGGGGAAAGGGCCGCGGCGGGCGCCGCGGAGTCATGGGGTACGGGCAGGTGTCAGGTGCGGGCGGGCACGATCCGCTCGGCGCGTGCCAGCGCCTTCAGGCGCACCTGCCGGTAGGCGTCCAGCCGGGCGCCGTACTCGCCGTCCAGCTGGGCCAGGTAGTGGGCCTCGCGGGCCCGGCCCACGGACCTGAGGGAGACCTCGCGGGCGCAGGTGGCGTCGGCGACCGCGATCCGGGTCTCGGCGGCGAAGCTCCTGGCCTCCTCGGCCCGGGTCTGCACCGCCGGGTGCTCCCGGGTGGCCTGCCGGGCCGCGTCGGGGTCCGGGTAGGGGTGACCGGCCCGCCGCATGCAGGCCGACCACGCGTGCACGGCGGCGGTGAACCGCCGGTCGTGCAGCAGCTTGCCGACGTAGAGCGGACGCAGGTTGCTCGCGGTGGTGTCGAGCCGGAACCAGGTCCGCGGATCGCCGTACAGCGTCCGTTCCGCCTCCCCGTCGCAGCCGCCGGTCCGCTTGCTGACGCTGCCCCCGCCGGGGACGCCGGTGCGCAGTGGCTCGGCCTGCCGGCCGCCGTCGAGCGCGGTGTCGTAGGCGGTCTGCCGGGCGGCCGTGAGGCCCTTGCGGTAGGCGTTGTTGGGGTTGCGCAGCCGGGCGCGGTCCTCCTCGGCGGTGATCCGGCTGCCGTATCCGTAGGCGCGGGCCCAGCGCACGTCGTCCTGGACGTAGCCGAGCGGCCTGCTCTCGGCCAGGCTCAGCGGCCGGTCCGTCCAGTAGCGGAAGCCGTGGCGGGCCATGCACCGGGCGACCAGGCGCTGTTCGGCGTCGGAGATCCGCAGGTCCTCCGCGTACGTCAGGTCACGTGCCCGGGATCCGGCGGGCGGGGCCGGGTCGTCGCCGGACGCCCGGGAGCAGCCGGTGAGAACGAGCGCGGCCACGGCGGCGACGGCGCTCAGCTGCGCGGCCTTGCGGCGGAAGGCGGGGCGCTTCATCGGGTACTCCCTCGGCGTACGGCGAACGGCTCGGTGCTTTCGGGCCGTTGACGCCGCCGGCGGGGCGTTCGTATGACATGCGCGTGCGGAGAATTTCCGCCGCGACGGATTTCGTGGCGCATCCCGGGACGCGCTCATACGGGGGCCGCCCGCCACCCGTCCCACACACAGGGGCCGCTATGGCAACCCACAGGAATCAGCCAACTGCGCCAGGAGGGAGAACCGCCCCCGATCCCGGTCCCGCCCGGCACACCGGGCGTCGTGGACGGTGCCGTCCGCCCTGTCGGGCGGAACGGTTCCGGACACGACGGCCCGGCTTTCGGCCTGCTCTGTCGGTGGCCGCCGATATCGTTGTCGGCATCTGCTGGGGGCAGCGATCGGGGATCGATGTTCGAAGTACGTCTGCTCGGCCCGGTGGAGGTCTGGGAGGGGGGCCGGCGGGCCCCGCTCGGCGGTTCCAGACCCCTCGCCGTCCTCGCCGCACTCGTCGTGCACCTGGGCGAGGTGATCTCCACCGACCGTCTGGTGGACTTCGTCTGGGACGAGGAGGCTCCGGCCACCGCGGGCGCCCTGGTCGCCACCCATGTCTCCGCCGTACGCCGGGCCCTGGCCCGGGTCGGCACCGCCGAGGTGATCCGCACCCGCCCGCCGGGGTATGTCGCCGACCTCGCCCCCGGCCGGGTCGACGCCCGCCGCTTCGAGGAACTCCTCGCGGCCGCGCGGTCCCTGGGGCGTACGGAGGAGGCCGCGGGGGTGCTGGCGGAGGCGCTGGGGCTGTGGCGGGGCCGGGAGGCGCTGGAGGGGCTCGGCCAGTCGTTCGCGCGGATCGAGGCGGCCCGCCTCGCGGAGCTGCGGCTGGTGACGGAGGAGGAGTGCTTCGGGCTGGCCCTGGAGCTGGACCGGGCCGACGAGACGATCGCGCCGCTGCTCGCGCACGTGGCCGCGCATCCGCTGCGGGAGCGGCCGCGCGGCCAGTTGATGACCGCCCTGTTCCGTACCGGCCGGGTCTCCGACGCCCTGCGCGTCTACCAGGAGGGCCGCGCGGCGCTCCGCGACGAGCTGGGCATCGACCCGGGCCCCGAGCTGCGGGCGGTGCACCAGGCCGTGCTGACCCATGACGAGGGTGTGCTGGGAACGGGCCGCACCGCGCGGCCGGTACCGGCCCCCAGAGGCCCGGGAAGTCCCGTCGGCTCCAAGGGCTTTGCCGGCTCCGGAGGCTCCGGAGGCTCCGGAGGCTCCGGAGGTGAGCGGCCTCGCCCCGCGCCCTCCCATCTCCCGCCGGACATCGCCGACTTCGTCGGCCGCGGTGGGCAGGTCAAGTGGGCCACCGAGCTGCTGCGCGGCGTCGGCGACCCCGGCCGGACCGCACCCCCGATCGGGGTGATCTCCGGGCGCTCCGGCATGGGCAAGACGGCGCTCGCCGTGCACGTCGGCCACCGGACCGCCGAACTCTTCCCGGACGGGCGGCTGTTCGTGGACCTGCGGGCCGCCGACACCACCCCGCTGGAACCCGCCGACGCGCTCGCCCGGCTGCTGCGCGCGATGGGCGTCGAACCGGACACCCTGCCCTCCGGCGTCGAGGAGCTGACCGGCCTCTACCGCACCCACATCGGCCACCGGCGGGTCCTGATCGTCCTGGACAACGCGGCCGGTGAGGCGCATGTGCGGCCGCTGCTGCCGCCCGGACCCGGCTCGGCGGTGCTGGTCACCAGCCGACGGCGGCTGGTGGCGCTGGAGGGCGCCGCCCATCTGGACCTCGCCGTGCCGGACGAGGCCGAGGCCCTGGACCTGCTGCGCCGGGTGGCCGGTGAGGGGCGGACGGGGGCGGAGCCGGAGCGGGCCGCCGAGATCGTCGCGCTGTGCGGTCGGCTGCCGCTCGCGGTGCGGATCGCCGGGGCGCGGCTGGCCGCCCGCCCGCACTGGGCGCCGGGCCGGCTCGCCGGACGGCTGCGCGACGAACGGCGCCGGCTCAACGAACTGAGCGCCGGGGACCTGGAGTTGCGCACCAGCCTGGAGCTCGGCTACGCGGACCTCGACCCGCCGGAACGCCGGGCCCTGCGCCGCCTGGCCCTGCTGGACCTGCCCGACTTCGCGGCCTGGATCGCCGCCCCGCTGCTCGGCATCGGGACCGAGGAGGCCGAGGAGGCCGTCGAGCGGCTGGTGGACTGCCACTTCATCGACGTGATCGGGGTGGACGGCACGGGCCTGCCCCGCTACCGCATCCAGGACCTCGCCCGGGAGCACGCCCGCGAGCGCTGTCTCTCCGAGGAGAGCGCCGAGGACCGTGCGGCGGCGGTGCTGCGTCTGGTCGGCTGCTGGCTGGACCTCGCCCGGAAGGCCGCCGCCCGCGGCCCCGGCGGCGCGACCCGGCACTTCCCCGAGCCGGCCGCCGTACGCCCGCTCGACCCGGAGACCGAGGAGGCCCTGCTGGCCCGGCCCGCGGCCTGGTTCGCCGCCGAACAGGCCGGGCTGCTGGCCGCGGTGACGCACTGCGCCGACCACGGCATGGCGCGGGCCGCCCGGGATCTCGCCGGGGCGCTGATAGCGAGTTCGGCCGCGCTGTACAACCAGTTCGACGCCTGGTCCCGCTCGCACACCGCGGCCATGGCGGCGGTCCGCCGCGGCGGGGACGTCGAGGGCGAGGCCTGGCTGCTCGCCGGACTCGGCCAGCTCCGTTACGAGCAGGACCGGTTCGAGGATTCGTACGCCTACTTCTCGGACGCGCTGCGGCTGTTCGGGGAGCAGCTGCCGGACGGGGCGGCCGTGGCGCTGGCCGGGATGGGCACCGCCCGCCGCGAACAGGCCCGGTACGCCGAGGCGCTGGAGCTGCTGGAGGCCGCGCTGGAGCGGTACGGCGACGAGGGGGACGTCGGCGCCCGCGCGGGCGTGCTGTACGGCATCGGGTACGTGCACCGTGAGCAGGGGCGCGGGGCCGCCGCCCGGGAGGCCCTGGACCGCGCCCTCGTGCTGTACCGGGCCGCCGCCGACCGGCACGGCGAGGGGCTCACCCTGCGCTCGCAGGCCCTGTGCGACCGGTCCGAGGGCCGCTACCCGGAGGCCGAGCGGCTGCTGCGCGACGCGCTGGACGTCTTCACCGGCCTGCACGACACCTTCGGCCTGATGTACACCGAACAGTCGCTGGCCAAGGTGGAGTTGCGCACCGGCCGTACGGAGCAGGCGGGCCGGCGGCTGGTGCGCTGTCTGGAGGTGGCCCGGGAGCGGCAGGACCGGTTCGGCGAGGCCCTGGTGCTGCGCACGCTCGGGGAGCAGTTGCTGGCGGCCGGGGACACCGGCGGGGCGCGCCGGCCGCTGGAGCACGCGGCGGCGCTCTGGGCGGAGCTGGGGCTGCCGTTGTGGCGGGCGCGCACGGTGCGGGACCTGGCCGGGGTGTGGTCGGCGGACGGCGAGGAGGAGGCCGCCCGGGCGGCTCGGGCCGAGGCGCTGGAGGTGTTCCGGTCGGTGGGCGTGCGGGAGGCGTGGGAACGCGCGGAGGACGAGCCGTCGTAGCCGGAATCCGGCTACAGAAGCCCTGGTGGCGGGCTTGCAGGGAACCTGCAGAGCAATTGCAGGGGACCCCGGCACTCTGGTGAGCGTGACGGACATCATCACGCTCTCCGACTCCCGGGTCGCCGCGGTCACCGAGCAGGAATGCGGTGAACCGCTGGTCGATCTGCGCGGGACACCCGTGCTGCGGATCGACCCCCGCCAGGCCGACGCCGACGGCAGCTACGCCCATCTGCGGCTGGGGGCGCTGCGCCGGCTGCTGCAGGCACAGGCGCTGCTGCCGGCCGGGATCCGGTTCCTGGTGGTCGAGGGGTACCGGCCGCCCGCGCTCCAGCGCCGCTACTTCGAGCAGTACGCGGCGACCCTGCGCGCGGCCCGCCCCGACGCCTCCCCGGACCTGATCCGCGAACTGGCCAGCGCCTACATCTCCCCGCCGGAGGTGGCCCCCCATGTCAGCGGCGGGGCGGTGGACCTGACCCTGTGCACCGTCGACGGCACGGAGCTGCCGCTGGGCACGGAGGTCAACGCCACCCCGGAGGAGAGCGCGGGCGCCTGCCCGACCGGCGCGGCGAACATCAGCGCCGAGGCACGCGCCCACCGGACCCTGATGGACGAGGCGCTCTCCGCCGCCGGCTTCGTCAACTACCCCACGGAGTGGTGGCACTGGTCCTACGGCGACCGGTACTGGGCCCTGCTGAGCGGCGCGCCGGCCGCCCGCTACGGACCCGCCACCGCCCCTGTCCGGCCCGTCTGACCAACGGACCGGACCTCTCTCTCAGCATCGACGACCATCGGGGGGAACGACCATGGAAAGCCACGGCGGCACCTGTACGCAGGACCCGCGCGAAGCGGCCGCGGAGCGGATGAGCCCGGGCGACTTCGACGCCTCCTTCACCGCCGACATGCCCAGACTCCGCAGACGGCTGCTCGCCCTGACCGGCAATCCGCACGACGCCGACGACCTGCTGCAGGAGACCTATCTGCGGCTCTCCCGGCGGGCCCGCGCCAGCAACCTGGCGCACCAGCAGCATCCGTACGCCTACACCTGCACGGTCGCGCTGAACCTGCTGCGCGACTCCTGGCTGCACCCCTCCCGGCGGGAGCGCACCACCGACCGGCTGCCGGAGGCCGGCTGGGACGGCGGGCTCGGCTCCTACGAGGCCTCGGCCACCGCCCTCGCGCTGCTGAGCATGCTCTCGCCGAAGGAGGCGGCCGCGGTGATCCTCGTCGATCTGGAGGGCCTCACCCACGACACGGCCGGGGAGCGGCTCGGCGCCCATCGCGGCACCGTCCAGCGCAACCGGATGCGGGCGCTGGCCAAGATGCGCGCGGCGCTGGCCGGCTGAGTTCCGGGTGTCGCGTCCCGACGGGGGTGGGACGCGGCACCCGGGCAGTTCGCCCGACCCCCGCACCCGGCCCATGTCGACCAAGGACGTGCATCTTGAGACTCACCACTCCCGGCAGGGCGGTCGTCGTCGCGGCGGCTCTCGCGACGGTCCCGCTCCTGTCCGCCACCGCCCACGCCGCCACCGCCACCGCCCACGCCGCCACCGCCGCCGCCCCGCGCGCCGCCCAGGACGCCACCTGCGGGGTGCTGGCCCCGGGCGCCTCGGCCACCGCGGAGGCCGCCGTGAACGCGGCCTGCTCGCAGATCGGCGTCTGGTACAGCTGGGGCGGCGGCCACGGCGCCACGCCCGGTGCCACGTACGGCTACTACGACGGCTCCGACCCGGACAGCCTGCACGACAACGAGCGCAAGGGCTTCGACTGTTCGGGCCTGACGCGGTATGCCTACTACCGGGCGACCGGCCGGGACCTGCTCAACGGCACGGCCGACGACCAGTACCACAGCCCGCAGGCCGCGGCCCGTTTCTCGGCGGCCCAGGGCACCGCTCCGCTGGTCCCCGGTGACCTGATGTTCTGGGGCAGCGGGCACATCCACCACGTCGCCATGTACCTGGGCGCGGGGCAGATGGTGGAGGCCTACGAGTCGGGCACCCACATCCGGGTGACGCCGGTGCGCACCGGCGGCGACTACGCGGGGGCGATCCGGATCAACCCGTCCGGTACACCGGTCCCGCCGCCGGCCAACGGCGGTACCACGTTCGAGACCTGGGGCACCGGCGTGCGCACGCACTCCACGCCGAGCGTGCGCTCCTCCGTCGTGGACACCTTCGCCGGGCCGACGCAGGTCTCCGTGCAGTGCCAGGAGCACGCGGAGACGGTGACCGCCGAGGGCTACACCAACGACATCTGGTCGAAGCTGGCCGACGGTTCCTGGCTGACCAACATCTACATCAAGGGCCCGGCCTCGCTGCCCGGCATCCCGGACTGCGGCGGGGACAGCGCCCCGCCGCCGAGCGGGGGCAGCACGGCGTTCCAGACCTGGGGCACCGGTGTGCGCACGCACAGCGAGCCGAACGTGAACGCCGGTGTCGTCGACTACTTCCCGCAGCCCACGACGGTCAACGTGGTGTGCCAGGCGCACGCCCAGACGGTCACGGCCGAGGGCTACACCAACGACGCCTGGTCCAAGCTGACCAACGGCGCGTGGATGACCAACATCTACATCAAGGGCCCGGCGTGGCTGCCGGGGGTCGCCACCTGCTGACCCGGGTGCGGCGGACGGGCCCACCCGTCCGCCGGACTAGTCACTTTGTTGACTGACAACATCCATCCGCTGCTCGATCCTGCGCAGCGCCAGCTCCCCCCACCGCAGGTTCTCCCGTTCGAAGGACATCCCGCGCAGCAGGGTGAGGTACGGGCCGATGCGCTCCGCCTCGGCGAAGTACGCCTCCTCCGAGCGGCCGGCGAGCAGGCGCTGCCGGATCCGCTCGTACCGGGCCAGCTTGGCGGCGCCCCACTCGATGCGCCCGGCGACCGCCGTCCGGACCGCCGCCAGGTCACCGGCGTCCGCGCACTGCACCTTGACCAGCAGTTCGTCGCGGACCACGGAGGGCCGGGCGGGCGGTTCGGCGGTATAGGCGCGGACGGCTTCGCGCCCGGCCTCCGTCAACGAGAACAGCCGCTTGTTGGGCCGGCGCTCCTGCTCGACCACGCGGGCGGAGACCAGTCCCGCGGCCTCCATGCGCTCCAGCTCGCGGTAGAGCTGCTGGGGTGTCGCCGTCCAGAAGTTGGCGACCGTCGCGTCGAATCCCTTCGCGAGGTCGTACCCGGAGGCCTCGCCCTCCAGGAGGGCCGCCATCACCGCGTTCCGCAGAGCCATGGGGACACGCTAGCATGCGGATGTAGTCAACTTTTTGAATAGGTAGGTGGACCCCATGCACCCCTTCCGCAAGGCCGTCGAGAACGGCGACATGGACGCCGTGGCCGCCCTGCTGGCCGAGGACGTCGTCTTCACCAGCCCGGTCGCCTTCAAGCCGTACCCGGGCAAGGCGATCACCGCGGCGATCCTGCGCGCGGTGTCCCGGGTCTTCGAGGACTTCGAGTACGTCCGGGAGATCGCCAACCCCGACGGCCGCGACCACGCCCTCGTCTTCACCGCGACCGTCGCCGGGAAGAAGCTCCAGGGCTGCGACTTCCTGCACTTCGACGAGGACGGGAAGATCGACGACTTCACGGTGATGGTGCGCCCGCTCTCGGCCGCCCAGGCGCTGTCCGAGGCGATGGGCGCCCAGTTCGAGCGGATCGCCGAGGAGGCCGCCGCCGCGCGGTGAGCACGGCCGCCGTCCCCCGATCGAGGGACTGGTGGGAGCCCGCCCCGGCCACAAGACTCAAGGCCATGACCGCTTCCGACCCGTCCCGGGCGCTCTCCTGGGACACCCCGGCGGCCGCGGCCGCCTACCGCGACCGGGACATGAGGCTGGCCCGGCAGCTGATCTTCCCGGCGGTGCTGGACCGTGTCGGCACTCCCCCGGCGCCCGGTGCGACCGTCCTCGACATCGGCTGCGGCACCGGCGCGCTCGCCCTGGAACTGGCCCGCACCGGGGGCTGGTCGGTCCAGGGCGTCGACCCCTCCACCCCCATGCTGGACATCGCCCGCGCCGACCGCCCCGATCCGCGCGTCGACTACCGCCGTTTCGACGGCCGTTCGCTGTCCTGGATCCCGGACGGCAGTATCGAGGCGGCCGTCTGCTGCCTGGTCTACTGCACCGACCCCGACGACCGGCGGCTGGCCGCCCTCACCGCCGAGATCCACCGCGTGCTCCGCCCGGGCGCCCCCTATGTCCTCGCGGACCTCAACCCGGCGGCGGTGGGCGCGCAGTTCGCCACCCTCCGGTACGGCGCCCCGGGCGCGTCCTACACCCACGGCGCACCCGTCCCCACCGAGCTGCGCCGACTCGACGGCACCACGGTCACGACGGTCTGCCACTACCGCCCGCTGTCCGCGTACACCGCACTGCTCACCGGCTCCGGCTTCCCCGCCCCGGCCGTGGACGCCCCGACCGTGCCGGAGTCCCAGCACCCGGCCCCCTACCTGGTGCTGACCACCGCGCGCCGCTGACCGGCACGGGTCAGCCGGCCGGGTGTCCGCCGCTCACCGGCCGCGCAGGGCCGCGCCGATCGCCCTTCCCGCGTGCTGCACGGCACCCGCGAGCCGGTCCAGGCTGTGCGCGGGATCGGTCACGGCGCTCAGGGACGCCAGCACCGCGCCGTTCGGGCCGTGCACCGGCACGGCCACACAGCACACGCCGGCCGCCACCTCCTCCCGGTCGAAGGCGACGCCCCGGTCCCGGATCGTCCCGGCCTGCCGGTGCCAGGACCCGGTCAGCGGGTCCAGCGGGAGCCGCGGATCCGCCCCGGCGACCAGCACCTTGCCCGCCGCGGTGAACCAGGGCCACACCCCGGCGTCGAGCGATCGGCCGAGCGCTCCGGCGGTGTCGCCGGGCGTCCAGTCGAGGACGAGGGTCTGCCCCTCCCGCAGTACGTTGAGCCCCACCGTCGCGCCCGTGAGGCGGGCGAGGCGCCGGGCCGGCGCACGGGCGGCCGTGCGCAGGCCGGGGTACGGCTGCCAGCCCTGCCCGAGCCGGAAGATCCGCGACCCCATGCGGTAGCCCTTGCGGCTTCGCTCGACGGCACCCAGGTCGACCAGTTGCTCCAGCAGGCGGTACGTGGTGGTCTTGGGCAGACCGCACTCCGCGGCGAGCCTGGTCAGTCCGGCCTCTCCGGCCCGCTCCACCGCCCCCAGCAGCGCGAAGGCGCCCTCCAGCACGCTGCGCCCGCCGCCGTCCGGCGAGTGCGGTGGTTCCGCCGGTCTGACGGCTGTGGCCGCTCCCCGTTCTTCGTTCACGCGCCTCTCCCCCGGATACCGCCCAACCGGCTCCCCGTACCGCCGTTCCCCGTGTGCGGTGCGCCGCCGTGCGTGGTGGCCCCACGCCCCAGCAGACTGAAGTCCGCGTGTTCAGACTGAAGTTCGAGTGTGGCTGAGAACGTTGTCGATAGATTGTCGCCCAGCGCGAGAATGTGTGCATCGAGTGAAGAGCGGCTGTGCGTGGAGTGTGGAAGTAGTGGTGGAATTACGCCTTCTCGGCCCCGTGGAGCTCTCGGTGCAGGGCCGGACCGCCGAGGTCGGGCCACCTCAGCGGCGGACCGTGCTGGCCGCGCTGGCGGTGGACACCGGCCGGCCCGTCCCGGCCGACGCGCTGATCAGGCGGGTGTGGGGCGACGATCCACCGGACGGGGCCCGGCGCGCGTTGCACGCCCATGTCGCCCGGCTGCGCCGGCTGTGCGAGGAGACCGCGGATCCGGGACATCCCCGGTTACGTCTGGTACGGCGCTCCGGCGGATACCTGCTGGAGGCCCGCCCGGACCAGGTGGACATCCATCGGTTCCGGCAACTGGCGGGCCGGGCCCGGGAGACGGGGCGGACGGACGAGGCCCGGGCGGCGCTGCTGCGCGAGGCGCTCGGGCTGTGGCACGGGGAACCGCTGGCCGGGCTGGGCGGGCAGTGGGCGGCACAGGTGCGCGAGGCCTGGCGACGGCAGCACGTGGACGCCGCGGTCGCCTGGGCCCAGGTCGAGTCGCGGGTCAGCGACCCGGTCGCCGTGATCGGCCCGCTGACCGAACTCCTCGACGCCTACCCGCTCGTGGAACCGCTGACCGAGGCACTGATGCGGGCGCTGCACGCCGCCGGCCGCAGCGCGGAGGCACTGAACTCCTACGCCGCCGTCCGCAAGCGGCTCGCCGAGGAGCTGGGCACCGACCCCGGCGCGGAGCTGCGGAAGGTCCACGAGGCGATCCTCCGGGGCGGCCTGGCCGAGTCCGTCGCACGGCCGGCGTCCCGTACACCGGCCCGGGCGGCCCCCGAGGCGACTCCCTGGCCGGGCGCGGCCCCCGTCCAACTGCCCATGGGCGTAAGGGGGTTCATCGGGCGCGGCGACGAACTCGCCCGGCTGGAGGACATCCTCGCCTCGGCCGCGGACCAGCCGGCGGCGGTGGTGATCACGGCGCTGTCGGGCACGGCCGGGGTGGGCAAGACCGCGCTGGCCGTGCACTGGGCGCGGCGGGCCCAACGGTCCTTCCCCAACGGTCAGTTGTATGTGAACCTGCGCGGATTCGGGCCCAGCGGATCGGTGATGAGCCCCGCCGAGGCGGTACGGGGGTTCCTGGACGCCCTGGGTGTGCCGCCGGCCCGGATCCCGGCGGGTCTGGAGGCGCAGGTCGGCCTGTACCGCAGTCTCCTGGCGGGGCGCCGGGTCCTGGTGGTGCTGGACAACGCCCGCGACGCCGAGCAGGTCCGTCCGCTGCTGCCCGGGGCACCCGGATGTCTGGCGCTGATCACCAGCAGGAGGTCGCTGACCGGTCTCGCGGCCACCGAGGGGGCACAGCTGCTGACCGTCGGCATGCTCGCCGCCGGGGAGGCCCGGGAGCTGCTGGTCCGCCGGCTCGGCGCGGAGCGGGTGGCGGCCGATCCCGATGCCGTCCGCGAGATCGTCGGCCGGTGCGCGGGCCTGCCGCTCGCGCTGGCGATCGTCGCCGCCCGTGCCGCCGCGCAGCCCGCGCTGCCGCTGGCCGCCCTCGCCGAGGAACTGCGGCTGACCGATCGGCGGCTGGACGCCCTGGACAGCGGGGAGGCGAGCAGCGAGGTACGGGCGGTGTTCTCCTGGTCGTACCAGGCGCTCGGCCCGGAGGCCGCCCGGCTCTTCCGATTACTGGGCCTGCATCCGGGCCCGGACGCCGCGCTCCCGGCCGTCGCCGCGCTGGCCGGCGTACCGGCCGACCGCGCCCGCGCGCTGGTGGCCGAACTGGTCCGCGGCCATCTGCTCACCGAACAGCCCGCCGGCCGGTACACCTTCCACGACCTGCTGCGCGCCTACGCGGCCGAGCTGGTCGCCACGCACGAGGGCGACGACTCCCGGCACACCGCGGCGCACCGCATGTTCGACCACTACCTGCACACCGCGCACCGGGCGGACGCCCTGCTGACGCCCCGGCCCACCCCCGCTCCCCTGCCGCCCGCCCAACCGGGGTCCGCGGCAGAGGAGTTGTCGGACCACCGGGAGGCACAGGCCTGGTTCACCGCCGAGCATCCGGTCCTGCTGGCCGCGGTGGGACAGGCGTCCGCGGCCGGTTTCCACCGGCACGCCTGGCGGCTCGCCTCGGCCCTGACGACCTATCTCGACCGGCACGGCAACCGGCGGGCGCTGATCGCCGCGCACACCGCGGCGCTGGACGCCGCCCGGCGCCAGGGCGATGCCCTCGGGCAGGCGGAGGCCCACCGGGGCCTCGGGCTCGCCGAGGACCGGCTGGACCGTCCGGAGGCGGCCCGCACGCACTATCTGCGCGCGCTGGAGCTCTTCGGCGAGACCGGCGACCATGCCGGGCAGGCCCGTATCCATCAGCATCTGTCCCGGATGTCCGAGGCCCAGGGCCGGCATCAGCAGGCGCTCGGCCACGCCCACGACAGCCTCGCGCACCACCGGGCCGTCGACGACCGGGCCGGGCAGTCCGCCGCGCTGAACCACATCGGCTGGATCCTCGCCCAACTCGGCGACCACCAGGAGGCCCTGACGTTCTGCCGTCAGGCGCTGGAGCTGGCCCACGAGAGCGGGGATCTCAACGGGGAGGCCCACATCCAGGACAGCCTCGGCTACATCCTGCACCGGCTCGGTGAGCACGCCGAGGCCGTCGACCGCTACCAGCAGGCCCTCGAACTGTTCCACCAGACCGGGGACCGGCACAGCGAGGCGGCCGGTCTCCTCTGTCTCGGCGACGTCCACGGCGCCACGGACCGCCCGCATCCCGCCCGCACCGCGTGGACCCAGGCGCTGGCCATCACCACCGAACTCGGTCTCCCGGACGCCGATCCGCTGCGTGCCCGGCTCCTCGAACGGCTCGGCCCCGCTGCCGCCGACGCCCTTGCTCCCGCCCCGCGTCAGGCACCGGCCTGAGGCCGGACGCCGGAGTCAAGGCAGGCCGGGCCGGGTCCGGACCACCGACCTGAAACTCCGTCACCACAGGTTCCGCTGAGCGGAGAAGCGCATGACAGCCGCCTTCGGCCTGATCACGCCGGCCGCTTCAGTCACATGGGGAACGGCACGCGGCATACGGCCTCCGGCATGGCGACGGCATGACACGCACACGGTGTGCGGTGGTGACCGTCCATCCGGCCGAGCACAACGTCGTGGAGGCGGTCCGGCGTGATCCCGAGGGAGTTGACGCGGCGGTGACGGCCCGGTCACGGGGTGCCTGCCATCGTCTCCGGTGAGCTTGCTCGACAAGGAGACCGGGGGACGGGGGGACGGCCGCCATGGCCATATGCCGGGGAATCGATCTGTCGGTGTACCAGGGAGCCCAGGAGTGGAGCGCCCGCAAGGCGGAAGGCGTCGTCTTCGCCTTCGCCAAGGCCAGTGAGGGCGAGCACACCCGGGACGCACACTTCGCCCTGCACATCTCGGGTATCGCGCAGGCGGGGCTCGTCCCCGGCGCCTACCACTTCGGCTGGCCCAACCAGAACGCCGGCACCGAGGCGGCCAACTACATCGCCGCCGTGAAACCGTACGCCGGTCCGGGCTTCGTGCACTGGCTGGACCTGGAACGCCGGGCGGACGGCTCCAACTACGCGGGCGTCACGGCCGCCGGGATCAGGGCCTACGCCACCGCCTGGATCGCCGAGGTGGAAGTCGCGTTCCCGCACCAGCGGGTCGGCCTGTACACGTCGGCGAGCGACCTGGCGGCCGGTCACGCGCCCGCCACCGTCCCGCTGTGGTACCCCGCCTACCCCTGGTCCGGTGCGGCGACCTACGCACAGGCCGAGGGGCACCCGAAGCCCAGCCCGTCCGGCAGGTCCCCGTTGTTCTGGCAGTTCACCTCGACCCCCCTCGACCGATCCATCTGCTATCTGAGCGAGTCGGCGCTGCGCGCCTGGGCCGCCGGAGAGGACACCGAAGACATGGCGCTCACCACGGACGACATCGACAAGGTCGCGAGCGCGGTCGTCGCCAGGCTCGTGGCCGGCGGCGGTGTGCTGGAGACGACGGACATCACGGCGGTCGCGTCCGCCGCGGCGCGGGCCGTCCTGACCATGGACGGAGTGATCAAGGCGCCCGCCGATGCCCCGGACGCGAAGACCAACGCCTACTGGGCCCTCCAGTCGTACATCAAGGACACCAACGCCCGGGTGCGCCTCCTGCAGGCCACGGAGGCGGCCCAGAGCGCGGCCATCACCCAACTCGCCTCCGTCATCGCGACGTTCGACAAGAACATCGACCCCGCCGCCCTCGTCGCCTCCATCACCACGGCGATCGAGACGGCCGTCGGCAAGATCGTCGTCCACCTCGACCCCGCGTCCTGACCGGCCCGGGCCGCTCCTCGCCCCGGGAAGTCCTTCCGCCTGGCAGAAGCCGCCTTGCCGAGCCCCCGCGACCGTCACGAACCTGAGTCCAACCACGGCACGCGGGGCGACGGCGCCCCGCTCTCTCAGGGACGGGAACGCCATGCCTCACATCACCGCCTTCGCCAGGAACCAGTGGTACGTCGCCGCCTACAGCGAGGAAGTCGGGCGGGAGCTGCTCGGGCGGACGATTCTCGGGGAGCCCCTGGTGTTCTACCGGGCCGAGGAGGACGGTGCGCCGGTGGCGCTCAGCGACCGCTGTGTGCACCGGCGTTACCCGCTGTCGGAGAGCGGGCTGGACGGGGACCGGATCGTGTGCGGGTACCACGGGTTCACCTACGACCGGACCGGCGCGTGTGTGTACGTGCCGGGGCAGAAACGCATACCGCGCACCGCCCGGGTCGCCTCCTACCCGGTGGTCGAGCAGGACTCGCTGGTGTGGGTGTGGATCGGCGACCCGGCGCTCGCGGACGCGGGGACCATCCCGCGGGCCCGGCACCTGGACTCCCCCGGCTGGACGACCGTGCGGGGCATGGAGCCCATCGACGCCGACTACGGTCTCCTCGTCGACAACCTCCTCGACCTCTCCCACGAGACCTATCTGCACGGCGGCTACATCGGCACCCCCGAGGTCGCCGAGACGCCCATCACGACCGAGGTCGACGAGGGGGCGGGGATCGTGCGGGTGAGCCGGCACATGGACGACGCCGAGTGCCCGCCGTTCTACGCCCGTTCGACCGGGATCGAGGGCCGGATCACCCGCTGGCAGGACATCGAGTACCACGCCCCGTGCCTGTATCTGCTGCACAGCCGGATCGCCCCGGTCGGCGTGGTGCCGGAGGCCGACGGCAGCGACCCGAACGGCTTCCACACCGAGATCACCTACGCGATCACCCCGTCCGGGGACGGCGAGGTGTACGACTTCTGGATGGTCTCCCGGGACTGGGCGACCGACGACGCCGAGGTCACCGAGTTCCTGCGGGGCAACAACCACACGGTGGTCATGCAGGACGTGGACGCGCTGAACCTGCTGCAGCGGACGCTGGGGTCGGAGCGGTCCGGCTACCAGGAGCTGAGCATCAACATCGACACCGGCGGTCTCGCCGCCCGCCGGATCCTCGCCCGGCTGGTCGAGGAGGGCGACAAGCCCGTGGAGAAGGTCCTGTGAGCACGCCGACCGGTGAGGTCTACCGCATCGACTGGCTGCCGGGCACCGACGTGCTGCACGGCACCTGTCACTGCGGGGCCGAGCACACCGCGCAGGACCCGGTCGAGATGTGGGAGTGGATGCTCGGCCACCCCGAAGGCCACCAGCCCCCGGAGCGCACCGCATGAACCTGTACGAGGCCGAACTGGTCGTCAGTGAGCGGGAGTCGGCGGCCGACGGTGTCGTCGCCCTCACGCTGCGGCACCCGCAGGGCGAGGAGCTGCCCGGCTGGGAGCCCGGAGCACATCTCGACGTGGTGCTGGGGCCGGAGCTGGAACGGCAGTTCTCGCTGTGCGGGGACCCCGGGGACCGCTCACGGTGGCGGATCGCGGTGCTGCGGGAGCCGGACGGGCGGGGTGGATCCGCCTTCGTCCACGAGCAGGTGGGCGTCGGCGACAAGGTGCGGGTGCGCGGCCCCCGTAACCACTTCCGGCTGGAACCGGCCCCCCGCTACCGGTTCGTGGCGGGCGGTATCGGCATCACCCCGATCCTGCCGATGCTCGCCGCCGCCGAGGCCGCGGGCGCCGAGTGGACCCTGCTGTACGGCGGGCGGACCCGGCGGTCCATGGCGTTCACCGGGGAGCTGGCCGGGTACGGCGACGGCCGGGTCACCGTCGCCCCGCAGGACGAGACGGGCCTGCTGGACCTGGGCGCGGTGCTGGACGACGTCCCGGAGGACACCCTGGTTTACTGCTGCGGTCCGGGGCCGCTGCTGGACGCGGTGGAGGCGCGCTGTCCGGCGGGGGTGCTGCGGGTGGAGCGGTTCCAGCCCAAGGAGCGACCGGCGGGCGAGGAGCGGGAGTTCGAGGTCGTCCTCGCGCAGAGCGGTCGTACCCTCACGGTCGCGCCCGGTGTCTCCGTGCTGGAGACCGTCCGGGGCGCCGGGGTCGAGGTGCTGTACTCGTGCACCGAGGGCACCTGCGGGACGTGCGAGACGGACGTCCTGGAAGGCGAGCCGGAGCACCGGGACTCGGTGCTGAGCGAGGAGGAACGGGCGGCCGGCGAGACCATGCTCATCTGCGTGTCGCGGTGCCGAGGGGAGCGTCTGGTGCTCGATCTGTGATCCGCAGGTCCGCCTCGATGCGCGCCACCGCCGTCAGCAGGTGGGGCAGCAGTGCGCGGCGGGCCGTCGCGGCGGACGTCCGGCCGCTGTGCGCCACGAGCGCCACCCCGGCCACCACCCGGCCGCCCCGGTCCCGCACCGGGGCGGCCAGTGTGCTGACGCCGTCCTCTGGGTCGTCCTCGCCCAGGGTGTGTCCCGGCGCGTGGGCCAGTAACGCCCGGCCCGCCGCCGTCCCGTACGCCGGGAAGCGTGCCCCCACCGCGATCGCCGCCGCCATGACGCGCCGGGCCGGGGCGGCGGCGACATGTACGACCGTGTCCCCGTCCAGCACGCACAGCGTCGCCGACTCCCCGGTCAGCACGGCGAGTTGCGCCAGATGCGGTCGCGCGAGGTCCGGCAGGTCGAGGCCGGAGAGATAGGCGTAGCCGAGTTCCAGGACGCGTGGGGTGAGGCGGAAGAGCCGGTCGTCCGAGTGGACGTAGCCCAGGTCGGCGAGGGTGAGCAGCAGGCGGCGGGCGGCCGCGCGGGTCAGGTCGCAGGCGCGGGCCACCTCGCTGAGCGTGCGCGCCGGATGGTCGGCGTCGAAGGCGCGGATCACGGCCAGACCACGCTCGAAGGACCTCACGAAGTGCGGTGCGCGGGCATCACTCGGCATGGGCGCCTCCCCGATTCGGCGGTTCGACTCGGAGAACACGGTGAGAGCGCGGTTCGATAACTGTCAACAATTTTGTCAGCTAAAACCATTGACCGGGTTGTCCGGCCGGTTCTACCGTCCCGCTGAGCCCCCCAACCGAGCACCATTGTGCGCACAGCGCACAGCCTGTCGGAACACCGTTGTCTGCACAGGAGGAGCCATGCGTCGTCTGCTCGCCGGTCTCGCGGCCGGCACCTTCATGTTCGCCACGGCGGCCTGCGGCTCCTCCGGGGGCTCGTCGTCCACCTCGCCCTCGTCGGGCGGCACCACCACCGTCAAGGTGGGGATCATCCCCATCGTCGACGTGGCCCCCCTCTACCTCGGGCAGAAGGAGGGCTTCTTCAGCAAGCGCGGCCTGAAGCTGTCCATGACGCTCGCGCAGGGCGGCGCGGCCATCGTGCCCGGCGTGACGAGCGGTCAGTTCCAGTTCGGCTTCAGCAACATGACCTCGCTGATGATCGCCCAGTCCAACGGCGTGCCCGTGCAGGCGATCGCCAACGGCGTGGCCTCGACCGGCGTCGAGGGCAAGGACTTCGGCGGACTCGTGGTGAAGAAGGGCAGCAGCATCACCTCGGCGAAGCAGCTGGAGGGCAAGAAGGTCGCCGTCAACACGCTGAAGAACATCAACGAGACCGCGGTGCGCGAGTCGGTGCGCAAGGCGGGCGGCGACCCGGACAAGGTGAACTTCGTCGAGCTCGCCTTCGACCAGATGCCGGCCGCGCTGGACAAGGGCCAGATCGACGCGGCGATGGCCGTCGAGCCGGCCCTCGCCACCATGAAGGGCCAGGGCGCCACGGAGATCGCCTCGCCGCTGGTCGACGTGGCGAAGAACCTCACCGTGGCGATGTACTTCACGTCGACGTCGTACGCGCAGAAGAACCCGGCCGTCGTCAAGGAGTTCCAGGAGGCCATCGCCGAGTCGCTGACCTACGCCGACGCGCACCCGGACGAGGTCCGGCAGATCGTCACCACCTACACCAAGACCCCGGCCGATGTGCTGGCCCAGGTGACGCTGCCCAAGTGGCCCGCCGACGCGAACCGTTCCTCGATCGAGGCGCTGGAGAAGCTGAGCGAGCAGGACGGCCTCTTCAAGACCGCCCCCGACCTGGACAAGCTGCTGCCGTGAAGGGTCTGAACACCGTGCTCGGTGCGGCCGGGCTCGCGGCCTTCCTCGCCCTCGGCGAGGCGGTGCCGCGGCTCGGCCTGGTCAAGGCGGACTACTTCCCGCCGACCAGCCGCATCGCCCGCGCCCTCGGCACCGAACTCGCCGACCGCGCCTTCTGGTCGGCGCTCGGCGACACCCTCACCGGCTGGGCGGTGGGCCTGGCCGTCGCGGTCGGCGCGGGCATCGCGGCGGGCGTCGTCCTCTCGGTCGTCCCGCACCTGCGCCGGGCCACCGCCTCCACCATCGAGTTCCTCCGCCCGATCCCCTCGGTCGCCCTGATCCCCCTCGCCATCCTCCTCTACGGCACCGAACTCCGCTCCGTCCTGCTGCTCGTCGTGTACGCCTCCTTCTGGCAGGTGCTGATCCAGGTGATGTACGGCGTCCAGGACGTCGACCCGGTCGCCGAGGAGACGGCACGGTCGTACGGTCTCGGCACCTGGGCCCGGGTGCGCCATGTGCTGTGGCCGACCGCGCTGCCGTATGTGATGACCGGCGTCCGGCTGGCCGCCGCGGTCGCGCTGATCCTCACCATCACCGCCGAACTGGTCATCGGCGCACCGGGGCTGGGGCAGCAGATCGCGGTCGCCCAGGCCTCGCAGGCGGTGCCGGACATGTACGCCCTGATCGTGGTCACCGGGCTGCTCGGGCTGGTCATCAACGTGGGCGCCCGCTCGGTGGAACGGCGGGCGCTGGCCTGGCACCAGTCGGTGCGCGGGGAGGTGGCGGTGTGAGGCGGCTGCTGCTCGGCGCGGTGTACGTGCTGGCCCTGCCCGCGGTGCTGGTCGCGCTCTGGTGGGTGGCCTCGGACGGCAGCACGAACGTCTACTGGCCGCCGCTGCGCACGATCCTGAAGACCTTCCCGGACGTCTGGACCGGTCAGCGGCTCCGCGACGACCTGCTGCGCAGTGTGCTGCGGCTGCTCGCCGGGTACGCGACGGCGGCCGTCGCGGGGGTGGCCCTCGGCACGGTCATCGGCTCCTACCGGCGGGTGCGGGCGGTGTGCGAACCGGTCCTGGAGTTCCTGCGGGCGGTGCCGCCACCGGTGCTGGTCCCGGTCATCATGCTGTTCGCGGGCATCGGCGACACCATGAAGATCGTGGTGATCGCCAGCGGCTGCGTCTGGCCGATCCTGCTCAACACGGTCGAGGGCGTACGGGCCGTGGACCCGGTGATGGCGGAGACGGCCCGGTCCTACGGCATCACGGGCGTGGCCCGGCTGCGTACGCTGGTACTGCGTTCGGCGAGCCCGCAGATCTTCGCGGGCCTGCGGCAGGCGCTGTCCATCGGGATCATCCTGATGGTCATCAGCGAGATGTTCGCGGCCAGCAACGGGCTCGGTTTCACCATCGTGCAGTTCCAGCGCGGTTTCGCGATCCCCGACATGTGGACCGGGATCCTGCTGCTGGGTCTGCTCGGCTTCGCGCTGTCGGCGGTCTTCCAGGTGGTCGAGCGGCGGGTGCTCGGCTGGTACCACGGTCTGCGCGCGACAACCCGGCGGCCTTGAATGAACCTCGTGAAGGGGCGGTCCATGCTCGACGTACGCGGCCTGCGGAAGGTCTACGACGGATCCGGCCGCCGTATCGAGGCGGTGCGGGACCTCACCTTCACCGTGGAGGCGGGCGAACTGGTGTGTCTGGTCGGCCCGTCGGGCTGCGGCAAGACCACCCTGCTGAAGTGCATGGGCGGGCTGCTCACCCCGACCGGCGGCGAAGTCCTCCTGGAGGGGCGGAAGGTGACCGGGCCGCCGCCCGGGATGGCCTTCGTCTTCCAGGAGTACGGCCGGAGTCTGTTCCCCTGGATGCGGGTCGCCGCCAACGTCGAACTCCCGCTGAAGCAGAAGAACCTGCCCCGGGAGCGGCGCGGGGAGCTGGTCGCCGACGCGCTGCGCTCGGTCGGCCTCGCGGACGCCGCCGACGCGTACCCCTGGCAGCTCTCGGGCGGTATGCAGCAGCGGGTCGCGATCGCCCGCGCCCTCGCCTACGAACCCCGGGTGCTGCTCATGGACGAGCCGTTCGCGGCCGTCGACGCCCAGACCCGGGCCGATCTGGAGGACCTGGTCCGGGGGCTGTGGCGGGAGCGCGGCATCACCATCCTGTTCGTCACCCACGACATCGACGAGGCGGTCTACCTGGGCCAGCGGGTGATCGTCCTGTCCGCGTCCCCGACCGTCGTCCGGGAGCAGCTGAAGGTCGATCTGCCGGACGAGCGCGACCAGTTGCACACCCGGGTCGCCCCGCGCTTCGCCGAACTGCGGACCCATGTGTACGAGCAGATCCAGGCGGCGAAGCGCGGGGCACCCCGGGGGGAGGACCCGGTCACGACGTCAGACACGCCGCCACTCCACTGAACCCAGCCAGGCCGCCGTGTCCCGCGGCAGTCGGCCCTTGTCGTCCAACGGGCCGCTGGTGAGCAGGAGTTCGGTGTGGGCAGGGAGTTCGGCGGGGGCGGCGCCCAGGTTGACCACGCACGTCACGCCCTCGGCGCGGCTGAAGGCGAGCACGCCCTCGGGGGCGGGCAGCCAGGTCAGCGGGCCGTCGCCGAAGCGCGGGCGCAGCGCGACGGCGCTTCGGTAGAGCGCGAGCATGGAACCGGCGTCGTCCTGCTGCCGGTCGACCGCGTACGACTCCCAGCCGGCCGGCTGCGGCAGCCACGGCTCCTCCCGCGAGCCGAAGCCCGCGTGCGGCGCCCCGGCCGCCCAGGGCAGCGGCACCCGGCAGCCGTCGCGGCCCGGGTCGGTACCGCCGGACCGGAAGTACATCGGGTCCTGGATGCGGTCGCGCGGGATGTCGGCCTCGGGCAACCCCAGTTCCTCGCCCTGGTAGATGTACACCGCGCCGGGCAGGGCCAGGGAGAGCAGGGCGGCGGCGCGGGCCCGGCGCGTCCCCAGTCCCAGGTCGGACGGGACGCCGAAGGCCTTGGCCGCGAAGTCGAAGCCGGTGTCCTCCCGGCCATAGCGGGTGGCCGTGCGGGTCACGTCGTGGTTGCACAGCACCCAGGTGGCGGGGGCGCCGACGGGCGCGTGCTCGGCGAGGGTGGTGTCGATCGAGGTCCGCAGCCGGTCCGCGTCCCAGGGGCAGGACAGGAAGGAGAAGTTGAAGGCGGTGTGGAGTTCGTCGGGGCGCAGGTAGCGGGCGAAGCGTTCGGTGTCGGGCAGCCAGACCTCGCCGACGAAGACACCGCCGTAGGCGTCGGCGACCTCGCGCCAGGAGCGGTAGATGTCGTGGAGTTCGTCGCGGTCCACGAAGGGGTGGGGGTGCGGGCGGGTGGCCAGGTCGGGCAGGGCCGGGTCCTTGGCGAGCAGGGCCGCCGAGTCGATACGGACGCCCGCGACGCCCCGCTCGAACCAGAACCGCAGGATGTCCTCGTGCTCCTGGCGGACGGCCGGGTGCGCCCAGTTGAGGTCGGGCTGCTCGGGGGTGAAGAGGTGCAGGTACCACTCGCCGTCGGGCAGCCGGGTCCAGACCGGTTCGGTGGAGCCGACGAACTGCGAGGGCCAGTCGTTGGGCGGCAGGTCGCCGTCCGGGCCGCGGCCGGGGCGGAAGTGGAACAGGTCGCGTTCCGGGCTGCCGGGACCG
Organism: Streptomyces sp. NPDC090088; assembly: GCF_044747345.1. Classification (NCBI taxonomy): domain Bacteria; kingdom Bacillati; phylum Actinomycetota; class Actinomycetes; order Kitasatosporales; family Streptomycetaceae; genus Streptomyces; species Streptomyces sp. NPDC090088. The sequence continues at coordinate 164,601 of NZ_JBIVDZ010000007.1, read as the reverse complement.
GCGGCCAGCGCCGCCCGGAACCAGGGGTGCCGGTCGGAGACGTGGTTGGGGACGATGTCGACGATCGTCCGGATGCCCAGCTCCCGTGCCTCCGCGATCAGTTTCTCGGCCTCGGCGAGGGTGCCGAAGGCCGGGTCGATGGCCCGGTAGTCGGCGACGTCGTAACCGCCGTCCTTCATGGGTGACGGGTACCAGGGGCTGAACCACAGGGCGTCCACGCCGAGTTCGGCGAGGTACGGCAGCCGGGCGCGGACGCCCGCGAGGTCGCCGGTGCCGTCGCCGTCGCTGTCGGCGAAGCTGCGGACGTACACCTGGTAGATGACGGCGGAACGCCACCAGTCGTGGTCCTCATGGTCCTCGTGGTCCTTCGGGGCATGGCTGGGCTGTCCCACTGGGCGAACCTTTCTGTCGGAGGAAGGGCCGTCAGCCCTTGGTGCTGCCCGCGCTGATCCCGGCGATGATGTGCCGCTGGAAGACGAGGAACAGCGCGACCATCGGGATGCTGGCGATCACCATCGCGGCGATGAGCACGGTGAGCTGGATGTTCTGCGACAGCTGGACCAGGGCCACGCTGATGGGCTGCTTGTCGGTGTCGGAGAAGACCATCAGCGGCCACAGGAAGTCCTGCCAGACCGCGACCAGCGCGAAGATCGACACCACCCCGAGCACCGGGCGGGACATGGGCAGGACCACGGACCACAGGATGCGCAGCTTTCCGGCGCCGTCGATCTCGGCGGCCTCCAGCACGTCACGCGGCAGCTGGTCGAAGAACCGCTTCAGCAGATACAGGTTGAAGGCGTTGGCGACGGCCGGCAGCCAGATGCCGAGCGGGTCGTTGAGCAGGCTGGTGTGGAGGAAGGGCAGGTCGGCGACGGTCAGGTACTTGGGGACGACCAGGGCCTGGGCCGGGACCATCAGGGTGGCCAGGATGCCGCCGAGGACCACCTTGCCGAAGGCGGGCCTCAGTTTCGACAGGGCGTAGGCGGCGGCCGTGCAGAACACCAGCTGGAAGGCCCAGGCGCCGGCGGCCTGCACCACCGTGTTCCACAGGTGCTCGGGGAGCTGCATCAGGTCCCAGGCGTCGGTGTAGCCGGACAGGTGCCAGTGGTGCGGGACGAGCGTGGGCGGGGTCCGGGCGACCTCGTCCGGGGACTTCATCGCGCCGGTCACCATCCAGTACACGGGGAAGAGGAAGGCGAGCGCGAAGAGCAGGACGACGCCGGTGAAGACCGTCCAGTAGACGGCCCTGCCGCGCGGGCGGGCCAGGGTCGCGGGCGAGATCAGGGTGCGGGTCGCGCTGCTCATCCGTCCTCCCCGGAGCGGGTCAGCCGCAGGTACACGGCGGAGAAGATGCCGAGCAGCACCAGGAGCATCACGCTGAGCGCGCAGGCGCCGCCGAAGTCGTTGTAGAGGAAGGCGTACTTGTAGATCAGGTAGAGGACCGTGACCGTGGCGTTCTCCGGGCCGCCTCCGGTGATGACGAACGGTTCGGTGAACACCTGCATGGTGGCGATGATCTGAAGGAGCATCAGCATGAGGATGACGAACCGGGTCTGGGGGATCGTCACATGTCTGATGCGCTGGAGGAGGTTCGCGCCGTCGAGTTCGGCGGCCTCGTACAGCTCGCCGGGGATGGACTGGAGGGCGGCCAGGTAGATGAGGACGGTGCCGCCCATGTTCGCCCAGGTGGCGACGATCACCAGGGAGATCAGCGCGGTGTCGGCGCCGTTGGACCAGTTCGAGGTCGGCAGGTGCAGGAAGCGCAGGGTCTCGTTGGCGAGGCCGGCGCCCGGGTCGTAGAACCACTTCCACAGCAGGGCGCTGACCACCGGCGGGATCATCACCGGGAGGTAGACCACGGCCCGGAAGAACGCCTTGGCGTGTCTCAGTTCGTTGAGGACCAGGGCGAGCACGAACGGGATCGCGAAGCCGATGAGCAGGGCGAGCAGGGTGAAGGTGAGGGTGTTGCGCCAGGCCGCCGAGAACTCGGGGTCGTGCAGGACCCGGGTGAAGTTGGCGGTGCCGACCCACTCCGGGGACGAGCCGGGCGTGTACTTCTGGAAGGAGATCACGATCGCGCGGATCGCGGGGTACCAGGAGAACAGGGCGAAGCAGATCAGTCCGCCGAGCAGGAAGCCGTAGGCCCGGGTCTGGTCGATGATCCGGCGCCGCCTCCGGTCCCCTGCCGGGGGCGGCGCCGGGGTCTGTCGGGCGCCGGCCGCCGCGGGGGCGGGCCGGCACTCGGCCGTCTTGGTCATCGTGGTCAGCCCCGGGCCAGGATGCCGTCGATCTTGTCGTTGGCGTCCTTGAGGAGCTGGTCGATGTCGGCGTCCTTCTTGGTGAGGACGGCGGAGACGGCGCCGTCGAGGACGGAGTAGATCTGCTGGGCGTCCGGCGGCTCGATCTTCATCTCCAGGGACTGGTTGCCGTCCAGGAACGCCTGGTAGTTCTCCACCGGCACGTTGGCGTTGGCCTTCTTGACCGCCTGGTCCTTGGCGTCGGCGGCGCCGGTGAACAGACGCGGCTCGGGCAGGCCGACGGGCGCGTTGTTCTTCTTGGCGCGGGCGTAGTCGCCGAGGAAGCCGTCGCCGGGGGTGAGGAACATGGAGTCGAGCCACTTGAGGCCGGCGCGGATCTGGGCCGGGGTGTCCTTCTTGTTGAACATGTAGCCGTCGCCGCCGATGAGCGTGCCCTGGCCGCCGGGCATCGGGCCGAGGGCGAGGTCCTTGTAGTTGCCGCCCTTCTCCTTCACCAGGATCGGGATGTTGTCCGGGGCGGAGAGGTACATGCCGAGCTTGCCCGAACCCATCATCTGCTGGACATCGTTGATGATCAGGAGCTGCTTGCTGCCCATCGAGTTGTCGGTCCAGCGCATGTCGTGCAGGTTCTGCAGGACCGCGTGGCCCTCGGGGGTGTCGACGGTCGCCGACTTGCCGTCGGCGGAGACGACGTCGCCGCCCTGCGCGTACATCTCGGCGGTGAAGTGCCAGCCGCCCTGGTTCTGGGCGCTGTAGTCGGCGTATCCGACGGTTCCGTTGCCGAGCGCGGCGATCTTCTTGGCGTCGGCGCGGACCTCTTCCCAGGTCGTCGGCGGCTTGTCGGGGTCGAGGCCGGCCTGCTGGAAGAGCTTGCGGTTGTAGATCAGGCCCATCGAGTAGCCGGTGCGCGGGATGCCGTAGACCTTGCCGTCGACGGTGTAGATGTCCCGCAGCTGCTGCTGGATGGTGGCGTAGCTCTTCAACTCCTTGAGGTACGGCGTGAGATCGGCCGCCTGGTTGATGTCCACGACGTGCTTGGCGTCCGTGAAGTACGTGTAGAACACGTCCTCCATCTGGCCGCCGGCCAGCTTGGCGTCGAAGGTCTTCGGGTCCTGGCAGGGGAACGCGTCGTGCGCGACGACGTCGATGTCCGGGTTCTGCTTCTCGAAGGCGGCGATGTCCTGGTCGAAGAAGGAGCGGTCGACCTTGGCGCTCTTGGGCGGCTGGCAGTTGACGGTGATGCGCGTCTTGCCGCTGCCCGCGTCGTCGCTCGACCCGCAGGCGGAGGCGGAGAGCGCGAGCGAGGAACAGACGCCTATCGCGACGAGAGCACGGCGGAACCCGGTGCTGGACATCGGTGGACCCCCCAGACAGGAGCGGTGGGCGCCGCACCGGGACCGGTGGGCGCCGCACACTCAAGCACCGGGAGCAAGAGTCCGCAATATGTCGCGCAGAATCTGTAATTATTCGACAGTGGATGGGATCTCCTGGATAACTCCCCGTCTCAGTCGCGAGGTGCTTGCGCGGTGGAACCGCGGACCACCAGCTCGGGCTCGAAGAGCAGTTCCTCGGGGGCCACGGCGCTGCCGTTGACCTGTACGTTCAGCAGCTCCACGGCCGCCCTGCCCATGGCCTCGATGGGCTGGCGGACGGTGGTGAGCGGGGGTTCGGTGCAGTTCATGAACGCGGAGTCGTCGTAGCCGACGACCGAGACCCGGGAGGGGACGTCCAGGCCCTTGCGGCGGGCCGCCCGGATGGCGCCGAGCGCAAGCGGGTCACTGGCGCAGATGATCCCGGTGACGCCCTGGTCGATGAGCCGGGTGGCGGCCGCGTGACCGCCCTCGATGGAGAACATGGCGCGGGCGACACGCTCCTCGGGGAGCTCCCCCAGGGCCCGTGCCGCGGCCAGCTTGCGGGCCGAGGGGACATGGTCGGCCGGGCCGAGGACGAGACCGATCCGCTCGTGGCCGAGGGAGGCCAGGTGCCGCCAGGCCTGCTCCACCGCCACCGCGTCGTCGCAGGACACCGCGGGGAACCCGAGGTGCTCGATGGCCGCGTTGACCAGCACCACCGGAATGTTGCGTTCGGCGAGCAGCCGGTAGTGGTCGTGCGGGGCGTCGGCCTGGGCGTACAGCCCGCCGGCGAACACCACGCCCGAGACCTGCTGTTGCAGCAGCAACTCGACGTAGTCCGCCTCGGAGACCCCGCCCTTGGTCTGGGTGCACAGCACCGGGGTCAGCCCGAGCTGGGCCAGCGCGCCGCCGATGACCTCGGCGAAGGCCGGGAAGATGGGGTTCTGCAGCTCGGGCAGGACCAGGCCGACGAGCCGGGCGCGCTCGCCGCGCAGTTGGGTGGGCCGCTCGTAGCCGAGGACGTCCAGGGCCGAGAGCACCGCCTGCCGGGTGGCCTCGGAGACCCCGGGCTTGCCGTTGAGCACCCGGCTGACCGTGGCCTCGCTGACCCCGACCTTCTTGGCCACTTCCGCAAGTCGTCGCGTCATGCGCGCAAGGGTAGCGCAAGTTACGCAAGCTGCTTGCGTAACCGTCGAAAGTCGGTCCTCCTCGGCCGGCCGGGGATCAGACGCGACTCGCGGTCGCGGTGTCCGCCGACAGCCGCTGTGCGACGTAGATCGGGACGACGGACAGCAGGACGAGGACGGCCGCCACCACGTTCACGACCGGCGCCTGCTGGGGCCGGGTCATGTTGTCGAAGATCCACAGGGGCAGGGTCTGGACGCCCGGACCGGCGGTGAAGGTGGTGACGACGATCTCGTCGAAGGAGAGGGCGAAGGCGAGCAGCCCGCCCGCCAGCAGCGCCGAGCGCACCAGCGGGAAGGTGACGTCGACGAAGGCGCGGAAGGTGTCGGCGCCCAGGTCGGCCGCCGCCTCCTCGTAGCTGCCGGAGGTGCGGCGCAGCCGGGCGACGACGTTGTTGAAGACGATCACCACGCAGAAGGTGGCGTGTCCGACGACCACGGTGAACAGGCCGAGCCCGACGCCGAGCGGCTGGAGGACCGTGCTGAAGGCCGAGTTGAGGGCGATGCCGGTGACGATGCCGGGCAGCGCGATCGGCAGGACGACCACGAAGGACAGGGCGTCCCGGCCGAAGAAGCGGTACCGGGCGACGGCGAAGGCGACGAGCGTGCCGAGCACCAGCGCGATCGCGGTGGCGCCGAGCCCCGCCTTCACCGAGGTCCACAGGGCCTCACGGGCGCCGGAGCTGTGCCAGGCGGCCGACCACCAGCGGGTGGTGAAGCCGGGCGGGGGCCAGCTCGCGCTGCGGTCGGGGTTGAGGGAGTTGACGAGGACGAGCAGCAGCGGCACGTAGATGACCGCGAAGCCGAGACCGGCGGCGACACGGAGGGCGATACGGGCGTTTCGGGAGAGTGGCATGTGACATATCACCCGTCGTCAGAGACTGCTCAGCGCGCCCGTCCGCCGCATCGCCAGCAGATACAGCACGATGACGACGACCGGGACGGTGGCGAGGGCTGCGGCCATGGGCAGGTTGAGTTCGATGTTGGCGTAGACGAGGTTCCCGATGAGCTGGGTCTTGCCGCCGACGATCTGCACGGTGATGTAGTCGCCGAGGCTGAGCGAGAAGGTGAACACCGACCCGGCGGCGACGGACGGCAGCACCATCGGCAGCACCACGGACCGGAAGGTCCGCCCGGCCCGCGCGCCCAGGTCCGCCGAGGCGTCCAGCAGGTTGTCGGGCAGCTGCTCCAGCGCGGTGTGGATCGGCAGGATCATGTACGGCAGCCACAGGTACGTCAGGGTGAGCACGGTGGCCGGCAGGCCGAAGCCGGGACCGCTCAGCCCGAACGGCTTCAGCGCCCAGTCGGCGAGCCCGCCCTCGGAGAGGATCAGCCGCCAGGCGTACACCTTGACCAGGTAACTCGCCCACAGCGGGGTGAGGATGGCGACGACCAGGAGCGGGCGCCGGCTCGGCTTCGCCACCCGCGCCGTGTAGAAGGCGACCGGGAAGGCGATCACCGCGCACAGGGCGGTCACCGCGAGGGCCACGCCGACGCTGCGCAGGATCACCTGCCGGAACACCGGCGTGGTGAACAGCTCGTGGAAGTTGTCGGTCGACCAGACCTTCACCACCTCGGAGGTGAAGGAGTCCGTCGTCCAGAACGCGGAGACGAACAGCACGGCCAGCGAACCGAGATAGAGCACCGCCAGCCACAGCAGCGGGGCGGTCAGCAGCAGGGCCAGGCGGAGCCGGGGGCGCCGGTGCAGCGCCCCCGCGGTCCGGGTGAGCACGGTCATGGCTCAGCCCTTGATCTCGGTCCAGGCCTGCACCCACTTGGCGTACGGCACGCACTTGACGTCGGTGCGGCCGTCCAGGCACTGCTCGATGGGCGTGTTCCAGAAGGCGATGTTCTTCCAGTAGCTCTCGTCGGCCGCGTGGTAGGTCGCGCAGAAGTTCTTGTCGCTGGTCAGGTCGCAGGCCTTGGCGTTGGCCGGGGCCTCGCCGAAGTACTCGGCGACCTCGGCGTTGACCTTCGGGGAGACGATCCAGTCGAGCCACTTGTAGGCGCAGTTGGGGTGCTTGGCCTTGGCGGAGACCATCCAGGTGTCGGACCAGCCGGTGGAACCCTCCTCGGGTACGAAGGCCTTGACCTTCGCACCCTCGTCGGCGGCGAGGTTGGCGATGACCTGCCAGGTCGTACCCACCACCGAGTCGCCGCTCTTGAAGGCGGAGATCTCCTTGAGGTAGTCGCTCCAGTACTCGCCGATGTCCGCGTTCTGCTGCTTCAGCAGGGCGACGGCCGCGTCGAACTGCTTCTGGTCGAGCGCGTAGGGGTCCTTGATCTTCAGCTCGGGCTTGGTCGCCTTGAGGTACAGGGCCGCGTCGGCGATGTAGATCGGCGAGTCGTAGGCCGTCACATGGCCCTTGTACTGGCCCGCGTCGTCGAAGACGGCCGACCAGGAGGTGGGCGCGGGGCTGACCTTCTGGGTGTTGTACATGAGCAGGTTGGCGCCGCGGCCGTGCGGGATGCCGTACATCTGGCCCTTGACGGAGTTCCAGGCACCGTTCTTCAGGCCGCTGAAGATGTCCTGGTAGTTCGGTACGAGCTTGGTGTTGACGGGGGCCGCATCGCCGGAGGCGATCAGCCGCAGCGAGGCGTCGCCGGAGGCGGAGACGGCGTCGTACTCCCCCGTCTTCATCAGTTTGACCATCTCGTCGGAGCTGGCGGCGACCTTGGAGTGGACCTGGCAGCCGGTCTGCTGCTCGAAGTCGGTGACCCAGTCGACCTTGGGGTCGTCGGAGCCGTCCTCGACATAGCCCGCCCAGGCGATCAGGTTCACCTCGCCCTCGGTCTTGCCGAGCTCGGCGAGGGGCTTGAGGTCGGGCGGGTTGAGGCCGGTCGAGGAGCCGGAGCCGGAGGAGCCGCAGGCGGTGGCGGCCAGCAGCAGGGCGGCCACGGCGGCCGAGGCGAGGGGACGGGTGAGGCGCACGACGTACTCCAGACGTGAGGGACGGCGGATCAGTCGGGGACGTGGACGGTGTGCCGGCGCTGCCAGCGCAGCCGGACGCGGGTGCCGCGGTAGGCGGCGACGTCCTCGGCCGAGGTGTCGAGGTTCTGCTGGAGCGCGGTGAGCCGGCCGCCGCCGTCCAGGTCGACCAGGAAGCGGGTGGCGTCGCCGAGGTAGACGACCTCGGCGACGGTGCCGACGGCGGTGGCCTCTTCCGGGGCGTCCGCGTCGTCGGTCTCCTCGATGACCCGGATCTTCTCGGGCCGGATGCTGTGGGTGCCGTCCGCGCCGAGCACCCGCCGGGCGGTGTCGCCGGTGAGCAGGTTGGAGGTGCCGACGAAGGAGGCGACGAACGAGGTGGCGGGGCGTTCGTAGATCTCCGCGGGGGTGCCGACCTGTTCGATACGGCCCTGGTGGAAGACGGCGACGCGGTCGCTCATCGTCAGGGCCTCCTCCTGGTCGTGGGTGACGAAGACGAAGGTGATGCCCACCTCGCGCTGCAGGGCCTTGAGTTCGATCTGCATCTGCTCGCGGAGCTTGAGGTCGAGGGCGCCGAGGGGTTCGTCGAGGAGCAGCACGCGGGGGCGGCCGACGAGGGCGCGGGCGAGGGCCACGCGCTGGCGCTGGCCGCCGGAGAGCTGGGAGGGGCGGCGGCCGCCGTAGCCCTCCAGGCGGACCTCGGTGAGCGCCTTGCGGGCGCGGACCAGGCGCTCGGCCTTGGGGACGCCGCGGACCTTGAGGGAGTAGGTGACGTTCTGCTCGACGGTCATGTGCGGGAACAGGGCGTAGTCCTGGAAGACCGTGTGCACGTCCCGTTCGAAGGGGGCGCGGCGGGTGACGTCCTGGCCGGCGAGTTCGATCACGCCCGCGGTGGGGGTCTCGAACCCGGCGATCAGGCGCAGGACGGTGGTCTTGCCGGAGCCGGAGGGGCCGAGCATCGAGAAGAACTCGCCGTCGCGGATCTCCAGGTCGACCCCGGCCACGGCACTGGTCTCGCCGAACGACTTCCGCAGATCCCGCAACCGGATCGCGCTGGCCTCCATGGGCGGGAACCTTTCTGGCGCTCTCTTGCGTTGGACGTGATGATCGGAAAGATATGAAGTCATAGTTCAAAGCTCAAGACCCTTCTGAGGTAAAGCTTGGGTCAACGCATAGGGTGGTGGGCCGTGGAACAGCAGCAGACGGACGGCGGCGCCCGAAAGGCCGTCTTCGCCCCGGTGGACAGCCGGGCCCGGGTGGACGCCGTGGTGCGCCGGATCGGCGACGCCATCGAACTCGGCCTGCTCGCCGACGGGGAGCAGCTGCCCGGCGAGACGGAGCTGGCCGGACAGCTCGGGGTGTCCACGGTGACCCTGCGGGAGGCGCTGATGGCGCTGCGCCAGCAGGGGCTGGTCGTCACCCGCCGGGGCCGCGGCGGCGGCAGCTTCGTCGCGCTCCCCGACCTGCCCGGCGAGGAGCGGCTCAGGGAACGGCTGCGCGGCTGGAGCCCCGAGGAGCTGCGCGACCTCGGCGACCACTGGGCCGCCCTGTCCGGCACCGCCGCCCACCTCGCCGCGCAGCGCACCGAGGACCACGACCTGGACCAGCTCCGCCGGACCACCGAGGAACTGCGCAAGGCACCGGACGCGCCCGCCCGCAGCCGGGTCTACGGCCGCTTCCACGTCGAGCTGGCCGCCGCCGCCCAGTCCGCCCGGCTCACCCGTGAACAGGTCGCCCTCCAGACGGAGGTGGGGGCGCTGCTCTGCCTTGTGCTCGGTGACGACGAATATCGTGAAGAGGTGGCGGACCGTCACCGGTCCGTAATCTCGGCCGTGCAGGATGGGGCGCACACATCGGCCAGGGAGCTGGCCGAGCGGTGCGTACGGGACTCGACGGCACGGCTCATCGCCCTGCGTCTGACCCTCTAGCCGCGCCGCGCCCGCTCCCCCGTCCGCTGGAGGGCAGCATGAGCCGCAGCACCGCCCCCTCCGGTGCCCCGACCGCCACGCTCGACACGGTGGCCGAGCACATCGCCGCGCGGGTCGGCCACGCCCTGGAGACGGTGTTCGACGCCGTCGCGCAGACCCGCGCCGACACGGCCGCGCTGCTGGCCCGGGTGGCCGCCGAGGGCCGCCGGCCGGTCACCGCGGACCTGGCCGCGCTCCGCCCCGGCCTCCATCTCCGGCTGACCCGGCAGGAGTTGGTCTCCGGTGTCGGCTTCGTGGCTGCGCCCGGACTGCTGGCCGACGTCCCGGCCTGGCTGGAGTGGTGGCAGACCGACGCCCAGGGAGACGTACGGCCGCTCCTGCTCGACCTCGACCCGCGGTCGTCGGCGTACTCGGACTACACGCACTGGGACTGGTTCGCGCTGCCCCGGGACACCGGGCGGCGGGCGGTGGCCGGGCCGTACGTCGACTATCTCTGCTCGGACGAGTACAGCCTCACCCTGTCCGCGCCGGTGGAGCTGGCCGGCCGCTTCCTGGGCGTGGCCGCGGCCGACGTGTATCTACGGCACTTCGAGGCGGCCGCGCTGCCCCTGCTGCGCGAACTGCCCGGGCCCGCCCGGCTGGTCAACGCGCGCGGGCGGGTGGCGGCGTCGGCGGACCCGGCACGGCTGGCCGGCTCGCTGACCAAGGGCCCGGACTTCGCGGCCGTGCTGGAGAGCGGGCGGCCGGGTGTGTTCGACGGGGCCCGGCTGGTGCCGTGCCAGGGGGTGCCGCTCGTGCTGGTGGTGGCCCCGGCCTGAGGCGGTCCCCGGAGCGCACCGGGGCGGACGGCCGGCCCGGCGCCGTCGGCGACCTGAACGCCGGCGGTGCCGGGTCAGGCTTCGGTGACGGGGACCACGGTCAGATGGGCGCCCAGGCCGCCGGGCCGGCGGGAGCGGCGCGGGGTGGTGGCGGGGCGGGGGGAGTCGCGCAGCACCAGGGTGTAACGCGCGTAGCCCATGTCGCAGAGGGTCTTGGGGGTTTCGCCGACGACCCGGCACTCGGTGACGCCGAGCAGCGGATCGGGGTGCAGCAGCAGCCGGACGGCGCCGTCCAGCTGGGCGCCCTGCTCGCCGACCGCGCGCAGCCAGTGCGGCAGACCGTGCCGGAAGGCGGCCTCCATGATGGGGTCCTGGGCGATCTCCCGGCGGATCGACTGGAGTTCGTGGTCGTGGCCGTACCGCTCCAGGGTGGTCTTGAACTGGGCCAGCATCGGCAGGCACCAGCCGGCCTCGTGCGCGCCGAGCACCGAGCCGACTTCCGGATGGAACAGGACGAACCGGAGGAAGTTGTCCCCGGGCATGGCCGTGGGGTGCGGGGCGATCCCGCGGAAAAGTGTCTCGAACGCGCTGTTGGCGAGCACCACGTCCCAGCGATGGTCGACGACCAGGGACGGGAAGGGGACCGCGTCCAGCAGCAACGCGTAGTCCTGGAGATAGGCCTGGGCCTCAAGACTCTCGGGGACGGGCCGCGGCACCGGCCGCCGCCCACCTGCCTGATATGCCATCGGGAGGTCACCCCTCTTGCCTATGCGGCCTTCTCGCGGCGTTGTGATCCTGCTGCCCCACCCGGAGTCATGTCAACTATCGTGGCATTTCATGCCTGTTGACGTCCGAAACTGGCCACAGTTGTGGCGAGACCTGGATGCGAGTTCGAACCACCCGCTAATCTCCGGGAGGTTCACGGCAACGGCTGTTCACGGCAACGGCTTGTGAGAAGCCCCTGATTCCTCTGAGAGACGTAGGAGTTCTGTCGGTGACGGATGGCTACGAGGATCCGGGCGCCTCGGCGACCGCCCAGCTGCCGGCCGTCGTCGCCCGGGTCACCGCGCTCGCCGACCGCCTCGGTGTGCCGCACGCCGAGGTCTTCGACGTCGGCCGGCTCTCCTACGCCTGCGGCGCCCCCGAGTCCGTGGTCAAGGCCCTGCTGAGCGGCCGGCCCGCGGGCGAGCCCGACGTCCAGGCCCGCTTCCTGCAACGCCTCGACCTGCTGCGCCGCACCCGGCTCAAGCCGGGCGGCCGCAAGCACACCCAGCAGGAGATCGCCGACGGCGCCGGCATGTCCCGGCAGCAGGCCGGTGCCCTCATCAACGGCGACCGGCGCCCGACCATGGAGCACTGCGACGCCCTCCAGCGGTTCTTCCGCGTGCACGCCGGTTTCCTGACCGCGGAGGATCCCGAGGCACTCGCCGGGGCCCTGCAGCGCGTCGAGCAGGAGCTGCTGCAGAAGCTGGCCGACCGGGAGCGGGCCGCGGCCGAGGCCGCCGAGGACCCGTTGCAGCGGCTGCTCCAGGACCACGGCGTGCGCGGCATCGCCTGGCGGGCCGCCCAGCTGCCCACGGACCAGCACCGGGACAAGGTCGCGCAGTGGCTGGACATGCTGCTGGAGAGCGTCCGGCGGCCGGAGTCGTGAGCTGAGGGAGCGCGGACAGTGGGCATCGGCAGGGACATGCGCCGGCTCAGCGGTGAGCTGGTCGGGGAACTGACGCTGCCGGCGCCCGCCCCGCCGCACGAGCTGTACCGGGCCCTGTGCGACGCGACGAGCCGCCGCCGCGGCCGCCCCGTCCTGTTCCGTACGGCCGTCTTCCCGCCCGGCACGGCCAGCGGACTCTGGCTCGACCTGACCGACCGCGACCTCGTCGTGGTCGAGGAGGGCACCGCGCCCGACCACCAGTTGGTGATCCTCGGCCACGAACTGTGGCACCTGTACGCCGGGCACCACGGCCAGGACGTCGAGGGGATCGGCGCGGCGGCACGGCTCCTGGACGAGGCCACGGGCAGGGGCAGGGGCGGCGCTACGGGTGGCAGCGGGCCGGACTCCGACCGGGCCGCGGTGCGGGCCGCAGTACGGGCCGCCGTCCAGGGGGTGGCCGCCCGCACCCGCTTCGACCGGGGCGAGGAACGGGACGCGGAGACCTTCGGCCTGCTGCTGGCCAGCAAGTGCCGTACCTGGCTCGCGGGTTCGACCCTGCGCGGGCCGGTACGGCGGCACGACGTGGCCGGGCGCATCGAGGCGTCGCTGGGGTACCCGGGGAAGTGACACGCGGCGGATGAGGCGCGGCAAGGGACGCGCCGTCAGGTGGCGCTGCGCTCGCTGGCCTCGCGCAGGTCGTGGGGTGCGGCGAGACCGGGGGCGGTGCCGGAGTCCGGACGCCCGTCCCGCAGCAGCGCCCGCCAGTGCTCGCGGCTCCAGTGCGCCGGGGCCGTGCCCGCGGTGAACTCCTCCACCAGGGCGACGAACCGGGCCGGGTCGGTGTGGAAGGGGAAGTGGCCGGCGCCCTCGAAGATCTCCAGCCGGGCGCCGGGCATCGCGGCCAGGGCGCGGTGGGCGTGCCGTACCGGGACCACGCTGTCGCGGTCGCCCCACAGCAGCATCGTCGGCATGCCCTCGGTGAGATAGCAGCGGTCGAGCATCGTGACGACCTGGCCGCGCCAGTCGACGACCGCGCGCAGGGTGCGGACGAAGGCGTTGCGGGAGATCTCGTCGGGGAGGGCGTCGACCAGGGTGAGCAGTTCGGGGGCGTCCTGGCCGAGGTCGGTGTCCAGAAGTTTCAGCAGCCGTGCCGCGAGGCCGACCTGGAGCCGCATGCCGGGCAGCCGCAGCGTGGACAGCAGCAGATGGGCGCCGGGCAGCGAGACGAGCCTGAGCACGGGGTTGACCTCACGGCCGACACCGCCCGCGCTGACCAGGACGAGCCGCTCGGTGCGCTCGGGGAACTGGTAGGCGAACTGCATCGCCACGCCCCCGCCCAGCGAGTGCCCGACCAGGGTCGCGGACTCGACGCCCAGCGTGGTCAGCAGGTCCCGCACGCCGTTGGCGTAGGCGGCGACCGAGTAATCGGCGCGGGGCTTGTCGGACTCGCCGTGGCCGAGCAGGTCGGGGGCGATCACGGTGTGGGTGCGGGCGAGGTCGGGGATGAGCTCGGCCCAGGTCGCCGAGGAGTCCCCGATGCCGTGCACCAGCACGAGGGCGGGCCCCTCGCCGGCCATCCGGAAGGCGCGCCGGTAGCCGTGCACGACCCGGTGGTGTGTCATCAGTTCCCGGTCGCCCACCGGCCGCAGCCGCGTGGTGCGTCCCGGGCGGCCCTGCGTCACGTCCTCCACGGCTCGGCCTCCCCCGCTCTCCAGGGCGCGTGTGCCGCCGCCCGATCTCCCTTCCTTCCAGGGTAGGGAGACATTCCCTCAGGGAATTTCGGCGAGGTTTCGCCTCCGCTAAGCGGGCGAACCGGGAGCGGGCTCGGGGGCGTTGTCAGTGGCGGACGGCAAGCTGGGGGGTGCGCACCGCACACGCGGTGTGCCCGCGCCGCGCGGGCGCGTGACCGTGACGACCGACGGGGAGAGCCGACCGATGCCCACCGCCGTACTGACCGACCGTGAGCGCACCGCCGTCCAGGCCTATCTGCGGCTGCTGCACACCGTGCGCGCCGCCTTCGACGGACCACCCGACGGCGGCCGTCCCTTCGTGGTCCCACCGGCCGTGCTCGCCGAGGCCGAGGAGGCCCTGGCCCGGGCCGGGCTCATGGGCAACGAGGAGGCGTTCTTCCGGCTGCTGCACGACTGGTGCCCGCCCACCTGAGCCGGCGCCGGGGCGGTCAGGGGTGCGGCACGACCACGGCCGAGGTCAGCATGGAGTGCCCCACGCTCCAGCGGCCCTCGAAGAGCTGCAGCCGCTCCGCGCCGACCTGCGGGCCGGGGACGAGGAGGCGGGCGCGCAGGGTGCCGTGCGGCCGTGCGCCGGGCTCCGGGACCAGCTCGATGTCGGCCTCCATGAAGTCCAGCCACCTGCCGGTGAGGGGGAACCACGCCTTGTAGACGGACTCCTTGGCGCTGAACAGCAGCCGGTCCCAGTGCACGCCGGGCCGCTCGGCCGCGAGCCGGGCGAGCCGCTCCCGCTCGGAGGGCAGCAGCACGGACTCGCCGACGCCCTCGGGGAGCGCCGCGTGCGGTTCGGCGTCGATGCCGAGGGAGGCCAGGTCGCCGGCGCGGGCCAGGGCGGCGGCGCAGTAGCCCTCGCAGTGGGTCATGCTGCCGACCAGCCCGTCCGGCCAGCGCGGGGCGCCGCGCTCGCCGCTCACGACGGGCTGCGGCTCCACTCCGAGCTTCTCCATGGCGCTCCGGGCGCAGGCGCGCACGGCGGAGAACTCGCGGCGCCGCTTGGGCACGGCGCGGGCCACGAGCGCGGCCTCCTCGGGGTAGAGGGGGGCCTCGCGGACCGCCTCCTCACCGAGCATCTCCACGGCCACCACCGACTCCGGGAGCAGCTCCTCGATCACCGGTTCCGACCTCCATCGGCAGAATGCGGCGCAGCTCGCCCGGCGGACGGGAGCGCTTGCGCCACTCGCGGGGGTATCCCACGGAGACCTCTTCGAAGCGGACGCCGTCCAGCCAGGTGGTCCGGGGGATGTGCAGATGACCGTAGACCATGGTGTCGACGCGGAACCGGCGGTGCCAGTCGGCGGTGCGGGTGGTGCCGCACCACATGGCGAACTCCGGGTACCAGAGCACGTCCGTGGGGTGCCGGTCCAGCGGGTAGTGGCCCGCGAGCACGGTCGGCAGGTCCTCGGGCAGCTCGGCGAGCCGGCGTTCGGTGGCCTCGACCCGGGCCCGGCACCAGGCCTCGCGGGTCGGGTAGGGGTCGGGGTGCAGCAGGTACTCGTCGTTGCAGACGATGCCGGTGCCGTGCGCGTAGGCGAGGCCCTCCTCCTTGGTGGCGGAGCCTGCCGGGAGGAAGGAGTAGTCGTACAGCAGGAACAGCGGGGCCACGACGACGGGGCCGCCCGCGCCCTCCCAGACCGGGTAGGGGTCCTCGGGGCTGACCACGCCCAGCTCGCGGCAGAGGTCGACGAGATGCTCGTAGCGGGCGACTCCGCGCAGGGTGACCGGGTCCTTGGGGTGGGTCCACAGGTCGTGGTTGCCGGGCGCCCACAGCACCTTGCGGAAGCGGTTCGCCAGGGTCTCCAGCGTCCAGCGGATGTCGGCGACGGTCTCCGCGACGTCACCGGCGACGATCAGCCAGTCGTCGTCCGTCTCCGGGCGCATCCTCTCGACGAGCTCGCGGTTCTCCGGGTACGAGATGTGCAGGTCGCTGATGGCCAGCAACCGCCCGGCACCGGCCGTGGACTCCACACCGTACCCCTTCCGATCATGTCGTCGTCCCCCCACCACAACACATGACGGGGGCGCGGAACAAGGGTCCCTGTCGGCCTGTCGCCGACCGGTTGCCGCCATCCGCCGGCCGGCCCGGGGCGATCGGCCGCCGTCAAGGAAACCGGCGCGGACGGTGCAGGAAAACGCGCGTGGACAGCCCGAGGAAATCCGTAACACTCGCGTTGCACGCGGGGCCCCTCGCAAGCCGTATGATCCCTCCAACACCACCGCCACGAACGCCCCTTCGCCCAGGGCGGTTTGGTGTCCCTCCAACCACCCTGCCCGGGCACGGGCCCGCTGAGCCCTGCCCGAAAACCCCGAAAGGCGGCATTAATGCGCTCTCGCGTACGCGTCTGGCTCAACCGCACGTACGCGGAGAACGTGTTCTTCATGGATCAGCTGCGGAGAAATCCCAGCGACCGGGCGGTCGACATCCATGCGACGCACGGTGACGCCGACTCCCCCGTGCTGGCCGCCGCCGACACCGCCGAACTGGAGCCGGAGGGCCTGTCCCCGGCCGCCTACGTCGAGTACGCGCTCGACCAGTGCCAGCGCCGTGGCATCGATGTCTTCGTGCCCCGGCTGCACCAGTCGGCGATCGTCGCCCACCGCGCGGACTTCGAGGCGATCGGTACGGCCCTGCTGGCGCCGACGCCGGAGGGGACCGCGGTCTTCGAGGACAAGGCCACCGCGTACGAGGCGGTGGCCTCGGTCGGGGTCCCGGTGCCGCCGTGGTGGCGGGTCCGCACGGCGGACGAACTGGCCGTCGCGGTCGAGGAGTTGGAGGCCGGCGGGCACAAGGCCTGCTTCAAGCCGGCCGCCGGTGCGGGCGGTGTGGGCTTCCGGGTGATCACACGCGCCCCCTTCTCGCTCTTTCACCTCAACGGGTTCCCGGGGCCCTACGTCCAGTTCGACCTGGTCATGGACGCGCTGCGGCGCGCCGACCAGCCGGTGGACTGGCTGGTGATGCCCCGTCTGGAGGAGCCCGAGGTGTCCGTCGACTGCCTCACCGGGCCCGACAACCTGCTACGGATGGCCGTCGGCCGGACCAAGAAGGGGCGCCGGCGCGGCTTCACGCTCGACGAGCGGTGGCTGAAGCCGGCCCGGATCATCGCCGAGGGCTTCGGGCTGCACTACCTGTCCAACATCCAGTTCCGGATGTACGGCGACGAGCCGGTGCTGCTCGATGTCAACACGCGGCCCGCCGGGGGGCTGCACCAGCTGTCGCTCTGCGGGGTCAACGCGCCTTGGGCGGCTGTGCAGTTGGCGCTGGGCGAGGACCCTGGGGTGATCGAGCCGCCGTTCCTGGGGCAGGACTACGCGGTGGTTTCTGGGCCGAAGCCCGTGTTGCCGTCGGTTCCTGTGCAGCGGGAGGAGACGGAAGAGGTGGTGCTGCCGTCGCCGGAGGCTTCGCCTGTTGCCGTGCGGGCGACGGCTGAGGCGCTGCCGCTTTAGGTACATCGCCGACTGCGGGTCCGGTGGGGGCCGGTCGCGCCCACGCGGCGGAGCCGCATATCGATACAGCCCCGCGCCCCTTACGGGGCACCCAGCTCACCGGTATGGACCAATTCACGTCTCTCTCCTTGACAGGTGGATTGGTCCATACCAACTTGGTTGCGCACTCCCCTTGCACCTTGGTGCAACTCCCCGAACACCCCCATTCCATCAGGGAGATCGTGTGCGTAACTCGCTCAGACGTTCCAGACGTCGCATACTCGCGCTGCTCGGGTCGGCCGCTCTCGCGCTCGCCGGGGCCATCGCGCTGCCCGGTACCGCGCAGGCGGCCAACATTCTGACCAACCCCGGCTTCGAGTCGGGGAGCCTGTCGCCCTGGTCCTGTTCCGGGAACCTCGGCTCGGTCGTGTCGTCGCCCGTGCACGGGGGCTCCAAGGCCCTCGCGGGGGCGGCCAGTTCCAGTGACAACGCCCAGTGCACGCAGACCGTCGCCGTGCGGCCCAACACGACGTACTCGCTCAGCGGCTGGGTCCGCGGCTCGTACGTCTATCTCGGGGTGACCGGCGGCGCCTCGACCTGGACGACGTCGGCGTCCCAGTACAGCCAGCTGACGGTCTCCTTCACCACCGGTGCCACGCAGACCAGCGCGCAGATCTATGTGCACGGGTGGTACGCGCAGGGCACGTACTACGCCGACGACATCAGTCTCGACGGGCCCGGCGGGAGTTCGGACACGCAGGCGCCCAGCGCGCCCTCGAACCTGACCTCCACCGGGAAGACCTCGTCGAGCGTCTCGCTGTCGTGGTCGGCCGCGACGGACAACGTCGGGGTGGCGGCGTACGACATCTACAGCGGGTCGAGCCAGGTGCTGAGCGTCTCGGGGACCTCCGCGACGGTGAGCGGGCTTTCGGCCGGCACGGCGTACACGTTCACCGTGAAGGCCCGGGACGCGGCCGGAAACGTGTCGGCCGCCTCCAACTCGGTGTCGGTGACCACGAACGCGGGCAGCGGCGGCGGGACCGGCTTCAAGCAGGCCGCGCCCTATCTGTACGAGGGCTGGGGCGATCCGCCCAGCCCGACCACGGTGATGAGCGCGACCGGCGTCAAGTGGTTCACGATGGCCTTCATGCTGGACTCGGGCGGCTGCACGCCGGCCTGGGACGGCAGCCGGGCGCTGACCGGCGGGGTCGACCAGACCGCGATCAACCAGATCCGGGCGGCCGGCGGTGACATCGTGCCCTCGTTCGGCGGCTGGCAGGGCAGCAAGCTCGGCGCCAACTGCTCGTCCGCGAGCGCGCTGGCCGGGGCGATCCAGAAGGTGATCGACGCCTACGGCCTCAAGGCCGTCGACATGGACATCGAGAACACGGACGAGTTCGAGAACGAGGCCGTGCAGGCGAGGATCCTGACCGCCCTGAAGACGGTCAAGGCCAACAACCCCGGCCTGAAGACGATCGTCACCTTCGGCACGTCCACCACCGGGCCGACGTACTACGGCAACCGGCTGATCGAGCAGGCTCAGTCGATCGGCGCCGACATCGACGTCTTCACGATCATGCCGTTCGACTTCGGCGGCGGCTCCGACATGTACGGCAACACCGTGAGCGCGGCCGAAGGGCTGAAGACCAAGCTGAAGTCCACCTTCGGCTGGGACGACGCCACGGCCTACGCGCACATCGGGATCTCCGGCATGAACGGTCTCTCGGACCAGCAGGAGACCACCACCCCGGCGATCTGGACGCAGATCCGTGACTGGGCGAACTCGCACCACATCGCCCGGCTCGCCTTCTGGTCCGTCAACCGGGACCGCGGCTGCGCGGGCGGCGGAGTGGTGAGCAACTGCTCCGGCATCAGCCAGAACAACTGGCAGTTCACCGGGATCACGGCCGGCTTCACCGGCTGACCGGGGAGCGGTGGACCGGCGTGGGGGTGCCTAGACCGGGTACCCCCACGCCTTCGCTATCTCGGCGAGGCGGGGCGGGAGTTCGGCGGTGGGGTCGGCCTGCCGGGCGGCCTGGATCCTGCCCGACTTGATCTCCCTGGACCAGTCGCCGAGCTTCGGCTTGAAGGTGCCGTGGTTCTGCTTGCCGTAGTCGAGCATGCCGCTCTCCCACGGGACCCCGATGTACTCGCACAGGCCCCGGGTGACCCGCTCCGGCTCGGCGGTGAGGTCCTCGTAGGTGATCACATGGGCGCCGGGCAGCGACTGCCGGGCCTCTTCCAGCTTCTCGGCGTAGCTCAGCACCTCGGCGCGGATCGCCTCGTGGTTGGGCTCGGCACGGCGGTTGGTCAGGGACTGGATGACGGCGCCGGGGTGGCGCAGCAGCAGGACGAACTTGGCCTCGGGCCAACATCGCTCCAGGCGCGGCCAGATGAGGGTGTTCGGCGGGGTCTTGTCGACGATGACGTCCTTGCCGCTGCGGCTCAGCTCCAGGTGAAGCACCCGGTCCCACAGGACGTGCTCCAGCTCGTCCCGGTCCAGGGCCAGCTCCTTCATGGCGTCGGCCGTGAAGTCGCGGGACATGCGGACGTGGACCGTGCGCAGATGCATCTCGTGCGGGGCGCGGATGCGGGTGTGGCTGTTCAGCAGGACGCGCAGCAGGGTGGAGCCGGAGCGCACCGAGGACAGGACGAAGACCGGGGACGCCACGAGGCGCGGGGCGATCGGGGCCACGTAGTCGCTGGTGGGGGCCGGCTTGCGCGCGACCGGGCGCTGGGTCGGGATCGCGTCCAGGGTCTTGCGCGGCGGACTCACGGCCTGCGCCATGAGCCGTCCCCGGCGCTTCAGCCCCTTGGCGATCGCTGACATTCGCGGGTCTCGCACGGTGATGCCTCTCTCTCGTCCCTGCCGTCACGCATCCCAGGGGTGCCAGGCGAACTCAAGGTGTCCAAGAGGCAAACCACCAGGGTCACGGCGGCCCGAAAAGCCGCCGCGACCAGCCAACTTACCGTTCTCTTAATTCTTCATATGAGAATTCTGGGCTTTTGCCAGCAAACCCGCTCAGAACCGACCGGAGCCCCGGTACAGCTCCAGCTCGCCGTCCAGTTCGACGGCGAGGACGGTGGCGTACGGGTCGAGATCGGCCGCGGCCGGCGGGTCGATCCACAGCACGCCGACCGCCTCGTGCAGCCCGCCGACCACCTGATGGCCGAGTTCGGTGCCGGTTCCGAGGACGGTGACCCTGTTCACCTTGGTCGCCAGGCCCCGGACGCCGATCTCGGCGCGCGGGGCGTCGAACAGGGTGAGGTAGAGGGTGCGCCGGTCCGCGGAGAGGGTGCTGGGCCCGTAGTGGTGCCCGGCCGGCAGGCCGCGCCCGGTGCCGTACACCGCGTCCGCGTGCCTGCGGATCCACTCCCCCAGCCCTTCGAGGCGCTCCACCTGCGGCTGCGGGATGGTGCCGTCCTCCATGGGGCCGACGTCGAGCAGCAGGTTGCCGCCGCCACCGATGGTCTCGGTGAAGTAGCGGATCAGCTGCGCGAGCGACTTGTGGTTGTGGTCCTGGTGCTGGTAGCCCCACGAGTCGTTGATCGTCAGGCACAGCTCCCAGGGGCCGTCCGGGGGCACGACGGGGGCGCCCTGCTCGGGCGTCGCGTAGTCGCCCTCGCCGAGCATGCGCGCGTTGAAGACGACGTCCGGGACGTACGACCGGATCAGCGCGGCGAGTTCGGGGATCCGCCACTGCTCCTCGCTGCGGTCCCACTCCCCGTCGAACCACATCAGGTCCGGCCGGACGCGGGAGGCCAGCTCCCGTATCTGGCCGTCGCGGTAGGCGATGAAGCGTTCCCAGGCGGCCAGGTCCTCGTCCTCCGCCGCCACCTCCGAGTACCGGTTGTCCTCCAGCTCCGGCGGCCGGCCCGGCTTGCGGGTGGAGGCGTAGTCGGGGTGGTTCCAGTCGGAGTGCGAGTAGTAGAGGCCGACCTTCAGCCCCTTCTCCCGCAGGGCCTCGGCGTAGGGGCCGAGGTAGTCCTTGCCGAGGTTGAGGTCGCCGTACGCCGTGTCCCACAGGGCGACACCGTCGTGGTGGCGGCTGGTGAGGACGGCGTACCTGGCGCCGGCGCGGGCGAACAGGTCCGCCCACGCCCTCGGGTCGTACTTCGCGCCGGTGAAGCGGTCCAGCTGGGACATGTACTGGTCGTGCGGCACGATGTCGTCGTAGAAGGACCAGGACTCCTGGACCCCGTCGACGGCGTAGATGCCCCAGTGGACGAAGATCCCCAGTTTGGCGTCGGTGAACCAGGGTTGCATGGCCATCCGGTCAGCTCCTGCGGAGGCGGAGGGTGAGGATCTGGAAGGGGCGCAGTTCGACGAAGACGCTGTCGCCGTCGGTGGCCGCGTCCTCCAGCGGGCGCTCCAGCAGGTCGGTCACCTGGGCGCCGGCCAGCGGGAAGCCGGTGCGCAGGACGCCCCGGGCACGGCCGCCGCGGGACTCGTAGAGGCGGACGACGACATCGCCGGAGGCGTCGTCGGCGAGCTTGACCGCCTCGACGGTCACGCCCGCGCCGTCCACCGAGACCACCGGCTGCGGCTCGCCCGCCGCGTCGGCCACCCGGAGCGGGAGGTTGAGGGCGTAGCCCTCGGCGACGGCGTCCCCGATGGTGGCGCCCGGCAGCAGCGAGTACGTGATGCGGTGACGGCCCTGGTCGGCGCCCGGGTCCGGGATGCGCGGGGCGCGCACCAGGGAGAGGCGGACCGTGGTGGTCGTACCGCCGTCCTCGCGGACCGTGCGGGAGACGTCGTGGCCGTACGTCGAGTCGTTGATCACGGCGACGCCGTAGCCGGGCTCGGCGAGGTGCACCCAGCGGTGGCCGGAGACCTCGAAACGGGCCGCCTCCCAGCTGGTGTTGGTGTGCGTGGGCCGCTGGATGTGGCCGAACTGGATCTCGGCGGAGGAGTGCGCGGCGCGGATGTCCACCGGGAAGCCGGCCTTGAGGAACTTCTCGGCCTCGTGCCAGTCGATGTCGGTCTCGAAGTCGATCCGGGGGCTGCCGGCGCGCACGGTGATCGTCTGCACGATCGTCGAGCCGTTGCCGAACGGGCGGGTGACCCGGATCGAGCCGACCAGCGGGTCCTCGTCGGCGACCGTGATCTGCGAGGGGTCCAGGAGGTCCGTGTAGCGGTTCTTGTAGTGCTTGTCGACGTCCCAGGCGTCCCAGTAGTTGGGGAGGTCGGTGTGCAGGCGCAGCAGGTTGCCCTGGCCGGCGAGGACCTCGCGCCCGGCCCGGTGGTCGTACACGGACGACAGGGTGCCGTCCTCGGCGATCTCCACCCGGACGAGTCCGTTGTCGAGGACCCGGCCCTCGACCGTCACCGGCAGCGGGGCCTCGGCGGCGGCCGTCAGCGGGGCGCTGCCGCTCGCCGGGACCTCGACGTAGACCGGGGTGCCGGCGGCGTCGCGGACGACCTCGGCGCGGTCGTAGGGGCTGGTGTTGAAGACGCGGGCCGTGCCGCCGCCCAGGGCGGTGACCGCCTCGCTGGTGAGCGCCTCCAGTTCCTCGGCGACGCGGGCGTACTCGGCCTCGGCCTCGCGGTGCACCCAGGCGATCGAGGAGCCCGGCAGGATGTCGTGGAACTGGTGGAGCAGGACCGTCTTCCAGAGCCGGTCGAGCTTCTCGTGCGGGTAGCTGTAGCCGGGCACGTGCAGGGCGGCCGTGGTCGCCCACAGCTCGGCCTCGCGCAGCTTGTGCTCGCTGCGCCGGTTGCCCTGCTTGGTGCGGGCCTGCGAGGTGTAGGTGGCGCGGTGCAGTTCCAGGTAGAGCTCGCCGACCCAGACGGGGGCGTCCTCGTACTCGGCGCGGGCCTTGGCGAAGAACGCGTCCGGGTGCTCGACCTCGACCTTCGCGGAGCCCTCCAGGTCCTTCAGGCGGCGGGCCCGCTCCATGATCTCGCGGGTGGGGCCGCCACCGCCGTCGCCCCAGCCGAAGGGGGCCAGCGAGCGGGTGGCGGCGCCCTTCTCGGCGTAGTTGCGGACCGCGCGGGACATCTCCTCGCCGCTGAAGCGGGCGTTGTAGGTGTCGACCGGCGGGAAGTGCGTGAAGATGCGGGTGCCGTCGATGCCCTCCCACCAGAAGGTGTGGTGGGGGAAGGTGTTGGTCTGGTTCCAGGAGATCTTCTGGGTGAGGAACCACTCGTTGCCGGCCAGCTTGGCGAGCTGCGGGTAGGCCGCGTTGTAGCCGAAGGAGTCCGGCAGCCAGACGCCCTTGGTCTCGATCCCGAAGTGCTCGATGAAGAACCGCTTGCCGTGCACGAGCTGGCGGGCGATCGCCTCGCCGCCGGGCAGGTTGCCGTCGGACTCGACCCACATGCCGCCGACCGGCGCCCACTGGCCCTTCTTCACGGACTCCTGGATGCGGGCCCAGACCTGCGGGTAGTTGTCGCGCACCCACTCGTACTGCTGGGCCTGCGAGCAGGCGAAGACGAACTCCTCGTACTCGTCCGCCAACGATGTCACGTTGGAGAAGGTGCGGGAGGTCTTGCGCTTGGTCTCGCGGATCGGCCACAGCCAGGCCGAGTCGATGTGCGCGTGGCCGACACCGGAGACGATGTGGGCGCTGGCGTGCGCGGGCTTGGCGAGGGCCGGCTTCAGGGCCTCGCGGACGGCGGCGGCGGAGCCGGCGATGTCGTCCAGGTCGAGCAGGTCCATCGCGTGGTCGAGGGCGTGCGCGATCTCGTGCCGGCGCGGGTCGTGCTCGCCCAGCTCCAGCATCAGCTCGCGCAGCACCTGGATGTCGAGGTCGAGGTGCCAGACGTTCTCGTCGAGGACGGCGATGTCGGCACGCTTGAAGGTGTAGAGCGGCTTGTCGCCGGCGGTCAGGACGTCGCCGAGGGGCGTGGGCTCACGGAAGTCGTTGGCGAGGATGTCCGGGTTGGAGGCGGCCTCGACCAGGTAGTCGATCACCTCGCCGCCGGTCGCCGGGTTCGCGATCGCCACGTACTGGTTGAGCGGGTTGACCGCCTTCAGCGGGGTCCCGTCGGTGAGGTGGACCAGGGCCTCGGCCTGGTTGCCGGGCCAGTCGCCGACGAAGCCGAGGTCGATGACGGCCTCGACGCGGCGGCCCGCGAACTCGGCGGGCACCTGGCCGCGCATCCGGAACCAGGTGGTGCCCCAGGGCGGGCCCCACGGGGTGTCCATGGCGAAGGGCTCGTACGGGGCCGCCGTGGCCTCCTCGAAGGAGACCGGCTCTCCCGGGGCCTGCCAGGCGGCCACCTCGAAGGGGACGGCGGCCGCGTAGATCGCGGGCTTGATGCGCTGGTTCTGGAGGCGCTCTACGCGCTCCTCGATCCGGCGGCGTTCGTCGTGCATGGAAGTCTCCAGAAGAGGGATGGAAAGCGCTTTCCGGGCGGCTGGCTACTTAAGATACGCGAGGCCCGGGTGGACCTCGGTGTACCCCTCGACCAGCCGGCGGGCCACGTTCACCGAGTCGACCAGCGGGTGCAGGGCGAACGCCTTCACGGCCGTCGTACGGGAGCCGGACTCGGCCGCGGCGAGCACCTCGCGCTCGACCGCCTTGACCGCGCAGACAAGACCGGTGGCGTGGTCGGGCAGCGGGGCGACGGTGACCGGGTGGGCGCCGTTGGCGTCGACCAGGCAGGGCACCTCGATGACGGCGTCGCCGTCGAGGACCGCGAGGGTGTCGCGGTTGCGGACGTTGAGGATCAGGGTGGTGCGCTCGTCGCGGGCGATGGCCCGCATCAGGGCGAGGGCGACCTTCTCGTAGCCGCCGGAGAGGTCGTCGGCGTCGCGCTCGCCGGCGCCGGCCGTCTCCCGGTTCTCCGCCATGTAGGTGGCCTCGCGCTCGGCGCGGGTGCGGTCCCAGACGTCCAGGGCCTTGGAACCGGGGGCGGCGACCGCCTCGTAGAAGTGCGCCTGCTGGTCGCGCAGGAAGGCGCCGCGGGTCTTCTCGGCCTGCTGGTAGGCGCGGACGGCCTCGCGGTTGAAGTAGTAGTAATGCAGGTACTCGTTCGGGATGGCGCCCAGGGACTGGAGCCAGTCGACGCCGAAGAGCTTGCCCTCCTCGAAGGAGCCGAGCAGGTCGGGGTCGGCGAGCAGCCGCGGGAGTTCGTCGCGGCCCGCGATGTGCAGACCGCGTACCCAGCCGAGGTGGTTGAGGCCGACGTAGTCGATCCAGGCCTCCTTCGGGTTCCCGCCGAGCACCCGGGCGATCCGGCGGCCGAGGCCGACCGGGGAGTCGCAGATGCCGATGACGCGGTCGCCGAGGTGCCGGGACATCGCCTCGGTGACCAGTCCCGCGGGGTTGGTGAAGTTGATGACCCAGGCGTCGGGGGCCAGGCGCGCCACCCGCCGGGCGATGTCCACGGCGACCGGGACGGTCCGCAGGCCGTAGGCGATACCGCCCGCGCCGACCGTCTCCTGGCCGAGGACGCCCTCGGCGAGGGCCACCCGTTCGTCGTTCGCCCTGCCTTCGAGGCCGCCGACCCGGATCGCCGAGAAGACGAAGTCGGCGCCGGTGAGGGCCTCGTCCAGGTCGGTCGTGGCGGTCACGGCGGGGGCGTCCGGGACGCCCGCCGCCTGTTCGGCCAGGACCCGGGCGACCGCGGACAGCCGGCCGGCGTCGAGATCGTGCAGCACGACCTCGGTGACCCGCCCCTCGGCCCGGTCCGTCATCAGTGCGCCGTACACGAGCGGCACGCGGAACCCGCCGCCGCCCAGAATCGTCAGTTTCACCGGCTTCCTCCAAGGATGCCCACGCGTTCAGGCCACGAAGCGATCGAGCCTTCACGGAACAGATCTCGGGTCGGAGATTCGCCAGTTCGGCGGATCTCTGCCCATATGAACGGATAAGGTCTGCTTAGTGCGTTGCGAGAACCAAGCACGCACTGTCTCTGTGTACTTGCTCCAAGAACCCGGGCTGGTTTCAACCCGGCTGGTGTTGATCGCGGAAGACTCGATCGCTCGCTGAGCGCTTGAGCAGCGTGAGCCAGGAATCTCCTTCGGCTCCGAGGGAGAGGATTCAAGCTTGAGCCTTTCCTGCCACTACCACCTCGACGCGGGCTTCCATGAAGGAGGCCCGCGTCACTGCGTCCACCGGCGCGTTGGTCACCACCACGTCCAGGTCCTCGGGACCGCAGACCTTCGCCATGCCCGTCCCCGGGAACTTGGCGGTGTCGGCGAGCAGCACGACGTTGTCGCTCGCCTTGATCATGGCGCGCTTGACGGGCACCTCCACGACCGTCGTGTCCATCACCTGTCCGCCCGGGCGGACCCCGCTGGTGCCGAGGAAGAGCCAGTCGGCGTGCAGCTGGCGCAGGTTGTCCTCGGTGAGGAAACCGACCAGGGACCGGTACTCACGGCGGAGCATGCCGCCGAGCAGCACCAGTTCGATGCCCTCGTCGTCGGCGAGCTCCTCGTACACCACCAGGTTGCTGGTGATGACCGTGAGGCGGCGGCCGTGCAGCTGCCGGGCGAGCCGGAAGGCGGTGGTGCCGATGTCGAGCAGCACCGACTGGCCGTCCCTGACCAGCGCCGCGGCACGCTCGGCTATGGCGTCCTTCTCGGCCACCCGCACCTCGGCCACCTCGGCGAAGGGCTGGTCGCCCTCCTCGACGACGGCACCGCCGTGGACACGCGTGAGCAGCCCGTCCTCCTCCAGCTTGACCAGGTCGCGCCTGATCGTGGCCGGGCTCACACCCAGCTGCTCGGAGAGGTCGGTCACAGCCGCGGGGCCGCCGGCACGCAGGGCCCGCAGGATGAGTTGATGTCGTCGTTCTGCCAGCACGCGGCGAACACTACTCGTCATCTTCAATCAAATCCATGCTCAGTTCTGCTCGGGTATTGACCAATCTCGCAGAGCGGCGCACGATTCCGGTCATCGAAATTGACGAGTTTTGACGAGAGGCTGTGCGCGTGGACGACGACAGGCCCGACGTGCTGCTGACCGGGCTGCTCTTCTACGACCTCGTCCTCACGGGGCTGGGAAAGCCGCCGACGGCGGGCGAGGAGATCTGGACGGCGGGCATGGGCTGCGGCCCCGGCGGCATCGCCAACCTCGCGGTGGCCGCGTCCCGCTTCGGCCTGCGCACCTCGCTGGCCACGGTCTTCGGGGACGACTTCTACGGCGAGTACTGCCGGGACGTCCTGTGCGACCAGGAGGAGATCGACCTCTCGCTCTCCCGCACCGCGGACGGCTGGCCCACCCCCGTCACCGTCTCGCTCGCCACCGGTCAGGACCGGGCCCTCGTCACCCACGGCCAGGAGCCCCCGTACTCTCAGGACGTGCTGATGGGCGACCCGCCCGAGGCGCGCACGGCGCTCGTGCACATCGAGGCCGAGCCCCGCGAGTGGATCGCCAAGGCCGCCGCGAACGGCACCCACGTCTACGCCGACGTCGGCTGGGATCCCACCCAGAAGTGGTCCCAGGACCTCCTCGACCAGCTGGCCCTGTGCCACGCCTTCCTCCCCAACGAGACCGAGGCGATGGCCTACACCCGCACCGACACCGCGGTCGCCGCCCTCGGTACGCTCGCGGAGCTGGTGCCGGTGGCGGTGGTCACCCGGGGCGGGGACGGCGCGGTGGCCGTCGACCAGACCACCGGCGAGTACGCGGAGGTCCCGGCACTGGCCGTCGACGTCCTGGACGCCACCGGTGCCGGGGACGTGTTCGGCGCGAGCTTCGTCGCGGCCTCGCTCGGCGGCTGGCCGCTGGCCGAGCGGCTCCGGTTCGCGGTGCTCGCGGCCGGCCTCTCCGTCCAGCGGCACGGCGGGGCGCTCGCCGCCCCCGGCTGGTACGGCGTCGACCGCTGGTGGCGCTCACAGACCGACCCCGAACTGCGCCGCGCGTACGGCTTCCTGGCCGACCGCATCCCTGCCGACGTGGGCCCGCCGGTGCGCCACGCCCCCGTCACCCCGCCCGCCCGGCAGCACTGACCCGGACCCGACCCACAGCCCCACGCCCGATCCGCAGCCCCCACGCCCGACGGCCCCACGCCCGACAGCCCGACGCCCCACAGCACCAAGCCCCTCACTACCACGCCCCTCAGTACCACGAACAGGAACAACAGGAGTGACCCGTGGACCTTTCACGTAGAGGCTTCCTCCAGGCCGCCGCGCTCACCGCGGCCGCGTCCGGCCTGACCGTCGCATGCGGCGGCTCAGGATCGGGCGGCACCAAGAACGGCAAGAACCTCACCCTGTGGTACTGGGGCGGTGCGCTCAGCGAGAAGGTGGTCGCGGAGGCGAAGACCCACTTCAGCGGTTCGGTCAAGCTGACCGCCGCCTCCATCGGCGGCGACTTCAAGCAGAAGCTCACCACCACGCTCGCCGCGGGCGGCTCCTCCGTGCCCGACATCACCGGCATCAAGGGCGAGGACATAGCCTCCTTCCTGCCCAACGCCTCCCGCTTCCTCGACCTGAACGACCTGGGCTTCAAGAAGCTCTCCTCGCAGTACCTGGGCTGGAAGACCAAGCTCGCCCAGACCTCCGACGGCAAGCAGATCGGCTTCCCGATCGACATCGGCCCCACCGCGCTCTTCTACCGCGAGGACCTGTTCGCCAAGGCGGGCGTGGCCACCGACCCCGACAAGGTCGCCGCCCTGGTCACGACCTGGGAGGACTACTTCCAGCTCGGCCTGGAGGTGCAGAAGAAGAACCCCGGCACCTACCTGGTCAACAACCTCGGCTCCATGTTCGACATGACCATCGGCCAGGGCACCCAGCGGTTCATCGACAAGAACAACCACTTCATCGGCGACCAGGACCACATCCGCGCCGCGTGGACCACGTCGGTGCGCCCCTACACCCTGGGCCTCGACGCCAAGATCAACGACAACTCCTGGAACGCCGCCGTCGGCAAGAACCTCCTCACCGAGCTCGGCGCGGCCTGGCACGCGCTGGACATCGAGCAGGCGGCCCCGCAGACCAAGGGCAAGTGGCGGGTGTGCGCGATGCCCGTCGGACCGGCCAACCAGGGCGGCTCCTACCTGGCCCTGCCCAAGCAGTGCCGCAACCCCGAAGAGGCCTTCAAGATCATCAGCTGGATCCTCAGCCCGGCCAACGACGCCCGCGGGTTC
The DNA here is from genome assembly GCF_044747345.1 of Streptomyces sp. NPDC090088. Classification (NCBI taxonomy): domain Bacteria; kingdom Bacillati; phylum Actinomycetota; class Actinomycetes; order Kitasatosporales; family Streptomycetaceae; genus Streptomyces; species Streptomyces sp. NPDC090088. The sequence goes on along the minus strand of NZ_JBIVDZ010000007.1, from coordinate 135,267 downwards.
ACCGACGCCGCCATCTTCCCCGCCGCCCCGGCCGCGTACACCATGCCGGCCATGACGGGCCCCGACGCCTTCTTCGGCGGACAGAAGATCATCGAGGTCTTCGGACCGGCCGCCAAGTCCGTCCCGGCCGCCTACGAGGCCCCGGCCGACGCCGCCGTCATGGCCCCCTACAAGACGGAGCTGACCAACATCGAGGCCAAGGGCAAGAAGCCCGACGACGCCTGGAACGACGCGGTCAGCCAGGCCAAGCAGATCGCCCGGCGGCAGGGGGTGAACTGAGCATGACGTCACCTCCGGTGACCGGTCCCGCCGCGGTGCCCGAACACCGCGGCGGGCCGGGCCCGGCCCGGTTCCGCCCGCGGCGCGCCACGCCCGCGGGCACCGTCCGGCCCAAGCGGCGCGGCCCGCTGGCGTACTGGCGGCAGTACCTGGCGATCTCGCCCTTCTACCTGATCTTCGCCGCGTTCTCGTTCTTCCCGGTCTTCTACTCGCTGTACCTGGCCTTCCAGCGCTGGGACGGCCTCGGCGACATGCAGTTCGTGGGCCTGCAGCAGTTCAAGTTCCTGTGGTCGGACCCGGTCTTCTGGCTGTCGATCCGCAACACCCTGGTGATCTGGGTGCTGTCCACCGTGCCCACCCTGCTGGGCGCCCTGGTGCTGGCGACGCTGCTGCACTCGGTGCGCCGCTTCAAGGGCTTCTACCGGATCGCCCTCTACGTGCCGAACGTCACCTCGATCGTGGCCGTGGCGATCTTCTTCGGCGCGGTGTTCAGCAACAACTTCGGCCTGGTCAACGCGATCCTGGGCACGGTCGGCATCTCGCCGGTGCCGTGGCTGAGCAACCCGTGGCTGATCAAGGTGGTCATCTCGCTGCTGATGACCTGGATGTGGACCGGCTACAACATGATCATCTACCTGGCCGGTCTCCAGGCGATCCCGACCTCGATCTACGAGGCGGCGAAGATGGACGGCGCCGGCCCGGTCCGCACGTTCTTCCAGATCACCGTCCCGATCATGCGGCCGATCATCCTGTTCACCGTCATCATCTCGACGATCAACGGCCTGCAGAGCTTCAGCGAGCCCCAGGTCCTGTTCGCCAGCAACGCCGCGAACGCGAACCTCGGCGGCCCGGGACAGGCCGGTCTGACCACGTTGCTGTACTTCTACCAGTCGGCCTTCCTCAACAACGACTACGGCTACGGCGCCGCCATCGTGTGGGCCTTCTTCCTGCTGATCATCGTCCTCGTCGCCGTCAACTGGCGCATCACCCAACGAGGGAGGAAGCCGTGACCACAGCCGATCCGGCAGCCGCTCCGACGGCCGGCCCGGCGCGGCCGGCCCCGCGCGCGAGGCGGCTGCGCCGCCCCAAGGGCCTGACCGCGCACATCATCCTCATGGCGGCCGTCCTGCTCTCGGTCTTCCCGTTCGTGTGGACGATCGTCATGGCGACCAACACCACCCAGGACATCTACAAGAGCCCGCCGAAGTTCACCTTCGGCTCGCACCTGCTGGAGAACATCCGGCACGTGCTGAACACCATCGACTTCTTCGGGTCGATGCTCAACACGGTCATCGTCGCGACCGTCACCACCGTCCTGGTGCTGTTCATCGACTCGCTGGCGGCCTTCACCTTCGCCAAGTTCGACTTCCCGGGCCGCAAGGTGCTCTTCGGCACGCTGCTGCTGTTCATGATGCTGCCGCTGCAGCTGGCGATCCTGCCGCAGTTCATCCTCATGTCGAACATCGGCTGGGTCGGCATGCTCAAGGCACTGGTCCCGCCCGCCCTGGCCAACGCCTTCGGCATCTTCTGGCTGCGCCAGTACATCGAGAACGGCGTGCCCGACGAACTCCTCGACGCCGCGCGCATCGACGGCGCCGGGTTCTTCCGCCAGTACTGGAACATCGCGCTGCCGATGATCAGGCCCGCGCTGTCCTTCCTCGCCATCTACGCCTTCGTCGGTGCCTGGAACGACTACGTCTGGCCGCTCATCGTGCTCACCAACCCCGACCACGTGACCCTCCAGGTGGAGCTGGCCCAGCTCAACGTCGGCCACACCACCGACTACAGCATGGTCATGGCCGGTGTGCTGATGGCGTCGCTCCCGCTGGTACTGGTCTTCGCCATCTTCGCCCGCGGCTTCATCGCGGGCGCCACCGAGGGCGCGGTGCAGGGCACCTGACCCGCGCCACGTGTGGGACGCGCACGTGAGACAGAGGAGGGATCCGGTGACGGACACCGACGCCGGGCGGACGCGGGCAGCGGAGGGTGCGGGGCCCTCCGCCCGCCTGCCGTTCGCCCGGCGCCGTGCCGTGCCCCCCGGCCGGGACGGCACCGCGCACGGCAGGGTGCTCGTGGTGGGCATGGACGGGCTGCGCCCCGACCGGCTGACTCTCTCGCCCGCCCACGCGCCCGTGCTGCACGGACTGATGGCCGCGGGCGCGTACGGCACCAGCCTGCTGCCCTACGGCGAGACGGACGGCCAGGCCGAGGGCGGGCCGTCCACCAGCATGGCCTACACCGACTCGGGGCCCGGCTGGTCGAGCGTGCTGACCGGGGTCTGGCCCGACCGGCACGGCGTCACCGGCAACGACTTCGTGGGCGCCGACTACACCCGCCACCCCGACTTCCTCAGCCGTGCGGCCGCCGCCCGCCCCGGTCTGCGCACCGCGGCCGCGGTGTCCTGGCCGGAGCTGGTCCACCGCGGTGTCCTCGGCCCCGCCGTCGGCCGCCGGGTGCACCACGACGGCGAGAGCGACGGCTACGCCACCGCGGACGACCTCGTCGCCCGCACCGCCGTCCGCTGGCTCACCGAGCACGACCCGGACCTGCTGTTCGTGTACTTCGGCTCCACCGACGAGGCCGGCCACGCCACCGGCCCCCTCTCCCCCGCCTACGACGCCGCCCTGCTCGCCCAGGACACCCACCTGGGGCGGCTGCTGACGGCGATCGAGGGCCGGGGTCCCGCGGAGCGGTGGACCGTCCTGGTCACCACCGACCACGGCCATCTCGACGCCGGCGGCCACGGTGGCGACACGCACGCCGAACGCGAGGTCTTCGTGATCCTCGCCGAACCCGGCGCGCCCGCCGCGGGCACCCGGCTCGACTCCCCCCGGCTCATCGACATCGCCCCCACCGCCCTGGACCGTCTCGGCATCCCCGTCGACCCCGCGTGGGGCTGGGCGGGACGGGTCCTGCCCAGCCCCGCCCCACCGACTTCGGAATGGTCATGACCGACGAACTTCCCACCGACCGCCTGATCGCCCTGCGCCCCTGGGAGGCACCCGAGGTGACCTCCTGGGGCCGGCTCCCCATGAACGCCGTCGACCGGCGCTCCGGAGCACTCCCCCTGGACGGCGACTGGCGTTTCCAGTTGCTGCCCGCTCCGGACGCGCCGGTCGGCGGTGCCTGGTCCACGGCGTACGTCCCCGGCGCCTGGACCGTGCAGGACACCGACGACCTGCCGCAGTACACGAACGTCACCATGCCGTTTCGCCAGTTCCCGCCGCAGGTGCCGGCCGCCAACCCGACCGGGGTCTACGAGCGGGAGCTGGACGTCCCCGCCGAGTGGGCCGGGCGCCGGATCGTGCTCCAGGTGGGCGCGGCCGAGAGCGTGCTGCTCGTGCACCTCGACGGGCGGCCGGTGGGCGTCTCCAAGGACTCGCACCTGGCGGCCGAGTTCGACCTGACGGGAGTCGTCCGTCCCGGCGAGCGGTCGGTCCTCCGGCTGACCGTCGTCAAGTGGTCGGACGCCACGCACATCGAGGACCAGGACCACTGGTGGCACGGCGGGATCACCCGGTCCGTGCTGCTGTACGCCACCGATCCGCTGTATCTCGCGGACGTGGGCGTGCGGGCGCGGCAGGACGGCGAGCTGCGGGTGGACTGCCTGGTACGGAACGCGGCGGGCGACCGGGCGCTGCCCGGCGGCTGGTACGTCACGGCCGACCTGGACGGTGAACTCCTCGCGCAGGACGCCGAGTTCGACCGGGTCAACATCGAGGACGACCGGGTCTCCGACTTCCTCGGCGAGGCCCGGATCCATGCCGCCGTGCCCGAGGTCCGCACCTGGAACGCCGAACAGCCCGAGCTGTACGGGCTGACCGTCCGGCTGCACCGCGCGGACGGCACGGTCGCCGACAGCTCGTTCCACCGCGTCGGCTTCCGCGACGTCGAGATCGTCGGCCGGGACCTGCTGGTCAACGGCGAGCGGGTGTTCATCCGGGGCGTCAACCGCCATGACTTCCATCCGCTGACCGGGCGGACGGTGTCGTACGACGACATGCGCGCCGACCTGGTGGTGCTGAAGCGGTTCGGGTTCAACGCGATCCGCACCGCGCACTACCCCAACGACCCGGCCCTGTACGACCTCGCGGACGAACTCGGCTTCTACGTCGTGGACGAGGCGGACATCGAGTCCCACGACCACGCGCACGAGATCGCCGACGACCCGCGCTATCTGAACGCCTTCGTGGACCGGGTCTCGCGCATGGTGCTGCGGGACAAGAACCACCCCTCGATCATCATCTGGTCGCTGGGCAACGAGTCCGACTACGGCGCCAACCACGACGCGGCGGCGGGCTGGGTGCGACGGCACGACCCGACCCGGCCGATCCAGTACGAGGGGGCGGCCAAGCTCGGCTGGGCGGACCCGGACGTGGCCTCCGACATCGCCTGCCCGATGTACGCGGCGCTGGAGGACTGCGTCGCCCACGCCCTGTCCGGGGAGCAGACGAAACCGCTGATCCAGTGCGAGTACTCCCATGCGATGGGCAACAGCAACGGCACGCTGGCCGACCACTGGGCCGCCATCGAGTCCACTCCGGGTCTTCAGGGCGGGTTCATCTGGGAGTTCTGGGACCACGGAATTCTCCAGCGGGTGAGCGACGGAAGACCGGTCGGGCGCACGGGCGCCGGACTGTACGACAACGGTGTCACCGCGCCCGGCCACCGCTGGGCGTACGGCGGCGACTTCGGCGAGGCCCTGCACGACGGGGCGTTCGTCGCGGACGGCGTCGTCTTCCCCGACCGCACCCCGAAGCCCGCGATGTACGAGCACCGGGAGATCGCGGCGCCGGTCCGCATCCGCTGCTTCCGGCACGAGGGCATCGTGCTCGCCAACCACCAGCACTTCCGTGGCCTGGAGTGGCTGACCGGCACCTGGGAGCTGGCGCTGGCCGACGGCCGTACGCTGACCGGTCCGGCGAAGCTGCCCGAGCTGCGCCCCGGGGAGACCGCGGCCGTGCCGCTGCCCTTCGAGGTGCCGGCGGACGGCGGCGAGGCCTGGCTGACGCTGCGGGTGACGGTCGGCGAGGACCAGGCGTGGGCACCGGCCGGAACCGAGGTCTGCGCCCCGCAGATCCGGATCCGGGCGGCGGACCCGCTCGGCGAGCCGGTGCAGGCCGGGCCGGCCGTCGAGGTGGACGGCGAGGGGCTGCTGCGCCACCCGCTGCTCACCACCGCGCCGGCGCTGACCCTGTGGCGGGCGCCGACCGACAACGACGAACTCGGCGGAATGGCGCTGCGCTGGCGGACCTGGGGTCTTGACCAGCTGGTGCGCAAGGTGGTGTCCGTGCACCAGAAGGGCGAGCGGGTGGTCGTGCTCGCCGAGTACGCCGGCACGGTCGGCGTGGTACGGCACCGGCAGGAGTTCACGCCGGTCGAGGGCGGGGTCCGGGTCGACGAGTCGGCCGAACTCCCCGAGGAGTTCGACGACGTGGCCCGGGTCGGCTCGGTCTTCGAGACGGTGGCCGGCCTCGACCTGCTGGAGTGGTTCGGTCAGGGTCCCTGGGAGTCGTACCCGGACCGTGCCGCCGGTGCCCCGGTCGGCCACCACTCCCTCCCCGTGGACGAGTTGTTCACGCCGTACCTGCGGCCGCAGGAGAGCGGCGGCCGGCACGGCGTACGGCGGTTCACGCTGTCGGCGCCGGACGCCACCGGACTCGCGGTCGAACTGGACGAGCCCCGCCAGGTCTCCGTCACCCGCCACCGCGCCGAGGACCTCACCGCCGTCACGCACCACGACGAACTCGTGCCGCGTCCGGGCTGTGTGGTCCACATCGACGCCGCACACCGGGGCCTCGGTACGGCCTCGTGCGGTCCTGACACCTTCCCCTCCTACCTCGTCGCACCGGGCGTCCACCGCTGGAGCTGGACCCTGCGCGTCCTCTGAGATCCCCCCACGCCCTCCCTCGTCACTTCTGCTTACTCACGGAGCACACGTGTGTACTTCGCATGACCATCCTCAGGGCGAGGCCGCGCAGGCCGGAGCCGGAAGACGCAGCTTCCTCAGGGCGACCGCGCTGCTCGGCGCCGCCGCCACCGCCGCCACCGCCGGGGTGGCGCTGCCGACCGTCGCCGAGGCGGCTTCGGGGTCCGGCTTCCGGCCCGACACGGAGAGCCGGCGCTTCACCCTCGCGGTGATGCCCGACACCCAGTACCTCTTCGACGGGCCGAGCATCAACCCGGCGCCGATCGAGGCCTCGCTGCGGTATCTGCTGGAGCAGGCCAAGGAGGACAACATCGTCTTCCTGTCCCACCTCGGCGACCTCACCCAGAACGGTGCCGAGGAGGAGTTCGCCGCGATCAGCGACGCGTTCGGGATCCTCGACCGGCGCGGGGTCGGCTACAGCGTGCTGGCCGGCAACCACGACATCCGGTCCTCCACGGACGACCAGCGCGGCTCCACCCCGTACCTGGACGCCTTCGGCCCGCAGCGCTTCGAGGACAAGTCCACCTTCGGCGGCGCCTCCTCGGACGGCTACAACACCTACCACCTGTTCAAGGCGGCCGGGCGCGAGTGGCTCGTCCTCGCGCTGGACTGGCGGCTGTCGGCGAAGGGGTACGCCTGGGCGAAGGACGTCATCGCCCGGCACCCGAAGACGCCGGTCATCCTCACCACGCACGAACTGGTCGTGGACGACGACACGTTGTCGTCGTACGGCCAGCAGCTGTGGGACCAGCTGGTCAACGAGCACGACCAGATCTTCCTCACCCTGAACGGCCACTACTGGCCCGCGGGCCGCGCCACCCGGAAGAACGCGGCGGGCAACGAGGTGCACCTGCACCTGACGAACTACCAGAACCGGTACTTCGGCGGCGCGGCGATGATCCGCCTGTACCACTTCGACCTGGACCGGAACGTCATCGACGTGGAGACGGTCTCGCCGTGGATCCTCGGCCGGGCCAAGAAGGGCCTCAACGAGCTGGAGCGGCAGGAGATGGAGCTGAGCGGCGACGGCGACCGCTTCTCCGTCGACCTCGACTTCGCGGACCGCTTCGAGGGCTTCGACCCGGTGCCGGTCCGCCCGGCGCGGCCCGTCTCGCAGCTGCTGGTCCGGGGCACGGCCGCCTACTGGCGGTTCGACTCGGCCGTCTCCGGTACGGTCCGCGACCTCTCCGGCCACGGCAACGACCTCACCGTGGTCTCGGTGGGCGGCGGCACCCTCGGCTGGTCGGCGGACCACCACCCGGACCAGCCGGGCCACGGCAGCCTGGAGTTCACGGGTTACAAGTCCCCGCTGAAGGGCGCGTACCTCAAGACCGTCGACGGAGCGCCGCTCAACTCGGCCACGTTCAAGGACGGTTACACCATCGAGGCGTTCTACCGGCTGCCCGCCGACTGGGACGCCTCGCACAACGCCTGGTCCGGACTGGTCAGCCGCACCGGCCGCAACGGCTCGGTCGGCACGGTGACCGACGACCCCGACGAGCCGCTCGCGACCCTCTCCCTGTCCGACGGTCCCGGCCCGCAGTGGGCGGCGCACCCGCTCGACCAGCAGCAGCTGGCCACCAACTGGGGCGACGAGACCGACCCCGAGATCTGGTGGCACGTGGCCGTGGTCAACGACGGCCGGCACACGGTCATGTACGTGCAGGGCTGCCCGGTGGCCCGCAACCCGCACGCCCCCGCGATCGGCATCGCCTCCTCCGGCAAGCCCTGGCTGCTCGGCGGCTACGAGTACGCCGACAAGATCGACCAGATCCTGCACGGCCGCCTCGGCGACGTCCGGATCGTCGCGCGGGCGCTGCCCGTCTCCTCCTTCATGACCCACTGACCCCCGTTACGAGGATCACCACTCTCATGACCGAGCAGCAGCTGCCCTCCTGGGCCGATCCCTCCGTCTCCCCCGCCGACCTCGACGCCCAAGGCGTGTCGCGGCGCGGACTCCTGCGCCGCGCGGGCCTGTTCGGCGCCGCGTTCGCCCTCGGCTCGGCGGCCACCCCCGCGTTCGCCGCCTCCCCCGCCCGCCAGGGCCTGGGCGGCGAGGACCCGCGCCTCGCCTACCTGGTCGGCGACCACCACGTGCACTCCGTGTACAGCCACGACGCCAAGTACACGTTCTCCCAGCAGGCGCAGGCCGCCGCGAAGTACGGCCTGGACTGGATGGTGTTCAACGAGCACTCCAACTTCGGGCACGCCTACTACGGCGCCAAGATGGAGCACGCGGAGATCCTCAAGGCGCGCGCCGAGAACCCGCGCCAGCTGATCTTCCAGGGCCTGGAGTGGTACATCCCGGCCGCCGAGCACTGCACGGTCTTCGCCGCGCCCGGCCCCCACGAGACCGACCTGCTCACCCAGTTCGAGCTGGCCTACGACGGCAAGCTCCTCGGCTACACCGAGGGCTCGGCCGGCGCCACGGACACCGCCCGCAACGAGGCGCATGCCGTCAAGGCAATCCAGTGGCTGGCCGAGCAGCGCCGGACCGGCTACGTCGACGACGTCCTGGTCCTCGCCAACCACCCGCTGCGCCTCGGCATCGACTCCCCGCACGAGATGCGCAACTGGCGGGACGCCGCCGCCGAGATCATGATCGGCATGGAGGGCGCGCCCGGCGCCCAGGGTGCCGCGATCCCGGGCTGGGGCGGCACGAACGCGATCCGCGGCGAGTACCAGAACAGCCGGTCGGCCCAGTCCTGGGCGGGCTTCCCCACGGGCGCCTATGTCACGTACGGCGGCTTCGACTGGGCGACCGCGACGGTCGGCGGTCTGTGGGACGCGATGCTGTCGGAGGGCAGGCTCTTCACGATCACCACCAACTCCGACAACCACCGCACGGTCTTCGACACCTGGAAGAACGGCGACTGGCCGGCCGGCCAGAACTTCGACAACACCGGCAAGCTGCCCGACCCGGTCGACACCGACACCACGCAGCCCGGCTCCGACTTCTGGCCCGGCGAGTTCAGCCGGACCCACGTCGGCGTCACCCGCTACGGCTACCGCGCGGTGATGGCGGGCCTGCGCGCGGGCCGGGTCTGGCTGGACCACGGCCACCTGCTCGACGGCCTCGACGTCCGGCTCACCCGGGACTGCGACCACGGCCGGGGCGTCACCCTCGGCGGCCGGCTGCGCGTGCGCAAGGGCGAGCGGATCACCCTGAACGTGACGGTGACGAGCGCGTCCCGTGTCAACCCGCACGGCATCCTGCCCCAGTTGGCGCACGTCGACGTCATCCGGGGCGCGGTGCGCGGCCCGGTCGCCGACCGCGACACCTGGCAGGCGCCCGACACCAAGGTCGTCCAGACCAAGGACGTCTCCGGCCGCAAGGGCACGTACACGCTCCGCTTCCCGATCACCGCGGGCGACGAGTCGTTCTACGTCCGGCTGCGCGGCAGCGACGGCAAGCGGAACGGCACGGGCTACCTGGGCGCGTCCGTCGACCCGCACGGCCCGATCACCCACACGCCGGGCGACGGCGACCCGTGGGCGGACACGTGGTTCTACTCCAACCCGGTCTTCGTGGACGTCGTGAGTTAAGCGCCCCGAAGGGGCGCGGGGAACTGCGCGGCCGGCCCCCACCGGCCCGCAGTTCCCCACCGCGGCAAGCCCTACGCGTAGAACCGCGACAGACTCTGCAGCACCGCGGCCGGCTTGGTCCCGCCCTCGATCTCGATCGTCCCGTCCACGACGATCTGCGCCCCGCCCGCCACGTCCTCGACCTCGACCAGCCGCGCGATCAGCCGGATGCGGGAGCCGACCTTCACCGGCGACGGGAAACGCACCTTGTTCAGGCCGTAGTTGACCTTCGTGGAGACGCCCTGGACGTCCAGCAGCTGGGTGAACAGGGGGATGAACAGCGACAGGGTGAGGTAGCCGTGGGCGATCGGGGCGCCGAAGGGCCCGGCGGCGGCGAGCTCGGGGTCGACGTGGATCCACTGGTGGTCGCCGGTCGCGTCGGCGAAGGTGTCGATGCGGTCCTGGGTGACCTCGATCCAGTCGCTGCTGCCCAGGTCGCTGCCCGCGAGCTTCTTCAGTTGGTCGAGGCCGTTGACGGTGACGGTCATGTGGCTGTCCTTACTCAGGAGTCGGTGCCGTAGCGCTTGCGTACACGGGACTTGAGGAGTTTTCCGGAGGCGGTGCGCGGGAGTTCGTCCGCGAGCACCAGTGTTTTGGGGAGCTTGTACCGGGCGAGCCGGCCGGACAGGGAGGCGAGCACCTCCTCGGGGTCGAGGTCGGCGCCCTCGCGGGGGACGACCACCGCACGCGGTACCTCGCCCCACTTGTCGTCCGCCACCCCGATGACGGCGCACTCGACGATGTCGGGGTGGGCGAGCAGCAGGTCCTCGATCTCGGCGGGGTAGATGTTCTCGCCGCCGGAGATGATCATGTCCTTGAGGCGGTCGACGATGAAGACATAGCCGTCCTCGTCGACCCGGGCCGCGTCCCCGCTGCGGAACCAGCCGTCCGCGAAGGAGGCCGCGGTCTCCTCCGGGAGCCCCCAGTAGCCGGGCATGACGTGGGGGCCGCGGACCAGGATCTCGCCGGTCTCGCCGACGTCGACCGGGGTGAGGTCGGGCCGCAGCACCCTTACGTCGCTGAAGAAGTGCGGTACGCCCGCCGAGCCCGCCTTGTCGATCGCGTGCTCGGCGTCCAGGAAGAGGGTGCCGGGCGAGGCCTCGGTCATGCCGTAGCCCTGGAGGAAGGTCAGGCCCCGCTCCTGGTAGGCGGCGATCAGCGGGGTCGGCACCGGCGAGCCGCCGCAGGTGAGGATGCGCAGCGAGGAGAGGTCCGCCCCGGGCCAGCGCGGGTGGCGGGCCACCTGGTCGAACATCGTCGGCACCCCGAACATGAAGGTGATCCGGTGGCGTTCGATCAGATCGAAGGTGGCTTCCGGGTCGAAGGACTCCACCAGGACGCAGGTGCCGCCCTTCAACAGGACCGGCAGGGTGAGCATGTTCAGGCCCGCCGTGTGGAACAGCGGGGCGGAGACCAGGGCGCGTTCGTCGGCGATCAGGTCGGTGTCGACCAGGACGTTGAGCGCGTTCCAGGTCAGGTTGGCGTGGGTGAGCATGGCGCCCTTGGGGCGGCCGGTCGTCCCCGAGGTGTACATGATGATGCAGGTGTCGTCGGGCAGGACGGGCTCGTCGATCGGGTCATCCGCCGCCGCGGCCAGCAACTGCTCGTACTCGGGGCCGACCTCGACGAACGTCCGCACGTCGATGGTGCCGGGCAGGCCCGCGACGAGTCCGGCGTGCGAGGGGCCGTACAGGAGGGCCTTGGCGCCGGAGTCGGCGAGCTGGTAGGCGATCTCGGGGCCGGCCAGGCGGGTGTTGAGCGGGACGAAGACCGCGCCGAGGGTGCCGGCCGCGAACAGGGTCTCCAGGTAGGCGGGGTGGTTGGGGCCGAGGTAGGCGACGCGGTCGCCGCGGCGGACGCCCAGGGCGCGCAGGGCGTGCGCCAGGCGGGTGGTGCGCGTGTACAGCGTGCGGTAGTCGGTCGACCGTTCACCGAACACCAGGGCCGTGCGGTGCGGGGTCTTGCGGGCCCGGCGTGCGGGCCACGATCCCAGTCCCTCGTTGCGCATCTGCGGCCCCTTATGGCTTGGTCAGCCCGAGCAGGCGGGCGGCGTTCTCCTTGAGGATCTTCGGCCGGACCTCGTCCTTGATCGGGAGCTTCGCGAAGTCGGCGAGCCACCGGTCGGGGGTGAGGACGGGGAAGTCCGAGCCGAACAGGACCTTGTCCTTGAGCAGCGTGTTGGCGTACTGCACCAGCTGCGGCGGGAAGTACTTCGGCGACCAGCCGGACAGGTCGATGTGCACGCCCGGCTTGTGGGTGGCGACGGCCAGGGCCTCGTCCTGCCAGGGGAAGGACGGATGCGCCAGGATGATCTTCAGGTGCGGGAAGTCGGCGGCCACGTCGTCCACGTGCAGGGGGTTCGAGTACTTGAGGCGGATGCCGCCGCCGCCCGGGACCCCGGCGCCGATGCCGGTCTGGCCGGTGTGGAAGAGGGCGATGGCACCGGTCTCCTCGATCACCTCGTAGAGGCCGTAGGCCACCGCGCGGTCGTTCGGGAAGAAGCCCTGGATGCTGGGGTGGAACTTGAAGCCCTTGACCCCGTACTCCTCGACCAGGCGGCGGGCCTGCCGGATGCCGGCCTTGCCGCGGAAGGGGTCGACGGAGGCGAAGGGGATCAGGACGTCGGAGTTGGCGGCGGCGGCCTCCGCGACCTCCTCGTTCGGGACCGGAGCGGTGCCGGTCGCGGACTCGGCGTCCACCGTGAAGATCACGGCGGCCATGTTCCGCTCGCGGTAGTACGCGGCGGTCTCCTCGATGGTCGGCTTCCGCTTGCCCTCGACCTTGAAGTAGGCGGAGGAGGCGTCGTGCAGGTCCTCGTCGAGGGAGGAGTGGCCCTTGGAGGAGACCTCGGCGTGGGTGTGGACGTCGATCGCGGTGAGTGCCTCGATGTCCATCACGCCTCCGGGAGCTTGGGCGCCGGGATGCCGACCGTCTGGAGTTCCGCGCCGACCGAGGTGGGGAAGGCGTCGGCCAGGGTGTCGGGGGTCCAGCCGCCGTCGGCGTAGGCCGCCCGGATCTCCTGGGGGTGCGACCAGAGTGCCACCTTGTCGCCGCCGATGCCGATGGCCTGGCCGGTGATGCCCCGGGCGGCCTCGGAGGCGAGGAAGGGGACGAGGGCCGCGCAGTCCTCGGGGGTGCCGAAGCCCTCGCCCTTGCGCAGGAAGCCGGGGAGCGGGTCGCCGTTCTTCATCGCCTCGATGTAGGGGGCGAAGGCGGGGATGGTCTCGGTCATGGCGGTGGCGGCCACCGGGACGATCGCGTTGACCGTGATGCCGGCCCGGCCCAGCTCCATGGACCAGGTGCGGGCCATGGCGGCGATGCCGGCCTTGGCGGCGGCGTAGTTGGTCTGGCCGAAGTTGCCGCGCTGCCCGGCCGGGGAGCCGACCAGGATGAGGGTGCCGCCCTCGCCCTGCTCACGCATCCGTACGGCGGCGGCGCGGGCGCAGGTGAAGGTGCCCTTGAGGTGGGTGGTGAGCACCGCGTCGAAGTCGTCGTCGGTCATCTTCCACAGCACCTTGTCGCGCAGGATGCCCGCGTTGGTGACCAGGACGTCGAGCCGTCCGAACTCCTCGACGGCCCGGTTGACGAGCCGGTCGGCGGCCTCGGCGGTGCCGACCGGGACCACCTCGGCGACGGCGGTGCCGCCGGCCTCGACGATGGACTTCACGGCCTGCTCGGCGACGGCCTCGTCCACGTCGTTGACGACCACGGAGGCGCCGTGGGCGGCGAGGGCGTGGGCGTAGGCGAGGCCGAGGCCCCGGCCGCTGCCGGTGACGACGGCGGCCTTGCCGGTGAGATCGATGGTGGGCACGGCGGTGTCCCTTCACGGACGACGGTGACGACTGCGAGATCGAAGCTAAGAGCAATAATTGTCGACGTCAATAGTTGTTGCCGACCCACGGGTGCGTCATGCTGGAATCTGTGCCACAGACCGACCGCCGCAGACCGCCCCCGCCGCCCGGGGCCCGGACCAGGGAGACCGCCATCACCCGCCAGCACACCGAGAACCCGCCCTCGATCGACGCGGACGAGCCGTGGATGCGCGGGCTGCACGCGGACGCCGGGTACCTGCTGTACCGGCTGGGACTGCGCTCGGGGCAGCTCTTCAACACGTTCCTGCAGGAGTCCGGGCTGCGGCTGCGCCACTACGCGGTGCTCCGGTTCCTCGCCACCTCGGAGGGCGCCCTCCAGCGCGAGCTGAGCACCCGGCTCGGCTACGACCCGAGCGCGATCGTGGGCCTGGTCGACGACCTGGAGAAGCTGGGCTTCGCCGAGCGGCGCCCCTCCCCCGACGACCGCCGCAGCCGGATCGTCGTCCTCACCGACGCCGGCGGTGCCTTCCTGCGGGACACCGACGCGGCGGGCCGGCGGGTGACGAACGACCTGCTGGGCCCGCTCGACCCCGCCGAGCGCGACACGCTCCACGCGCTCCTGCAGCGCATCGCCGACCGGCCATGACCACCGCCGCGCGCTCCGCGCCCGACCGGCTGCTCGCGGTCCTCGCCGCGTTCGACCACGGGCATCCGGCGCTGAGCCTGACGGACATCAGCCGCCGGGCCGGGCTCACCCTCACCACCGCGCACCGCCTGGTCGGCGCGCTCACCGCCTGGGGCGCGCTGGAACGGGACGCGGACGGCTTCTACCACGTGGGGCTGCGGCTCTGGGAGCTGGCCGCGCTGGCGCCCCGGGGGCTCGCGCTGCGCCAGATCGCGCTGCCGTACCTGGAGGACCTGTACGAGTCGACGCACGAGAACGTGCAGCTGGCGGTGCGGGACGGCGCCGAGGTCGTCTACATCGAGTGGCTGTCCGGGCGCTCGGCGGTGGGTGTGCACATCCGGGTGGGCGCCCGCTGGCCGCTGCACGCCACGGGGGTGGGGCTCGCCCTGCTCGCCCACGAGGCGCCCGGGTTCCAGGAGGAGTACTGCGCCGGGCCGCTGGCCGCCTTCACGCCGTACACCCTCACGGACCCGGCCCGGTTGCGCCGGTCGCTGGCCGAGGTCCGGCGTACCGGGGTCGCGGTGAGCAGCCGTCAGGTCACGGACGACGCGCTGTCGGTGGCGGCCCCGGTGCGCGGGGCGGCGGGGCGGGTGGCCGCCGCCGTGTCGGTGGTGGTGCCGCAGGCGGACGCCGAGGTACCGGCGCTGGTCCCGGCGGTGCGGCTGGCGGCCCGCGGGATCTCCCGGGCCCTGGGCTGGCGGCCGGAGCGGACGGACCAGGCCGTGTAGCGTGACCGGGTGACAGCGAGCGAGGTGTACAGGGAGCTGGGCGAGGCCGCCTGGTCGTGGGTACTGGACCAGATACGGGAGGACGAGGGCCCCTGGCTGCCGGAGGACGTGCGGGAGGAGGACACCGGGGACCCCGCGCCCGCCGAGGACCGGGACTCGCTGTACGCGGGCATCACGGGGCTGGCCCCGGTGCTCGTGGAGATCGCCCGGTACCGGGAACTCGGTGAGCGGGAGCAGACCCTGGCGGCCGGGATCGTGCGCCGCCTGTCGGCACAGGCACCCGTCGTGACGGAACCCTCCCTCTACCTCGGCCTGGCGGGCCACGCCACGGCGCTGCGGCTGCTCGAACCGGGCAGCGAGGCGGTCGTGCTGCGGCGGCTCGCCGAGCTCGCGACCCCCGAGGGCTGGCGGACCACCATCGGATTCGTACCGGACTCCGACGCACCCCTGACCGACATCATCATGGGCGTCGCGGGCGTGGTCCTGACGGCCGTCTGGGCGGGCGGGGAGTACGCGGAACCGATCGCGACGACGGGCGGCGAGGCCCTGCTGCGGATGGCCGACCGCACCGAGGCGGGCCTGGACTGGGGGATCTCGCCGAGCACGGAGTCGCGGAGCCCGAACTACTCGCACGGTGCCGCCGGGGTGGCCTCCGCCCTGGCGGTGGCGGGCGCGGCCCTGCACCGCGAGGACTTCGTCACGGCCGCCGTGGCAGGGGCCCGGCACGTGCTGGCCATGGGCTCGCTGGCCGACGGCGGCTTCATCGTCCCGCACACGATCCCGCCGTCGAAGCGCGAGGTGGAGCCGGTCACCTACACCTGGTGCCACGGGCCGACGGGCACCTCCCACCTGTTCGCGGCGCTGGCGCACGCGGGCGTCACCGAGGTGGCCGGGCACGACGTCGGGGAACTGCGGCAGCGCTGCATGACCTCGATCCTCGACTCGGGACTCCCGGAGCGGCTGCGCCCCGGGTTCTGGGACAACGACGGCCGCTGCTGCGGCACCGCGGGGGTGGGGGACGTCCTCCTGGACGCGGCCCAGGACTGCGCGGGGACACCGCGGGCGACGACGCTGGCGGAGGGCGCGGTACGGATGGGAGACGCCCTGGTGGAGCGGGCGGTCCGGGACGCGGCGGGCGCCCGCTGGCGGTTCGTGGAGTACCGCATCGAGAACCCGCTGCTGCCGCCGGGCACGTCCTGGATGCAGGGCGCGGCGGGCATCGGGGCCTACCTGCTGCGCCTGGCCCGGTACCTCGACACCGGCCCGGACGCCCCGGTCGTGGACCGCCCGGACCAGTGGTGGGCGGTGCCGGCCGGGACCCGGCAGGCGTACGGCAGGTGAGCGCGGATCAGCCGAGCGTCGCCGTCGCCGTGTAGGTGACCTCGTCGTCCGCGTGGTGGGCCGTGCCCCGGCAGGTGAGCGTGGTGGCGGTGGAGACCTGGGGGCGGGTGACCAGCCAGCGGGCCGTGAGGTGGTCGCCCGGGTCCAGCCGGGTCGCGCCGGCCGGGTCCCGGGCGTGCACCAGCCAGCCGCTCGGGGCGTCGAGGGTGAGCCGGGCCGCGTTCCACGGGCGCGCGGAGCCGTTGGCGAGGGTGGCGGTGACCGTGAACTCCCCGCCCTCGCCGGTGACGTCGAGGCTCACGCCGAAGGGCTTGCGCGGGTACACCGGCGCCCAGGACGCGCGCATCAGCTTCACCAGGGCGTCCGCCTGGGCGGGCCGGGCGGCGGCGAGGTCGTGCTCCTCGCCGGGGTCGCGGGCGAGGTCGTACAGCTCCACGTCCCACTGGTCGTCCGGCGCCCGCCGGTTCTGCCCCGGCGCGAACCGGATCGCCTTCAGGTCGCCCCGGCGCAGCGCCTCCGCGAGCCGGTCGCCCCGGCCGTGGTCGACGGCGTTCTGGCGGGCGGTGACGCCCGCGTGGTTGCGGTAGAAGTACAGGCTGTCGTGGCGGGCCGGGTGCGCGGAGCCGCGCAGCAGCGGGGCGAGGGAGAGACCGTCGATGTCGGCCGGGGCGGGCGCGCCCGCGAGCTCGGCGAGGGTGGGCAGCAGGTCGGTGAGCGGGGTGGGCCGGTCCGTGGTGCCGGCCGGGACGTGCCGCGGTGACCAGGCGACGAACGGGACCCGGATGCCGCCCTCGTACAGGTTGCGCTTGAAGCCGCGCAACGGGCCGTTGCCGTCGAAGAGTTCGGGGTCGGTGCCGGCCTCCTCGTGCGGTCCGTTGTCACTGGTGACCAGGACGATGGTGCGGTCCGCGAGACCGAGCGCGGTGAGCTTGTCGGTGACGTCGCCGACCAGGGTGTCGAAGGTGGTCACCTGGGCGGCGTGCCGCTTGTCGGGGCCGGTCCAGGGCCGGTCGGCGTACTCCCCGAGGTGCGGGTCCTTGCTGGGGGCGTGCGGCACGGTCGGGGCGAGGCAGAGGAGGAACGGCTCCCGCTGGTGGGTGTGCAGGAAACCGAGGGCGCGTTCGGAGATCAGGTCGGGGGCGTAGACCCGCTGGGCGCCGTCCTTGTTGGCGGGGATCTCCTCGCGGGTGCCGTTGTGCCACAGGTACTCGGGGAAGTAGTCGTGGGCGTGGTGGTGGGTGAGGTAGCCGTAGAACTCCTCGAAGCCCCGGGCGTTGGGGTGGCTGGGCTGGTCGGGGGCGTTGGGTCCGAAGCCCCACTTGCCGATCAGGCCGGTGCGGTAGCCGAGCGCCCGCAGCGCCTCGGCGAAGGTGAAGTCCTTCTCGGTGAGGGCGCCCTGGCCGCCGGGTCCGAAGGGGTTGTTCCGTACGGTCGCGTGCCCGCTGTGCAGGCCGGTCAGCAGCGAGCAGCGGGAGGGCGCGCAGACCGGGGCGGCCGCGTAGGCCTGGGTGAAGCGCAGGCCCTCGGCGGCGAGGGTGTCCAGCCGGGGCGTGGACATCAGCTTCTGGCCGTAGGAGCCGAGTTCGCCGTAACCGAGGTCGTCGGCGAGGATCACCACGAAGTTGAGCCGGTCCGAGGGGGGCTGCGCGGCCGGTGCCGCCGCGGCGGGCTTGACGGTGTGCTGGGCCTGATGAGCGGGCTGGGCCCGGTCCCCGTCCTCGCACCCCGCGACGGCCGCGAGCGCGACGGGCGCTGCGGCGGCCCCGGTGAGGAAGCGGCGGCGGCTGGACATACGGGTCCCCCGGTGTGACGGCGTGCGTGCTGCTGAACCGATGGTGATCGGTGCCGTCGGTCCAGGACCATGCACACGCTGTGAACGCTCTGTTTCGACTCGTGAGAGGGAATCCGGGGGCCGGAGGTTCCCTCTCCGAGACGTCAGAATGATCACATGATCGGGTCCGGCTCACCGGGCCCGGGGGGGGCGTGCCGTCTGCTCAGGCGGGCAGGGCCGCGCGCAACCGCCGGTCGCGGGGCGCCGGTTTGCGGTCGAGCCGGGCGTCAAGGAGGCGCCGGGCGGCGTCGCAGCGGCCGGCCGCGACGAGCGCGTACAGCAAGGTCTCCTCGACGACCTCGCGTTGGGCCGCGCTGCCGCCGACCCGGCGCAGGACGGGCAGCAGGGCGTCGAGCCCCCTGGCCGCCTCCTGGAAGCGCTCCTCGACGAGCGCGGCGAACGCCTCGCACAGCGGCGCGATGACCTCCCGCTGCACCGGGTCGGCGCCGGCCGCGTGGTCGCGCAGCCGGCGCAGCGCCGGGAGGTCCGCGGCCGCGGTGAGGGCGACGGCCGCGTGCAGGGCGGTGAAGGCCGTGCCGGGCCGCTCCAGGACCTCCCGGGCCACCGAGTCCAGCACGTCCGCCGTGGGCAGGTCGCCGTCCCAGCTGTCGCTGAGCCGCGCCCGCCACAGCAGCGAACCGGAGTCCACCAGCGCCCGCATCCCGCGCACCCGGCCCGGCGCGAGCTGCGCGAACCAGCGCTTGCGGACCGCGGCCGGGTCGTCCAGGGCGAGTTCGTGCAGGGCGATGTGCCAGGAGAAGTGCGCCCGGTGCACCGCGCTGCGCCCGCGCCCGGACACCCATCCGTCCAGCCAGTCCCGGCCCGCCCGGTGCGCCCCGGACTCGTAGTGCACGTGGGCCAGGGCGTGCACCGCGTGCCCGGAGGCCGGCTCGGCGGCCAGCGCCCGGTGGGCCAGCTCCCCCGCCTCGTGCAGCCGGCCCTGCTCCTGGCGCAGGAAGGCCAGCAGCGAGGTGTGGAACCAGTGCCCGTCGTAGGCGGGCGAGGTCAGTTCGAGCAGCCGCAGGGCGTCGTCGTCCTGAAGATCGCTCACCCCGGAGAACGCGATGGTGGGCACGGCGGCCGCGAGCGCCAGCGCGTCTCCCGGGTGCTCCCGCAGATGCCGTACGAGCGCCTCGTCCCCGTCGTCTCCGGTCACCCGGCGGGTCACCACGTCCACGAAGGACCGCTCGCGGGCGTCGGCGCGTTCGCGGGCGCTGCGCTGGGCGTCGGCGAGGGCACGGGGCACGTCGACGGGGGCGGCGCACTCGTGGCCCAGCAGGGCGAGGGCCGCGTGGCCGAGGGCGAAACCGGGGTCGAGGGCGACCGCGCGGGCGAGGGCGTCCTCGGCACCGGAGCGGACCTTGAGGACCCGGTCGAGGCCGCCGCGGTACGCGGCGGCGGCCTCGGCGTGGGTGGAGAGGGGCAGCCCGTGGCCGTCGACGGGCCGCCGGGAGGCCCGCCGGGGCCCCGGCAGCGGCAGCAGCCGCTGGGCCAGCTCGGTGGCCTGGACGCGGATCTCGGGGACGGCGGTGGTCTCCCACAGCTCGCCCCGGCGCGGGGCGCCGAGCGTGAACAGGGGCAGCGCGGCCCGGCCCCGGGCGTCCAGGAGCCGTCCGTCGCGGGTGGCCGCGCCCATGCCGAGCGGTCCGGGGACGGCCGTACCGGAGCCGAACAGGTCCTGCCAGAGCGGGCTGTCGAGACGGCGGCCCGGTCCGGTGCAGTCGACCACCCAGCCGGTGTGCAGCACCTGACCGCCGGACAGCTCGACGGCGAGGGAGCCGTCCGCGCCCTCGGTGACCCGGGCGACCGTGCCGGTGTGGACGTGCAGCCGGCGGGCGGTGCGGGCGCGGGAGACGTGCTCGGCGGTGGCCGGCGCCATCCGGTGGCGGTGGGTGTTCCACAGGGCGCCCTCGCGGGCCAGGAACTCCTCGCGCTCCTCGGGGGTGAGGCTGCGCCACAGCCGGGCGGTGTGCGGGCGGAGGCTGTCCAGCGCGGGGCGCCAGTCGCCGTGGGTGCGCACGGAACGGCTCACGTGGCGCCAGACCGCGCGGCGCAGCCGGCCCAGTGAGGTGTCCTCCAGGCCGTCCGGGGCGGGCATGGCGCCGGCCGGGCCGAGGGCGTGCGGCTGGGGCAGCAGGCCGCTGCGGGAGAGGGCGTGCACGGTGCGGCCGGGACGGTCGAGGGCGAGGGCGAGATCGACGGCGGTGAGACCGGTGCCGACCAGCAGGACGTCGTCGGGGCTGTCCCGTACGGGGTCCAGGGCGCCCGGCACCCAGGGGGAGCCGATGAACCGGGGTGAGGCACGCAGGGCGGGCGGGGCCCAGGCCGCGGTGGCCCCGGCGGGGCCGGTGGCCAGGACGGTGCTGTCCGCCACCAGGGGTCCCCCGTCGGCGAGGTGGAGTTCCACCCGGCCGTCGGGGGTGCCGGTACAGCTCTCCGCGAGGGTGCGCAGCCGGCGTACGGCGACCGTGCCGTGGGCGCGGACGAGGGCCTGGCCGAGGGTGTCGGCGAGGTAGGCGCCGTAGCGGTAGCGGGTGGCGAAGTCGGCGCCGGTGACGGTGGGTTCGCCGTGCCGGCAGAGCCAGCGGACGAAGTGCCCGGGGTCGTCCGGGTAGGCGCTCATGTTGCCCGCGGGGACGTTGAGGCGGTGCCGCGGGTCGCGGGTGGCGTAGGCGGTGCCCCGGCCGGCCTCCGGCGCCGGGTCGATCAGGACGAGGTCGAGCGGAGTCCGGCGGCGGTGCGCCGTCTCGCAGAGCTGGACGGCGGTCAGTGTGCCCGCCGCGCCTGCTCCCACGATGGCCACGCTGTGCCGCTTGCGGACGTCGGTCACGGAATACCTCCGGCGGGGTCGGCGAACTGCTTCTCTACTATTCCGACCGGTCAGGTGGGGAAGCCATCCCGGGAGGGGGATCTCACCGGAAAATCAGGCCGCCGCTCGGCCGTTCATACTCTGTTCACGAACACCCGCGCGGACAACCCGGGTTCCGGCCGACTCGCCCCGGACCGGCGCTCGCGGGCCCGCTGGGCCTCCTCATCGGAATCTCAGGGATCACCCCCGTGATTCAAAGGAGCCACCCATACAACAGGCGCAGGATGCCCAGACACAGGTGGACAAGTCAGGAAGGCGTGTCGTGGGCGTCCAGCACATATCGAACCGGTCCGGGCGGCAGTCGCAGAAGTGGTCCCGGCGCGGGATCCTCGCCGCCCTCGGCGCGGTGCCCGCGGGCGCGGCGCTGGCCGGATGCAGCTCCTCAGCGGACGCCTCCGCCTCGACGGACGACAAGGGCGCCACGGCCTCCGTGAAGTCCGCGACCAAGAAGGCGACGATCACGGTCACTCCCGTGTCCGGCACCAAGAAGGCCGACTTCGCCAGCCCGGTCGAGGTGACCGTGGCCGACGGCACGCTTGCCTCGG
Source organism: Streptomyces sp. NPDC090088 (assembly GCF_044747345.1). Classification (NCBI taxonomy): domain Bacteria; kingdom Bacillati; phylum Actinomycetota; class Actinomycetes; order Kitasatosporales; family Streptomycetaceae; genus Streptomyces; species Streptomyces sp. NPDC090088. The sequence continues at coordinate 113,663 of NZ_JBIVDZ010000007.1, read as the reverse complement.
TGACCGTCGCGGGCAACGACGGGTCGTCGCTGTCGGGCACCTTCAACGACGCGAAGACGAAGTGGACGTCGGCGAAGAACCCGTACTCGGGCACGAAGTACACGGTGACGGCGAAGGCGCAGGGCGCGACCGACGAGACGGTGGCCACCTTCACCACGAAGTCCCCCGGCGAGACGTTCATCGGCTACTTCACGCCCGAGGCGGACTCCACGTCCGGCGTCGGCATGCCGGTGTCGCTCAACTTCACGCACGCGGTGACGGACCGGGCCGCGGTCCAGAAGGCGATCACCGTGACGGCCGAGCCGGCGGTGGAGATCGTCGGGCACTGGTTCAGCGACACCCGGCTCGACTTCCGCCCGGAGACGTACTGGGCGAAGGGCACCAAGATCACGCTGAGCCTGGCGCTGAAGGACGTCGAGGGCTCGGACGGCGTCTACGGGGTGCAGTCGAAGGAGGTGACCTTCCACATCGGCCGGGAGCAGATCTCCACCGTCGACCTGTCCACGAAGCAGATGGTCGTCAAGCGGGACGGCGCCACCTACGCCTCCTATCCGGTCTCCGGCGGCAACGCCCAGCACACCACCTGGTCCGGGATCATGGTGATCAGCGAGCGGTTCAAGCAGACCCGGATGGAGTCCTCCACGGTCGGCCTCGGCGACGAGTACGACATCTCCGACGTCCCGCACGCCCAGCGCCTGACCACCTCCGGCACCTTCGTGCACGGCAACTACTGGGCGTCCACCTCGGTCTTCGGCAGCCAGAACACCAGCCACGGCTGTGTCGGCCTGCACGACGCCAAGGGCGCGAACGACTCCTCGGTCGCGGGCTACAAGTTCTACGAGAGTTCGATGCTCGGCGACGTGGTGATCGTCAAGAACTCCGGCGAGAAGACCGTCGAGGCCTCCAACGGCCTGAACGGCTGGAACCTGTCCTGGTCGGACTGGAAGGCCGGCAGCGCGGTCTGACCCGGGCCCGCCTTCACCGCCTGAACTCCGTTGGGAAACAAGGAGATTCTTCGTTTTAACTCTTGACGACCGGAGGCACGGAGAGCACATTGGGCCCACTTTGAGAGCGCTCTCAACTCGATCCGGCGCTCCCAGGGACACCCCGCACACCCCCACTCCGTACCCGAGAGGCACCCCATGAGTGAAACCTCCGGTATACCCCCCGCGGATCCCAGACGGCGGCGCTCGTTCCGCCATGCCCTGGTCGCCGTGTTCGCCACCATGGGCCTGGCGGCCGTCGCCGCCACGGCCGCGACCCTCCCCGCCAGCGCCTCGGCGCCCAGCGTGCCGTCCGGCTGGAGCCAGGTCTTCCTCGACGACTTCAACGGCACCGCCGGCACCGGCGTCAACACCTCCGACTGGCAGTACGACACCGGGACCTCGTACCCCGGAGGCGCCGCCAACTGGGGCACCGGCGAGGTCGAGACGATGACCTCGTCCACCACCAACGTCGCCCTGGACGGCAGCGGCAACCTGAAGATCACGCCGATCCGGGACTCGTCCGGCAACTGGACCTCGGGCCGGATCGAGACCACCCGCACCGACTTCCAGCCCCCGGCCGGCGGCAAGCTGCGCGTCGAGGCGCGGATCCAGATGCCGAACGTCACCGGCACCGCCGCGTACGGCTACTGGCCCGCGTTCTGGATGCTGGGCGCACCCTACCGGGGCAACTACCAGAACTGGCCGAGCGTCGGCGAGCTGGACATCATGGAGAACGTGCAGGGCCTGAACACGGTCTGGGCGACCATGCACTGCGGCACCAACCCGGGCGGCCCCTGCAACGAGACCACGGGCCTGGGCAGTTCGACCGCCTGTCCCAACACCACCTGCCAGTCCGGCTTCCACACCTACACGATGGAGTGGGACCGCTCGGTGAGCCCCGAGGCGATCCGCTTCTACGTCGACGGCGTCAACTACCAGACGGTGACCTCCAGCCAGGTCGACGCCACCACCTGGGCGAACGCCACCAACCACGGCTTCTTCGTCATCCTGAACGTGGCCATGGGCGGCGGCTTCCCGGACGCGTTCGGCGGCGGCCCGACCAGCGCCACCGAGTCCGGCCACCCCATGGTCGTGGACTACGTCCAGGTGCTGTCGGCCAGTGGGAGCGGTACCACGACCCCGCCGACCGGCAGCCGGGACGCCTACAGCGCGATCCAGGCCGAGTCGTACGACAGCCAGTCCGGCGTCACGGCCGAGACCACCACGGACACCGGCGGCGGCCAGGACATCGGCTACATCGCCAACGGCGACTGGGCCCTCTACAAGGGCGTGAACTTCGGATCCACGGCGGCCACCCAGTTCTACGCGCGGGTGGCGAGCGGCGCGGCCTCCGGGGTGAGCGGCCTGGTGCAGGTCCGGCTCGACAGCCCCTCCAACTCCCCGATCGGCAGTTTCTCCGTGGCCAGTACCGGCGGCTGGCAGACCTGGACGACGGTCCCGGCCAACATCAGCTCGGTGACCGGCACGCACGACGTCTACCTGACCTTCTCCAGCGGACAGTCGGCGGACTTCGTGAACGTGAACTGGTTCGACTTCGGCCACTGACACCGGCCGGGAAGGCGCCCCGCGAGCAGGGTCCGCGGGGCGCCTTCCGCCGCCGATTCCACCCCTCCGGAGGGCCTGAACGCGTGACGCCACCCATAGGAGCCAGATCACATCCTATGCGGGACCGTAGCCACGAAACGCCCTAAACAGGAGCTAAAGCTCATATAACCTCATATTTCGGTCATTCTCTCCTAAGTTGGGTAGTACGTCACATCATTGCGCGCCGCGCCGCCCGCCGCTAACCATTGCTGTCGTCGCCGGGAGACGGGCGATGGACCGAACGGATCACCCGCCAGGTCCGCCCACTCTCGACCGCGGCCCACAAGCCCGCAGCACGCGGAAGCCGGCCGCAGCCGACACCGACGATGCCCCCCAACCGGAGGATTGCTTTTCCATGACCACGAACACCCGCACCCGCTTCGCCCGCCTGCGCACCCTCGGCCTCACCGGTCTCGCCACCACCGGCGCCGCGGCCGCCGCCCTCACCCTGATGCCGGCGAACGCACAGGCCGCCGAAATGACGCAGGCGCACGTGTCCAGCGCGGTCACCGCCTCCGGCGACAGCAGCCGCTCCACGTCCCAGCAGACCGGCACCGCCAACAACCTCGACGGCTGGATCAAGCAGTCCCTGCAGATCATGAAGTCGAAGGGCATCCCGGGCAGCTACGACGGCCTCAAGCGCAACATCATGCGCGAGTCCGGCGGCAACCCGTCCGCCCAGAACAACTGGGACGTCAACGCCAAGCAGGGCACCCCCTCCAAGGGCCTGCTGCAGGTCATCGACCCCACCTTCAACGCCTACCACGTGGCCGGCACCGCCCACAGCGTGACCGACCCGGTCGCCAACATCACCGCAGCCGCCAACTACGCCGCCCACCGGTACGGCTCGATCGACAACGTCAACTCCGCGTACTGACCCGGATCCGGACGACCGCCGGCACACCGCCGCCCCACGGGGGCGAAGCCGGAGCCGGCACACACCGGGCGGGCCGCGGGCCCCGTGGCCGACCCTGACGAACAGGGTCCGCCGGGCGGGGCCGGACAGCGGGGCGGTCAGACGGACATCAGTCCGGACCGCCCACGCGGCAACTCTCCCCCGCCACACCCGCAGCACCACCCGCACCACCCGTGCCCCACCACCCCGCCGGGCCTCCGAGCGTCGGGGCCTCCGAGCCCCCGACGACCAGCCCCGGCAGCCGGCCACCGGACATCGCGGCGGCGCACACGCATCCACCGGCCCCCGGCGAGAGCCGGAGCGCAGCCGGGGCACCCCCTCGAAGCCGCAGCCGACCGCCCCCGGCGCACCCCTGTATCCCCGCGGCCCTCGCGCCAGCCCCCCGGAACGCCACCGGCGTCTGTCCGGCGCGCAGCTCGAATCCACAGCCGACCGACCCGGCATCCCCCGCGGCCCTCGCGTCACCGCAGCTCCGCCCGGAACGCCACCGGCACCCGTCCGACGCGCAGCCCGATGCCGCAGCCGACCGACCCGGCACACCACCACCGCACCCCACGCGGCCCACGCGGCCCACACCGCCCCCGCACCCCACCCGGCCCCCGCGCTAGCGCAGCTCCGCCCGGAAGGCGACCGGTGTCTGTCCGGTGTGCAGGTGGAAGAACTTCGAGAAGTTCGCGGCGTCGGGGAAGCCGATCGCCGCGCCCACCCGGCCGATCGGGAGGTCGGTGTGGGCCAGGAGGCGTTTGGCCTCCAGGACGACCCGTTTGTCGATGAAGCCCTTGGGGGTCTCCCCCGTCGCCGCGCGGACCGCGCGGACCAGGGTGCGGCGGGAGTAGCCGAGGGCATCGGCGTAGGCGCTGACGCTGTGGTTGGCGGCGAAGTCCTTCTCCACCGCGTCCCTGAAGAGGGTGAACGTGGTGTCGGCCTGGCGGCGGGCCGCCTCCGCCGAGCTGGCCGCGAGATGCGCGAGCCGCAGCAGGAACGCCGTGAGGGAGTGCCGCAGCACCGAGGTGTGCAGGCTCAGGGGAAGGGTCTCGGTGTCCTCGTACTCGCGTCGCAGGTTGGCGAGGGACGCCTGGAGCGCGGCGAGCTGGGGCGGGTCGGGCCGGAGCAGGGGCGGCAGGTCGTAGCGGTAGAGCCCGGTCGCCTCGACGATGGCCCGCGGCAGGAAACCGGGCTGCATGGTCAGGACGCTTCCGCGGTACTCGCAGGTCCGCGAGAAGCGGTGGACCTGCCCGGGGCGGATCCAGAGCAGGTCACCGGCGCGCGCCTCGTACTCGGCGAAGTCGACCATGTGGCGGACCGGGCCCTCGGTGAAGAGCATGACGACGTGGAAGTCGATGCGGTGCACGCGCTCCAGGGGGGCGTCCGCGTGCCACAGGCGCTCGGTGCCCATCGGGCCGACCTGTATGCCGACCCCGCCGACGCTCAGATCCACCGGGAAGGGGAAGGTTCTGATTCCGTCACCGTCGCCTGCCCGGTCGGGCGTTCTGTCCGCCATGTCCTTCTCGTGCCGTCCCTGTCGAAGATCCGTGTCCCACTTTCACCACAGGCTGACACACTCCAACCTTCCTTCTCAAAAGTCAGACTTTTAGTTTTGAACGCGTCAGGCCAGCCAGAACGCTTCGAACGAGGACTTCTTGAAGATGAGCACGGAGACAACAGACGGCTTCGAGTGGACCGACCTCGACCGGCGCGCCGTGGACACCGCACGCCTCCTCGCGGCCGACGCCGTACAGCAGGTCGGCAACGGGCACCCGGGCACCGCGATGAGCCTGGCCCCGGCCGCGTACACGATCTTCCAGAAGATGATGCGCCACGACCCGGCCGACCCGGAGTGGACCGGCCGCGATCGTTTCGTCCTCTCCCCCGGGCACACCTCGCTGACCCTCTACACCCAGCTGTTCCTCGCCGGGTACGAGGTCGAGCTGGACGACCTCAAGGCCTTCCGGACGCACGGCTCGAAGACGCCGGGCCACCCGGAGTACGGCCACACCGCCGGTGTCGAGACCACCACCGGCCCGCTCGGCCAGGGTGTCGCCAACGCCGTCGGCATGGCGATGGCCGCCCGCTACGAGCGCGGCCTCTTCGACCCCGAGGCCCCCGAGGGCACCTCCCCCTTCGACCACACGATCTGGGCGATCGTCTCCGACGGCGACCTGGAGGAGGGCGTCTCCGCCGAGGCCTCCTCGATGGCCGGCCACCAGAGGCTCGGCAACCTGGTCTTCGTCTACGACGACAACCACATCTCCATCGAGGGCGACACCGCGACCGCCTTCTCCGAGGACGTGCTGAAGCGGTACGAGGCCTACGGCTGGCACACCCAGCGCATCGAGCCCACCGCCGAGGGTGATGTCGATGTTCAGGCCTTGTACACAGCTTTGAAGGCCGCCCAGGCCGAGACCGGGCGCCCCTCCATCATCGCCATGCGCACGATCATCGCCTGGCCCGCGCCGAACGCGCGGAACACCGAGGCCTCGCACGGCTCCGCGCTCGGCGCGGACGAGATCGCCGCCACCAAGCGCCTCCTCGGCTTCGACCCGGAGCAGTCCTTCGAGGTGGCCGACGAGGTGCTGGCCCACTCCCGGCGCGCCCTGGACCGGGGCGCCGAGGAGCACGCGGCCTGGGACAAGCGGATCGCCGAGTGGCGCACCGCGCGGCCGGAGCACGCCCGCCTCTTCGACCGGGTCGTCGCCGGTCAGCTCCCCGAGGGCTGGGAGGACGCGCTGCCCGTCTTCGAGGAGGGCACCTCCGTCGCCACCCGGGCCGCCTCCGGCAAGGTGCTGCAGGCGCTCGGCCCGGTGCTGCCCGAGCTGTGGGGCGGCTCCGCCGACCTCGCGGGCTCCAACAACACCACCATCGACAAGACGTCCTCCTTCCTGCCGAAGGGCAACCCGCTGCCCGAGGCGAACCCGTACGGCCGTACCGTCCACTTCGGCATCCGCGAGTTCTCGATGGCCGCCGAGATGAACGGCATCGCCCTGCACGGCAACACCCGGATCTACGGCGGCACCTTCCTGGTGTTCTCCGACTACATGCGCAACGCCGTCCGTATGTCGGCGCTGATGCAGCTGCCCGTGACCTACGTCTGGACGCACGACTCCATCGGGCTCGGCGAGGACGGCCCCACCCACCAGCCGGTCGAGCACCTGGCCGCGCTGCGCGCCATCCCGGGCCTGAACGTCGTCCGCCCGGCCGACGCCAACGAGACCGCGGCCGCCTGGGCCGAGATCCTGAAGAGGCACGCCACGCACCCCGCCCCGCACGGGCTCGCGCTGACCCGCCAGGGCGTGCCGACGTACGCGCCGAACCCGGACGCGGCCAAGGGCGGCTATGTGCTGCGCGAGTCGTCGACCGAGACCCCGGAGGTGGTCCTGATCGCCACCGGTTCCGAGGTGCACCTCGCTGTCGCGGCGCGTGACCTCCTGGAGGCCGAGGGGACCGGCACCCGGGTGGTGTCGATGCCGTCCGTGGAGTGGTTCGAGGAGCAGTCCCGCGAGTACCGCGAGAGCGTTCTGCCGCCGGCCGTGCGGGCGCGGGTCGCCGTGGAGGCCGGGATCGGCCTGACCTGGTACCGCTTCGTGGGCGACGCCGGACGGATCGTCTCCCTGGAGCACTTCGGTGCCTCCGCCGACGCCAGGACCCTGTTCGCCGAGTTCGGCTTCACCGCCGAGAACGTGGCCGACAAGGCCCGCGAGTCCCTCGCCGCCGCCCGTACCGCCTGATCCACCAGCCAGAATCAGTTCAATAGAGGAAGATGATCACTGTGACCGAAGCAACCGCCTCCGCGGGAGCACTGCAGCGCCTCTCCGACGAGGGCGTCTCGATCTGGCTGGACGACCTGTCGCGCAAGCGGATCAGCACCGGCAACCTCGCCGAGCTGGTCGCCTCGAAGAACGTCGTCGGCGTCACCACCAACCCGTCGATCTTCCAGGCCGCGATCGGCTCCGGTGAGGGGTACGAGGAGCAGCTCGCCGACCTCGCCGTGCGGGGTGTCACGGTCGAGGAGGCCGTGCGGATGATGACGACCGCCGATGTGCGGGCCGCGGCCGATGTTCTGCATTCTGTATACGATGTGTCACATGGCGCGGATGGCCGCGTCTCCATCGAGGTCGATCCCCGCCTCGCCCACCGCACCGCCGCCACCGTCGCCGAGGCCAAGCAGCTCGCCTGGCTGGTCGACCGCCCCAACGTGATGATCAAGATCCCGGCGACCAAGGCCGGTCTCCCCGCGATCACCGCGGTCATCGCCGAGGGCATCAGCGTCAACGTCACGCTGATCTTCTCCCTGGAGCGCTACCGCGAGGTCATGGCCGCCTACCTGGCCGGCCTGGAGCAGGCCGCGGCCAAGGGCATCGACCTCTCCACGATCCACTCCGTGGCCTCCTTCTTCGTCTCCCGCGTCGACGCCGAGATCGACAAGCGGCTGACCGTCCTCGGCACCGACGAGGCGCTCGCGCTCAAGGGCCGGGCAGCGCTGGCGAACGCCCGGCTGGCCTACGAGGCGTACGAGGAAGTCTTCTCGTCCGACCGCTGGACCGCGCTCGCCGGCGCCAAGGCCAACAAGCAGCGCCCCCTGTGGGCCTCCACCGGCGTCAAGGACCCGGCGTACAAGGACACCCTCTACGTGGACGAGCTGGTCGCGCCCGGCACCGTCAACACGATGCCGGAGGGGACGCTGAACGCGACCGCCGACCACGGTGACATCCACGGCGACACGGTCACCGGCGGCTACGCCCAGGCCCGCGCGGACCTGGCGGCCGTCGAGAAGCTCGGTATCTCCTACGACGAGGTCGTGGGCAAGCTGGAGGACGAAGGCGTCGCCAAGTTCGAGGTGGCCTGGCAGGAGCTGCTGGACGCCGTCGCGAAGTCCCTGGACAGCAAGGGAGTTGAGGCGTGATGAGCGAGACCGCCAAGGAGGTGCGGGTGCCGGTGGTGCCCGCCGCCGACTGGGACAACCCGTTGCGCGACGCGCGCGACCGGCGACTGCCGAGGGTGGCGGGCCCGTCGGGCCTGGTCATCTTCGGGGTGACCGGTGACCTGTCCCGCAAGAAGCTGATGCCGGCGATCTACGACCTGGCCAACCGCGGCCTGCTGCCGCCAGGCTTCTCGCTCGTCGGCTTCGCCCGCCGGGACTGGGCGGACCAGGACTTCGCACAGGTCGTCCATGACGCGGTGCGCGAGCACTCCCGGACCCCGTTCCAGGAGGAGGTCTGGCAGCAGCTCGCCGAGGGCATGCGGTTCATCCCGGGCGACTTCGACGACGACACGGCGTTCAAGCAGCTCAAGTCGGCCGTGGACGAGCTGGACTCGTCCCGGGGCACCGGCGGCAACTTCGCGTTCTACCTCTCCGTGCCGCCGAAGTTCTTCCCGAAGGTCGTCCAGCAGCTGAAGAAGGTCGGCCTGGCGACCCCGCCCGAGGGCTCCTGGCGGCGGGCGGTCATCGAGAAGCCGTTCGGCCACGACCTGGCCTCCGCGCAGGACCTCAACGCGGTCGTGCACGACGTGTTCGACCCGGACCAGGTGTTCCGCATCGACCACTACCTGGGCAAGGAGACCGTCCAGAACATCCTGGCGCTGCGCTTCGCCAACCAGATGTACGAGCCGATCTGGAACCGGTCGTACGTCGACCACGTGCAGATCACCATGGCCGAGGACATCGGCATCGGCGGCCGTGCGGGGTACTACGACGGCATCGGCTCGGCCCGTGACGTCATCCAGAACCACCTGCTCCAGCTGATGGCGCTCACCGCGATGGAGGAGCCGATCGCGTTCGACGCGGACGCGCTGCTCACCGAGAAGCTCAAGGTGCTGAAGTCGGTGCGGCTGCCGGAGGAGCTGGGCCGGCACACCGTGCGCGGCCAGTACGCCGAGGGCTGGCAGGGCGGCGAGAAGGTGATCGGCTACCTGCGGGAGGACGGTATCGACCCCAAGTCGAAGACCGACACCTACGCGGCCGTCAAGCTGGGCATCGACAACCGCCGCTGGGCGGGCGTCCCCTTCTACCTGCGCACCGGCAAGCGGCTGGGCCGCCGGGTCACCGAGATCGCGGTGGTCTTCAAGCGGGCGCCGCACTCCCCGTTCGACTCGACGGCCACCGAGGAACTCGGCGCGAACGCGATCGTCATCCGCGTCCAGCCCGACGAGGGCATGACGGTCCGGTTCGGCTCCAAGGTGCCGGGTACGTCGATGGAGATCCGGGACGTGACGATGGACTTCGCCTACGGCGAGTCGTTCACGGAGTCCAGCCCGGAGGCGTACGAGCGGCTCATCCTGGATGTGCTGCTCGGCGACGCCAATTTGTTCCCCCGTCACCAGGAAGTGGAAGAGTCCTGGAAGATCCTCGACCCGATCGAGACGTACTGGGCGAAGCATGGCAGGCCCGCCCAGTACGAGTCGGGAAGCTGGGGACCCAAGGAAGCCGACGAGATGCTCGCACGAGACGGACGGAGCTGGCGCAGGCCATGAAGATCGACCTGACCGACACCACGGCAAGCAAGATCAACAAGGCGCTGGTGCAGGGTCGCCGCGCCATCGGAACCCCTGCGGTGGGCATGGTCCTGACGATGGTGATCGTCACGGACGAGGAGAACGCCTACGACTCGATCAAGGCGGCCGAGGAGGCCTCGCACGAGCACCCCTCGCGCACCCTGGTCGTCATCAAGCGGCACGCCCGCACCCTGCGCGACCGCACCACCTCCCGCCTGGACGCGGAGGTCCGGGTCGGTTCCGAGGCCGGCACCGGCGAGACGGTCGTGCTGCGGACGTACGGCGAGGTCTCCGACCACGCCGACTCGGTGGTGCTGCCGCTGCTGCTGCCGGACGCCCCGGTGGTCGTGTGGTGGCCGGTGGAGGCCCCCGAGACTCCCTCCAAGGACCCGCTGGGCGCGCTCGCCCAGCGCCGGATCACCGACCTGTACGCGGTCGAGCGGCCGATGCAGGTCCTGGAGTCCCGTGCCCGCAACTACGCGCCCGGCGACACCGACCTGGCCTGGACCCGGCTGACCCTGTGGCGGTCCATGCTGGCCGCCGCCCTCGACCAGGCCCGGGCCACCGTGACCTCGGCGGCCGTCGAGGCCGAGGCGGACAACCCCAGCGCCGAACTCCTCGCCCGCTGGCTGGAGGCCCGCCTCAAGGTCACGGTGGACCGCGTGGTCTCCCCCGGCCCGGTGGTCACGGCCGTACGGCTCGGGACCGCGAGCGGCGAGATCGTCATCGACCGCCCCGAGGGCCCGCTGGCCACCCTGACCCTGCCGGGTCAGCCGCCGCGCACCCTCGCCCTCAAGGTCCGGGCCACCTCCGAACTGATCGCCGAGGAGCTGCGCCGCCTCGACGCCGACGAGATGTACGCCATCGCCCTGCGCGGCGAGGGCACCAAGGAGACCGTCTCCCATGCCTGACACCCCCGAGCTCACCCGGCGGCCCGAGTGGACCGCCCTGGAGGACCACCGGGCCGCGGGCCGGCCGGTCCTGCGTGAGCTGTTCGCGGCCGACCCGGCGCGCGCCGAGCGGTACGTCGTCCGCGTCGGTGACCTGTACCTCGACTACAGCAAGCACCTGATCACGGACGAGACGCTCGCCCTGCTCCAGGAACTGGCCGCCGCCACCGACGTGTTCGGGCTGCGGGACGCCATGTTCCGCGGCGAGAAGATCAACATCACGGAGCGGCGCGCGGTGCTGCACACGGCGCTGCGCGCCCCGCGCGACGCGGTGGTCGAGGTCGACGGCGAGAACGTGGTGCCGCAGGTGCACGCGGTGCTGGACAAGATGGGCGCCTTCGCCGACCGGGTCCGCTCGGGCGAGTGGACCGGTCACACCGGCAGGCGCATCAGGAACGTCGTCAACATCGGCATCGGCGGCTCCGACCTCGGTCCGGCGATGGCCTACGAGGCCCTGCGTGCCTTCACCGCACGGGAGTTGACCTTCCGTTTCGTGTCCAACGTGGACGGCGCCGACCTGCACGAGGCGACCCGCGACCTGGACCCGGCGGAGACCCTGTTCATCGTCGCCTCGAAGACGTTCACCACCATCGAGACGATCACCAACGCGACCTCCGCGCGCACCTGGCTGCTCGACGGACTGGGCGGCGACGAGAAGGCGGTGGCGAAGCACTTCGTCGCCCTGTCCACGAACGCCGGCAAGGTGACGGAGTTCGGTATCGACCCGGACAACATGTTCGAGTTCTGGGACTGGGTCGGCGGCCGGTACAGCTACGACTCGGCCATCGGCCTCTCCCTGATGATCGCCATCGGCCCGGACCGCTTCCGCGAGATGCTGGACGGCTTCCACCTGGTCGACGAGCACTTCCGCACCGCCCCCGCCGAGGCCAACGCGCCGCTGCTGCTGGGCCTGCTGGGCGTCTGGTACGGCAACTTCTTCGACGCCCAGTCGCACGCGGTGCTGCCGTACAGCCACTACCTCTCCAAGTTCACCGCCTACCTCCAGCAGCTGGACATGGAGTCCAACGGCAAGTCGGTGGACCGGGAGGGCCGGCCGGTGGAGTGGCAGACGGGTCCCGTGGTGTGGGGCACGCCCGGCACCAACGGCCAGCACGCCTACTACCAGTTGATCCACCAGGGCACGAAGCTGATCCCGGCGGACTTCATCGGCTTCGCCGAGCCGGTCGCCGAACTGAGCGGTGAACTCAGGGCCCAGCACGACCTGCTGATGGCGAACTTCTTCGCCCAGACCCAGGCGCTGGCCTTCGGCAAGACCGCCGAGGAGGTCCGCGCGGAGGGCGTCGCCGAGGAGCAGGTGGCCCACCGCACCTTCCAGGGCAACCACCCCACCACCACGATCCTGGCCCGCGAGCTGACCCCCTCGGTCCTCGGCCAGCTGGTCGCCCTCTACGAGCACAAGGTCTTCGTGCAGGGCGCGATCTGGAACATCGACTCCTTCGACCAGTGGGGCGTGGAGCTGGGCAAGGTGCTCGCCAAGCGCATCGAGCCCGCGCTCACCGAGGGCGCGGAGGTTCCCGGCCTCGACCCGTCCACCACCGCTCTCGTCTCGACGTACCGCACGCTCAAGGAAGTGAACTGACATGCAGCTCGGACTCATCGGCCTCGGCAAGATGGGCGGCAACATGCGCGAGCGGATCCGCCGCGCAGGGCACACCGTCATCGGCTACGACCGCAACCCCGACGTCTCCGACGTCAAGTCCCTGGAAGAACTGGTCGAGAAGCTCGACGCCCCGCGCGTGGTGTGGGTGATGGTCCCGGCCGGCCACGCCACCCAGTCCGTCGTCGACGAGCTCAAGGACCTGCTGTCCGAGGGCGACACGGTGGTGGACGGCGGCAACTCCCGCTGGACGGACGACGAGAAGCATGCCGCCGAGCTCGCCATCAAGGGCATCGGCTTCGTCGACGCCGGTGTCTCCGGCGGTGTGTGGGGCCTGCAGAACGGCTACGCCCTGATGGTCGGCGGCGACAAGCAGCACGTCGAGCGGCTCCAGCCGATCTTCGAGGCGCTCAAGCCGGAGGGCCCGTACGGCTATGTCCACGCCGGCAAGGTCGGCGCCGGGCACTTCTCCAAGATGGTCCACAACGGCATCGAGTACGCCATGATGCAGGCGTACGCCGAGGGCTGGGAGCTCCTGGAGAAGGTCAAGTCGGTGGACAACGTCCGCGAGGTCTACCGCTCGTGGCAGGAGGGCACGGTCATCCGTTCCTGGCTGCTCGACCTGGCGGTCAACGCGCTGGACGACGACGAGCACCTGGACAAGCTGAAGGGCTTCGCGCAGGACTCCGGCGAGGGCCGCTGGACCGTCGAGGCGGCCATCGACAACGCGGTGCCGCTCCCGGCGATCACCGCCTCCCTGTTCGCCCGGTTCGCGTCCCGGCAGGACGACTCGCCGCAGATGAAGATGATCGCGGCGCTGCGCAACCAGTTCGGCGGCCACGCCGTCGAGTCGAAGGAGTAGTGCGCCGTGGGGGACCTTCTCCTGGTCCGCCACGGTGAGACGGAGTGGAGCGTGTCGGGCCAGCACACCAGCTGGACCGACCTGCCCCTCACCCAGCACGGCGAGGAACAGGCCAAGTCACTCGCTCCGCTCCTCACCGGCCGGACCTATGCGCTGGTTCTGGCCAGCCCGCTGAGCCGTGCGATACGCACGGCCGAACTGGCCGGACTCACCGGGGCCGAACCCGACCCCGACCTGCGTGAATGGGACTACGGCGGCTACGAGGGCATCACCACGGCGGAGATCCACCGCTCCCGTCCCGACTGGTACCTGTGGACCGACGGCGTGCCCCCGGGCCCGGCGGGCCACCCCGGCGAGTCGCCGGAGCAGATCGGCGCACGGGCCGACCGGGTGCTCCGCAAGGTCGAGACGGCCCTCAACACCGGCACGGGTGACGTGGTCCTGGTGGCCCACGCCCACTTCCTGCGAGTGCTGACCGCCCGCCGCCTGGGGCTGCCGCCCGCCGAGGGCCGGCTGTTCCAGCTGGCGACCGGGACCGTCAGCCGGCTCTCCACGGAGCACGGCTGGCCCGTGATCACCGAGTGGAACAAGACACCCTGAGTGGCTCTGCGACGGCCCGCCAGTGGCAACTGGCGGGCCGTTTCCACGCGTTGGACGCAGGTGGGCGAGGCAGCCTGCTCGGGGAAAGTTTCTACGGCCCCTTTCCTAACCCCTTGTCGAAAGTCCCGATAAGCCCATAGCCTTGCGCCGCGCCGGTGTCGTCGTACGCCCCGGCCGGTCGTGACGGGATGGGAGGGGCAGCCGCGTGAAGCGCACATCGCGCGACATCCGCACCGCGAACCGCTACGAGGTGCTGCGGCAGATCATCGCCCAGTCCCCCACCTCCCGGCAGACGCTGGCGGCCGCCACCGGGCTGAGCGTCGCCACCGTCGCCACGCTCGTCGGGGAGCTGCTCGACCTCCGGATGATCACGGAGGTCGGCTTCGAGGACTCGGCGGGCGGCCGTCCCCGGGGGCTCGTGGCCGTCAACTCCTCGGGCGGCGCGCTGATCGGCGTCGACATGGCGGAGACGTACATCCGGGTGGAGCTGTTCGACCTGGGGCTGAACGTGCTGGCCCGCGCGGTGGAGGACATGCGCCCCGGCGAGAGCAGGCCCGAGCAGGCGGTGGGGCATGTCGCCACGGCCGTCGGCTCGGTGGTCGCGCAGGCGGGCGTGGAGGGCGCGCGGGTGCTCGGCGTCGGGGTCAGCGTGCCGGGGCAGGTGGACCGGGACACCGGGATCGCCGAGTACGCGCCCAACTGGGACTGGCACGACGTGCCGCTGCTCGACCTGCTCTCCGAGCACATCGCCTACCCCCTCTACCTGGACAATCCGTTGCGGGCCAGCGCGGTGGCCGAGCTGTGGTTCGGGGCCGCGCGCGGACGCGAGGACGCCGTGGTGGTGAACCTCGGCACGGGCGTCGGGGCCGGGCTGGTGCTCGGTGGCGGCCTCTACCGGGGCGTCAGCAACAGCGCGGGCGAGTGGGGCCATACGACGCTCGTGCTGGACGGCCGGCTGTGCCACTGCGGCAACCACGGCTGTGTGGAGACGTACGTCGGCGCGCCCGGCATCATGCTCAATGTGCGCGAACTCAGCCCGCGCAGCACCCTGTTGCACCCCGAGGACCAGACGGCCACCGTCGACGCGCTGGCCCGCGGGGTCGCGGCCGGTGACCCGGTGGCGGTCAAGGTCGTCCGCGACACGGCCCGTTACCTGGGCGCGGGCATCGCGGACCTGGTGAACCTCTACAACCCCGAAGTGGTCGTCCTCAGCAGCTGGGTCGCCAAGAAGCTGGGCGCCCCGCTGCTCGACGAGGTGCGCGAGGCCGTCCGCCGGCACGCGCTGCGGCGGCCGTTCGCCGCCACCGAGATCGTCCTCTCCCCCGTGCCCACCGACCCGGTGTGCCTGGGCGCGGCCACCTTCGCGCTGGAGGGCGCCCTGCAGTCCGTGGGCCAGCGGACCGCCAGACGCACCACCCTCGCAAGGAGCCGTACCGCACCGCCTTCATGACGACGGAAGGGATGCCGTTTTGACCCGCACCAGGAGATCCGTCCTCGCCACCGCCGCGGCCGCACTGGCCGTGACCGGGGCCCTGATCAGCTCCCCGCCCGCGAACGCCGCCGGGACCGCCGACACCGCCACCGCGCCCGCCGAGGTCTCTCCGCACGCCGCCCAGACCATCGACGACATCGGCGCCTCGGGTGCCTGGTGGGTCAACGACCTGCGGCACTTCGCCCCCGCGGTCCAGGCCCGGGTGGCGAGGCTGCTGTTCTCGAAGCAGGGCCTGGACCTCAGCTCGTACCGCTACAACATCGGCGGCGGCGGAGCCGCGGTCACCACCCCGGCCCGGGCCGCCGAGGACTTCCTGAACGCCGACGGCTCCTACGACTGGAGCAAGGACAAGGGCGGCCGGACCTTCCTGAAGTACGCCGCCCGGTACGGCGTCCAGGACCTGATCGGCTTCGTCAACAGCGCGCCCGCGCAGTGGACCACCAACGGGCAGAGCTGCGGCGGCCAGTTGAAGACGGAGAACGAGGGCGACTACGCGAAGTACGTCGCCGACGTCACCGACCACTTCGCCCGGCAGGGCGTGAAGCTGGACTACATCAGCCCCTTCAACGAGCCCGACAACGACTTCGGTTCGTGCGGCCAGGAGGGCATGAAGGTCACCGTCGACCAGCGCGACGACATCGTGCGGGCGCTCGGCGCCGAGCAGCGGGCCCGGCACCAGAAGACGTCGATCATCGCGGACGAGTCGAGCCAGACCACCCAGTTCGTCTCCGAACTCCCGCAGTGGATCTCGCAGCCCGACACCGCGCAGTACGTGTCCGCGCTCGCCCACCACACGTACAACAACCCGAGCGACGGCCAGCTGGGCAACGTCTACGAGACGTCGAGGTCGGTCGGCAAGAAGTCCTGGGCCTCGGAGATCTGCTGCTTCGGCAAGGGCTCGACGGGCTGGAACCAGGAGTACGACCCGACCATCGACAACGCCCTGCTGCTGTCGAGGATCATCTACAAGGACTTCGCCAGCGCCCACGACTCCGCCTTCCAGTGGTGGGTGGCGCTGGCCAGCGGGTACGGCAGCGACCCGACCGCGAGGAACGACGAGGGCTGGAACGACGGCCTGATCTACTACGACCCCGACTACGCGACGAACGGCAACCAGACGCTCTACTTCACCAAGCGATACTACGCGCTCGGCCAGTACAGCAAGTTCGTCACCCCGGGCTCGGTCGCGCACAACGTGACCGGGGCGCCGGCCGGGGTCGAGGTGTCGGCCTACGACCGGAAGGGCCAATGGGTGGTCGTGGTCAACAACCACAACACCACGGACACCCCGCTCAGCCTGCACTTCAACAGCGGGACGCCGGTGCGGGCCGCCCAGGCCGTGCGGACGTCGGCCACCGAGGACTGGGCCGGGGTGACCAAGCCGTCGGTGAGTGCGGGGACGGTCTCCGCGACGCTCGCCGCCCGCTCGATCACGACGTACGTCCTCGACGGGAAGGGACACGACAGTTCGGCCGTGACCGGGGCCCTGGTGGGCAAGCAGTCCGGCAAGTGCCTGACCGCCGACGCCTCCGGGGCCGCCCTCGCCACCTGCACGGGCGCCGGGGACCAGTCCTGGTCGTACGACGCGAAGGGCACCCTGAAGGGCGCGAACGGCTATCTGACGGCCTCCGGTTCGGCTCTGACCGCCACCGCCGAACCCACCGGTGACGCGAGCCAGCGCTGGCTGCTGAACGCCAACGGCCAGATCCTCAGCGAGGCGTCCGGCAAGTGTCTGGACGTGAGCGGGCAGGCCACCGCCGACGGGAGCAAGGTGATCCTCTACAGCTGCAACAGCGGCACCAACGAGGCCTGGACCAGGCAGTAACGAACCCCGCATCCCACGATCCGAGGGCCGCCGGCCACTCCCTGACCCGGCGGCCCTCAACTCGCCCTGCTTTCGCACCTGTTCGTCATTCCGAACCGGGTACAACGTTTCGCGCAGACTTCGTCCAACCTCTTGCCGAAGTATTAGCCGAAGGTTAACGTCCCGCTCCGCGAAGCAATTTCAGCCACCTGGCTCACGAGGTTTTCAGGGCCTCACCACGGCCGCGGAGCCGCAGCCGCACTCGACAGACAAGGACGTCAGCATGTCGGCACAGAGCAACAACAACTGGTCCCGCCGCTCGATCTTCCGGGCGGCCGCGGGCATGGCCGCCGCCGGCACGCTGGCCGCGTGCGGCAGCAACAACGGGCGGGGCGGCGGCAGCGGTTCGGGCAAGCAGCTGGTCCAGTACTTCCACGCCTACGGCGAGGCCGGCACCGAGCAGGCCATCAAGCGGTACGCGAAGGCGTACTCGAAGGCCAACGTGACCACGAACTGGATCACGGGCAGCAACTTCGAGTCCAAGCTCTTCGCGGCCCTGCTGACCAAGCAGGCGCCCGACGTCTTCGAGTTCCACCCGCAGATCCAGCTGGTCAAGAGCGGGCAGGTGGCCGACCTGACCGACCTCATCGACCCGGTCAAGGACGACTTCAACCCGGCCGACATCAAGTCCCACACGGTCGACGGCAAGATCTACGGCATCCGGATGATCGACGACCCGCAGTTCTTCTTCTACCGCAAGTCGATGCTGGAGAAGGCGAAGGTCGACGTCCCGACCACCCTCGACGAGCTGATCGAGGCCGCGGCCAAGCTCACCACCAGCAAGGTCAAGGGCCTCTTCCTCGGCAACGACCTCACCCCGGTCATCAACCCGCTGATCTGGTCGGCCGGCGCCGACACCCTCACCGCCGACAACAAGCCCGCCTTCCACACGGACGCCGTGGTCGCCGGCATGAAGCAGCTGCGCCAGCTGTTCACCAGCGGCAACCTGCTGCTGGACGCCCCGGCCGACTACTGGGACCCGTCCGCGCTCGACCAGGGCCTGTGCGCCATCCAGTTCTGCGGTATGTGGGCGATGCCCGTGATGCAGAAGGCGCTCGGCGACGACCTCGGCATCTTCCCGTTCCCGAAGGTCGGCGACAACGGCAAGCAGTCGGTCTACAACGGCGGCTGGTCGATGTTCGTCAACGCCAAGGGCGACAACGTCGAGGCGGCCAAGGAATACGTGAAGTGGCTGTGGATCGACCAGAAGAAGTACCAGGAGGACTGGGCCACCTCGTACGGCTTCCACATCCCGCCGCGCACCTCCATCGCGCAGTCCGCCACCAAGCTGAAGACCGGTCTGCCCGCGGAGGGCGTGAAGCTCTTCAACGACTTCGGGCACTTCGACAACATCGGCTGGACCCAGGCGATGATCACCGCGCTGACCGACGCCTTCGCCAACAGCGTCCGCAAGGACGGCGACCCGGGCGCCGCGCTCACCACCGCGGAGAAGAAGGTCAACACCGAGCTCACGAAGCTCTTCGGCTAGCCCGACGGAGAGACCCGGACATGTCGACCACCACCACGCGCGGGGTCGCCCAGCCCGCCCCGGCCACGGCTCCCCAGGCCCGGCCGCGGCGGGGCCTGCGGGGCAACCCGACCTTCAACTTCTGGCTCTTCACCGGGCCGTTCCTCATCGGCCTGGTGATCTTCGTCTTCGTACCGATCGTCTGGAGCGTCTGGCTCAGCTTCTTCGACGCCCGGTTCACCGTCACACCGAGCAAGTTCGTCGGCCTCGACAACTACAAGGCCATGCTGACGAACTCCAACTTCACCGGTTCGCTGGTGACGTTCACCGTGTTCGCCGCCCTCATCGTGCCGCTCACCTGGGCGCTGTCCCTGGGGCTCGCGCTCCTGGTGCACCGGCTGAGGTTCATGCGGGCGTTCTTCCGCTCGGTGTTCTTCCTGCCCACCGCGTGCAGCTACGTCGCCGCCGCGCTGATCTGGAAGATGTCCATCTTCACCGGCGTCCGCTTCGGCCTGATGAACACGGTCCTCGGCTGGTTCGGCGTCGACAACATCGCCTACCTGTCCGACCCGAGTCCCCCCTGGTACTGGCTGGTCATCCTGACCGTACGGCTGTGGCTCCAGGCCGGCTTCTACATGATCCTGTTCCTCGCCGCGCTCCAGAACATCCCGACGGAGCTGTACGAGGCGGCCGCGATCGACGGCGCCAAGCCCGGCTGGCAGACCTTCCGGTACATCACGCTGCCCCAGCTGCGCGCCACCTCCACCGCGGTGATCCTGCTGCTGCTCATCGCCGCCTACCAGGCCTTCGACGAGTTCTTCAACATCATCACGACCAAGGCGACCTGGGCCCAGACACCCCTCATGATCCTGTACAAGACCGCTCTCGGTGAGAACCAGGACTACGGCGCGGGCAGCGCCGGCGCCGTCATCCTCACGGTGCTGATCTGCGCCGTCACACTCCTGCAGGGCAAGTTCATGGGATTCGGAAGGGGGGACGAGGCCAAGTGACCAGCACCGCACCCGAGGTCCGCAGGCCGCGCCGCGGCAAGCGCGGCAAGGTGATCGGCAACACCGGTCTGTACGTCGCCGTCAGCATCGCCGCCCTGCTCTTCCTGATCCCCTTCTACCTCATCGTCCGCAACGCCCTCTCCACGGACCCGGAGATCACCGGCGAGAACTGGAAGCTGCTCCCCTCCTTCCAGTGGGGCAACATCAGCGAGCTGTTCAGCGACACCACGGTGGACTTCGGCCGGTCCATGTGGAACTCGACGGTGATCGCCGTCGCCATGACCGTCGGCACCCTGCTGGTCTGCTCCCTGGCCGGCTACGGACTCGCCCGGATCCCCTACCGGCACGCGAACAAGGTCTTCTACGTGGTCCTCGCGACCCTGATGGTCCCGACGGCGGTCACCTTCGTGCCCAGCTTCGTGCTGGTCTCGTCCCTCGGCTGGGTGGACACCTATCGCGGTCTGATCATCCCGGGCCTGTTCAGTGGTTTCACCTGCTTCCTGTTCCGGCAGTACTTCCTGGGGTTCCCGAAGGAGCTGGAGGAGGCGGCGCGGGTGGACGGGCTCGGCTACTGGGGCGCGTACTGGCGGGTCGTCGTACCCAACTCGCTGAACTTCTTCGCGGCCATCGCCACGATCACGTTCATCAGCGGCTGGAACGCCTTCCTGTGGCCGCTGGTCATCGGGCAGGACCCCAGCTCCTGGACGGTCCAGGTCGCGCTCTCCTCGTACATGACCAACCAGACCGTCAACTTCCACCTGATCTTCATGGCCACCGCCATCTCCATCCTGCCCCTGGTGTTCGTGTTCCTCTTCCTCCAGCGCTGGCTGGTGCAGGGGATCGCGCAGACCGGCATCAAGGGCTGAGCCGCACTCTCACGACCTGGAGACCGATGTCTTTCCGCAACTCCACGGCCACCGACTACGTCGAGGACGTCTCCCCGGGCTCGGGCGCGCTGCCGCCCCGCGCCTGGTATCCGGCCTCGGACGCCAGGTCACTGTCGCTGAACGGCAGTTGGCGTTTCCGGCTGTCGCCGACGGCGGACGCGCAGGACGACGCGTTCGCCGAGCCGGGGTACGACGCCGGCGGCTGGGCGGAGGTCTCGGTCCCGGGGCACTGGGTGCTCCAGGGCCAGGGCGCGCCGATCTACACCAACCACCTGTACCCGTTCCCGGTGGACCCGCCCAGGGTCCCGACCGAGAACCCCACCGGGGACCATCTGCGGTTCTTCGACCTGCCGGAGGGCTGGGACCCGGCGGACGGCGGGGCGGTGCTGCGCTTCGACGGGGTCGAGTCCTGCGCCCGGGTCTGGCTGAACGGCACGGACATCGGCGAGTTCAAGGGCTCCCGGCTGCCGCACGAGTTCGCGGTCGGCCACCTGCTGAGGCCGGCCGGGAACGTCCTCGCCGTCCGGGTCCACCAGTGGTCGGCCGGCTCCTACCTGGAGGACCAGGACCAGTGGTGGCTGCCCGGCATCTTCCGTGACGTGACCCTGCTGCACCGCCCGGCGGGCGCGGCCCTCGACTTCTTCGTGCACGCCTCCTACGACCACACCGGCGGCGCGGGCACCCTGCGCGTCGACTCCGACGTGGACGGCCGGGTCACCGTGCCGGACCTGGGCATCGACATCGCCACCGGCGAGCCGGTGACCGTACCGGTCCAGGCGTGGACGGCCGAGACCCCGAAGCTGTACGACGGTGTCCTGGCCACCGAGGGCGAGCGGGTGCCCCTGCGGATCGGGTTCCGGACGGTGGAGCTGGCCGACGGGCTGATCAAGGTCAACGGGAAGGCCGTCCTGTTCAAGGGCGTCAACCGGCACGAGTGGCACCCGGAGCGGGGCCGCGCCCTCGACCTGGAGACCATGCGGGCGGACGTGCTGCTGATGAAGCGGCACAACATCAACGCCGTCCGCACCTCCCACTACCCGCCGCACCCGGCCTTCCTCGACCTGTGCGACGAGTACGGCCTGTGGGTGATCGACGAGTGCGACCTGGAGACCCACGGCTTCACCGAGCAGGCCTGGCGGGACAACCCGGTCGACGACGACCGGTGGACCCCGGCCCTGCTCGACCGGGCCGCCCGGATGGTCGAACGCGACAAGAACCACCCGTCGGTCGTCATCTGGTCCCTCGGCAACGAGGCCGGCACCGGCCGGGGCCTGACCGCGATGGCCGAGTGGATCCACGGCCGGGACGCCTCGCGCCTGGTGCACTACGAGGGTGACATCGACTGCCGTGACACCGACGTCTACTCACGGATGTACGCCGACCACGCCGAGGTCGAGCGGATCGGCCGCGGCCTGGACGGCGGCACCCACGGGCGCCGTCGACTCCCCTTCATCCTCTGCGAGTACGGCCACGCCATGGGCAACGGCCCCGGCGGCCTCGCCGACTACCAGCGGATCTTCGAGTCGTACGACCGGCTCCAGGGCGGCTTCATCTGGGAGTGGATCGACCACGGCGTCAAGGACGAGCGGTACGGCTTCGCGTACGGCGGCGACTTCGGCGAGGAGCTGCACGACGGGAACTTCGTCTGCGACGGCCTGGTCTTCCCGGACCGGCGGCCCTCCCCGGGCCTGGTGGAGTTCAAGAAGGTGATCGAGCCGGTCGCCATCGAGGGTGACGGCCCCGCCGTGCGGATCACCAACAAGCAGGACTTCGCGGACCTGTCGGCGCTGGCCTTCGAGTGGTCGTACCAGGTCGACGGCGAGACCGTGGAGTCGGGCAGCCTGGCCGTACCGGCCCTGGCCCCCGGCGAGTCGGCGGACGTCAAGCTGCCGGAGCCGCCCGTCACCACGGGCGGCGGCGAGACCGGGTGGACGGTACGGGCGCTGCTGGCGGCCGACACCGCGTGGGGACCCCGGGGCCATGTCGTCGCCTGGGGCCAAGTGCCCGTGTCGGAGCGGCAGTCGCCGCCCTTCGCGGTGGCCGGCGGGCCGGTCCCCGGCGAGGACGTGATCCGCCTCGGGCCGGCCGTCTTCGACGCCCGCAGCGGCGCGCTGCGGAGCATCGGCGCGGTGGACGTGACCGGACTGCGCCTGGACGTCTGGCGGGCGACGACCGACAACGACGACGGTGCCGCCTGGCAGAGCGACATCCGCTACGCCGCGCTGTGGCGCAAGTTCGGTCTGCACCGGATGCGGCACCGCCTGGACGCGGTCGAACTCGACGGCGACGCCCTGACCGTGCGCTCCCGGGTCGCGCCCGCGGCCTGGGAGTTCGGCCTGCCGACGGTCTACCGCTGGACCACCGACGGCGACCGCCTCCGCCTCACCGTCACCGTCACCCCCGACGGCGACTGGACGGTGCCGCTGCCCCGGCTCGGTATCCGCTTCGGGCTGCCGGCCGCCGACCGGGTGCGGTGGTTCGGCGGCGGGCCCGAGGAGGCGTACCCGGACACCAGGTCGGCCTCCCTGCTCGCCCGTTGGGAGTCGACGGTCGACGATCTCCAGACGCCCTACGTCCGTCCGCAGGAGAACGGCGCCCGCGCGGACGTCCGTTGGGCGGAGATCGGCGGTCTGCGGATCGAGGGCGACCCGGAGTTCTGGTTCACGGCCCGCCGCTGGACCACCGAGCAGTTGGACGCGGCCGCCCACCGCACCGACCTCACCCCGTCCGGCACGGTCTGGGTCAACCTGGACCACGGCCTGCACGGCATCGGCTCGCAGTCCTGCGGCCCGGGCGTCCTGCCGCAGTACCAACTCCACGCCGGACCGGCCGAGTTCTCCTTCGTGTTCGCGAACCTCGGCTGAGCCAGGACCGCTCCGACGGGCCCCGGACCACGCACGGTCCGGGGCCCTTCCGCGCTCGTCACCGCCCGTGGCCCGGCCCGCACCGGTACAGCGTGTAGATCGAGACGCGCACCGGCGCGCAGTGGCCGATGACCCAGCGCAGCAGGGCCCGGCCGGGGGTCTTGGCACCCCGGGCACGGTGGGTGAGGTCGGCGTGGCCCAGCAGGACGTAGCGGAGCCGGCCGGTGTCGATCAGGTGGTGGAAGGTGCTGGGCGCGGGGTACGGCACATGGGCGGTGAAGCCGCCGAGCGGGAGGATGGAGGCGTTGTCGGAGAGGATGTACGGCGCGGCCATCTGCCAGCGGGGCACGGCGGCCAGGTAGCGGGCGCCGTCGCGGTGGGCGGTGAGGTAGGCGAGGACGCGTCGCTGGGGCGGGTCCAGGGCCAGGGCGCCGTTGCGGGTGGCGATGCTGCCGGGGCCGATCCGGCCGAAGCCGCCGGGCTGGTTGTAGCGCAGGGAGGTCGCGGACGCGGACCAGACCGTGGGGACGACCAGGACCGCGGCGAGGGCGACGGCCAGGGCGGCCCGGCGCGGGCGCGATCCGCCGACGGCGAAGAGGACCAGGGCCGGCAGGGCGAGGACCGCGGCGACGGCGACGGACCAGGTGAAGAAGCGCGGGTAGTACAGGGTGAGGGCCGCGCACCAGCCGACGTTGACGGCGAGGACCGCGCAGAGCACGCCCCGGCGCCGCACCCGGGTCACGGCCACGGCGGCCAGCGCCGACAGGCCGACCGCCACCACGCCCATGTAGTAGGTGTGTCCGGTCACGCTGCCGAAGCTGAAGACCAGGAAGAACGTCACCAGCCAGCCGCCCCACAGCAGGTACCCGGCGAGGAAGGGGTCGGTGCGCGGCGGGCGGCGGCGCCACAGGCCGTAGAGTCCGGCTGCCAGGCCCAGCGCCGCCAGCGGGTACAGCCAGCCCGTCTGGCTGGCCAGCCCGGGGCTGAACATCTTCCAGACGCTGTCGCCCATCCCCACCGACGCCCGGCTGTGCGCCCGGTCGGCGACGATGCTGCCGGTGCCGGACGCGTCGATGCCCAGTGCCTGGAAGCGGGTCAGGAAGTTGTAGCCGACGACCAGGGCGAACGGCGAGTTGTCGGTCGTGCCGTCGAGGTAGGGGCGGGCGGTGGCGGGGGTGAGGCCGACGGCCAGCATCCAGGACAGCGACACGGCCAGCATGACCGCGCCGGACACGGCGAGGTCCCGGATCCGGCGGCGCGGCGTGGTCGGCGCGGCCACCAGGTAGGTCACGGCCAGCGCGGGCAGCACCGCCCAGGCCTCCAGCATCTTGCACTGGAAGGCCACCCCGACCCAGACGCCGGCCAGTACGAGGGTGCGCGGCCGGGCGCGGGCGGTGGCCCGCTGGGTGGCCTCGGCGGCCAGCAGCAACAGCAGGACGAACGGGGCGTCCTCGGTGACCGAACGGCCCAGGCCCACGGTCACCGGGGTGAGCGTGAGGAAGGCGGCGGCCAGCAGCCCGGCCGGTACGCCGGCCCAGCGTCGTACCACCACATGCAGCAGGACCACCGAGGCCACGCCCTCCAGGGCCTGCGGGACCACCAGGGACCACGGGTGGAAGCCGAGGACCAGCGCCGACAGGGCCTGCGGCCACAGGAAGCCGGGCAGCTTGTCCAGGGTGATGGAGCCCGCCGGGTCGAAGGAGCCGTAGAGGAACGCGACCGGGTTGTCGGTCATGCTGCGGACCGCGCTCGCGTAGAAGGAGTGGTACGCGCTGTGCCAGATGCCCCAGAAGAAGAGCAGCGCGGCGACGGTGGCGATGCCGGCGAGGATCGGGATCTCGTAGCGCTGGGTGCGGCTGCGTGCCGGGGCCGGCGGGGGCGGCGGCCCCTCGACTCGGACGAGCGGCTCGGCGCTGACAGGGCTCGGCATCGCGGACGGCCTCCAGGACTCCCGGTATCCAGGGATTCCAGAACGCCCTGGACTGCTACGGCCTGTAGGACGACTGGATCTCGCCGAACGTCACGCCCGGAATGTCAAGGAACATTCGGGATTTTCGTGAGTACCGGTCGTGGAAGCTGTAAGAATCCTGAATCCCGCCTGTGTCTCACCGCCGGGTGTGCTGGGCCGCGAGCCGCACCGGCGCGTTCTGTGCCCCGTACCCGCGGTATCCGAGGTCTCGCTCGACCAGTTCGAAGAACACCCGTCCGACGGTCCGCGTGTAGCAGTGCCGGAAGGCACCGCCCGCGTCCCGGTCGTAGAGGATGCCGAGTTCGCGGTACGTCTCCAACTCCCCGTCGGCGAACTCGTACCGGGCGGCGAGGTCGTCGTGGTAGTTGCCGGGGATGGGCAGCAGGGCGCCGCCCGCCGCACGGAAGGCGCGGGCCGCGGCCACCACGTCGTCGACGGCCAGGGCGACGTGCTGGGCGTGCAGGGTGTCGTCGGCCGGTGCCGCGCCGACGCCCAGGGCGATCCGGACGCTGCCGTCGGCGTTGGTGACGGCCCGGGAGCGCAGCAGTCCGTAGGGGTCGGCCACGTCCACGCTCTCCTGGGCGTGCAGACCGAGCACGCTGCGGTGGAAGAGGGTCGCCTCGTCGTACTGGTGCCAGGGCTGGGTGAGCGCGAGGTGGTCGATGCGTGCCGGGGCGGCCGGCGGGGTGTGCGGTACGTCCGTGAAGTCGGCCCGCCAGTCGGGGAGTCCGGGGGCGCCGCCGGTCGCGCAGAAGAACAGTTCCGTGCCGTCGGGTGCGGCGACCGCGTCGAGCGGGGCGTCCTCGGGGGCCCGGCGGCGGGGCAGCACGGGAGCGAGCAGGGCCTCGGCGCGGCGGGCGGCGGCCCGCGGATCCGGTGACTCCAGGCCGATCGCGGCGAGCTGCGTCCCGTCACGGCGGGCCGCGGGACCGGTGTTGACCAGGATCCGGGCCTCGCCCCGCTCCCACAGGTCGACGGGCTTGCTCCGATGACGCGCGGTCCGGGCGAAGCCGAGCGCACCGAGCAGCGCCGACACGGGTTCCCCGTCCGGGGTGACCAGTTCGGCGAACGCGACCCCCGTCGGCACCACCGGCGCGGGCA
This sequence comes from Streptomyces sp. NPDC090088, assembly GCF_044747345.1. Taxonomy (NCBI): domain Bacteria; kingdom Bacillati; phylum Actinomycetota; class Actinomycetes; order Kitasatosporales; family Streptomycetaceae; genus Streptomyces; species Streptomyces sp. NPDC090088. Next base: position 86,982 of record NZ_JBIVDZ010000007.1, on the reverse strand, counting down.
ACTCCCCCGCCCCGACGGCCTCTTGCAGCACCAGCAACGAACGCTGCGCGTCCACGGCGGTCGGCCCGGCCTCGGCCTGCCGGAACACGTCGTTGAAGACTTCGAGGGAGAGCGGCCCGTCGTATCCCGTGCGCAGCACGTGCCGCACCAGCCCGGCGACGTCGAACCCGCCCTGCCCGGGGAAGCACCGGTAGTGCCGGCTCCACTGCAGCACGTCCATGGCCAGCAGCGGGGCGTCGGCCAACTGCAGGAAGAAGATCTTCTCGCCGGGTATGTCCTCGATCCCCTTGGGGTCGGATCCACGGGACAGGATGTGGAAGCTGTCGAGGCAGGTCCCGAGGGCGGGGTGACCGGCCGCCTCGACGATCCGCCAGGCGTGGTCGTACGTGCTGACGTGCCGCCCCCAGGCGAGTGCCTCGTAGGCGACACGGATGCCGAACTCCGATGCCAGCGAGGCAAGTTCCGAAAGCTGCCGCGCGGCCAGATCGTCGTCGTCCACCGCGAGCGGGGAGACCGACGAACAGACGAGCACAGTATCGGCGCCCAACTCCCGCATCAGCTCGAACTTGTGCCGCGCCCGCCGCAGATTCCGACCGAACTCTCCTTCCGGCACGGCCTCGATGTCCCGCATGGGCTGATAGAGGTCGATCGTGAGCCCGAGATCGGCACAGCGGGCCCGGATCTCCCGGGGCGACAGCGGACTGGCCAGCAGATCGTTCTCAAAGATCTCGACCCCGTCGAACCCGGCACGGGAGGCGGCGGTCAGCTTCTCGGTGAGCGACCCACTGAGCGAAACGGTGGCAACAGAAGTACGCATGACCTTTTTCCTCACGTTCACTGCAACCCCCCTGCTTTTAGGGGCGCGGGGAACAGCGCGACCAGCCCCCACCGCCCCGCACCCGTCACACAACCTGCCCCGCCGAGCTCTCAGCCAGCTCCGCGATGTCGGCCAGCATCCGAACCGCGTCCGGCTCCCGCCCCGTGAACAACCGAAACGCGTCCGCCGCCTGGAACACGGCCATACCGCCCCCGTCCAGCACCGCACACCCCAACGCCCGAGCGGTCCTCACCAGTTCCGTCTCCAGCGGCCGGTACACGACCTCGGCCACCCACAACTCGGGGCGCAGCAACTCCGCGGGCAACGGCAGCCCCGGATGCGCGGCCATCCCCGTGGGCGTCGCATGCACCAGCCCGTCCGCACCGGCCAGCAGTTCCGGCAGCCGATCCAAGCCCGCGGCGACCGCGCGCCCCGCGCCGAAGTGCCGGTTCAGCGAGCCCGCGAGATCGACGGCCCGGTCGGCGAGCGCGTCGACCACGGTGACCCGCTCGGCGCCCAACGTGAGCGTCGCGTGCGCGACGGCGGCCCCCGCGCCCCCGGCGCCGAGCTGCACGACGCCCTCCAGCGAAGCGTCCCGCAGCCCGCGCGCGAACGACGCCGCGAACCCGGTCACGTCCGTGTTGTGGCCGACCGCCCGCCCGTCGGCCTCGAACACCACCGTGTTGACCGCGCCGAGCGCCTCGGCCTGCGGGGAGAGCGCGTCCAGGTGCCCGATGACCAGCTGCTTGCAGGGATGCGTGATGTTCAGCCCGTCGAAGCCGAGGTCACGCGCACCCCGCACCAGCTCCCCCACGGCCTCCGGCGGAGCCCCCAGCACATCGATGTCGATCAGCCGGTACAGGTACCGCAGCCCCTGCCGGCCGGCCTCGCGCTCGTGCAGGGCAGGGCTGAGCGACGGACCGATACCGGAACCGATCAGTCCGACGAGATACGAGTCCTTGGCCACGTGGCCCTCCCGAGCGGCATAGCTAATGTACGAACTAGTACGTTAGCTATAACACCGGAGGCCACCGCAGGGGAAGACCTCTCCGACAGCGCCTCCGGTCCGGGCTTCTACAATCTCCGCACCGGCCTCCCCCGCCAAGGCACCCGATAGGAACCCGATGACCAGCGTCGACGAACCGGCAGCCGCCAACGGACGGATCCGTGACGCCGCCCGCACCCAGGCCGAGATCCTCGACGTGGCCACGCGGGAGTTCGCCCGGGCCGGCTACGACGGTGCCCGCGTGGACGAGATCGCGGCCCGCACCCGCACCACGAAGCGGATGATCTACTACTACTTCGGCGGCAAGGAGCAGCTGTTCACGGCGGTCCTGGAGCGGGCGTACGGCGTGATCCGCGAGGCCGAGCAGCAACTGGACGTGGAGCATCTGGACCCGGTCGCGGCGATCCGCAGGCTCGCCGAGCTGACCTTCGACCACCATGAGCAGCACCCGGACTTCATCCGCCTGGTCAGCATCGAGAACATCCACGGCGCCGAGCACATCGCCGCCTCCGAGAAGCTCGGCAGGATCGGCTCGCCGGCCCTGGAGGTGATCCGCCGGATCCTCGCCCAGGGGCAGGAGTCCGGGCTGTTCACGGCCGACGTCGACGCCGTCGACCTGCACGCGATGATCAGCTCGTTCTGCTTCTTCCGGGTGGCGAACCGGGCCACCTTCGGCGCCCTCTTCGGCCGTGACCTGGTGGATCCGGCGCAGCGCGCGCACTACCGGACCATGCTGGGCGACATGGTGATCGCCTACCTGACCGCGGAGCGCGCGGCGGACTGACCGTCGCACCGGGTCGTCCGGCACGACCTCTTGACAGCGGGGAAACGCGAGCGCAACATCCGTACCCATCGCGACTAACTACCCAGTGGGTTAATTAGCACCCGACCCCTGGTCCGCCGACCCCGTCATCCCTGGGATCCGGCCTTCTCCCCCGCCGCTCACTCCGCTTACGTTGGAGTTCCCCGAAGGAGCACCGCCGTGTCCGTCCCCGCACAGCCCGCCGCCACCGAGGCACCACCCGGCGGCCAGCCGAAGAAGGCCGCGCTGGCCGCCTGGATCGGCAGCGCCCTGGAGTACTACGACTTCTTCATCTACGGCAGCGCGGCCGCGCTGATCTTCCCGAAGGTCTTCTTCGACGACTCGGACCCGGCGACCGCGACCCTGCTGTCCCTGGCCACGTTCGGTGTCGCGTACGCGGCCCGGCCGGTGGGCGCGTTGTTCCTCGGGCACTTCGGGGACCGGGTCGGCCGTAAGAAGATCATGGTCTTCACGCTGCTGCTGATGGGCCTGTCGACGTTCCTGATCGGCTGTCTGCCGACCCGTGCCCAGGTGGGCGGACTGGCCCCGGTGCTGCTGGTGCTGTGCCGGGTGCTGCAGGGCATCTCGGCCGCCGGCGAGCAGGCCAGCGCCAGTTCCATGACCCTGGAGCACGCGCCGCCGAAACGGCGCGGCTTCTTCACCAGCTTCACCCTCGGCGGCACCCAGGGCGGGCAGCTGATCGCCACCCTCGTCTTCCTCGCGGTCGCCCAGCTCCCCGAGGACCAGCTGCTGTCCTGGGGCTGGCGGGTGCCGTTCTGGCTGAGTGTCGTGGTGGCCGTGGCCGGCTGGATGATCCGGCGCAGGCTGGAGGAGACCCCGGCCTTCGCCCGGCAGGCGGCGACCGAGGGCGTCGTACGGCTGCCGCTGGTCACGCTGGTGCGGCACCACTGGGCGGATGTGCTGCGGGTGATCGGGGGCGCGCTGATCGCCTCGGTGAGCACGATCTTCACGGTGTGGGCGCTGGCCTACGCGACGAGCGACTCGGTCGGGATGTCCAGGACCTCGATGCTGTGGGTGGGCGCGCTGGCGAACCTGGTGGCGCTGGGCGCGATCCCGGCGTGGGCGACGCTGTCCGACCGGATCGGCCGGCGGCCGGTGTACCTGATCGGGGCGGTGGGCAGCGCGGCGGCGATGTTCGGCTACCTGTGGGCGATCTCCACCGGCTCCTACCCGCTGATCATGCTGCTCGGGGTCGTCGCCTTCGGTGTCGTCTACAGCGCGGCGAACGGGGTGTGGCCGTCCTTCTACGGAGAGATGTTCTCGACCCGGGTGCGCCTGTCCGGGATGGCGATCGGCACCCAGATCGGGTTCGCGGTGGCCGGGTTCGCGGTGACCTTCGCGGCGCAGATCGCGGGTCCGGGCGGCGACGACTGGTCGGCGGTGGCCCTGTTCACGGCCGCCCTGTGCGTGCCGCCGGTGATCGCCGCGCTGTCGGCCCGCGAGACCCACACCGTGCCGACCGAGCTGCTCGGCGAGCGGCCGGGGGCGCAGGCGGCGCGACCGGAGACGGTGACGGCCTGAGCCGTACGCGCGGCCCCCGGAGCGAGGCTCCGGGGGCCGCGCGCGTCAGCCGGGTCAGCCGGGTCAGCCGGGTCAGCCGGAGACCAGCAGCTCCGTCCAGTCCTTCGCCACCCGCTCCAGCGAGAACCCCTCCCGGACCTGGCCCCGGGCCAGCTCCCCGGCCGAGCGCCAGTCCTCGTGCTCGGCGAGCCCGGCGATCGACTCCGCCATCGCCTGCGGGGTGTCGTGGATCCACCGCCGGTCGTAGATCTCGTCGGCGCCCGGCCAGGGCAGCAGTGCGGGCACGGCGCCGGAGGCCATGCCCTCGGCCGGGGCGAGGTGGAAGCTCTCGTCGTCGCTGGTGGACAGGACATGCCCGATCCGGCGCAGCCAGTTGGGCACGTCAGGGCCGAACTGGTCGAAGACGACGGCCCCTTCGAGCAGCGGGGAGGTCTGCATCCGGCGCAGGATCGCGTCGTAGTGGGCGCGTTCCTCGGGCTTGTTCCAGATCCACCAGTACTCCCACGGCGGCTTGGACTTGACCGAGAGGTGCCAGCGCCGGTCGTGGGCGCGGAGCGCTTCGAGGACGTCGAGGCCGAGGTCGAGGCGCTTGCGGCTGGGCGCGATGCCGATCATGCCGAGGCGGTGGCGGGCGCCGGGCGCCTTGGGGCGGTCGAGCTGCGCGACGTCGACCCAGTTGCCGATCGTGGTGATCTTCGCGGCGGGCCAGCCGGTGCGTTCCTCGGTGGCGCGGGCGTAGTACGGGCTGACGCACACCACCCGGTCCACGGCGTCGATGTCGACCTGCCGGGGATATCCGGCGTCGAGTTCGAAGCGGTGCAGCCGGACCACGAGCCGGCTGCCGCGCCGCTTGTGGCGGCTGTACCAGATCGCCGCCGGGCCGCACCACTCGACGACCACCACATCGGCCCAGTCGGCGAGTTCACGGCTGGCGGCCGGGTCGTGCCGGGCCAGCGCCGGCCAGGCGTCGACGCGCACCTCCAGGCCGGGCAGGGAGCGGAAGTGGTCGAGCAGCCGGGTGAGGAACTTCAGGTCGTGGCCGGCCACGCCGATCCGCAGCGGGCGGGCGCGGGTGGCGACGGCCGCGGGTGCGGGCGGGAAGGCCTGCTCCAGGTGGCCGCGCCAGCGGGTGGCCGCGGCCTCCATCGTGTACTGCCGGGCCGCCTGCGTGCACCGTGCGGCGGCGAGCCGCCGGGCCCCGGTGTCGCGGACGGCGAGGGCGACGGCGTCCACCGCGTCCGCGAGGGCCGCGTCGCCGGGGACGAACAGCGGGTAGTCGGGGCCGAGCAGCGCCTCGTGCGCGGGGGTGCGGTTGAGTACGACGGGCAGTCCGAGGGAGCCGAACTCCAGGACCTTGGTGGAGAGTTCGAGGCTGGCGTCGAGGGAGGGGTCGCGCCAGCCGAGGCCCAGGTCGCAGTCGGCGGCGATCCGCATGGCCTCCTCGCGGGGCACGCCGCCGTGGTGGACGACCTCGGGGGTGGTGCGCAGCGCCTCGGCCATGGCGGTGTCGAAACCGGGGTGCCCGGCATCCTTGTGGATCTTGTCGCCGACGGCGTGGAGTTCGGCCCGGATGCCGCGTTCGGCGAGCCGGGCGGGCAGCCGGGTCATGGGCAGGGTGTTCCAGCGGGGCGCGAACTTGCCGGTGTAGACGAGGCGTACCGGATCGTGCACGCCGTCGCGCCCGGGGATCGGGAAGCCCGGTTCGGGCACGGCGGGCGGGCTGAGCACGGCCCGGCCGCAGGCCTCCGGCACCCAGGCCTCCAGGAAGCAGCGCAACTCCTCGGTCTGGCACAGGAGTTGCCGGGAGGCGGTGGCGATGCGGGCCAGGTCGGCGCGGGCCTCCTCGGTCATCTCGGCCGGGGACTGCGGGATGTCGGTGAGGTAGGCCCAGACACGGCCGTCGAAGGCGCCCTCGCCGACGATCTGCTTCACCAGTCGGCGGCCGCGCAGCACCAGCAGGTCGCAGGGCTCCTCCTGGTCGAGGCGGGCGAGCAACTGCGCGGCCTGGAAAGGCGACAGGGGGTGGTTGCCCTGGCCGGGGACGAGGTGTTCCTCGTAGGGGCGCACCACAGTGACGCCGGGCAGTCCGGCCAGCGGGTCGGTCAGCCGGCCGGTCTCCACCGGGGCCTTGAGGACGAGGCGGGTCCGGCAGCCCGCCCGGGACAGCGCCTGGACCGTCGACTGGGCCCAGACGGCGGAGCCGTCGATGAGGTTGAGGTCCACGTCGCCGTAGACGAGCGCCCGGAGGGTGCGGGTCATGACGGCTCCTTTCCACGCACGGCGAACAGGCGGTGCCCCGCGCGCGACCAGGCGTCCGGCGGGGTGCCGGAGTCCAGCAGCGACCGGCGCACGAGCAGCGGCCGCAGGGTCGGTACGAAGGCGTAGTCGTCGGCGGCCGGGGTGTGGCCCACCGCGTCGGCGCCGGAGAACTCCTGCGCGCAGAGCAGGTCGAGCAGCAGGGTGTCCGGGCGGTCCTCGGTCAGGTCCGTCCAGTCGGCGACCCAGGGCGCGGTGGCCGGTCCGCAGTGCACGGTGACCGAGGCGGCGGTGAGTTCGTCGAGGGCGAGGCCCGCCGGGTCGGCGACGACCACCTCGGCCGGCCGGTGCAGCTGGCCGAGCGCCTGGGCGACGAGCCGGGCGACGTCGGTGGCGTCCCGGGGCGCGGCGAGGACGGCGACCCGGCGCTCGTCCAGCGGGTCGGCGGCACCGGCCAGTTCGGCGAGCCGGGCCAGCCGGACCCGGGTGCTGTCCTGCTGGAAGACGTCCCGGAGCCGGTCCCGGCCGTCGGTGACCGGGTCGAGCCGGGCGAGCGCCGTACCGGTGTCGCCGTCCAGGACGGCGTCCCAGGGCAGCTGGGACAGGCCGGGCGCGGAGGAGGCCGGGCCGTCCCGCCACAGCACCGCCGTACGGCCCAGTCCCCTTGCCTGGCCGACCAGTTCGGCAAGCCGGTGGTCGAGGTCGGGGGCGAGGCCGGTGCCAGTGAGCGTCCAGGGTCCGGCCTCGCCGGTGCAGGCGCTGAGCTGGACGAGGAAGACGTCCGGGTCGGTGCGTTCGACCAGCAGCCGGCCGTCGTGCGGCAGCACCCGGCTGACCACCGCGTCCGCCGCGAAGTCGGCGGCGGTGCGGTCGGTGAGCACGCCGGTGATCACCAGCCGGTCGCGGGGCGCCACGGACAGCGCCCGGTGGGAGAGGTAGAAGCGGTCGTCGAGCAGTGTCTCCGGTGCGAGGGCCGGGGTCCGGGAGCCGGCGGCCCGGCCCTTGACGGCCTTGCGCTGCCGCCACAGCCCGTACAGCTCCCCCGGCAGCCGGGCCGCGCGCCGCTTGGGCGAACGGGCTGCCGACACCAGGGCCTTGCCGACCCGCAGCGAGGTGGAGCCCTCCAGCATGGACACCCGGGCCTCCAGGACGCCGACCCGGTCCCGGGCCCCGCGCAGGGCGGCCGTCAGCTGGTCCTTGTCGCGGACGGCCGCGGCCAGGCGCTCGGCGAGGCCGTCCTCGCGGGTGTTCTCCAGGGCGCGGGCACTCTCCTCGGCCGCCCGCTCCAGGTCGATCAGGCGGGCGCGCTGGGAGCGGGAGACGAAGTCGGCGAGGACGTACTCGTCGGCGATCCGGAGGGCCGTGGCGAATCCGTCGGCCGGCAGCGGGCGGCCGAACCAGTCGTGCGGCGGCAGGAGTTCCTCGGTGCACGCGAAGACCGCGCCGGCGTGCAGATGGGTGTAGCCGAGGCTGGCGGCGTGCAGCACCTGGCAGCGGTGGGCGACCAGGGCGTCCAGGAGGCGGTGGTAGGGCAGGTCGGTCCCCGGGTGGCCGAAGACGATCAGGCCGCGGGCGCCGGGCCGCATCCGTTCCAGTGCGGTGAGGCAGTCCGCCTCGTCGCCGTGCAGGGCGGGGTCGGGGCCGTAGCAGAGGAGCATCAGCTCCCCCTCGCCGACGGGCTGTTCGTGGCGGGTCAGGTCGACGCCGGGCGGCAGGTGGAGATAGGGGTCCAGACGCAGGCCGCCGCTCGTCGCGTCCACGACGGAGGTGACCTCGTCCAGGTGCGGGTGGAGCAGATCGGTCAGGCGCATCAGCGGGTCCTTGTGAAGACATGGAAGCCGACCCGGTTCTCGCGGAAGCCGTAGGGCCGGAACAGGGTGTGGCTCAGGCCCAGGGGCTCGAGTTCCTCGCGGTAGGCGGCGAGCGGGCGGTGCAGGATGTAGTCGCCGCGCGGGACGGGTTCGGGGATGTTCTCGTCGGTGACGATCAGCCGGCCGGTGATCCGGACGAGCGAGGCGAGGTTGCGCAGGCCGGCCGCCCACTCGGCGTCGTCCATGACGTGGAAGAGGACGTCCACGCACATCACCACGTCGTAGAGCCAGGGGCTGCGCCACTCGTCGAGGGCGGCGAACGCGTAGCGGGGTCCGCCGCCCTCCTCGCGGGCGTGGGCGACGGCCGCCTCGCTGGCGTCGAAGGCGTCCACGTGGTGGCCGCAGCGGGCCAGGGCGCGGGCGAAGTGCCCCTTGCCGCAGCCCGCGTCGAGGACGAAGAGCGGGGCGGCCGGGCTGGACAGGTCGCCGATCAGGGTGAGCAGCTGGCCGAGCCGGACCGCGTAGAAGATCTCGTTGCCGGGCCGGTCCAGGCCGATGTGGCCGCCGGAGGCGAGGTCGTCGCGTTCACGGTGCCGGGTGTCCCAGTAGGTGAGGGGGGCGCCGGTGTAGGTGAGGGGGGCGTCGGTGGTGGTGCGGGGGCCGTCGGCGTACGTACGGGCGGCGGCGGTGGGGGTGCGGGGGCCGTCGGCGTACGTACGGGCGGCGGCGGTGGGGGTGCGGGTGGCTTCAGTCATGGCGCTCCAGCCACTCGGTGAGGACGCGGGCGATCCGGGGGCCCGCCTTGCCGTCCCACAGCGGCGGCCCTTCCGGGGCGGCCGGGGCCTGCCCGTCCAGGACCTTGCGCAGGGCGGGTACGAGTTCGCCGTGCCGCACCAGGCGGTTGGTGCCGTGGGTGACGGTGACCGGGCGTTCGGTGGTGGTGCGCAGGGTCAGGCAGGGCACGCCCAGCACGGTGGTCTCCTCCTGGACGCCGCCGGAGTCGGTGATCACGGCGGCGGCCCCGCGGACCAGGCCCATGAACTCGACGTAGCCGAGCGGTTCGAGCAGGTGGATGCCGGGGGCGTCGGCGAGGCCCGCCTTGCGCAGGGCCTCCCGGCCGCGCGGGTGCAGCGGCACCGCGAGGTCGAGGTGGGTCGCGGCCTCGGTGAGGGCGCGGGCGGCAGCGGCGGCGGCCTCGGGGTCGTCGACGTTGGCCGGGCGGTGCAGGGTGACCACGCCGTACCGCTCGGGCAGTGCGTGGGCGGTACGGGCGGCGGCCGCGTCGAAATGGTCCAGATGGGTGAGCAGGGTGTCGATCATGGGGTTGCCGACGAGGTGCACCCGACCCGGGTCGACGCCCTCGCGGGCGAGGTGGCCGACGGCCTCCGGGCTGGTCGCGAGGAGCAGCTCGGCGAGCTGGTCGACCAGACGCCGGTTGACCTCCTCCGGCATCCCCATGTCGAAGCTGCGCAGGCCCGCCTCGACATGGGCCACCGGGATGCCGAGCTTGGCGGCGACCAGGGCCGCGGCCAGGGTCGAGTTCACGTCGCCGTAGACGACGACCAGGGCCGGGGCGCGGGCGAGCAGCTCGCTCTCCAGGGCCACCAGCAGGTCGGCGGTCTGCCGGGCGTGGCTGCCGGAGCCGACGCCGAGGTCGGTGTCCGGGGCGGGCAGGCCCAGCTCCCGGAAGAAGATGTGCGACATCCGTTCGTCGTAGTGCTGACCGGTGTGCACCAGGACCTGGTCGTGCCCGCTCGCGCGCAGGGCGGCGACGACGGGCGCGGCCTTCACGAAGTTCGGCCTGGTCCCTACGACATGGAGTACGCGGCCGTTCATGTCGTACGTTCTCCGCTCTGTCGGCCTACCTTGGCGACATGGCCCGACGTCCGTCCCGGCACACGCCGCGTCGAATCCCCCGTGCACTCAGCTTGGCCGCATCCGTCGCATGGGGCGAGTTGCGGCACGACCCCGCCCGGGCCGCGCTGCTCGGCGTCCGGCTGCTGCCGGGGCGGGTGCGGCGCGGGCTGCGGCCGGTCGAGCGGCGGCTGGCCGCCCGGGCCCGTGCGGCCGGTCCCACCGCCGGCCCGTCCGCCGCTCGGGTGGCGGCGCCCGCCGGGCGCGCGGTGCGGCCCGAGCCCGGCCGGGTGCTCCATGTGGTCACCAACGGGCTGCCGTTCAAGCACGCCGGCTACACCGTGCGCACCCAGGCCCTCGCCGAGGCCCAGCGGGCGGCCGGGCTCGACGCGCACGTGGTGACCCGGATCGGGTTCCCGGTGGCGCAGGGCGTTCTCGACGCCCGTCCGCTGCAGATCGTGAACGGGGTGCCGCAGCACCGGCTGCTGCCGCTCGGACTCCCGTACGGGCAGGGGGCGGTCCTCGCCCGCAACGCCGAGTTGGCCGGGCGGCTGGTGGAGCGGCTGCGGCCGGCCGTGCTGCACGCGGCCACCGACCACGGCAACGGGCGGGTGGCGCTGGCGCTGCGCGAGACCTACGGGCTGCCCGTGGTCTACGAGGTGCGGGGCTTCCTGGAGGAGACCTGGCTGACCCAGGCGCCGGGCCGGAGTCCGCGGGACGGGACGTACCGGGCCCGGCGTGCCCTGGAGACGCACTGCATGCGCGAGGCCGATCTGGTCCTGACGCTGGGCTCGGCGATGAAGGCCGAGATCGTGGGCCGCGGGGTGCCCGAGGAGCGGGTGCTGATCGTGCCCAACGCGGTGGACGAGGCCTTCCTCGCGCCGCCGCCGGACGGGGCGGAGCCGCGCGCCCGGCTCGGCATCGCGGCCGACGACTTCGTGGTGGGGACCGTGAGCAGCCTTACTCCACACGAGGGAATCGGCACATTGCTCCATGCGGGTGCCGAGCTGCGCCGCCGGGGCGTCCCGCTGCGGCTGCTGATCGTCGGCGACGGACCCGAACGGGTGGCGCTCCAGGCGCTCGCCCGGCGGCTCGGACTCGACGACGGCACCGCTCTCTTCACCGGCCGGGTGCCGCACCGCCAAGTGCGCTCCTACCACGCCGTTCTGGACGTCTTCGCGGTACCGCGCACCGATGAACGGGTCTGCCATCTGGTCACCCCACTCAAGCCCGTCGAAGCGATGGCGAGCGGTCTTCCCGTGGCGGCCAGTGATCTCACAGCCCTGCGAGAGCTGGTCGAACCAGGGGTTAACGGCCAGCTAATCCCGCCTGAATCTCCGCATGCTTGGGCAGAAGGTCTCGAAGTATTGCTCTACAGTCGAAAACGGCGGCATGAATGGGGAGCTGCGGCCCGCGCGCTGGTGGCGCGTGAACGCACCTGGAACAGGGTCGCTGCCACGACCCGAGAGGCGTATCGCACTCTTGGATGTGTCTGAGGCCCCTCGCTTGAGGGCGGAGTGAATCCCTATGCAGGCTGAAAATGCCGTACCGCTCGGGGAATTGAGCGCATCGCTCGGGGACGAGGAACAGACCGACGGCGTCGAACTGGCCGTCATCGGGCTCGGCTACGTCGGACTTCCGCTCGCGCGGGAGGCATCGCTGGTCGGCCTGAGAGTAGCGGGCCTCGATCTCGACCCACGGGTCGTCGAGGGCCTCAACGCCGGCCACTCCCATGTCGACGACGTCTCCGACGAGGACGTCGCCCGGATGCGGCAGGCCGGGTTCACCGCGTACACGGACGACGCCTGTCTGGCCCGGGCGCAGACGGTCGTGATCTGTGTGCCGACCCCGCTCAGCGAGGACGGCGGACCCGATCTGCGCGCGGTGACCTCGGCCGCGAGCGCGGTGGCGGGCCGGCTGCGCCGGGGACGGCTCGTCGTCCTGGAGTCGACGACCTATCCGGGCACCACCGAGGAGGTCGTCAAGCCGCTCCTGGAGGAGTCCGGGCTGCGGGCCGGCGAGGACTTCGCGCTGGCCTTCTCACCGGAGCGCATCGACCCGGGCAACACCACGCACGGGCTGCGCGAGACACCGAAGGTGGTCGGCGGCCTCACCCCGGCCTGCTCGGCGAAGGCGGCCGCCTTCTACGGCAAGCTCGTCGACACCGTCGTGCAGGCCAAGGGCACCCGGGAAGCCGAGATGGCCAAGCTCCTGGAGAACACCTACCGGCACGTCAACATCGCCCTGGTCAACGAACTGGCCATCCTCTGCCGCGAGCTGAAGGTGGACGTCTGGGACGCGATCCGCTGCGCGGGGACCAAGCCGTTCGGTTTCCAGCCCTTCCGGCCGAGCGCCGGGGTGGGCGGCCACTGCATCCCCATCGACCCCAACTACCTGTCGTACAAGGTGCGTTCGATCGGCTACGAGTTCCGGTTCGTGGAACTCGCCCGGGAGATCAACGCACATATGCCGGAGTACGTCGTCCGGCGCGCCCAGGACCTGCTCAACCACGAGGGCCGCGCCCTGCACGGCTCCCGGGTGCTCCTGCTCGGCGTCACCTACAAGCCGGACGTCGCCGACCAACGGGAGGCGCCCGCGGTGCCGGTGGCCCGGCTGCTGCGGGAGCGGGAGGCGGAGATCGCCTTCCACGACCCCTTCGTACCGGCCTGGTTCGTGGACGGGGAGGCCGTGCCGCGCGTCACCGACGTGGCGGCCGCCGTGCGCTCGCACGACCTGACGATCCTGCTCCAGGACCACTCCGTGTACGACCTCCCGGCCCTCGGCGACGAGGCCCGTCTGCTCTTCGACACCCGGGGGCGGATCTTCCGGCCCGGTGTCGAGGTGCTCTAGGCGATCCCTGCGGCAACTCCCCTTCCGCGGTCCGGAGTCCGAGGACTCCGAGCCGCGGAGTCGAAAGGCGCTCAGATGCGGATACTCGTCGTCACCGTCGTCCACCACCCCGAGGACGCGCGCATCCTGCACCGGCAGATCGGCGCGCTGCGGGAACGGGGTCACCACGTCGTGTACGCGGCACCGTTCTCGGCCTGCGAGGTGCGGCCCCGGGCGGACCTCGAAGGCATCGACCTGCCCCGGGCGTCCGGCCGCGACCGCCGGGCGGCCGTGGGCGCCGCCCGTGCCCTGCTGGCCGCGCGCGGCCACGAGGCGGACGTGGTCCTCCTGCACGACCCGGAGCTGCTGCTGACGCTCCCGGGCACCCTGCGCCGCTGGCGGCGGTCCGGGGCCGGTCCGGTGGTCGTCTGGGACGTCCACGAGGACACCGCGGCGGCGCTCGCCATGAAGCGCTGGGTGCCGAAACCGCTGCGGCCGCCGCTGCGGCTGGGCGTACGGGCGGCCGAGCGGCTCGCGGAGCGCCATCTGCGGCTGCTGCTCGCCGAGGACGCCTACCAGCGGCGGTTCCGCCGCACCCACCCGGTGGTGCCGAACTTCACGACCGCGCCCGTCCACGCCCCCGAAGCGCCGGGCACCGGACACGTCGTCTACGTCGGTCACCTGTCCCGGGCCCGCGGCGCGCTGGACCTGATCGAGACGGCCCGTCAGCTGGGCCCCGGCCTGCGGGTCGAGGTGGCCGGCGCGGCCGACCCCGACGTCCGGGAGGCGCTCACGGCGGCCGACCGGGACGGGGTGCTGCGCTGGCACGGCTTCCTGCCCAACGACCGGGCCCTCGCGCTGCTCTCCGGCGCCCTGGCCGGCCTCTCCCTCCTCCACGACCAGCCCAACTACCGCCACTCACGGCCCACCAAGGTCGTCGAGTACATGGCGCACGGGGTTCCCGTGATCACCACGCCCACCCCGCTGGCGGCGGAGATGGTCGAGCGGCACGGCTGCGGTCTCGTCGTCCCGTACGAGGATCCGCGCGCCGCGGCGGCGGCGATACGACGGCTGGGCGCCGACGCGATCCTGCGGCACACCGCGGCCCAGCGCGGCCGTGAGGCGGCCCTGACCCACTTCAACTGGCCGGACAAGGCAGCGGAGTTCACGCACTGCCTGGAGACCTGGGTGCGGGAGGAGGCCGGAACTAGGCGCGCTCGTGACGGGGCTCGTACAAGGCGACCTCGCCTCCGCCCGGCAACCGGAAGGCCGTCACCCGGCCCCAGGCCGCGACCTGGACGGGTCGGCTGAACTCCACGCCCTTGGCGGTGAGTTCGCTGACCGTGGAGTCCAGGTCGTCGCACATCAGCATCAGTTCGTGGGACGGTTCGCCGTCGGCCGGGTGGCAGGCCACCTCGGCCGGCGGCAGCCGGAAGATCAGCCAGCCGTGCCCCACGTCGACGTGCGGCCAGTCCAGGACGTCCCGGAGGAAGGCGCGGTCCGCCTCGGCGTCGCGCGTGTAGATCACCACATGTGCCCCATTGATCACGCGCGGAGGCTAGTCGCGGGGCGGTCGGTCGGCAAGCACCCGCCGCCGCGCGCCCTCACCCGCGACCACGCGCCATCACTGGCCACCACCCGCCGTCACGCGTTGGACCAGCCCCGCTCGCAGAGCACCAGCCGGTATCCGTCGGGGTCCTCGACCGTGACGCCCCACCGGTTCCAGTACGGGTTGGGCGAGGGCACCCGCTTGCCGCCGTGTTCCTCCAGCCGGGCGACCAGTTCCTCCGGCACCGGTCCGTCGACGTAGACGACCAGCAGGTCCTCCTCGGTGGGCCGGGGTTCGACGGGCCGGGCGGGCTCGTGGACCAGCTCCAGATGCCAGCCGGCGTCCGGCCAGCCCATCATCAGCAGGTCGTGCTCACCGGGTTCCGGCCCGCCCTCGGCCCGCCACACCACGCCCAGTCCGAGGCCCGCCACCCAGAAGCGCTCGGCCGCCGCGAGGTCCCGGGAGGGGCGGGCGATCCGGATGTGACTACGGCCGTCGACGGGCATCGTGACCTCTTCCTGAGCTGCCGTTTCCTCCTCGGCAGCCTAGGTGTCCGCGGCTCCCCAGGCCATCGGCCGATCGCCCTGGACCGCAGGGCCTGGGCCTCCTCCGCACGGCGGCGGTGCCGGGCAACGGGCGTCGCGGTGCGCCGCGTTGCCACGGCACCGCCCCGCCCCGTTCAATGGCGCAACTCACCGGGGGAGATCCGGACGCGGGAGCGCTTGCCGTGCATCGCGCCGGGTCCGGGAACCGTCGTCGTGCGAAGTCACGTCCACGGACGGAAACCGGTTACGCTCCCCCCGACTTCTCACTGCGAGGATGACATGACCGCCTCCCCCGACGATCCGACCGCGGAAGACGTCGCCGCCTCGTCGGAGCCGCCCGCCACCCCACGTCCGCGCGGACCCCTGCCCCGCCGCGAGAGAGGCCCGTCGGCGATAGCCGAGGCAGGCGCCTCGTCCCCCGCGCCGAGACCCGGGGCGGCCCCCGGCGGAGCCGCCCCCGAACCCGAACCCGGTCCCGGGTACGCGCCCGTACCGCCCATGTCCGCCGCCGCGGCGGAGTTCGCGGCCCTCACCACCGAGGCACCCGGCCGGACGGGCCAGGCGGACAGCGCGCCCGGCGCCGACCCGCGCCCCCGTCCTGGGCACCCGGACGCCCCGGTCGTCACCACCGCCACGCCCCCGCGTCGCTCCCGGCGCCCCGGCCCGGCGGTACTGGCCGGTGCCGCCCTCGTGGCCGCCCTCCTGGTCGGCACCGCGTTCCTCCTGAACGGCGGCGACGGCGACGGCACGGACCACACCGACGCGTCCGGATCCGCGGCGGGCTCCCTCCTCGGCGACGGGAAGGACGGTTACGCCCCCGGCTCCTCCGGCTCCTCCGGCGGAGCGACCCCGCAGGCGTCCGTGAAGAGCGCGCCCCAGGGGCGGACGCCCTCGCCCACCCCCTCGTCGACGCCCTCCAAGAAGTCCGGCGGAACCAGGAAGAGCGACGGCAAGAAGGGCAGCGCGGCCACGCCCACCGCATCCGCCGTACCCCACACCCCCTCGGTCACCGTCGCGAACGTCCGGCTGCGGGGCGCGGGATCCGGCCGCTGCATCGACGTGACGGACGGCAGCACGGCGGACCAGACCCCCCTGCAGATCTGGGACTGCAGCGGTGCCGACTGGCAGAAGTGGACGTTCTTCGCCGACGGCACCGTCCGCAGCCTCGGCAAGTGCATGACCGTCGCCGGGGGTTCGCGGGACGACGGCGCGGCGATCCGCCTCACCGGCTGCGACGGCTCCGGGGCCCAGCGGTTCCGGCTCACGGCGGCGGACGACCTGGTCAACGTCCAGGCCGACAAATGCGTCGACGTCACCGACGTCCGGAGCGACAACGGGGCGCGGCTTCAGCTGTGGGGCTGCTCCGGCGGGAGCAACCAGAAGTGGAGCGTCCACTGACGCCACCCCCGCGCACCGGACAGCCCCTAGGCGCGCGGAATACCGTACGCCCGGTCCACGCGCAGCCGCAGCACCAGCCGGCGGTCGCGGACCATCGCGGCGCGGTAGTCGTCCCAGTCGGGGTGCTCGCCCTGGACGTCGCGGTAGAGGCGGACGAGTTCCTCCACGGTCTCGTCGTACGGGTCCTGGGCGACCGGTGACAGCTCGGCGGTGCCCTCGGCGACCGTGTAGGCCCAGCGGTCGGGGCTGGTGACGTGGTAGGAGGCGCGGGGGTCGCGGCGCAGGTTGCGGGTCTTCGCGCGGTCGTCCGTGATCGAGACGCGCACGGTCCGCTCGTCGGGGTAGTACGCGTGGCTGACATTGGACAGCTGGGGGCGGCCGTCGCTCTTGAGGGTGACCAGCACCCCGGCGTGGCCTTCGGAGAGCAGCTTCAGAAGAGCGTCCTGGGTCATACAGGGGACAACCCCGCAGCTGCCGTCCCGCATTCCCTTCCGGCCGTCCCGGACCGAGACGGTAGACACTGTCTACGGCCGCCTGGTAGACAGTGTCTATGACAGAGTCCGGGACAAGCCTGCGCGACCGGCTGGTCGACGTCGGCGTGGAGTTGGTGGCCGCCGAGGGCGCCCAGGCGCTGACCCTGCGGGAGATCGCCCGCCGGGCGGGGGTCTCGCACGGGGCACCCCGCCGCTACTTCCCCACGCATCTCGAACTGCTCTCGGCCATCGCACGCCGGGGCTTCACCGAACTGGCCGCGCGCGGAGCGGCGGCGCTGGGCGGCGGTACGGCGGCACCGGGCGCGCAAGTCGCCGCGCTGGCCCGGGTGTACCTGGAGTTCGCGCGGGACAGTCCGGGCATGTACGAGCTGATGTTCCGTCACGACCTGCTGGAGAGCGGCCATCTGGGGCTGCGGGAGACCAGCCTGCCGCTGTTCGGGCTGCTCGCCGACCTGGTCGGCCGGGCCCGGCCCGGCGCGGACGCACGGCTCGTCGCGGGCGCCCTGTGGGCGAACCTGCACGGCATCGCCCAGCTGTGGAGCTGGGGCAGCCTCCGACTCGCCACCGGTGCGGACGACTTCGGGCCCCTGCTGCGCTCCGCGCTGGACGCGCACCTCGGGCCGGAGGCCGGCCGGTGAACCGGCGGCTGACGCTGGTGAGCAGTGTCGCGGGCGCCGTGGTGGTCGCGCTGGACGGAACTGTCCTGACGGTCGCGCAGCCCACGCTGCAACGGGAGTTGCACGCCTCCTTCGCCGAGGTGCAGTGGACCAGCACCGCCTATCTCATCGCGGTGGCGAGCCTGCTGGTCTTCGCCGGGCGGCTCGCCGACCGGTACGGGCAGCGGCGGATGTTCGGGCTGGGCATGCTCGGCTTCGGCGCCGCCTCGGCCGGTATCGGCTGCGCGCCGGGGATCGGCTGGGTGATCGGACTGCGGGTGGCCCAGGGCGTGTTCGGGGCGCTGTTGCAGCCCGCGACCCTCGGCATGCTGCGGACCGTTTGTCCGCCGGACCGGCTGGCGAAGCCGCTCGCGGTGCGCACGGCCGCCGTCGGACTGGCGGCCGCCGCAGGGCCGTTGGCCGGCGGGGCGCTGGTGACGGGGCTGGGCTGGCGGGCGGTGTTCTTCCTCCATGTGCTGCCGACGGCGGCCTTCGGGGTGCTCGCGCTGGCCGGGCGGGAGCCACGACCGGCGGTCCGGACCCCGCTGGACGGGCCGGGCGCGCTGCTGCTCGCGGTGACCCTGGCCGCTCTGGTGCACGGACTGGTCACCGGTACGGCGGTGAGTCTCGGGGTGGCCGTGGTCACCGGGGCCGTGTTCGTCCGGCACGAGCGGCGGACGGCGAGCCCGCTGGTGCCGCCCGGGGTGATCGGCGTCCCGGCGGTCGGGGCGGCCCTCGGTGTCCTGGTCACCGCGTCGGCGGCGCTGTTCGGCACGCTGTTCGTCGCCGTCTACGTCCTCCAACGCACCCTCGGCCTCGACCCGTTCGCCAGCGCCCTGCGCAGTCTGCCGCTGGCGGTGCTGATGGTGGCTTCCGCCGCCGGGTGCCCCGTACTCCTGCGCCGGTACGGCCCGCGCCGCACCACCGCGGCGGCCATGGCCCTGCTCACCGTCGGTGTCCTGCTGCTGACCCGGCCCTCGGCCGCGCCCGCGCTGTACGGCGGTTTCGCGGCGCTGGGCGCCGGGTTCGGCACGGTGATGGTGGCGGCGACCCAGGTCGTCGTACGGCAGGCGGACGCCGGGTCGGCCGGGGTGGCGGGCGGGTCGCAGCAGACCGCGCTCAACATCGGACCGGTGCTCGGGGTGGCCGTGGCGGGCGCCCTGCTGCCCTCCGGAGCCACGGAACCGCTGCTCGTCCTGGGGTTTCTGGCCGCGCTCGGGGTGGCGGTCGCCCGTCCGCTCCCCGGCGCATCTCCTATAGCGTCCGTCACACCACACGCGGATGGGCGGGACCGTTCCCCCCTTCCTGCGCGACGATGAGATCCGAGGTCGGACCGCACCGCGGACGACGCGACCGGAGGAGAGCGATGGCACAGCTGCGACAGGAAGTCGACCCCAGTGAGGTCGGGCTGGACGTGAAGGCGCTGGACCGCCTCGACCAGCACTTCGCCCACTTCGTCGACGAAGGACGCCTGCCCGGCTACCTGGTGGCCGTGGCGCGCGGCGGCCGGGTCGCCCACCTCACCACGCAGGGCCACCGCGACCGCGCGGCGGGACTGCCGGTCGAACCGGACACCATCTGGCGGGTCTACTCCATGACCAAGCCGGTCACGGCGGTCGCGATCCTGCTGCTGGTGGAGGAGGGCCTGCTGTCGCTGGACGATCCGGTCGACCGCTTCCTGCCCGAGTTCGCCGAACCCCGGGTGTACGTGTCGGGTTCGGGCGAGGACACGGTGACCCGGCCGGCCGACGGACCGATCCTGATCCGCCATCTCCTCACCCACACCGCCGGGTTGACCTTCGCCTTCTACCACACGCACCCCGTGGACGCCCTCTACCGCGAGGCGGGCCTGGAGTTCTCGGTACCGGCGGGCGCGAACCTCGCGGAGACGATGGCGGTGTACGCCCGGATGCCGCTCCAGTTCGAGCCGGGCACGCAGTGGAACTACTCGGTGGGCTTCAACGTGCTCAGCCGCGTCGTCGAGGTGGTCTCCGGGCAGCGGCTCGACGAGTTCTTCGCGGACCGGATCTTCCGCCCGCTCGGCATGCCGGACGCGGGCCTGCACATCGTGCCCGAACAGGCCGACCGGCTCTCCGAGTTGTACGGCGAGACGGACGGCGGCGGCATCGAGGCGATCCCCGGGCTGCCGCTGCGGGGACGCCCCCGCTTCCTGTCCGGCAGCGGCGGCCTGGCGGCGACCGCCTACGACTACCACCGGTTCATGGAGATGCTCCGCCGGGGCGGCGAGCTGGACGGCGTCCGCCTCCTCTCCCCCGCCTCGGTCGGCCTGCTCTCCGGCAACCACCTGCCCGGCGGCGCCGACCTGCGCGCCTTCGGCGCCCCCGTCCACCAGGAACCCGGCAACGACGGCCTCGGCTTCGGCCTGGGCGTCTCGGTGGTGATCGACCCGGCCCGCACCCTCTCGCCGAGCAGCCCCGGCGCCTACGGCTGGACCGGGGCCGCCACCACCGCCTTCTGGGTGGATCCCGCCCACGACCTGACCGTGCAGTTCCACACCCAGCTGCGCCCCAGGAGCCTGAAGATCTTCCCGGAACTGCGCCGGCTCGTCCACGAGACGATCCAGGACTGAGCGGACGCCCGGGTCAGACCAGGTTGGCCTCCGGGCGGGGAGCGTCGGCCGCGAACCGGCCGGCGCTGAGCGGGCGGACGTCCAGGAAGGGTGCCCGGCCCAGATACAGGTCGCGGATCACCTCGCCGACCGCCGGGCCCTGGAGGAAGCCGTGACCGGAGAACCCGGTGGCATACAGGAACCGGGAGACCGAAGGGGCTTCGCCGATCAGGGCGTTGTGGTCCGGGGTGTTCTCGTACAGGCCCGCCCAGCCGCCGGTGCGGCGCAGGTCGAGCAGGGCCGGTGCGCGCAGCCGCATCGTCTCGCACAGGCGCGGGATCCAGCGGTCGTGGGCGTCGGTGGCGAAGCCCGGCCGCTCGTCGGGGTCGGACATGCCGAGCAGCAGTCCGGGGCCCTCGGCGTGGAAGTACAGGCTGCTGCTGAAGTCGATCGTCATCGGGAGCGTCGGCGGCAGCCCCGGGACCGGTTCGGTGACCGCGATCTGGCGGCGCAGGGGCTGCACCGGTAAGTCGACGCCGGCCATCGCGCCGACCGCCCTCGACCAGGGCCCGGCCGCGCAGACCACCGTGTCGGTGGCGATCCGGCCGAGGGTGGTGTGGACGGCGGTGACATAGGGGCCGTCCCGTTCGATGCCGGTGACCTCGGTGTGGCGCAGCACGCGGGCGCCGTGGGCGCGGGCCGCGGCCGCGTAGCCGTGCACGACGGACTCGGGGGTGCAGTGGCCGTCGTCCGGGGAGTACGCGGCGGCCAGCAGCCCGTCCGTGCTGATCAGCGGGGAGAGCCGGGCCGCCTCCTTCGGGGTGAGCATCCGGCTGGGCACGCCGAGGTGGTTCTGGAGCCGGACGCTCGCCTCGAAGGAGGCGACCTCCTCGGGGGTGGAGAGGAGGAAGAGGTAGCCGACCCGGCGCAGCCCGATGTCGTACCCGATCTCCTCCCCGAAGCGGGCGAAGGCCTCTAAGCTGCGCGCGCCCAGCTGGACGTTGAGCTCGTCGGAGAACTGGGCGCGCACTCCGCCCGCGGCCTTCGAGGTGGATCCGGCGGCCAGCTCGTCGCGTTCGACGAGGACGACGTCGCGGACGCCCGCGCTCGCGAGGTGGTAGGCGATGCTGGTGCCCATCACCCCGCCGCCGATGATCACTGCCTGGGCCCGAAGATTCACGCGTGTACCTCCTGTCGGTCTCCCCCGATCCTTCCCCGGGAGGCCGCCCGGTACCTCAGGACCAGTGCGCGACCGCGTCCAGGTGGGGCAGCACATGGTCCAGGCGCTCCCGCTTGGTGCGCAGGTACGTGATGTTGTTCTCGCACGGCTCGATCAGCAGCGGGACCGTTTCGGCCACCTCGATGCCGTGCCGGACCAGAGACTCGCGCTTGCGCGGGTTGTTGGACATCAGGCGCACCGAGCGCACCCCGAGGTCGCTCAGGATGCCGGCGGCGACACCGTAGTCGCGGGCGTCGACGGGCAGGCCGAGCGCGAGGTTGGCCTCGACGGTGTCCAGGCCCTCCGCCTGCAGGGCCATCGCGCGCAGCTTGGCCAGCAGACCGATGCCGCGGCCCTCGTGTCCCCGCAAGTAGACGACGATGCCGCTGCCTTCGGCGACGACCGCGCGCAGCGCCGCGGCCAGCTGGTCGCCGCACTCGCAGTGCTGGGAGCCGAACGCGTCGCCGGTCAGGCACTCCGAGTGCAGCCGGGTCAGCACCCGGTCGCTGTCGATGTCCCCGTAGACCAGGGCGACTTGCTCGTCACCGCGGTCGTGGTCCAGGTAGCCGATCGCCTGGAATTTCCCGTAGACGGTGGGCAGCGGTGCATTCACGACGCGTTCCACGCCCGAACGCCGTGGGGACTTCGTGCCGAGTACGCCGATGTTTTCTGTCATGATCTGATTCCTAAGCAGAGACGAAAGGCCGTGAAAAGATGAGTGGTTCGGGCGCGCGTACGGCGGCATACGGTCTGTTGCCGGCGGACACTACGGAAGAGGTACGGACCAGGGGGGCGGGCGTTTCAACACAGGTCGCCGTCCTTCCCGTGGGGAGCTTCGAACAGCACGGCCCGTACCTGCCGCTGGCCACCGACACCCTCGTCGCCTGTGCCGTCGCCCGGGAGATCGCCGCCACGTTCCCGGTGCACCTCCTTCCTCCGGTGACGGTCTCCTGCTCGCACGAGCACGCCGCCTGGCCGGGGACCGTCAGCATCTCCGCGGTGACCCTGCACGCGGTGGTGAACGACATCGCCGCCTCGCTGCGCCGCTCCGGCGTCGAGGCACTGGTCGTGGTCAACGGCCACGGCGGCAACTACGTGCTGGGCAACGTCGTGCAGGAGGCGTCCGCGCGGGGCGAGCGGATGGCGCTGTACCCGGCCGCCGAGGACTGGGCGGCGGCGCTGGAAAAGGCCGGGGTGGAGACCTCGGCGCTCACCGACATGCATGCCGGGGAAATCGAGACCTCCATTCTGCTGCACGCTCATCCCGAATTGGTCCGCCCTGGTTACGAGTCCGTCGATTTCACCGCTGACGACCGTCGTCATCTCCTCACCCTGGGAATGTCCGCCTATACCGAGTCGGGCGTGATCGGCCGCCCTTCCCTGGGGTCGGCGGAAAAGGGGAAGGAACTGCTGGCGAGCCTGGCGGATTCCTTCGGGGCGGTTTTCGAACTGCTCACCGCCGGGCGGGAGTAGCGCAGTCCGGCGTACCAGCGGACGACCAGGACCACCAGGCCGGGCAGCGCCGCCACGAAGCTGAGCACGCCGTAGACGACGGCGGTGGCGAGCCCGGTGTTCGCGCCGAGGCCCGCCGCGGCGAACGCCCAGGCGGTGACGCCCTCCCGGGGCCCCCAGCCGCCGACGTTCAGCGGCAGGCCCATGGCGACCAGCGCCAGCACCGCGATCGGGGTCACCTCCGCCACCGAGGCGGCGGAACCGGCGACCCGCGCGGACACCACGAACATCCCGACGTGCCCGGCGAGGATGACCGCCGAGGACAGCGCGACGCCCGGACCGTTCTTCCGGGACAGCAGCGCTCGGCGGGCCTCGGCGAGCGTCGAGCGCAGGGCGCCGCCGCGCCTGCCCGGGGCCTTGTTCATCCGGAGGGCGACCACGATCGCGATCGCGCCCGCGACCCCGGCGGCCGCCAGCGGGGCGAAGCTGCGGACGTCCGCGCGGACCGGCGAGGGCAGGATCAGCAGCGCGCCCGCGCCGAACACCGTCAACGCGATCTGGCCGGCGGTCCGTTCGAGGACGACCGCGCGGACCCCGCGCCCGATGTCGCCCTCGCTCTGCCCGTGCCGCACCGCCCGGTGGACGTCGCCGAGTACCCCGCCGGGCAGGGCCGCGTTGAGGAACAGCGCCCGGTAGTAGTCGCCGACGGCGGGCCCGAGCGGCAGCCGCAGGCCGAGGCTGCGGGCCACCAACTGCCAGCGCCAGGCGCTCAGTACGGTGGTGACCGCGCCGATCACCAGGCCGATCACCAGCGTCGGCGTGTCGATCCGGCGCAGTCCGTCGAGGAAGACGCCGGTGCCCAGCCGCCACAGCAGCACGCCGATGATGGCGGCGCCGGCGGCCGTGCCCAGGTGGGGGCGGACGG
Source organism: Streptomyces sp. NPDC090088 (assembly GCF_044747345.1). Classification (NCBI taxonomy): domain Bacteria; kingdom Bacillati; phylum Actinomycetota; class Actinomycetes; order Kitasatosporales; family Streptomycetaceae; genus Streptomyces; species Streptomyces sp. NPDC090088. Next base: position 63,258 of record NZ_JBIVDZ010000007.1, on the reverse strand, counting down.
CACGGAAGGTGAGGCGCCGGCCCACGCCCACCGGGGCGACGGACGCGCTCTCCCGGACCAGGGTGGGCGTGCTCACGAGGTGCCTCCGGTCGGCCGGGCCAGCGCCAGCAGGTCGCTGTGGTGCAGGAGGACCCGCAGTTCGCCGGCCGCGTTGGCGGCGAGCCGCTCGGCCAGGTAGGCCTCGGCGCGCTCGGCCAGTTCGGGGCGCTGCTCGACGGCGGCGCCGACCCAGCCGCGCAGCCACTGCTCGGTGAGCGCCTTCTCGTCGGGGCCGAGCCGCCACGGGCTCGGGTGCACCTTCACGGTGGCGCCCCGGTCGGCGAACGCCTCGCAGGCGGCCGTGATCGCGTCCGGGCCGAGCATGCCGCCGCGCCGCTGGTGGGCGTTGAACGCCTCGGTGATCTCGGCGTCCAGCGGGTGGGACGGGGTGAGGTCGACCCGCCCGGCCACCGACAGGGTCAGCAGCGCGGGGCAGCCGGCCCCGGCGCAGGCCTCGGCGAGTATGTCGACCTCCTCCCGGGTGAGGACGTCGAGCAGGGCGGAGGCGGTGACCAGCGAGGCGCCTATGAGCGCGTCGGGGGTGAGCCGGGCGACGTCGCCGCGCCGGGTCTCCACCGTGACCCGGCTGCCGTCGGCGGCGGCCCGGGGCGAGGCGACGGCGGCGAAGTGCAGCAGGTAGGGGTCGCGGTCGTGCAGGATCCAGTGCTGGGCGCCGTCGAGCCGGGGGGCCAGCCAGCGGCCCATCGAGCCCGTTCCGCAGCCCAGGTCGTGCACGACGGTCCCGCCCGCCTTGCCGGGCAGGTTGGCCAGCCGGATCCGCAGCGGGTCCAGCAGGTCGTGCGCCCGGGCGGCCGCGTCCACGCCCTCCCGCAGCTCCAGCCACTCGGGCGCGTACCGCGGTGGCTCCTCGGGCCCGGCCTCGCGCAGCCGTACGGTGGCCCGCTCGCCGGGCCGCACGACGGGACCGGCCCCGGCGATCACCTCGGAAGACACCTGTTCGCTCTCTCGTCCCACTCCTGCATCCGTAGCATCCCTCGGCCCCGGCTGCGCGGGGATCGCGCCGACCGGAGTAGTGGTCGTGGTCTCGCTGGTCATGCCGCCCTCCTGGGTTCGTCGGGGAGTCGGAGCAGGACTCCGGCCAGGCTGCGGGCGGTGGCCGCCCAGCCGTCGAGTGCCGCCCGCCGGCCGCGCGCGGCGGCCTTGAGACGGCGGCGTACGTCCGCCTCGCCGAACCAGCCGCGCAGTTCGGCGGCGAGCGCGGCGGGGTCCTCCGGCGGCACCAGGATGCCGGGCACCCCGCCGTCGGGGGCGCGGCCGACCGCCTCGGGCAGTCCGCCGACGTCGGTGGCGAGCACCGGGATGCCCCGGGCGAGGGCCTCGGTGACCGCCATGCCGTAGGTCTCGGCGTACGAGGTGAGGACCATCAGGTCGGCGGCCGCGTAGCTGGCGTCGAGCGCGGCGCCGGAGCGCGGGCCGGCCAGGTGCAGCCGGTCGGTCAGCCCGTGCTCGGCGATCAGCGACCGCAGATGGGCGACGTACTCGGGGTCCTGGCCGAGCCCGCCGACGCAGGTGCAGGTCCACGGCAGGTCCCGGACCGCGGCGAGCGCCTCGACCAGCCGGTGCTGGCCCTTGCGCGGGGTGACGGCGGCGACGCACACCAGGTGCGAGACCCCGTCGGTGCCGCCGGCCAGCGGGGCGATGTCCGCGCCCGGGGCGGCGACATGGACCCGTTCGGGTGCCAGGCCGTGGTGCGAGACCAGCCGTCGTACCGCCCAGTCGCTGGTCGCGATCACGGCCGGTACGGCGCGCAGCACCGCGCGCTCACGGGCGTCCAGGTCGGCGGCGACGGCCCGGTCCAGGCCGGTCTCGTCGCCGAGCGGCAGGTGGACGAGGACGGCGAGCCGCAGCCGTTCCGCCTCGGGGACGACGATCTCCGGGACGCCGCAGGCGACCAGGCCGTCGAGCAGGACGGCCGCACCGTCGGGCAGTTCCCGCAGGGTGCGCGCGAGGTTGTCCCGGGCGGCCTGCTCGGGGCGCGGCCAGGATCCGGCCGCCACGTGCCGGGTGACCTGCCAGCCGAAGCCGGGCAGGTCCAGGCAGACCCGCCGGTCGTAGGCGTTGCCGCCGCTCGGCTGGGCCGGGTCGTCGACGCCGCCGGGCATGACGAAGTGCACGGTGCGCAGGGACATGGGCAGGATCCCGAGGTTCGCCGGGGCTTGGATGTCGGCGGTGGCCGCGCGCGGCGCGGGCACGTAGGTGAGGGCCGGGGCGCGGCCGACGGCCATGTCGGTCACAGGGCACGCTCGTAACTCGCCCAGGCGACGTGCGACTCGTGGAGCGTGACGGTCAGTCCGGCGAGGCCCCTGGCACCCTCACCCAGGGCACCCTTCTCGATCCGCTCGGCGAGCCGGTCCGCGATGACCTTCGCGAGGAACTCCGTGGAGGTGTTGATCCCGGCGAAGTCCGGCTCGTTGTCGAGGTTTCTGTAGTTCAGCTCGCTGACCACGGCCCCGAGCTCCTGGGTGGCAAGACCGATGTCGACGACGATGTTGTCGTCGTCCAGCTGCTCGCGGCGGAAGGTGGCGTCCACGAGGAACGTGGCGCCGTGCAGTCGCTGCGCGGGTCCGAACACCTCGCCGCGGAAACTGTGGGCGATCATGATGTGATCGCGGACGGTGATGCTGAACAACGGACGACCCTCCAGGTGCGGCGCGTCTGGTCCCCCGGCTGATCCCTGCCGGGGGATGCCCTTAATACGGCTCTTGGCTTCCCCGTGTTCAGTCCACTCTCACTCTTTTCTCAGGTCAGGCACGCTTGGCGGGCCAATTGGACGTTCCGTCAGCGGTTGTCGCCGTAGCGCACCCGGTGGCAGAGGGCCGGGATCTCCCCGGAGGCGAGCTTCGGGAGCAGCTCCGGGAGCTCCTCGAAGGCGCTCTCGCCCGTGATGAGGGCGTCCAGCGCCGGGTCGGCCAGCAGGTCCAGGGAGAGGGCGAGCCGGTCGGCGTAGGTGCGGCCGGACCGGCGCGGGGAGACGGTGCCGACCTGGCTGCTGCGCACGGTGAGCCGGCGGGAGTGGAAGGCCTCGCCGAGCGGGAGGGCGATCCGCCGGTCGCCGTACCAGCTGAGTTCGAGGACCGTGCCCTCCGGCGCGAGGAGTTCCAGCGCGCGGGTGAGGCCCTGTTCGGTGGCGCTGGCGTGCACGACCAGGTCGCAGCCGTCCAGGGCGTCCTCGGGGGCCGCGAAGTCCACGCCGAGGGCCTCGGCGGTCCTGGCCCGGGCCGGGTCGGCGTCGACCAGCTGGAGCCGTACGCCGGGGAAGCGGGCGAGCAGGGCGGCGACCGAGCAGCCGACCATGCCGCCGCCGATCACCGCGATCCGGTCGCCGATCAGGGGCGCGGCGTCCCAGAGGGCGTTCACGGCGGTCTCCACGGTGCCCGCGAGTACCGCGCGCGCCGGTGGTACCCGCTCGGGTACCACCGTCACCGCGCTCACCGGAACGACGTAACGCGTCTGATGCGGGTACAGGCAGAAGACCGTACGGCCGATCAGCCCATCGGGGCCCTGCTCCACGACGCCGACGTTGAGGTAGCCGTACTTCACCGGCCCGGGGAACTCGCCCTCCTGGAACGGCGCCCGCATCACGGCGTGTTGGCTCTCGGGCACCCCGCCCCGGAACACCAGTGTCTCGGTGCCCCGGCTGACTCCCGAGTACAGGGAACGCACCAGCACCTCGCCCTCGCCGGGCCCCGTGAGGGTGACGTCGCGCAGCTCTCCGTGGCCCGGGGAGCGGAGCCAGAACGCGCGGGCCGAGGAGTTCATCGGCATCCTCCTGAACGATCGGGAAGTGGTTCACGTACGGAGATGTGCACAGCGAGAAGTGCACAGGCCGCGCACAGTACGCGGCGTTGATCGACTCTGTCACTCGGCCGGAGGACGTGCGGTGGCCCTGAACAACACTTACGAAGCCAGGCTGGTCCAGCAGGAGACCGCTGTGGGAGCGGGAGTACAGATCCTGTTGCTGGCGTTGCTCGGCTCGGCGATCGGCATGGGGCCGGCCGGCTGGTTGACGGGTCTCGCGTTCGCGATAGCCACCTGGGCGGTGCTCTCCCGGGCCCTGCACCGGACCCGGCCGCGCTCCTTCGGGCCCGCCAACCGGGTGACCCTGGGCCGCGCGATCCTGGTCGGCGGGGTGACCGCGCTGGTCGCCGACTCCTTCGAGAGCTCGCCGCCGGTCACGCTGCTGGTGGGCCTCACCGCGGTCGCCCTCATCCTCGACGGCGTCGACGGCAAGGTGGCCCGCAGGACCGGGACGTCGACCGCGCTGGGCGCCCGCTTCGACATGGAGGTCGACGCGTTCCTGATCCTGGTGCTCAGCGTGTACGTCTCGACGCAGCTCGGGCCGTGGGTGCTCCTGATCGGCGGCATGCGCTACGCGTTCGTGGCGGCGGCCAGGGTCGCGCCCTGGCTGAACGCCCCGCTGCCGCACTCCATGGCCCGCAAGACGGTCGCCGCGATGCAGGGCGTCTGCCTGCTGGTGGCGGGCGCGGACCTGCTGCCCTACGCGGCCAACCTGGGCGTGGTGCTGCTGGCGCTGGGCTCGCTGCTGTGGTCCTTCGGGCGGGACGTGGTGTGGCTGTGGCGCAACGGGCGGGTGGCCGCGCCGGCGGAGGCGGAGGCCCCGGTGCGGGCCGGTGCCGAGGCGCAGCTCCCGCTGGCGGAGGAGATCGAGGTCGAGCTCGGGCTGCGGGAGCTGGCCGCGGTGCGGTGAACGCTGAACCGACCACGACGAGGGGCCCGGACCGGGGGATGGTCCGGGCCCCTCGTCGTTTGCCTACGGGCGTTTGCCTACGACCGTGCGCCCCGCGTCCGTACGAAGGTGAACGCGGCCGCCGCCAGGCCGATCGCGCCGACGATCAGGCCCGCGATGCCGAGGCCCCGGGCGGTGGAGTCGCTGGAGTCGGCGGACGCGGTGGCCGACTTGGCGCTGCTCTTGGCCGTCGGTGCCGTGGACGCGGCGGCCGTGTCCCCCGCCGCCGTCAGCTTGAGCGTCGGCGCCGGGTTCTCCGGCTCCTCGTCCCCGCTCTGGGCCTCCTCGATCCAGCGGACGACCTTGCCGTCGGAGTAGGTCTGCAGGGTCTTGAAGGCGAGTTCGTCGGTGTCCTCGGGCAGTTGGCCGAAGGCGACGTCGAAGTCCTCGAACTGGCCGGCGCCGATCTTGCCGCCGGTCCAGGTGATCTCGGAGACGGCGTCGGTGATGGTGCCGTCGTCGGTCTTCACGGGCGTCTTGAGCTTGCTGGTGGTGACCTTGGCGGTCCAGCCGTCGCGCGGGCTGACGAGCACGCCCAGGACCGGGTGGTCGGTGGGCAGGTAGACCTGGACCTTGGTGGTGGAGGCGGTGTCCTCCTCGTTGGGCACGCGGAAGGTCAGCACGCCGTCGGTGGCTCCCTTGGCGTAGCTCTCGGGGTGGACGGTGACATGCGCGGCGGCGACTCCGGCGGCGACGAGGACCGACGTGGCGGTGAGCGCGGTGACGGTGGCGGCGCGGCGCAGGGCAAGGCGGGTTGTGGACATGGGTGAACGGATCTCCGTACGGCTGAAGTGTGTAAGAGGCTGTTACCGCTGTTGGGCCGTGTACGGGATCGGGGGGCCGCGTCGGCTCACGGCGTGCCGGAGCGCCAGCAGGCGGGGCCGGACCGGGTGGGCGAGGGCGGGGAGACGGTGGTCGGCCGGGGCGGGCAGCGGGGCGTCGTGCCACCAGGCCGCCAGGCCCGGCACGAGCGCGGCCGCGCGGCGCAGCAGCGACCAGAGCGCGGCCTCGCCGCACCGCAGCCACCAGGAGGCGACGAGCGCGGCGACGACGTGGGCGGCGGTGGCGTGCGCGGTGAGCAGGTGCGGGTGGTGCGCCATGCCGGCCATGGTGTGACCGTGCATGCCGGCCATGCGCATGGGACGCGCGGGGGCGGCCGGGCGGGCCGCGTCGAAGCCGAAGTGCAGTCCGGCCTGGGTCAGGAGCATGCCCGCGCCGATCTCCGGGAGTCCGCGCTCCCGTCCCGCGAGGGCCCGCCCCGCGGCGAACACGGCCAGGAACCCGGCCGCGTCGGCCCAGAGCGGCGGCAGGTCGCCCATGGCGAGGCCGTGACCGGCGGCGGCCAGGAGTACGCACACCGCGGCGAACACCGCGGCACGCAGGCTCCGTACCGCCGGTGACGCACTCATGGTGAGCGATCCTCCCACGGTCGGGTGGTACGCGAGGTATGGACGCCCCGTTCACTCACGGCTGGGGATTTCCCGTGCGGCGGTAGCAGACGGCTGTGCGGACGGGGACCCGGGCGCGGACCCGGGCGCCATTCGTGGCAGGACCGCGAGCGCGGCCACCGGCACCGCGGCCAGGGCCAGCCAGGGGACGGCCGGGGGCAGGTCCGCGTCGAGCAGGGTGCCGGTGGCCGCGCTGCCGAGGAGGACGATCAGGCCGGAGACCGAGGAGAGGGCGCCGGTGTAGAGGCCGAGCCGGCCGTCCTCGGCGAGGTCGGGGACGCGGGCGTGGACGACCGGGGCGACGAGCATCTGGCCGAGGGTGAGCAGGACGACGAGGACGGCGGCGGGCAGCAGTGCGGCGGTGCCGGTCCGGGCGGCGGGCCGGGCCGCCGCGACGGCCGCGAACCCGGCGGCGGTCAGCAGCAGTCCGGCGGCCAGGGAGCGGCGCGGTGCGAGCCGCTTCCCCGCCCAGCGGGTGACGGGCAGCTGTGCGGTGACGACGAGCAGCGAGGACAGCGCGAACAGCCAGGCGAGCGGGGCCTGCGAGCCGGTCGCCCGCTCCACCTCCGCCGGGAGGGCGAGGTAGAGCTGGTTGTAGGCGAGCAGGCAGGCGCCGTAGCCGCAGCACAGGGCGAGGAAGGTCCGGTTGTGCGCCAGGTTCCGCGGGCCGCCGCGGACCCGGACCCGCCGTCGGCCCGGGATGTGCTGCGGCAGGAGCACGGCGTGTCCGGCGAGGACGAGGACGAAGACACCGGCCCCGGCGAGGCACACCGCGCGGAAGTCGACGGCCAGCAGCGCGGCCCCGAGCAGGGGCCCGACGAAGGCGCCCGCCTGTCCGGCGACGGTGAACAGCGCGAGGACCCGGGTGCGCGGTCCGTCGCCCGCCGCCTCCCGGAGCACCGCCTGCCGGGCCACCTCGGACTCCACCGCCGGGGAGAACAGCGCCGCCGCGAACCCGATCAGCAGCACCGCCCCGATCACCGTCCAGGTCCGGTCGGCGTACCCGAGCCAGGCGAACCCGGCGATCCGCAGCGCGCACCCGGTGAGGACGACGGGCCGCACCCCGTACCGGTCGGCCAGTGCCCCGCCCACCACGAACAGCCCCTGCTGGCTGAAGGTCCGCAGCCCGAGGACCAGTCCGACCAGCCAGCCCGCCATGCCGATCGTCCGCCCGAGATGCTCGGCGAGGAAGGGCAGTACGGCGAAGAAGCCGATGTTGAAGGCGAGTTGGGTGAGGATCAGCAGCCGGAGAAGCGGAGTGAGGAAGGGAGAGAGGACGGGAGTGACGAGGGGAGTCATGTCACCTTCCGTCGCCTGACCGGCCGTTCGGCCGCCGCCGTCACGGCCAGCGCCCCGAGCAGGGCGAGTGCGGCGGCGGGGGCGAGGACCGCCCAGGGGGCGCGTTCGGCGTACGGCTGGTTCTCGGCGAGGAGGAGGCCCCATTCCGGGGACGGCGGCTGGGCGCCGAGGCCGAGGAAGCCGAGCGAGGCGAGGGCGAGGGCGACGCCGGGCAGCCGGAGCAGGGCGTGCCGGACGACGGGCGGGAGCACGGCGGGCAGCAGTTCGTGGCGGAGCAGCTGGCGGCGGCCGGCGCCGAGGGCCACGGTGGCGGTGAGGTGGAGGGTGGCGCGTTCCTGCCGTAGCAGCGCGGAGGTGTGGGCGGCGAGCGGCGCCCAGGCCACGGCGGTGACGGCGACCGCGGGGGCGAGCGGTCCGCCGCCCGCGACGGCCGTGACCAACAGGGCCGCCAGGACGGGCGGTACCGCGTTGACGGTGTCGACGAGCGGTCCGGACAGCCGGGGCAGCAGTCCGAGGAGCACCCCGGCGAGAAGGGCGGCGGCGCTGATCGCGAGGGCGAGCAGCAGGGTGTCGAGGGCGCCGTGCGCGACCCGGGCGAGCAGGTCGCGGCCGAGCGCGTCGGTGCCGAACGGATGCCCCGGGGAGGGGGGTCGGAGTCGTTCGGTGGTGTCGAGGGCGAGCGGGTCGCGGGGCAGGCCGGCGGCGACGAGGGCGAGCAGGACGGAGGCGAGGGCGGCCGGGGTGGTGCGGCGGCCGGCCGGGGGCGCACGGTGCGGGGCGGGCAGCGCTCCGTCGCGCAGGGCGGGGCCGATGAGCAGGCGGACCAGGAGCCGGCAGGCGAACGCGGCGGCCGTGGCGAGCAGGAGGAGGGCGAGGGTGCCCGCCTGGAGGACGGGCAGGTCCTGAGCGAGGGCGGCCTGGAGGGTGGTGCGGCCGAGGCCGGGGATGTCGAAGATCTGCTCCACGGCGACGGCGCCGCCGGTCAGCCCGACCACGAACAGCCCGGCGTTGGGCAGGAGTTCGGGGACGCAGCGGCGTACGGCCTGGCGGGCGATGCGCCGGGCGGACACGCCCCGGGCCGCCGCGGCCCGGGCCCATGGCTCGGCGAAGGCGCCGGGCAGCAGGTCGTCGAGGAGCCGCCCGAGGACGGCGCCGGCCGGCAGGCCGAGGGCGAGTGCGGGCAGGACGGTCCAGCGGGGGCCGTACCAGCCGAGGGCGGGCAGCCAGCCCAGCTGGACGCCGACGACGGAGGCGAGGACGGAGGCGGTGAGGAACTCGGGCAGCGCGGCGAGGACGGCGGAACCGGTGCCGGCCGAGCGCCGGCCGCCGCCGGTCCACAGGGTCCGGGCGCACACCGCGCCGGCGGTGCAGACGGCCACTGCGAGGGCGGCCGTCATCAGGAGGAGGGAGGCGCCGAGTGCCGAGAGGACGGCCGGGGTCACCTCCCCGCCGGAGATCCACGACCGTCCGGCGTCCCCGCGCGCCAGCCCGCCGGCCCACTCGGCGAGGAGGTCGAAGGGGCCCTTGTCCAGGCCGAGTTGGGTACGGATGGCGGCGAGCACCTCGGGTGTGGGATCGCGGTCCTGGGCGCGCGCCTTGAGGACGGTGCGGGCCGGGTCGGTGTGGGCGAGCCAGGGCAGCAGGCCGATTCCGCAGACCGGCGCGGCGGCGAGCGCGGCCCGCCACAACAGGGTCCGCATCGGTCAGCGCCGGGTCCCGGTGCCGACGAGGACCCGCTCGTAGGGGTCGAGGCGGACGCCCTTCACCCCGGTGCGGACACCGGTGATCACCCGCTGGTGGACCAGCGGGACGACGGCGTCGGTGCCGAGGATCTCGGCCTCGGCGGCGAGGGCGGCGGCCTGCCGCTTGCCCGTGTCGGTGGCGGCCTCGGCCCGGGCGACGGCCCGGTCGACGTCCGCGTCGCAGAGCTGGGCGAGGTTGTAGCCGCCGTCGCAGGTGTGGTCGCTCGCGAGGACGGCGACCGGGTCGCCGGTGTCGACGAGGGTGTTGCGGGCGAGGACGACGGCGTCGAACTTCCCGGCGAGGGCGTCGCCCTCCAGCCGTGAGTAGTCGCGCACGACGAGCCGGACGGTGAACCCGGCCTTCTCCAGCTGCTGCTTCAGCACCTGGGCGGCTTCCGGGAGTTCGGGCCGGTTGTCGTAGGTGGCGAGGGTGACGGAGGTACCGGCGGGCCGTACCGCCTTCGCACGGCCCGTCACCGGTACGCGCCCGCCCTCGGCCCAGGTCACAGCGGGCCCGTAGATGCCCGCTCCGGCGTCGGCGTGGCCCTCGTAGACACCCTGGGCGAGTGCGGAGGTGTCGACGGCGGCACGGGCGGCGGCGCGGGTTCCGGCGTTCCTGAAGGGCCCCGACCGGGAGTTGAGGAGGAGGCTGGTGGTGCGGGTGGTGGCGGTCTCGTGCCGGGTGTCCTGGTCCAGGGTCGCGGCCTGGGCGACCGGCACCGCCTCGGCGATGTCGACGTCACCGGTGCGCAGGGCGTTGGCGCGGGCGGTGCCGTCGGCGACGAAGCGGACGTCGATTCCGGTGGCCCGGGCGAGTCCGCCCCAGTAGTCGTCGTTCCGGTCGAGGGTGGCGGCGGTGGAGCCGGTGACCTCGGTGAGCGCGAAGGGGCCGGTGGCGGTCCCGACCGGGTCGACGCCGCCCTTCGCGTCGTACGCCTCGGCGGACAGGACGGCGAGGCCGGGGCTGGCCAGCCGCAGCGGGAGCACGGGGTCGGCGGCGCCGGTCGTGACGCGCACCGCGTGGTCGCCCTCGGCCTCGGCCGTCAGGCTGACGCCGGTCAGGGCGGCCGGGGCGGGCTCGGCCCGGGCGGCCCGGCGCAGGGCGCGGACGACGGCGGCCGGGGTGACGTCGGTGCCGTCCTGGAACTCGGCCTCGCGCAGGGTGAACACCCAGGCGCGGTCGCCGTCCTTCCGCCAGGACTCGGCGAGCGCGGGCGCGGCGCCGCCGTTGGCGTCCAGTGCGGTGAGCCCCTCGGTCACGCCGAGCCTGCTGAGGATCGTGGCGTCGGCGCCGTACGGCGAGAGCCGCTCGGCGGGCGGGAAGGCGAGCGCGACGCGGAGCCGGGAGCCGCCCTCGCCCTCGGCGGCCGGGCCGGCGCCGCCGGACTCGGCGAAGCAGCCGGTGAGCAGCGGGGTGAGCAGGAGGGCGGCGAGCAGCCGGGGACGGCGCGTGGGGCGCGGGAGAGACATGTTCCTCGGTTCGGTGCGGGGCGGGCGCGGGCGAAGAGCGATCACCACACTACATGACAATCATTTTCATCAAGCCCGGGTGGCCGCCCGCCCCAGCGGAAGCTCGAAGTGCACGATCCCCTGCTCCCCGCCCGGCTCCCCGCGCTCGTCCAGCACGACCTTCCCGAGCGACCGCCAGAACGCCTCGGCGCCGGGCACGGCGGGGTCGGTGTGCAGGTACACGGCCCGGTACCCGCCGTCCGCGACGGCGAAGTCGACCAGCGCGGCCACCAGTCGCCGGGCGATCCCCCGCCGACGGAACTCCGGCCGCACATACAGCCGCCGCACCTGGGCGGTCTCCCCCGAGGGGTACCGCTCGGCCAGCTCCCGGGGGTTGGGCGGATGGGCGGGCCCTCGCGAGTCGAGCGCCCCGGTCCCGATCACCTGCCCACCCGCGTCGACAGCGACCAGCAGGGTGTGCCGGCGGGAGGCGAGATAGGCCGCGCCGGGGTCGACCATGTCCCCGTGCCAGCGCGGCACGTACCCCGTACCGAAGTCCCGGTAGACGGTGTCGAGCATGACGGCCCGCGCGCCGTCGAGGTCGTCGGGGGTCGCCACCCTGATGCTGTAGTCACGCACTTGCACATCATATGCATTAGCGCGTGACGGCCCACCGGGGCGCCCCGAGGATCAGGCCTCGGCCACGAACGTCACGAACTCCGTCCAACCGTCCCGGCCCACGGCGAAGTCCGGGCGGGACACGTCCTTGGAGTCCCGTATGCGGACGGCCTGTTCGGTGACAGCGACCTCGATGCAGCTGTCTCCCTGGCTTCCGCTGTAGCTCGACTTGAACCAGGCGAGTTCCGTCGTGCTCATAGTTCTCCTCGCAGTCGCTCCAACAAGCCCTGCGATTCTTTGGGGTTGAGGGCCTGCGAGCGCAGTGTGTCATAGCGCTGCTGGAGCAGGCTCACCCCTTTCACGTCACTGATCAGCCGCCCGTTCTGCTGCCCTTCGGAGTACGCGAACCGCCGTCCCTCCGGTGTCTCCAGGAGCTGAACCGGCCCGTCCAGACACGCGTGCAGCCCCGCCTCCAACGGCACGATCTGAAGCGTCACGTTGCGCAGGGCGGCCCGCTCCAGCACATGGTCGTACATCTCGCGCATCTGCTCCGCGTCCCCGAACCGCCGCCGGAACACGTGCTCCTCGACGATGAAGCTGAACGGCACCGTCGGCCGCTCGTACAGGATGCGCTGGCGCTTCATCCGTACGTCGAGCAGGTTCTCCAGGCCCTCGTCCGTGACCACCGGGATGGTGCCGTCGAACACGGCCCGCGCGTACCGGTCCGACTGCAACAGCCCCGGCACCAGCCTGCACTCGTACGTGCACAGGATCACCGCGATCCGCTCCAGCCGGGCCCACTGCCGGAACCAGACCGCCAGCCCCCTCTCCCCGCGCGTCAGAAACTGGGCCGCCTTCCGTAACGCCCCGGTGTTGCCCAGCGCCTCCTCGGCCCGCTCCACGAACGCCCGGTCCGGCATCCGCCTCCCCAACTCCACCGACGCGACCGTGTGTTTGGAGAACCGCACCAGTTCGCCGAAGTCGGCCCTGCCGTACCCGGCATGCTCCCGCAGCGCCTGGACGACGGCCCCGAAGGTCCGCAGGCTGTCGGAGGGGTCGGGCTCCCGCTCCACCTCGCAGCCCGTCGGATCGTCGCCGTCACTCTCGTCCACGCCGTTCGCCATACGCGGCCACCTCCAGGTACGTGCGCGCTCCGCTCCCCGCGATCAACTCACCCAGAGTGACGGAAAGATCCACGTACCGTCTACGGATTGCCCTCGTACGCTGACGCAGCGTACGCGCCGCGTACTGCGGTCACAGAGCCCATTCCGTGGTCAGCAGGTCGACGAGTCTCCGCTGCTGCGCCGCGAGTGCTTCCGGCGTCCAGTCGTCGTGCTGAAGTACCTGGCTGGTCAGGGCGAACGGAACGGAGCCGCCGCGGCCCGTGAAGTACCTGGCCTTCTTGGCGGCGAAGTCGTAGTTCTGGGCGGCGGAGTTCTTCGCCCGGTTGAGCAGGACCAGGTTGCCGAGCCGGTGGGTCCAGTGCTCTCGCTGTGCCCGGTCGAACAGATCCACCCACCGGGAGTCGGCGCTCGGATTCTGCGGGAGTACGTGCTCGACGGTGATGAGCGGCAGGTCGTACTTCACGCCATGGGCCTCGGAGAGCAGTTCGTCCACACGGAGCAGGACGAACTTGCGGGTCTTGGCGACGAGGTACAGCTCGCCTTCGAGTCGGGAGCGCGTCTCCGACTTCTCGGTCTCGGTCAACTCGAACGCGGGAGAGTCCAGGCCCTGGCCCTGGTCGAGTTGGCGGAGGAGCTCGGCATACCGTGTCACGCGTGGCGTGGTGTAGACGCGCCGGATGAACATGCTCGCGGACAGGCGTTCCAGGGCCTTGAGGAAGCGGTCGAGCCAGACCGGGTCGTGTTCGTGGTTGCGCAGGGCCCACAGTGCGGCGGGCCGCCAGTCGTTGTTGTCGGTCTGCTGAAGGCGCTTGAACCAGGCGTTGACCTTCTCCGAGCCGAATGACGCCTCGTACCGCGCGTCGCGGATCTGGGCGTATGCCTCGGCGTACGGTACGACCACGTCGTTGACGAAGACCTCGGCCTTGCCGGGCAGGTACTGGTTGAGAACCTGCGTGGGAAACTCCTTGAGCAGTTCCCGTTCCGCGCGCTTCTTCTCGTAGATCATGCGCAGGTGAAGGAAGAGATCCGCGAAGTCGTCCCGGCCCAGGGTCTCTTCGGCGTCCTCCCACCTGCGTGCGCAGTCCTCCGACTCCTGCGCGTCTTCCAGGGCCCCGATGATCTGCGACTTGAAGATGTCGGTGGGCGACAGGTCCAGCCCCCTGGAATTCATCACGCTGAAGATCCGGTGCGCACTCTCCAGGTCGGGGGTGGCGACCACGACCAGGAAGGTCCGTTCGCCGAGCATGCGGACCAGACCGAGACGGCGTTCCTCCGACCAGCGGGCCAGTTCCCGGTACAGGGCGAGCGCGTTGTCCCGCACCGCTTTCTGCGCGTCCGTCGGCAGCGTGTTCCTGTCGATACCGAGGAGCGTCTCGGTGGCTCCGCCGGTCTGGACGTGTTTACGGAAGAACTCGGCGTCACGTGGGCGGGGTCTGAGTCTTGGCTTGGGCATGAGCCCGAGGATCGGGTCGCCGGGCTGGTTGACCAGCTTGTGCAGGGCGTCGCACAACTCGGGAGTGGTCGTCAGGTCCCGGAGGACCGAGAGCAGGATGGTCAGCGTGGTGAGACGCTGCTGACCGTCGATGACGTCGGACCTCGGTTCTCCGCTCGTTTTGACCAGGACCAGCGAACCCAGGAAGTACGGCTCGTCGGTCCCCCGCTCCAGCGCCTCCGCCAAGTCCGTCAGCAGTTGGACGGCCTGCTCCTCCTGCCAGGCGTACGGGCGCTGGTAGTCCGGTATGCGGAAGTCGTAGTCGCTGCTGAAGACCTTGTGCAGGGGCATCTCATGCGCTTCGAGCTTTTGCATGCGCTCATCATGGCGGGCCCCGCCGACAATCGTTGCCGACCTTCCCGAAGTGCCCGGGCGCTCGCACCGGGCCGGACGTACGCCCGGCCCGGTGGGCGTCAGGCCGCCCTGCGGGCCTGTCCCCGGTGGGCGCGGATGATGCCCGCGTAGCGGTGGCCACTGCCCTTGATCGTGCGGACCTGGGTGTCGTAGTCGACGTGGACCAGGCCGAAGCGCTTGTCGTAGCCGTACGCCCACTCGAAGTTGTCCAGCAGCGACCAGGCGAAGTAGCCGGCCAGCGGGGCACCCTTGCGGGCGGCCGAGGCGCAGGCGGCGAGGTGGGCGGCCAGGTACTCCTGGCGCTCGGGGTCGTCGACCGTGCCGTCGGGGCGGACCACGTCCGGATAGGCGGAGCCGTTCTCCGTGACGTAGAGCTTGCGGGCCCCGTACTCGTCCGTGAGGCGCAGCAGCAGCGCCTCGATGCCGCTCGCGTCGATCTCCCAGTCCATGCCGGTGCGCGGGACGTCCGGGCGGTGGACCGAACGGGCGTAGGGCGCCGGGCCGTTCGGGTCGTCCTCGATGTACGCCGGGAAGTAGTAGTTCAGGCCCAGCCAGTCCAGGGGGGTGGCGATGGTCTCCAGGTCGCCGGGGCGCTCGGGGAGTTCGACGCCGTAGGTCTCGACCATGTCGGCCGGGAAGCCTCGGCCGTGCACCGGGTCCAGCCACCAGCGGTTGACGTGTCCGTCGTGGCGGCGGACGGCGGCCGCGTCCTCGGGCCGGTCGGAGGCGGCGAACACGGTGGAGAGGTTGTTGACGATGCCGACCTGGGCGCCGGGCGCGGCCGCGCGGATCGCCCGGGCGGCCAGACCGTGGCCGAGCAGCAGGTGGTACGAGGCGCGGACGGCGGCCGTCAGGTCGGTCCGGCCGGGGGCCATCGTGCCCTCCAGGTGGCCGATCCAGGCCGAGCAGGAGGGCTCGTTGAGGGTGGTCCAGTGGTGGACGCGGTCGCCGAGGCGTTCGGCGACGACGGAGGCGTACGCGGCGAAGTGCTCGGCGGTCGCCCGCTCGGGCCAGCCGCCCCGGTCCTGGAGCGCCTGCGGCAGGTCCCAGTGGTAGAGGGTGACGGAGGGGGTGATGCCGGCCGCCAGCAGGGCGTCGATCAACCCGTCGTAGAAGTCCAGGCCCTTGGCGTTGACCGGTCCGTCGCCACCGGGCAGCACCCGCGGCCAGGCCACCGACAACCGGTAGGCGTTGGTGCCGAGTTGCCGCATCAGACCGATGTCCTCGCGCCAGCGGTGGTAGTGGTCGCAGGCGACGTCGCCGTTGTCGTCGCCCGCGATCTTCCCCGGGGTGTGCGAGAAGGTGTCCCAGATGGAGGGTGCGCGGCCGTCCTCGGCGACGGCCCCCTCGATCTGGTACGCCGCGGTTGCCGTGCCCCACAGGAAGTCGTGCGGGAGGGCGGCGAGGTCGATGGTCACGTAAGTCCTTTCGGAACCAGGTGGGTTCACTTGACGGCGCCGGCGGTCAGCCCGGCGACGAGGTAGCGCTGGAGCAGCAGGAAGCCGGCCACGACGGGGACGCTCACCACGAGCGAGGCGGCCATGATCTGGTTCCAGTACACGTCGTTGAGCGTGGAGTAGCCCTGGAGACCGACGGCGAGGGTGCGGGTGGTGTCGTTGGTCATGACGGAGGCGAAGAGGACCTCGCCCCAGGCGGTCATGAAGGCGTAGACGGCGACCGCGACGATGCCGGGGATCGCGGCCGGGACCACGATCCGGAAGAGCGCGCCGAGCGGTCCGCAGCCGTCCACCAGGGCCGCCTCGTCCAGGTCGCGCGGGACCGAGTCGAAGTACCCGATCAGCATCCAGATCGAGAACGGCAGCGAGAACGTCAGGTAGGTGAGGATCAGGCCGCCCCGCGAGCCGAACAGGGCGATGCCGGTGGCGTTGCCGATGTTGACGTACAGGAGGAACAGCGGGAGCAGGAAGAGGATGCCCGGGAACATCTGGGTGGACAGCACGGTGACCGTGAAGACGCGCTTGCCGCGGAACTCGTACCGGCTGACCGCGTAGGCGGCGAACACCGCGACCACGACCGAGCAGACGGTCGCCGCGATCGACACGATCAGCGAGTTCACGAAGTACTTGGCCAGCGGGACCGTCGACCAGATGTCGATGTAGGGGCGGACGGTGAGCCCGCTCGGCAGCCAGCGGAACTTGCCGGTGACGTCCGCGAGGGGCTTCAGCGAGCTGGAGATCATCACGTACACGGGGATCAGCACGAACCCGGTGAGCAGCGTGAGGAAGATCCGCCGGGACCAGAGGAAGGAGCGCGGCGGGGCCATGGGCGAGCTAGACATCCGAGGTCCTCCGTCCGCGCGAGGTGAACACCAGGTACACGCCGGTCACCACCAGCAGGAAGAGCAGCAGGAGCACGGACATGGCCGAGCCGGTGCCGAAGTTCCAGGTGACGAAGGAGGCCTGGTAGATGTGGACCGAGATGAGGTCGGCGGCCTCCGGGGCGGACTTGCCGAACAGCACGTACGGCGTGTTGAAGTCGTTGAACGTCCACAGGAACAGCACCAGGATCAGCACCTGGTTGACCGGGCGCAGCGACGGCAGGGTGATCCGGCGGAGCTGCTGCCACAGGCCCGCGCCGTCCAGGGCGGCCGCCTCGTACAGCTCGCGCGGGATGTTCTGGAGTCCGGCCATCACGATCAGGAAGGCGAACGGCCAGCCCTTCCACACCGACACGATGAGCAGCGCCCAGAAGCTGTTGTCGCCGATCAGCCAGAAGGACGGCTTGTCGGTGAGGTGCAGCTGGTCGTGCAGGACGTGGTTCACCAGGCCGTTGTCGTGCTGGAACATGAACACCCAGGTGATGACGGCCGCGTAGACCGGCAGCGCGTACGGCACCAGGAACAGGGCCCGCAGCAGGCCCCGGCCCTTGAAGGTGTCCTGCATGAACACCGCGGCGGCGGTGCCGATCAGCCAGCACAGGCCGACGGAGAGGAGGGTGAAGCCGACGGTGACGGAGAACGAGTGCAACAGGGCTTTGCCGATCGGGGCGTTGAACTCGACCGACAGCTTGTAGTTGTCGAATCCGGCCCACGGGGCGGTGGTCCAGTCTCGGATGTAGAACTGGGTGAGCTCCTTGAAGCTCATCACGACGCCGATGACCATCGGGACGAGATGGACGAGGAGTTCGAGGAGCAGGGCGGGCAGGAGCAGCAGGTAGGGCAGTCCGATGCGGCGGATCCGCCCGGGGCGGCGGCCCGAGCCGCCCGCCGCCCCGGGGGAGTTCACCCGCGCCGGTTCTCGCACAGCGGTGGTGGTGGTCGTCATGTCGTTCAGGCCGCCGGCATCTGCTGCTGGGCCTTCTCCAGTTCTGCCTTCACGGAGTCGGTGGTGATGGCGCGGCCGGCGGCGGCGTCGGCGAACAGGTTCTTCACGGCCGTACCGACGGTCGTCTCGAACTGCGACTCCGAGGCCACCTGGGGCAGGGCCGAGGCGCTGGTGGCGAGGGTGTTCTTCAGGACCGCGTTGGCCGGGGTGTTGAAGGCCGCGTCCTCCTGGGCCGCCTTGACCGGCGGGATGGAGCTGTAGGCGGTGTTGAGGATCTTCTGCTCGTCGTCGCCGGTCATGAACTTCACGAACTTGGTGGCGCCGTCGAGGTTCTTGGTGTTCTTGAAGACGGCCAGGTTGATGCCGGCGACCATCGAGTTGACCTGGGCGCCGGTGCCGGGGGTGCCGGACTGCACGGGCACGGGCGCGATGCCGTAGTCGCTGTCGCTCATGCCCTGCGACTTGAGGTTGGCGGAGGCCGACTGCCACAGCAGCATGGCCTGCTTGCCCTTGGCGAAGTCGCTGACCGACTGGTTCTGCGCGTACTCGGCGTCACCGGTCGGGATGGCCTTGTCCTTGGCCATCAGGTCGACGTACTGCTTGACCCCGGCGACGACCTTGTCGTTGGTGAAGTCCGGCTTGCCGTCGGCGGTGAAGAAGTCGCCGCCGTGCTGCTTGGCGAAGACGAAGGTGTGGTGGATGTTCTCCGAGACGTTGCCGCCCTCGGCGCCGAGCGCCGACTTGCCCTTCGCCGAGATCTTCTTGCCGTCGGCGATCAGCTCGTCCCAGGTGGCCGGGGGCTGGGAGATGCCGGCGTCGGCGAAGATCTTCTTGTTGTAGTAGAGCGCGTACGCCATCGAGTACAGCGGTACGGCCGCCGGGTCCTTGCCCTCGGCACCGGTGGAGCCGAGCGCCGAGTCGACGAAGCGGTCCCTGCCGCCGATCTTGTCGAAGTTCTTGGCGTCCCAGGGCAGCAGCGCGCCGGTCGCCTGCAGCGAGGCGCTCCAGGTGTTGCCGATGTTCAGCACGTCGGGGCCCTGGCCCGAGGTGGTCGCGGTCAGGATCCGGTTGAGCAGGTCCGACCAGGGCACGACCTCCAGCTTGACCTTGATGCCGGTCTGCTTCTGGAACTTGTCCAGCTCGGGCTGGAGGACCTTCTTGTCGACCTCGATGCTGGCGCCCTGGTTGGAGGCCCAGTAGGTGAGCGTCTTCGGGGAGTCGTCGGACCCGCCGCCGGTGGACGAACCGCCACCGCAGGCCGTGGCCGCGAGGGCGAGAGACATGGTGACGGCGCCTACGGCCGCGGCTCGGATGCTGCGCATGGCTCCAGCTGTGCCTTTCCGGGAGTCGAGAACCCCGAGAGGGCTTCGCGCGTTCGGCTCCCGAAGCCCCTCATGGCTTAATTTAGGACGTGAGTTAATCCTCGGAAGGCTGGCTCGTCAAGGGATCCGGCACGGGTATCCGCGCAGGCAGGCCGGGGAGCGGCCGGTTCCGGGACGGTGGCGCGCCCGCGGCCGCCTGTGTGACCTGGGCCGAAGACGGTCGACCTGGGCGGAGAGGGGGCGGCCGCCGTTCCACAACGGTTGTGTTTCGACGGGTCGTTGCCCGCGGCGGTGGGGGTCGGGGGCTTGCCCCGACCCCCACCTGGGGTCACCTCACCCTGCGGTCACCTCACCGGACGGGCGTCGCGGCCGGGGCCGGTGCCGGTGCGTAGCCGGTCGGGCGGGTGGTGAAGGTGCCGCGGCCCTGGGTGCGGCCGCGCAGCCGGGTCGCGTAGCCGAACAGTTCGGCGAGCGGCACGGTGGCCGTCAGGACCGCCGCCCCGGCCCGGGTCTCCGAGCCGGTGACCCGGCCGCGCCGGACGGCCAGGTCGCCGAGGACGCCGCCCACCGCGTCCTCGGGCACGGTGACCGTGACCTCGGCGACCGGCTCCAGGAGCACCATCGCGCAGGCCCGCAGGGCCTGCCTCAGGCCGAGCCGGCCCGCCGTGCGGAACGCCGTGTCGGAGGAGTCCTTCACATGCGTCGACCCGTCGGTGAGGGTGACCCGCAGCCCGGTCACCGGGTGCCCGCCGAGGGGGCCCTCGGCCAGCGCGTCCCGGCAGCCGGCCTCGACCGCGCGGACGTACTCCTGCGGCACCCGGCCGCCGGTGACCGTCGACCGGAACGCGAAGCCGCCCTCGGGCCCGAGGGGCTCGACGTCCAGGACGACCTGGGCGAACTGCCCGGCCCCGCCGGTCTGGTGGACGTGCCGGTACACCAGGCCGGTGACCCCGCGGGACACCGTCTCCCGGTGGGCCACGCGAGGCCGGCCGACGGTGACCTCGGGACCGCCGTCGCGGCGGATCTTCTCCACCGCGACCTCCAGGTGGAGTTCGCCCATCCCGGACAGCACGGTCTGCCCGGTCTCGGCGTCGGTGCGCACCACCAGGGAGGGGTCCTCCTCGGCGAGCCGGGCCAGCGCCTGGGCCAGCCGGCCGGTGTCGGTACGGCGGCGGGCCTCGACGGCGACCGAGACCACCGGTTCCGCGGTGCCGGGCGGTTCCAGCAGCAGCGGGGCGTCGGGGTCGCACAGGGTGGCGCCGGGCCGGGCCGACCTCAGGCCGACGACGGCGACGATGTCACCGGCCACCGCCCGGTCGAGGGGCTGGTGCCGGTCGGCCATGACGCGGAGGATGCGGGCGACGCGTTCGGTGCGGCGGGTGGCCGGGTCCATCACGGTGTCTCCCTTCTCGATCGTGCCGGAGTAGACGCGGACATGGGTGAGGCGTCCGGTGGCGGTCGCGGTCACCTTGAACGCGAGCGCCGCGAACGGCGCTTCGGGGTCGGCGGGCCGTTCCCGCCCGGCACCCTGGTGGGTGCCGCGGACCGCCGGGACGTCGAGCGGTGAGGGCAGATAGGCCACGACCGCGTCCAGGAGCGGTTCGACGCCCCGGTCGCGGTAGGCCGAGCCGCACAGGACGACGACGCCCTCGCCGCTCAGGGTGAGCTCGCGCAGGGCGGTGACCAGCGTGCCGGTCGACAGCCGGCCGGGAGGCGCGCAGAACTCCTCCAGCGCGGCCGGGTGCAGTTCGGCCACCGTCTCCTCCAGCGCGCGCCGCCGCCGGGCCGCCGTCTCCCGCAGTTCCTCGGGGACGGGCCCCTCCGTCGCCGTACCGCCGCCGTCCGCCCAGACCAGCGCGCGCATGCGGACGAGGTCGACCACGCCCGTGAAGCCGTCCTCGGTGCCGATGGGCAGCTGGACGACGAGCGGGGCCGGGTGCAGCCGGGCGCGGATCGACTCGACGGCCCGGTCCAGGTCGGCGCCCGCGCGGTCCAGCTTGTTGACGAAGGCGATCCTGGGGACGCCGTGCCGGTCGGCCTGCCGCCACACCGACTCGCTCTGCGGCTGCACGCCGGCGACCGCGTCGAAGACGGCGATCGCGCCGTCGAGGACGCGCAGCGAGCGCTCGACCTCGTCGGCGAAGTCGACATGGCCGGGGGTGTCGATGAGGTTGACGCGGTGGCCGTCCCAGGCGCAGCTGACGGCCGCGGCGAAGATGGTGATGCCGCGGTCGCGTTCCTGGGGATCGAAATCGGTGACGGTGGTGCCGTCGTGGACCTCGCCGCGTTTGTGGATGGTGCCGGTGGCGAAGAGGATGCGTTCGGTGACGGTGGTCTTTCCGGCGTCGACGTGGGCGAGGATGCCCAGATTGCGGACGACGGCAAGGGGGTTGACGGAGTTCGGGCGGAGTTCGGTGCGCATGGCCCGGTGCCTTTCGAATGCGGGGTCCCGGAATGACTCCCGGAAGGGGCAGCGCAATTTCCCGTGCGGCGAAGTCGCCGAGCCGTGACTGACGGCACGTCAAACATTAGGTATATGCCGGTGGTTGCTCAGATCGGTCGCGTGTCACGGAGTCCGGCGCCGGCCGCGCAGCGGGCACCGGGGGAACGAGGACACGAGGATCACCTCGTAGCGGGAACGGGGAGAGACGGCAGCGGTGCGGTCACGCATGGCCCTCTCCCTCTCATTCGTCGAACCCGTCACGGCAAAGCACGGCGGCCGCGTTCTGCGGCTACGGTGCGTGATACTCGGTGAGTGTAGGCAGGGGCGCGGAGCTGGGCACTTGGTTTTCGGCCGGGCGGGGCGGCCGAACTTCCCGGAGATACCGGTTCGTTCCCTTTTCGCCGCCCGTCGGGGAATGGGACGAGCCGTTGTCCCGACCTTTTCCGGTCATTCATCCGGCCGGCACCGATAACCCCATCGGCCCGGAAGGTTCATTCCGGACCGGCACGCCCGGGCGGAGCGGTTCGCCGGCCGAGACCGCCGCAACTCCAGCGATTGGCCGAAAAACAGGCTTTACGGTTCCCAGCGGGACATCCGTGCGCCCAACATCCGCACCGGCGCGGCAGGTCCGGGAAAGGACGCCCGGAACGCCCCGGATGCACATCTTCCCGGGGTGACGTGCGAAGCGGCCCTTCCGCTAACGGTCCGGTCGGAGTTGGTGTGGAACATGTGTGGATTTTCGGTGAAGCACTCCGCGTGGCTGAGAAATTGGGATCCCGCCCGGGGTTCCGGTGGGGCGCGCAAAGGGCAGGAAGCGGTTCCTCCCGGTGGCCGGTGAACGCTCTAGTACTTCACGAGCAGGCCTAATCTGATGCGCGAGCAGGTCGAATGGGCCCGGCAAGCGGACGGATTGGACAGGATTGGACACGCAAAAGACGCGGAGAGCGCCGTTCGCCGCGCTGCGCCGGGGCACCGCCATGCCGGTCGCCGCGCAGATCCTCATCGCGGGCACGCTGTTCTCCAGTCTCGGCGACACCCTCGCCTCCCTGGGGCTGGTGCTGCACGCGGCGGACCACGACATCCGCTTCGGGGTGACCGAGGTGATGCTGGCCCAGCTCGTCCCCACGGTGGTCGCGGCACCGCTGATCGGTTCGGTGGTGGACCGGTTCAGCGCCCGCGTGGTGTGCCTGTGGGCCCTGCTGCTCCAGGCGCTGTCCCTCGGCGCGGCCACCGCGTTCGGCGGGTTCCATGTGAAGGTGGCGCTGATCGCGCTGGCGGCGCTGGCCGGAGTGGCCTCGGTGGCCGCCGGGTTCAAGATGCTGCCCGTCGCCGCGGGCGAGAGCCACACCGGGCGGGCGAACAGCCTGCTCACGGCGGGCCTGTCGGTGGCCGGGCTGCTCGGGCCGCCGCTGGCCGGCTTCCTGAACTCGCAGTGGGGCACCGGTGTGCTGCTCGCCGCCGACGCGGTCTCCTTCCTCGTCCTCGCGGGCTGCACCATGCTGGCGGTGCCGAGCACCGTGGACGTGGCGATCGGCCGCCGTCCCACGACCCGGCTCGCGGACGGCTACCGGGCGCTCAGGGACGCGCCGGTCGTGGGCGCGCTGATGCCGGCGCTGGCGGCGGCGATGCTGGCCACCAGCATCGAGAGCGTCGCGGGCGTCTTCTATCTGCGGGGCGTCGCCGACGGCAACGACACCGTCTTCGGTCTCTTCCTGGCCACCTGGGCCCTGGGGTCCATCCCCGGCGCGCTGCTCGCGGGCCGCCCCGGCTGGGAGAACCGGCACACCCTGCTGATCATCGGCGGGGTCCTCGCCATCTCGCTGGGGCTGATCCTCGCCGGTCTGCTCCCGGTGGTCTGGGTGATCTTCCCGCTGTTCCTGCTGGCCGGTTTCGGCAACGGCGCCTGCAACGTCGGCCTGCGCAACGCGGTGCACGTGCACGTGCCGGCCGAGGTGCACGGCAGCGCCTGGGCCTGCTTCCAGGCGCTGTCGCGCACCTGCATCGGCCTCGGCTATCTGCTGGGCACCCCCAACAGCCTGGTCTCCAGCCGGGGCCAGGTGATCGTCTCGGGTGTCATCCCGCTGGTGGCCATGGCGTGGGCGGCCCTGGTCATCCTCCGGCGCGGCGAGCGCACCCTGACGGAACCCTCCGCCTGAGCGACCGACCGACTGGTCGGAAAGTAACGGGTCCCGTGGCACGGCCTCACACCCGGGTGCCCGCGAGATGGCCGAGGAGTTCCGCGTTCACCTCGTCGGGCCGCTCCAGATAGCCGAAGTGGCCGCAGCCGGAGATCTCGGTGTACCGGCAGCCGGGGATGGCGTCGGCGAGTTCGCGGGTGAGGCGGGGGCGGACCACCACGTCGTCGGCGAATGCGACGGCCAGACAGGGCCGGGTGATACGGCGGTAGGCGGCCAGCCGGTTCGGGATCAGCTCCAGGCCCAGCTGGGCGCGGACGGCGGCCGGATCGGGAAGGGTGAGCTCGAACAGGCTCAGCCAGTCGGTGAGCCGAGCGTCGTCGTCGAGGGTGCGGGGCGAGAGGTTCTGCAGGGCGTGTCGGTGGGCCGCGACCGCGGGCGGGATCCGGACCCCGCTGTCGGCGAGCGCTAGGTCGGCCGCTGAGGCGGCGGCGATCAGCGCGTCCGTGCGGCCGCCGCTCGCCAGCAGGACGGCCCGGTCGACGAGTTCGGGCCGGGCCAGGACGACCTCCTGCACGATGATCGCGCCCAGCGAGTGCCCGACCAGCCGGCACGGCGCCGCGCCGAGGTGCTCGATCAGCGCGGCGACGTCGGCGGCCAGGTCGGCGAGGGTGAAGGAGCCGGGCGGCTCCGGGCCGAGCCCCCGGTTGTCGAGGGTGACGACCCGCAGGCCGGCCCGGCGCAGCGCCGGCACCTGGTGGGCACGCCACACCCGGCCGGGGGCGCCGGTGCCGGCGACCAGCACCACGGCCGGGGCACCGGCGGCGCCGTACTCCTCGTAGGCGAGGTCCCTGCCGTCGATCCGTGCGTACGGCACCCGTCACCCGCTTCCCGCCGCGAAGCGGCCGACCTTGCCGATGACGTCCTCGCCGTAGATCCGCAGGGCCTGCTGGAGGGCGAACTCGGCCATGTAGGCGCGGAACGCGTCCTCGGGTTCGTCGGCGAGGTTGAGCATCCGGCGGTTGGCGAGCACGGCCTCGCCGTCGAGCCGGTCCAGTCCGCGTTCGACGGCGGCGTCCATCTCCTCGGGCTCGGCGACCTCGTCGACCAGCAGCCGGGCCGCCGGCTCCGCCGCCCTGATCCGGCGGCCGCCGAGGATGACCTGCCGGGCGAGCCGGGGCCCGGTGAAGCGGCCGAGGCGGAAGTTGCCGGCGCCGGGGACGATGCCCTCCTTGGCGGCGGGCAGGCTGAGGTACGCGTCCGAGGCGGCGACCACGTGGTCGAAGACGAACAGCATCTGCATGCCGCCGCCGATGGCGAAGCCGTCGACCGCGGCCAGCCACGGCTTGTCGGCGTACCGGGTGTGCCAGGTCGCGGCATCGCCGAGGGACAGGCCGCGGGCGAGTTTGCGGAGGTAGCCGAGTTCGCGGCGGAGCAGGAAGCCGACCAGCGGGATACCGCCGGAGCTGAGGCTCTTGAGGTTGATGCCCGCGCTGAAGATCCGCCGGCCCCGGTAGCGGGGGTGGGTCATCTCGCCGCCGCGCACCAGGCCGACCCGGACGCCGGGGTCGAGCAGGGCGAGGTCTACGGCGGTCTCCATGTCGTCGACCTGCTGCTCGTCCTCGGCGTTGAGCCGGTCGCCGCGGCAGAGCGTCAGCCGGGCGACGCCGTCCCGGCGTTCGAGCCGTACGGACTCCGTCTCCAGCACCCCCGTGCGCCGGAACTCCGGCAGCAGCGCGATCGCGCGGGCGGTGGGCCGGAGCATCGCGTCGAGCAGGTGCGGGCCCGCGACCGGCGAACGCAGCACGGCCCGCAGCAGGATGCCCTGGTCGATCTCGTGCCCCTCCTTGTCGGCCTGCGGCCGGGCCCGCTCCTCCGCGATCCGCTCCGCACCGGGCACCAGACCGGGAAAGGCGACGGCCGCCGCCTCGACCAGCTCGTCGAGGCGGAGCCACCGGGTACGGCCGTCGGTCAGCCGGTCGTAGACGGCATCGGCGTGCCCGTCGAGAAACCGCGACCGCGCGGCCCTCGCCGCCTCCTTCACCGCCTCGGCGGCCTCACGCGCGGCAACCCCCCGATCCGCCGGCCGCCCCAGCCCGGCCAGCACCCGGTCGACCTCGGCCGACGCCACCACGACCTCCCGCCAGCCGGCCGGCTCCACCCCGGCGACGGCCGCCACGGCGGGCGCCCGGTCCTGGAGATCCGGCTGCCCGGTGGCCCCCACGAGAGGCCCCCGGCCCAAAACGTCCGGTCCCCCGGAGGGGTTCCGTGGGGTGGTGGTCATGCCGGCTCCGCGGTGGGGAGGCGGCGCAGGGCGCGGTCGCAGGCGGCGAGGTGGGAGCCGAGGGCGTCTTCGAAGGGGGTGGTGGCGGCGTCGAGGAGGAGTTGGCGGCGGACGGCGAGTTCGGTGCCGCCGTGGCCGGCGTGGCGGAGGAGCAGGTCGGCAAGGGCGGTGTCCGGGTCGTCCGTGAGGTCGTCGGCGAGGCCGAGGGCGATGGCCTGCTCGGCGTCGATCGGGTCGCCGAAGAGGACGGCGCGGCGGGCGCGGCCGGCGCCGAGGAGGCGGACCAGGCGGAAGACGGCCATGCCGGGCCAGGTGGCCTCGCCGTCGGAGGGCAGTACCAGCCGGGTGCCGGGCGCGGCCAGGCGCAGGTCGGCGGTGAGGAAGGCGTCGAGGGCGGTGCCGCCGGTGTCCCCGGCGGCGACGGCGACGGTCACCGCGGGGAGCCGCTCGAAGCGGCGCAGGGTCCGTTCCCACTTGGTGACCAGGGCGGTGTCGAGACCGTCCGTCCAGTCCGGGTCGGGCGCGCCGGTGACCCGCAGCACGGCGACGGCGGCGCCGCCGTCCTCCACCCGGTCGCAGAGCGCGGCGAGTTCCTTCACGGCCACCGCCGTCGGCGGCCTGCGGCCGTCCACGGTCAGGGCCAGCGTTTCGTCCACAGTCACGTCCACGTCTCCCACGTCTCCCGTGCCTCCCGTCACCACTGCACCAGTACCGTCTCGAGGGTGGATCCCGGCCCCATCGTCATCAGCACGCCGTAGTCGCCGGGTTCGGCGGCCTTCTCGTCGAGCAGCCGCTCGTAGGAGAAGAGGAACGAACCGCTGGACACATTGCCGTAGTCCCGCAGCACGCCGACCGTGTGGCGCAGGTCGTGCCGGGTGAGGCCGAGGTTGACGACGACCGAGTCGATGACCTTCTTGCCGCCGGAGTGCACCAGCCAGTGCCGGATGTCGCTGCGGCGCAGCCCGGTCCCGGCGAGCAGCCGGTCGACGACGATCTCGGCGTGCGCGCCGACCACGTACGGCACCTGCGGGTCGAGGTAGAAGCTGAACCGGCCCAGCTCGCGGTCCCAGTCGTAGCGCATCGCGCCGACCGCCTCGGGGATGATGCAACTGGCGAACTTGAGGAGGGTGGGGCCGTCTTCGGCGCCCGCCGTCTCGTCCGGGCCGGAGAGCAGCGCGATCGCGCCGGCGCCGTCACCGAAGAGGCTGTTGACGACCGCGGTGCGCATGGAGGAGTCCATGGCGTAGGCGGCGGAGCAGGCCTCCGTGCACAGCAGCACGGCCAGCTCTCCGGGGTGCGCGGCCGACCAGCCGGACACCAGGTTCAGGGCGTTGAGGCCGGCGTTGCAGCCCATGCCGACGATGTCGCTGCGCGAGCAGTGCCGGTCGATGCCGAGTTCGCGGATGAGCAGCGCGCTGATGCCGGGGGTGAGGAAGCCGGTGGAGGTGACGCAGCACAGGTGGCGCAGGTCGGACAGGTCGGCGCCGGCCCGCTTGAGGCAGGCACGGAGCGCCTCGGCGCCCATCTCGACGGCCGCCCGCTTGTGTTTGTCGAGGAGGTCGCCCTGGCTCTCGGGGCTGCGCACGCCGTCCGGGCCGGGCTCGGGCAGCTGGAGGTGGCGCCGGTCGATGGCGCTGTTGCGGAAGACCGAGGTGATCTTCGGGTCGCTGATCGCGAAGGCGTCGAGGACGTCCTGCTGGGAGTAGGAGGCCGGGGGCACCGCGGTGCCGACGCCGGTGATGCGCGGCCGGTGCGCCGCGGTGACGACGCCGTCGCCTGCCTCGAGCGTGATGGTCATCGGAAGGTCCACCCCCACATACGGGACTTGCTGCGCGGTATTTGACGTGATCGCGGAGTCGTGCCGAAATCGCGCACGGATTCCACCTTTCGGAAAAGTTCTGGAACGTTCGGGAGCGCTCGGGAGCGCTCGGGAAATTCAGCGCGGCCGGCTGTGCACGGGCTCGGGAACGAGGTCCCGGTCCGCTGCCGTCTCTGCCTCGATGAAATCGACGAGGCGCGCCGTGCCTTCCTCGATCTCGGTCTTCGTCAGATAGCTGGTGGAGAGCCTCAGCGCCTGCTCTCCGCCACCGTCCGGATAGAAGTAGCTGAGGGGTGTCCAGAGGACCCCGAATTTCTCCGCGGAACGGGCGAGTGCCGCGTTGTCGGCCCGGAAAGGGACCTGGACGGAGAGGAAGAAACCACCGGCGGGCCGGTTCCAGCGGACGCCCAGCTCGTCGCGGCGCGCGGCCGGCAGCCTGGCGTCGAGGCAGTGCAGGGTGGTCCGCATGGCGTCGCCGTAGTAGGCGGCGGGCTCGGCGTTGAGCGTGGAGATCCGGCCGTCCGCCGCGAGCAGGGCGCCGGCCACCACGGCCTGGCTCAGCGAGGAGGTGTTGACCGTCACCATGCTCTTGATCCGGGTGAGTTCGTCGGCGAGCAGGCCGGTGTACCCGTCCTCGCCGACGACCTGCTGGTCGGCGACGGCGAAGCCGACGCGGGCCCCGGGGAAGACGGTCTTGGAGTAGGAACCGAGGTGCACGACGGTACGGGACCGGTCGAGCGACTTGAGGGTGGGCAGCGGGGTGCCGGGGCTGACCCGGCGGTAGGGGCTGTCCTCGACGATCAGCAGGCCGTGCCGTTCGGCGGCGGCCAGCAGCCGGTCGCGGGTGTCCCGGTCCACCGTGTTGCCCGAGGGGTTGGAGTGGTCGGGGATGACATAGAGGGCGCGGGGCCGCCGGCCGGCCGCCCGTTCCCGCGCGACGACCGTCTCCAACTCCGCGAGGGAGAAGCCGTTCTCGTCCTCGTCGACCGGGACGACGGTGACGCCGAGCAGCCGGGCGGCGCCGGTGATGCCCGAGTAGCAGGGGCTGGCCACCAGGACGACGTCCTCGGGTCCGGCGACGAGGGCGCGCAGCACCAGCAGCATGGCCTCCTGGGCGCCGACGGTGACGACCACCGACTCCGGCGGTACGTCGATGCCCTCGTCGGCGCGGAGCGAGTCGGCGATGATCCCGCGGATCTGCCCGGCGGTGGGACCGTACTGGTAGAGCGCGGTGCGCACCTCCGCGGGGGTGCGGCCGAGGGCGGCCAGGTGGTCGAGATAGCCGCGGAGATGGTCGAAGACCTGCTCGATGTCGAAGAAACCGTCGTAGGGCCGGCCCGGCGCGAACGAGATGGCGTCGGGATAGCGGTGGGTGATCTCGTTCAGGAACGTCATGGTGTCCAGGACGGGATCACGGACGCTGGCGTGCAGGTCGTCCCTGCTCAGCACACGGCCGTCGGACGGGGTGTTCGGGAATGCGGTGGCGGACACGGAAACGCATCTCCCCCGGTGAGAATCGACGGCGTCCATGGCCCTGGAATCATCAGGTGGGTCGCGCCGTTTTCCCGGTCAGCATCACATGATTCCGGCCGCCCCAACAACGTGTCCAAGAGGCGGGAAGGCCGGTTGGACGGGTTCCGGAAGGCATGTCGAAGAGGCCGCCGGGCATGGTCCGGAGATTTACGGGGGAAGGCCTTCGGACGTCAGACGCGGCTTTCTTCGACCATGTGCAGAACTTCCCCGGAGAAATGCGCGAGAGGTTCCGGAAGATCCGCCCGGCGGCGCACCTTGAGTTTCCGGTACACCTTGGTGAGATGTTGCTCCACCGTGCTCACGGTGATGTTGAGCAGGTCGGCGATCTCCCGGTTGGTGCGGCCGGCCGCGGCGAGCGCGCCCACCCGCCGTTCCGATTCGGTGAGTTCGGGGAGCGGTGCGGGGCGGGCGGCCGTGGCGGCCGGGCGCGGCGCGCGGCCCAGCCGTACGGCGCCGCGCTGCCGCCAGTCCACGAAGCCCGGGCCGTGCAGCCCCCAGCGGACCGCGAGTTCCCGGCAGCGTTCGTAGTGCCGCAGCGCTTCGGAGGTACGGCCGCGGGCGGCCTCGAACCGGCCGAGCGCGTAGCGGTAGGGCAGCGCGAACGGGGTGCCGGACATCGCGCCGGGGACGGGCACGGCGAGGGCGGCGCGGGCGGCGGCGGTGTCGCCTGCCTCGGTGGCCGCGAGCAGCGCGGTGGCGAGGGGCGCGCCGATCGCGATGCCCCAGGCCTCGGCGGTGAGCGTGAACAGCCCGGCGCGGGCGAGGCGTCCGGCTTCGTCGGCCTGGCCGCGGCGGAGCGCGGTGGAGGCGGCGACGGTCTGCAACAGGGCCCGCCGGACGGGGACATGGCGGTGGCCGGGCTCGGCGAGCAGGTGTTCGGGCCAGCGGTCGGCGCCGGTCAGCCGGCCGTCCTCCAACAGACAGGCCAGGAGCAGCAGGGTGGCGGGGAGCGGGCCGTCGACACGGGTGCCGCGCAGTGTCCCCTGGGCCGTCCGGTCGGCGGCGCCGTCCCCACCGCCCCCGCCGTCCCCTGCGCCGCCGCCCTGCCCGATGTCGCCGGCCGGTCCGGTGGCGCGGGCGAGCAGGGCGCTCGGGATCGGGGTGGCGCGGGTCCGGGTGTGCGCGTCGGGGTCGGGGCGGACCAGCCGGAGCCAGTCGTCCAGGACGGCGAGTTCCGCGCGGGCGCCCAGGGCGTGGTCGGCGACCGTACGCAGAACCGCCTCGGCCTGGGTGAACTGCCCGTTCCACAGCAGCTGTTCGACGACCGCGCGGGCCTCCTTGGCGGTCACCCGGCCGGTGCGCGCGGCGCGGACGAGCGGGGGCAGCCGACGGGCGGCCGCGGCGGGGTCGACGAGCCACTCGGCCTCGGCCAGGGCGGCGGCCGTCTCGTCCTCGCAGGGGGTACCGGCGGTCAACTCGGCGGCTCGGCGCAGGTAGTCGACGGCGGGCCCGGCGTCGCCCGCGGCCAGCGCCTCGTGTCCGGCCGCCCGCAGCACGTCGGCCTGCCAGCGGGAGCGTGCGGTGCCACGGGCGGCGAGCAGCTGTTCGGCGACGGCCCGGGCGGGCACCCCGTCCCGGTGCAGGAGTTCGGCGGCGCGGGCGCGGAGGGCGGCCAGTTCGTCGGCGCGGAGGTCCTCAAGGACGGCCGACCGGGCGGCCTCGGTACGGAATCCGGTGCCGTCCGCGAGCAGCCCGGCCTCGCACAGGTCGTCGGCGGTGCGCCGGACGCCCGCTGTGTCCTCGTCGAGGAGGGCGGCGATCAGGGCGGGACCGGTGCGGGCGGGACCGGTGACGGGGCCGGTGAGTACGGCGGTGGCGCGGGCGACCGCGAGGGCCGCGGGGCCGGCGCGGTGCAGGCAGCGCAGATAGGCGTGACGGAAGGCCGGGCCGGGGACCGGGCGGGTCGGCAGGGTGCCGGCGTGGTCGTCCCGGGTGGCGTCGGCGAGGGCGTCGACCAGCAGCGGGTTGCCGCCGGTCGCCAGGTGCCAGACGGTCGCGTCCACCCGGCTGACCGGGCCGGCGGCGGGCGCCGCGCCGGTCCGGGCGTGCCGCGCGTCGTCGGCGAGGGCCTCGACCAGCAGCGGGTTGCCGCCGGTCGCCAGGTGCCAGGCGGCGGCGTCCACGCGGTCCGCCGCGCGGGCGCCCAGCCGGTCCGCCAGCCGGCGCCGCACTCCCGTGGCGGACAGCGGCGCGAGCCGGATCCGGTGGCTGTAGGGCAGGTAGAGGGTCTCGGCGTGCGAGGAGACCAGCGCCCGCTCGTGGCCGACGCACTCGGTGAGTACGACGAGCACGGCGGACGCGTCGATCCTGCGCATCAGATAGCGGAGGCAGGCGAGCGACTCCTCGTCGGCGACATGCACGTCGTCGACGAGGAGCAGGACCGGTGCCCGCTCGGCGAGGCCGGTGACGGCCTGTGCGACGCGCCTCAGCAGCGCGCGGGAGGCGTAGCCGCCGGCGGCCGCGGCCGCGGCGATCACGGCGCAGTTGTCGGCGGCCCGGACATCGACGGACCGGGCCGCCGCCCGCAGTGCGGTCATCAACTGTTCGATCAGGCCGAGCCGGTCGTGCCGTTCGGCCGGCGACGCCGTCGCCGACGCGCACAGCGCGCCCTGTCCGGCGGCCCACTCGGCGAGCGAGCGCAGCAGCGCGGTCTTGCCACAGCCGACGGGTCCGTCGGCGAGGACGACCGCGCCGCTGCCCGCGGCACACGCCCGGTAGAGCTGGTGGAGCTGTTGGACTTCCCCGTTCCGTTCCTGGAGGTTGTGCGGCACCTGGCCCCCCGACTCACTGTTCCCCCGACAGCTTGCTTCCAGGGTAGTCGCTCGTCGTTCGGTCCTGCGGTCGTTGCCGCGACGGGTATGTCCGTTCTGCCGCTACGACGGTCAGCCGACCGACGCCGTCACGTCCTGCCGGACGCGGGTCGCGAAGTCCGCCCACATGTCGGCGAGTTGGACGGCGAGGTCGGCGACGATGCCGCTGCAGTGCGGCGGGACGTTGCCGATGATCGCGTCCCACTCCTCCTCGCGGACGGCGTGGATCGCGAGCAGCCGCAGCAGGCTGCGGCCGGTCTCGGAGAAGCGCAGCGCCGGGTCGGCGGTCAGCCGCTTCACCAGGACGACCCGGTCGGGTCCGACGTCCACGCGGGTCCGGGTGGCGGGACGGGCCAGCCGCAGGGCGGTGGGTTCGCCCGGCGGCACCGGGACGGGCCCGGAGCCGGTCCCGGCGGCGGCGTCGGATCCGCCGCCGGCCTCCGTGGTGATGTCGTGGACCGGCTCGGCCTCGTGGTCGCGCCGGCGGGACCGGGGCAGCGGATCCTCCCCGTTGCGCAGGCGGTTGCGCACGTCCCGTGCGGTCTCCGGGGAGATCCCGGCCGCGCGGGCGACCTGACGCAGCGACAACTCCGGGTTCTCGGAGAGCAGTTCACCGGCGCGCAGGCGGCCGACGGCGCCGTCCAGCGGGCGCATCCGGCCGTCCTGGCCGAGCCTGCGCTCGTCCGGGGCGGTGGCACCGGGGCCCAGCCGGCGGCGGATCTCGCCGACGGTTCCGGGGGCGATGCCGGTCACGGTGGCCACTCTGCGGTCGGACCAGTGGGGGTGGGAGACGATGATCCGTTCCGCGGCGCGCTGCCGGTCGGCGAGCGCGAGTGGCAGCCCGTGGGTGACGTTCAGTTGGACCGCGAGGACGAACGCGGCCGATTCGTCGCCGTCGAAGAAGCGGGCGGCGATGGTGGTGTCCCCGCGCAGCCGGGCCGCGCGCAGCCGGTGAAAGCCGTCGATGACCCGCATCGTGGGACGGTGGACGATGATCGGAGGCAGCGCGTCGGGCGCCGCCGCGAGTATCTCGATGTGCTCTTTTCGTTCGCCTGCCAACCGTGGAGATCCGGCCAGGCATAAAGCGTCGATTTCCACTTGGACTACGGACTGTTGCTCGATGAATCCCCCGTGCTCCACCCCGACTCCTTCCGCCCCCCGCCGTCAGGACGGGCGGCTGTTTTCGCTCCTGGAAGAAGAATCTCCTTCCGAACCCTCCGTCCCGCGGGTATTTCTGCCGCCAATGCCGGGCCACGCTGATATCTTTCTTATTTCGACACCTAGCGCCATAAACACACCCGCCGTAGACAACACCGAACGTAACAGTCCCCCTGGGCGTTCGAAACCCCTGTCATCGACGGCGACCGGGCCGGCGTAGGGGTTCCAGGGAACGAACAGCGGTGCCCGCGACGCCGTGGGACGTCGCGGGCACCGCTTCCAGGGGACGGGTTCAGCGCGGTCGGGGGCCTCCCGGGCGGCCGGGACCGCCGGGACCTCCCGGTCCCCCCGGCCCGCCCGGCCCTCCTGGTCCGCCCGGCCCCTCGGGCCCGCCGGGACCGAAGACAACCGGTCGGGGACCCGGTCCGGCCATCCCCGGGCCGGCCATCCCCGGGCCGGCCATCCCCGGACCGCCGGGTCCGGGACCGAAGCCGACCTGCCGGGGGCCGAAGCCCACCGGTTCGGGGACCCGCTGCTCCAGCAGTTCCTCCGCGTCGTCCTCGGTCTCGGCGGCGAGGGCGCGGCCGGCGAACTGGGTGCGGTGGAGTTCGGCGTAGAGCCCGCCGAGTGCCAGCAGTTCGTCGTGGGTGCCGCGCTCCACGATGCGCCCCTGGTCCAGGACGATGATCTGGTCGGCGTCCCGGATGGTCGACAGCCGGTGCGCGATCACCAGCGAGGTCCGGCCGGCGAGCGCGGTCTTGAGGGCCTGCTGGAGGGCGGCCTCGGACTCGGAGTCGAGATGCGCGGTCGCCTCGTCGAGCACGACCACCGGCGGGGCCTTGAGCAGCAGCCGGGCCATGGCGATGCGCTGCTTCTCGCCGCCGGAGAGCCGGTAGCCGCGGTCGCCCACCATGGTGTCCAGGCCGTCGGGCAGCGAGGCGACGAGCCGCCAGATCTGTGCGGCCCGGCAGGCCGCGACCAGTTCCTCCTCGGTGGCGTCCGGGCGGGCGTAGAGCAGGTTCTCCCGGATGGTGGTGTGCAGCAGGTGCCCGTCCTGGGTGACCATCCC
This sequence comes from Streptomyces sp. NPDC090088, assembly GCF_044747345.1. Classification (NCBI taxonomy): domain Bacteria; kingdom Bacillati; phylum Actinomycetota; class Actinomycetes; order Kitasatosporales; family Streptomycetaceae; genus Streptomyces; species Streptomyces sp. NPDC090088. The sequence continues at coordinate 29,068 of NZ_JBIVDZ010000007.1, read as the reverse complement.
GACCGTGTCGCCCAGCGACTCCAGCGTCAGGTCGCGCACGTCCCGGCCGTCGATGAGGACGGTCCCCTCCTCCGGGTCGTACAGCCGCGGCACCAGGTGGGTGATGGTGGTCTTGCCGGCCCCGGACGGGCCGACCAGCGCGGTGAGCTTGCCGGCCGGGACGGTGAAGCTGAGGTCGCGCAGCGCCCAACTGTCGCCGTCGCGCTCGGCCGCCGGCGTGGCGAAGTCCTCCAGAGAGGCCAACGAGACGTCGGCGGGCCTCGGATGACGGAACGACACCCCTCGGAACTCGACGCCGGGGGCCGTGTCGCGGGTCGCGGCGGGCGGCAGCGCCACCGCGTCGGGTTTCTCGGTGACCAGCGGCTTGAGATCGAGGATCTCGAAGAGCCGGTCGAAGCTGACGAGCGCCGTCATCGCGTCGGCCTGGGCGTTCGACAGCTGGCCCACCGGAGCCATCAGCCGGGTGAGCAGCGTGGTGAGGGCCACCAGGGTGCCGATCCGGAAGGCGCCGTGCACGGAGAGCACTCCGCCGACGCCGTAGACCACGGCGGTGGCGACCGAACCGATGAACATGGTCGACAGGAAGAGCATCTTCATGGAGACCGAGTTGCGGACGCCGATGTCACGGCCGCGGGCGGCGAGCCGCGCATAGCGGGCGGTCTCCCGGTCCGGGCGGCTGTAGAGCTTGGCGAGGAGCGCGCCGGCGACGTTGAACCGCTCGTGCATGAGCGAGCCCATCTCGGCGTTGACCTGCATGTGCCGGCGGGCCAGGCCCTGTAGACGGCGGCCGATGAGGCGACCGGGAAGGATGAAGAACGGGACCAGCACCAGGGAGATCAGGGTGATCGTCCAGGACAGGTAGAACATCGTGGCCAGCACGAACACGACGGTCAGTCCGGAGGACACCACGGTGGAGAGCATCTGGGTGACCGCCTGCTGGGCACCGATGACGTCGGTGTTCAGCCGGCTCACCAGGGCACCGGTCTGCGCCCGGGTGAAGAAGGCGAGCGACTGCCGCTGCACATGGTCGAAGACCTTCACGCGCAGGTCGTAGACCAGGCCCTCGCTGACCTGGGCGGAGAACCAGGTCTCCCCGAACCCGACCAGCGCGGCCAGGACGGAGACCGCGGCGACCGCGACCGCGAGCCAGACCACGGTCGCGGTGTCCCGGGCCATGATGCCGTCGTCGATCAGGTACTTGAGCAGCAGGGGCGGGGCCACCGCGCAGAGGGCGTTCAGCGTGGTGCAGACCACGAGAAAGCCGATGGAGCGGCGGTGCCCGCGGGTGTACGGGATGATCCTTTTCGTCGTTCCGGGCTTCGCCCGCTGTCTGTCGTTCGAGGAATCCGGCCCGTCGGATCGGACCATGACCGGTCCGGGCCCGCCCATCATGGCCACAGGTACTCCCTGGGTCGCGTCGCCGCGGTCTGGCCGGCCATCAGTGGGCCGCCTCGGTCTTCCTCATCGCGTCGATGAGGCTCTGCGGACGGAGATCCGTCCAGTTCTCCTCCACATAGGCGAGGCATTCCTTGCGCGTGGCCTCCCCGAAAGCGAGCCGCCAGCCATTCGGAATCTCTGCGAATGCAGGCCACAACGAGTGTTGATTCTCCCTGTTCACGAGCACCAGAAAGGTCCCGTTTTCGTCGTCGAACGGGTTCGCCATAATCGCTCCCACGGATCATATTCCTCGGTGGATGAGAAAACCCTAGCCGTCACTCATGGGACGAACAAGGCTCACCAATTCGAGGAACAATCCGAGGAGCAATTCCTGGATATAGGTATTGTTTATTCGGGGACGAGTGCAGTCGGGTCACCAGTGTCACGTGCCGGACGCCGACGCGACAGGGGCGTCCAACCGACCGACCCGAGCACTTGGACAACGGACCGGGGTGCGACGCCCCCTCCGCACGGGGGTGGACGGCGAGGGCGCCGCGGTCTGGATTGTCAACTGTCAAGGCACGGCCGCCGCCGGCTAGTTGGTCGCGAGGGCCTCCGTCGGGGGCAGCCGGGCCGCACGGACCGCGGGGTAGAAGCCGGCCAGTCCGCCGATGGCGAGGGTCGCGGCCAGGCCGCCGGCCATCGCCCACAGCGGCACCAGGGCGGCCCACCCCTGATAGGCGGCATAGCCGTCGGTCACGCCGATGCCCAGCAGCACGCCGCCCAGACCGCCGAGCCCGGACAGCAGCAGCGCCTCGGCGAGGAACTGGATCCTGACCTGGCCCCGGGTGGCGCCCAGCGAGCGGCGCAGCCCGATCTCCGAGCGCCGCTCCAGCACCGAGATGACCATGGTGTTGGCCACCCCGACGCCACCGACCAGCAGCGCGACCCCGCCCAGGCCCAGCAGCAGCCCGCTCAGCGTCTTGTCCGTCGCGTTCTTGGCGGCCAGCGCGTCGGAGGGACGGGAGACGTTGACCTCGTTGGGGTCCTCCGGGGACACCGTGGCGCCCAGGACGCCGTGCACCTTCTCAACGTCGGCGTCCTTCGCCCGGGTGTAGATCGTCGTCGGATAGCCGTCGAAGGACAGCTCCTTCTCCGCCACCGGCCAGCCCACGAAGGCCTGTGTGTCAAGGACCGGCAGCAGCTCGTTGTGCGCCAGCAGGCCCACCACGGTGAACCAGTGGTTGCCGAGCCACACCTGCACGTCGGGGCCGGCCCGGTGGATCCCGAGGCTGCGTGCCGTTTCCGAGCCCAGCACCACGGCCGGATAGCGGCTGCTGGCGCCGTTGAGCCAGCGGCCGTCCACGATCTGCCCGCCGATGGACCGCAGCAGGTCGGTCCGCGCCGCGCTGACCGAGAGGCCGCCGGACTCCACCGACGGAATGCGGTCGTTGCGGTAGAGCTTCGCGTCCGTGGTCCCCGTGGCGGAGGCCGAGACCACCTCAGGTCGGCTCCCGACCATGGCGACGGCGTCCTCGGACAGATGGGCGTTCGCGCCGGTCATGGTGGTGCCCGGGGAGACCGTGAGCAGATTGGTGCCGAGCGCGGCCAGCTGCTTGTTCAGGTCGTTCGTCGACGAGGTGGAGATGCCCACCACGCCGATCATCGCGGCGATGCCGATCGCGATGCCCAGGGCGGACAGGAAGACCCGCATGGGCCGCGAGCGCAGGCCCCAGCCGCCCACCCGGGCCACGTCGGACAGGCTCAGCCGGGCCGCCCGGGGCCGCGGCGGCGGGGGCAGCTCGGCCCAGGGCCGCTCCCGGCCGGCCGGCGGCGACTGCGTCGTGCTCATCGCTCCACCCCCGTGTACGCCAGGGCCCTGGGCCCCGGTGCCCCCGAATCGTGCTCGATACGGCCGTCCCGGACCCTGACCTCGCGCGGCAGGGACGCCGAGATGTCCCGGTCGTGGGTGATGACGACCACCGTCGTCCCGGCCTCGTGCAGCTCGTGGAGCAGCTCCATCACCACCGTCCCGGAGCGGGAGTCCAGTGCGCCGGTCGGCTCGTCGGCCAGCAGCAGCGGCGGATCGCCGACCACCGCGCGGGCGATCGCCACCCGCTGCTTCTCACCGCCGGACAGCTGCTGCGGCTCGTGCAGGAGCCGGTGCCCCAGGCCCACCCTGCGCAGCGCCGCCTCGGCGAGCCGACGCCGCTCACGGCGGGGCCGTCCGCCGTACAGCAGGCCGTCCGCCACGCTGTCGAGGGCGGGGACTCCGGCGGCGAGGTGGAACTGCTGGAAGACGAAGCCGATGGTGCCGGCCCGCAGCGCCGACAGCTCGCGGTCGTTGAGGGAGTCCACGGCGTGGCCGGCGATCGCCACCGTCCCCGACGAGGGGCGGTCCAGCGTGCCCATGATGTTGAGCATGGTGGACTTGCCCGAGCCCGACGGGCCGACGACCGCGAGCATCTCGCCGCGGTGGACCACCAGGTCCGTCTCGACCAGGGCGGCCACGTCGCCGTACGACTTGCTGACTCCGGCCAGCTCGATCACCGGGTGGGCTGCGACGGTCACTTCGGGACCCCCACGACCGTGCCCGCGGTGATACCGGTGCCGGAGATCTCCACCATGCCGTTGCCGAACGTCCCGAGCTTCACATCGCGGTACTCCGTCTTCGCCCCGGTCACCACCTCGACCGCGTAGCCGCCGCCGGGCAGCGCGAACAGGGCGCTGATCGGCACGGCCAGCACGTTGGCGCGGGTCTCGGACGCGAACTCGACACTGACGGAGGCGGCCTGGTAGGCGCCGATCTTCGCGGCGTCCTTGACCTTCAGCTCCACCGGGACGGTGGCGTTGGAGGATCCCGAGCCCGAGGAACCCCCCGAACCTCCGGCGGGCGAGGAGCCCGAGGAATCGTTCGACGACGTCGGTGTGCCGATGTCCGTCACCAGGGCGGTCACCGTGGTGTTGTCCGGCAGCGTGACGGTCGCGGCCCCGCCCATCTTCGCCAGGTCCGCGTACTGCACGGGCAGGTCGACGGAGATCACCCGATCGGTTCCTGTCCAAGTGAGCACGTCCCCGGCGAGGGTGTCGCCGACGGCGAGCTCCGCCTTGGCGACCCGCCGCGCGCCGGAGGCCACCAACGCGTCACCGACCCCCACCTCCCCGGTCTGCGAACGGCCGAGCTTGTCCTGCCACTTCTCCACGGCGGCGGCCGTGCCGGAGTCGTAGGTGTCGTCCACCGTGAAGCCCCGGTAGCCGAGCGCCCGGAGGTTCTTCTCCAGCATCCTGACGTCGCTGCCGCTGCTGCCCGGCTTCAGCGTCCGGTACAGCGGCACCGAGCCGTACAGCAGCGGCACCGACTGCTGGTCGGCCTTGTAGACCGGCTGTCCGCGGGTGATGGTGTCGCCGTCCGAGGGCATCCAGGTGACGATCCCGGAGCCGGCCCCGCCACCGCCCTGCGCCGACCCGCCGGACTGCGCCGAGCCGGACGACCCGGGGGCCTGGACCGCCGCGGTGTCGCCGTACCCGAGCTGCCCGTCCACGGTCTGGGAGCTGGTCAGCGTCGTCCGTTTCACCTGCACCGTGGCGGGCGGCCCGGAGGGCGCCGTCGCCCCGGTCTTGTCGTCCCCGCCGCCGAACACGCCCGAGGCGGCGCCGGCCGCGGCCACGGCGACCACCACCGCACACGCGACGATCAGTGCGATGCGCATCCCGCGGCGCCGCGGGCGACCGCCCTCGGGCGGCGGCTGCTCCACGGCACCGCCGTTCCCGTCGAAGGAGGAGGCGAGGGCCGCGGCCCTCGGCTCCAGTTCCCCGCCCGGGACGTCCGCCGCGCTCTCGGGGGCAGCCGTCTCCACGGTCCCCTCCTCGCGAGCGGTCACTGCCCCCCTCCTGTGACCATCAGGCTGCCGCCGGGCCGGATGCTGTAGCAAGCGGCCGTGGCCTTGGCGAAGTTGGGGTCGTTCTGCCCGGAGATACCGGCCGCGTCGGCGTCGATGATGATCGTGCTGCCGTCGACCTTGGGGTCCTGGAAGTTGGGCATACCGTTCTTGCGGATGCACTTCGCCCACGCAGCGACCTTCGTCGCGTCGAAGGACCGGCTGTTGGCGGCGGCGCCGGTGTCGCCCTGCACCAGCTTGGACTGGCAGGCCGACTGGGCCGACTTGAAGGTCGGCGAGTTCTGGTCGACGTCCGCGGGGACCGTCAACTGCACCCGGCCCTGGCTGTCCTCCTTCGGGTCGGGGTAATTCGAGACGCCGTTGTCGCGCATGCACTGCGAATAGGCGACGGCCGAATTGGAGGAGCCGCTCGACGAATTCGACGAGCCCTGGCTGTCGTCGGACGCGTCGGTAGATTTCGAGTCCGACGAACAGCCGACGAGCATTGTTCCGGCCGTCAGCACGGAAAGGACCGCCAGGACCGGCCCGGCCATACGCTTCTGAAATGTGTTCGGCATACCACCAGTTCTACGGGGCACCCGGTCACACCGAGGTTGCAACGGGCGCCCCACGCGACCGTTCAGTCAGCCCGGTCCCCGGCGGCACTCTCCCGCGCGTCGGACGCCACCAGCGTGATGGCGCCGGCGGGGCAGCGGGACGCGGCCGCGCGCAGCGCCGGCAGCGCCTCCGGTGCCGCCTCGCGGACGCGCGGCAGCGCCAGGCCGTCCTCCTCGGACTGGTCGAAGTACCTGGGCTCGAACAGGGCGCACACCCCCGAGCCCGCGCAGCTGTCGCGGTCGACCCGGATCTCGACGCGCGCCGCGCCCCCGTCCGCGCCGGTCACCGGCGTCACCAGGCGACCGGAAGCGTCTCGACGCCGAACTGCGGTGCCAGCAGCCGGAAGCGCAGCTCCTCCACCCCGGCGCCGAGGCGCAGGCCGGGGAACCGCTCCAGCAGCCCGGTGAAGGCGATCCGCATCTGCACGCGTGCCAGCCCGGCACCCAGGCAGAAGTGGTTGCCGTGGCCCAGGGCCAGGTGGTTGGCGGACTCCTCCCGCGCGATGTCCAGGCCGTCCGCGAGGCCGTCGCCGTGCGGGCAGCGGTTCGCGGCGAGCACCGAACACGACACCACCTCGCCGGCCTTGATCACCTCGCCGGCGATCGCCACGTCGACCAGCGCCGTGCGCGGCGAGACGACCGCCACCACCGAGACGTAGCGCAGGAGTTCCTCCACGGCCCGGTCCATCAGCTCGGGCCGTTCCCGCAACAGGGCCAGCTGCTCGGGATGGAGCAGCAGGGCCAGGGTGCCCAGGGCGATGGCCTCCGCGGTGTTCTCGATCGAGCCGTTGGCGATGCCCTCGCAGAGTCCGGCCAGCTCCTCGTCCGTCACCCTGTCCCCGTGCTCCCGGATCAGCGTCCCGACCAGACCCTCGCCCGGATGACGGCGCTGCTCCGCGACCAGTTGCTCGAAGTGCCTGAAGTACGCCGTCGCCGCCGGCTTCCGGCGGGCGCTGTGCCCGGCGGCCCGGTAGTCGCTCAGCCGGGACAGCTCGGGCAGGTCGTCGCGGGGCAGGCCGAGTATCTCGGCGAGGACCAGGCCGGACACGGGCCGGGCGAAGTGCCGCATCAGGTCGGCCGGTTGTCCCGCCCGCTCCAGCAAGTCCAGGTGATCCGCGACGATCCGCTCCATCATCGGCTCCAGCCGCCGCATCTGCCGCACCGTGAACATGGGCGCCACCAGCCGCCGCAACCGGCTGTGCTCCGGCGGGTCGATGTGCAGCAGGCTGCCCTCGTGCTGATCGAGTTTGCGGCCGCCGGGCTCCGGGGGCGGCACGTTGGAGAACCGCTCGGAATCACCGAGGATCTGCCGCACCACCTCACGGCCGGTCGCGATCCAGCCGGGCATTCCCCCGGGCGCCTTGGAGAGCGGCGCCCGCGCACTGATCTCCAGGAGTTCCGGCACCGGGTCCAGCAGGCTCCGGCGCTTGTCGACCTGTAGCTCGAACGACTGCGTCATGCGGGGTTCTACCTTTCTGACGTGTCCGACGTGTCTGACGCGGACTGCTGCTCCACGAGCCGTTCCGCGACCGCGCGCCCGATGACCGCGGCGCTCTCGGCCCACAGCAGCCCTATGTGGTTGGCGGGGACCTCGATCCCGTCGATGCGGCCGGCGATGTACTGCTCCCAGGTCGTGCGCTTCGCGTCGAGCGACATCTGGGCCAGACCGCCCTCGGTGGCCAGGAACAGCAGCGCGTCACCGCCGAAGCGCCGGGGTGTGTGCAGCCGCTCCAACCCGATCATGTGCTGTTTCGTCCCCTCCATGTCGCGTGTGAACGCATCGGCCAGCGGCGCCCCCAGCTCCGGACCGCTGAGCACCACGCGCCCTTCGCGGTCCACCCCGGCGCCGTCCTCCTCGTGGGTGCTCTCCGCCTCCCGGTGTCCGCCGGGGAATCCGTCCAGCAGCGCCAGCAGCGAGACTTGTTGGCCCTGCTCCTCCAGCGCGGTGGCGACGGCCTGGGCGAGCACCGCGCCGAAGGACCAGCCGAGCAGCTGGTACGGCCCCTCGGGCTGCACCGCACGGATGCGCTCGACGTGACCGGCCACCATCGCGTCCATGCTGTCCGGCATCGCCCCGCGGCCGGCGAAGGCGGGCGTCTGGAGGCCGTAGACCGGGAGGTCCTCCGGAAGGTGCTGCAGGATGCCGGAGTAGCACCAGGCCAGGCCCGTGCTGTGGTGCAGGCAGAACAGCGGTGTGCGGGAGCCCCCGGGCCGCAGCGCCAGCAGCGCGTCGAGGTCGTCGCGCCGGCGTCCGGCACGTCGTGGTGCCGACAGGTCGGCGCCGCCGTCCTCCGCGGCGCGCGGCTCCACCAGTCCGTCGGAGGTCCACGCCGCACGCCGGCCGGTGCGCAGCATCAGGTCGCCACCGGGTCCGAAGGGGTCGGGCACGAAACTGCCCGCGGTACGGGCCGGCGCGCCGGCGTACACCCGGGCCAGGGACGGGCCCGCCACATACAGGTCGCCCGCCACCCCGGCCGGGACCGGCCGGAGCCAGGCGTCGAGGACGTAGGCGCGCGCGGTGCGGGGCAACGGGACGGCGGCCGGCGCCGGCTCACGGTCCGGCCGCTCCGTCGCGGGTACGACGGTGGTGTCCCCCACGTCCACGGTGCCGCCGCCGCGCAGCACGGCCACCATCCCGACGAGCAGTTCGGCGACGGGTGCGGCCGCGTCCAGACGCACCGCGCCGTCGGCCGATCCCGGCGCCGGGGAGGCCGCCTGACGATCGATCACCCGGCCGAGCAGGGACCGGTGATCCAGCATTTCGCCCACCAGGGTGCCGTCCGGTGCCTCCACGGGGAGTACGACCGCCGGTTGGGACGGCGACGGCGCCCGGACCGTGGCGGTGCGGCGCAGCCTGCTGTTCCCGGCCCGGATCGCGTCCTCCACCCGCAGTACCGGCACCGTCCCCGTCCCCGGCACGGCGGCGTCGCCGGACCGGACGAGCGCGGCCGGGCGCTCGCAGCCCAGTGCGGCGGCCGCCGCCAGCGGGCCCGCGGGGTCGTCCGGGTCCACGATCAGGCACACGGCACCGGACCTGAGCACCCCGAGCACGGCGACCGCCCAGCCGGTGCCGGGACGGGCCGCCACCACGACGACACCGCCCGCGCCCGCCCCGAGCCGGTCCAGCCGCGCGGCGAGCCGGCCCGCCGCCCGGTCCAGCGAGCGCCGGGTGAGGTGACCGTCCCGGTCGCGGACGGCCACGGCACGCGGATCGCGGGCCGCGGACTCGGCGAGTGCCGGGAGCACGGTGCCGTCCGGGACCCGGGCCGCGCCCAGGTTCCACTCCTCGGTCAGCCGCCGGAACTCCGCCGTACCGAGCAGGATGTCGATGCGGCTCAGGGTCAGTCCGGGATCTGCCGCCACCTGTTGGAGGACGTGGACGAGCCGCTTCGCGAGGCGGGCCGCGGTGGCCCGGTCGAACAGTTCCTCGGCGTAGTCCAGGGTGCCGTCGAGGCCGCCCGGTCCGCCGTCGTCCCGGTAGCGGTCGGTCAGCCGGAGCGACAGATCGAACCCGGACGCCGGGGCACCGAGGTCGACCGTCGAGGTGTTCAGGCCGGGGAATGCCGGGACGTCCCACTTCTCCGCGGTGTCCTCCCGTACGTCCAGGACGGTCTGGAACAGCGGATGCGGGGCGCCAGGCGCCTCGTCCGCGACGCCCAGGATCTCGGCGATGCGCGCGAACGGCACGTCGCCGCGTACGTCGGCCTCTCCTGCGGTCTCCCAGACGCGGCCGAGCAGTTCCCGGAACGTCGGGTCGCCCGAGATGTCGGTGCGCAGCGGCAGCAACCCGGCGAACGGGCCCATGGCGGCTTCGAGTTCACCGCCGGCCGCCGGCCGCTGCGTCACGGCGCCGATCGTCAGATCGGTACCCGCGCCCATCCGGGCGAGGAGCATCGCAAGGCCCGCGTGGACGACGGCCGCCGAGGTCGCGCCGAGTGGCCGGGCCTCGTCCATCAGGCGGGCGTGCGTCGCGGCCGGGACGCGCAGCGGCACCGAGCGGGCCCGGTGGTTCGGCCGGGCGGGCCGCGGCCGGTCCGTGGGGAGGACGGTCGCGGTCGGGGCGTCCGCCAGCATCTCCTTCCAGTACGAAATCTGGTTGCCGACCCCACTCCCCTCGGCGTCCGCCGCCGTCGCCTCTGCTTCCGCGTCTGCGAGTCGGCGGTTCTGCCACACCGCGTAGTCGGCGAACTGCAGGGGCAGGGGCGCGCGTTCCGTGGCACGGCCCTCGCGGCGCGCGCCGTACGCCACGGCGACGTCGCGTACGAGAGCGTCCCGGGACACGTCGTCGGCGCCGATCCGGTGGAGGACGAGGAGGAGGACGTAGTCCGTCTCGGAGAGCGCGAACAGGGTGGACACCCAAGGCGTTTCGCGTCCGAGGTCGAAGCGATGGTCGGCACGGGCGGCGAGGACGGCGGGAAGCTCCTCCTGGGTCGCCTCGACGAGCGGCAGGGCGGGAACGGCGGCGGGGTCGTCGGCGTCCAGGATCCGCTGGACCAGTCCGCCGTCAGGGGTCTCGGCGAAGACCGTATGCAGGATGTCGTGCCGTGCCGCCACGTCCGCCAGCGCTGCCCGCAGGGCGTCGTGGTCGAGTGCGCCGCGCAGGCGCAGGGCCACGGACGACTGTAGGGCCCGCGTCCGGGAGTTGGCCGCGGCGCGCCGCCAGTCGAGCCGCTGCCCGGCCGTCGCCGGCGCCACACCGCCCTCGTGCTCGACCGCGACCACCGGGGGCCGCTCCTTCAGGGCCAGGATGCGCGCCGCGCCGATCGGCGTCGGCTTGCTGAAGAACTGTTTCATGTCCAGCTCGACACCGGCCTCCGACCGGATCCGGCCCGCGAGGTGCATCGCCAGCGCGGAGTTGCCGCCCAGGTCGAAGAAGTTGCCGTCGGCGGCCACCCGGTCGATGCCCAGTACCTCGGCGAACAGGGCGCAGAGCAGTTCCTCCGTCTCGGTCCGGGGCCGGAGGCCCAAGGCGCCGTCGTCCAGCTCCGGGACGGGGAGAGCGCCGTGATCGACCTTGCCGTTGACGGTGAGGGGCAGGGCGTCGAGGACCACGACGGCGGAGGGGACCATGTAGTCCGGGAGACGCGTCGCGGCGTGCTCACGCACGCTCCCGGTCTCCACACTCCGCCCGCCCTCCGGGTCGGCCGGCAGGACGTAGGCGACGAGGCGCGGGTTGCCCGGCCGGTCCTCGCGGACCGTCGCGATGGCCGTCCTGACGTCCGGGTGGGCGGCGAGCACGGCTTCGACCTCGCCGAGTTCCACGCGGAACCCGCGGATCTTCACCTGGGTGTCCGCACGCCCCACGAAGGCCAGGTTGCCGTCACCGTCGGGCAGCCACCGGACCAGGTCACCCGTGCGGTACATCCGCTCGCCGGCACCGAACGGGCAGGCCACGAAGCGCTCCGCGGTCAGCTCGGGCCGGTTGACATAGCCCCGGGCCAGACCCGAACCGGCGATGTAGAGCTCCCCGGTGACACCCGCGGGCACGGGCCGCAGATACGCGTCCAGCACATAGGTGCGGACGTTGGGCAGCGGCCGACCGACGGCCGGGGGTGCGTCCTCGCCGGTGATGCCCTCCTCCAGCAGCACGGCGGTGGTGATGACGGTGGCCTCCGTCGGGCCGTAGGTGTTCCACAGACGGGCGCCCGCACGCCACCTCGCCGCCAGACCGGCCTCCAACCGCTCCGCACCCAGCACCCAATTCCCCACCCCCGCAACCGACGTCGGCTCCAGGGCACGCAACAGGGAGGGCACCACGCTCGCCACCTCGACCCCGGCCGCCTCGACCATGCGCGCCAGCGCCGCACCGTCCAGCCGCTCGTCGGGCGCGGCGATCGCCAACGCGCCCCCGGCGGCGAGAGTCACGGCCACGTCCAGCACCGCCGCGTCGAAGCTGAACGACGCGAACTGCAACGCTGTCACCGCGGGTTCCACTCCCAGGACGGGACGCATGACCGACGCCAGGTGCGCCACGGAGGCATGCGCGACCGCGACACCCTTCGGACGACCGGTGGACCCTGACGTGTAGATGACGTACGCCAGTTGATCGGAGCTGACGTCCGGCAGCTCACCCGAGTCGGTCCCCAACTCGCCCACCAGGGCCGTCTCCACGTCCGCCGACAACCGGTCCACGGTCTCCTCCGCGACCAGCACCAACTCCGCTCCACTGTCGGCCACCATGAACACCAGCCGGTCGGACGGATACTCCGGATCCAGCGGGACGTACGCCCCACCCGCCTTCCACACCGCCAGCATGGCCACGACCATCTCGGCCCCACGCGGCAGACACAGCCCCACCCGCGACTCACGCCCCACACCACGCGCAACCAGCCCGCGGGCCAACGCATCCGACCGCGCATCCACCTCCCCGTAGGACAAAGCCTGTTGCCGGAACCACAACGCAGTCGCATCCGGCGTCCGCACCGCCCACCCACGGAACCGCTCCACCACCATCGACGCGTCCACATCCCGCGCCGTACCGTTCCACTCCTCGACGACCGCGGACCGCTCAGCCTCGTCCAACACCTCGAAGGCGCTCAGGCGGACTTGGGGGTCGGACGCGGCCTGCTCCAGTACCCGCGCCAGTCGCTCGGCGAGACGGCGTACGGTCCGCTCGTCGAACAGGTCAGCGGAGTAGAGGATCCCGCCGCCGAGACCGGCCGGGGTGCCGCTGTCCGAGCGGCGCTCGTTCAGCGACAGGGAGAGATCGAAGCGGGCCGCGGGGGCCTGTGCCGGCGGAACCGCCTCGACGGTCAGGCCGTCGAGGTCCCACTGCGCCTCAGGCAGATTCTGCAGCGCCAGCATCACCTGGAACAACGGGTTGCGGGCCGCGGAGCGCGCAGGGTTCAGCTCGTCGACCAGCCGCTCGAACGGCACGTCCTGGTGCGCGTACGCCGACAGGTCCGACTCACGCACCCGCCGCAGTATCTCGGCGAACGACGGATCCCCCGCCAAGTCCGTCCGCAGGACCAGGGTGTTGACGAAGAACCCTGCCAGCTCCTCCAGTTGAGCGTCCGAGCGGCCGGCCACCGGTGTGCCGATGCAGACGTCCTCCCCGGCGCCCATCCGCGCCAGCAGCACCACCAGCGCGGCATGCACCACCATGAACATGGTCGCCCCGCTCCGGGCGGCCAACTCCGCCAACCGGGCATGCGTAGCCGCGTCCACCCCGACCGGCACCGAACCACTGCGGAACGAGGGCGTCGCCGGGCGCGGGCGGTCGAAGGGCAGCGCCGTCTCCTGCGGGGCCCCGCCCAGCGCCTGCCTCCAGTGCGCGATCTGACCGGCCCCCGCACTGTCCGGGTCGTCCAGCTCGCCCAGCACCTCCCGCTGCCACAGCGCGTAGTCCGCGTACTGGACCGGGAGGGGTTCCCACTCCGGCGGGCGGCCGCCGTGCCGGGCCCGGTACGCCGTCCTCAGGTCCCGCGCCAGGACGCCCATCGACCAGCCGTCGGAGGCGATGTGATGGGACACCAGCAGCAGGACCCACTCCTCCTCCGCGACCCTCAACAGGCTGGTCCGCCACGGCAGTTCGGCCCCGAGGTCGAATCCGCGCCCGGTCTCCTCCGCCATCGCCTCCCGCCAGCGCGCGCCGGCCTCGATCACCCGAAGCCGGGGGCGGCCCTCGGCCCCCTCGCGGATCTCCTGGTACGGCACTCCCTCCACGTCGGGGAAGACCGTACGGAGGCTCTCGTGCCGGTCCGCCACGTCGCCGAGCGCCGCCTCCAGCGCCGCCACGTCCGGTTGGCCCCACAGCCGCAGGGCGAACGGCTGGTTGTAGGCGGCGGCCCCCTCACCGTCGCCGTCGGCGCCTTCGATCAGGTTGAGGAACCACATCCGCTGCTGCGCGAAGGACAGCGGCACCCGCTCCGGACGTTCCCGGCGGCGCAGCGGCGCGCCGGCGGCCGCCCCGGCCCGGTCGACCAGGCGTGCCACCCCGGCCACCGTCGGATCCGCGAACACCTCACGGACCCCCACCGACACATCCAGCTCCGCCCGCACCCGCGCGATCAACCGCATCACCAGCAGCGAGTCGCCGCCCAGTGCGAAGAAACTCTCCTCCGCCCCGACCTCCTCCACCCCGAGCAACTCCGCGAACAGGGCGCACAACGCCTCCTCCGCAGGCGTCTCCGGACCCCGGGAACCGCCCGCTCCGAGGTCGGGAGCGGGCAGGGCGGAGCGGTCGACCTTGCCGTTGACGGTCAACGGGAAGGCGTCGAGTACGACGACTGCCGACGGGACCATGTACTCGGGCAGGCGGGTGGCGGCGAAAGCCCGTAGCGTTTCGGCGTCCGCGTCCCCGACGACGTATCCGATCAGCCGTCCGTCGCGGGCCAGCGCCACGGCCCGCTCGACCTGTGCATGGGCGGCCAACACCGTCTCGACCTCGCCGAGTTCCACCCGGAACCCACGGATCTTCACCTGCGCATCCGCACGCCCCACGAACTCCAGCTGCCCGTCCGAAGTCCAGCGGGCCAGGTCACCGGTGCGATACATCCGCCCCGCACCGTCACCGAAAGGACAGGCCACAAACCGTTCCGCCGTCAGGTCGGAGCGGCCGACGTAGCCACGGGCCAGACCCTCCCCCGCGATGTACAACTCCCCCGCCACACCCACCGGAACAGGCCGCAGAAACGCATCCAGCACGTAGGTACGGACATTCGGCAACGGTCGGCCAATCGGCGGTGGCGCGTCCTCACCCGTGATGCCCTCCTCCAACAGGACGGCAGTGGTGATGACGGTGGCCTCCGTCGGGCCGTAGGTGTTCCACACGCGGGCGCCTTCACGCCACCTCGCCGCGAGACCGGCCTCGAGCCGCTCCGCGCCCAAGACCCAATTGCCCACTCCTGACACCGACTTCGGCTCCAGAGCCCCCAGCAACGACGGCACCACACTCGCCGTGACCACACCGGCCGCCTCGACCATCGCGGCGAGAGCGGACGGATCTTGCCGCTCCTCCGTCGTGGTGATCGCCAGCGTGCCCCCGCCGGCGAGGGTCACGGCCACGTCCAGCACCGCCGCATCGAAACTGAACGACGCGAACTGCAACGCCGTAAACCCCGGTCCCACACCGAGGACAGGGCCCATCGCCGAGGCGAGGTTGGCCACGGAGGCATGCTCCACCGCCACACCCTTCGGACGCCCCGACGACCCCGACGTATAGATGACGTACGCCAGTTGATCAGACGCGACGTCCGGCAGCACCCCCGAGCCGGTCCCCAACTCGCCCAGCAGCACCGTCTCCACATCCGCCGACAACCGGTCCACGGTCTCCTCCGCGACCAGCACCAACTCCGCACCACTGTCGGCCACCATGAACAACAACCGATCGGACGGATACTCCGGATCCAGCGGAACGTACGCCCCACCCGCCTTCCACACCGCCAGCATGGCCACGACCATCTCGGCCCCACGCGGCAGACACAAACCCACCCGCGACTCACGACCCACCCCACGGGCAACCAGACCCCGCGCCAACGCATCCGACCGCGCATCCAACTCGCCGTAGGACAAGGCGTGTTGTCGGGACCACAACGCGGTCGCATCCGGCGTCCGCGCCACCCACCCACGGAACCGCTGAAGCACCGTCGACGCGTCCACCTCCTGTGCGGTGGCGTTCCACTCCTCGACGACCGCGGTCCGCTCAGCCTCGTCCAGCAACTCGATGTCGCTCAGCCGCCGTTGCGGATCGGCCGCCATCTGCTCCAGCACCCTCACCAGCGAGGCCAGCACGCTTTCGGCACGGGCCCCGTCGAAGAGGTCGGGGCGGTAGTCGAGGTGCAGTTCCATCCGCTCGCCAGGGATGACGATCAGCCCCAGTGGATGGTGGCTGGCGTCCTGAGGTGCACCGCCCGGCCCGATGACGAGTGTGTCCGGGTCGTACGGTGCCGGAGCGGCGGAGTGCGGGTAGTTCTCGTAGACGACGAGCGTGTCGAACTCGGCGCCTGGTCCCGCAAGTTGCTTGATCTCGGCCAGCCCGAGGTACTGGTGGCCCATCAGGTTCACTTGCCGGTGCTGGAGTTCGGACAGCAGGTCGGCAACCGACAGATCACCGGCCAACTGGGCGCGCACCGGGAGGGTGTTGATGAACAACCCGATCAACGACTCCGCACCCGGCAGATCCGCCGGCCGCCCGGCAACCGTCGTCCCGAACACCACGTCCTGCCGTCCGGACAGGCGGGCCAGCACCAGAGCCCACGCACCCTGGACCACCGTGGCCATGGTGACGTCACCCTGACGGGCCACGTCGTTCAGCGCCCGCGTCAACTCCGCATCGCACTCGACGAGGACCGTCTCGGGCCGCAGTGGCAGCCGGGCCGGGTTCGCCGGCATGACCAGGGTCGGTTCCTCCGCCCCGGCCAGTTCCTCCCGCCACGCGGCACGCGCCGCGTCCCGGTCCTGACGGCCGAGCCAGGCCAGGTAGTCGCGGTACGACCTGATCGGAGGCAGCGCCCCAGCATTCCCGCCCGCCCGGTACACCACCTCCAGTTCGTTCACCAGGATGGGCAACGACCAGCCGTCGAGCACGATGTGGTGGGTCGTCAGCACCAGTCGGTGACGCCGTTCGCCCAGGCGGAGCAGCAGCAGCCGCAGCAACGGACCCCGCGCGACATCGAAGCCGTCCGCGAGTTCGGCCCCGGACAACCGGGCCGCCTCGGCCTCCGCATCGGCCTCGGGCAGGCTGCTCAGATCGATCTCACGCCACGGCAGCTCCACCTCCCGCGCGATGACCTGCACCGCCTCACCCGACTTGCGCCGGCGAAAGCTGGCCCGCAAGGTCCCATGGCGGGCGATCAGGCCCTCCCAGGAGCGGCGGAGACGGTCGACGTCGAGCGGTCCGTCGAGGGCCAGGGCCCGTTGGCCCGCATACACGTCCAAGGCCTCGTCCCCGAAGGACGCGTGGAACAGCAGCCCCTCCTGAAGCGGCGACAGCGGCCATATGTCTTCGATGGCGGTCCGGGTCCGGGTCATCGCGTGCGTCTCCTCACAGCGGTTCGCAACTTCGGTTCGGCGGCAGGGACAGAGCGGTGGGGCGGGTGGCGCGGACGGAGCTGTGGGGGTTGGTCGGCAGTGAGCGGTGGTCGGGGGACGGAGGCCGAGGGTCAGGGGACGGTGGTCGAGGGTCGGGGGACGGAGGCCGAGGGTCAGTGGCCGGAAATCAGAGGTGGTCGTCGGCGAAATCGGCCTCCAGGTCGTCGACTTCGTCCTGGTCGAGATCGAGGAGTGAGAAGTCGGAGGGCGTGTGGCCGCCGGCCGACGGGTCGGCGGTGTGCGCGGCGAGGCCGTTCAGCAGCCCGAGCCAGGCCTGCCCCAACTCCTGTACGTCGGTCTCGTCCAGGAGCGCCGCGGGCCAGCTCAGGGTGAGCGTCAGCTCCGGACCACTCGCGGTGTCCGCCACCACGGCACCCACGTCGAGCGCATGCGGCACCGGCATCCCCGGATCGGCAGCGCCACCGACGGCCGTGTCCCCGGCCGACTGCCACGGCTCGACCGAACTCGCCCCGGCACCACCGGCGGCCGCGAACCGGCCCAGGTAGTTGAACCCGACCTGCGGCACCGGCAGGGCCTCCAACGCCGACGCCGTCTCCGGGTTCAGGTGACGCAGCAGGCCATGGCCCAACCCGTCCCCGGGCACCGCCTGCACCTGCTCCTTCACCCGCTTCACCAGCGCACCAGCCGCCGCACCACCTTCCGTAGCCTCCGTCAGGTCCACACCGGAGGCGTCCAGCCGTACCGGATAGGCCGCGGTGAACCAGCCCACCGTCCGCGACAGATCCATGCCCTCCGACAACGGCTCACGGCCATGCCCCTCGACCTCCACCAGGAACCCACCCGCCTCAGCCCCGAAGCTCGGCCGCCACCCCGCCACCGCACCGGCCAGCGTCGCCAGCAACACCTCATGCAGGCCGCAGTGGAACACCCCCGGCACCTCACCGACGAGCACCGCGGACTCACCCACCGGAACCGACCAAGAACAACGCCGCAAGGACGCAACCGTGTCGACGGCCGGGTCCAGCGCGCGACGGCCGACCAGCGGCTCATCGGCGGTGCCCACCAGCTCAACCCACTTGGCCAGTTCCTCGACCCGCTGCGGGTCTTCCGCCGACTGCTCCAACTCCCGAACCCAGGTACGGAAGGAGGTCGGCGCCGGTTCGAGGACCGGTCGCCGGCCAACGGCCGCCGCCTCGCACGCGGTTCCCAGATCCTGCGCCAGGACGCGCCACGACACCCCGTCGACCGCCAGATGATGAGCCGCCAGCACAATCCGACCGATCCGGCCCGGCCCGGCGTCCACCCACACCACCTGCAACATCACACCCGCCACCGGATCCAACCGCGCCACCGCCTCCCGAGCGGCGTCCACCGCCACCCGGTCCAACTCGCCCTCAGCAGCCCCTGCGGCATCCACCCGGACCACCAGCCCGGACGCGTCGATCTCACCTGCCTCCGGAACCATCAGCGTCCGAAGGTCGCTCCCGGTCCGGGCCCGTAGCATCCCGTGTGCCCGCAGCAGCGCCTCCACGCCTGACGCCAGCACATCCGCGCCCAGCCCGGCCGGCGCACCGAGCACCGTCCACTGCGCGAACTCGCCCCGCAGCGCGTGTGCGCCCATCGACCGCATCGCCGGGGTCCACGGCACCTCACCGACACCCGTCTCCGCCCTCTGCCCAGCCGCCCCACCGGACACCGCGACCGCCACCAGCGCCAACCGTTCCGGCGTCTTCTCCTCGAACACCTGCCGCGGCGAAACGGTCCACCCCGCGGCACGGGCTCGGGAAGCGAGCTGCATCGACATGATCGAATCGCCGCCCAACTCGAAGAACCCGTCCCCGACCCCGACCTCCTGCAGCCCCAACACCTCGGCGAACAGGGCGCAGAACACCTTTTCGGCAGGCGTCTCCGGAGCCCGACCCGCACTCACCGCAGCTTCCGGCGTCGGCAGGGCGGAGCGGTCGATCTTGCCGTTGACGGTCAACGGGAAGGCGTCGAGTACGACGACTGCCGACGGGACCATGTACTCGGGCAGGCGGGTGGCGGCGAAAGCCCGTAGCGTTTCGGCGTCCGCGGCCCCGACGACGTATCCGATCAGCCGTCCCTCGCGGGCCAGCACCACGGCCCGCTCCACCTGCGGGTGCGCGGCAAGGACGGCCTCGACCTCGCCGAGTTCCACCCGGAACCCACGGATCTTCACCTGCGCATCCGCACGCCCCACGAACTCCAGCTGCCCGTCCGAAGTCCAGCGCGCAAGGTCACCGGTGCGATACATCCGCCCCGCACCGTCACCGAAAGGACAGGCCACAAACCGTTCCGCCGTCAGGTCGGAGCGGCCGACGTAGCCACGGGCCAGACCCTCCCCCGCGATGTACAACTCCCCCGCCACACCCACCGGAACAGGCCGCAAGAACGCATCCAGCACGTAGGTACGGACATTCGGCAACGGTCGGCCAATCGGCGGTGGCGCGTCCTCACCCGTGATGCCCTCCTCCAACAGGACAGCGGTGGTGATGACGGTGGCCTCCGTCGGACCGTAGGTGTTCCACACCCGCGCGCCCGCACGCCACCTCGCCGCCAGACCCGCCTCCAACCTCTCCGCGCCCAGCACCCAGTTCCGCACCCCGGCAACCGACTTCGGCTCCAGGGCGCCCAGCAACGACGGCACCACACTCGCGCTGTCGACACCGTTGAAGTCGATCATCGCGGCGAGGGCAGAGCCGTCCTGCCTCTCTTCGGACGTGGCGATCGCCAGCGTGCCCCCGCCGGCGAGGGTCACGGCCACGTCCAGCACCGCCGCGTCGAAACTGAACGACGCGAACTGCAACGCCGTAAGCCCCGGTCCCACACCGAGGACGGGGCCCATCGCCGAGGCGAGGTTGGCCACGGCGGCATGCTCCACCGCCACACCCTTCGGACGCCCCGACGACCCCGACGTGTAGATGACGTACGCCAGTTGATCAGAGGCGACGTCCGGCAGCACCCCCGAGCCGGTCCCCAACTCGCCCAGCAGCACCGTCTCCACATCCGCCGACAACCGGTCCACGGTCTCCCCCGCGACCAGCACCAACTCCGCACCACTGTCGGCCACCATGAACAACAACCGATCGGACGGATACTCCGGATCCAGCGGAACGTACGCCCCACCCGCCTTCCACACCGCCAGAATCGCCGTCACCATCTCGGCCCCACGCGGCAGACACAAACCCACCCGCGACTCACGACCCACCCCACGGGCAACCAGACCCCGCGCCAACGCATCCGACCGCGCATCCAACTCGCCATAGGACAGCGGTCGGTCGCTGAACCACAACGCCGCCGTGTCCGGCGTGCCGACGGCCCAACCGCGGAACCGTTCCAGCACCGTGCCGGGAACTCCGTCCCGCGCCGTGGCGTTCCACTCCTCGACGACTACGGACCGCTCGGGCCCGTCGAGGAGATCGATGTCGCCCACCCGTAGCGTCGGCTCGTCCGCCACCTGTTCCAGCACCCGTATCAGCCATCCGGCGACGCGGGCCGCCGCCTCCTCGTCGAAGAGGTCCGGCCTATGTGTCATCACGATCCGGAGTCCGACGTCGGGGACGATGCCGACGGTCAGCGGGAAGTTGGTGGCCTCGTGCGCATCCATCCGGGTGAAGGAGATGGTGCCGGGCGCGGGCGCCCCGTCGGGCGGGGTCGGGTAGTTCTCGTAGACCACGAGGGTGTCGAACGTCGCGCCCGGCCCGACCAGCCCCTGCACCTCGCTCAGGCCCAGATGCTGATGCGGCATCAGCGACGACTGCCGCGCCTGCAGGTCCGCGAGCATGTCCAGCACCGGTTGTCCGCCGGCCAGTGGCACCCGTACCGGCAGCGTGTTGATCATCAGGCCGACCATGGACTCGGCACCGGGCAGATCCGCCGGCCGCCCCGACACCGTCGCGCCGAACACCACGTCGTTCCGTCCGGTCAACCGGGACAGGACCAGCGCCCATGCGCCCTGCACGACCGAGTTCAGCGTGAGGTTCCGGCCGCGGGCCAACTCCCGCAGCCGCGTGGTGGTCTCCTCGGGGAGATCCAGGACGAGGTCCCGCGGCAGCACTGAGACCTCGGCCCCGCCTGCCGCCTGGGGTGCGACCAGGGTCGGTTCCTCCGCCCCGGCCAGTTCCTCCCGCCACGCGGCGCGCGCCGCCTCCCGGTCCTGACGGCCGAGCCACGACAGGTAGTCGCGGTAGGAGGTGACCGGGGGCAGTACCCGGATGTCACCACCCGCCGTGTACATCGCCTCCAGCTCGTCGAGGAGCACCGGCATCGACCAGCCGTCCAGCAGGATGTGATGGGTCGTCACGACGAGGCGGTGGCGGGCTTCCCCGAGCCGGGCCAGCAGCAGCCGGAGCAAGGGCGGGGAGGCGGGGTTCATCCTGTCCTCCCGCTCTTCGCGGGCCAGCCGCTCGAACCGGGTCAGGGCCTCCTCCTCGCCGAGGTCCGACAGGTCGACGTCGCCCCAAGGGAGCACAACACTCCGCGAGATCAGCTGCACCGCCTCCCCGGACCTGCGCCGTTGGAAGCTGGCGCGCAGGACGGCATGGCGCTCGATCAGAGCCTCCCAGCACGCGCGGAAAAGCTCGGTGTCCAGGGGGCCGTCCACGCCGAGGACGCACTGGAGGCCGTAGACGTCCGGTCCCTCGTCGTCGTACGAGGAGTGGAAGAGCATCCCTTGCTGGAGGGGCGAGAGCGGCCACACCTCCGCGAGAGCGGATCCCTTGGCGTGCGTCGAGAGGGGCTTCGGGGGCTTCACAGGAACCGTCCTTCGTCGAGTTCGGCAGCTATGGCTTCGAGGTCGTCGACTTCGTCCTGGTCGAGATCGAGGAGTGAGAAGTCGGAGGGGGTGTGACCGCCGGCCTGGGGACCGGCGGTGTGCGCGGCGAGG
Source organism: Streptomyces sp. NPDC090088 (assembly GCF_044747345.1). NCBI lineage: Bacteria > Bacillati > Actinomycetota > Actinomycetes > Kitasatosporales > Streptomycetaceae > Streptomyces > Streptomyces sp. NPDC090088. Next base: position 7,298 of record NZ_JBIVDZ010000007.1, on the reverse strand, counting down.
CCGTTCAGCAGCCCGAGCCAGGCCCGGCCCAACTCCTCCACGTCGGTTTCGTCCAGGAGCGCGGCGGGCCAGCTCAGGGTGAGCGTCAGCTCCGGGCCACTCGCGGTATCCGCGACCACGGCGCCCGCAGCGAGCGCGTGCAGCACCGGCATCCCCGGATCGGCAGCGCCTCCCACGGCCGTGTCCCCGGCCGTCTGCCAGGGCATCACCACGTCCGACCCGGCACCGGCGGCCGCGAACCGGCCCAGGTAGTTGAACCCGACCTGCGGCACCGGCAGACCCTCCAACACCGGCCCTGTCTCCGGGTTCAGGTGACGCAGCAGGCCATGGCCGAGCCCGTCCCCGGGCACCGCCTGCACCTGCTCCTTCACCCGCTTCACCAGGGCTCCGGCCGCCGCACCACCTTCCGTAGCCTCCGTCAGGTCCACACCGGAGGCGTCCAGCCGTACCGGATAGGCCGCGGTGAACCAGCCCACCGTCCGCGACAGGTCCATGCCCTCCGACAACGGCTCACGCCCGTGGCCCTCGACCTCCACCAGGAGCCCGTCGGAGCCGATGGCGGCACCGGTCCCTGGGTTCGGGCGGCAGTGCGTCACCGCACCGGCCAGCGTGGCCAACAGCAGTTCGTGCAGCCCGCAGTGGAACACCCGCGGTGTCTCGCCTACGAGCACCGCTGCCTCCTCCGTCGGTAGCGACCAGGACAGCAGGCGCAGGGTGGACGTCGTGTCGACGGTGGGGTCCAGCGGACGGCGGCCGATCAGCGGTTCCCCGCCGCCGGCCGTCCCGGCGACCATGTCGACCCAGGCGTCCAGCTCGCCCACCCGCGCCGGACTCTGTGCGGCCCGCCGCAGACCCTCCGCCCAGGCACGGAAGGAAGTCCCCGCCGACTCCAACTCCGGCGGCTCTCCCGCGGCCGCTGCTTCGCACGCGTTCTGCAGGTCGGGAACCAGGACGCGCCACGACACCCCGTCGACCGCCAGGTGATGAGCCGCCAGCACAATCCGACCGACCCGCTCCGGCCCGGCATCCACCCACACCACCTGCACCATCACACCCGCCGCCGGATCCAGCCGCGTCACCGCCTCCCGAGCGGCATCCACCGCCACCCGGTCCAGCCCACCCTCAGCCAGGCCTACGGCATCGACCCGAGCCACCAGCCCGGACACATCGACCTCACCCACCTCCGGAACCATCAGCGTCCGCAGGTCGCTCCCGGCCCGGGCCCGCAGCATCCCGTGGGTCCGCAGCAGCACCTCCACGCCTGACGCCAGTGCGTCCACGCCGAGCCCGGCCGGCGCGCCGATCACCGTCCACTGCGCGAAACCGGGCCGCAGCACGTCCTCGCCCATCGACCTCATCAACGGCGTCCACGGCACCTCACCGACACCCGAGTCCCCAGCCCCCGCGAAGGCCTCCTCGGTCCCGGCCGCCACCAGCGCCAGCCGCTCCGGGGTCTTCTCCTCGAAGATCTGGCGAGGCGTCACCACCCAACCCGAACGACGAGCCCGCGAGGCGAGCTGCATCGACATGATCGAATCGCCGCCCAGCTCGAAGAAGCTGTCCCCCACCCCGATCACGCCCGACTCCAGGCCCAGCACCTCCGCGAACAAACCGCACAACGCTTCCTCGGCCGCCGTGCCAGGCCGTCGTGCCGAGCCCGAACCACCGAACTCCGGGTCGGGAAGAGCAGCCCGGTCCACCTTGCCGTTCACCGTCAACGGGAACGCGTCGAGCACCACCACCGCCGCCGGAACCATGTACTCCGGCAGCCGCGAGGAGGCGAAGACCCGCAGAGCGTCGGCATCCACCTCGTGGCCGACTGCGTAGCCCACCAGGCGCCCCTCACGGACCATCACGACGGCATGGTCGACCAGGAGGTGCGCCTCCAACGCCGCCTCCACCTCGCCGAGTTCGATACGGAAGCCGCGGATCTTCACCTGCTCGTCCGCGCGCCCCACGAACTCCATTTGGCCCTCGGCGGTCCAGCGGATCAGGTCGCCGGTGCGGTACATCCGCTCGCCCTCACCGAAGGGGGCGGCCACGAACCGCTCCGCCGTCAGGTCCGGGCGCCCGGAGTAGCCGCGCGCCAGACCGGGCCCGGACACATACAGCTCACCCGCCACACCGACCGGCACCGGCTGGAGGAACTCGTCGAGCACGAACGTCCGCGCGTTCCGCAGTGGACGGCCGATCGGAACGCTTCCCCCGGATCCGTCTCCGGGGGTGAGGGGCAGGCTCATCGCCGCACACACGGTCACCTCGGTCGGACCATACGCATTCACCATCCGCCGACCCACCGACCACCGATCCACCAACCCCGGCGGACACGCCTCACCCGCCACCACCAACGTCTCCAACACCTCCGGCAGCACCTCCTCCACCGCCAACACACCAGGCGGAACCGTCACATGAGTCGCCCCCACCCGACCGACGGCCTCACCCAACGACACCCTCGGCGGAAGCCCCTCAGCCCCGGCCACCACCAGCACCGCACCCGACACCAACGCCATACACAGCTCCGACACCGCCGCATCAAAACTCAACGACGCGAACTGCAACACCCGCGCCCTCCCACCCACCGCGAACCGATCGATCTGCGCCCACGCCAGATTCGCCAACCCCGCATGCGAGACAACAACCCCCTTCGGCCGCCCCGTCGAACCCGAGGTATGGATGACATACGCCGCATTCGCCACCCCCAACGGCACAATCCGCTCCGCATCCACCACCCGACCCGGCACACAACCGGCCACAGCCGTCACGGTCTCCGGATCGTCCAGGACGACCACCCGCCCTCGGGCTCCTTCCGGCAGCACGGACCAAGTGGCGTGCGTGCACAGCACCGCGACCGGATCGGCGTCCTCCAGCACCAGAGCGAGCCGGTCCGCAGGGTGCGCGGGGTCCAGCGGGACGAAGGCCCCGCCCGCCATCGAGACCGCCAGCAACGCCACCACCGTGCCCACCGACCGCTCAGCCACCACAGCGACCCGCCGCTCCGGACCCACCCCCGCAGCAATCAGATACCGCGCCAGCCGACCCGCCTCAGCCTCCAACTCCGCATACGTCAGCCGGTATTCACCCGACTCAAGAGCCGGCGCATCCGGCGTCCGCCGCACCTGCTCCGCAAGCAGCTCAGGCAGCGTCCCGCAAGGCACCTCGGGAGACACGTCCTGCCAGTCCCGCGTCAGACGCTCCAACCGCACCCCGTCCAACAACCCGAGCCGCCCCAGAGGCATCTCCGGATCGGCCGCGAACTGCTCCAACACCCGCACCAACGCCGCCAACACCTCATCAGCCTGCCCCCGGTCGAACAGGTCCGGCCGATGATCCAGCTGCAACTCCATCCGCTCACCCGGCGCGACGATCAACCCCAACGGATAGTGACTGGCGTCGTGGGGGATGCCGCCCGGCCGGATGGTGAGGGCATCGGGGCCGCCCTGCGCGGCCGCGGCCGAATGCGGATAGTTCTCGTAGACGACGAGTGTGTCGAATTCCGCGCCCTGTCCGGCAAGTTGCTTGATCTCCGCCAGCCCGAGGTACTGATGACCCATCAGGTTCACCTGTCGGGCCTGGAGCTCGGACAGCAGGTCGGCCACCGACAGGTCACCGGCCAACTCGGCCCGTACCGGCAGGGTGTTGATGAACAGCCCGATCAACGACTCCGCACCCGGCAGATCCGCCGGCCGCCCGGCAACCGTCGTCCCGAACACCACGTCCCGGCGCCCCGACAGACGAGCCAGCACCAGAGCCCACGCACCCTGCACCACCGTCGCCATGGTGAACCCGCGCTCCCGCGTCAGCTCCTCCAGCGCCCGTGTCAGCCCGGCGCCGCACTCGACACGCACCGCTTCCGGCCGCATCGGCAACCGAGCCGGATCCACCGGAGCAACCAGCGTCGGCTCCTCCGCCCCCGCCAACTCCTCCCGCCACGCAACCCGCGCAGCCTCCCGATCCTGACGGCCGAGCCACGACAGGTAATCCCGGAACGACCGCACCGCAGGCAACGCCCCGGCATCCCCGCCCGCGGCGTACGCCGCCGAGAGTTCATCGATCATCACGGACAACGACCAGCCGTCAACGACGCTGTGATGCGACGTCATCACCAACCGGTGGCGCCGCTCGCCGAGACGAAGCAGCAACAGCCTCAGCAGCGGACCCCGCGCGAGATCAAAGCCGGCCGACAACTCCTCCCCGGACAACCGGGCCGCCTCAGCCTCCGCATCAGCCTCGGGCAGACCGCTCAAGTCGACCTCCCGCCACGGAAGTTCCACCTCCCGCGCGACGACCTGCACCGCCTCACCCGACGCCAGTCGATGGAACCCCGCACGCAAAATCGCATGCCGCCCCACCACCACATCCCACGACGCCCGTAGCCGACCAGCGTCCAAGGGCCCGTCCAGAGCGAGCGCACGCTGACCGGCATACACATCCGCCCCAGCGCCGTCGTCGAGAGACGCGTGGAAAAGCAGCCCTTCCTGGAGCGGGGACAGCGGCCACACATCCTCCAGACCGGACACCGCCGACTCCAGCTCCCCCACACCCTCCTGGGAGAGGGAAACCAGCGGGAAGTCGGAGGGGGTGTGACCGCCGGCCTGGGGACCGGCGGTGTGCGCGGCGAGGCCGTTCAGCAGCCCGAGCCAGGCCCGGCCCAACTCCTCCACGTCGGTTTCGTCCAGGAGCGCCGCGGGCCAGCTCAGGGTGAGCGTCAGCTCCGGGCCGCTCGCCGTATCCGCGACCACGGCGCCCGCAGCGAGCGCGTGCAGCACCGGCATCCCCGGATCGGCAGCGCCACCGACGGCCGTGTCCCCGGCCGACTGCCAGGGCACCACCACGTCCGACCCGGCACCGGCGGCCGCGAACCGGCCCAGGTAGTTGAACCCGACCTGCGGCACCGGCAGGGCCTCCAACACCGGCCCTGTCTCCGGGTTCAGGTGACGCAACAGGCCATGGCCCAACCCGTCCCCGGGCACCGCCCGTACCTGCTCCTTCACTCGCTTGAGCAGGTCGCCGGCCGCCGCACCACCGGCCGTGGCCTCCGCCAGATCCACGCCGAAGGCATCAAGACGGACCGGGTGGGCCGCGGTGAACCAGCCCACCGTCCGCGACAGGTCCATGCCCTCCGACAACGGCTCACGCCCGTGGCCCTCGACCTCCACCAGGAACCCACCCGGCACAGCCGACCACGTACGCCGGCCCGCCACCGCACCGGCCAACGTCGCCAACAACACCTCGTGCAACCCGCAGTGGAAAACTCCCGGCACGTCACCGACGAGCACCGCGGCCTCACCCACCGGCACCGACCAAGTACGGTGGCGCAGCGTCGCGACCGTGTCGGTCACCGGGTCCAGCGGACGGTGGCCGATCAGCGGTTCCCCGCCGCCGGCCGTCCCGGCGACCATGTCGACCCAGGCGTCCAGCTCGCCCACCCGCGCCGGACTCTGTGCGGCCCGCCGCAGACCCTCCGCCCAGGCACGGAACGAAGTCGGCGCCTGTGCGAGGTCCGGCCGCCGGCCCGCGGCCGCTGCCTCGCACGCGTTCTGCAGGTCGGGGACCAGGACCCGCCACGACACCCCGTCGACCGCCAGATGATGAGCCGCCAGCACAATCCGACCGACCCGCTCCGGCCCGGCATCCACCCACACCACCTGCACCATCACCCCGGCCGCCGGATCCAGCCGCGCCACCGCCTCCCGAGCGGCATCCACCGCCACCCGGTCCAGCCCACCCTCAGCCAGGCCTACGGCATCGACCCGAGCCACCAGCCCGGACACATCGACCTCACCCACCTCCGGAACCATCAGCGTCCGAAGGCCGCTCCAGGTCCGGGCCCGCAGCATCCCGTGGGTCCGCAGCAGCACCTCCACGCCTGACGCCAGTGCGTCCACGCCGAGCCCGGCCGGCGCGCCGATCACCGTCCACTGCGCGAAACCGGGCCGCAGCACGTCCTCGCCCATCGACCTCATCAACGGCGTCCACGGCACCTCACCGACACCCGAGTCCCCAGCCCCCGCGAAGGCCTCCTCGGTCCCGGCCGCCACCAGCGCCAGCCGCTCCGGGGTCTTCTCCTCGAAGATCTGCCGGGGTGTCACCACCCAACCCGAACGACGAGCCCGCGAGGCGAGCTGCATCGACATGATCGAATCGCCGCCCAGCTCGAAGAAGCTGTCCCCCACCCCGATCACGCCCGACTCCAGGCCCAGCACCTCCGCGAACAAACCGCACAGCGCTTCCTCGGCCGCCGTGCCAGGCCGTCGTGCCGAGCCCGAACCACCGAACTCCGGGTCGGGAAGAGCAGCCCGGTCCACCTTGCCGTTCACCGTCAACGGGAACGCGTCGAGCACCACCACCGCCGCCGGAACCATGTACTCCGGCAGCCGCGCAGCGACGAACTCCCGCAGTTCGCCTGCCTCCACTCCGCCCACCACATGGGCGACGAGCCTGCCGTCCCGTACCGTCACGACGGCCTGCGCGACCTCCGGGTGGTCGTCGAGGACGGCTTCCACCTCGCCCAGTTCGATACGGAAGCCGCGGATCTTCACCTGCTCGTCCGCGCGCCCCACGAACGTCAGTTGACCTTCGGGAAGCCAGCGCACCAGGTCGCCGGTGCGGTACATGCGCACTCCGGCGTCGAACGGATCGGCCACGAACCGCTCCGCCGTCAGGTCCGGGCGCCCGGAGTAGCCGCGCGCCAGACCGGGCCCGGACACATACAGCTCACCCGCCACACCGACCGGCACCGGCTGGAGGAACTGGTCCAGGACATAGGCCCGCATGTTCGCCGTCGGCCGCCCGATCGGCACACCGTCGGTGTCGCCCGCGCCCGTCCTGGATCCGTCTCCGGGGGTGAGGGGCAGGCTCATCGCCGCACACACGGTCACCTCGGTCGGACCATACGCATTCACCATCCGCCGACCCACCGACCACCGGTCCACCAACCCCGGCGGACACGCCTCACCCGCCACCACCAACGTCTCCAACACCTCCGGCAACACCTCCTCCACCGCCAACACACCAGGCGGAACCGTCACATGAGTCGCCCCCACCCGACCGACGGCCTCACCCAACGACACCCTCGGCGGAAGCCCCTCAGCCCCGGCCACCACCAGCACCGCACCCGACACCAACGCCATACACAGCTCCGACACCGCCGCATCAAAACTCAACGACGCGAACTGCAACACCCGCGCCCTCCCACCCACCGCAAACCGATCGATCTGCGCCCACGCCAGATTCGCCAACCCCGCATGCGAGACAACAACCCCCTTCGGCCGCCCCGTCGAACCCGAGGTATGGATGAC